>CAWJQM010000001.1:0-149674 GCA_963845095.1 uncultured delta proteobacterium
CACTTCCGCCATTTTATTCGTGAATTTCTATTTTTAGCGAATATAATTCTTTAACCTTCTTTAACTTTTTAGACTGTAACAGCTGCAAAAATGTCGGAATTCTTTACACTATTTCAATATTATAATTAGTAAATAAAATCAATATGTTATAAGATAACAATAGGGTCGATTGTTTGTAATGAAACTAAGAAATATGTCAGATTTGTTTACAGATACTTTTTTTAACAGCATTCCGATAATAATATATTTAATAAATACAGGCACATAGGATTATGAGTACAAAAATGCTTGAAAGCACTTTGTCATTTAATTAAATGAAAGGGGTAAAAATATGAAACGTACTGTTAAAATAACTCTTTGTTTAATGTCTATTTTTTTTCTGTTTTCCATAGGAACAGCGAATGCTTCATGGATTTTAGAAAATAGAAGTGCTGCTGGTGGAGATGGTTATGTGGTTGAACCATCAATAATTGTTCAAGACGCGAATTTTGATCTTTAGGTTCAAATAACTATAATAGTAATTTAGATGGTACATATACTTTTTATCATACAATTTTAACAGAACCAGTAACAAATACAATATCTTGGTTCTATCAGACTATTGATGGTTGCGGCCCAAATGGGACCCAGCTGGTTACTATGTAAATGGAGTGTATAATCAACTTACAGATAGTTCCGACGATGCCTCTTCTACACAAAGTGGTACATTCAATATTTCACTTAATGCAGGTGATGATGCAGGATTCTATGTTTATACATATGTTAACCGTTATGGAAGGGGTAGATTAACAATTGCTGGAATACCGGATGGTAATCCTCAAATACCCGAACCCGCCACCATGCTGCTTCTTGGACTTGGTCTGATGGGGATCGCAGGATCGGAGAAAGTTTAAAGGGTAAAATTATCTCCCGTAGGTAACAATCTGCCAAATATTTTGAATATGTTATGTTACAGTGTTTTATCTTTGGCATGATATGTGATTGATACAATATCAGACAAAAATATTGACCATATAAATAAAGGTAGGAAAAATGATTAATCGAAACTTAATGAGAAGAATGAGCCAGATATTCGTTGTCCTTGCCCTAATGCTCAACTGCGCTTTAGCGAGTGCCGCCCAAATCTATTGGACAGATTGGACGGGATCGAACACCGGTCGGGTGTCTGGATTGTTTCAGGGGCTAGGGCGATCACAACTCCCACATCAACAGTGAATGTGACGTATACTAATCCTCAAGGAATCGGCTTTTATCAAGCAAGCGGCGGCACGGATTGGTACCCTGGACTCCAGTTGGATCATCGCCATACACTAGTGCCTTGGTTGACAATTCCGCCAGACTTTAGCGGTATTGTCGCACTGCAATATGCTGGCAACCAGACGCTGCAGTTTTCGCAAACTATTGCCAATCCAGTGTTTCCTATGCAGCCTCAACGGCAACGGGTATGCGTTCCTGAATCAGGACTTTGAAATCTTAAGTTATGGAGGGACGGGAGGCAACTTGCCCGGTAATAACAGTTGTGGCCACTGGGGGTGTGGCACCTCCTATAAGAGCATTGTTGACCTTGGCAGTGGTAACTTCGAATACCAACTGTTGGGCACCGGAGAACCTCACGGGACTATTCGATTCACAGGCGCATTTAACACCCTGACTTGGCGCAGCCTCAGCAATGAGTACTGGAATGGCTTCACCGTGGGTGTTCAAGGGACAGCAGCCGAGATATTACCTCCCACTGGTGTCCCCGAGCCCGCCACCATGCTGCTGCTTGGTCTTGGCTTGATGGGATTGGCAGGAGTCAGGAGGAAGTTTATAAATTAGATTGTTTAAACATTCAAAAAAGTAAATCATTATCAATTTGCTCAGAAGAGATAAAGAAGCGTAAGAATCGATCAATTTCAATTTAATCGAAAGGAGAAAGTAATGAAAACCTTGAAAAAAATGTTGATTCCCTTGGCAGTGGTGTTTTGGTTGCTTTCATTTTATCCTCTTCCTGCTTTTTCAGATGTAATCTATCAGGAGGGTTTTGAAGGATCACCAGCTCTGACAAACTGGAGCATTACTTCTTCGATTCACCAAAACCTATCTTCATATGGCCTGCAAGTAACTCAAGACATTAACGGAAATAACCTCTTGGGCTCCATGCCTCACCTATAGCAGCCGGGCTCTTCAATTACGCCGAAAAAGTGCAACTTGCTTTGGATGCTCAAGCAGCAGGTTCCTATTCAATTTTGTTTGATCTATATGCCATTAACACATGGGATGGGGATGGCTCTGGTTGCTGTGGCCCGGATTATTTCGATTTTTCTATCAATAACGTTAATCGCCTGAGTGTTACTCCTAATATGATTAATTCAGGTGTCTACGAGAACTATTCGTTCATCAATCCCTCTCTTTAATAATAGTGTATGGGCGAACATTTATACCTTCAAAATCGACTTCTCTCATTCCGGCGGAACATTGAATTTTTGATTCTAGGGGACATCCTGATCAATCAAGCCAGGATTATTTTGGCTCCGGTTATCCTGATGAACCTTGGGCATTGGACAATATCAAAGTCAGTAAGATTACAACAACTGTCCCGGAACCTATCACAATGTTGCTTCTTGGTCTTGGTCTGATGGGATTGGCAGGAGTGAGGTGAAAGTTTCAGAAGTAGCAAACCACATAAACGATTTAATTGCAGAAAGGCAGGGTTCATAAATGGCCCTGCTTTTTTCTTTTCACATCATTTAACTTTCCTTTAACCTTAACCCATTACCCCAAAGCAAATACTTGATATTGCTAAATAATTTCAGATATCGAGTGACTTCAAATCCCACTCTCCCGCCATTTTTATTAGCAAATTTCGCTTTTTATCGAATATAATCCTTTAACCTGGCTTTAACCTTCTTTTAACCTTCCGTGTTTTGAGAACAATAAACAGAAAGTGAAAAAGGCAGAGTCAATTGACCCTGCCGTTCATTTTGAATTTTGTATACGATGTTCCTATTCAATGAAGATTTTTGGATAACGGCGGAAGTGCCGTTGATACATTTTTTACTTGCTTTAAAACTGTATATTGCGGCAATATTTTTCTTGACATGTAAGTTAGTTTTAACTATTTATGTTAACAATAACTAACATACTAAGAATCTGCATAAGATAAATTTGACCACCACAAATATTCAAGGAGTGATGTACACAACAAAAGACATACTAATAAAATTCTTATCCCTAATTTGCGCTTTGTTTTATTAGCAGTTATTTTAGTTATATCTATTGACTACCAACAAGGATTCAGCAAAAGAAGAATCCGCATAAATAATAAAGATAGCTATTTTGCTCATTGTAAATCACCGGCAACAGAGACGATGCGGTAAAAACTAATTTTTATCCTCATAACCATGTCCCGAAAAGGGTGTAGATTCTACAAAAGATAAATGGTGACAGAAATGGCCACATCCCAAGCAACCGGATAGGTTCCATCACCTGTAACCATGCTGGTGAAGAAATATAGACTAGGCGATATAGACCGGTTTCTAAGCAGAAACGGTGTCTTTATTATAAATGAGCATCTTCATGAAGGGTTTCATACCAATCCAGGTAAAGATGGTTAGGTATTTAGTTCGTCCGGAACCTAGCTATTAAATGAATTATATGGACGTGGACTGGAAGAATGAGATGAAAAAGGCCATTTTGTTGTTAGTTTCAGGGCTGTCTGCTTTAGCGGTAATTGGATGTGGAAACGAAACAGCCAATTTACAAAAAGAAACTGCAAAATATATTGGTGGTCTAACATCAGAACAAGTTACGGTTTATGATGTTGACCGCAGCATGATGGACGTAAAATGGAAAGCAGATACACCCAATGGAAAATACAGTTGTGAAGCAGATCAAAAGGTGCGTGGTGTGAAATGTGTTAAGAAATAGGATTATATTCAAGTCTAACTATACTCATGCACTTAATCCTGACTGCCTAAGGCGTTAGCCCGCGCGAGTCAGGCGAGCATGAATATTGATAACTTGTCTGAGGACGGACTGGATTTGACAGTTCTATCTATTTATTCGTCCCTACTTCACCGCCTCATTAAATCCTTTGCTGGGTATGATTTGGTAGAATTTTAGCAGCTATTTTAATTGCCTCACCATAAAATGAATTTTTATATTTCCTTCTACCAACAAACCATTTCTCTTCGATTCCTTTTGTGTCAGAAAAAGAAACGCTTACGGTAAAATCGGACTTTAAAATAAAATCAACAATTACGTTTTCACCTCGGAATTTGTTTGGCGTGTTAGCAATTTTTAATGAAGTAACGTTCCGCCATCTGCTGATTTTCGAGCGCTGAGATAAAGCCAGGTGAGGCCTACAATTGCAGCACTCAAGGAGGCCATAATAATTCCAAGTCTCGCTTCTTCAAATAGCAGGGGGCTAGTGGTGAAAGCTAATTGCGCGATAAAGAGAGACATCGTAAAGCCAATTCCCCCAAGCCAGGCTGCGCCCAGGATGTGACGCCATTGGACACCGCCAGGGAGTCTTGCTAAATTAAGTTTTACGGCCAGCCAGGCAAAGCCGGATATTCCGACAAACTTTCCCAAAACCAATCCCAGTATGATCCCCAGTGTTACAGGCTGAACGATAACATCCCGGAAAGGGATTGCAAACAGATCCAGTCCAGCGTTGGCCAGGCAATAGCGGGATAACCCCGAATGTAACCCAGGGGGAAAGATGATGCTCCAGCCGTTGCTGTGGTGACTGCACAGCAATGGATGCCTTTTCAATATTCTCGGCAATGGCAGACGTCAGGGTAGCGTAAGTGGTGCAGCAACTCCTTCATAAGTGACGGTCTCCCCGCGGAAGGCATTTTTTATTTCATCAAGGTGCTTGTCAAACTGGTGTGGCGTATCTAAAGGGCGTGCGGGAATCGTGAAGGCCAGCAGCACGCCGGACAAAGTGGCGTGTATCCCCGATTTCAGGAACGCCAGCCACAGGAGAATCCCCAGGATGCATAGGGGAATGGGTGACGTATGCCCCCCTGGTTGCAAAGCATCAGGATGCCCAGCAGGCCAACTGCGACGCCCAAAAACGCCATATTGATGGACTGCGTGTAAAAGATTGCGATGATTAGCACCGCGCCCAAGTCGTCCGCAATGGCCAGGGCGGTTAAAAAAATGATAAGATTCTTGGGAATGCGCCAAGCCAGAAGACCAAGGATGCCTACGGCGAATGCAATGTCTGGGCCATTGGGATGCCCCAGCCGGATGCAGTCGGACCGGAAGGATTGAACAGAAAGTAGATGACCGCGGGCACAAACATCCCCGATTGCCCCCGCAACCGGAAGGGCGGCAATGCGCAGGGAAGCAAGCTCTCGACCATTATTTGACGTTTTAGTTCGAGACCGACGAGCAAAAAGAACAAGGCCATGAGACCTTCATTTACCCATACGTGAAGGGACATTTCCATGTTCTCCCGACCTATCCCGATGCGGACAGGCGTCTCCCATAAATGCCGATAGGCGTCGCCCCATGGCGAGCTGGCCACTATCAAGGTCAGCAACGTCATACCCATAAGAACGATCCCACCAGCAGTGGTTTGCCGAAGAAACCTCTCAAATGGACCAATGATTTTCCCAAAAAGAGGTTCGAGGGGATAATGATGCTTCGCCATGAATCTCTCCTTAATCCAAAGGATCTCAGACTTCTCATGCCGCATTAAGATTACAAGAATTTAACCTGAAATAAAATCGCGAATCAACGAATTAGATATGTTACTCCACGCGAGGCCACAAGATAGCCAAGTCCCAGGCAGCTGACATTGACATAACGAATCTGCTTAATATCCCAAGAATCATATTTTATCATTATCTTTTTCTTTGCCAATATAGAAAGAATAACTGGCGTTAAAACTATTGTAATCAAAACGATAAGAAAGATCACTTGTTTTACATTTACATCTACCATTGGTATCATCCTCTCCTTCAAAATATTACATAAAAAAGCCGCCATCTGACATTTACGTCAGATGGCGGCCCGACCATCAAAATCCTCCAGAAACATGGAAGTTTCTGAACCCTAAATAAAGTTACTATAAAGAATACGATTTTTACTAACGGATTATTCTGAATAAATCAATACATTATCATCAGAGGGACTAAATTAATTGATCCCAAAAAGATTTAGAATATATACTCATCCGTGTTCTGATGGTATAAAGTTGTTTCTTAAGGAAGCCCGATAAGTAATGTTAGCGTTTGCTTATGGCTTCTCGGTAAATTTGCCAAAGACTGGTGTATTTAGTGATTAGTTTAAAGCTGCCATCGTTAAGTGCCCACATGTTCACGAGTCCATGGATAAGAGTAAAGAGCAATGTTGCTGAGGCCTCCAAGTCGATGTCTTTGCGTATAGCCCCATCCTTGACACCGGTGGAGAGGAGTTCAACCAGGCTGGAAATGTATTTGTCGATAGTCTGCGCTGCCTTTTTATTAAGTTTGCGATCACCAAGGCTGACTATCTCCGCGATGACCTGAAAGGAAAGACCCTTGCGCAAGTCAATCATGGAAAAATGCCTTAGGATGATTTTATCGATTGTGTTGAGCGTCACCAATTCGGTGGCCTTTGTCCCCTCCGAGATGTCGTTGAGAAGAATATTTTCTATATAGGTGAGAAGGAAGGAAAGAATGCTTTTTTTGCTCTTGAAGTGGCGATATATTGCTGCTTCGGAAATGCCGACCATGTCAGCGATTCGTTTGACCGTCAGATGCTCACTCCCGTGTTTAAAGATTATTTTCTGTGCTGCTTCAATAATCTGCTGTTGCCTGACTTCCGTAGCTTCTCTTTTCATTTTGTTTGCCATAGCACTTTAAATATCCTCAAAATCAACATTCAAGTAAAATATTATTTCGTAACGATTCATATCAATTCAGATTAATGTTCACTCACATTAGGATAATTAATTTTAGATGAGAAAGCAATTGAAAAGACAAGATTATTGTAAGAATTAATAAATATGAAGAAAATGTTCAGCCGTTGGTGATTAAAAAAGCTTTTAATCACCTTATTCCATGGTAAAAATAAATTGAAAAATATTTCTAAATTAGTTCCTGGTGCAAAGCATACTCATCCAAACCCCCTTTTTAGACCATCTCTAAAAGAGACTACGAAATAAATTGTGAAAGCAAATTTAGGGCTACGTTGCCGGTGATTTGCAATCAGCAAAATAAATATCTTTATTGCTTATGCAGATTCTTCTTTTACTGAATCCCTGTTGGTAAAGTCTATGGCTAAAACCCAAATCACTGCTAATATAACAGCAAGTACCAGTATAATGGTGATTACAGTCGGTAAATCTGCCACTTTAATGCCAATAATTCCGGCAACAGCGCAAATTAGGGATAAGAATTTTATTAGTATGTCTTTCATTGTTTACATCACTCCTTAAATATTTGAGGTGGCCAATTTTCTCTTATACAGATTATTGCTATGTTAGTTAGTGTTTACTTAATAGTTAATAATAACTTATATGTCAAGAAAAATATTGCAACAATATAAAGGGTAAAAGCAAGTGCAGGAAATATTGAAAAAGAGGGGGACAACGCTGTTAACTTATTACCTTCGTCCATAGAAATTAACATCAAACCATTGCCAGTTAAGACATTCCGGCAGTTAGAGATTTTTTTCAATAAAACTGAAGCGTAACCCTACTTCACCGCCTCTTTAAACGCCTTTGCTGGCTTGAATTTCGGTAATATCCTCGCAGCTATCTTGATTTTATCCCCTGTCTTGGGATACATAGGATTTGAAAGTAAGCAATTTTATATTGAAATATCTTCAGTTAAGGTTTATTCACACATTACATTGCAATAACAGTTTAAAGGTACTCGATTTCTTACAAACTCTCAAATCAGGCTAGGGTTAAGATGAACGATACGGAAAAAACACAAACCCACTTTCTGGAATCGGAGCAGGAAGTGGTTTTATGAGTCACTCGCAAAACCTCACATGGAAGAATAAGGAGACATATACTGAATGAAAAAAAAAGATATGAAAAAATTTAACATAACACAACCAGATAAATGTGATCATTGTCACAATAAGATTTTAAAGGAATTTTATGATACTGAATACAATGGTGTGAAAGTACCTATAAAGGTGTGTCCTCATTGTTTTAAAAAAGGGAAATGTCATAATTCGATACATTTTAAAAATATTGATGGATTCTGGTATAGGGTGGACACGATAATTGACAAATATCCAGTGTAAGTCAATTCATGGTTGAGTTCATCAGTATTCCTTTTACTTCATGATCTTCAAATTTTATAATTTATTTCAGAAAAAACGCTTTTGTATTGAAAAATCTTGCATTAAAGTCAATTTACACTACCTCACCGCCTTTTTAAATGCCCTCGCGGCACTGGCTCTGTCCGAAATTCGTGGAATCCGCCATCGCGATGATGAAGGAGGAAGAAGGGCACCCCCTCATGGTACTGGCCCGCCAGGCTCTCGGGAGCATGAAGCATCTCAAGGCAATAAACGAAAGCGATAAGGAAGGCGGCAGCCTCTTCGCCGGGCAGTGTGTCGGCGGCATTATGGACAATCCCACGACCAGTGAGCTGATAGACCGTATCATGGTCGAAGCGGAAGCAACCATCAACAAAATGAACACGATGAAAGCCTGATCAGCTTGTTTATAAAAAAAAGGGGGGAAGGCTATGGATCTGAAGATCAAGGAGAAGATCGCTGTAGTGACCGGTTCGGGAAAGGGGATAGGCAAGGCGATTGCGATGCGCCTGGCTGCTGAGGGGGCCACGGTGGTCGTCTCGGACCTGATGGAAACGGATGGAAAAAATACCGCGGCCGAGATCAAGGCCCAGGGGGGGAACAGCATAGCCATCCAGGCCGATGCCACCCAAGAGGCTGACGTCAACGCCATGATCGCAAAGACGATCGAGGCCTATGGACAAATCGATATTCTGGTCAACAATGTGGGCGGCGGCGCCGGTGGGCCGGCCGTTGTCATCAAGACCGCCACGGAGAATTGGGATCGGACGATTGAAATCACGTTGAAAAGCACCTTCCTCTGTTCCCGTGCGGCCGCTCAGGAGATGATTAAAAGGAAACAGGGACGGATTATTAATATCTCGTCCATATCGGGCAAACTCGGTGAGTCCCTCATCGGTCCTTACTGCGCCGCAAAATTCGGCGTTCAAGGCCTGACGCAGACCATGGCCAAGGAGTTGGGCCGCTATGGGATTACGGTCAATGCCGTTTGTCCGGGCTATGTCTTCACACCGGGGTGGGAACAATTGGCTAGGGAGATGAAGGCAAACTACTCCACCATGGCAGATAAGTCACTGGAGGAGATTTTCGAGTTACGGACGAAAAACCTGACGGCCCTGGGAAGGCCTCAGACGTCGGAAGACATAGCAAGCATGGTGGCCTATCTCGCATCGGAGGAGGCGAAAAACATTACGGGTCAGGCCATCAGCGTCGATGGCGGGGCCGTCATGACCTGATCGTGACAAGATGTGAAGGTCACCTTCGTGGATTTTCCCGGTCACAAACTCACCGGCCGGTATGTGAAATATTTCCTGTATGCGACGCAGGGCAACCCGGGCTGCCAAAACGCCATGCAGGCAAGAAATGTCCTGTTTACCCTGGCCAAGCAGAAGCTTGCCCACACGGAAACCGATATTGAAAAGGCCTTCACGGAACGGGGAGGATCGGGAGGGAATTTCCCCTGATATGCCGCGGTGCATATTTTGCATTTCAATTATAAAGCATTTTGTAATAGCAGAAATATGGTTCATAAATATTCAGTTTGAATATCCGCTATGGATTGATCAGGAAACCATTTCTTCGATAATCGCCCGGATGGGCTTTATGTCCCTGATCAGCGCCCCCACCTGACCTGATTCGAGCGCCGCGTGCTCGCAGTTGCCGAAAGCCTCGGGATTGCGCTCCAGTTCCGCGGAAATGTTTTGGGCGTCGGGTTCAGAAAGCCGCTTTTTAATCCAGGGGGTGATGATCAGTCTTTGCTTCATATTCATTCCTCCCACGGTGACCAGATCGGTGCCGCCTTCGGAACATGCCACAATCGCTTTTTTCCAGCGCTCACTGGCCGGACTTTCTTCAGACGCCAGGAAACGTGTGCCGATTTGAACACCCTGCGCGCCCAGGGCAAGAGCCGCTTTATACCCTCTGGAATCCGCGATGCCTCCCGCAGCCACAATCGGGACTTTGACGTGATCCGCCACCAGAGGCACCAGCACCATGGTGGAGGATTCTGGATTCATCGAACGAAGCCCGCCTGCTTCCGAACCGACAACCACCAGGGCGTCCGCCCCGGCGGCGACCGCTCTGATGGCGTGAGGAAGCGCCAGAATCACATGAATTCCCTTCATTCCCAGGTCATGGATGACGGGATAAAGGTCTTTCGGAGAACCGACGGAGGTGGTCACTGTTTTAATCCCCGCATCCGCCAGGATTTGCAGATACTCGATGTTCCGGGGATTAAAAAGCACAAGGTTTGCGCCGAAAGGTTTGTCCGTCAGTTTCCGGACGTCGTCAATCAGTCTTTTAACCCGATCGGCATCATCGATAAAACCCAGAGCCAGCATTCCGTAACCGCCCGCTTCGGAGACGGCGGCTACCATCCGCGGGCTGTATAATCTGCCGAAGGGACCCTGGATGATCGGGTAACGGCAACCGAGCATTTTTACTAATTCTGACATAAGCAAGCTCCTAGTTATTAAGATTATTTATCCGGCTTCACGTGAGCGTTTGGTTCAGGACTGACGCCAACTGTTTGAGCTCTTGATGATCCAGTACCAGTGAAACTTTTCCGCCGCCGGGATGGGCAAAGAGCAGATTTGCGCCGGTCTGGGTTTTCTCGACGCTCCACTTTGTTCCCTTGGGGAACTTGACCTGATCGGACAGCCACTCGTCGGCCTCGAACTGGGCGATTTGAATCAGGACGCCGAAGGCATGACGCGGGTGGATGAAGATTTCCGTCCATACCCCTCCCGGATATTCATTGTATCCGAAGTAGGGAATGCCGTGCACATCCAGATGGGCCATGGCCTTTTTAATGTCCGGCGTCTGGAGGGTGATGTGGTGGACGCCGGCGTCCTTTGACTTCAGGAAACCGTCCAGAAAACTACCGGGACCCGTGGGTGAAATAATTTCCAGTCGCGAGAGATCGCCCACAGAAAAAAGCTGCCAGAAATATTTTGTTACAGGATCGGCGGCGTTGGTTCCCGCAACGGCTCCCAGAACATCGCGAAAGAAATGTTCGGCCTTTGCCTGATCTTTTACCGCGATGGATACGTGGTCAATGCGCGAAATCATCTTTTTTCTCCTTTTTAAATTTCATGAGTGATGACGATTTTGCCGGCTCCTTTTTCCCGTCTTAAAACCGTTGCACCTACTTATCCCTTTTCTCAGCATGAAGTCTGCCTGCGCGGATTTCCCGGATAAAATCCTCTTCGTTGAGAATTTGATTTTCAAAGACGGTTACACAGGAACCGATGTTGAGAATTTTATGGGCATCGCTGCCGCCGGTGCCGGGGATATTCAGCTCATGCATGGCTTGACGGACTTTCTTCATGGCCGCTTCGCTGTGATCGGGATGACATAATTCAATACCGTCAAGCTGCAGTTTATAGACCATATCACCCGCCCCGTAGTAATGGGACCTGCCGCCGCGGGATAATTTGTAAGGATGCGCGGCAATAACAATGCCGCCTTCTTCATGAACGGCTTGAACAAGCTCAACAGCTGAGCATGCCTGGGTCAGGCTGCGGCGAACGCCAAACACCAGAAATTCACCCTGGGAACGATTCGCGGAATCGAAGGTATTGATTTCCTGTCCGTTGATTAAAACAATGCCGCGGCCGGCGGCCATTTTCCGCCATCTGCCGAACTCTTCATCCGGCCAGCGCATGCCGTGTTCAGTAATAGCAATACCGTTGAGATGGGTAGCCACCGCCTGTCCTATAATGTCTTCGTAATCAATAAAAGAACAGCCGGAATACCGCCGGGTATGAATGTGCGTATCAAAAACAGTCATTTTCAAAGGATAGCAGGAATTGCATTGTTTTTCAGCTATAATTTATAAAGCTAAATAGTCGAAATAGCGCCGGCTATAAAAAAGAACGTGCTGCAAAGGATGCTGCAAATAACGGGATCAGCATAGCTTGATCCCAAGCTCCCAGGATTTTCCCCCTAGACATCCCCCTCGATTTCCTTGACATAGAAGACGGCGCTTCTTATGCTTCACCCAACAAAAAGGATGTTCTTATCAAAAATATCAAGGGCCTGCCTTGTTTGTGGCCTGTCCCTGCTTCTTTTGCCATGATAGATTTCTTAGCGCAGTTTGCCCGGACCGGAGATCCTGAATAAAGAGATTTAACCCGTTTGGGATTTACTTCCCCGGCGGCGGCGGGACTCTTGAGTCAGATCGGATCGCTGCCTTATTCCGTGACCAAACATGCGGCGGCCCGGCGGCTGTGGATAGCCTGATGAAGCCGGAGCAACTGGCGGATGCCGTCATGGAATCTTTTACCGCTGACGAATTTCTGATTCTGCCGCACAAGGAAGTGAAAACCTACATTCAGCGGAAAGCGTCGGATTAGGACCGCTGGCTGAAAGGTATGCGCGGGCTGCAGCAGAGGTATTTAACAGGGGAGTCTCCAAAGAAGTAATTTCCATAAAGCAGGGAAAGGTCTTGCCTCCCGCATGGGTAAGAATTCCGGGGACAGCATACACAATTATTCCCGGGAAACACACTGGAAGGATTTGATATTTTTCAGATCGTACATATGTTAAAAGTAACAAGCATATGGTCATGAAAAGCAGACGATAAAGTTGCGTTCCACGGCACAATGACAAAACGTATTTATATTGCCGGACCAAGGGCGTTTACCCTTCTGCTTTCCGTCTGCAACCAGTTCTTACTAAAAAGTGAGAGGAGCAAAAGATGTCCAGGCACGAAAAATCCGGGAAAATTGAAAATACCGACTTCAGAGTATCCAAAGAACCGTTTTATCTCCCGCAAGGCAAGGAAATAGAGATGTTCGAGGCAGCGCATGCCAATAAGCTGCCGGTTCTGCTCAACGGCCCCACCGGGAGCGGCAAGACCAGGCTGGTGGAGCACATGGCCTGGCGCCTGAACCGGCCTCTCTATACCGTCGCCTGCCATGACGACCTCAGCGCCAACGACCTGACCGGCCGCTACATCATCAAGGGCGATGAGGTGGATTGGATTGACGGCCCTCTCCTGATGGCCGTGCGCGAAGGCGGCATCGCCTATCTTGATGAAGTGGTCGAGGCCCGCAAGGATGTCACGGTCGTAATTCATCCTCTAACGGATCATCGGCGGTATCTGCCTGTGGAAAAGAAGGGTAAAATCTTCCATGCACCGGAAGGATTCATGATGGTCATCAGCTATAATCCCAATTACCAGAGTGTTTTAAAGGAGTTGAAGCCCAGCACCAGGCAGCGTTTTATTTCCATCAACCTCGGCTGGCCCGCGGAGGATCTGGAAGTCCGGATTGTCAGCCTGGAGGCGGGCGTGGATGAGCAAATGTCAGTCAAGCTGGTCCGTGCAGCCAACCGGATACGCAATCTGATTCATCAGGGTCTGGAGGAAGGCGTTTCCACGCGCGAGCTGGTTTATGCGGGAATGCTGCTCAAAAGCGGCATGCCGGTAAAGGATTCCTTGCGCGCCACCATGATCGAACCGCTGACCTACGACAGCGACCTGAAAAAGAGCATTGAAGAAGTGCTTAAAAACTATTTCAGTTTTTAATGGTTGGATTAATGCCTAAAGACCGATTTAAAGATAGATCCAAAAAGCCCCGGCCGGCCGGGGCCTCGGTGCCTGATGAAAACGTGGCCCATGAACTGACAGCCCTTTTCAGCTCCACTTTTTCTCCCCTGGTCGAACGCTTCGGAGAAGAAGGCATCGATTCCATTCTGACACCGATCACCCGAATCGCCGACAATGATCGCCAGGCGGCCCTTGTCCTTCTGGAAAGAACGCCGGATATCGTTGCCGAGCTTCTCCCGGCAGGCGAAGAGATAGTTCTCAATGTCTTTGGCATGGCGAATCAGGTGGTCCCCTACGGCGCTCCTCTTGCGGCACGCTTTCTCGAAATCAGCCCGGCACTGATTTCCGAAAACAACTTTGAAACATTGACTCAAACCGCCGCCCTGGCATGCAGCATTGCCCGAATCGACATCCGGACGGCGATGTGCGTCCTCACGGAAAGCCCGGCGATCATTCACAGGGTCGGCTTTGAAGGCCTGCGCAGAATTGCCGCTTTCGGCGCCGTGATTGCCCCCCAGAGCTGGGCTAATTCGATCAGGGTCATTGAAGAGAGCCCGGGCCAAATCAACAGGATGATGGAAGCGGGCGCGGAGATATCTTCAGCAATGGCTGTTTATCAGCTGGCAACCGTGATGGCCGAAGACAACTGGAACATCGCCATGGAACTCGTGGCGAAAATTCCCGACATCACCCGGCGATTAACCGGCAGCGGCCGGACAGACCTGATGTCTGTTCTTTGCGACCACGCGGCCGGAACAACTCCCTTCGGCGCCAGGATGGTTTACACTTTTCTCGACACGGCTCCGGGCCTGATTGACCGCCTGGGACAGGAGGGATTGGAACCGGTCTGGCAATGCGCCCTGGCCATGGCCGCTGACAATCCGGAAAATGCCGTTGTCTTGTTGATGAAAAGCACAGCGATCATTGATCGCCTGCTAACCCGGTTTAATGTTGAGCAGACAGGAAATGTCTATCACCTGGGGCGAGAGCTTGCGGCGGTTAGTTCTCAGGTCGCCCTGAGATTCATCTCCACGAGCGTTGAACTGGCCGAGCGGCTGGATGAAGACGGCCTGCGGCAGATTGCGGATATGGCAGGCCGATTGGCCCGTGTGAGTCGCCCTGTTTCCGAATCCTTCCTGGATGTTGCCCCGATCCTTCTGGACAGAGCCGGCATGGAGGGGTTGACCCAAATCAGCGTCCTGGGGACGGATATCGCCAGGGGAAGCTGGGAAACAGCCTCAAGGCTTCTTCTGAAAAGCCCCGATCTGATTGATCGCATCGGCATCGGCGGATTGAAATTGATCGGTGATTTCGCGTCATCGCTGGCCCGCGAAAGCTGGTCTGCCGCGGCCTCGCTCCTTGATAAATGCCCTGCCATCATCGACGGGCTCCTGAAACTGGGCGATACATCCCTCATCACAAAAGTCTGTCATCTCGGCTCGCGTATTGTACAATACAACGCCCGGATGGCCGTGAGCCTCCTGGATCGCAGCCCCGAGATTATTCGACTGATCGGGTTGGACGGTCTGAAAAAGCTGGAAGATTTAGCACACGAAACGGGCGCCGAGAGCTGGACCACCGCCGTCAGCCTGCTGGAAACAAGCCCGCGCATTATCGAACGGCTGGGATATGAAGGGTTGATTCAGATAGCCCATGTGGCCCGTCTGGTCGCCCGCCAGAACAACTATGGCGCCGTGAGCCTTCTGGAAAAAAGTCCCGATCTGATCGACCGTCTGCTGGCCCATGGAGACAATGCACTACCCTTTCGTGTCTACGAATTCGCTGCCCAGGCGGCTGCGTCGGACTGGCGTCTGGCGGCGACGCTCCTGGAAGAAAGCCCGGCATTGCTTGACCGGATCGGCGCCGCAGGACTCGTGAAACTGTTTGCCCTGATGATCAGAACTGTCCGCAACAGCGGGAAAATTGCGAAACGCCTTTTGGATGTCAGCCCGGATGTGATTGATAAAACGGGATTTGAAGGATTGGAAATCCTGGTGGAATGCGCCTCGGGCATTGCTGCGAAAGACTGGCAGGCCGCCATCGCCGTGGTCGAGAAGAGCCCCGGGCTTATCGGCAGACTTGATCACATCGGTGACAAAGCTATTGCCCCGGGCGTCTATGGCATTGCCGCCATGGTGGCCCGTACAAGCCCTGCCCTAGCCGTTGCGCTTCTCGAAAAAAGCCCCGAATTCATCAACTGGGTAGGATTGAAAGGCTTCGGCATGATTGCGTCGTTTGTCGAAAACACAGCCAAAGACGACGAAGAAAAGGCACTGTCTTTCCTGACCGGCAATTCTCCCGCTTTCAGCGATTTCATGGAAGGCATCCCCAAGGGGCTGGAGCTCAAAGCCATCAGGCACCTTCTGTCCACCTATCTGCGGGCCCTGTTGGGACGCCGCGTGGAAATCGCCGAGGCCGAAACGGTTTATACAGATGGCCGTAAAATTTATCTTCCCAAACGGATCAAGGATTTTCAGGACAAAGAAGACAACTTCAAACTCTACAAGGTCTCCGCTACCCATCAGGAAGCCCATCTGGAATACGGGAGTTTTGAATTTGATGTCTCCCGCATGAACGAAGTCAGCAAGGAAATTGCCGCCCGCTATGGCAGCCGTAAAGAAGATGAAGAGCAAAGCGACATTGACCGTTTTACCCACCTGTTTCCGGAACCGGATCTGGCGAATGATCTCTTTAACCTGCTGGAGGACTTCCGGATTGAGGGCATCCTCAAACGGGAATATCCCGCCCTGGGCAAAGATATATTAGCCATGAACCGCCATATGACGGCCAAGCGTCGCTCACCACAAAAAATGACCAACCCCAAACAGCGAGCGGTGGCGATGATCACCCAGAGCCTGATGGCCCGGAAAGTATTCGACAATACCGATGATCCGGCCATACCGATTCTCCGGAGCGCGCTGGATCTCTCCTTGACGTTGCGGCAGCCGGAGGCTGATGTTCATGAGGCGGCGCGTCTGGCCGCCCGTGTATATTTCATGATCGATAAGGCCTTCAAGGAGCCTTACCGGGCGGTCAAACCCCTGTCCAAACCGCTGGATCAGGACATGGTGTCCCAGAATATCGGCAGCTTCGGCAAAACATCACAGCAGATCCAGAACCGGCTGCAGGGCCGTCAATCAGCGCAGCGCAGTCAATCCGGGCCACAGGTGGAATCGCAAAGCAACCCGGAAAGCGACACAAGTCCCACCCAGACGAGGCCCACTGCAGACAATGTGGCACAAAGACACCACCGGACTGGTCAGGACCAGCAAAGTTATCGCGCGCCATCCAGCAGCGGCAAACAGGAAGCGGGCAGGGCGAAACAGCATGAAGAAGAAGCAGGCACTGTGGACCCCTCCATGAAATTTGACGCGCCGGAGAAAATCGAACGGCTGCTTCGGGCTGTTTATCAGGAAAAAGGGATAACGCCCAAAGAAATCGAACGGCGGCTGGAATCATCCAGTCCGAACGACGTCTTTCTTCTCCTCCGCAGCCTCGAGGCTTCCCTGGATAAAAAGACGGAGCTGCAAAGTGAACAGGGAACATCTCTTTATGACGAATGGGGAGAGGATCTGCACGATTACCGCAGCAACTGGACCAGAATCCGCGAACAAACCCACGCGGGAACTTCTCTTGATTTTTACCGGGAGACGACAGAGCGGCACGCGGGGCTTTTGAAAAAGATCCGGCGGGAATTCCAGATGCTCAAACCGGAAGGCTTTACCAGGCTCAAGCGCCAGTATGACGGCGACGATATTGATCTGGATGCCGTGGTGGAATTCATGGTGGACCGCAAAGCGGGGATCTCCCCGTCGGAAAAGAACTACACCCTCATTCAAAAAAGAAGGCGAGACATTGCCGTGGCCTTTCTTGTCGACATGAGCCGCAGCACCAGGGGCGCGACGATCGAACGCGAAAAGGAATCCCTGATCATCATGTCTGAGGCTCTGCACGAGGTCGGCGATGCTTTCGCCATTTACGGATTTTCCGGAGACAACCGCGACAACGTCGATTACTACCGCATCAAGGATTTCGACGATCCCTATGACGATCGGGCCAAAAAAAGGATTTCCGCCATAGAGGATCACTTTGAAAACCGCGATGGATCGGCGATCCGCCATACTTTAAGCAAGTTGAGAAAACGGTCAGAGCGAACGAAGCTGATCATTCTTTTGAGCGACGGCAAGCCTGTGGACAAGGAATATTCTGGTACCTATGCGATTGAAGACACCACGGATGGCCCTGAAAGAGGCCCAGCACTTCGGGATCAAGACCTTCTGCATCACGGTGGACCGGGCCGCCGCCGAATATCTGCCCCGCATGTACAGTCACAGCAGCTGGACAGTCATCGACGACGTGGTCAAACTTCCCGAAAAGATTACCCGGATCTACCGGATGCTGACGGCGTGAAGAATTCCCTGGTTCGATGCAGGGAAAGTTGCGGTCCATTTTACCCAGATGAGAAAAGTTGATCATATTATAGTCAAAGGCGGGCTGTTCAGACGCCGAGGGCTTGCGCCCAGGGCGTCTGAACGATTGATTTTATGTTACTTTCTCGCCGCTTTGGGGACCAGCGCTTCTCTGTCTCCGCCGCTCATACCGGCAATATATTTTACGAGTTTTTTACGGGATTCGATGTCATACTGAGTCGTGATGGCGATCTGCTCCATGATCGGCGAGCCGCCGCCATGATAGTTGCCCACGTTCATGATGCCGCCGGTGGCGGAACAAAGCACATCACCCATCAGTCTCCAGAACTGAGCCTGGTCTTCGGCGGACATCTTCGGATTGCGCTTGGTATATTTCAAAAGCGCCGCGCCGGTGGCCGGATTGGCAAAGTCCTTCTCGTGGGGGAAGGTTGCCGGGATGCCCCCCGCGATGTCACAAAGGATCTCCGATTCGCGCCAGACCGCTTCCCCGGAAAGACATCGGCCGACGTTGCAGTAAATCGAATGCGGAATAAAGGAGCCGGGGCCATAAGGCACAAAACCGATGCCCGGAATATAAACTTCGGGTTTCCCCAGGTCGGAAGCCGTGTAACCGGCAGCGTAACCCAGCTCGATGGTCATGATGATCTCGGCGAGCTTCTCCCGGACATGAGACTCCTTGTGGATGTTGTTTACTTCGGCGGCCAGAGCGGCCATTCCCAGAATAACGTCGCCGATGGCCGGTTTGCATCCTGAATAGGAATGGCGGTGGAACAGGGCAAACAGGAGCGCGCAGGCGCCGCCATGCTGGTGCTCGCCGGCCAGGAAGACCCGCTCCCAGGGCACGAAGCAGTTTTCGAAGATCATGTAGGAGTCGGTAGCCCCCTGTACAAAACCGCGCTTATAGTGCTCACGGGGGCGGAGATTATGCATGGTCGCTACCTGCTTCAGACCGTCCCAGTCGCCGGGAACGGCGAAGGCCACGGCATAGTCCTTGTCTACAGGGCGCAGGGCGCGCGTAGGCACCACGAGAACCTCGTCGGCCACGGAGGCTTCAGAAATATGGACCTTGCAGCCTTCGACGACGATGCCGTCTTTCGTGCGCTCCTTGATATACACATAGGAGCCGGGATTCGGCTGATCGGCGGGGCGCAGCATCCGGTCTCCCTTCGTATCAGTCTGGGCACAGCAGCCGATGAGGTCTTCCGTCTGGAAGCGGGTGAGCCACTTCTTGAAGTTCTCATGGTACTGGGTGGCGCCGTTGTTCAGTTTGTCTGCTTCATACGAAACATTGTAAATGGCGTTCGTGCCGTCTATGCCCATGCAGCGCTGGATGCAGCCGCCGACCTTCTGGCAGAGCATTCTGGTCATATCCTGTTTCTTGTGCAGGTCTTCCTTGTTCTGGTGAATGTGATTAAAGCGGTTGATTCTTTCGCCGGTGAGATGCGAGATAGCCGTGCAGAGATCCTGGTTTTCCGGTTTGGCGGCCTCATCGTATGTGGTGCCGATGGTGTTGATACAGTCCATCTGCAGTTCATCCGTCCGGTCGATTAATTGTCCATCAAAATAAATGTTTCGTTTCATCTTGGATAATCCATTGATATAATCCTGCTTTGTTCTCATTGTGGTACTCCTTTCTAATTGTTATTAATTAGTTAGTTATTATGATGCCATATTTTACAAGTGGTTGTTAAAAAAGGCTCCTATCGCGTGCACTATCTTGCTTAGGGCTTGATCATCACCTTAATGGCGCTTGGATCCTGAAGCTGTGCTTTGAACGCCTCAGCCGCTTGATCCAGCGGGAATCGATGGGTGATCAGAGGCTTGGCATTGACCTTTCCGCTTTTGAGCAATTCGATAGATGCCGGGAAATTGCCCCCCAGACAGCCGATCAGGGAAAGATTTTTGGCGATCACGGTAAGGGGATCCCAGGTAAGAGCTTCCTCGTAAATACCGACGAGCATGATTTTCCCGCCGCCGCGGGCCATGGCGACTGATTGATCAAAGGTCACCTGCGTTCCGGCACATTCGACAACGGTATTGACACCCATCTTGGCCGTCGCATCCATCGCCGCCTTTACGGCGTCATCTTTCAAGGCATCGATGATGATATCGGCTCCGCATATCCTGGCGGCCTCAAGCCGGGAAGGTCTGCGTCCACTGGCCACAATTTTGGATACCCCCATGGACTTCAGTAACTGAATGGCGTAAAGACCGATAACACCCAGTCCAATGACGGCAACGGATTCATTTTCCTTGGGCTGGGCCCTGTTGACGGAGAAATAGGAAATGGAAAGCGGTTCTACCGAAGCCGCATCTTCATAGGTCAATTCATCAGGTAAAGGAAATACGTTGCGTCCCAGGGCGGCAAAGGGAACATGCACATATTCCGCCATAGCTCCGGGAAATTGATAGCCCATCAGTGCCATGTCGGAGCAGCGATGCCATTTTCCCTGCGCACACCAGAAACATTTCCCGCAGGGTTTGAAACCGACGGCCGTCACGCGCATCCCCGGCGTGATACCTTTTACCTGAGCCCCCACTTCGACCACGTCACCGCTGAACTCATGTCCGAAGATGGTGCCTTCCTGACCATTCCGCTTGTAGACATGCAGATCGGAACCACAGACGCCGCATGAGTTCACTTTGATAATCACTCCATGAGATTCAAGGACGGGATCGGGTACTGTTACCGTGCGAAGGTCTCTTGCTCCATGCATGACTGCTGCTTTCATATGATTTCTCCTCCATTATTGGTGTGGATGCGGGAGTAACGATCAATCAACTGACCGTCGAAGTAAATGTTCCGCTACATTTTGGCCAAGCCCTTGATGTAATCTTCCTTTGTTCTCATGTTGCTACTCCTTTTAAGCTTTTTATTCAACCGAATTAGTCTGACTCAGCTACACACAGGGGGACGCTGTTAACTTATTAACTTCGTTAATAGAAATTAACTTCAAACCATTACCAGTTAAGGTATTCCGACAGTTAGAGATTTTTCTTTAGTTGTAGATGTTATGGTTGTCAAGATACATAAGTCGGCTTTTTTCCTTCAATCTGAAGCGTAACTCTCTGCTTCACCGCCTCTTCCAACGCCTTTGCATGCTTAACTTTTGGCATTACCCTGGCAGCTATTTTGATTGCCTCCCCAGTCTTGGGATTTCTGCCTCTTCTAGCTTCTCTTTTTACAACGCTGAAAGTTCCAAAGCCAGACAGAAATCTTCTCTTCAAGCACGAGGACAAACATCAGCAGCATATCATTCTGCGGTCGATATTTCCTTGACATACAAGAATGCTCCTGCTTATCATTTGTATATCAAAAGCAATACCTTAACGAATACGAGGCCAAAGAGATTATAAAACCGGCCGACACGGTAAGCGAAGTCAATGAAATCAAACAACACTATGCCGCCGGCATCAAAAGCCGTGCTGCGAGAGAGCGTTAAATAACACACCCTTAAATTAAATAAGCGGAGAATGATTATGTTTACATGGTTGACCAGTCCTGAAGCATGGATTGCTCTCGGAACCCTGACGTCTCTGGAGATAGTCCTAGGCATCGACAACATCATTTTTATATCCATTCTGGTGGGACGACTGCCTGCCCAAAAAAGAAATATTGCCCGGAATATAGGCCTCATGCTGGCGATGGGCACTCGTCTGGCACTTTTATTTTCCATTGTTTGGATAGCCAACTTGACCCAACCATGGTTCTCGATCCTGGGACAGGATATCTCCGGACGCGACATCATTCTCATTAGCGGCGGACTATTTCTGCTGGGCAAAGCAACCCATGAAATTCACAACAGCCTGGAGGGCATTGAGGAGGATAAACCGGCACTGAAAACTACAAAGATGGGGGCGGTGCTTTTTCAGATTGCTGTTCTTGATATCGTGTTTTCGCTCGATTCCGTCATCACGGCAGTGGGTCTGGCCCAGCACATCTCGATCATGGCGATTGCGATTATCCTGGCGGTGGGTGTCATGTTGTTTGCCGCCAAACCAATTGCCAACTTTGTCGATCGTCATCCGACCATCAAAATCCTGGCCTTGTCCTTTTTGATACTGGTGGGGGTTACGCTGATTATCGAAGGTTTCGACGTACATGTCCCTAAAGGCTACATCTATTTTGCGATGGCTTTTTCCGTGGCGGTAGAAATGATCAATCTGCGTTTGCCTAAAAAACGAAGAGAACCGATCCAATTGCGAAAAGAAATCACGGAATAAAAAGACGGGATAAAACCGGTAATCGATTAATTGATTGACACAAAAACCAATTTTCCTATACTTTGTGCAAAACAAATCAGATGCGTTCAGGAATTTATGAATCATCCTCCTGATGTTCGAACAAACTATTTTTCCGGCTGGTTGACGCTGGCGGGCGTGATGCTGGCGTATGGCGGCATTTGCGGGAATGTGACTTATGCTTTCGGGGTATTTCTGCCGTCCATGAGTGAGACATTCGGGTGGGGCCGGCAGGTTTTATCCGGTCCCTATACGCTTTTTCTCATTGTCGGCGGCATGCTGGGACCGCTTGCCGGATTCACGATTGCGCGTTATGGCGCCCGGAAAAATATCATTGCGGGGAACATCATCGCAGCGCTGGGTTTACTTTTCATGTCCCAGGTCGGGGAAATCTGGCATGTTTATCTCTTTTTCGGGGTGATGGGCGGATTAGGGCTGGCCTTTTCCGAGTTTTTACCAGTGACCACGGTGATCAATCACTGGTTCATCAAACGAAGGTCGCTGGCGCTGGGATTTCTGTTTGCCTCCGGCGGGGTCGGAGGATTTTTTCTGCCGCCGCTCATCAGTGCGCTCATTACATCTTTTGGCTGGCGCTGGACATGGGTTTGTCTTGCTGTCATCCATCTGCTTTTTGGTGTTGTTCTGGCCGGTTTGCTGATCCGCAATAAGCCGGAGGATGAAGGCCAGTTTCCGGACGGGCACACATCGCAAGCTGCTTTTGATCTGTCGGAGCCTTTTGCGAAAAGCCGTGTTTATTCTACGACTCAGGATTGGCCCCTGCGCAATGCCCTGCGGACACCTGCGCTCTGGATCCTGTTGACCCTGTTTTCCGTTATCCTTTTCACGACGACCATGCTGACCACCCATCAGGTGGCTTATCTGCAGGACTTGAAATATTCCCCAATGGCATCGGCGATGGCTCTGGGGCTGATGCTGGGGATGAGTATTTTGGGGCGGCTTTTAAGCGGTGTTTTAGGCATGCGGTTTGACGGACGGTATCTGGCGGCCGTCTTTATGGTCTGCCTGGGCCTGGGGATTGTGTCCTTGCTGAACGCCAGAGGCATCTTTTTTGTTTATCTTTATTCGATTCTCACAGGTATCGGATTTGGCGGCATGATTGTCCTTCTGCCCAACGTCATGGGCGCATATTTTGGACGCACGCACTTTTCCCGGATTGTCGGTTGGACGACTCCGGTAGTGACACTGGCTAGTGCCATAGGCCCCATACTGGCCGGATTTCTCTATGATAACACGGGCAGCTATTTCCTTCCTTTTACGATCGCGGCCGCGCTGTCGCTTGGCTGCGGCGCTCTGGCGTTCTTTGCCCGTCCGCCTCAGATAAAGCAATGACCTGTATATCAATCGACGGCTTTAATGTCTAAAACAGGACATTTCTGTTTGCTGCTAACAGCTATTTCCGGCAGGGCCCGCCGCCGTGTCGCTGATTTACCTTGACAGCGGGCTGAGCTTTTCTTATTTTGCTTTCATCATTCGGCGCAGTCTTTGGAATAGCATCAATAAAAGTTATCTTATGAAACTTGGCCCAACAGGGAATAAAGGAGGAAATTATGCATGTTGTAGCGCTAAACGGCAGTGCGAGAAAAGACGGTAACACAGCAATTCTGCTCAACCTCGTTATCGATGAACTGAGGAAAGAAGGCATCAAGACCGAACTGATCCAACTGGCGGGACAATCAATAGACGGTTGCAGGGCGTGCTATAAGTGCGCCCAGAATAAGGACCGGCGTTGCGTTGTCAAAAAAGATATCCTCAACGACCTGCTGGGAAAGATGGAAGTCGCCGACGGCATTCTTCTGGGTTCTCCCACCTATTTCTCTGATGTTTCAGCGGGCATGCGGGCATTTATCGAGCGCTGCGGTTTTGTCGCCCGGGCTAACGATTACATGCTCCAGCGAAAAGTCGGGGCTGCAGTTGTCGCCGTAAGGCGGGCAGGAGCAATTCCCGCCTTCAACTCTATGAACCTGTTTCTTCATTACATGCAGATGGTCATGCCCGGATCAAGTTACTGGAGCATCGGCGTAGGCCGTGATCCCGGCGATGTGCTGAAAGATGAGGAAGGCATAGCGACGATGAAAACCCTGGGCAAAAATATGGCCTGGCTGATGAAAAAGATCAATGCCTAAATGATCTTAAACCTTTGCCGGCAATATCTGAAAAACTTATCTATTCCAAGCTGGTGATTGCGAGAATGCGATCTACATTGAACCGGCGTTTTTCCTGGCGCGCCACACAGAAGGCATCCAATCCCAGGTAGGGATATCCTTTATACTCCATTGCGCCGACGCACAGCGGACGGATTACCCGGCGGGATTTTTCATCCTGTCCCTTGAGGTAGAGGATTTCGATGTTTGTTTTATCCTGAATCGCCTGTTCGATCATTTTCAGCTTTTCTTCACGGCTGAATGTTTTCGCCGCTTGAGCGTACTGAATGCCCGTGAGAAACTTCACCACCTGCCAATCCATCATTATATGATTCTTTTTCAACGGCTGTTTGAGCACAATGCCGGCAAGAGTCGTGCAGCGCGACAGCGCGACATACATCTGTCCGTGGGCGAACGTGCCGCGTCCCACATCAATGATCACGTTTTCGAAAGTTTTCCCCTGGCTCTTGTGAATGGTCACCGCAAAAGCCAAACGTACCGGATACTGCGTGAAAGAGCCGACTTCTTCGGAGCGCAGTTCTTCATTTTTCAGAAAGAACCGGTAGATTTTCCAGGTATAGGGAGCAATGCGCGCTGTGTCGCCGTTGTCCAGTTCGGCCACAATCACATCTTCATCGTCATCATCTTTTTCAAACTTTTTGATTTTGCCGATGGTGCCATTGATCCACTGGCCTAAGGAATCATTATTGAGCAGCATGATCTGCGCGCCCTTTTTCAGCTGCAAATCCACGGCCGTCGGCAGGTATTCCTTGCCGAAATCACCGATAATCTCTCCCTGGGCTTTCCAGATTTTTCCCGGCAGCTCCGCCAGACACTTTTTGTTAATTGTGTCGGCCAGATCATTGGTGCTGGTCAGCGACAGATAGAAGGAACCGGCAGGGGCTTCAAACTGCGGATCACAGCGTCTGTTAAACAAAGCCAGATCGTCGTCCGTCACCGTGCGGTTGCGGATGGTATTGAGCAGGCGGACAAATTCATCGTCCTTCTGGCGATACACTTTTTCCAGCTCCAGAAATTCCATATTCAACTGGTCAAAAACCTTGGCACTGAAAAAATAAGGGCTCGCGTAATGCGTCTTGAATATGTCCCGTTCTGCGCCCGTGACCACCGGCGGCAGCTGATACAGATCGCCGATAAAAATCATCTGTACACCGCCGAAGGGCAGCTTTTCTTCCGGGCCGTTGAGGCGAAGAAATTTGTCGACACAGTCGAGCATATCGGCGCGCACCATCGATACTTCGTCAATCACAATTGTGGTGAGCTTTTTATAAATTGTTGTCTTTTCTGTTCCGGCACGCTTTTTCTTTTTAATTGATGCCGGCGTTACACTGGGCTTGAAATGAAAAAAGGAATGAATCGTCTGACCGGAAACATTGACCGCTGCCACGCCCGTCGGGGCAAGAATCACCACTTTCTTTTTAGTGTGATCGCGGAAATAATTAAGCAGCGTTGATTTCCCCGTTCCCGCGCGACCGGTGATCAGGATGTTTCTCTGCGTATCTTCCAGAAGCGCCAGCGCCCGCTGAAATTCGGGATTGAAATCTATTTCGACAGATTTGGATTTTGCAGTCATGATAGTTTCCTGTAAAGCATGACTATCCATAGGCATACTTCATGGCCACTTTCAAGAACAATGAATATGCTGGATTGCACAGAACGGTGAATGTTACTTATTGGACATCTTCATCAGTTCACCAATTCAATTTTGAATTTCTGGAAATAAATCAAGAAAACTGAATACCGTTTAAGAGGAGGAGGATAAGCAAAATCACTGCACCATATATGGATTACGCAAAACAACATATCGTGCAAAATTATGGGAAAGCAGAAGCGGCTAAATAATATTCTATGTGATATAGAAGACTTACAAGGCCAACATGTTTATGGTGTTTATCTTGCATAATATAAATGGTTTGTGTTAACGTTATGCATATTGCGATGCACATGAGCAAGGACTGACCACACTAAAAGTCATCAATCTCGAAAGAAATAAAACATAATAGCTAAGGAGGTTAGCAGAGAAATGGCAAATTTAAAGGAAGTAGTAATTGTATCGGCTTGTCGAACCGCTATTGGAGATTTCTTAGGCTCTTTGAAGGACATAACAATGTCTGACATGGCGGCAATTTGTTTGAAGGAAGCAGTTAACCGGGTAGGCCTTGATGCCAACCTGATCGATGACGTAATTTTAGGAGTAACAGGCTACGATTCAGCCCAGAATAATGTCGGCCGGGTGGCGGCATTGAAGGCTGGATTTCCCCACACTGTTCCGGGGATGACCATTAACCGAGTTTGCCCGTCATCTATGGACGCACTGGACATAGTTTTCTCGCGCATCAGACTGGGAGATATGGATGTAGCTCTGGCCGGAGGAACCGACAACATGACCCAGGCGCCCTATGTATTGAAAAAACACCGCATGGGCAGCAGAATGCAAAATGATGTGCTGGTCGATGCTTTATGGGAAGGCATGAGCGGAGGCGGCAACATCATCATGGGATTAACCGCGGAAAATCTGGCAGAAAAATATAACATTTCCCGCGAAGAGCAGGATGCTTATGCTTTGCGCAGCCATCAGTGCGCTCAGAACGCGACAGAGAAGGGCTGGTTTAATGAGGAAATCGTTCCGGTGACTGTTCCGCTGGGAAAAGGGAAAACCGGTGAATTCAAGGTTGATGAGCATATTCGATTTGGTTTGAAGATCGAAGACCTAACCAAATTGCAGCCGGCATTTAAGAAGGGCGGCACGGTTACCGCCGGCAATGCTTCCGGCTTAAACGACGGCGCCTCAGCAATTCTGGTGATGTCCTTAGATAAAGCCAAAGAACTGGGCATCAAACCTCTGGCCAAAATCATCGGCGGAACGCTTGCTGCAGTTGAACCGGAACTTATGGGATATGGACCGGTGCCGGCAACACAAAAATTACTGGCAAAGACCGGCATCAAGCTTTCCGATATCGGACTAATTGAAGTTAATGAAGCATTTGCCGCCCAATATCTGGCGGTTGAAAAACTTCTCGGGCTGAATAGGGACATAACAAACGTCAACGGTTCGGGCATCGCACTGGGCCATCCGGGTGGTCCTACGGGAGCCAGACTGGTCATTACCTTGATGTATGAAATGAGAAGAAGAGGCGTTAATTTGGGCCTGGCTTCTCTCTGCGGCGGAAATGGTCCGGCCCGCTCGGTAATTATTGAAGCAATGTAACTATCTACACCATCTTGATAAATGGGTGCATATGTGCAATAAGAGCGACGCAATGCTCATTAATAAAATAATTAAGGAGGATTTATAAAGATGGAATATACCCGTATTACCATAGAAACAAAAGACCATGTGCTCCTTATGGGGCTGAACCGCCCGGAGAAACAAAACGCCTTTGATTTGGAAATGTACGACGAAGTAGCCGCTGCCTACCGCGAACTGGACGGTAATCCCGACCTGCGCTGCGGTCTGATTTTCGCTCACGGAAAGCATTTCACTTCAGGCCTCGAGCTGGATAAATTTGCCGCCAGGTTCTCCGGGGAAAAAATGATAATACCGGATGACTACATTGACTTCATGGGTTACGACGAGGAAAAACGATGCCGAAAACCTGTGGTTATGGCCATCCAGGGTCGTTGTTATACGATTGGTTTTGAAATGATGCTCGCGCAGGATATTCGCGTAGTCTCCACCGATGCCCGCATCGCCGCACTGGAGGTGAAGCGGGGCATTTACCCGGTGGGCGGCGGCACCGTCCGCCTGTTTCAAGAAATCGGCTGGGGTAACGCCATGCGCTACATCCTCACCGGTGATGAAATAAGTGGCGCAGAAGCTTACCGGATGGGTCTTGCGCAGGCATTAACCGAACCGGGAAAAGAATTCGAATGCGCCTTGGAGATCGCGACGAATATCGCCAAGCGCGCCCCCCTGGGCGTCATGGCCGCCCTCAAGTCCTCTCGCTTCACCAAGAAGAAGGGGGATCAGGCCGCTCTGGACCGGCTCATTCCGGACCTTATACCTATAATGGCGAGCGAAGACGCCATGGAAGGAATGCTGTCTTTCATGGAACGCCGCGAGGCCATTTTCAAGGGCAAATAAGAAAGTTCCCTAGCCAAAGAATTTACCGGAATTTCACCTCCCGGCTCAACTCAATGCGCCGGGAGGTGAAAGAACTTACACAATTTCTTCAATACCAAGCGGATATTTGGATAACACCTCGCAGCCGCCTTTTACGATCACAATATCATTTTCATAGCGGAAACCGATGTTTTCTTCAGGTGCGGCATACTGCATGGCACAGACGACCATTTCATTTTCCTGATAGACGTGGTCCTGATCAGTCCAGTAGGGCAGATCGGGATTGACGATTGACCCTATCCGCCACTCATCGCCAAAAAGTCCGATTCCATGTTCGCATGCCGGCTGAATAAAATCACCGCAGCCGCGCGCTTCGGCAAAGTCCATCATGATCGCCGCAAGTGTTCCGGGAGTAGTGCCGGCGCGGTAATTATCAATCACCTTCCGGATAATCGCGACAAAATTATCCGCGTGCCAGCGTTGACGTTTTGTTGCCGGACCGATCAGGTAATTGTGCGAGTGGTCGCCCAGCGCCAGTTTAAACATCGCGTGAAAATCCAGCATCAAAGGTTCACCGGCTTTGATCTCCTTGGTTGTGGGAGGCGTACAGGCGCCGAGCCCGGTGCGGTAGCCGCTGGAAATTTCATTTAACCCGGCAAAGTTCCATTCCGACACACTGCCTGCTTTGCGCATGGCCAGAGCGGCGATGCCGGCAATGACAGTTTCCGTCATCCCTTTATAGCCGCCGTTTTCCAGCGCCGCCAGCGCCGCCTTGTGTCCTTCGTCGACAATAAGCGATGCTGTCCGGAAGCGTTCAATAGTGCCTTGATCTTTGATGAGAGAAAGGGCATCGATAATATCGTGTGAGTTGACCCATTCAAAACCGGGCAGCGCATCTTTAAAGTGGGTGTATTCCCAATGGGAAAGATTTCCTTCAGCTGTGTAGGCGGATATCCCGTCCTCGTAGCCGAGGCGGCCCTTTTTGATGCCGATTTCGTCTTGGATAAAATCAGTTATGGCGGATACCTGGTCCATTCCACCCATCGGTCCGTAGGCGCGCACGTGGTCGCCATCCAGCCAGGTCTCGTCGCCCACACGCATCGCGTCAACGACAAAAGTAAAATAAGTGGGCTGACCTTCCGGCGGAATGATAATATAACTTCGCCACGGACAGAATGTGTCCATGACAAAACTCATAGTCCGGATGCGCGAACCGAGATACACATCTATACCGCGCTGATGCATTTGAGCCTGAATTGCCTGAACACGTCCGGGGTTGTCGATATAATACTTGTCATTCTTATCTAATATTCTGGGCATATTTTATCTCCCTTCAATATTGAGTTGGTATTTGAGCCAATACTTTGTTCAGGCGGTCGGAAACTGCTGCCAGTTTGAGCGCTTTGGCCAGATTACCTTTGAGTTTAAGCTTCCCGGTCATCAGTGCCTTCTGGGCGCCAAGTTCGGCGCGGGAAATCCGGGAAAAAGTTTCATAATTACCTATTATTAAAAATTCAGCCTTGGGAGGCTCACCGGTTCCTGTTTCCACGCGGGTTACTTTTCCTTCCTGGCATTCAACAAATAGAAACATTTCTTCGCCACCGGGACAGTTTTTATAGATGTTGGACATCGATGTCGTGACCTTATTCATTTTTTCCGGTGTTAGTTCTGTCTGGAGTCTTTTGAGCGCCTCATCGCGCCAAGACGGACTCAAGTATGGATGCAGATCTGACATGGTAATTCCTCCTTACTGGACTTATTTGTTGGGTAACTCGGGCAAATTTCTTTTTTTTGTAAAACCATAAGAGCAAAAAAATGCCTGTCAATAAAATTAAATGATACTCCTGGCGATATTGACTATCGCAGCTGGAGCTGGTAAATTATTTCTACAACCAGGAGGCGGTCATGAATCCCAAACTTCCTGATACGTCCATTCTGGACCGGCTGGTTGATTTTGAATCGGCGCGTGCCAAGAAAGACAAACGGCTGCCGCAATTAATCTTAATTGCTTTCTTCCAGCACGTACCGCACATTTACCTTCATGTCTTGGCGCAGTGAGTTGTATACGGAGCAATATTTGTCGTGCGACAGGGCAACTGCCCGATCAACTTTTTTGGAATCAAGATTTTTCCCGGCGATATGCAGGACAATTTCAACAGCTTTAAAATACTGAGGCGGAGTTTGATTTCTCTCTCCCACCAGGTCCATCCTGAAGCTTTTCACCGCAATCCGCATTTTTTGCAGAATCATCACAACATCGATCCCCATACACCCGGCCAGGCTCAGAAGCAGTGCTTCCGTCGGCTTACATCCCTCCTGGGCATGGGCATCGAATTCAATTTCATATCCCTGCTGGGTCATGCCAACGAACGACAGGTCTTTGCGCCAGGACAGCGTCGCTTTCGTAATCGGAATGCTTTGCTGTTTATAACTCTGCAGAGACTCTTCCAGGGAATTGTTTTCTGTCGAAGGCATCTTGTTTATCTCCTTTTCTTTTCTTCACCCATAATACATTTTATAATCATCAGCTCTTCAGGATAAAGGTAGTTTGTAATGAATTGCCGTTCAATGTGCTCCGTTCTGACCATGCATAAAGACTTCATGAAATGCCTTCTGATGAAGACAATTTCGAAAGTGATTATTATTTTTTTTGATAACTAAAGCAACCTCTTTTTCGGGGAATGTTCTTGACCAGCCTGGAACCGATAATTACACATGTGACCTACACTTGACTGGACAGGCATTGTCCAATTAAGTTTGTCTTAATAAGCATAAAACTCACTATTCAATAGATTCCTGAAACAGGGAATACTGGAAATTACCAATTGGTAGAGAGCACCGAAAAATCACCGGCCTGAGAAACGAGGGTGCGGTAGATTAACTGTTTTGGCTTCAATGTCTTAAACTCAGGGAGTGTGCCTTTCATTAAAGCAAACTGGGAAATTTTGGCAGGAGACTGGGATTTTGACAAAAATTCGATCACTTCAAAATTCGTTTCTAAAGAGAGCTATTTGATTCTAAAAAAAGAATTAAAAGACTATATCATGGAGATGACTATAACAAAGATAAGAGGAGGAGTTAGTTATATTACCGTTGGTATACGGCAAAATATTTTTGAAGGCGGCCATGAGATGCTTTTCAGAAACAGAACTTCAAGTAGACAGGGATTTCAGTTCGGGTTTCTTTTAGACGGAAGATATTGTTTGTTCAATGGCCTTAATGGACAATATTATACAATCGGAAATGTCAGCGGGCTATATCAGAAAAACTGGGATACATCTCCTGTTATCGATAATATGACAAACAAGCTAAAAATCGAAGCGATTAAAGACACTGTAAAAATATTCGTAAATGGAAAACACTTCGTTGAATTTAAAGACATCTCCCATCTATATGGTTCCCCAATGTTAATAGTATCCCAAAATAGCCAAATCAGATTTTCTGATATCATAATTAAACAGTATACCAAATGATAACTGAAGGACTCCGTAATTACGCCCTGCTGTGAAAGTCCCGCCAAGACGGTACGGGCAATGCGCGCCCTTTTGCGGTTCAAGCCATGAATATATTGCACCCCGCCGATTAGAATATATATGTTTTTCTTTGCTGACAATGTATTTTAAAGTTGGTTTTCAACCAATTTCGAGCCATTTCCATTTTGTCGCTTTCACAATCAAAGAAAGCATATCCATGAAATATCTTAAACACTCACTTTCAGGAAGTGAATCGTTATTAATCACAGGGAAAAGATATCTCAAAGCCCCTGTTTCTTATATTCCTGGGCTAGTTTAACATTGAATGCAGCGCCTATGGTTATATAGTCTTTTTGCTTCTGAGATAGCTTGCCTTTCACTTGGGCAGGTACACCCATGGCTAATGATTCTGGTGGAAATTTCGTCTCTGGAGCAACTACGGAGCCGGCGGCAATAATGCAATAATCTCCGATTTCAGCGTTATCCAGCACAGTAGCGTTGTTGCCTATCAGAACGTTATTGCCTATTTTTCTGCAGTGGAGGACCGCTCCGTGTCCCACGATCGTATTGTCTCCGATAATAATGTCTGTGGCACTGTGTACTACGCAATTATCTTCAATGCTGGTATTTTTACCTATGGTTATCTTGGCAATATCTCCCCGGATGACTGCTCCGGGCCAAATGTTCGCATTTTCGCCAATTTCAACATCACCGGTTATGTAGGCAGTCTCACTCACGAAAGCGGAAGATGCTATTTTGGGGCTCTTGCCACTGAAAATTCTGATCATGGTTTAGCTCTTTAATAAAGCATTACTTTTTTATGGAGGAAGTATAGAGAAAGACTGTTTTACATGTCAATTAAATATTGCCACAAAATGTCAAGTATGCTGACTATGTTTGTGTTGGGCATGAATTGAATTTACTGCTGCTTAAAAACAAGCATGCCCCCAAAAATTGCTGGCTGCTTTGTTCCAGAAAGGACTCCTTCACATTCGGCTGCCTCCAATGTTTCAAGCTGACGATAGTGAATATAGAGCCCATACTGACAAATGGGTTTGCAACCGATAGCCCTGTTAACCGGCCTCTCCACTGCCGATGACAGCAATGGCCTTGATCTCGACCAGCAACTGGGGCATGACCAGTTCCTTAACACCCACTGCCGTCCAAGCCGGGTAATTCGCGGGAATGAACTCAGTCTTGACTTTGGAAAAGCCGCGAATATCTCCCATAGATGTGTGGAAGGTCAGCAACTCTACCACATCGGCTAGAGAAGCACCCGTCTCGGCGAGAACATGCTCCAGGTTCTTGAAGGCCATGCGAGCCTGGGCATCGATTCCCTCGCTGACTACACCTTTTTCATCAATACCCACCTGACCGGATACCCAGACCGTGTCGCCTGCGCGGACCGCCTGAGAAAATTTCATCCGTTTGTAAATTTCTTCTGTTCCTGGGGGGTTGATTAAAACCTTCTTTCTCGATGCATTGTTCTGACTCATTTGATTCTCCTTAACGCTCCTAAAGGAATTAGTTGATAAGATATTGTTTCTATATTTAGAACTTATAAGAAGAACGATATACTATGTCAATGAAATATTGATCATGCAGAATCTTACGCCCCGGGTGGGGACATAGGGGGCACAAGTCAGCCACTCAATCTAAAGCATCGTTTTTATCCTTGGATCTATAAATGACCTTTTCCTCCTGATCGAGGTAGTGCATCCTTTTCTGTGAGAATGACGTCCGGATGATATAACGGCCACTGGTCCACTGACTCAGATGCCTCGTGCCCGAACTATGCCGCATGTTTAACCGGGTGATGTAACCAGGACAACTGCCCCAGTGCCTCTGTGAGGACTACACAAGGGAAAGTTCCCCCCATGATCGGTAAGGTGGGACCGATCCGTTGGTAAGGAAAACCCATGCGGCATAGAAGTTTGTAAAACCGCTCATCCGTGATTGTGTAACAGTTGCTCAAGCGATGAGTCAGAAGAAGACGATAGGTCATTTGGCAGAGCATTTGGAATACTTTCCTGCGCTCGCTGCTTCTCGCTTCTGATGAGACTATAAAACGAGAGATCTCCGCGGCGCTTTCCGGGGAAACGGCCCTATCCGTGATCGCAAAGTGATCCATACAGGGAAGTCCCAGCGGGTTGGGGGGGATCAGCCGGACGCATCCGAGCAGCCTTCCAGGATCCAAGACATCCCATACGGAGAGTTGGAAAGAGTAGGCATCCAATGCATCAGACTCGGCTTGTTCGGGATAATCAGATGCCGGTAAATACTGCTTTTCTATGCAATAGCTGCGATAACGGAATCGGAACAGTTGTTTCATTTCCTCAGGAGAATGGGTCGTTTTTCCAATCAATATTTGCTGCCTCCAATAGATCAATATCAAACGCTATAATGCTCTTGCAGCAAAACAATTTAGGATAAGCGCGGATGGATGTGTTGTCTTGCATATAAAGGTATTGCTTTTGACGGGTCGAACTATAGGTGTACTGTCTTTGCTTGTCAAGGTATATTGGGGATCGTAAAGCAGGGGCTGGCGATGAATTGGGGCGGGGGAGGTAATCATTCCCATTCGAAAGCATCTATTTTCCTGACGGTGCCATTTGTTTAGTGCATCTAGACGCTAGCGATCGTCTTGACACATAGTGTCATATAGACTCCGTCTTACGGCAAATTAGTCGCTGATATTGCGGCTAATCTTCCCCGTTCACAACGTAATTATCTCGTTCACAGACATAATCCGCACTTCCGTGCCGGGGCAATTTTTACGGACTTTCTGAACGAAAGGACTGATATCAACCGCCTCTGAAATAGGCGGATAGAAATTATCATGATGGATTGGTATGACCAGGCGCGGCTGGAGCACGCGTACATATTCCCAAGCGATGTCACAAATATGTGTGTGACCCTGGAGCGGCACAAGCAGCAGGTCCAGAGGATAGACTGCCAGGCGCGATAACTCATCAGGCGTTGACCCTCCACTACCGAAATGATGCATCGTATATCCATTAATTGTGAATCGCCAGCTCAGCACCTGGCCTTGAGGATAGGCTTTGACGATTTTTGCTAAGCGGCGATAGTTCTGTACCCACCCTCAGCAAGGCTCTGGCGACAAGCGGGATATCGAATTTAATATGCCGGCTGAAAAAAGCCTGCGCCCGGTAGCCGCCGCAATCGGCGCTGTAGCCGTCTGCTTTAATCACAGTTATACGGTCGCTATTTACACCTTTGTTTACCAGAGAAGAGGCGGCGATCTCCGAACAATAGACTGATGCAGTACCCTGTGACATTATTTCCGGAACATCGTAGAGATGGTCGAAATGGCCGTGAGTAATAAATATCTGACCGGCTTTGGCTATGTTTTCCGGCTGCAGATTTTGGGCGGATATCGCTTGCGAATTGGACGAAAGATATGGATCAATGAGGAATAATTGATCGTTAGCTTCTACTGCGAAACCTGCCGTTCCCAACCACTGGAGTTTCATACCTGCCCGCTACCTTTATTTATGAGCCATTTTTAATCCGACGATGCCGGCGATTATCAATAATACAGACAATATCCTGATGAGATTGGCCTGGTCTTTAAACAGTATAATTCCGGCGACAAAGGTTCCCACGGCACCAATACCTGTCCATACAGCATAAGCCGTTCCCATGGGTATGCTTTTTTGGGCAATCCATAAAAAAATCCCGCTGAGGGCCATGGACAGAACAGCAAAAGCGATGCCTAATACTTTATATAATGTCAGTGTTGATATCTGAGATATTTTTAGCCCCAGCGGCCAACCGATCTCACATATTCCGGCCAAAATCAAAATAACCCATTCCATAATTAGAATCACCTTTTCGCGGGAAGGGATACTGTTGCCAGGCCCGGGACTGCAATTTTACCATCTTGATTTTCTACCCAGAGCTCGCATTCCACATAATTTTTCCCGTCCCGGGAATACTTGTTTTTAACCCTGCCTCTGCAGATCAGTATTTCTCCCGGAAAGTTGCTGGCTTTATGCGTACAAAACAGTTTGTGCAACCTTCCCTGTTCACCAATCCATTCCAGCAGCAAACGGCTCAACAGGGCACATTTATTGGGACCATGGGCGATAATATCAGGCATGCCCATAATCCGGGCAAAATCCTTGTCGTAATGTATTTCATAAAAGTCTTTGACTGCGGCAGCCCATTTCACCACGCTGCGGGTAGTCAGCGGCTCCTTGATCGAATGCGGGATTTCCTGTCCTATTGACACATCTTCAAAGTATAAAGGCGCGTTCATATTTATGGTTATCTCCTTTTCTCTACTTGGCAATAAAAATCTCTGTAGGCCTGTATACAGCCACTAACTCACCACGTTGGTTCGTATATTTTATCTCCGACGTAATGAGCAACATCCTTCCCCTTGAGCCGCCTTTTTCAACCAGATTCAGGAGTTTTCCCCGGGGTGTTATTTTATCTCCGGCGTGGACATCGGCAATAAATTCCCAGTCATCGCTTCCATGCAGACCGGCGGCTATCTCAAAGTCGAATTTCAGCACGTCCAGAAATGCGCTCAACCGCAAATCGTATGTCGGGAACATGGGCGGCGCCAGAACACTGCTATGTCCTTTGCTTTTGGCGTATGCCTCGTCCAGGTATAGGGGATTGAGATAATTCATCGCTTCAGCCATGTTCCTGATGGCGCCCTTTTCCACCTCAAACGGCTCTCCGGAATTCAGCGGTTTGCCGATCATAGCCCGCATCTCCTCGGTGATTAATGATTTTTCCGTCATTACAGATTAATATCCTCCTGGTGTGTATTAGTTAAGGCATGACCTCATCAAACGATGATCTCCGGCCACCCTGAATTTAAATCAGGACATGTCTTATATGGTGGCGGAGATATAGGATTAATGCAGTTGTCTGTCAATGAAATATTGATTTGATCTTAGAATGGCAAATTCAGTTCTTGCCCCATTTAATGCAGGAAGCTCCCCAGCAATAGCCGATTCCTGCGGCGGCAAAAACAACCAGATCTCCGGGGTTAATTTTATTGTGCTTGATGCCGAATTCCAGCGACATAATGCCGTCATTCTGACCCATATGCCCGAGATTGACAAATTCATCCCAATAGGTTGTTTTTGTTTTTACATCAACGCCGAGTTCTTTAGAGACATATTCAAAGGCACTGGGCTTCATATGCAAAAGGCCCAGATAGCCGATGTCCTTCCTGGAATAACCGGAATCATTGATGGCTTTATCAATGACTTTAATGAAATTAGACATGGACAATTCATCCAGCCTGTTTTTCATGGCCTCCGGATCGGGAACATCAAGATAATTTAATTTCTTTTCGATAACCTCATAGGCGGTTGGCGGAATATCGCCGCCGGCGGTTGTCATGGGGATGCCGGAGCCCCCGCCCGGCACGTAAACATCTTCGCAGAACTGGCCATCCGTAATTACTGCTGAAGCCAAAAGGTCATTTTCCGGATGATCCCGTTTTAACAAAATAGCCACTCCGCTGGCTGCCAGGCTGATCATAAACCTTGTTCTGATATTGCCATAGTTAATCAGATCACAATTGCGATAGCCGGAAGCTATTAATACCCGCTTGATGCGGGGATCCATAACCATCATACCTTTAACTAAATTAAAGGCGAGCATGAATGTCGCACATCGCTGATTGATGTCAAAGGCCATTGCATTTACGGCGCCGATATCATTCTGGAGCTTAATCCCGTATGTCTGCATCAGATGCTTGTCCGTGATTTCACCGGCCCAGATGACCAGATCAATTTCTTTAGCGCTGATCCCTGCTCTTTGCATGGCGGCATTAGAAGCTTTGAGGGCCATGGCTACATTATGATCTTCCGGCCCGGCGATGCTTTTGGAATATAATCCGAATTTTGTTGCCAAAACATTTTGCGGGATACCTGTTTTCTCTGATATGTAACTGGCACTATGCTTGACTTCGGGAATGTATGTGCCCCAGCTTTCCACCCCGACCTGTACCAGCTTTTTGACATCATCCATAATTCACCTCAATCGGTTTCACATAATCAGACAACTGACTAATTAATATTTATAACTTACCCCGCGGCATAAAATACGCCCGGGAAAAATTTAAGCTGTTAATGACTTTTATCCTGCAGTAAATAATTTTAATAATGGGCGAAAATCAGATGCCCAGGTATGATTTTCTAATATGATCGTTTCCCGCCAGATTCTGAGCTGTATCGGCCATCGCTATTTTACCGTCTTCCAGAATATAGCCCCTGTCGATTGCTTTCAGCGCCTGACGCACATTTTGTTCTGTTACAAGGATGGAGACATCTTTTTTAATTTCCTTCAACCGGTGAAACACTTCCGTAACGATCGACGGCTGCAATCCTCCGGACGGCTCATCAAGAATCAATACTTTGGGATCAGCCATCAATGCTCTGCCTATAGCGACCATTCTTTGCTGACCGCCGCTCATGCTTCCGGCGGGCTGGTCCAATCTCTCTTTTAATATCGGGAATAATGTGAAGATATATTCCAGTCTTTCCTTATACTTCTTTTTTGCCCGGGGAATATAAGCGCTGCCGGTGCGCAAATTCTCCAGAACAGACATCAGGGGGAATAATTCTCTATCCTGCGGTACGACGGCTATGCCGAGTTTTATTATCTTGTCTGTCTCCATTTTGACCAGCGATTCGCCATCCAGCGTTATTTCGCCGCTTGCCGGTTTGACAAGACCCAATATCGTATTAATCAGTGTCGTTTTGCCGGCTCCGTTGGGTCCGAACAACCCTACTGATTCATTGCCAATTTGGATGGATAAATCCCAGAGAATTTGCAATTTTCCGTAAAACACATTTAAATTTTTAACTTCTAACATTCTGCTTCCTCACCAAGATATGCCGTAATTACCTGCGGATTACTCGATACTATTTCATAGGGGCCCTCACATAATACCCGGCCCCATTCCAACACAACAACGCGAGAAGTCAATTCACGAATAACTCTCATAACATGTTCAATGATGACGATCGTCATTCCCTGAGCATGAATCTTGCGGACAGTATCAATTATGTCCATTGTTTCATCTTTATTGAGGCCGGCCATAACTTCATCGAGGAAAAGCAACTTAGGTTCTGTGGCCAGGGCGCGTGCTATTTCCATTTTTTTTATTTCCAGGGCGGTCATTGCGGAAATCGGCCGCTCGACTTTTTCCAGATTGAGAAATTTACAGAGTTCCTCCGATCTTTTCCGTGCTTCTCCTAACGAATGCATTTTACCGAACATAGCCCCGATCATGATGTTCTGGATCAGGCTCAGTCCTATTAAAGGACGCATAAGCTGAAATGTTCTGCTGATGCCGCTGTGACATTTTTCGTGAGCGGCCTTTGTCGTTATATCCTGACCGCAAAATTCAATTTTCCCCGCTGTCGGTAAATATACCCCGGCAATAACATTGGTAAAAGTTGATTTGCCGGCGCCGTTCGGCCCGATTATGCCCACAATTTCGCGCTCGTGCACTTCGACATTGACGTCGCTCAATGCCACTAATCCGCCGAATTGCCTGGTCAGTCCCGTTGTCTTTAAAATTGCCATTGCCTAATCCTTGCTTCTTAATCAATTATTGAATTTAGCCGTAAATTTTTTAATTATGCCCATAATCCCGTTGGGGAACCACAGAATTGCTATAACCATAATGAATCCATAGACCAGTAAATGACCATGGGGAAACTGTAATTTCAATAGCTCGGCAGTTACACTTAATATTGTGGCGCCGATTACCGGTCCCCAGGTCGTCCCGATACCACCAAAGAGCGCCATGGTAATCGGAATAAGAGCAAAGCCCAGATTGAATGCACCTTCGGGTGTTACGGAAGCATAAATCTGCCAGTAGGCGGCTCCGGCCATGCCCTGGATGGCCGATGTAACGGCAAAAATAATCACCAGATATTTAAAAATATTTACGCCACTCGATGAGGCAACAATTTCATCGTTGGCAATTGATGTTAATGCATAATGCATTCTGGTCTTCTGGAACAGAATGGATGCAATGATCGTTATTGCGGCCACGGTGAACATCAGCCAGTATGTTTTGGTAGGATCACCCATAAAGATGGCATTGGGCAGCAGTATTCCTTCCGCCTCTCCGGTTATTTCCAGATTTCTTACCACTATGCGGAATATTTCGCCGATGGCCAGAGTGACGATGGAAAAATATAATCCTCTTAATTTCAGCACCTGAGATCCGACCAGCAGGGCCACGATAGCCGCAGCTGCGGCTCCGGCCACAATGCACAATAAAGGCTCCAGTTTAAAATAATAGCATAATACAGCTGATGTATATCCGCCGATTCCGGCAAATCCCGCAATGCCGAAGGATAACTGGCCTGATCTCAGCAGCATATCCCAACTCAGGGCAAAAGCGATGTAGACAAAGACGAAATTCATGATTTGCAGCTGATACAAACCCAGAAATCTGGGGAGAATAATCGCTATAACCAGGAGTGCTAATACGCCTAAATATTTCCAGTACTTCATTTTACCTGCCTTTGATGTGATCTGTACATTATGACACCAATAATTAGAGCAAAATAAATAATCTCCGCCCATTTGCCGTATTTCAGCGAGGAAAGAACCAGAGCTTCACCCATACCTAAAATCAACGCTGCATAAACAACTCCTGTTATCGAACCCATACCGCCTACGGCAACCAGGGAAAAGGATTTTAAAGTGAAAGCACCCCCCATTTGCGGAAATAATGTGTAGCGGGTCATAAACAGGGGACCGATGGCGCCGATTATCGTGATGGAAATACAGAAGATCAGTAAATAAATGTTGTTGACGTTGATGCCGACAATTCTTGCCCCGCGTGGATTCTGGCCGACGGCCACAGCCGCTTGTCCGGTTGCGGTCTTTTTCAGAAATAATTGCAGACCGATGAACACAATTAAGGCGGCGGCAACATAAACGAATTCAAAAGTGCCAAAAGTGAAGTTGCCGATGGAAGCCGATGAGGAAACGTAATCCAGGCTGAGTTTACGGGGTGCATTGGTTGCTATTGCCGTTATTCCCTCGGAAAATATCAAGCTTATTCCGAATCCCAGAAGCAGTTGATTGATCGGCAGCGTGCCGATGATGTGTTTGAAGCTTATGAAATAGATTATCAAACCAAAGATAAAGAAGAAAACAATCGCCGGGATGACTGCAACCATGGGATCTATGCCGAACTGCCAACTCAGGAAATAAGCGAAATATGCTCCCAGCATCATAAACTCGCCATGGGCCAGATTGATGATATCAACAATGCCCAGCAACAGAGCCATCGGCAGAGCAATCAGAGCATAAAGAGCCGAGCGCTGCAAACCCTCGACCAGAACCGCCGGCTTATAAAAACCAATCATTACGAGCACAGCCAGAGCAATGATCAGGCCGATTATAAAATTTCTTTCTTTAAACTTATTTAATATCGAATTTGTCATGGCGATTAAATCCCAACCTGGTGGATTGATTCCTTGCGGACTGGATAAATCCGCAAGGAATCAAAAGTGTAAGCTTGTTATTATTTGCCTTTTTTGGCTGGCGCAGCAGCCTTATCGCGCTTATCCCATGCGGGGAAAGGATAAATCAGCTTTGCCGTTGCAGCATCCCATGGCCAGATAACTTCAGCCTTGCCATTTTGCCACTGCATAATCTTGGGTGATGCAAAAGCCTGATGATCAATAACTTTACTCTTTTTAAAGGTAAAAATGTCGCCCATCGGAGAATCATAATTTGTTGCTTCCAGAGCTTTAATTAATGCGGCCTTTTCCAATGTTTTTGCCCTTTTAATTGCTTCGGCAACAATCATGATGTTGGTGTAGGCAAGAGGCCCGAAATAAGTTACAGGGTCATCTTTATACTCTTTGCGGAAGGCATCGGAATACATCTTGCTGTTCTTGTTTTTAGCTCCCTGTGCTTCCGACCAGTAGCTGTAAAACATGACTGCCTGATTAAGAGGAGTCTTTTTGAAATCTACTGGCCAGCCCGGAGGGGAACCGACGAAAAGACCGGGAGCAAAGCCAATTTCTTTGGCCTGTTCCATAATGGGTAAGGCATCTTTATCATAGCCGGCCCATACAAAGGCATCGGCGCCGAATTCTTTAGCATGCCGTAAAACGGAGCGATAATCTCCACCGCCCAAGGCGGCACTTTTAAAAGCTTCACCCTGCAGTTCGTTACTTGGCGGCTTCAAAAATCGGCTTCGCTGCCTTGAAAGAGCCGGAACCGAAAGCACCTTCCTCATAAGCCATGAAGGTTTTCTTTCTCTTGATGCCGTATTTCTGTTCCATTTCCAGATATCCGTTTTCCCAGAGGGCGCCCTGCTGATAATCCCAGGCATGGAGATGGAAGAACCAGTCCTGACCGGCCATGGCTTCTTCGATTTTTCCGGAAGCGCCGCCGATCCAGACGACGACTTTACCATACTTTTTCATGCCGGGAATCGCGCCCATCGTTGCGCCGCTGCCCACCCCGCCGACAATGATGTCAACATTGTCCACGGTGACAAGCTTATCGAGTGCTGCGGCCGCCTTGTCGCCTTTCATTTCATCATCCATGACAATAAGTTTTACCTGACGCCCCAGCAAGCCGCCTTTCGCATTGATTTGCTTTACGGCAAGTTCCATGGACCGGGAACCGTCTTTGCCGGTGGAGTCAGCCAGAGGTAAGATAGCGCCTATTTTAATTGGCTCCGCCGCCTTGACGGGCGCAGCCACAAAAAACAGGCCGGTAACAAATGCCGCCAACACTAATCCGATGAATAGCTTCGTTCTCATCATAAACCCTCCTCATTTTTTTAGTATGCCTTGAAATATTTTTAAGAAATACAGCTTTTACGCCGGTCAACAGCCGCCGCCATAAAAAGCTACCTGCGTCAGCAAAAACTCGAATTCTTCTAAAAGCCCCTCCTTAATATTGAATTAATGAAACATAATAACATCTTCAGTTAAACCTTAACCCCAATTATATCATGGGCGCATTTTGCTCTATTTAAATTTTTCCCGCAAGATATTTTTTAAAAATTTACCCATCGCTATTACATAGTAATAAGGAGAATTAACGCACGTCCCGCGTGAGCGGGATTAAAGCTACACCGGCCGGGATTGATATCTTTCTGCTCCGGCCGCGTGCTTTACGTATATTTGCTGATGAAACCCAGAGTCATCGAGTTAACGACATCCGGCTTCTCATAAATTGTCGTATGGCCGCATTCCGGCACAATAACGAATTCGGCATGAGGAATCTGCTTTTGAATCAATTTCGAAAATTTAAGCGGTGTGAGCTGGTCATATTCACCCACCACAAGCAATACGGGGCATTTAATATTGCTCAATTCCGCGGTGATTTTGGTATTAGTCAAGGTATTGTTAATCAACCGTCCTAATGATTCGACAAAATCGCCGGGTACCTTGCTCATCATCGCTTCTCTCTCGCGCAGTGACTCTTTATTCTTCTCCAAAAAGAAATTACTGTAAATGGCGGGAACGGCTGCGCGGAACAGTTTAGCCATGTCTCCCTCTTTTAACGTTTCCAACCAGGCATCGGCAATCCACTGAAATGTTGAATCAAGTTCCGAAAAAGCGTCAATCATGGCAAAGCTCTGAACATAGTTGGGAAAGTCCAGTACAAAGCGCATACCCACTAATGCGCCGTAGGAAGTGCTGACGATGTGAATCCTTTCGATACCCAGTTGTATCAAAAGCTCTTTCAAATCCAAGGCGTGTTGGGAGAAGGTGTATAGTTCGACCGGTTTGGCGGATAATAACTGCCCGCGGAAATCGTGCAGTAATATTTTGTAACCGGCTTTTTCAAAAGGCGGCACTTGCTGTCCCCAGCCGCTCACAGAACTCATTAAACCGTTTAAAAAAACAACCGCTTCTTTTCCCTCTTGCGTGCCTTTTAGTTCATAATAAATATTAACGCCATTAATATTGATACTGGACACGGCCATACTCCTTAACACTGAATAAACATGAAGCTAAATTCATTTTCGCCGCCTGCGCCAAATTCACAAAAAAGATCTTTTTTATTTAAATTTTTCCCGCAAGGTATTTTTCAGAACCTTACCCATCGCATTGCGCGGCAGGGCATCTACAAAGGCAACGCTGGCGGGCACCTTGAATTTCGCCAGGCATCCTTTCAAATGAGAGATAATCTGTTCTTCGGTCAAATTTTTCCCGGGTTTGACCGTAACTATCGCTTTTCCGACTTCACCCCATTTCTGATCGGGGATTCCAATGACCGCCGCTTCTCCTATTTCGGGAATGTCATAAATGGCGTTTTCCACTTCCGCCGGATAAACATTTTCCCCGCCGGAAATATACATATCTTTCGACCGGTCGACTATATACAGGCTGCCGTCCGCTTCGCGTCGCGCCAGATCGCCGGAATGAAACCAGCCGCCGCGGAAAGCTTCTTCGGTGGCTTCCGGGCGATTCCAGTAGCCGATCATCACATTCGGCCCGCGCATGATCAATTCGCCTATTTCGTCAGGGCCGACATCCTTCATGTCTTCATCGACAACTCTGGTTTCCAGATGCATCAGGCGGCGGCCGATAGATCCGGCCTTTTTCAGATACATCGAGGGCTCCAAAACGGCAATGCTGGGAGCTGCTTCACTCATCCCAAACCCCTGAACAAGCCGCAGGCCTTTCTCTTCATACAATTTAATCAGACTTACCGGCAGAGGCGCTCCGCCGCTCATGATAATACGGACATCTTTCATGCATTGAAAATCCGGCTGATTGGCCAGGAAAAGGAAGATTGCGGGAACGCCCATAAAAATGGAAACTTTTTCCTTCTTTATTAAATCCAGAGCTTTGGATGGATCAAATGTCCGGGTAAGAATGACGGTACCGCCCATATAAAAAACCGGCAAAGTAAATAGTCCGATGCCGCCGATATGAAACATGGGCAAGAACATTTAAATTGCGGTCAGCGTTGGTTATATTCATGGAAACGACCAAATTAACCGCATTCCAGAAGCTTGCCCCCTGCGTTAAAACCGCCCCCTTGGGTTTTCCTGTTGTTCCGGCCGTGTACATTATTATATGGGGAGTATCAAAACCGACCGGTGCATCGGGCGTCGGGCTCTGTTACAGGCATATCGGCAATAATTTCATCATAGTTTTTCGCTGCTGCCAGTTTGGACTTGCCGCTAAGGGAAATTAATGTCCGGATTGCTGCTTTATTTCGCAATTCTTCAGCGGTGGCTTCAAAGGAAGCATCAAAAAATAACACTTTGGCCCCGCTGTCGGACACTATAAAGGTGAGCTCAACAGGGGTCAGGCGCCAGTTCAAAGGAACAAGAATTGCCCCGAGCTTGGCCAGGGCAAGAATAATTTCGGCAAATTCATTGCCGTTGTAGGCGAGAACGGCGACGCGATCGCCATGTTGGATGCCCAGAGATTGCATTGCCGCGGAAAGCTGATTTATACGCTGGTTTAATTGCTTGTAATTAAATCTTTTCCCGTCGACAATTAAAGCTTCTTTATCCGGTGTTTCAATTTCCCGGTATTTCAACCATGATCCGATACCTTCCGGCTGCATTTGCATAGCTGTTCTCCTTCTGGAAACAGAATTCTAAACAAATAGTTTTTTCATCACGCCCGACATGTTTTTCCCGAAAGCTTGGATTGTCTGGATACCTATTTCATCTTTTTCAGGATCTCTTGCTCCGCGGGTGCCGGCAACACAAACATTCCAGTAAATGGAACCGGGGACGGTCATACCGTTAAAAAAATACCACATCAGCATCTGGGAGAGAGCCATATTCTGACCGGCGCGCTGAGCGACTGCTATAGGAGCGCCGACTTTGCCCATCAGCATTTTCCCGCCCCAGTGCGCGACAAAAGCCGAACGCTGCAGGACGGACATCAGCGGCGTTGTAATCGAACTTACATATACGGGAGTGCTGAGAACGATGCCCTCCGCCGCCAGCATCTTGTCGAATATTTCACCAAAGTCGTCATTGATGGTGCACTGACGCACTTCACGGCAATCATAACAGGCCGAGCAGGGCTCGATCCTCTTCTCGCGCAGGGCAATCACTTCCGTGGCGATACCCGCTTTTTCTATTTCTTCCAGGGCGCACTTAAGATAATAAAGAGAATTACTTTTTTCCCGCGGACTTCCGGCAATTCCAACAACCTTCATAAGAGTACCCTTTCTTATTTATAAACCCAGCCCGGCAATTTTGCCGTCGTCTTCAAAATTCCGTCTTTAATTTGTTTGCACATCAATTTTACAAAGTAATCCTGCTTCAGGCATTTTTTAAATTCGGTATTTTCTGCCTTCAAGCCCTGGGCAAGCGATCCTTTATCCGAAGCATAGACGGCTTTTTTGGCCAGGCTCAATGCATATTGCGGATTGGGGAATACCCATTCCCGTAAATATTTTTCCGCATCGGCAAGTAAAGCCTCCGGCAAGGCCACCTGATGAACCAGTCCCTGCAGCATAGCCTCTTCGCCTTTATACAGACGCCCCGTCAGGATCATTTCCATTGCCTTGCCGATTCCAACCAGCCTGGGCAGTCTTTGTGTGCCACCGCCGCCGGGAATTAAACCTACTTTGACTTCCGGCAGGCCTATTTTGGCTTTCGTACTGGCGATGCGCAAATCGCAGGCCAGGGCAAATTCATAGCCGCCGCCAAAGCAAAGCCCGTTAATTGCGGCGACTGTAATCAAAGGACTGGCCTCCATTTTATTTAAGAGATTTTGCAGCTTTGCGGAAAATGCGCCCACTTCCTTGGGAGTGCATTGCATCATGAAAATGCCATCGGCGCCGCCGATAAAATATTCGTTCCCGCTGCCGGTAAAGATAATTGCCCGCGTTGCGGAGTTTTTTAAAGCACTGATTAAGGCTGCTACCTCATCTATAGTCCGGGAATTCAGCGAATTGCGGTCACCGGGACGGTGAAAAGCAACTATACAGATTTCCCCCTTATCTTCGATAAGCAAATTGGCATATTTACTCTTCATTTATAACCCTTTCTCTAAATAACAAGTCCACCGTTCACACTGATCACTTGTCCGGTTATAAAATCAGCATCGTCGGAGGCCAGATAGGCAACCAAAGAAGCCACTTCCGCCGGTTCACCGAAACGCTTTAAAGGTGTTTTCTTGATAATATTTTCCTGGAAACCTGCCGGAAGATATTGCAGCATCGGCGTACGAATATAGCCGGGTGCTATAACGTTGACCCGAATGTTGTATTTGCCTGCTTCGAGCGCCAGTGTTTTGCCGAACATATTGACGGCGCCTTTGACCGCGCTGTAATGGATTGCTCCCGGCGTGGGTATAAGGGAAGCTACCGAGCTGAAAAGCAAAATCCGTCCGGTTTTATTTTCCTTCATCCAGCGTACTGCTTCGCGTGCACAGAAAAAAACACCGCTGAGATTGATGTCCAGCATTTTTTGCCATTCTTCGTCGCTCATATCTTCCAGGAAAACTATTCCTCCGGAAATGGCGGCTGTATGCACCAGCATGTCGAGTTTCCTGGTTTTTTGCCGCAGACTGGAAAAAAGGTCAGCCACCGCTTTACCGGAAGCAATATCGACGCTCATGGCATCAGCCTGACCGCCATTTGCTCTGACCAGTCGGGCAGTTTCTTCTGCCGCCTCCGTATTGACATCGGCGACAAAAACATGGATGTCCAATTTCGCCAGAGCCTCGGCGGCAGCGCGTCCCATACCCGAACCGCCGCCGGTTATTAACGCTGTCTGTGTTTTCGTCGTTTTCATATATTCCTGAACTATCTCCTCTTCCGAAGGATAAAAATGCTTTCAGATATCACGCTGCTTTTCATACAATTTCGCCCCCTGCGCCGTGGGAAAAACAATCAGGCGATCGGGAATCCAACTGCTCAATGATCCCCTTGGCAACGTTATCGGGGCTTTCCATATACTTTTTCGTTTTTTCAACTATCGGCGCCATGAGATCGGCTCCGGGCGATGCCGCAAAAAACTCGGTATCGGTGAGATGCGGACAAACCGCCAGCACCTTAATATTCGTATTGGCCAAATCTTTGGCCAGTCCCCGCGAAAACCCGACCAGAGCATGTTTACTGGCCACATAAGGCGTCACTTTCTCGGCATGGGCAAAGAGGCCGCCGATGGAGGCAATATTAACGATAATCCCGTTACCTTGTTTTTTCATTACAGGAATGACCAGTTTGACCAAGAACGCGGGAGCAAAAACATTTATTTCAAACAGATTTCTCCATTCCCGCTCTGATATATCGAGAATATCGCCATAGATGCCCAGTCCGGCATTGTTCACCAGGATGTCTATTCGCCCCCATTTCCGGAGTGTTTCGTTGATAATTGTTAGACGGTCATTTTCCAGAATAACATCGGCATGAATGACGAGAGTTTCACAGGAACAGCGGCAAGACACTTCCCTTAGTTTATCTTCTCGCCTTGCCACCATGGCTACTTTGGAACCGGCGTCAGAGAAGGCTTGCGCCAAGGATGCGCCAATCCCGGAACTGGCGCCGGTTATAATGAACTACCTTATCTTGCAGATCGATCATAAACGTCTCCAAATAACGTAATATGAATCACCTGTCAGAAATATTAGCAAAAGCATTTGCCGGTTGTCAAGAATTTTTTATATAATCTAGGCTTTTAAGCCCCAGATGATAAAATTAATATTATTTTCAATAGCTTGGCGAGAAAGCTGGGGATTGGGATTAGCCGCCCAAATAATCCATTTCAGGGCAATGAAGTGAGTAATCCCCATCAGGGAATGGGCTAAAAAGAACGGCGGATACTGGCAAATTTCTCCTTTTTTCATCGCTCTTTCGAGGCCTTGAACATATCCCTGGGCTGTTTTTTTATAATACCAGAGGGCGACTTCCTTATCAATCATTTCAAATTCAGGAATGATGCGATAAACTTCCCGGTGACGCAAAACAAAGTTGAAACAAACGATAACGCCGATCCTTTCGGCATCGCGCCGATCCGGCATGTTGGCGGCAACCCGCTGGATTTCCAGGCGCATGTTCCGGTTGATATATTTAACATAACCTTCAACCAATTCCGCTTTGCTGGCAAAATGAACATAAAAAGTACCCAAAGCAACACCGGCTTCACGGGTAATTTCCGCAATGCTGGCACGGTTGATTCCATGCTGGCCAAAAACTTTCTCTGCCGCCAGCAATATCGACCTGGCGCGTTTTTTCACCTTTAGTCAACGGCTCTCCGGCCTCTTCGTTCAATGGTGAGGGCGCCGGCAAGGACAGCATATCCCAGCTGGCCGGCCGCTTCCATTCTGCGGGACCGTTAATGCCCTGCATTATCAATTTCACCATTAAATCAATCGTCTGCTCTTCGCTTAAGTCTTCCTGCGCATCACCCCATTTAAATGAATTAAAATAGCAAATGCCGATCAAGCCATAGGCAACAATGTTCGGATCTAAAGGGCGGATATTCCCGGCAGCAGTTTCCCTGCGTAAAAAATTGCGCAGAAAGCGCGCTATTGCTTCATAATAAGCCAGGGTAACGCGATCAACAAGCTCCGATTCCCCCAGAATGCGATGAAACGCCAGATTATTTTTCGTATGATCGTAGAGTAAAGCAATAATCTTTTTTATCCGGCCGGCAAAATCAAGTCCCTCCAGAGAAAGAGATTCCGCCTTATTCATGAAACGTTCAATAATGAAGTCGTTGAGCTCCTGAAAAACCTGTTCCTTGTTTTTAAAATATTGATAAAAAGTGGCTAGAGAAACGCCGGCGCGCCGCGTTATTTCGGAAACAGAAGATGCATAGTAACCGGTATCGCGAAATACTTCGTGCGCCGCATTCAAGACAGCTGCTCTGGTCGCTGTCCCTTTTTTGGTTAAAACTCGTCCTGAATGTTCATTTTTCTTCCGGGTCATAAATTCATCTCATTTATGAATCATCTGTCACTTTTTATCATTATGAAAAGAAATGATCAATTATTTTTTTGTCCGATGAGATCAATGACGGTGATCTCCGGCGGGGCAAAGATGCGCACCGGCGGCCCCCAGGTGCCGACTCCGCGGCTTACGTAAATCGACTTGTTTTGCTCCAGTGCAAAATAGCCGTAATTGTTTGTAAAAAACAGCCTGGTGATTATCCGGAAGGGAAATATCTGGCCGCCGTGAGTGTGACCGGAAAGCTGCAAGTTGAAATTGTCGGAGTTATTGACAAACGGCTGATGTTTCAGCAGCAGGACAAATTTATTATTGTTGATGGCCGGCATTGTTTTTGTCGAACGCGGATTCTCGTTGACAATGGCTGCTCTTCTGCCGGTGATATCATCGATTCCGACAATATTTATGCCCGCCACCTCTCTTGCTTCATCAAGGAGAACTTCAAAGCCGGCCTGCCTGGTAAACTCCAGGGACTGGGCGATACCGGCATAATATTCGTGGTTGCCGGTAACCGCATATTTGCCGAATGGCGGTTTAATCGGCGCAAACAGTTCAGCCAGAGGCAGCACATTGTTTAATTCACCATCGAGCAAATCTCCCGTAGAAACCAGGATATCAGGTTTCGCTTCGGCTATTTTTTCAACAAGAGCCCGCAGTCGCTTTTCCTGAATGATCAAACCGACATGGACGTCGGATATCTGGACAATACGGATTTTCCCGCCATTAGGCAAACTCTGCCCGGCGGCTACTTCCAGTTTTTTAATTCTGATCTTCTGCGCATCAAAGAATCCATAAACAACAAAAGCGAAAGAGAGAAGAATCGCTAAAACGAAAGTAATATTAGTCAAAGAAGTCGCCGAAACTGCCGTTGGGAAAAATTTGAAGATGAATCTTGCGGCATCGAAAATTATACTCAGGCAGAAAAAAAGGAAAATGAAGGCCATCCAGAGATATCCGGTATAGGCTAATACCCGCGCCAATAATTCCAAATGGCGGCTCTCGGCAATACGCACCAGCAAAGGAGCAAATACCAAAATAATCAGCAGGCAAATAATCAGCATTTTCGGGACTGCGGAAAAATTGAATATGCCGTCCATTCTGGCAAAGGCATAAAAATGAATACCGCCGTAAAGAATTAAAAACGATAAAAGAAATAATATCATACAGTTATTAACTTTTTTGCAAAATTATGGTTTGAGGCTAAAGGAAATTGCGTTCCCTGCTTTGGCTGCCATATCATCTTTGATTAAGAAATGAAATTATTCGTTTTTGAAGAAACTAGCTGTGCTTGTCGAGCCATGAAATTAAATCCTGCATGACAACATCTCGATTAATTTCATTGAGCATTTCGTGGCGGCCGTCTTCGTAAAACTTAAAGCTGATGTCGGCAATGCCCATATTTTCATATATTTTGATTAATTTTGCTACTCCTGCGGCATTAGCTCCGACCGGATCTTTGTTGCCGGAAAAAAAATACAACGGCAAATTTTTCGGAATTTTTTCCAGCTGATCCTGGTTTTTGATTTGCCGCAGATATTTTGTAAGATCACAGAAAAAGGCCGCCGGGAAAATACCGCCGCAAAAAGGATCGGCAATATATTTGTCAACTTCCCGGGCGTCACGGCTCAACCAGTCAAAATCCGTGCGTGCGGGCTGAAATTGTTTATTAAAACTGCCGAAGCTAAGAGTGTTCAGGAGATTGCTTCTGCCCGTTGCGCCAACCCGCAATTTTTCGAGATAGGCCACTCCCTGGCCGATAACAGTCATGAAATTAGCCGGCCCCGCCGTCCCTGATAATATCGCGCCTTTCAATTCACGCCCCCAGCGAGCAAGTATCCCTGAGTAATAAAAGATCCCATGCTGTGGCCGAGTAAAAAGACCGGGGCTGACGGATTTTCTGCCTTGATAATTCCCGACAACCGGTGCAAATCGCCCAGCATCCGGCCGAATGTATCTTCCCCTGTTTCGCCGGCATGAGCCGGATCTTTGATCGTTTTACCATGACCGCGCTGATCCGGCGCATAAACCGCATATCCGCATTTGGTCAATGCTTCCGCCAGGCGTTCATAACGGGCGGCGGTTTCCGCCATGCCATGGCTGATCATTAGTACTGCCTTGGTCTGCTGTTCCGGCAGCCATTTGTAAACATATATTTCTGTTTTGTCCGCAGCGGAAAAGGTGAAATTTTGCTGGATCATGTTTTTCCTCCATTAAAAGATAAACGATTAATGTACTTTTGGAAGATTTCGTCAACAGGCTGCAGGCAGAGGCATTTTATATAGGCTTTAATAAAACCCTTGAGAAACACCGCCGCCGGTAAGGCCTGTGCATCATCCCTTTCAATTCCCTGCAAATAATCAAGGCGTATCTTTGTTTCCTGCGCAATGTGCTCCAATGGCACGGCCAGTTCCTTCCTGATCTTCTGGAGATCGGATCCGCTTATTTCCTTTTGGGAAAGTATTTCGCCGATAATTTGATTTTCCTGAGTTTGTTTACGCAAAGTGACAGTGGCGTTTTTCAGCGTACCGCTCTTAACCTGCGCCCGATTAATATTAAAAATTTTCACCGGCGTCTTAGCAGTTGGTTTCAGCGCTGTCTCAGAAATGAGCCCCAACCGGACGAGTTCCTGATCATAGTCCTGTCTTTTCGTTTCATTAATCAGCGTCAGGTAAGCCTTTTCCAGCAAATCAAGAATTGCCTTTCTTTCCTCAGGGGAAAAAAAAGAATAACTGACAAGGGAATTTGTTTGATACATCTGCAGCGCAGCATTGTATGCTTGACGAATTTCAAACAGGGTGGCATCCGGTTTTAAATCCAGCATTTCATAATAATGAAGCTTGCTAAATTTTTTTTCCATCTTCTCCGCCGTTTCCTGCGAACATTTATCTGCCCGGCAAACTTTACTTAAGAATAATTGATCATCATCTGATCGCCCGTGGAATAAATGATTTGCTTGCCCAGCTCGCGTAAATCACCCGCCGTCCTTGTATAAGGATAACGATCTATAAATGACACCCGCTGACAGATGGCATCATGGACATGCTCATCATAGGCAATATTCCCGGAAAAAACGATCTTAATACCAAGATGTTTGTCGACAAGCCGGCAAATCTGCGGGCCCAGTCCGGCATCATCCTGCTTATGAAGTTGGTTAATGATGAGCTTAAATTTATAAGCCGCAAAATCATTTTCCAGTTTCAGGCCTATTTCCGGGTAATTCTTTTTCACCGTTTGCATTATATATTCCGGTTTGGCAGAAGCGCCATCACCGAAAAACCGGACTGTTGCGTCCTCCAGCACCTTAAAATCCGCCACGGTAAAATATTGACGGATCCGGCGGAAATAAATAGCCCGGATAAGCCGGTAAACATTTTCCACGGAAGTAGGTTCCGGTGTGGCTATAAAAATACCATTCTGCGAGATCAGAAAAAAATCGAGAGTATTGAAAGAAGTGCCGGCGCCGAGATCGAGCAAAATACAGTCATAATTCAACTTCGCGATAGCCCTCATAGTTTTTATTTTCTGTTCATAAGGAAGATTGGCAACATCCAGGGTGTCGTTAGCTCCGCTGATCAGAAAAAGATCAGGCACCGGCGTTTCCAGAACAATGCTTTCGAGAGGATAATTTTTTTTCCGAATGAAATCGGAAAGACTTTTGGTGGGATAAGGAACATTCAGGAAAGTGTGAAGATTGGCAGCCCCCAGGTCAAGATCGATGATGAGAGTCCTCTTGCCTAAACCAGCCAAGAGGAGGCCTAAGGTACAAGTTAGAAAACTTTTACCGGAACCGCCTTTCCCCCCGCCAATTGGCCAGATATAAGCCATAAAACATCCGCTTTGTATTTTTGCGATCTAATACATGATAAATTAATAATATTCAAGCATTCTGTTAAATTAAGGCTTTGTTTATCGGTGATAAATTGATGCCGCGCAAGAATTTGACAGCCGGCTGTTTAAGGATACTTTCGGGCAGATCGGGAAAAAACCGGCCGACGATGCAACGGCAGATGGGCGCCGTGTCCGGATAACTTTCTTGACTTCTGTCTGTTTTATCCATACAAATATTGACCGTCAAATTTATGCCTGATGCGGATATTCCATGATTGATCACGAACCGGAAATTAAAGTCGCTCTGCTGCAGAATTATCGCCAGTCCAAAATAACTTTAAAAGGGGTTTTTTATCTTTCCGGCCGTCCGATCCCGGAGGTAATAAACATCCGGAGCCTGCTCGGGCAAGGTTGCCTTAAGCGATGCAGCGGGAAAGGCACTGGCCTCGGGAAAAACAATCCGTCTGGCGGCAGACAAGCATTCAACATTTTCTTTAGATGTAAAAATAGGCATTGGTTTTCACTGGCAGCGGATTGTGCAGCAGACCTTTCCGGGCCGCATAATATTACGAGCCAACCCCGATTCTTCTTTTCATTTAATTAATGAAATCTCCCTGGAAGATTATCTCGCCTGCGTCATTTCCTCGGAAATGTCGGCCCAGGCCCCGCCGGAGTTTTTAAAGGCGCAGGCCATTACCGCCCGCAGCTGGCTTGTCGCCATGTTGGACCGGAAGAAAAGAAAAACGGCTGTACCCCAAATTAATCAAACAGAAGACAATGAAATAATCCGTTGGCGCGATACGAACGATCATTCTTTTTTCGACGTCTGCGCCGACGACCATTGCCAGCGCTATCAGGGCCTATCCCCGATCACTTCTCCCGAGGTCAACAACGCAATGCGGGCCACCCGAGGATTATACCTGGTGCATAATAATGAAATTTGTGATGCCCGCTATTATAAGGCCTGCGGCGGACGAACGGAAAATTTTGCCGCGGCCTGGGAAGACAAATCATTCTCATATCTCCAGAGCGTATCGGATCACTCATCCGATTATGCCGCCATTTCCTCTGAGGATGATGCCGCTCAATGGTTACGGAGCAAACCGGCTGCTTACTGCAATACTGCGGACAGGGCATTGCTTGGTGAAATATTACCTTCCTTTGATCAGGAAACAATGAATTTTTTCCGCTGGCAGGTCAGTTACGGCAGAGAGGAGCTGGAGGAAATTCTTCATAAAAAATCAGGCATTGATTTCGGCACATTGCAAAATCTGACGGTTCTGCAGCGCGGCCCTTCCGGGAGAATCAGTAAATTGCAAATTGCAGGCGACAAACGGACCGTCACCGTTGGCAAAGAATTGGAGATTCGCAGCTGGCTTTCGCCAACCCACCTCCTCAGCAGCGCCTTTGTCGTTTCAGTAAAGCAGTCGCAAAATGGCACAATTGAGCGTTTTACTCTGGATGGCGGCGGTTGGGGACATGGCGTGGGTTTGTGCCAGATCGGAGCCGCCGTGATGGCCAAAAAAGGATTTCGCGCCGAAGATATTCTGGCCCATTATTTTTCCGGCGCAACGCTGCAGAAATTGTATGAATAAATAAGATCCGGTTCATCAAGAAAGAACTGAAATAAGCTCCAAAGAAATATTGAGGAATCATGCCCGAATTGAATTCCCAAGCAGCAGATAATGCACACTCGCGTCGGAGCCCCTGGCTTTGGGTCCCCACCATTTATATAGCCGAAGGCGTTCCCTATATGATCGCCATGACCGTCAGCGTGGTGCTTTATAAAAATCTGGGGCTCACCAACACGCAAATCGCCCTTTACACCAGCTGGCTATACCTGCCCTGGGTGATTAAACCGCTGTGGAGCCCCTTTGTCGATTTATTCCGCACCAAGCGTTTCTGGATTCTGCTGATGCAACTCGCCATCGGCGGTTCCTTTGCCTGTGTAGCCCTGACTCTGCCGGCAAATGACTTCGTGCGTTACAGTCTGGCGATGTTCTGGATCATGGCTTTTTCTTCCGCCACGCATGATATTGCCGCCGACGGTTTCTATATGCTGGGCCTCAATACGCCGCAGCAGGCCGCCTTTGTCGGCGTGCGCACTGTTTTTTACCGCATAGCCACCATTGCCTCCAAAGGGGGATTAGTGATTCTGGCCGGCACCCTGCAAAAATCCGGCTATCCGGTTGCTTCCGCCTGGTCGATCACCTTTCTGGTTGCCGCAGCAGTTTTTTTAGCCCTCTGCCTGTATCATTATTTTGTCCTGCCTCTACCAGCCGAGGATCGCAGCGCACCCCTGAATAAGGGTAAAAGTTTTCTGGCGGAGTATTTCCGGATCATTACTTTGTTTTTCCGGCGCAAAGATATCGTCGTTGTCATCTGCTTCTTCCTGTTTTACCGCTTTGCCGAAGCGCAGCTGGTGAAAATGGTCGTGCCCTTCCTGCTGGATTCGTCCGCTAAAGGGGGACTGGGGCTGACAACCGCCGAAGTCGGCTGGATCTATGGTACGGCAGGGGTGGTGGCCCTGATGCTGGGTGGACTGCTGGGCGGCTACGTTATCTATCGCAACGGCCTGAGATTCTGGCTGTGGCCGATGGTAATTATCATGCATGTGCCGGACCTGATTTTTGTTTATCTTTCCCATGCGCTGCCGACAAGTTTATGGCTCATCGGTTCCGCCGTGGCGATTGAGCAATTCGGTTACGGGTTTGGCTTTACCGCTTACACAATGTACATGATTATGGTCTCCCAGGGCGAATACAAAACAGTCTTCTATGCCATCGGCACCGGCATCATGGCGCTGGGCATGATGCTGCCCGCCATGGCGAGCGGCTGGATGCAGGAACAGCTGGGGTATATTAATTTCTATTACTGGATTCTGTTCACGACCATCCCCGGATTCATCGTCGCGGCGCTGGTGAAGATTGATCCGGAGTACGGGAAGAAATAACAAAGAAAGGAGTAACAACAATGACTATTGACTTTTTCTGCTGGAATAAGTGAAACACCTGCCGGAAAGCAAAAGAGTTTCTTTTGCAAAAAAAGGTGGAAATCAACGACCGGGATTTTTTCAAGACACCCTTCACGCGTGCGGAAATCACGGCGCTGCTGCAGGGTAAGCAGGCTGCAGAGATGTTCAGTTTTAAATCCCCCAGTTTCAAAGCGCTGGGGTTGGATCAGGCCAAGCTCAAAGATAATGATCTGATTAATCTGATGCTCAAAGAGCCGCGCCTCATCCGCCGTCCCGTGGTGAAGATCGGCAAGAACGTTTACTTCGGTGCGGACATTAAGGTTTTGGCGGAAGTTATACAATCCTGATGCGGGAAGGCTGCGAAGGGCAGATTTTCACCTTAACGATTTGCCGTTAATTGCATAAATTGATTTCAACCGGGGTGGAATATGGGCTACGATATAGGTTTGGCGCAGCGAATCCGGGAAATTCTCGAGGAAGAGCCGGGGTTTGCGGAAAGGAAAATGTTCGGTGGAATCTGCTTCTTGCTTTTCGGCAACATGGTCTGCGGTATCATTCAAGATGATCTGATTGTGCGGGTGGGCGCAAATAAATACCAAGAAATGCTAAAGCTGAAGGACACAAAAGAATTCGACATCACGGGCAAGCCGATGAAAGGCTGGGTGATGATTTTATCCAAAGCCCTGGATACGGATAAAGCGCTTAACACCTGGGTGCAGCGGGGTGTATCTTTTGTCCGAACACTGCCACCGAAGTAAGGGGCTCAAAGTTAAAGGCTGAGGGCTGAAGACCGAAGGTTTAAGGATCAAAGTAAATGCGCCGGCGAGACATAACGTCCTTAAGCCTGGATTGTAAGAAAATATTATGCAAAAAAAACAAATTAAGACGGCATTCCTTCTGGGGGCGGGGCTGGGGACGAGACTCCGTCCGCTGACGGAAAACTGCCCGAAACCGCTGTTGGAAATCGGCGGCCGGCCGATCATCACCTATGCCATGGAACATTTGCGTGCAGCCGGTGTGCGCCGGTTTATTGTCAATACGCATCACTGCGCGGAAAGATATACGGCGGCCTTTCCCACAAACAACTGGCAGGGCATCCCGCTAACTTTCCGGCACGAGCCGGTGCTGTTGGATACGGGCGGAGGCATTAAAAATATTGAGGATTTGCTTGCAGCTGATGAACGTATTATTGTTTACAACGGTGATATAATTACCAACCTGCCGCTGGAACCGCTTCTGGAAAAACATTTTTCCAGGCAAACGGAAGTTACGCTGGCTTTGCGCTCTAGCGGACCCCTGCTCAACGTCAGCATTGATGGGGATGGTTTTGTTTGTGATATGCGGCATATTTTAAAAAATCCAGGGGTGCAGACCTGCCTTTTTGCGGGAATTTACCTGGTGGAGAAATCATTTTTGAGTCGGTTACAAGAAGGCCGCGTGGAATCAATAGTCCCGCCGCTCATTGCCCTGATTAACGCGAATTCCCGTTCTGTCGGCGGGGTAGTCATTGATGATGGTTATTGGCATGACCTTGGAACGATTGAAGAATTCAATAAGTTGAATCAGGGAGGTTTTTGAAAAAAGTTCCTTTGTCATTCCGTACTTGATACGGAATCCAGTATCTTCAGTAAGTTCTGGATACCGGCCTGCGCCGGTATGACGACGTTGATGGCACTTTTTGTAATTCTGACACAGTCTCCTTCGCCGGATTGACAAAAGAGTCATTTTTAAAATGTCCTGTACTTAGGAATGGCAAATATAGAATTCATGAACAAGGAAACACAAAATTTTTTAACCGATCACCTGGGTGCGGCTGATTTTGAGCTTCTACCCATAAAAAAAGGCGGCTCCGACCGCAGTTTTTTCCGCGTCTTGCTGCCGGATCAATCCAGTTTTATCTTTATGCACTACGGCAGTGATGTCGCCGAAAATCTCTGCTGGGCGGACATCAACAATTTTCTGGCCGGGATCAATGTTTCCGTTCCCCGCATTATTGCGCAGGACGCTGATTCCCATTTCATTCTGATGGAAGATTTAGGCGATATTGATTTGTGGTCACAAAGGGATTTACCCTGGGAGCAGCGCCGCGAGTATTATTTTCAGGTGTTGCGGCAGATCCGCAAACTGCATGCTTTTGATCTCGCCCGGCTGCCTGCAGGCTTACAACTGGCGGAAAGCTACAGCGCCAGACTTTACCGCTGGGAGCATAATTATTTTCTAGAAAACTTTGTCGGAGCGGTCTGCCAACTGGAACTGTCCCCGTCTTATATAATCGATTTACAAAAGGAATTAGGCACCTTAATTGCTCGCCTGCTAAAAATAGAACCGTCCCCAATTCATCGTGATTTGCAATCGCAGAATATAATGCTGAAAAATGGCCGGCCGTACCTGATTGATTTTCAGGGGATGCGGCGGGGTTGCCTTTTCTACGATTTGGGCTCCCTGATCTGTGATCCCTATGTTACCCTTGCCGCCTCCGAGCAAAATGAACTTGTAACATTTTACTATGATTTGATGAACCCTTCCTACAGCCTTGATGTGTTCAGCAATAATTTCCGGGAGGCCGCCGCGCAGCGCCTCATGCAGGCGCTGGGAGCGTATGGCTTTTTGGGATTAAAGAAGAATAAACCCGCTTTTCTGCAGCATGTTGATAATGGCATCCGGAATTTGTTGACGGTTGCCGGTTCTGCAGAAACATTGCCGGTTCTGCGGAATCTGGCCGGTCTTTGTATTCAAAAGCTGGCCCTGGATTAATTTTGCTGGGGAGAAGCACTGCGCCTGTTCCACCCTGCATAATATTGATTTAAAACAGTCGTAGTCATAGGGTGGATGAAGCGCAGCGGTCTTGCCACCCGCAGTGGTGGCGCCATCGAAGATGTCCGTGACAAAGGCATTGCAAGCAGGCAGGCGATATGCTAGACAAATCAACCATATTTTATGTTTAACGGAGCAGGCTATGAACGTCAGATACGAACCTCAGCAAATTGAAGAGAAATGGCAAAGCAAGTGGGAACAGGAAAAAACTTTTAAAGTTACCGAAGACCCGCAAAAGAAGAAATACTATCTGCTGGAAATGTTTCCCTATCCTTCCGGTAAAATTCATATCGGCCACGTCCGTAATTATACAATCGGTGATGTTGTTGCCCGCTATAAGCGAATGAAGGGATTTAATGTTTTGCATCCGATGGGATGGGACTCTTTTGGCATGCCCGCGGAAAACGCCGCCATCGAGCATAAAATTCATCCTTCCCAGTGGACGAATGAAAACATCGCCCATATGAGAAAACAGCTCAAAAGAATGGGATTCAGTTATGACTGGGACAGGGAATTATCTACCTGTGAGCCTGATTATTACCGCTGGGAGCAACTTTTTTTCCTGTGGATGTATGAAAAAGGGTTGGCCTATAAAAAACGCTCTACCGTTAATTACTGCGCCAAGTGTGAAACCGTTCTGGCCAATGAACAAGTGGAAGCAGGACTTGTGCTGGCGCTGCGGCGATGAAGTCAGCGAAAAAGTATTGGAGCAATGGTTTTTCAAGATCACCTCCTATATTGAAGAATTGCTTGATTATTGCGATAAACTGCCCGGCTGGCCGGAAAGAGTGCTGACGATGCAGCGAAACTGGATCGGTAAAAGCTTCGGCTGCGATGTGACTTTTCCGCTGCTCGGATCAGATAAGGACATTCATGTTTTCACCACACGGCAGGATACCCTTTTCGGCGCGACTTTCATGCTGATTGCCGCCGAACATCCTCTGGTTACGGAATTATCGGCCGGCAAACCCATTGAAAATGATGTGCGGCAGTTTGTCGAAAAGGTTAAAAAACAGGACCGGCTCATGCGGACATCCGATTATTATGAAAAAGAGGGAATCTTTTTAGAGGCTTACTGCCAGAATCCCTTGACCGGACATCGTATGCCCGTTTATGCCACAAATTTCGTTCTGGCCGATTACGGCACCGGCTGTGTCATGGCTGTCCCGACGCATGATCAGCGGGACTTTGAATTTGCCAAGAAATTCAATCTGCCCATGATCGTCGTCATCCAGCCTCATGATAAACCGCTTAATGTTCATAATATGACCGAAGCCTATGTCGGGGAAGGCGTTTTAATTCACTCCGGCCAATTCGACGGCATGGAAAACAGAAAAGCTCTCGAATCTATAGCGAATTATTTGGAGTCAATCGGCCGGGGCAAGCGTACCATTCAATACCGTCTGCGCGATTGGGGAATTTCCCGGCAGCGTTACTGGGGTGCACCCATTCCCATGGTTAATTGTGAAAAATGCGGCCTCGTGCCCGTGGCCGAGTCCGATTTGCCGATTATCCTGCCCCGTGACGTTGTCTTCAGCGGGGAAGGCGGATCACCGCTCGCCGCACTGAAGGAATTTACCGAAACCTCCTGCCCTAAATGCAGCGCTCCGGCCAAAAGAGAAACGGATACTATGGATACGTTTGTGGAGTCGTCCTGGTACTTTGATCGCTTCTGCAGCGCCGATTTCCAGGAAAAGCCGGGGCTGGACCGCAGGAAGCTGGACTACTGGATGCCGGTTGACCAGTATATCGGCGGCATCGAACACGCCATTCTGCATCTGCTGTATTCCCGTTTCTACACCAAAGTGCTGCGCGATTTCGGTGTTCTCGGCGTTGATGAGCCTTTCTTGAATCTGCTCACGCAGGGCATGGTTTGCAAAGAAACCATGAAATGTCCCGAACACGGCTATCTGTTTCCGGAGCAGGTAGAAGACGGGAAATGCGTCACCTGCCAAAAAGAAGTAACCATCGGAAAAACGGAAAAAATGTCCAAATCCCTGAAAAATGTTATCGACCCGGATTATCTGATAACAACTTACGGCGCCGATACAGCAAGAATGTTCTGCCTTTTTGCCGCGCCTCCGGAAAAGGATCTGGAATGGAGCGATCAGGGCGTGGAAGGATCATTCCGCTTCCTCAGCCGTCTGTGGCGCATCTTTATGGAATATTTCGATGACATTAAGGATGTAAAACCGATGAGCGGCAGCGATACGCTGGAAGGCGAGCTGAAAAACCTGCGCCGCAAAACTCATCAAACCATCCGGAAAGTCACAATTGATATTGAAGACCGTTTCCATTTCAATACGGCGATCAGCGCGGTAATGGAACTGGTGAACACACTCTACTCGCTTAATCGTCCCGGCAGCGATGATAAGACTGCTCTGGCGGCCGTCCGCGAGGCGCTGGAAAGCGCCATTGTTTTGCTGGCGCCCATTGTCCCGCATATAACCGAAGAGCTCTGGCAGATGCTGGGCTACAGCACGCCGGTGGCCGCCGTCTCCTGGCCGCAATACGACAAAACCATTGCCAGCGAAGAAGAGATAACCATTGTTCTGCAGATCAACGGCAAACTGCGCAGCCGGATAACGGTGGCGGTGGATGAAGAAGAGGAAAGCATCAAGGCGGCAGCTCTGGCGGATGAAAAAATTGCCTCCCTGCTCAAAGGAGCCAATATTCGTAAAGTCATTTATGTCCCGAAAAAGCTGGTCAACATTGTTGTTGCCCCCTAATTCTGCTCCAGGGGACACGCGATAAGGCATAAGTGCACTAATGACATTATTGAAGGGTTTAGAGTGAAAAAGAAAACCGGCCAATCTTTCATAAGATCATTATTGATCTGCTGTCTTTGCGCTGTGATCATGTCCTGCGGTTATGCCTTTGCCCCGCAGGGTGACTACATCGACAAACGGATCCAAAAGATTTATGTGGGTCAGTTCGGCAATAAAACCGCTCAGGCCGAACTGGAGAATTATGTCCGGTCGGCTTTCATCGACCAATTCATCCAAACACAACGTTTTAAGATTGTCGAAAGCGCTCAAATGGCGGATGCAACAATTTCAGGGGAACATAATCAATCTCACCACAACGCCCCTTTCTTACCGCAGCAGTTCAGTAGCGGCGGAGGAACGGGCAACAATGACCATGGAATTGACTTTTCGGGAAAAAGAAAGCGGCAAGGACATCTGGAAGTCGCAAAATATAGCCGGAACGGTTGATTACACTATTGACAGCAATATTAATCTGCTGCCGGCAACAAGAAAAGCTGCGTTCATTAAACTGGCCAATGACACTGCGGAAAAAACTTTTAATCAAATGATGTCCGGTTTTTGAACCATAATCATTAAGTATAACTCGATAACCATGACCCCGGAATTCTACAAATTCGGCGATTTCTTGTTTTCTGCCTGGAATGATGCGGCGCAGGCAGTTTCTCTGCATTTGAGCGCCGGCATGGCGGTAAAAACCGGTAAAAATTTATCTTCCTTGCTGCAAAAACTTAAGGCGCCATATGTGCTGGCCGTCACCGCAGGAAAAGAAATCCGGATTGATGCCGGCGCAATCCGCCGTCTGATGGCGGTTGCCGGAGATACTCAGGCCGGACTTGTTTACTCCGATTATCTTGTGGAAAAAGGAACCGGGTATATTCCCCGTCCGCTTCTTGACTATCAGCCGGGGAGTATTCGCGACGAGCTTCAACTTCGGAGATGTTTTGCTTTTTTCGACTTCCGCCATGAAGGAAGTTTTGAAAAAATATGGTCAAGTTGCCTGATGACCCCGGTTTAGCTTTTTATGATCTGCGGTTGAAAATCTCTCTCCATTATTCGATTATCCATATCCCGGAATTTCTTTATGCTGTTGTCGCCCGCAGGGATATTCCGGCGAAGCAGCGGGAATAATGCCCCGGAAGATCATTTCGCTTATGTTGCCGCCCGCAATGCTCAAAGGCAAAAGCAACTGGAAAAAATCGCCACGGGTTATTTAAAATTAGCGGGCGCCTATCTGCCGCCGCGCACTAAGAAAGCGGGAAAAACAAATGTTTCCTTTCCCCTGCAGGCCAGCATTGTCATTCCGGTGCTCAACCGCAAAAGGACCATCAGGGATGCCCTGCTAAGCGCGCTGGCCCAGGAAACAACCTTCGATTTCAATATTATTGTAGTGGATAATCATTCCACCGACGGCACAACACAAATAATACAGCGACTGGCCCGGCAATATCCGAAAATTCGGCATCATATTCCCGACCGCCGCGATCTCAGTATCGGCGGTTGCTGGAATGAGGCGATTTATTCTGCCTGCTGCGGGCGTTATGCCGTGCAGCTTGATTCCGACGATCTTTACTCTTCACCCCATACCCTCCAAAAGATTATCGATGTTTTTGAGGAAAAAAACTGCGCTATGGTTGTCGGTTCTTATACGATTGTCAACGAGCGTTTGCAGACCATCCCTCCCGGACTGATTGATCATCGCGAATGGACTGCCGCCAATGGACACAACAACGCCCTGCGGATCAATGGCTTGGGCGCTCCCCGCGCCTTCAACACGGCGATCCTGCGGAAAGTCGGCTTTCCCAATGTCGGCTATGGAGAAGATTATGCGGTGGCGCTGAGGATAACGCGGGAATATGCGATCGGGCGTATTTATTCCAGTCTTTACCTGTGCCGCCGCTGGACGGACAACACCGACGCCGCGCTTTCCGTCGAAAAACAAAACCGCTATGACGCTTATAAAGACAAATTGCGCACTCTGGAAATAAAAGCGCGGCAAATAATGAATAAAAAAGAGGCCTGATTGGAAAGTAAAATATTTTCGGCATTCCCCCGGAGCGATCAGACAAAACTGTCGGCGCTCTGTTTAGCCCTGCTGGAAGCGCAAAAAAAGAGCTGGCCGGAACTGGCCTCGGCTCAGGAAGGACTGGCCGATATTCAGAGCAGATTGATCAGAGGCGCCGGCTATGAGGTAGGCGTGCAATTTAATCCGGCACGCAGGGTAAGTGCAGGCGCAGCCGTAGATGCTGAATCAATTAAAAACAGGCCTTGTTTTTTATGCGCGGGTAATCTGCCGCCCGAGCAAAAAGGAATCCTCTATCAAAAAGATTATTTGATTCTCTGTAATCCCGCGCCTGTTTTTGCAAAGCATTTTACAATTGTGCATATGCAGCATCAGCCCCAGGCAATTGCTGCGTCAATTGGACTGTTTATTGGACTTAACTGCGGATCTGTCGCCTGAGTTTGCTGTATTTTACAACGGTCCTGCCTGTGGTGCGTCCGCCCCTGATCATTTGCACTTTCAGGCGATACCGGCCAATTCCTTGCCGCTGCTGCAATTCTTTCCCGGGCATTTCCGGATCATCAGTGATGCCGCCGTTAAAATTTACTGCGGAGAGGGAATAAATCGTGCCGCAATTGTCCTCGTTGGAGGCGATAAAGACTTATTGCTTTTTCAGTTTGCCCGCCTGGTTCAGGCTGCGCAAAAGATTCTTGCCTTAAGCGATGAACCCATGATCAATGTGCTTTGCTCCTCTGATCATGGCCAATGGCGGATAATGATTTTCTTGCGCTCCAAGCATCGTCCGGATGCCTTTTATGCGGAGGGTGAGCAAAGAATTTTTATTTCTCCGGGCGCAATAGACATGGCCGGGTTGATCATCACGCCGCTGAAGCTGGATTTTGACCGTCTGGATGGTGGAATGATTCGCGATATCTATCGGGAAGTATCTCTGCCGGAAGATAACGATGGAAGATATAATCCAAGAGCTCTGACGGTCTCGTAAAAAAAGGAAATTCCCTGGAATCATCCTTCCGGCTTCCGATGCCGTGTCATAATGGAGAGCTTTTAATTCCCTCCTTTCCTAAAGGAGGGTTAGGGAGGATTTTTGAACAAAGGAGATTTTTCATGTCCAATATAGAAGAAGTAATTGTGGACAGCGCAATGAGCTTTGCCGAAGCCATTGAAGGAACAACAGCCCCGGAGGAAATAATCGATAATTTATCGTTTCTCGACGTCTTCTATTATTCCTTTGACGGCAAAAGGCATCAGGGACAAATAGTTGTCAACAGTGAACTGGAAGACGATGTCTGTGCAATATTTGAACTGATTGAAGAACTGAAATTTCCGGTAGGGAAAGTCATTCCCATTGCCGGATATCAATGGGACGATTATAAATCAATGGCCGACAACAATTCCTCCGGCTTTAATTTCCGTGTCATTGCCGGCACTACCAAATTATCGATGCATTCGCTGGGGCGCGCCGTGGACATCAATCCGGCGCAAAATCCGATAATCTATCCCGATGGGGAAATAGCTCCGGCCGGCGCAGTATACCAACCGGGAACGGCAGGAACCATAACCGCGGATCACCCCGTTGTCCGGGCATTTTTAGAGCGCGGCTGGCACTGGGGGGGTAATTTCGAGCAGCCCAAAGATTATCATCACTTTGAAAAGCCCTGATAGTGCTTTTTAAGGAAAGCGGTATCTTTACCCGGATAATCTCCGGGATAAACTTAATGGCTGAGCTTGGCGCTAGCCAAACGGTTAAGGCTCCCACCTGCTTCTGCAGCCTGCATTGCCAGTTGCTGATGAACCTCCGACGGCACGCGAACCATAAACTTTCCGCTATATTTTTTAGCTGCGATTGGTTCAGGAATATGTTCTGAATTACGAAGCATATCTTCTACAATCTCGCTCACCAGTTTCCGGATTCCTTTCAGTGATGCCTCAGGCGTATTTGCCAACCAGCTTAGGCTGGGAAATTCCGCGCAAAGCCCCACATATTGGGCGTCTTCCTCCGACCATGTTATTCGATATGTATATTTGTCACTTATCTTGACCATTTTTATTCTCCAATCGTGCAATTGCCTTTGTTACCTGCTTGACCTGATACGCTTTTGCCCATCCTTTGTCGTTTTGAATGTTTACACGGGGATCACCGTTCCATTTATCCCCAGAGATCTTTTGCCGCCTGGTTGAGACCCAGCTCAATGAGCTTTTCCCTGGCCGGCTTGCCCGTTTCCCAGTCCCAGTTGCTTACTTCATAGAATTCCTTCAACATCAAATCCATATTGGGCTCTATTCCCGCCGTCGCTCCTTCCTTCAGGGCCTGACGCACAATCCTCGGCAGCTTGTCATCTTTTCTGGTGATGCCCAGCTTATTATTGATGGCTCTCTTCAGATTAAGGGAGCGTTCACCGAAGGTGAGCAAATCCATGGTGCTGCATGGATTGCCGGTGATAGCAGCAAGAGTCTGAGCAATCAGCGGGGCCGGCATGGGTGAAAATTGGCACAAAGTGAAACTATTGTAGATTTCGCAAAACTGCAGCATCTTCGCGGTCAAGGCACCTTTTTGCGCGGGATTGTTTTTATCGGAAAATGTTATCCCCAGATCCAGTCCGGTTTCATTTCCCGGGGCGTCCAGATTGTAGAAACTGCCTTTCAAATGACAGGCGCCCCGGGGACCGACAGCATAAGAAAGCGCCGCGCCCTGGTAAGCCCGCGAATCATGCATAGGAAATTCCAGCCCTTTTACATGAGCGGCATCTTCCGGGTCCGCTCCGAACTCCTTAGCCATCTCTTTGACGCCTTTTGATAAAATCACTCCAATGCCTTCCTGCTGAATTATCATGTCGAGCAGCTTCAGGATGACGCCCGCATCGCCCCACCGGATCTCCATTCCGGCTTTCTCTTTGGTAAGAATTCCCTTCTCATACAAATACATGGCAAAAGCGATGCATACACCGGCAGACATTGTATCGATCCCGTGGACATTACAAAAATGATTGGCCTTGACAACATTATCAATGTCAAAGTTCATGCATAGAGGCCCGAAAGCAGCCACGGTTTCATATTCCGGTCCATCGACTTTTTTGATATCCTTGCTGAAATCTTTTATAACCCGGCCGCAGCCGATCGGACAGCCCATACATGCATAGTTCGTCATATTGTAGCGTGTTCTGAAGGCCGGGCCATGCAGTTTTTCTACAGGGAAAATGCTTTTGGTAAAATACTTGGCAGGCACATCTCCCAGACGCATGCCCAGATCAATATACATGTTCGTCCCGTAGAGTTTGTAGGCGTTGGTATTCGGGTAACTCTTGATACAATTACGGGTTTCATCGATCAGGGCCTTCAGTTTTTCAGCATCGGCAAATCCGGCCTTCGCATTTCCGGATACGACTACGGCTTTGAGATTCTTCGAACCCATCAGCGCTCCCAGACCGCATCTTCCCGCAGCTCTGCCTTCATCGTTCACGATGCCGGCGTAGTTGATCAATCTTTCTCCACCCATGCCGATGCAGGCAATGGAAGCTTTTTCACCGATTTCCTTGTCGATAAGTTCCTGCGTTTCATAGGTATCCTTGCCCCAGAGATGAGCAGCGTCTTTAATTTCCGCATCTCCCGCGTTAATCAATAAATAGACCGGCTTATCCGCTCTGCCCGTGATCAGTATTCCGTCAGACCCGATACCCTTGAGGCGGGAGGGAAAGCTTCCTCCCGTTGTCGCCTCACCCCAGAGGCCGCTGCCCGGAGTTATGCCGCAGACCGCAGCCCGGCTGACCATAGGGATATTGGATCCTGTAAAAGGTCCGGCGGCAAAGACCAGTGGGTTTTCCGGCGCCAGCGGATCCATCCCCGGTTTTACATAATCATATATAATTTTAGCAGCTAATGTCGATCCGCCGACATATAGTCCCAGATCGTCGTCACTTATGGGGAAATTTTCTATTTTCCTGCCTGTCAGATCCACCTTCAGGAATTTACCAAAATACCCTTTCATCAGGATCACCTCCATATTTCTGCGTTCATATCCAGCAATTTACCTTCATAGGCGCACAAAAACACATCCATCAACTGCTCTCTGTTCAGATCAAACCAGCCAAAATAAAAGGCTGGATCCGTCGGCGTCTGATCCAGGATAAAATCAATGTTTTTATCAAAATCATGTTGGGAAACGCCGGCATCTTTCAGACCAAGGGGGAGATTCAGCTCCAACATAAGGCCGCGGATTTTGGCAATCAGATTGGCAAGGCTTTGCACAGCGGAACTTTGTTCCCGGACGCCCAGCGCATCGCATATTTCCAGGTATCGGTCTGTTGCTTTGGAATAAACCTGCAGTTCATAGGGAAGAAACAGCAGAACCATGGCGCCATGATGAATGTGGAATAAACCACCGATAGTATGCCCGAGAGCATGCGAAATTCCTGAACCGGCGTTGGAAAGGGGAATCCCCGCCATCATCGCCGCCTGCTGCATCTTGATTCTGGGCATGAGGTCATGGCCGTCTTTATAAGCCCTGGGCAGCCATTCAAAGACCATCTTAATAGCTTTAAGAGCTATGGCCTGATTCAATTCATCTGTTCTGGGGGCCATAAAACCATCAACAGCATGAGCCAAAGCATCGCCGCCTGTTCCTGCTGTTAGCTGCGGGGGCATCCCGACAGTCAGCGTCGGATCAAGCAGGGCAAAATCGGGAACGAATTCCGGCAATGCACCGCCCACACCAAGCTTTACACCGTCAGGAAAAGAGATGACGGCAACACCGGAAACCTCGGAACCGGTTCCGCTTGTTGTCGGAATGGCAACCAGTTTGGCTTTATTCCGCAGATTCAGGGGCATCAGCGGACTTAAAATTTCAATATTAGCATCCGGATGTTCATATAAAAGCCATGCTCCCTTAGCGGTATCCATTGACGAACCGCCGCCGATAGCAAAAATTAGGTCCGGACCGAACTCCCGCATCTTGCGGGCACATTCCATAACGGTATCAATCGGAGCGTCAGGTTTGGCTTTGTCCCAGATTTCAAACTTAATGCCATGCCTTTTTTCATAGGGACTCGTTACTTTCGGGGCAAATCGCACCGCGTAATCGTCGGTTACAATAAAGGCTTTTTTTGTTTTACATTCTTTAGCCACTAAATCGACCGCGTCAGGCAGCAGGCCAGCCTTATCAAGAAACAGATTGAGACCGGAAAAGATTCGCGGAACAAAAAAAGGTCTCTGGGCTTCTTTTAAAAACTCGGCCTGTACCATGGGGCCACCCCAGTTTCTCAGTAAATATTCGTGTGACCAGTAGCTCATATTCTCTCCTTAACCTTTAATTGTGGCGATAGAGCTCAGCAGCGTTTGCCACATTTTGTGAGCAGTTTCTAAAAATGCACCGATAATTCGATATTGCTACGTCGTAACAAATTTGATGGCGGCGCCAAACCAGGTAAAAGAATGTACCTCGCCGTCAATCCCGACAAGATGATTCTGGAGTGCGTGCTTGATACCCTCTTCTCCATCCTTCAAACCTTTAAACCCGGCCCTGGCATCGCTCCAGACCATCGCCGCATCATATTCATTCAGTACAGTGTCCGAGGAAAACTTTCCTTCTTTAAAGATGAATCGTTTCCCGCGTTTGCCATCTTTTGTTTTGATGACCACTCTGCATTCATGGCCCATTAAAAATTTTTTGAAGCTCTTGTTTGTCTTGGACGCCTTTTTGAATTTTAAGGCCAGTAAAGTAACAAGCAGTGAAAAACCCATAATCCCCCCTTTTTTCTAAGACTATAAAAGACATAGAATAATATTTAGTGCATAACAGGTTTCTTCCTGTATCATTTTAACATTGTCTTGATTGGATCTGCCCATCTGAAAAATGTCCCTCCATTTATGCTCACTTTAACGGAGATGCTTCCTGTAGAATTCGATCTGATCATTGATGCCGGTTTCACGGTTTTTTCCGAAATAGACGTCGAAGTGTCCGATGGGATAATTCTTGATTGTAGCCTGCTGACCCAGAATGCGCCCTGCTTCTTCAATGCTCTCGACGGAGAGCAGCTCGTCCTTCCGGCATATTTGCAGCAGTACCGGACAACGGACATCTTGTGCATACTTGATCGGCCGATATTTATCGCCTCGCACTATGATCCGGGCGCAGGCTTCATTAACGAAGCCATCCGGCGCGAGTTCCTTAAATGCGTCATATGCGTTTGCGGCCGTCATCAGCGCAATGCTCCCCGGCTTTCCCACGATTGGTATCTTATGGGGTGAAAGACCGAGCCATGATCTGACGATATCACGCTGTCCATGCATAAGCATTCGGAGGTTGTATCCAAGGGGCTGGGTCTCAAAAGCCTTTTCAGCGGAAGAGCGGCCGTCGACACCGGGACACTGAGCCGTGATGCAGGCAATTCGTTTATCGCTTGCGGCTATTGTTAAAACATGCCCGCCACTCAGGGAAGTGCCCCATAAGGCGATCCGCGCCGGATCGATAAAGTTGAGGCTGCGGGCGTACTCAATTGCCGCAAACCAGTCTTCCAACTGGGCAGGTATCCATATCAACTGGCGCGGTTCACCCTTGCTTTCGCCGAAATACCGGTAGTCGAAAACGAGTACCGCGAAACCGGCTTCCTGAAAACGAAGCGCATACTCATGCAGTCCCATGTTTTTGGTGCCCCCCAGACCCGAAGCCATCACGATGCAGGGCCGGGGTTCAGAGAAACCCCGGGGCAGGTATAACCAGGCGCTCAGCTCGGTTCCCTGGACGCGGAAGGACACATCCTTTCTGCCGGCTGGCGGGCTCTTGTGGGATGCGTTAATTGACGGAATGGATTTTTCCAAAGGTTGCTCAGGTACGTCCGGGCCGGGGAGTAAAGCAACAGCCAGCAGGTATATGCCCGCACTGAGAACCAGGATGGCAACGCCCAGAAGAATTCTCTTCAAGATCTTCATAATGCATCCTCAATGGAATTAAGGGGACGGTTGTACCTTTTGTTTCATTGCGCTACCTGATGAATTATTTCTGAAATATATGTTTGATACTTTACCCCTAACTTATTTGCTTTATTTTTAATCTTCTCAATATCCTCACTATTAACCCTTATGGTCATAGTTACATTTTTCTTCCTGGCTTTAAGGGCGATTTCAATTTTTTCCAACTCCTTTCCCTTTAAAGGTTTGAACTCACCACTTAATAATTCATTTTCAATTTCCTGTTCTTCTTTTGATAATCTAACATTTTTCATGTCACACCTTCTTTACTTATAAGTATTTTTGTATATTTCCTGCTTGGAAACATAGTTTTTAGAAAAATTTGTTTCTCGTCAATAACGCATGGCACCACCCAAACGTATTTTTCATATTCAAACAACAAAACCAACTGATTAGCCCTTGACCGCTGTTTTTCAGCACCTAAAAACTTCGAACCTAAAATTTCTTCAAAAGAGACGCCTCTTTCCTTTTGCAAAACTTTATTCTTTTCTTCGTCCCATTTAAACTTTTTCATGGTCTAATCTAAATAATATCAAAAATGTATTGACATTACAAATGTATTTACAATTACTTTATAACAGTCGCTGTTGAGCTGACGTTTTGGGGAGCGGAAATTGCTTTTTTGCAATTACCCGCGATAGAAACCAAGCACAGCGCGAGCGGTCCGCTTGTCAGTGTAATAGGATGGAATGATTTTCCACTTATCTTGACATTAAATAGCACACATGGAAAATCAACTTAAGTTTCGCCAAATTCCAACCGCAAATTAATGAACCTGGTGCCTTAGAGTCTATGGCAGGCGGCCTTCCTGGCGCAGTTTAGCGAGAATAGAATTGATGGCCGGCAGGGCTGCGTTGGCGGCTTTTTCGCCCTCCATAATGGCTTCATGTCTTTTGGAGAAATCACTGGAGCCGATGTAGCCGATCTTTGGTTTGATAACGACATCGGCATTTTTAATCTGAATGGCGGCCATTTTGCCATACATAATATCAATGGCCTGCATAATCGTTTCAATGGTGCCGGAAGGCGCAGAAGATGCCAGACTCGATGAAATATCAACAGCGATGACAACATCAGCGCCATAGCGGCGGGCAACATCTATCGCCAGGGGGCTCACGACTCCTCCATCAACATACATTTTATCATTGATTACAGGTGGTTGGAATATTCCCGGGATCGAGCAACTCGCCCGCACGGCTTTGCCGGTATTACCGCGGCCGAAAACCATTTCTTCGCCGGTTTGAATATTAGTCGTTACTGCATAAAAGGGAATCTTGAGTTTTTCGATCGTTGTGTATTTTACCTTATTATTGATAAAATTTTCTAGTTTTTCTCCTTTGATAAATCCGTTATCCGGGATGGTATAGTCGGCAACGTCATCTTTCTGCAGGGCAAAAGCTATTGTTTGCAGTTCATACGGATTGTATCCAAAGGCATACAGGCTGCCGACAAAAGAGCCGACACTGGTGCCGACAACCATATGGATGGGTATTTTATTCAAATCCAGTATTTTTAAAACTCCCACATGCGCAAACCCTTTGGATGCCCCCGCGCCTAAAACAACGGCAATTTTCGCCGGTTTCGGTGGCGCCGGAAGTTCCTTAGGCGCAGTTGCACAGGAAAAAATTACCGTCAATAAAGCAAAGGCGCCGATAATTTTCAGCAAACGAAAAACATTAGCCGACATTGATTCTTAATATTTCCTTTCTTTTTTATGGCCCGGCCGCGGCCGTTTCCTTAACGGTTTAGGCTTTTGCTCGGGTTGCTGCTCGGCGACAGGCGCCAGTTGAACCGGCGGCGCATGCAGTGTTTGCTGGTAATAGTCGTCCAGCAGCATGGTGATCAGTGCCAGTTCCTCTTCGGCCTGGGCCAGGTTTCTTGCCAGGGGTACGAAGCGCTGCATGCGTTCGACTTCCAGATTATCCCGGGAGCGCAGGCGCGCTTCCAGCAGCGCCGTAATTCTTTCCGCCACAACTCTTTCTATTTCTTCATCATCAGGCAGCGGGCGCTCTTGCATGGTTATGTTATAAAAGCGGGCGATGTTATGCAGTTTGAATTTTTCCATTTCCGCAACCAGAGAAATAGCCACCCCGCTGGAACCCATCCGCCCGGTCCGGCCGGCGCGATGAATATATGCTTCCGGATCTTCCGGCGGTTCATACTGAATAACATGAGACAAATCAGGGATATCGATACCGCGGGCAGCTACATCGGTAGCTACCAGGAAACGCAGGGCGCCGCGCCTTACCCGCGCCATAACTTTTTCCCTGGCACTCTGCGCCAGATCCGAACTCAGCTCATCGGCATCATACCCGAAGCGCTTCAGGACAACGGACAGATAATGCACGGTATCTTTCGTATTGCAAAAAATTATGGCCGATGAAGGATTTTCGATTTCCAGAATGCGGACCAGCGATCTTTCTTTGCGCATACCGGGCACAACATAATAGGCATGTTCAATTTCGGCAATGTGCACCTGATTGCCGCTCAGACTGAGTAATTCCGGTTTCCGGAGAAACTGCGACGACAGGCGGATTACCTGGGGAGGAAAAGTTGCGGAAAACATGCTGCTGATGATGCCTTGCGAGGGTACATATTTGCGGATTTTTACCATATCGGGGTAAAAACCCATGGACAACATGCGGTCGGCCTCATCAAAGATCAATATTTTCAGATGATCCAGCGATAAAGCGTCTTTTAAAAGATGGTCCAGGATGCGGCCGGGCGTACCTACAACCAGTTGAGCTCCGGCGCGAAAGGCTTCCAGCTGGGGGGCGTAACCGACTCCTCCATAAACAACAGCAACGCGCAAATCCGATCCGGCTACCAGCATCTGGGCTTCCCGGGAAACCTGCAGGGCCAGTTCCCGCGTAGGGACCAGCACCATGGCCTGGGCGACATTTTGGTGCAGATCAATTTTTTGCATGATCGGCAGAATATAGGCGCCTGTCTTGCCGCTGCCCGTGCGCGATTGAACCATCATGTCACGGCCGGCCAAAAGATAAGGAATGGATTTGGCCTGCACCGGCACCAGACTTTCCCAGCCGGCGTTTTCGCAGGCAGTGCGCAGTGCCGGCGGCAGATCCGCCAGAGAAATTTCCGCCAGGGCATCGGCGGGTTCAATATTATTTTCTTCACTCTTTTTATTTTCTTCCATATGAATTACAGTACCTTTCCTCGAGAAAAACAAATTAATTATTTAAAATCATTTAGTTTATTCTGCCTCAGGAATCAAGAAGAAAGTTGGCTGTAATAGCAATATACCCGTTAAAATAGATATTTATGGTAATTTGCATAAAATATATTGACAGATATCCCGTGATGTTATAAGCTGCTAGGCAATTCATGAAGAGGCCTTTTTTGGCTCTGCCCTTTGGAGTGTTTCAAGTATTCTAATAAACAAGCCGATATTATAATCCAGTGACTGCTAAAAAATCGTGACTTCGTGTATCCAAGTGCATCTTTTGAATAATAATGCAGCAAAACAATGACTGTCTATCATACTCAGAATAACATCTTCAGTTATCTGATTTTAATCTAAGCAAGGAAATATTTATGCATATCGAAGACATTAAAAGGTTGCCGATCAGCGAGCTCAACAATTTGGCCAAGGATTTGACTGTGCCCGGTGCCAGCAGTATGCGTCGCCAGGATTTAATCTTTGCGATTCTGCAGGCCCAGGCGGAAAAAAACGGCGTCATTTCCGGTTCGGGCGTACTGGAAATCCTGCCGGACGGATTCGGCTTTTTACGCGCTGTGGACTACAATTATCTGCCCAGCCCGGACGATATCTACATTTCGCCCTCCCAGATTCGACGGTTCAATTTAAAAACCGGCGATACCATCTCCGGCGAGGTACGGCCCCCCAAAGAGGGGGAAAAATATTTTGCCCTCCTGAAAGTTGATACCGTTAATTTCGAAAGTCCCGAATCTGCCCGTGATAAGATTCTTTTTGATAACTTAACCCCTCTTTATCCGCAGGAAAAATTGAATCTGGAATTTGATCCCGAAAATTTCTCCACCCGGGTTATGGATTTATTTACGCCGATCGGCAAGGGACAGCGCGGATTGATTGTTTCCCCGCCCCGCGCCGGTAAAACAGTGCTCCTGCAGGACATTGCCCACAGCATAACGGCCAACCACAAGGAAGTAGTGCTGATGGTGCTTTTGATTGATGAACGTCCGGAAGAAGTTACCGATATGCAGCGCAGTGTTGCCGGTGAAGTAATTTCCTCCACGTTTGATGAACCGGCCTCCCGTCACGTCCAGGTGGCTGAAATGGTTATTGAAAAGGCCAAGCGCCTGGTCGAACACAAAAAAGATGTGGTTATTTTGCTCGACAGCATCACCCGTTTGGCGCGAGCTTACAATACGGTCGTTCCGCCCAGCGGCAAAGTTCTTTCCGGCGGCGTGGATTCCAATGCGCTGCATAAGCCCAAACGCTTCTTCGGCGCCGCCCGCAACATCGAAAACGGCGGCAGCCTGACCATTATTTCCACGGCGCTGATCGATACCGGGAGCCGCATGGACGAAGTAATCTTTGAAGAATTCAAAGGAACCGGCAATATGGAACTGCATCTGGACCGCCGCATTGCCGATCGCCGCGTTTTCCCGGCCTTTGATTTGATCCGTTCCGGAACCAGAAAAGAAGAATTGCTGATTGCCAAGAATAATCTCAACCGCATCTGGATATTACGCCGGCTTCTCCAGGAAATGAATCCCGTTGATGCCATGGAATTTATCATCGGCAAGATCAAAAAAACGGAAACGAACCAGGAATTTTTGGATTCGATGAATTCATAAGCAGACAGTTTAAATATCTTGAATTTTTATTGCTATATATTATAAGGCAGCCCAACTGCTTTAAAATTAAATGGAAAATTGACATTGTTATTAAGGTTAAGGAGGAGAAGTAAAGAGATATGAAAGAAGGCATTCATCCGGAATATAAGGAAACAACAATAACCTGCGTTTGCGGCAATGTTATTGAAACCAGATCAACCAAGAAAGATATCCGGGTTGAAATTTGTTCCAATTGTCATCCCTTTATGACCGGCAAGCAGAAAATCATGGATACGGCCGGACGAGTGGAAAGATTCAAGAAGAAATACGAAGTCAAAGAAACAAAACCGCAGACGGCAAAAAAGACAGCCAAAAAAACAACTTTGTAATTTCTTTCTTCACAGGAGCTTAAATACCGGATTCTCTCCTTATGCTGATGAACATTTCTCATCACTCACATTTTTTGTAGGTACGCCTCCAACAGGGCGGGTGCCTGCAAATGCGTCTTTTTTAAACTAACCCAACCTCCCCAACTTCGTTTAAAGAACCGGCATGGATATTATATTAGATAAACTTCGTGAATATTGAACTTCGTTATCGGGAGCTGGAAGGCCAGCTCAGCGATCCGCAAATTGTTTCCAAGCCGAATCTTTATCAGAAATATGCCAAAGAGCATTCCGATTTAACCGTATTGGTGGATACTATCCGTCAATATGAAAAAAGTTCGAACGCGTATTGAAGAATACCAGGGATTTCTCCAGGGAAATGATGAGGAATTAAGAGACCTGGTCAAAGAGGAAATGCCTCAATTGCAGCAGGAAAAAGCTGATTGGGAAGAGAAACTGAAAATCATGCTGCTGCCGAAAGATCCCAACGACAATAAAAACGTCTTTCTGGAAATTCGAGCGGGTACCGGCGGCGATGAAGCGGGTCTTTTCGTCGGCGATTTATTCCGGATGTATGCGCGTTATGCGGAAACTCAAGGTTGGCGGGTGGAAGTGGTGAGCAGCTCACCGGCCGGCGGCATGGGCGGTTTCAAGGAAATTATTGCCCAGATCGAAGGCAATGGCGCTTACAGCCGGTTGAAGTATGAAAGCGGCACTCATCGGGTGCAGCGGGTTCCGGTTACGGAAGCGCAGGGGCGGATTCATACCTCCGCGGTAACAGTGGCCATTATGCCGGAAGCGGAAGAGGTGGAGCTCAATATTGATCCCAACGAATTGCGGATTGATGTTTATCGTTCTACCGGTCACGGCGGCCAGAGCGTCAATACAACCGATTCCGCCGTCCGCATTACCCATTTGCCGACAGGGCTGGTTGTCACCTGCCAGGATGAAAAATCCAGTTAAAGAATAAAACCAAGGCCATGAAAGTTTTGCGCGCGCGCCTGCTGGACGCCATGGTGCAAAAGCAAAACGCGGAAATTTCGGAAGCGCGTAAAAACCAGGTCGGCTCCGGCGACCGTTCGGAGCGCATCCGTACTTATAATTTCCCCCAGGGGCGCATCACCGATCATCGTATCGGTATGACCCGTTATGACCTGGACAGTTTTCTCAACGGCAATATTGGCGCCATGATTGATGCGCTGGCGACACATTATCAGGCGCAATTGTTAAACAAAAATCAATAACCATCGCTGAAAATGAAATGGATTTCAGAGCATGCTAATTCGCGATATTCTTAATGAAACTGCCCGGAATTTTGCGTTAGCGGGGATACCTTCGTCGCGTCTGGATGCGGAAATATTGCTTTCTTTTTGTCTGGGCTGCGATCGGCTGGATTTTTTTAAAAACCCGTTCTTGCCGGTCGATGAAGAGACGCTGGCCTCTTTTCAAAAACTGGTCGCCCGCCGGCTCGCGTGGGAACCGGTAGCCTATATCACCGGTCATAAAGAATTCTGGTCTTTTACTTTGGAAGTCTCTCCGGATGTGCTTATTCCGCGTCCGGAAACGGAATTGCTGGTGGAAGAGGCGCTTTCTCTCTGCCGGGAAACGGATGGCGGAAATTCAAATTTTAGACATCGGCACCGGCAGCGGGGCAATAGCCCTGGCCCTGGCTTACGAAATGCCCCTCGCCCGTTTGAAGGCGACGGATATTTCCGGCAAAGCTCTCGCTATAGCGGCCAAAAACGCGCAAAATCTGCACCTGGATTTGCGAATAGAATTCCTGCAGGGCAATTTATTGGAGCCTGTTGACGATTTTTTTGATATAATCGTTGCCAATCCCCCCTATATAGCGGAGGCGGAATACGGCAAATTACCGGCTGGTGTAAAAGATTATGAGCCGCCGGAAGCGCTGTTGGCCGGAGCCGATGGTTTGGATTTCTATCGGCAAATCATTGCTCAGGCTCCCGGACATTTGAAAAACGGCGGTTGGCTGCTGCTGGAAATAGGGGCAACTCAGGGAGCAAAAATATTCAATATTTTTCAAGCTTCCGGGAAATATCATGATATAAGCATGAGCAATGATTATGCCGGTTTGCCGCGTGTAGTCAAAGCAAGGAGAGAAATTAGTGGATAAATTTATTATTTCGGGTGGTAAGCCCCTGCAGGGGGATGTTCATATCAGCGGGGCGAAAAATGCCGCGTTGCCTGTTTTAGCTTCCGCCTTGCTTGCCCCCGGAACAAGCACCTTTCATAACATACCGGACCTGGTGGATATCAAAACCATCAAGAAGCTGTTAAAAAATCTGGGTGTGGAAATCGAAGGCGCGGAAACTGTCCGGATTAATGCCGCAAAAATTACCAACTCCGAAGCTCCCTATGATCTGGTAAGGACCATGCGGGCTTCCGTGCTGGTTTTGGGGCCGCTGGTCGCCCGCCTGGGAGTGGCCCGGGTATCGCTGCCGGGCGGCTGCGCCATCGGGGCAAGGCCGGTCAATCTGCATATTAAAGCCTTGCAGGAACTCGGGGCCCAGGTGGCATTAAATAACGGTTATATCGAAGCACGGGCAAAAAAATTAAAAGGCGCTCATATTTATTTTGATATTCCTACGGTCACCGGCACGGAAAATATCATGATGGCTGCCGTTCTGGCGGAAGGGACAACTCAATTGAGCAATGCCGCCTGTGAACCGGAAGTTGTTAATCTGGCCGACGTGTTAATAGGGATGGGGGCAAAAATAAGCGGCGCCGGAACTGATGTCATTACAATCGACGGCGTGACCTCGCTTAAGCCTGTGGAAGCGTCAATTATTCCCGATCGCATTGAAGCCGGTACTTTCATGATTGCCGCCGGTATGACCCGCGGCGAAATCAACATCCTGGGCTGCAATCCCCTTCATTTGGAAGCGCTCATCAATAAACTGCGCGACAGCGGAATGAAAATTACGCCCATTGCCGGCGGATTGAAAGCATCCGGGGGTCCAAAGATAAACAGCATTGATGTAAAGACACTACCCTATCCCGGTTTTGCAACCGACCTGCAGGCTCAGATGATGGCCTATATGTCTATCGGCAGCGGCCTGAGTGTGATTAACGAAACCGTTTTTGAAAACCGCTTCATGCATGTCAGCGAACTGATGCGTATGGGCGCGGACATTGTTATTCAAGGCAGCAGCGCTATTGTCCGTGGTGTGCCCACATTGCACGGCGCTCAGACGATGGCCACCGATTTGCGGGCATCCGCCTCGCTGCTGCTGGCGGCGCTGGTGGCAAAGGGAACTACGGAAATTTCCCGGGTATATCACATTGACCGCGGTTATCAGGGAATAGAGCAGAAATTTTCCGCGCTGGGGGCGGATATTAAGAGGGTGAGATGACATGAGGATTATTAAAGCCGATGCTGCTGAATTTGGGGATTTTTTCACCAAACTGCGCCAGCGGGGAGGCGCCTTTACTCCCGAATTACTGGCTTTGGTGGCGGAAATAGTGCAGGATGTTGCCCGCAGGGGCGATGCAGCCTTATTCGATTATACGGCAAAGTTCGACCAGTATGAATTGAACGCGGCAACCGTAGAAGTGTCTGATGAAGAAAAAAAATCCGCCCTCGCGTGCGTGCGTCCGGACGATATGGCCGTAATCACGCTTGCCGCCGACCGCATTGCCAAATATCATAAAAATCAGCTCGTCCAAAGCTGGTGTGTGAATGATGAAGAAGGTGTGGAAATAGGCCAGCGGGTTTTACCTTTGCAGCGCGTAGGTATTTATGCCCCCGGCGGCAAGGCCGTTTATCCCTCGACACTGCTGATGGCAGCAATTCCGGCAAAAATCGCCGGCGTCAGCGAAATTATTCTGGTCACGCCAACCAAAGAGGGTAAACTTCAATCCATTGATTGCCGCCGCTGCGGAAATCAGCGGTGTAAAACGTATATTTAAGGTAGGCGGAGCGCAGGCGATAGCAGCACTGGCCTACGGCACAGGAACAATTCCCCGGGTGGATAAAATTGTGGGGCCCGGCAACGCCTATGTTGCCGCGGCCAAAAAGCTTGTTTTCGGCCAGGTGGATATTGATATGATTGCCGGACCCAGTGAAATTGTCGTTATTGCCGATAAAACGGCCAATGCCTCCTTTGCCGCCGCCGATCTGCTGGCGCAATTGGAGCATGATGAAATGGCCGCCGCCGTTCTCTTTACCCCGGATGAACACCTGGCCGGGGAAGTTTCGCGGGAAATAGACAGGCAAAGGAAAGCTCTGTCGCGCACAACAATCGTGGAAAAATCATCAGCCCGCTATGGCGCGATTATCATTACCGCCGATGTTGACGAAGCGGTAGAGCTGTCCAACCTTTTTGCTCCGGAACATTTGGAACTCATGGTGGAAAATCCGGCCGGTGTTTTGGAAAAGGTGCGCAATGCCGGCGCTGTTTTTCTGGGTTCCTATACCCCGGAAACGCTGGGGGATTACATGGCCGGGACAAATCATATTCTGCCGACGGAAGGCACGGCGCGTTTTTCATCTCCGCTGGGAGTCTATGATTTTGTCAAGCGGATGAGCGTGCTGCATTTTTCGCCTGCGGCTCTGGGCAGACTGGGCGGTAAAACGGCACATTTCGCGCAGCTGGAAGGTCTTGATGCTCATGCTAATGCGGTTAAAATCCGCATCAAGTGATTCCCTGTTAAATTCCGGCAGTGGGCTAGAATTCTTTGCTGCGGATGAAGTCGACGGCGTTGCGGAATATAGAGATGCCCTGGCCCTCTTCGGGCAGGTCTTCGCGCGTCCAGCGGGGATGATTGGTACGGTGCAGATAAGCTTCGGGATGGGGCATTAAACCGAAGAGCCGCCCCGTTTCATTACAAATTCCGGCAATGGCCTGAACGGAACCGTTAGGATTGGCCGGATATTCCATCGTGGTCTCGCCGGCGACATCGCTGTATTGTAAAGCAAAGAGATTTTTCTTTTCGATCGCGTCTAAAATTTTTGTGCTTTGCGGCACAAATTTACCTTCTCCATGCCGCACCGGCAGATATATCACGTCGATATTTCGAGTGAACACACAGGGGCTTTGCGCATTGGCTTTTAAGTAAACCCAGCGGTCTTCAAATCGTCCGGAGTCGTTGAAGGTAAGGGTCGTGCTCTGTGAGGTATACCTGCCCTCGAGCGCCGGCAATAATCCCAGCTTGACCATCAGCTGAAAACCGTTGCAGACGCCCAGAATTAATTTTCCGGCATTGATGAAATCTATGATATCAGCAAAGAGGATGTCCTTGTTGCCGGCAATCTTCGCGTGCAGAAACCGGTTGGCTCCTGCTTTAGCCGAGCCTAAATCATCGCCATCGAGAAATCCGCCGGGCAAATTTAAAAAGGAATAATCGGCCAGGCGCTTTTCCCCGTAAAGAAGTTCACTTAAGTGGACAATATCGATTACATCAGCGCCGGCCAGTTTGCAGGCATGCGCCATTTCCATCTCACAGTTTGTGCCGTAACCGGTTAAAACAATTGCTTTTACTTTGCGGGGCATAGAATAATCTCGCTTCTAAGCCGTTGTTCAACAACGGCTGTACTATTGTAATATCGTAATCGGCATAAGAGGCCGTAACGCAATGGTCTTGCCACCCGCATGGGTGGTTAGAAATGTAATGATCCTGCCATAACCTGATAACCTAACCACCTAAAGGTGGCGCGAGGTCACGCGAGGTCACAAGACCCGCAGGAGTGGTTATTTTAAAGGCCCCTAAAAATTCAGCGGCTTTCGCCAGGCAGCCTGAAGTTTGCCGATCTTTTCTTCAATGATTAGCCGGCCGTTTAATCCGGAGATCCGGAACATTTCGTCATTGGATATAAAACCGATTTCGCTGATGCTATTGCCGGCCATAATTTTATCAAATTTAGCTTTGGCCGACGGGTGGATGGTCACGACAAAGCGGCTGGCCGATTCGGAAAACAAAATATAATCATTTCTCTTCTTCCCGCGATAGGGAACGCAGTTCAGGTCAACATTCATTCCCAGCCCCCCGGCAAAAGCGGTCTCGGCCAGGGCGACGGCCAGGCCGCCGTCGGAGCAGTCATGACAGGAAGCCACCAGGCCCGAGCATATTGCTTTATGCAGCGCCCGATACATTTTCACGGCGCGCTCGGCGTCAACTTTGGGAACATTATTGCCCACGGCTTTATGCAGGGCAAACCATTCCGAGCCGCCCAGTTCATCTCTGGTTTCACCAAGAATGTAGACCAGATCCTGCGGACGTTTGGCATCCATGGTCACGGCCTTGCGGACGTCTTTTATTTTGCCGATAACGGAGTAAAGGAGTGATGGCGGAATAGAAATTTTTGTCTTGCCGATGGAATAGTCGTTTTTCATGCTGTCCTTGCCGGAAATGCAGGGAACACCATAGGCGGTCGTGTAATCAAAAATGGCCATGTTGGCGCGGACCAGTTGGGCAAGTTTGTATTCGCCGTCGGGTGTCTTGGCCGACTTCACCGGATCGCACCAGCAGAAGTTATCCAGACCCGCCAGATTATCCAGGTCAGCCCCGACTGCCACGGCATTGCGCACTGCTTCATCAATGGCGCAGGCCGTCATGGCGTAAGTATCGATATCGCTGTAACGCGGACAGATGCCATGCGCCACCACGACGCCTTCCATGGAATTCAGAAGCGGCCGGATCACGGCGGCGTCCGACGGGCCGTCATTGGCGGCGCCGACCAGAGGTTTGATAACAGAGCCGGCCTGCACTTCATGATCATACTGGCGCACGACGGATTCTTTCGAGCAGATATTCAATCTGGCCAGCATCTGTGTCAACGCCTTGCGCCAATTTGCCGGTTCCGGGAAGTCCGGCTCCTTGTGTTTCGGCGGCGTCCAGCGGGCGGCAAGTTCCAATTGCGGAACGCCCTCGTGCAGAAATTCCATATCCAGCCAGGCCACGGTCTTTTTGCCGTAGAGTACATGGAATTTTCCGGACGCGGTAAATTTACCCAGGACAGTGGCCTCCACATCCATTTTATTGGCCAAAGCTATAAATTGCTTAACTTTTCGCGGATCAACCGCCAGCGTCATCCGCTCCTGGGCTTCGGATACAAGAATTTCCCATGGCTGCAGGCCGGGATATTTCAAGGGGGCGGAGGCCAGATCAATTTCGCATCCGCCGCAATAAGTTGCCATTTCGCCAACCGAAGAAGAAAGCCCCCCGGCGCCGTTGTCGGTAATGGCCCGATACAGTCCACGATTGCGGGCGACCAGCAGAAAATCCGTCATTTTTTTCTGGGTGATCGGATCGCCGATTTGTACCGCAGTCACCGGCGAACCTTCGTGCAGCTCTTCGGACGAGAAGGTGGCTCCATGAATTCCGTCTTTCCCGATACGGCCTCCGGTCATAATGATGGCGTCGCCGGGACATATCTCTTTGTTATGGGTCGGCTTGCCGTTGAGTCTGGCGGGCATGATGCCGGCCGTGCCGCAATAGACCAGGGGCTTGCCCAGGAACCGGTCGTCAAAAACAATGCTGCCGTTCACCGTGGGAATGCCGCTCTTGTTTCCGCCGTGTTCAACGCCTTCGCGCACGCCTTCGTAAATGCGGCGCGGGTGGAGAATCCGGGGCGGCAGCTTCTTTTTATAGAACGGGGAAGCAAAACAGAAGACATCGGTATTGAAAATCAGCTTGGCGCCGATTCCGGTCCCGAAAGGATCGCGGTTAACTCCGACAATGCCGGTCAGCGCTCCGCCATAGGGATCAAGCGCCGACGGAGAATTATGTGTTTCGACTTTAAAGACCAGATTATGATTTTCATTGAACCTGATTACTCCGGCGTTGTCGACAAACACGGATAGGCAGAAATCTTTTTTGCCTTTAGTTTTCCGGATTTGGGCGGTGGAACCCTTGATATATGTTTTAAAAAGCGAGTCAATGGTGAGTTTTGCCCGGGAAGTCGTGTAAGTGATCCGGCTGTTAAATATTTTGTGCTTGCAATGCTCCGACCAGGTCTGGGCCAGGCATTCCAGTTCGACATCAGTGATGTTTTCGTCAAGCCCGATCTTCTTTCTGGCACTGACGATCTGCGGCGTGCGAAAATACTGCTGCAGAGCCTTCATTTCTGCCAGATTAAGCGCCAGCAGCTTGTCCGCGCTGATCTGCATCAGCTGACTGTCATTGAGGCCGGCCAGGTTTATTGTTTCCACTGCCGGTTTGTCTTCTCCCTGAACGTGGGGAATATAAGCAGGCAATCCGGACTGGAAGTTAAAGTCATTGCGGCCGACAATCTGCTGGCGTTCAATCAGTTCGTTGGATAAAAGCCCGGAGGTTACCTTTTCCACATCGGTCCGGGAAATTTTCCCGCTGATCAGATACTGACGGGAAGTATAAACATTTATTTTGCGTTGGCCGAGACTGTCGTGCAGCAGCAATTCAACCGCTTCGCGGGCGGTTTTACCGACGTTATCGGTGACGCCGGGCCGAAAACCAACCTCAATGAGCCAATCGAAATCAACGGCCAGCGGTTTGCCGACAGCATAGTGCTGGATAACAGGGTCGGACAGGGGACCTGCGGCGGCGAGGTTTAATTGAGCTTTGGTCAGCCCGCCTTCGATGGTGTAAACCTCGATGGTGGACACTTTTTCCACCGGCAGAGAAAAATTATCGCGAATTCTTCTTTTGATTTTTTCGCCCAAAGCATCGCGAATGCCTTTTTTAAAGCCAACTTCAATTCTCTCCGCCATGTTAACCCTTTAATTATCCGATATTTTGCCTGACACGCCGGGGCAGTCGAAGGGCTTATACCGAAAAGCAGCAAATTATGCAACTTGCAAATAATCAGCGTTCTTGAATATCACGAGACATCACCCGTTGGTCAATAATTGAGACTGACGCGCATTGCCTACATCTTCCTATCCTTATTGTGCAAACAAGATAAAGGCAAATCTGAATTGTGCTGGATACGTATAGCACCTGCTTATCAATAAAATTTGATCAGAGAGAATTTATTGATAACCATTTGAAAGGTACAACGAAGGAATCAGCCGGAGCGCAGCGATCGGCTGTATTGCTTTAGCATCTCAATTCAAGATGCCTTTCCAAGACGCTCTGCTACCCAAACTTTAATAATAGATTGTCTGGGTACACCTAATCTCCTTGCTTCTTTATCCAGTAATTGAATCATCCAAACGGGAAAATCTACATTTACTCTTTTCTGTTCCTGTTCCGGTCGTCTTGCCTTTGATATATCAAGATGTTGGGAAATATCCCCGCCTTCATCAAATTCTTTGTCAAACTCACGAGCTTTCATATATATCAATCTCCTCTTTTCTGGATCGTCGTACCGAAATAATTCTTATTTTTTCAGACCTATAAGTAATAATGCCTGACCAATCTTTCCCTGAAATATTGCCGATTACTAGAAATCTTGGTTCATCAGTGGTTTGGACGGGAATCTCCATTAAATCAGGATCATTCCACATGGCTTGAGCTTCGTAAAAGTCAATCCCATGTTTTTCCTTATTGCTGTTACTTTTTATCGCGTCAAATTCAAATGTCATGGTATAATTATTATACCTTTATAATACATAAAGTCAATAATCATTTTGGTGCTAACGCAGCCATCACCCGGAGCGCGTTGTTGGCGCGATCGGGTGCCTGGCATGGTTAGCCGTTCTTGCTTTTTGGATTCTTTCACTGAAATATGCCAGCAGAATAAACAGCATATTCGACACAAGCACCATCAAGGTTCTCAAGGCTTCATTGTTTTTCATAGTATCCGACTCCTTTCCAAAGATCATTCCTGTGAAACTTCCGATCAGCAGAAACAACATTAGAAAGGAAACCGCATTTCTATATCTGAGAATCAACCATCCCAAAAGAACCAGAATGATCTCAAGTCCAAAAGACAGATAGGGATAATTCCATAGTCCCAGACCGGTTTTAATATGCCCGAAGAAAATGGAAAGGTCGGGAGTGTGAACAATAAAATCAATCACCCAATGCGAGAACACGCCCAAGGCTGCAATTAGAGCCCAAGACTTTCGTTTGATCATAATGAAAAGCAGATCAAAATAAATCTTCGATAATTTCGATCATTGTCCTATGCTCACTTTCAGAGGAAGCAGTTAATATTAAGCCCGCCGGAAAAATCGTGATCATAAATCTGCGTATTTCAAGCCGTTATCATTGATCCGTAAACGCCTTCACCCTCTCGCTTGGTATTTGAACTCTGATGTATCCCTTCATGGATAATCTTTGTTGAGAAAGTACGCAGGCAAATTGGTATTTGTTTTTGTTTTGTTTTTCTTGACACTTTCATCTTTTGACCGCTATATTCAGCGAGTGTTTTAACCGTCACGAACTTTTCAGGATTTAAAGGAGGATTTGGTACTATGAGACAATATATTAAATGGAGCAGCATAATTGCTATGGGCATCATCGGCTTATTTCTGACCGGATGCGCCTCCAGCATGAAAATAACCATGACCCAGGAAAAATATGCTCCGTCATTTAGGGCAAGTGATTACAGCCGTTACAAAGGCAAGAAACTGGCTATTTCCAGCTTTTACAATCAGGCCCAAAACACCAAGGCATACAACTATTTCAGTGCTGATAAAAAATATATTTATGAAGGCAATGCCACGCTCGAAAATTATTATATGAGCTGTTTCCAGAAAGCCTTTCGTCATATCGGAGTCAGCCTCGTGGATTACACCTATGATAATGATAATCGCTACCATCATGGACCCCGTTACGGCTGGTGGGGCGCCCCGGGGCCCGGCGCCTTCAAGGCGCCCAGGGGTGTGGCCGAATTTCAATTTGTCCTGTTGTCGCTAACCGATCAGGAATTTAAATTTAAGGCGCTGCTGTTCAAAGACGGGGAAGCAAAATTCGACAAAGACTACACTGTGACAATGGCGGCGGCGGGAACCGATAATGCCGCCCAACTCGAAAAACGCGCTTATTCACTGGTGGATCTGGCCTTTACGACCATTATGAAAGATCGCGATTTCCAGAAAGCTTTCTGAAAAGATATCCGATGGAGCTATTCTTCTACATCATCATTCTTCTGCTGATTGTCTTTGCCGGACTGCTGAGCTGGCAATTGAGGCATAACCCTGTTGATTTGACGCCTCTCGCCGCCCGGCTGGCCGCTCTGCAGGACGCGCAGGAAAGGACGGATCGCGCCGTCCGCGAGGAGATCGCCAATTTTCGCGCCGAAATCCAAAATCAATCCCATCAGGAAAGAGCGGAGTTGGCCGCATCGCTTACGTCCTTTGGTGATTCCATAGGCGCCCGCATGGCGGAAATCGCCGGTCTGCAGCGCAGTCAACTCGATGGTTTTGCCGCCCAGTTATCAGTGTTAACCATAACTAACGAGCAAAAGATGGATGCGGTCCGTCTGGTTATCGATGAAAAGCTCAAACAGATCCAGGAGGATAATACCCGCCAGCTCGACCGGATGCGCGAAACCGTTGATGAAAAATTACAGGGTACGCTGGAAAAGAGGCTGGGTGAATCATTCAAGCAGGTTTCGGAGCGCCTCGAACTGGTGCATCAGGGCCTGGGCGATATGCGCAATCTGGCCGCCGGTGTCGGCGATTTAAAGAAGGTCCTCACCAATATCAAAACACGCGGGACCTGGGGCGAAGTGCAGCTCGGCGCCCTGCTGGCGGAAATTCTGGCGCCGGAACAATACGAAAAAAACGTCCGCATTTCGGAGCATTCCGGCGAGACCGTGGAATTTGCCATTAAACTGCCGGGCCAGGGCGAGCAAAGCGGCGATCATGTCCTGATCCCGGTAGACGCGAAATTTCCGGTGGAAGATTACTCCCGCCTGCTGGAAGCGCAGGAAAATGCCGATGCGGGAGCCGCCGATGAAGCAGCCAGATTTCTGGAGGCCAGAATCAAAAAAGAAGCGAAGGACATATTCAGCAAGTACATCTCTCCTCCCCGGACTACGGATTTCGGGATCATGTATCTGCCGTCCGAAGGTCTGTACGCCGAGGTAATTCGCCGCAGTGCTCTCGTGCAGATATTGCAGCGGGAATATCATGTCGTTGTTTCCGGCCCTTCGACTTTTGCCGCATTTTTAAATAGCCTGCAGATGGGCTTCCGCAGCCTCGCCATTGCGAAGCAATCCGGCGAAGTCTGGAAAGTCCTGGGTGAAGTAAAGAACGAATTGGACAAGTTCGGGCTCACCCTGGATGCCGTCCGCAAAAAACTGGAACAGGCAACCAATTCCATGGATGATGTGCAAAAGAAATCACGCACTCTGCAAAGAAAACTGCGCTCCGTCCAGGTGCTTCCCGGCGGCTCTCCCGAGGCGTTGCCGGACGACAAAGCTCCTCTCGAATTGGATGATAACTGACAGCGGCCCAAGCACGGCCTTTGATGAGGACACTCCCTGCACGGAGTAAAGGGCCGGCATGATTTTGGCCTTCCATTCTTTCAGCCCTGTTTTCGATTGACTTAAAAGGCCCCATGTCTTATACTCCGGCCTTCAAAAATGCATGCTTTATCAATTTAACTTTAAAAAAGGAGCTCGAAAATTATGATGAAACGCTGGACTGTTTTATTGTTTGCTTTCTTAGCAGTGGCGCTCGTCGCCTCACCTGTTCTGGCCAAAACAAGCTGGAACGCCAACTCCGTCTGGCCCCCCAAAAATCACCAAAGTGTGGGCCTCAACGATTTTGCCGAAAAAGTTAAAAAAGCCACCAACGGCGAACTGGAAATTGTCGTGCACACGGGCGGCGCCCTGGGCTATAAGGGTCCCGAGCTGCTGAAGACCGTCCGCGACGGCCTCGTTCCCATTTCTGACATGCTCATCAGCGGTGTTGCCGGCGACGAAAAGATTTTTCAGATTGTGACTCTGCCCTTCCTGGTGCGTGACTTTAAGGAACTCCAGACCCTGCTCAGCATTTGCCGCCCCTATTTTGACAAGACTGCGGAACAAAAATGGAACCAGAAAATTCTTTATATCGCCCCCTGGCCCGGCGCCGGACTCTGGACCAAGAAGAAGATCACCTCCCTGGAGGAAATGAAAGGTCTCAAGACGCGAACCTATGACAAAAACGGCGCCCTGGTCATGGAAGCCGTCGGCGCCACGCCTCATGCGCTGCCTTTCAGCGAGGTTTATACATCCCTCCAGACCGGTTTGATCGACTCCGTCATGACCTCCACGCCAACGGCTGTAGATGCCAAATTCTGGGAGGTCCTCAAATATTACGAGCCTTTCAACATTACCATCGCCACCAATATGGTGACGGTAAACCTCAAGTCATTTCAGAAACTCCCCAAAGACCAGCAGAAAGCTCTCCTGAAAATCGGCGGGGAAATGGAAAAAGAAATGTGGGCCAATGTCCCCAAACTCGATAAGGATCAGGAGGCCATCTCCAACAAAAACGGCATTGAAACCATTGCCCCCAGCAAAAAGCTGATTGCCGACCTGGAAAAGATCACGGAAAACATCCGGGCGGAATGGCTGAAAACAGCCCCTCCCGAGGGCAAGAAAATTTACAGTGACTTCTTAAAAACAGTAAAGAGATAAAAAAGAAAACATCGTGAAAAGCGGGAATCCCCTCCTGCAAAGGTGGGGATTTTCGTTTTTGCAGACGGGAAACCATCATGAAAAGATTCATTAATGCCATCGACGCTCTTTCGGGTATCGGCGGCTGGCTGGCAGCCGGATTTATGTCCATCGCCTTGTTGCTGGCGCTGGCCGAAATTGCCACCCGGAGCTTTCCTGGGCCGGACTCTCTACATCGCCGACGAGTACTCCGGCTATCTCATGGCCCTGATGACATTAATCGGCCTGGCTTATACACTGCGGGAACGGGGGCATATCCGGATGATGTTTCTCGTCCATGTGCTGAAGGGCCGGACAAAAACAATCTATAACATGATCTGTCTGGTGGTCGGATTTCTGTTCTGCCTCGCCTTCGTCTGGTTTACCTGGGATTTTTTCTGGGATTCGGTCGTGAATAAATCCCAGTCCATGCAGCTGTCGGAAACCTATCTGGCCATCCCCCAGTCCTTTTGCCTCTGGGCGGCATCCTCCTGGCCCTGCAGTTTCTGGCGGAATTCCTCAAAGGGGTGGCCGTGCTCCGCAAAAAAACAGAGGGACTGCGCATTCAGGAAGAAGCGGATGAACTCGGACGTTAGGAAAAGGAGAAATGATTAATGCACGTTGATCTGGGACCGGCCTCGGCGGTCATTCTGGGCTTACTGCTGCTCTTTCTCGGCGGCTCCGTCTGGATCGGCATCGCGCTGTTTCTGGTGGGCATCGGCGGTTTTTTTGTTTTTACCGATGTATCCTTTGGCGCGATTCTCGCCAACATCGTCTGGAACAACACAAGCGGCTCCGCCATGATGGCCCTGCCGTTCTTCATCTGGATGGGGGAAATCCTCTTCCGGAGCAGGATCTCGGAGAGCCTTTTCCGGGGGCTTTCTCCCTGGATGGACTCTATTCCCGGGCGTCTCGTGCATGTCAATATCCTGGCCTGCACCTTTTTCGCAGCGGTCAGCGGCTCTTCGGCTGCGACTACGGCAACTGTCGGCAAGATCACCGTTCCCGAACTGCAGAAGCGGGGCTACGACCATGACCTGTCCATAGGCTCCCTGGCGGGCGCCGGAACGCTGGGTTTCATGATTCCGCCGAGCATGATGATGCTGGTTTACGGAATTATCGGGGACGTGAGCATCGGCAAACTCTTCATCGCCGGTTTCATCCCCGGTTTTATGATTGCTTTTCTGTTTTCCGCCTATATCCTGATCCGCTGCCTCATCACACCCAGCCTGGCCCCCCGCGGTGAGGACCGCTACTCCTGGAAGGATCGCTTCCTGGCCCTTCCCGCAATCGCCCCGGTTGTAATCCTGGTGCTGTTTGTCCTGGGTAGCATCTATATGGGATGGTCCACGCCCACCGAGGCCGGCGCCATCGGCGTCCTGGGTGCGTTCTTTTTTGCCGCCCTGACACGCAGCCTGACCTGGGAAGTTTTTAAAGTCAGCCTGCTGGGTGCCGTCAAGACCAGTTGCATGATCATGCTGATTGTCATGGGTGCATCCTATCTGTCGAATGTCATCGGTTACCTGGGCATCACCCGGGCGCTGACGGATTACGTCACCACCCTCGGCCTTTCACCATACGCTCTGATCATCATTCTTTCGATACTTTATCTGATCCTGGGCTGTCTGGTCGACGGTTTTTCCATGATCGTCATGACGGCGCCGGTGGTTATACCGCTCATCTCGGCGGCCAAATTCGATCCTATATGGTTTGGCATTTACCTTGTTCTGATGATTGAACTGGCGCAGGTCACGCCGCCGGTGGGGTTCAACCTTTTTGTGATCAGCGGCCTGAATAATGACAGTCTGGCGACGATTGCCAAGGCCGCTTTCCCGTTTTTCCTGCTTATGTTGCTGGCTACGTTCCTGATCACCGTTTTCCCGGAGATCGTCCTGTATCTGCCCAGCAAGATGAAATGATCTGCACTCCAGCCCTACCAGGCTTTCTTAGTACCCGCCGGACTACCTGCCTGATTGAGGCAATGCTTTTTTGCCGGCATTCCCAGAGGTGCTCTGCTTCGTCTGTTTCGATGAGCTCAAAAAGGACATAATCGCCCGGTTTCAGATGCGCCAGCCGATCCAGGTCTGCTCTGACCACCCTGGCGATCCGGGCATAGCCGCCGATTGTCCGTTCATAAAGCATGATGATGGGCAGGCCGTCCCCGGGAATCTGCACAGTACCGGGCAGGATGCCCTCGGAAATAATGCTTTTATCAACTGCATCGCTAAACTGCAGCGGCCGGCCTTCCAGGCGGATGCCTGTCCGGTTAATGGTCGCCGATACATCATAGACTTTCCCGCTTTTCCCGTCTGCGAATTTTTTTTGGAAAGCCTCCGGAAAATAATGATATTCCGGTCCGGCGATAACACGCAGACGATGGGGAGATTTCATCGGGGGGATTTCGTTGTCAGGAATCGCGCCCCACGGAACGCCATAAATGTTGTCGATGTCGATCCAGTCACCTCCGGCCAGTGCCCTGCCCTGATAACCGCCAAAACCGCACTCCAGATTGGTGGCAAAGCTTCCCGACAACGCGCTCCAGAACCATATGTCCGGCAAAACCGAGATAGTACCGGAAACCTTCTGTTATCTTCTGAACCGTCAAAATGTTGCCGGCTTCCGCCCTAAACGATGTCCAGGGGTTGAGCGGTTTGTCATCCAGTGATGCCCGAACCCGCGCCCCGGTCAGCGCACAAATCATTTTCCGATGAAACCGGAGGGAAAATTGTTCGCCGATGATTTCCAGCGCCGGCGCATGGCCATCCTGGGCCAGCAGGCGATTTAGGGCGCCGTAGGCAAAGGCGTCCAGCGCGGCGGAAGGCGGCACACCTACGGCAGCGTGTCCATAGCGACCGCTGTCCACAATGCAGGTCATTGTTCCCGGATGAATGATTTCAATCATGGTGTTTGGACAAATTTGACCCTGTCGCCAATCTGCAGGAGACTGTAGGGTTCCTTCCCGGAATTAAATAAGGGGACATCGGTGCGGCCGATAATCCGCCAGCCGGCCGGTGATGCAAAGGGATAGACGCCGGTCTGACCCTGGGCGATGCCGACGGAGCCGGCAATAATTCGCGTCCGGGGAGTCTCCAGCCTGGGAACATGGATACGCGAATCGAGTGTTCCCATGTAGGGGAAGCCCGGGATGAACCCCACGGCAAAAACAGTATAAAAGACATCGGCATGGATGGCGATGACTTCCTGCTCCGAAAGCCCGGTCTGCCGGCAGACGACTTTCATGTCCAGCGCGTCCGGTCCGCCGTAGTGCACGGGAATCTCATGCCGGACAGGATCAGGTGTGTTGCCGGGACGGAGCGCTTCGTCCTCTTTTTCCTGCAGCAGCGAAGACAGGCGGTCATAAGTTGTCCGCTCGGTGTTGAAGTGGATGAGACAAGACCGGAAACTGGGGATAAGGTCGATGATTTCCGGCAGCTCCAGGAATTTCATGTAAAAATAAAAATTCCTGACTTTTTCATGAACTTCCGGATCAATCTTTTCGCCAAAGATAATCCGGATGCCGTCTTCGCCAAACCGCGAAATATTCATCTGATCCGGTGTCGCGTCCATCGTCATCTGGGTATGATTTCTCCCAAAGGCTTAATTGCAATGCCCTCCCGGGCAAAGTATTCAACCATCAACCTTGCCGCAGCAACGCTTACCGGATTGTCGCCGTGGATGCACAGGGTATGCACAGCCACATCGATCCACCGGCCGTTGATACTTTTGAAGCCGTTTTCCATGACCATTGCCACTGCGCGCTTGGCAATCAGTTCCGGATCATTCAGAACGACGCCTGCCTGTTTGCGGGGGACAAGCTCCCCTTCGTCCGTGTACTGGCGATCGGGAAAGGCCTCCAAGGCGATGCGCAGTCCCTCCCGGCGCGCCTTGGCGGCAAGCTCAGCTCCCCGTTTTGTGCCGAGCGTCAGGAAGACGGGGTCGCCGAACGCCCTGCTCACCTGACGGACGAGCTCGAGAAAAAGATCAGGCTTGGTGACAAGGTCATTGTAGAGAGCGCCGTGGAGTTTGATGTGCTGCAGAGGCAGGTCGTGCAGGGACAAAAAACCGCGGAGGGCGCCGACCTGATAGACAACATAAGCGTTAAGTTCCGCCGGGCTGATATCCATATACCTGCGGCCAAATCCCATCAGATCGGGAAAACCCGGGTGGGCTCCGATGCCGATATGATGGTCGCGGCAAAGACGCACTGTACTGTCCATAACCAGCGGGTCGGAAGCGTGAAATCCGCAGGCGATGCTGGCCGAGGAAATGTAACGGACAGCCTCTTCATCCCGGCCCAGCGTGTATGCCCCGAAAGACTCGCCCATGTCACAATTGATGTCAATTACCTTTGCCATGTTGGATCACCCCGTTATTAAAGTGCTCAGAAGTAGAATTGCGATGCGACGACTTCTCGTCCGTTTCCCTGCCGGCAGGAGTGCTTAAGTGCTTAGGCTGCTGATTTAACACACCCTGCCTTCCCCGGCAACCAAATTCTTCCCCTTTGTGCCCGTCATTTTTTATTTGACACGCAAGTGGATATATGATTTATCTAGGACAACAATAATTAAATTTCATTAATCAGGTCGCAGACGGAAATGGTCAGCAGAAACGATTACAGGATGGAAAGCAAAATAAGCCGTAACTATTATGGCTATTACTATTATTGCAATATCCGGTATCGGTCTGCCCCTTGCTGAAACGCTGCAAATAAATCGAAGAAAAGCCACGGGTAGATAGAGAAACCGTGGCTTTTTTGTTTTTAGGTCAAGCAGTATAATATCTGGAAAAGGAGAAGGGTTATGTTGAAAAAAATGTTGAAGTTAGTTTTTTCCATAGTAGTCGTCGGGATTATGGCGGGATCTGCTGTTGCTGCTCCCATTAAGATCGGGGCGCTTTTTTCCGTGTCCGGGCCGGCTTCGTTCTTAGGTGAGCCGGAACGCAACACCGCCGAAATGATGGTGAACGAAATCAACAAAGCCGGTGGAATTAAGGGCCGCAAGCTGGAGCTGATCGTTTACGACACTCAGGCTGATGCGACCAAAGCAGTACAGGCGGCAAATAAGCTGATTAAGGACGACAAGGTTGTCGCCATCATCGGACCCAGCACAACCGGCGACACGATGGCGGTGATTCCGGTAGTGGAAAAGGCCGGAGATACCTCTTGTTTCCTGCGCTGCCGGCATCAAAATAACCGAACCGGTGAAGAAGTGGGTTTTTAAAACGGCGCAAAACGATGCTTTGGCCGTAGCCAGAATATTTGATTACATGAAGAGACAGAAAATTTCTAAAATTGCCATTCTGACCGTATCGGATGGTTTTGGTTCTTCCGGCCGGGAACAGCTTGTCTCGCAGGCCGGCAAATACGGCATATCAGATCATCTCGGATGAAACATACGGGCCCAAGGATACGGACATGACGGCACAATTGACTAAAATCCGCAGCGGCGCAGCGCAGGCCATTGTCTGCTGGGGAACAAATCCCGGACCGGCGGTAGTGGCCAGGAATGTCCAGCAACTGGGGATTAAACTTCCCTTGTATATGAGCCATGGCGTATCTTCCAAGAAATTCATCGAACTGGCCGGTGATGCGGCCGAAGGCATTATCCTGCCCTCAGGCCGGGTTATTGTTGCCCACAGCCTTCCCCAGACTGATCCCCAGAAAAAGGCGCTGCTCAACTACGTTGAAAATTACAAGAAACATTATAAAGTTGAAGGTGATCATTTTGGCGGGCATGCCTATGACGCCATTATGCTGATCAAAGGCGCTATGGAACGCGGCGCGGATACACCTGCTTCCATTCGCGATCAACTGGAAAAAACAGCCAACTTTTCCGGCATCGGCGGAACATTTCATTTTTCACCGCAGGATCACGCCGGTCTGACCAGCGATGCTTTTGTCCTGGTGCAAATTAAAAATAAAGGCTGGACACTGCTTAAATAAGTGTGTATTTATTGCGTCAGGAGCAACGCCGGATTCATTCCTGCGTTGCTCTTACTATATAAAAAATATGGATAACTCCAGTCAATTATTTCAATATATTTTATCAGGGCTCTCCAACGGAGCGATTTATGCGCTGATTGGTTTCGGCTTCGCCATTATTTATAATGCCACCGGGATCATCAATTTTGCCCAGGGTGAGTTTGTCATGCTGGGGGGCATGCTGACGATTTTTTTTCTTGGCTTGCTGAATTTCCCTTTAATTCCGGCAATTGTTCTGGCCATCCTAATTTCCACACTCATCGGCATTGCTTTTGAGCGGCTGGCGATCAGGCCTCTGAAAAATGCCCCGCCGCTGAGCATGGTAATTATAACCATCGGCGCCAGCATTCTGATTCGCGGCATTGCCATGCTGGTCTGGGGAAAAGATACTTCCGCCGTCCCGCCCTTTTCCGGCAATGACCCGCTGTATATAGCCGGAGCAACAATCCTGCCCCAGCATCTCTGGATTTTCGCCATAACCCTGTTGATCATTGCCGCCAACAAGTTATTTTTTAATTACAGCATCGTCGGCAAGGCCATGCGCGCCTGTGCCTATAACAGTCAGGCCGCCAGCCTTGTCGGAATCAATGTCAAGACCATGGTGCTTCTTTCCTTTGTCATCAGTTCCGCTATCGGTTCCATGGCGGGAATAATCATCGCACCGCTGACGATGACTTCTTACGATGTCGGCGTCATGCTGGGGCTGAAGGGTTTTTGCGCGGTGATTATCGGCGGCATGAGCAGCGGACTGGGAACAATAATGGGCGGCTTGCTGCTGGGATTATTGGAATCGCTCGGCGCCGGTTATATCTCCGCCAGCTATAAAGATGCTATTGCTTTCATAATTTTATTGTTAATCCTTTTTGTGCGGCCGGAAGGCTTATTTAAGCAGAAGGAAACGGAAAGAGTTTAGTCGCAAAAACAGCCATGACCAAAGAAAAACGTGAAATAATAATATTTCTGATCTTTACGCTGGCCGTATTGATTACGCCTTTCTTTCTGCAGGGCAGCTATTTTCTCAATGTGCTGGTTTTTATCGGCATCAACACCATGCTGGCCGTGGCACTGAATCTTCTGCTGGGCTATGCCGGGCAGATTTCCCTCGGACATGCCGCCTTCTTCGGATCAGGGGCATATATATCGGCGATTCTTACGGCCAGGTTCGGTCTTGACCCCTGGCTGGCCATGGGCGTTGCGGCTGCCGCCAATGGCGTCCTGGCCTTTGTTATCGGTTTCCCAATTTTAAAATTGAAAGGGCATTACCTGGCAATGGCGACACTCGGTTTCGGCATTATCATGTTTATTATCTTTAATGAAACCGTATCGATCACCGGAGGACCGTCGGGATTTTCGGGCATTCCCAACATTAATATCGGCTCCCTGATCTTTGACAACGATTGGAACAATTATTATCTGATCTGGATAATTACTCTGCTGGTCATGCTTTTATCAATCAATTTATCTCAATCACGCATCGGACGCGCGCTGCGGGCGATTCACGATTCGGAAGTCGCTGCCCGGGTCATGGGCGTCAATGCCCGGCTGCTGAAAGTTCAGATATTTACTGTTTCCGCCGTTATTTCAGCGATTGCCGGCAGCCTTATATGCTCATACCATGACTTTCATTTCTCCGACTTCTTTCGGGTTTAATTTTTCCATCGAACTTTTGACCATGGTAATCATCGGTGGTCTGGGAAGCATTTACGGTTCCTTTCTCGGTGCGGCAATTTTAACCATTCTGCCGGAGTTCCTCCGTGTCTTGCATGATTTTGACATTATTGTTTACGGCCTGATGCTGATTATGATGACTATGTATATGCCCGGCGGCCTGATCAGCGGCTTGCAGCAGATAGCCGGAATTCGCCGGCAGGAAAATAAAAAGCCGGGGGGCAGAGCATGCTTAGACTTGAAGGGATAACCAAGATATTCGGCGGGCTTACCGCTCTGGAGGATGTGTCCCTCGGAGGTCAAGAAAGGCTCCATAACCGGCGTTATCGGCCCGAACGGCGCAGGCAAAACAACATTATTTAATATTGTAACCGGCCTTTATACACAGACATCGGGCAAGGTTTATCTCGGTGAAAAAAATATTTCCCTCCTGGCGACGGAAATCCTGGCTCGCTCGGTCTGGTGCGCACTTTCCAGAACGTGGAGCTTTTCGGGCAAATGACCGTGCTGGAAAATGTTATGGTCGGACTCCATACCAAGAGCAGGAGCGGCATAATTTCCTGTGCGTTTAAATTACCCCGGCAGATTAAGGAAGAAAAGCAAATCAAAGAAAAGGCCCTGCACTGGCTGGAATTTACCGGCCTGGCCGACGAGGCCGAAATACGGCTCATAATCTGCCTTTCGGCAAGGGTAGGATCCTGGAGATTGCCCGTGCTCTGGCCGTGGAGCCGCAGCTTATCCTGATGGACGAACCGGCGGCGGGATTGAACAGCCAGGAAACGGCGCAGCTGGCTTTGCTCATCCGTAAAATCCGGGAATCGGGCATCACTATCGTGCTGGTGGAGCACGATATGGATCTGGTAATGGACATTTGTGACTCGGTCATCGTTTTAAATCTGGGTAAAAAGCTGGCCTGCGGCACTCCGCGCGAGATTCAGGAAAATACGGCGGTTATCGCCGCGTATTTGGGCGAAGGTTGATTTCGCTATGTTGAAGATTAAAAACATCAATACTTACTATGGTCAGGTCCATGCCTTGAAAAATGTTTCTCTGCATTTGAACGAAGGGGAGATAGTCACGCTCATCGGCGCCAATGGAGCCGGCAAAACCACCCTGCTTAATTCTTTATCCTGCATTGTGCCGGTGCAAAGCGGCGAGATTCTCTTCGCCGGAAAATCCATCGGCAATCTTGCCCCGCAGTCAGATCGTCAGACTGGGCATTTCGCAGGTTCCGGAAGGCAGGCAGGTCTTCAAACCGCTGTCGGTGGAAGATAATCTGGAACTGGGCGCTTATCAGCAATACCGATCCCGGACGGGCAGGGCGGAGGCAAAAAACACCGCCGCCGAGATTTACGATTTATTTCCCATATTGCGCACAAGAAGAAAGCAACTGGCCGGAACGCTGTCGGGCGGAGAACAGCAAATGCTTTCCATCGGTCGCGCGCTGATGGCCAAACCAAAGCTTTTACTGCTCGATGAACCGTCGATGGGACTTGCCCCGATGATCGTCCAGGAAATATTCAGGGTTATTGAAAATCTGTCGAAGGAAAAGAAAACAACCGTTTTGTTAGTGGAACAGAATGCCCGTGCCGCCCTGAAAATGGCCCATCGCGGCTATGTGATGGAAACGGGGAAAATGATTCTGGAAGGAACTGCCGCCGAATTACTGGAGCAATAAAGACGTGCAGCGGGCCTACCTGGGCAGGGATAAAAAGGAAATATGGGAGAGATGGAAATTTTACAGCAGTATTTGAAGGATTAGGATGGATGAACATCTGGGATTCGGCTCATGAGTGTATGTCGCGTGACGAACTGGAGCAACTGCAATTGGAAAGACTGCAGGCGACAATCAACCGGGTGCATAAGAACGTTACTCATTACCGGAAAAAATTCGCCCAGCCGGGTATCATACCGGAGGACATCCGATCGCTGGCCGATTTGACGAAACTTCCTTTCACCGACTAAAGAGGATTTGCGCATTAACTATCCTTATGGAATGTTCGCCGTTCCGCTGCGGGAAGTAGTCCGCATTCATTCGTCTTCCGGAACAACCAGCAAACCGATTGTCGTCGGTTATACTAAAAACGATATCCGTATCTGGTCTAATCTTGTCGCCCGTTTTATGACCGCCGCCGGCGTAACTTCCGATGATCTCGTGCAGATAGCTTTCAGCTACGGTCTTTTTACCGGCGCTTTCGGCGTCCATTACGGCGCGGAAGTGATCGGGGCTTCGGTAATTCCGATGGGTACGGGCAACACGGAAAAACAAATCATGATTATGCAGGATTATAAAACAACCGTTCTGGTCAGCACACCTAGTTATGCCCTGCAGCTCGCCGACCGCATCAGCCAATCCGGCATCGAGGCGAAAACGCTTTCTCTCAAATTCGGCCTTTTTGGCGGAGAACCGTGGTCGGAGAATATGCGCCGGGAAATAGAAAGCCGGCTTTGTCTCAGTGCAACCGATAACTACGGAATTTCGGAAGTGATCGGCCCGGGTATTGCCGGCGAGTGTCAGTGCAAAAACGGCATGCATATTTATGAAGACTCTTTTATTCCGGAAATTATTGATCCGCAGACAGGGGCGGTGCTCGAGGCCGGACAGGAGGGCGAATTGGTGCTGACGACACTGACCAAAGAGGCCTTCCCGATGATCCGTTACCGCACCGGCGATATAACCCGCCTGGATTACGCGCCCTGCGCCTGCGGCCGAACTCTCGTGCGCATGCAGAGAGTCTTGCGGCGTTCCGACGACATGCTGATTATTCGGGGCATCAATGTATATCCTTCGCAAATTGAAGAGGCCATTATCAGCAGTGCCCAGGGGGAAGCCCCCTATCAGATTATTGTTGATCGCCGGGGCGCGATGGACAGCCTGGAAGTGGTAATTGAAATTACCAGCAAGATCTTCTCCCTGGAGCTGCAGAAACAGCGCTCTTTTCTGGAAACTCTGAAAAAGCGCATCGCGTCGGTAACCGGAATTGGAGTGTCCGTTAAGTTAGTGGAAGCCAATAGCTTACCTCGGACGGAAGGAAAGATTCGCAAGGTGTTGGATCAAAGGCGGATTTGATCGCTTTCCAGTTCATTCCTCGAAGCTTGCTCTTCGTCTCTAAAAATAACGAAAACAACAGGGACGAGATCAATGCCGGATAGTGAGCAGCCTAACTTCATCTACCATCAATGAACTTGATTGCCCTGAAAGATTAAAAATTATTTATTGGAGTCAATATTCTTGATTGTGTGCTTGTCTAGCAGATTACTACCCGCATTGTGCAGGCAACATTAAAGCAAATCTGAAATATGCCGTTTATCTCTGTCACTACAAAGTCTCAGAAGTGGAAATTGTTAGAATCGATGATTATCATTTGAAAAGTTGTATCCGACTTCGCTAATAAACCAACCAATGAATTAACCCATCGACTCCCATGTAAACTATTTTAACAGCTTTTCTACAAATAAGAATATGAATGGCAATCAAAGTTTGAATCAGCATAGCACTTGCAGTCGCAGTGATTAAGATAGGGAAGACCTCTTGGACAACATACATAAGGACATCCCATCCCACCTCCGCAGAAATTGGTCATACACACAAGGTTACCAGGGCAGAATTCTTGGTTCGGCGGGAAAGGCTCCGTCCTACTCGGATCAACTACTCCGCAGTCGGCCCTATAGGCAAGGTCACCACTCTTGTCGGCTTTGGTCAGGCCAGAGATACGCTGGAGAATCTTTTTATTGTTGCCAGGTTTTATTTCATATCTAACATTATGTGCTTCACCAGTTGCCGTGTTTAAATCCCAGTAGAATAATTTTGAATCTGATTCTATCGTGATAAAATTTCCATCAGCTGAGAGTGTGTAGGAATTATTCAGCGGAACTTTTTGGCCGGCTAACTTTTGAGCTACAGAAGCTGGTATACTGCTTCCTTCAAAGTCATCTTTAGGATTGAATAGTAATTCGATTGTTGTATAGACAATACGCCTATCATTACCGGTGCATAACCATGGCGCTTCATTGTTCGATCCCTTAACTTCATAACGATTACCTTGGCGTGAAATTGATATCCTACTTCCTATAAACGATTTATCAGTGTCTAAAGTAACTGAAATTACTTCCCACACACCTTCAACGGTCAGTTGTTCCAGCCGCACTTGCGGCTTGTATATTCGCAACAACAATGTAAGAGATTACTAAGAACAGTATCAAAACTGATTGCAGGAATATGGCATCCAATATTTTTCTCATAAGAAACCTCTTCAGCTAGACAATTAATATCCACTCGTCACTCTGATTATCACGATTTCCGCATGAAATCCATTATGAAAGAAAAATTTGCATAGGTCAGACTTCAGGAAGAAGCAGTGCTTGCTGCATGCACCTACGAAGTCAAGCATAGGAGATATAGTATTGGATTGCGGATTACGGGATAAATCAAATATAACTTTCGGTTAGATTACAGGCACACTATCAATCCACCTTTATCGGACGACTGACGGAACCATCGGTATTAAATGTTACCTTGTATCCGGCGTTCAGTATGAACGTGAATCCTGTCTTATTTTCCGTGATCTCCAGTTGACCGAATTGAAGTACCACGGAGCCGCTGCCATCAGGGTTTACGGTAGCTTCAAAGTCTGTTCCTCTGATACCTACATGCATTACCGGGAGCTTGACCTTCATCTCTGCGAGGTCCTGAAGCGGTTTTACCTTCCCCGTTACCCAGCGGAACACCCCTTTTGAGACGTTTGCTATAATGGTCTTCGGGCCTTTATCGTCGTCGTATACGAACTTATCTATGACGATGTCGCTGTTCGGACCTATGGTGAAGGTGGTATCGTCGGGCAGCTTCATGCGTATATGGCCGTTGCTTCCGGTGATTACCTTGGTCCCTTCCTCAAGGGGTATCTGGTCTGCACCCTTTCCCGTTAGTTTGCGACCATCTTTGGTGAGGACATAGAACTCCCCGCGTGATTCGACCTGGGCTATGGCTGAAGTAATGGCCTTTTTGCTTTAGCTTGCTCCGGCCCAGAGACACGGACGAGAGTAATTATCGCTGCAAAAGGCTGTATTTCATAGTTGACCAACAGACCGGACCGCATTCCATAATTCACATATAATGTATCACAGGCATATTCCGCAGAACGACCATCGGCGAGAAGCGTTATTCTCCTTCTCTTGGTAACCTTGCCGGCCAATTGCCTAAGAGCTGAGCGAAAAGCGTCGTCTTGAGGATTGCCAAATTCATCAATTAGATCATCATAAGATGCAATATAAGTAGCCATGATCTGCGTTGGAGTGCCATGAAAATCATAATCCTTTGTGTCCCCCTGCCTGCGATTTCCAGGATGTTTCGTATACGTCACCCTTTCGCATAATTATAAATCTGTCGTCTCTTTTTTTCGACTTTGTCCAAGATGATGTAACCGCCCACTCTCCTTCAAGGGGCGGCGTATTCTGTCCATTCGCCATGTTCATATCGCCCACAAAGATGAATGAGAGTGTTAAATAAAATATCAAAACTGATTGCGAAAATACAGCTGTCATCAGCTTTCTCATAATGCCTCCTTGGTACCACTTAAATAAATGTGAGTTAATACCTCATTCTTGAAATTTATTGTGCATTTATGTAAGTGAAATTTCAAGCAGGAAATTGTTAGAAATATTATTGAATGCTGATTGAATGTTGTGCGAATTGGGAAAATAAGAAAAACAACATTTCAGGAAGAACGTTGATGCTGCAGACTAATTATTTTTCTCCTCGGAGAATACCGATTGTTCCAACCATGAAGGGCAATTTCAAGGCTTTTGGGATGAAGGGGAGGTTGTTTGTCGGAATAAATTCCACCGAGGCTATGCCCCATTTTTTGATTGTTGCTACTAATTCATTTATATCTCCGTAAACAGCCTTCCAGAGAAATAAATCCTGGAAGGCAAACCGCCCGCCTTTTTTAACGACACGCAGGGCTTCCCGAATCACTGCGCGTTTATCTTTGGCATCCCTTACTTCATGGAATACTAGATTGCTTATGGCGGCATCGAAACTTTCATCAGCAAACGGCAAATCAGAAGCTGAAGCTTTTTGAAAAGAAGTACGTGACGCTACTCCTTCTATCATTGCATTTCTTTCACAGACGCTTTTGGAATATTCCCACATGTCACCCCAGTAATCTATTCCGGCAATCTGCGCTTCCGGGTATGTGTGTGCCAGTCTTATTGTGAGCGGGGCATTGCCGCAACCGATATCCAGTACCCTTCCCCAGTCCATCCCAGTCCATATTTGTCAGCAACGCATCCTGAATCTTCGTTTGAATATCGCCCCCTGATGGAGAAAATCGATATCTAGCATAGGCAAAATACGCCGCCATTAAGAAAAATATCAGAGCAGGAATAGACAGCACCGGAAAAACAAATGCTAAAATTAAAAAGAATAAGGTTATAATTCCAGGAACATAGATAAATTTTGTAGACACCCAATTGCTGTAGTTCGGTCTTTCTGTAATTACTTCATTCATTGACAGCTATTTCTTCTATTTATTGGCCTAATGTCTATGCTTAAAATCTCTTTGTGATTATTGTCAAGATAAAATACGAAGCCTGTTATTTTGATTCGTACTGTTGAATATTTTTTCAAAACAGCGATGTGCAGAGTTACAGGAAGACACAAATAGCGCATCATCCTGAAAATACCAGGCTCGTAAATCTGCACGTTTCAAGCCGTTATCATTAATCCGGCCAGATCACTAAAACGCTTCCTTTTGTATTTGAAGTGTTTATGTCTGTCCAGAGAAACCACTTTATCGATAGTCATAAAGAGAAAGGTTTAATTTCCTGCCGGATGATAACAATATTTGCTTGTAATGACAGCGAATATTCGGTAATAAACGGATGCGGCATTATCTAAAAGTATGTTTTACCCGGCTATCTTTTACAAAAACCAGCAGGTTGTTACATAATGAGGAGAGAAAATGGGTGACGGAATCAGTGATTATACAAAAAACATGGTCGATTTAAGACGGCACATGTGGATGGCGGGAGTGGAAGTGGAATTGCGCCGCCTGATCTGGCAAATTGCCGTGGTCGGGAAATATATTTCTGCAAAAATTCATGAAGCCAATCGCAAACTGGCTGGATTCAAAAATATTTACGGCGAAGACCAGCTTTCCCTGGATCGCAGTTCGGATGAGATTTTAAAAAATCAACTGCAGTTCTCCGGTTTTGTCCGGGAATATGCCTCGGAAGAGCAGGATGGGATAATGTCCATCGGCACAGGTAACGAAAAATATATCGTCACCGCTGATCCGCTGGACGGCTCGTCGCTTGTCGAAAGTAACCTGGCAATCGGCACGATTATCGGCATTCACAAAGAATCGGTTTTGGACACCGGCAAAAAAACAATGGTCGCAGCGCTCTACATTACTTATGGCCCGCTGATTACAATGGTTTATTCGGCAGGTTGCGGAACACACGAGTTTGTGCTCAACCGGGAAGGCGAGTATGTTCTGGGCCAGGAGAACATAATGCTGAAAGCCAAAGGCTCCATCTTTTCGCCCGGCGGCCTGCGTCGTGAATGGCTGCCGGATCATCTGAAATTTATCGAAGCACTGGAAAAAGACGGCTACAAACTGCGCTACAGCGGAGGATTCGTGCCTGATATTAACCAGGTGCTGATTAAAAAGGGCGGGTTGTTTACCTATCCGGCCCTGCAGAAATCACCACAGGGCAAGCTGCGTCTTCTGTTCGAACTGCAACCCATGGCTTTCATTATGGAACAGGCGGGCGGGCGGGCAACCGACGGCAGAACCGATATACTGTCTTTAAAAGTAGAAAGCCTTGATCAGTGTTCGCCTGTTTACATCGGCAGCGCCGCCGAAGTTGAGATGGCTCAGCAATATTTAAAGTAAAGGAGCTTGCATGATATACGAAAACAAAGATCAGCTGAAAAAAGGATATTCCCGGATTATTAAACTGGACGGCGGTGATGTCCGCATTCTGGATGAGGCCAAATTGAGAAACAAACTGATTGACGATCTGATTTACACAGCGGTGTTCAGCCCCGATCGTGCGACCGCGGATGCCGCCTGCTGGCTTATCCGCCGCTCAGCCGCCGCCGCGGGAATTCTGTCCGCTTCCATCCAACCGCTTTACGAGGCGATGGGACAAGGACTGGTCAAGGGCTTTACCGTTCCGGCGATTAATCTGCGGGCGCTGACCTACCATTCCGCCCAGGCTGTTTTTCGGGCGGCAATCAAAGGCCAGGTTGGACCAGTTATCTTTGAAATTGCCCGGTCGGAAATAGACTATACTCTGCAGAGACCGCTGGAATATACCTGTGCGGTAACTGCTGCTGCTATAAAAACCGGCTATCAGGGACCCATTTTCCTGCAGGGAGATCATTTTCAGGTCAATGCCGCTAAATTTGCCGCCGATCCAGCCAAAGAGACGCAGGCGGTTAAAAATCTGATCTGGGAAGCGATCGAAGCCGGTTTCTATAATATTGACGTTGATACATCCACTCTCGTGGACTTAACAAAAAAAACCGTTAAAGAACAGCAGGCTGCCAATTATCTGCTGGCCGCAGAACTGACCACAATGATCAGGGATTTGGAACCACCGGGCATTACTATCTCCGTTGGCGGCGAAATCGGGGAAGTCGGTGGCAAAAACAGCACTGTTGAAGAATTGCAGGCCTTCATGGAAGGTTACCTGGAATCACTACCCCAGGGCGATCAACCGTCCGCCCCGATCAGCAAGATCAGCGTCCAGACAGGAACAACGCATGGAGGCATTCCCCTGGCGGACGGCAGCGTAGCGAAAGTTAAAATTGATTTTGACGTTCTGGAAAAATTATCCGAAGTGGCAAGAACCCGCTACGGATTAGCCGGCGCCGTGCAGCACGGCGCCTCCACCCTGCCCGATGAGGCTTTTGACAAATTCCCGGCAGTCGCGACCGCCGAAATCCATCTGGCCACCGGTTTCCAGAATATCATTTATGACAGCCCCGATTTCCCGCCAGACCTGAAGGAGAGAATTTACGGGCATTTAAAGAAAAAATTTAAGGGCGAATGGAAAGAAAAGGACACCGAAGAACAGTTTCTTTATAAAACCCGCAAAAAAGGTTTTGGTTCCTTTAAGCAGGAGATGTGGAATTTGCCGGCTTCCACAATTTCTAAACTGGGTGCCCAACTGGAAAAGCAGCTCGTTTTTTTGTTCGGCAAGTTGCAGGTAAATTCCACTTACGAAATTACTCAAAAATATGTTCAACCGGTCGACGTAAATTTGGAATTGCCAACAGCGCTTAAAGGGTAATACCATTTCTCAATTCATGAAAGCGGCAATACTCGAAAAAATAGCCACGATTTCCGGCAAGCAGCAGCCGCTGAAAATAGTGGATCTGCCTTTGCCGCAGGTGAAGGCCGGAGAAATTCTGGTTAAGGTTTCTGCGTGCGGCGTTTGTCATACGGAACTCGATGAAATCGAAGGCCGGACACCTCCGGCGAAGCTCCCCTGTATCCCGGGTCATCAAATAATCGGCACTGTTGTTGATCATGGGAAAGGAGCCGCTAAATTTGCCACAGGCGACAGAGTTGGAATCGGCTGGATAAATTCCGCCTGCGGTCATTGTGATTACTGCCTTGCCGGGCAGGAAAATCTCTGCGATAATTTCCAGGCCACCGGGCGGGACGCGCCCGGCGGGTATGCGGAATTTGTTGCCGTCGCGGAAAATTTTGCTTTTGCCATTCCGCGATATTTTTACCAATGCGCAGGCGGCGCCTTTATTATGCGCCGGAGCAGTAGGCTTCCGTTCCCTGAGACTGGCTGATTTTAAAAATGGCCGGCGCCTGGGCCTGACAGGTTTTGGCGCCTGTGCGCATCTGATCCTGAAAATGGTTCGCTACTGCTATCCCCAAGCGGAAGTTTTTGTTTTCGCGCGGCAGGAAAATGAACGCCGCTTTGCCCGCGAAACCGGTGCGGTCTGGGCGGGGGATATCGGCGAGACATGCCCGCAAAAATTGCATGCGGTCATTGATACGACTCCGGCCTGGAAACCGGTTGTCGAAGCTTTGAAAAATCTTGCTCCGGCGGGAAGACTGGTCATCAACGCCATCCGCAAGGAAGACAATGACAAGAATTATCTTTTACAATTGAATTATTCTGAGCATCTCTGGATGGAAAAAGAAATAAAGAGCGTGGCCAATGTCAGCCGGCAAGATATCGAAGAATTTTTAACTCTGGCCGCGCAAATACCTTTATTCCCGGAAGTTGAGGAATATCCGCTCGCTGAGGCCAACCGCGCGCTGACCGAACTAAAAGAAGGCAAGATCCGCGGCGCCAAAGTGCTGAAAATCAGTTAAAAGCGGACTTCCTGGGATAGATTCAATTCTTTACACTTTTGAGAAAAGCCAAATAAGCATTCGCGGTCTCCTGCGGTTTTTCGAGCATGGGAGCATGACCGCAATCATTGATAATCACTGTCTTATACCTTTTTAAACCTTTCTCGAAAACAGGCACACTCGACACATCGATTATTTTGTCTTTGTCGCCCCAAAGAATCAATGCCGGCGCTGCAATTTTCGGCAAATCATTTTCCAGAGAAAAAATATCCGGGCGCAATATCTCCCATTATTTTTTGATTAATGATTTTATTAGCCAAAGCTTCGCGGACAAACCATTTCTTTATCGGGTAGGGCATAAAAGGAGGATGAACAAAAATCAGACTCATTAACCGGGAAAGATCATTTTCATCCTTTAACAAAAGAGGATTTTCGCCTTTTTGCCCCATTCTGCATTACTTCACTTAATTGCGGCGATTGCACACCTGCTGCATTCAATAACCCGACACTGATAACTTCCGCGGGGTAGCGTGCTGCATAAGCGCCGGCAAACCATCCGCCCATAGAATTCCCCACAATGTGAAATTTCGAAATTTTATTTTCCTCGGCAAACTTATGCAGGCGCTCTATCTGGCTTGATAAGTCATACCGGGCAGAAACCAGCTTGGAGCTTTCGCCATGTCCGGGAAGATCCGGGATTACAACATGATAATTCTTCAAATATGCGGCAAAACGAATCCAGTTATCTTTATTGGCCGAATAACCATGCAGAAGCAATATCGTCTCCTGCCCTGTTTTGCCTTCCAGATAGACCATATTATGGTCCCCGATCTTAATTGCTTTTTTGCTCAAACCGGCCTTGCTTCTGGCCTGGCTGATTAAAAAACCCGCTACTTTTTCCGGGAAAGCATAATATCCGCCAACAGCGGCGACGATAATAGCCAGGATAACTATTAAAAGCTTTTTCATGTTGACACCCTCCCTGTTATCCCTATATAGAGGGAATTAGACTAAAGGCGTATAGACTGAAGGAATCAGAAATATTCTTTTTCAGTAAGCCTTTAGTCTTCAGCCTAAATACCTGAAGACCTTTATAGCATTAATTTATGGACATTATCATCTATTTTATCGATTTTTTTATTCACCTGGACAAATATCTGCCTGTTATCATTAAAAGTTTCGGCGTTTGGGCATATGTTATTGTTTTTCTGGTTATTTTCTGTGAAACGGGCCTGGTGGTTACACCGATTCTGCCGGGCGATTCGCTTTTGTTTGCTTTGGGCAGTTTTGCCGCCCTGGGTGCGTTAAATATTGAAATACTGTTGATTTCCCTTTGCTATCGCTGCGATTGCCGGTGACACCGTCAATTATTCCATCGGTCATTTTATCGGCCCCAAGGTTTTTCATTACGAAGACAGCCGCTTCTTCAAAAAGGAATATCTCGAGAAGACGCACCAGTTTTATGAAAAACATGGCGGCAAGACCATTATCATCGCCCGTTTTATGCCGATTATTCGCACCTTCGCTCCTTTCGTCGCCGGTGTCGGCGCGATGACTTATCCTAAATTTATCTTGTATAATATAGTCGGCGGCATTGCCTGGGTTTGTTCTTTTTTACTGGGCGGCTATTTCTTCGGCAACATACCTGCTGTAAAAGAGAATTTTACTGTGGTAATTATTGCCATCGTCATCTATGTCTGTGCTGCCCGGGTTTATTGAGTACTGGCGGCAGCGGCGCATTGCCGTCAAGGATAAAAATTGAAAGTCCATTTGCAGGGGAAGCTATGAAGAAGAAAATTATACCGGTCATTACAGCCTTATTGTTGATCATGCTCTTGGCGGCAGCTTCCGCCGAGGCAAAGAATATCTTCAAAATCGGCAGCGACGTCACTGTGGAAAAAGATCAGCAAGTGGACACCGTCATCGCCATCGGCGGTCAGGTAACAGTTCATGGCTTGGTCGAACGCAATGTCGTGGCGATCGGCGGCTCGGTAGTGCTGGCCAACGACTCCGTAGTGCGCGGCGATGTTATTTGTGCAGGAGGAGTCATTGTCAAAGCCAGCGGGGCTCAAGTCTTCGGCGATATCACGGAAATAAACTCGGTTAATATTGCCAACGCTTTTTCTTCCGCCCTGCGCGGGGAACTCGAAGGCTGGTCATTAATATTCAACATTATTTCGCTGTGCTTTTTTGCCGTCATCTTCATTATTTCCCTGCTGACAACCATTCTCCTGCCCCGGCCACTGCTTGCTGTCGTTCAGGAAATTCAGAATTATAAAGTCAAATCCTTTTTCTGGGGACTGGCCGCAACACTGATGATGGTTCCGTTCTTCATGCTGCTGGTAATTTCCATTATCGGCATTACCTTGATTCCCCTGGTCTTTACCCTGCTGTTATTGGCTTTTATCCTCGGTTATATTGCTGCCGGAAACATCACGGGAAAGTACATCTTCAACAAAATATTCCGCCGACCACCGAAAGCGCTGACCGGTGTGACGATCCTGGGATTAATTTTACTGTGGCTGATCGGCTGGCTGCCTTATCTGGGCTTACTTGTTAAAATCTTTGCTCTGACGTTCGGCCTGGGCGGTGTCCTGCTCACTCTCTTTAACCGCAGATGGCAGTCGGCCGCACCATCTCCGCCGGTTAGCGAAGAGCAGGTAAAACCAGCTGTCGAATAGATGTACAGCGATTCGAAAATACAGGCTTGCCTGGTCTATAACCACTCTTCGGAAAGCACTTCTCCCTGCGTGCTGATGATTACCGCTTTCAGAGGAACTTTTCTTTTGGCTTTTTGCAGTGCTGCCTGCGCTATTTGCAGAAGTCCGCGGCAGCAGGGAACCTGCATCATGATGACCGTCAGAGTATTTATTTTCGCTTCATCGACCATCCGGCGTATCTTTTCCGCATAAACTTCCAGATCGTGAATCCAGCTTGGGACAGGCAATGGCGAGATTCTTTCCTTTTAAAAACCTGTTGTGGAATCCGGCCAGACTGTAGGCCACACAATCCGCAGCCAGAACTACATCTTTCCCCCGGAAAAAAATCGGCTGCCGGATTTAGCAAATGCAGCTGAATCGGCCAGTGCGTAAGTTCCGATTGCTGCGCATCTTCGTGCGAAGCATTTGCGGCAGCGGGAAGCTTCTTTTCAAAAACGGCGGGCGCCGAACCGGGACAACTGCCCTGCCTGTTCACCGTTTATTAATTTCAGAAAATTGCCATACTCGTTATGCAAGTTTGCATCAAGACCTTTGCCTGCAGGATTTTTAAATGATCATTCCGATTGCTGCGGCTTCCTTTTGCTTCCAGATTTTCCAATACCTTTTTTTCATCAAAAGGCTCTGCGTCCCGTTCTTCCAGAGTCAGTGCTCCTTCCGGACATTCGCCCAGACAGGCGCCCAGGCCATCACAGATCGCGTCGTTGATCAGCCGCGCTTTCCCGTTAATAATTTTTATTGCCTGTTCATGGCAGTTGGGTATGCACAAACCGCAGCCGGTGCATTTTTCTTCGTCAATTTTAATTATTTTGCGCTTCATGGCATTGCTTACCTTTTCATTCGATCGCTGTATTCGCCTTACTTAGTAATTTTTATATGGATGCAAAAGTCTGTTCATGATTCTGCCGTGATTAAGAAGGTATGGAGTGCTTTTGAATAACTCTGTCGGATTGCGGGATGAGGGAAAGCGTGATCAATTCCACTGCCATCTTTAAGTTCTTCTTTAGAAAACCATTGGTTTTTTTATCTTTTGACTTCTGTTGCTCCAGTTGAACAATGCCTGTGAACAGTCCCCAAAGAATGCAGGCCAGCGAATAAGAATCCATTTCTCTGATCAATCCCTGATCCATCGCAATTTTCAGTATTCTCCTGTTGAGAGCGCCATAGCGACGCCAGGTATCGGCGAAGCGGGCTTTCGTATTGTCGCTGTGTCCCCATATAATACCGGTCTGCTGCACCATTTGAAAGATAGTGAACAGTCCGGGGTCTTTCTCGTAGGTTTTGTAAAAGCCCCGGAAGATGTCTCGCACAAAAAGAGTTCCGGAAGAATACTTGCCCTTGAGTAATTTCTTTTCCAAAATGATCTGACAGCGTTCTAATTCCTCCATCAATGGAATTAACAGCAAAAAGTAGAGATCGTCCTTGTTTTTGAAATATTGATATAAAGTAGGCTTGCTAATTTCTACTTCTAGTGCTATTTCATCCATGGTGGTATTGAGATATCCTTTAGCGACAAAAATCCTTTTTGCCGCTTCTATAATGTTCTCAATACGCAGGTCCTTTTCTCTTTTTTTTCGATTCTCCAATACTTGTTTGGGGGTGCCCATGGCGATCTCATCCTCGAATTATTTTTCCTTCTTAAAAGTATATCACCTCTAGGATATGGATACAAGGGATTCTATATATTTCCGCAAAAAATTTATCTGAAAGTTTATCTGGGAAAGAAATAAATCCCTTGACAATCAATGGTTACTCTTGGTAATTATTTTACTAAATGTAACTAGTTTTACGTCCAGTTTACCAAAGTCACAGTGGCTGTTCGTCGCAACGCGCACCTAGAGGTTCTCTTGAAATCAAGAGAGTAAAGGTGAAAATTATTTCTAGTTGTGTAAAAATTGAAGCAACATCTCCAACCGCGAATGTTATTCAATCCTAAAGAAAGGGGGAAAAAGATTTAACGGAAGAGGAGAATTCTCATTTATTTCTAACATAAATAGGGAGGGTATCTTATGTTCAAAACTAGAAAAAGTATTCGATTATCAATAGGATTGGCCATTTCATTCACTGTGTTTTGTATGTTAAGTATTTTAATGATTTCACATGCCGACGCTAAAAGCATCAAAATCGGTGTTATCGGACCTATGAAAGACATTCAGGGGAAGCACCATTGGATTGCCGCCAACATGGCAGCCGACGAAATCAATAAGGCCGGCGGCGTAAAGGTCGGCAAGGAAAAATACACGATAGAACTTGTCAGCGTAGATTCCAATGAAACAGCCAGTGTTCCCGATGCCGTGAATGCATTTCAGCGTGTTATCGGAAACGTTGATTTCATGGTCGGCGGGTTTCGCTCCGAGCCAACACTGGCGATGATGGAGGTAATGGCAGACAACAAAAAGGTTTTCCTGAGCTGCGGGCCGTCTGCTTCACAACTGGCCTTAAAGGTTGCTCAAAATTACGATCGTTACAAATACTGGTTCCGGGGCGGACCCGTTAATACAGATGCATCCATGCCCTCCGCTTTTTTACCGCTCAAGATGGTCGCAGACGCCATCCGAAAAGAACTGGGAATTAAAACACCTAAAATAGCACTGCTGGCCGACAAAGCCCTTTATTGCGAACCGGCCATCCAGTTGATCCAGAGCAAGGCCGCCGACATTGGCGTAGAGGTGGTTGGGGTCTGGAGACCTTCCTTTACGGCCTCTAATGTTATGCCGGAGTTAACGGCCATCAAGAATGCCGGCGCCCAGATGATCAGCACTTATACTGCCGGACCTGCCGGACTGGCCTATTCCAAACAGGGAGGCGAACTTAAGATCCCTGCCGCAATGATCGGCCTTAATGTCCAAGCACAGACACTCAACCATTGGCAGCAGACAGGAGGACTATGCAACTATAACACCATGCTGGCCTTTTTCGCTCCAGTGGAAGCGACATCCAGAAGCCTTCACTTCTATAACAACTTTGTCAAAAAGACCGGTGAAGCACCTACTTCAACAGCCGCTACATATGACGGGATCTACATCCTGAAAGAGGCCGCGGAAAGGGCAGGGACGATTGAAAGCGAGGCCATGGTCAAAAGCCTGGAGAAAACGGATTTCGGCGGAGCCCAGGGAAGAATTGCGTATTACACCACTAGTGAACAATGGCCTCACGATCTGCGCTATGGTCCGGGGTACATCACTTTCTTTTATGTCCAGTGGAGAGACGGGGGAACAGAAGGTTGTATGGCCTGACGGCGACTCGTCCATCAACAAAATCAGATACAAGGGAACAGTTGATTACAAACTACCTCCCTGGATGGTCGAATACTGGAAAAAAGCAGCAAAATAACTTAAAAAAGACAGTATGCTTAGCCTTGGGCGGCATGCTGTCTTTTTTCGGCACTTAATAACTAGAAACTGCTATATCTGGCATACGCAGCAAATATGGAGGGGTTTGTTTAATGACAGAAGCAATTATTATTAATGGTCTGATCTCGGGAGGAATCTATGCGATTCTGGCGATCGGTTTCTCCCTTATCTTTGGCGTTGCTAAAATTCTGAACATGGCCCATACGGCCTTTTACATGATAACCGGTTACTTTATTCATATCATCTTATCCAAATTGGGGGTATCGCTTTTTATAGCCGACATCACCGCCGTCATTCTGACGGTCCTTGTAGCGATTATTTGCTATCAGTTGTTTTTTGATCGGGTTAAGGAACAGCATAATGCCGTCATGATCATCTCCATCGCTCTGGCTATGCTCTTTCAGGAGATCTTTAGCATCTCGTTTGGATCAGAGCACTTGTCACTTCCCTCGTTTATCACAGGGTATGTGGAATTGATAGGAGGGGTGAGGGTTACCTGGCAGCACATCATCGCTCTTGGCTTTTTTATTCTCGCAATTATTCTCATGTGGATTCTCCTTCAGTTTACAAAACTGGGAAAAACCATCCGCGTGGTTTCGGAAGATCGAGAAATCGCGAATCTCATGGGAATAAACGTCTCGAATATATGCCTTATCACCATCGGCATCTCATCATTACTGGCTGGATTGGCCGGTGTATTTGTTATTCCTTTATTCTCTTTTTATCCGACTATGTGGTCCGCTCCTCTTGTAGTAGTACTGGCAGCCGTGGTGCTCGGTGGGCTGGGAAGCATCTGGGGAAGCATTCTTGGGGCTTTTATTCTCGGTTTTGCCGAGACTATTGTGACGTTTGTCGTCCCCATGGGATCTTTTCTGGGTGGCGCAGTATCCTTGATTATCATGATATTTGTCCTATTGATCAGACCGGAAGGCTTGTTCGGTGTTGTTTTTGAAGGGGAGAGACTATGATGGAACAAATTACTTGGATGCTGAGAATTTTCCAAAAAGAGATCCTGGCTGTACCGGGAAAGGCCATAATCCTCTCCTTTTTTATAATTGCGTATGCACTCCCGCTGTTCATCAAGGATCCCTACATCCTGAACGTGTTGATTATCGCTGCCATTTACGCAATCTTCGCCACCAGCTGGGACCTAATCTCCGGCTATACGGGCCAAGTCAATCTCGGCCACGCCCTTTTCTTCGGGGTTGGCGCCTATACTGTGGCTATTCTCAATGTTAATTTTGGCTGTCCATCCTGGATCGCTATAATAATAGGAAGTATCGCCGCGGTCATTGTTGGACTGATCGCGGGAATTCCCGCATTGCGTTTAAGGGGTTTCTATTTGGCTCTGGTTACACTTTCCTTCCCGATTATCCTGGCTGGAGTCGTGATGTTCTTCGCCGATTTCACCGGAGGGGAAAACGGCATACCGGGGGTGAAATCACTTTCGAATAATCGCCTGGTTAATTATTACATCGTTTACCTGATCATGACTCTCTCCATTTTCATTATGTATAAGCTGACAGATGCGAGCAGCAAATTCCTCCGAACGGGTGTGATTATTCAGGCAATCCGGGATGATGAAATATCCGCCCGCAATTCGGGAATCAATACAACCAGGTATAAACTTCTGGCCTTCGCCTTCAGTGGTTTTTTTGCCGGGCTTGCCGGTGGGCTTTATGCCGTAACGATGAGGGTTACGGGGCTCTCCACGCTGGAACTGGGGCTTACTTTCCAGGCAATCCTCTGGACTATTTTTGGAGGCATATCAACTATCTACGGTCCCGTCATGGGTGTTTTTATCCTCTACCCGCTAATCGAATTTTTGAATTTATTTCCGACTGTTGCTGAATTTCGGTGGATCCTTTTTGCCTTGATACTTCTCTTCGTTCTTCTTTTTATGCCCGAAGGATTGGGGCCTTGGATACGAGATAAACTGGAAGTGAATTGCACCAGGTGCAAATTACCTAATATTTTTACCAGGCGTAAATGCAGGGTATGCAACACGGAACTACATCTCGAGAAAAAGAAAAATTAGGAGGATTCCCCAATGGAAAAATCTTTTTACGAACAAAAACCATGGCTTAAAGCATATCCTGCCGATATCCCTCCCGATATAGAAGTTCCGGATACATCCTTAATCGAGAGCTTTGATGAAGCGACAGATCGCTGGAAAAAAAGAACGGCGCTCTCTTTTACGGCGCTGAAATTACCTATCAGGATTTAAGGGATAAGGTGGATCGGCTGGCGGCAGCCTTGCATGATCTCGGCATAAAAAAAGGAGACCGCGTTGCACTGCTGCTCCTGAATTCCCCGGAGTATGTTATCGCTTTTTATGGGTTGATCAAGATAGGCGCTATTATTACCCCGATCAGCCCGGTCTATGTCTCTAAAGAAGTTAAGCACCAGATAGAGGACAGTGGCGCTACATCCGTCATCTGTCAGGATATTCTTTATGAGAACCTGGAAAAGGCGGGTCTGCAATTTCAGAATGTAATTTTGTGCAACATTTCCGATTCCCTGCCGAAACTTATGAAATTGATCGGCAAATCCATTCTAAAGTCATTTTATCAGAAAATGTCAGCCCCAGCCCCCGACATCTTTCTCCAGAAGGGTTTTTACAAACTGTACGATCTGATCAAATCCCATAAGGCAGTACCACCAAAAATCGCAATCAACGTAAAGGAAGACATAGTCATGCTCCCTTACACCGGCGGTACGACCGGACAGCCGAAAGGAGTTATGCTGACTCATTATAATATGATTTCCGCCTGGGAAATGGTGAGAAGATTCTTTCCGCTGCTGGAAGAGGGAAAAGAAAACGCTCTCGCTTATATGCCTTTTTATCACGCCGCGGGGCACATTACTTGTGTGATTACCGGAATTCTCCAGGGCTGTACTTCGACGGTTTTGACAAACCCGGACATCGAAGATATCCTGAATTCCATCTCTAAAAACAGTATTACGCATTTTCTGGGCGCTCCGGCTATATTTGAAACTTTTATTGATCACGAGAAGACCGGTCGGGTAAACTGGAAAAAACTCAAGTATGTCATGAGCGGTGCAGATGCCCTCAACGAATCCACAGCGGAGGGTTGGAAAAATCGCGCCGGCATTGATCTGCTGAACGGCTACGGAATGACAGAGACAAGCGGAACGGGCATTTGCATTCCCGTCGGCGTCAAAAGAAAAGATTCCATCGGCTTGCCCATGTCCGGTACGATGGCGGCGATCGTTGATCCTTTCCAGGATGAATATATAGCCGTTGGTGAAATCGGTGAACTGGTAATTGCCGGCCCGGAAGTTACACTCGGCTACTGGAAAAACGAGGCAGCCACGAAAGAATGCGAAGCGTCTATTAATGGAATACGCTGGTGGCGCACAGGTGATCTGGCTCGAATGGATGAAGAGGGCTTCGTCTACATCTATGACCGCAAGCGCGATCTGATCAAATACAAGGGACTCCGGGTATATGCGCGGGAAGTTGAGGAGGTTCTGTCAACTGATCCTAAAATCAAGGAGGTTGGTGTAATTGGGGTAAAAGACATTAAAGTCGGCGAAAATGTCAAAGCCTTTGTGGTTTTGGAAGGAGAGGCGCGAGGAAATTTATCGGAGCGGGACATTATAGATTACTGCCAGGATAAATTGGCGCCGTATAAGATACCCAGGATCATCGAGTTTGTCGGAGAAATTCCGAAAACCGACATCGGCAAAGTATCACGCCGCGAATTAAGAGGACAGGAGTAAAGCATGGCTAGACATTTTCTGGAAGTTCAAGGTCTGACGAAGCAGTTCGGGGGGCTCAAAGCTGTTGACAATGTAAGTTTTCATGTGGACCGCAACGAAATCATCGGCCTGATCGGGCCTAATGGCGCCGGCAAAACGACTACTATGTCCCTGATTACGGGAAAGCTTAAGCCGACAGCCGGGAATGTTTACTTCAAAGACAGAGATATAACGGGCAATCAAATCTGGGATGTGGTCAATGCAGGCATGGCCTCTACTTTTCAAGTAGTTAAGCCTTTCCGCCATTTACCTGTTCTGGCCAATGTTATGGTCCCCTGCCTGTCCCCACGGGCGAAAAGAAAAGGTGAATGGGTGAAAAATCTGGAACGCCGGTCGATGGATGCACTGGAATTTTGCGGAATTTCGGATTTAGCACTGGAGCCTGCATCAATCTTATCACATGGTGATCTGAAGCGGTTGGAACTGGCTAAGGCTATCGCGACCGAGCCGGAGCTTCTCCTGCTTGATGAGCCATTCGGTGGTTTGAATCCTGCGGAAACTTCCCTGATTGCGAAATCACTGAAGCGTTTACGGGAAGGGGGACGCTTCGGCAGACTGCACAGCGAGGGCCGGCCATGATCATTGTAGAACATAAACTGCATGATTTAATGAAGATCGTGGACCGGGTGGTTGTGATCAGTTTCGGAAAATTATTGGCAATTGGCACGCCACAGGAGGTGGTTAACAGCCTGGAAGTCATCGAGGCGTATATAGGGAAAAAAGGAGGACAACACCTTGTATCTTGAAGTTAAAAATCTGACGGTTCTTTATGACCGGGGAATGGTGATCAACAATGTCTGTCTTGGTATTGAAAAAGGAGAATTGGTCAGCCTTGTGGTGTGTAAATGGCGCAGGTAAAAGCACCTTCCTGCGCGCTATGGCTGGGCTGATCAAGTGGGGAAAAAGATACCCTCAAAGGGACGGTGGGAGGCAAAATAACGCTGCAAGGAAGCGTAATCTTCGATAATGAAGAAATGATCAATTTGGCGGCACATAATGTTGCCAAAAAGGGTTTGATTATTATTGCCCGGAAAGAGGGCGTCCCCTTGCTGAAATGACCGTACTGGAGAATCTCGAAGCCGGCGCCTATCTTATAAATGACAAGCATGTCTTTAATGAAAGTCTGGAAAAGGTATTTCATCTCTTTCCGATATTGAAAGAAAGAGCAAAACAGGTATCGGGAACATTATCCGGCGGGGAGCGCACTATGCTTTCCGTAGGAAGGTCTCTGATGAGTCAGGCCAAGCTTCTTCTCATCGACGAACCTTCGGTAAGACTGGCGCCCAAAGTCAAAGAAGAACTTTTTGGGCGTATTAGAGATGTCCACAAATTGGGAATCACAATTTTTATGACCGAACAGGATGTCAGTTTCGCCTTTGATCTAGCGTCCCGCAATTACGTTCTTTCCCGGGGGAAGATAATTGCGGAAGGCCGGGCTGAGCAGCTTATCGAAGATGAAATCCTCAGAGAGACTTACCTGGGGCTCTGAAGTTAAACACTTGCCTTTGATCATCTACAAACAAGACCTGGCCAAAACTGCGGTTTGTTAATTTTTGGCTAATTTAATTCTGTTTTTATCGCCATTTTCCTTTTATGCCGGTCTTGTGCCAACTCAATCAGCGTCTCGAGAAGGTCGCTGTATTTAAGGCCGGTTGCTTCCCACAGCTTGGGATACATGCTGATGCTGGTAAAGCCGGGAAGGGTATTTATTTCGTTTAAGTAAAATTCGCTGGTTTTTTTATCCAGAAAAAAATCAACTCTGGCCATCGAGCTGCAGCCCAGAGCCAGATAGCCGGCGACGGCCATTTTTCGAATTGCAGCGGCAAGAGCAGGTTCAATTTGCGCCGGTATTTTCGGTATTGCGCCATTGGGATCAATATACTTGGCTTCATAGGAATAAAATTCATGACTGGGAATTATTTCCCCCAGTACGGAGGCTGCGGGGTTTTCATTCCCCAGCACCGCACACTCAATCTCCCGGCAATCGATCGCTTTTTCAATTATGACGCGCGTATCAAATTGCAGTGCATAATCCACAGCTTCCGGGAATAGTGTTTTTTCTTTTACCTTTTTCACTCCGACCGAAGAGCCGGTGCACACCGGTTTGACAAAAAGCGGCAATCCCAGTTTATCGATGGCGCTTTCCATAATAGATTTTTGATTGTTCCGCCATTGCTGGAAATTAACAGTTAACGACGGCACTACCGGAATACCGGCCTCATGCAATAATCTTTTGGCCACATCTTTATCCATACCCACGGCAGAGCCAATGAACATCAGCACCGACATAAGGAACCATGGCCAGTTCCAGCAATCCCTGCAAAGTACCATCCTCGCAGAAAGTTCCGTGCAAAACGGGAAAAACAATATCAACGGCAACTTTTTCCCCGCTGTTTTCCATATTATAAAGATGCAGCTTGATTGCCCTGCTCAAAATGATTGACCAGCCACGTCCCGTGTTTTTTTAGAGAAAGAACCTTACCAAAATCCTTATGCCCGACTATTTCGGGCTTATCCTGGACATACCATTTCCCGTCTCTGTCGATACCTATGGCTATGATCTCGTATTTACTGCTGTTTAAGGCGGAAACGACCGATGCCGCCGAGCAAAGAGAAACGTCATGTTCACCCGATCTGCCACCATATAAAACGCCGATTTTCCTTCTTGCTGATCCCTGCTGCATAGATTATCCTTATGATGATGTTATGTGATTATCTGTAGATATACGCCGTAAGCTCTGAAGATGTCAAACAATTTTCCAGAAGGATGCGCTTTTGTCCTTTTGATGGGCACCCCTTTCTGGCGTCGGTGTTGACAGCGGCCGGCCTAATGGCTATAATGATAGCAGATTCAATAATCTTATAAAGGTGCTTTATGGTTCGCTATTTTAATGCAGCGCAGATACCGTTGGCCAACAAAGCATTTAACGATGCCGAGAAGCTGGTTGCGCGCAATTTTAGAATAAGCGAAGAGCAGTTGAAAAAAAGCAGATACGATGTAAAAACACTTGCGCATTTGGAGCAACATGAAATAAAGGAAGGCGCTTTTGCTCATCTTTGCAAGTATGCTTATGGGAAGCCTGCTGATTTCGCGCAAAAGGATAATGAGGGCTTTGATTTTTATCGAATCTGCCTGCAGGACAATATTATTCTGGATGCAGTGGAGAGGGCCAATTCTTTTATCAAGTTTAATCCCTTGATGCTTTATATCGCCGCCCATGAATTAATTCATGTTTTGCGTTTCAGCAGCGGCGAGATTGACTTTGATGCATCACTGGAAAAGAAGGAGCAGGAAGAGGCCATTGTGCACAATTTAACCAAAATCGCTCTGCAATCGGTCAAGCATCACGATTTGGATATAGTCTTGGACTGCTTTAACAGCAGTTTTGATATTTCCAATTTATATAATCAGTAATAATGAAGGAGGTTTTTTTGTTATGCCAATTTATGAATACAAATGCCGGAAATGCGGCAGGCAGTTCGAAGCATTTCAGGGCATCACCGATCCGGAATTAAAGAGCTGCAAATTCTGCAAAGGCAAGGTCAACAAGCTTGTTTCCATATCGTCATTCAGCCTGAAAGGCTCAGGATGGTACGCAACAGACTACGGCGGGAAAAAATCACCGGCACCGGCTACTGCCGCGACGGCAAGTGAAACAACGTCACCATGCTGAAAAAGTCAGCTCTCCGGCGAAGCGGCGAGCACCGCAACAACCGGCAAGGAAGACTAGAGTTTATTGATCAGATAGCAGGGAAAAAGGCAGCGCCGGAAACGCTGCCTTTTTTTGGGCATTTTACAAGGTCGTAAAATAGGGCTGAAGTTCCCGGCACAATTCCTCCGGCACAACCGGGCAAATGACTTCATTATGCAGTTTTTCAAAATAATTAATATCACTTGTCCCCAGGGGATTGATTTCAAAACGCGGCACAATTTTGCCCTGCACCCAGAAGTGCTTATCATTGATCAGCGGAGCATACAGGGACATATTAAAACTCATAAAATTATTCAAATATAAGTAGTTGAAAATTTTAGACAGCCCTCTCAGCAGTTCATCAAAATTAGCCTCCGTCAATTCAAAAAAAGATGATTTTTCCTGAAAAATAAAATCAATTTCCCCCGCCATGCCCTTTGGCGCAAAGCTGACCAGCCAGCTGATCGCTCCCGTGGAGGCAATAAATCTTTCCTGAGCTTCTCTTTCCTGAATAATTAAATTCCGCCATAAATTACCTCCCGAGGCCTCAGCATACTTTTGAGCACTGGTCAGAAGGCGCTGCACCAGGTTCGAGGGTTTGAAGCCCGCCATTGTCTGCAAATGCGGATGAATCAGACCCCCACCGCTGGGCGGCATATAATTCCAGTTAATCGAACAATGTTTATAACCCAAATTCATTTGGGCGACGCGGTGAAAATAGTCGCCGCACACTTTGAAATCCTTTCTGCATAAACGCCGGTGTTAATTCGTCCAGAGGAACAAAATGCCGCGCTGAAAATATGGCAATGGAATTGTTCTGATCATAAGGAAAGGCATTAGGGAATAAATAGGCCTCGTCGCGCTGAAACTTTCCTGCGGGAAGAATATCCGGGATAAATTTTGGCGTCAGCTTTTCAAAAAGGCCGGGGCAAAAAGGACAGAGCGATTCCGGTGATTTTCCCAGATAGGAATCGATATCCGGTTTTTGGGCGAGTCGGACGCGATAAGGCAAAATACGGCTGGAAACGCCGGTAATTTCATCGTACCTTACTTCGAAGTTGACTTGTTTCTCCTGAAAGTTATTAAAAGGGTCAAGGTAACGGCCGATTGCTGTTTCTTTTTTAAATCCGATTTCTTTCATTCAATTCCCCTTTCCGGTTTTGCTTTCTGGATATTCTGGAGATTTTCGATAAGAAACTGATCGACTTTTTGCTGCGATAAGTCCGCGTTGAGCTGCTCACTCAGAACCGCCAGGGGAATTTCCATGCGGGCCGCGCTTCTGTGTCCTCCGCCATTGCCGTATGAACCGAAGGCTTTTTGGGCCAGCGCCCCGCAATCCTGCCGATAACCGTCGCCCCGAAAAGTGATAATGAGCTTGTCTTTAACTATTCCGGCAACGACGACGTAATAAGTCCCGATTAACCGCAGGTAGAAATCGGCTACCTGTACACAAACATCCGGGCTTTCTATTGTTCCCAGAAAGCAAACCCGGCGACCGCGAAAATTATTCATGTGATGGAAGGCCTGGTCAAAATATTTTAAATACCGGCCAGGGGTTTGATTGAGTTCGATCCGGCGGATCAACTGCATATTGGCGTATTTCATATGATAGGTGTATGCGCTGATATCTTCAGAAATCGTGTCGCGGTCGAAGTTGTCGGTATCTGTCTTAATCCCATAAAGGAGGGCAGTATGCAGCAGACGGGAAATCTTGATATCTGCACAGAGCAGATATTCCGTCATTATACTCGACAACGCCCCATACTTGGGGCGGATGTCTGTCACCGGAGCTTGCCAGTCGCCCTCGCGCGGATGATGATCGAAAACCATATGCGGTTGCAGAAAGCTTAATATGCCATCGAGAAAAGAAGGTTGAGCATCGACCAGGGCGATCAAACGATAGGAAGCTAAATCTACATTACTTGCCAATTGGATATTAATCCGCATGGAAAAGATAAAATCGTAATTCTGCTGCCTGGAGACCGGCTCCGTAGAAGCAATAACAGTCCGGGCCAGTCCGCGAGTCCGCCTCAGCAATTCTTGCAGAGCCATCGCCGAGGCAACGGAATCGGGATCGGGGCTCCCGTAAAGCAGCACGAGCAGGGAATCATCAGGCACAGCAAGATCCAGCAGCTTTGCCCAATTCAGCTCTGTTTCTCTTTTGATGAGAATCGATTCTTTGTTCATGAAATTAAGGCTGCCTGCCAATTCAGTAAATAAATATCCTGCCCGGATGATCTGCAACAACTTCGCCGACAATAGCCGCAGCAGGAATTCCGGCGTCATGCATTTTTTCTACCAGGGGTAAGGCCTGCTCCGCCGGCACACTGAAGAAAAGACCGCCGGCAGTTTGAGGATCAAAAAAAACATCCAGCAGCCACGCGGGACATGCATCTCCGGCTTCGATCTGAGCAATACGAAACTCTTTATTGCGGTACAGACCGCCGGGGACCAAGCCTGCCTCGACTAATTCTTTTAATCCGCTAAACAGGGGAACGGCTGCCGAGTTTATACGCAAGCCGACAGCGCTGCCCTCGATCATTTCACAGGCGTGGCCTAAAAGGCCAAAGCCGGTTATATCGGTGCAGGCGTGAATGCTGCCATTTTCCGCAGCCAGCTCGGCGGCTTTCTTGTTAAGCTGGGTCATGGAATTTATGGATTGCTGCAGCAGTTGCGGATCGATTTCACCGCCTTTGGCGGCGGTGCTCGCAATTCCGGTGCCCAGGGGCTTGGTTAAAATAAGACTGTCTCCGGCAATGGCTCCGCGGTTAAACAAAACTTTATCCGGATGAATCACACCGGTTACAGAAAGGCCGTACTTGATTTCACTATCTTCGACGCTATGACCGCCAACCAGCAAAACACCGGCCTCACGCATTTTATCCAGGCCGCCGCGCAGAACATCACGCAATATGCCGATGTCCATTTCTTTAACCGGGAAACAAACAATGTTCATTGCCGTCAGCGGTTTGCCGCCCATGGCATAAACATCATTGAGGGCGTTTGTCGCCGCTATCTGGCCGAAGGTATAAGGATCATCAACCGTAGGAGTAAAAAAATCAACCGTCTGCACCAGGGCAAGTTCCGGGCTTATTTTATAAACCCCGGCGTCTTCCGCGTGTTCAATTCCCGTAATTAAATTCGGATCAGTGATCAGCGGCAAATCGCGCAAAGCTTCTTTCAGGTCGCCCGGACCTATCTTACAGGCTCAACCCGCGCCGTGCACTGTTTCCGTTAACCGGATAAATTTTTTTTCGTTCATTTTCCCCAGGCCAATTATCTAAGGCGCAAATTCTCCTCCGCAATGCCTCGTCGTTATTTTTAACACACCCAGGCTTATTTTCCAACCGGAAATGCTGGAGCTCGATAATTTTCCATTGTCGATAAGCGCTCTCTGTTTTTCATTGATTTATTTTTCACAATAAGTTTTAAGGGAAGAAAGAATTTCCCAAAAGGACCAGTATGCCTATTCGTTACTACAGCACTAATCGCCATTTAACCGATACAGCGGGAATCATTCCTTTTACCGGTGCTGTTTCGTTTAAAGATGCCCTGCTTGCCGGACAGGCGCCGGATGAAGGATTATTTGTGCCTGATGCCATCCCGCAACTTTCTCTTAAGGATATTCATGCCTTAAAGGGCAAACCATACCGGGAAGCGGCACTGCTCGTGGCCCAGGCATTTCTTGCTGATGAATTTCCCCGCGAAGTTTTAATGAAGGTTGTTTATGACGCCTATAACTATCCGGTGCCCCTGGAAGAAGTATATCCGCAAGCTTTCCTGATGCGCCTGGATCACGGGCCGACGGCATCTTTCAAGGATTTTGCGGCGCGCATGATGGCGCGGCTGATGAGCCACTGCCGCCCGCAGGGAGAAAGGCTCAACATTCTTGTGGCCACTTCCGGCGACACCGGCAGCGCTGTCGGTGAAGCTTTCCGGGGCGTGGCGGGCATTGATGTTACCATTCTTTATCCGACCGCGGAAGTGAGCTTAAGGCAAAAGAAAGCAGCTCGACACAATCGGCGGCAATGTTCAGGCGCTTTCGATTGACGGCAAATTTGACGATTGTCAGAATTTAGTCAAACAGGCATTTTCCGACCCGCAACTGACAAAATTTAATTTGACATCGGCCAACTCGATCAATTTCGGCCGGATTCTGCCCCAGAGCATTTATTATGTTTATGCTTATGCGCAGCTGGCCGCACCCGGAGAAGAAATAGTATTTTCGGTGCCTTCGGGTAATTTCGGCAACGCTCTGGGCTGCGAGTACGCGCGGCGGATGGGTTTGCCTGTTGCCAAACTGCTGATGCCAACCAACGAAAACGATGAATTCCCTAATTATCTCCGGACAGGAAAATACACGAAAGTTGCCCCCTCCCGGGATTGCATCTCCAATGCAATGAATGTAGGACATCCCAGCAATCTGGCGCGTTTTTTCGAGTTATACGGCGGCACCGTCGATCGCAGCGGTGTTGTCCACCGCTATCCCAACATTGCAGAAATGCGGCAGCATATTTTTTCGGTAAGTATTGCTGACGATGAGACCAGGCAGACTATTAAAAACATTTATGAACTCTATAAGATTGTTCTGGAGCAGCACGGAGCGGTCGGCTGGGCCGGGCTTATGGCATACCGGAAAATGACCGCGGATAAGCATTTAGCCGTGTCCCTCGAAACAGCTCATCCGGCCAAATTCCCGGAAGAGATTGAAAAGCTGTTAGGCTTTTCCCCGGAACTTCCCGCCAGCATGCAGGACATAGATCAACGCAAAGGTGACGCTTTGGCCATGAGCAGCAACTATGAGAATTTTAGAAAATACCTGCAAGGTAATTTAAAAATCAAAGAATAATGGCTATTGTGCTGAGTTATTCTTGGCCTCTTCAGGAATAACGGCTATTTTTTCTCATCTTCTTTTTTAGCGGGTGAATTGGCGGAATCAGTGTCTCCGCTCACTGACTTCTTAAAATTTTTAATACCCTTGCCCAGTGCTGAGCCAATTTCCGGCAACTTACCGACGCCAAAAATAATCACTACAATAACCAATATTATCAACAGTTCCGGCACACCTATTCCAAACATTTTATCACCTCATTGAAACATTTTATTTATGGTAGTTGCAAATGGATAACTTCACCCGGCTTGCCCAGATTTTCGACGGTTTTCCCTTTAAACTGCATTGTTATGCCACCGGCATTACCGATATCCAATTCAAAGACGGAGCCGGTGCGTTTAATTTCCTCTCCCGGCTTCAAAAGGACTTGAAACGGTGGATTTTGATCAATCCTTATTCTCAGCCATGCTTCTTCCGTTGCCTTAATCACCAGAAGATCGGTTCCTGCGCTGATTACGCCCGTTGCTTTTTTTTCCACTAACGGCAAGCCTTGCCCGGGGGGAATAATTACCGCAGCGGTGCTTTTTTGTTGCGGCGGCGCGGATTGGTCGTTTCCGCCGCAGGCTTCGTAATAGTTTTGGCCTGCACCGCCTGTTCCGAAGGATTTTCCGGCGTGCTTACGGCGGGCTGGGGCGCCGCGGGGATAATTGACGGCGGTGGTACGACAACCGAAGGCGCAGGTTCCTGTCGTAGAAAAATAATAAGGGCAACAACAATAACGGCAATTATAATGGAGGCCGCCGCTATAGATACTTTGTACGGAGCAATTCTCTTGATCAAAGGCTCGGGGCGGTTCCATTTCCGGCAGTGGTGTCTGGATGGCCTGGAGTGAAGTCAGATAAGCTTCGTAACTGTCCAGGAGCGGCTTGCTGTCCAAATTCAGCGCCCGGGCATAAGATTTAATAAAATTTTTCGAGTAGATCGGAGCGGGGAGATGGCAAAAAGCACCGTTTTCTATGGCTTCCAGATTAATCAGGCTGATCCGGGTCAGAGCGGAGATGTCTTGCAGTGTAAGCCGTAAAGTTTCTCTTTTTGCCTTCAGACCTAAAAAATCGTCAGGGGTGTCTTTTTCTGGACTCATACTTAGAATCACTAACAAAAATATTTATTTGGCGTTGTTTAGCATTTATTCCGGTGAAGCGCAACTTTTTATAAAAGAAAGCCAACCATTTTAATCCTTTATATTCCTGAAAAAGTTTATTACAAGCACTATCTCAATCATTGAAAAAGGAGTGATTCTTCCATGCATCAAATGAAAGATTTTGCCGTGAAATTAGCCCGGGAAGCAGGCGCTTTATTAATGGAAAAATTCGATCAATCCATTGCCGTATCTTACAAAGGCGATATTAACCTGGTGACCGAAGCCGATAAAATGTCGGAAAACTTAATTATTGCGGCAATCCGACAAAACTTTCCCGACTCCGGAATTCTCGCCGAGGAATCTCCGGCGATTCCCGGCTCTTCCCTGCGCTGGATCATTGACCCTCTGGACGGCACCACTAATTATGCCCATGGCTATCCTGTTTTTTGTGTTTCTATTGCCCTGGAAAAAGACGGGGTGGTAGTATTGGGGGTGATTTATGATCCGACTCGCCGGGACACCTTTACCGCTGTGCGCGGCAATGGAGCATATTTAAATGACAAAAGAATCGCTGTATCACAAACATCCGATCTGAACAGAAGCCTGCTGGCCACCGGTTTTCCTTATGACATCAGGGACAGTAAAGAAAATAATATCAATTATTTCAATGTGATGGCAAAAGAAGTGCAGGCGATACGGCGCGCGGGAGCGGCGGCCCTGGATATGGCCTACGTTGCTGCCGGCCGCTTTGACGGCTTCTGGGAACTGAAGCTTCAACCGTGGGATGTGGCTGCGGGCGGTTTGTTGATCGAAGAAGCGGGCGGAGAAATAACAGAAATTACGGGCAGTTCCTGGAATATACTGTCGCCGAATATCCTTGCTTCCAATGGCCGGATTCATCAATCAATGATTGCTGTATTGCAGAGAGCTGCCGCCGGTTGAGGCCAAGGACCTGTTCAGGCTCTTTCGGATGCATCAGGTTTATGCGGACAGTTTTTTCATCGGCAGAAATAAATCATGGTAGAATTCCTGCTGAAGATGTATAGGTATCCAGTGCGAAGCAATCCGGTATTTTTTTATCAGGCCATTAATCTGCCCTTGGGTAGCAAACCAACGGCTCCGGAAAGAAGGAAAGAACTATGACTATCAAAATACGAGAATATTTTAATTTCTATTCTCATCTGGCCGGAGCGATTGCGGCAGCGGTCGGCACTGTATTTTTAGGGCTGGTTGCCTGCTATTCATCATCCGCGTTGATCACTTCCCTCATCTATGGAATATCGGTGGTTTTTCTGTTTTTAGCGAGTTCATTATACCACGCCTTCAAGAAAGAGGAAAATGAGCTGTCCTTCTGGAGAAGAATGGACCGCTTTGCCATCTTTTGCATGATCGCCGGCACCTATACGCCCATCTGTTATATGTTTCTGGATGGTTACTGGCGCTGGTCCATGATCGCTATCCAATGGGGACTTGTGGGATTCGGCCTTGTCTCGCAACTATTTTTCCCCCGTGCACCGCGGGTTCTATATGCCCTGATATATTTCATCATGGGCGGGCTAGCGTTCATTCCGATCAAGCAGATGCTTGCCTATATGACCGTTGCGCAGGGGGTTCTGTTGTTTGCCGGCGGTGTTTTTTTCTCAGTGGGCGGTTTAATCTATGCAACAAAGAAACCGCGGCTTGTACCTGGTGTTTTCAGCTTTCATGAATTGTTTCACATCATGGTCCTGATTGGCGGCGGGCTTCACTACGCGATGATTTACATAGTATATTTAAATCAGGTTGTCTGATGGCAAGAAAGATTTTGCAGATGCCGGCCTTCACTGCATCAGCCCCTGGTATGGAATGATGTTAGTCTCAGCACGAATGTAAGCGCCTGATGCAGCGGGAATCCCTGCTTTTTGCCAGTGCTTATAAAAAACATTTTCTGGCAGGGGAAACAAAACCCCGAACAATCGGCGAACCATTCCTGCTGCATGCTGCCGAAACGAAGCGGGGAGTTCTCCTGATCCACGGTCTGATGGCCGCGCCGGAGGAAGTGCGGGAGTGGGCTGATTTTTTATATTCCCTGGGTTTTACGGTCTATGCGCCCAGACTGGCCGGTCACGGAACCTCCGCTGTGGATCTGGCCCGGTGCAGTTATCGTGACTGGGTGGATTCCGTGAATCGCGGACATGCCATTCTGAAGACCTGCTGCGAACAAATCGTTGTCGCCGGTTTTTCCACCGGCGCAGCGCTGGCACTGCATCAGGCCATCACCAAGCCGGAAGCTTTCGCGGCGGTAATTTCTATCAGCGCTCCCTGGAAATTTAAGAGCATCTCTTCTTGCTTTGCAGAACCCCTCGACTATTGGAATTCATTTCTGCGCAGCCTGGGCATCAAATGCCTGCGCCGGGATTTTGTCACCAACCATCCCGACAACCCGCATATCAACTATTTCCGCTGTCCCGTACGGAGCCTCGTGCAGGTAAAGGCATTGATGAAAAAAGTATATAAAAAGCTTCCCACCCTGTCCCTGCCGGCGCTGATCATCCAGGCCGACAATGATCCCAAGGTGGAGGCTCAAAGCGGCAGAAAAATCTATGACCGGATCTCGTCGCCTGACAAAACATATCGGGAAGTTCACTTTCATCAGCACGGTATCGTCAGAGGTGAGATCTCCCGTAGTGTGTTTGCCGAAGTAGAAACTTTTCTGAACAAGTTGGCTTTGTTATAGAAAAATGATTATATCCATGATAAGGAACACCGTTGATGTCCCTATTTAATCAGAGAAGGAGAAGCAACACCATGGCCGAAAATCCTCTGCATACCCTGATGAATCCAAAATCCATCGCTATTGTCGGCGCGAGCAACAATCCCTTGAAAATGGGAACAATGCAGGCCCTGAGCGCTCTCAAGGACGGTTATTCAGGAAAACTTTACCCTATTCACCCCCAGGAGAAAACTGTCATCGGTCTGAAGGCATTCGCTTCGCCGGAGGATCTGCCGGAGACGCCTGACCTGGGCATGATCGTTGTCCCGCTGGCCCATGTTTTTCCCCTGATAGAGTCATTCGGCCGGATCGGTACGAAACGGATCATTGTCTGTACCGCGGGATTCAAGGAAGTGGGAGAGGACGGCAAACAGCTGGAAATTAAGCTGAACGAGACCGCAGCGCGCTGGGGAATACGTTTCGTCGGACCCAACTGCATGGGGATCCTGAATTCCGCCATCTCGCTCAACCTGACGGTCATGCGTTTTGATGGCCGCCCCGGTCTTTTGGGAATTGCCTCCCAGAGCGGGACTTATATCACCCAGACTCTATCCTACCTGCGCAACCGCGGCATCCGCTTAAGCAAAGCCATCAGCACCGGTAACGAGGCCAACATCGATCTCATCGAAGCAATGACCTATTTGGGTGAGGACGAGCAGAGCCGGGCGGTCGTTCTGTATGTCGAGGCGATCAGAGACGGCCAGCGGTTCATCGCAGAGGCCCGCAAGATTACCCCCTATAAACCTGTTTTCGCTCAATACGTGGGCGGATCGACTGCGGGAGCCAGGGCCGGCCTGAGCCACACGGGCGCCATGGCCGGACCGGATTTTTTGTATGACGGTATCTTCAAGCAGGCCGGCGTTATCCGCGTTCACTCCATTGAAGACCTTTATGCCCACGGCTGGACGGCAGCCACTCAGCCGCCGCTCCAGGGTAACCGGATCGCTATCATCACCCATTCCGGCGGACCGGGCACGGCCATGGCGAATGCCGCCGATCAGGGCGGGCTCACCATTCCGACCCTTTCCGCAGAGGTTCAAAACCAGATCAGGCCATACATCCCTCCTCATGCTTCCAGTGCCAATCCCGTGGATCTGACCTTTAACATGGATACGGACCAGATGACGACTCATATTCCGGAAATCCTGCTGAAGAGCGGAGAAATCGACGGGCTTATCATCCACGGCCCCATGAGGTCGGGATGGATGAAGGAGGTCTACCCCCATTTGTCGATGCTGTTTGACAACCTGCCTCTGGAAGATTTCCTCGCCAACTTCCCCTGCAATCTATCCGAGGCAATGGCGCTGCCCGCTAAATACAACCTGCCGCTGCTTATCTGCTCCTTCCTGGACAGAAGCGACAACTTCGTAGAGGCCTACGAAGACAATAACATCCCCGTTTTCGACGCCCCCGAAAAAACAGCCCGGGCTATGCTTAGCCTGCTGCGACACAAGGATATCCGGGAACGCAAAGCCTTCAGTCGGCCGGCGCCACCGCCGCTATCTCCGGAGGCACAGAAGATCATCCGGAATGCCGTCGCTCTCGGCCAGAAAGCACTGGACGAAGCTGCGGGCAAGCGGATCCTGGCGCTTTACGGTATTCCCGTGACAAGAGAGAGACTCGTCTTCAGTTCCGACGAGGCGGCGGTTGCCGCCGCCGCTATTGGTTACCCCGTTGCGCTCAAGGCCTGCGACTGGCAGATCATGCACAAGTCAGGAAAAGGGCTGATCGCTTTGAATCTGCGGTACAGAGGAAGATCTGCAGGCCGCCTTCGCCTCGATCCGCCGGGCAGCCGGCCGCGACGTCCCCGTCCTCATCCAGGAAATGCTGGCGGGTGGACGGGAACTGGTCGTCGGAATGACCCGCTTCCCGGGTTTCGATCCCTGCATTCTGTTTGGCCTGGGCGGCATCTTTACGGAGGTACTGAAGGACAACACTCTGCGTCTGGCTCCGCTTAGCGCCGCCGATGCGGAGGAGATGCTGGACGATATCAAGGGGAAAGCCATCCTCGATGGCATCCGCGGGATGCCGGCAGCCGACCGGACCGCTTTGGCCGCAATCATCCAGCAGCTTGGCTTTATCGCCCTGCTCCATCCCGAAATCGCGGAGATCGACTTGAACCCCGTTATCCTCACAGGCGCAAACCCGGTTGTCGCCGACGCTCTGTTTGTCCTGAAAGGATAACGACACAGTCTCTAATGCCGGGAAGCTTATTTCAGGTTTTTACAATTTTGATTAGTACCTTGCGGGAGCGGGGACCGTCAAATTCGCAGAAAAAGATGGATTGCCAGGTGCCTAAAACCAACCGGCCGTTTTCGATCAAAACTGTTTCCGATGCCCCCACCAGGGATGATTTGACATGCGCCGGCGAATTGCCTTCGCTGTGCCGGTAAGAAGCATTTTGCGGAACAGCTTTTTCCAGAGCACTGATTATATCGCGGGGCACATCCGGATCAGCATTTTCATTGATGGTAACAGCGGCGGTTGTGTGAGTTGTAAAAACTATACAGTAGCCGTTATGAGCATCTTCTTCTTTTACCGCTTTGCTTATGGCAGCGGTAATGTCAATCATTTCCACAGGCGAATGTGTCCGGATATTTATTTCTTTCATCAGTTTTTATCGCCGATAATTTTATTTGTTCTCCGCTTTTTGAATAGCCTGGTAAACGTCGTCAACAATCTGCGGCGAAAGCTTCTGCCAGCCTGAACTCATCGCCTGGCAGTAACCTTGAGGCGATTGTTCCGGAAGTGTTTCTTCCCGGGCGTATCTTTTCTGAAACATAATGCGTTTGCCCGCTTCGCGCTGTTTTGTATCTTTCAGCGTTATTGCCAGACTGATGACGGCGCTTTTGCCTTTTTTATCTATCTTCAGAAAAAATTCCTCGATGCCGCCCTGGACAATATATCGTCCTTCGTCCACAACATAGCGGGAAAAAACAGCGCGGAAAAAGCCGCTAGCCTGCAAGTCGCGCAACAAATTATCACTCACCATATCAGCGGGATTTGCCGCCCAGCGGGAATAATTAAAAGAATCAAGGGCGTAATTATCCTGACGAAAAATCATGTTATTATTGTTATAGACAGTGGCTATCGTAAAACGGCTGACCCGAATTGTATCATCGATTTTGGTCCGTTTTTCAAAGATCGGCGCCGGATAATCAAGAAGGTAATTTTCCACCGGTGCCTGTGGTTTTCCGCTGCTGACACAACCTGCAATAACCGCAGCAGACAATAAAAGAAACAAACTTCTCCACAAATTCCGGCCAGGTCGTTTGATGACTGATGAAAACTGCTCCATTTCATTTCTCCCGGTTAGGATCCGCTGCGAAATAACTTGTTCATTTTCTGTATTTCGTTATGGCTCGTTATGCCGTTCTCCGTATTTATTTGACCACCCATGCGGGTGGCAAGACCAAGTTGCTTTTGTACAATGGCTTATTCCATAATTTTTCTGGGTGGTGCAGGCCGGCTGAAAATTAATTCCGACGGATTGTTGTTCAGACTCTCTGCCAGCTTCTGCAGATATTCCGATGTTATCCGGAGATTTTCCGCTGTATCCTGCAAATCAAGGGTGATCGACTTGGTTCTTTGATCCAGTGTATCCAGAATTACTCCGGTCTTGATGGTGTGCTGGGAAACATTCAGCGCTTCAATTTCCTGTCTGGCGCGGTCGATTACCTGGCGGGCATTGACCAGCGTTTCCGTTGTTTCTTTGAAGACACCGTCAATTTTACCTCCGGCAATAGTCTTATTTAGACTGGCAACGGATTCGTCGAGATTGACAGACATGGATTCCAGATTGCTCAATATCCGGTTAGTCCGATCACCGGCCAGAAAAGTTTCCAGAGCTTTGGTCGTATTTTTCAGTTGGACGGATATCCCTTTAAAATCAATTTCCTTAATGTTTTGCATTATTTTGTCAGAATCGGCTAAAAACCGGCTGATGTCCGACCGGCGGGTAGGGATGATCGGATACGCCGATTTGAAAGTAACTGTTTGAAAATCAAGCCTTGTCTCCCGCCCGGAGATGATCCAATTCAATGAAAACTATACCGGTAATGCCGGCAGTTCTCAGCTGGGAAAATATCTGATTCTGCAAATCGCCTGATAAATTTATTTTCATCACCACTTCGATCAGGCGGTAATCAGGCGCAACTTTTATACTGTCGACCTTGCCTATTTCCACGCCGCGGTATTTAACGGCAGAGTCGGTTTGCAGCCCCTGCACCGATTCATCAAAGTAGGAAACATAAGTTGACCCTTTCATAAACATATCGGCCGCACTGACCCAGATAATCACAACGGCGCCGATCAGCAAACCGGCGATGACAAAGAGGCCTATTAAAAATTTTGAACTTTTACCGGACATAAGACCTATCCTGGAAATTGTGGTCAGGCGCCTGCCGCAAAAAGAAGCTGCGCACCCGCGGATCTGTGGCTTTTGTTTTCAAATCGTCGGGAGTGCCTTCGGTTATAATGCCTTTAGCCTTTTTATCCAACATTATTACTCTATCGGCGATTTTGCAAATTGACTGCAATTCGTGAGACACAACTACCATTGTTGTTCCCAGGGCTTCGTTGGTTTTAAGAATTAAATCATCCAGCTCGACTGCTGTAATCGGATCAAGACCGGCCGATAATTCATCAAAAAAAAGCACCTGCGGATCGAGAGCCATCGCCCGGGCGATGCCGGCCCGCTTTTTCATGCCGCCGGAGAGTTCCGCAGGATGATGGTTTTCATAACCAGCCAGATTAACCATGCCCAATTTCATTTTAACAATCAAGTCAATTGTGGCGGCATCAAGACTGGTATATTCCTGCAGGGGCAAAGCAATATTTTCTTTCAGCGTCATCGAACTGAACAAAGCGCCGGACTGAAAGAGCACCCCGATATTCTGCCGGTAATTGTTTAATTCTTTTTCTCCTGCGGTCATTATATCTTTTCCACGAAACAGAACTCTGCCGGCCGTGGTTTTTTGCAAACCAATCATGATTTTCAGGAGAGTGGTTTTACCGCAGCCGCTTTCGCCGACAATAACAAGAATTTCGCCTTTACGCACCTGAAAACTGACGTTTTCCAATACCGTGTTGCTGCCGAAACGAACGGTGGCATTTTCTACAATGATAATCGTCTCATTTTCCGGGAAATGCAAAGCTCTTTTACCTCATATAATAAAACATTATGGCAAAAATAGAATCGGCAACTACTATGAGAAAAATTGCCGCTACAACAGCGGAAGTAGTATATTTACCTACGTCCTGCGCGCCCGAGCGCACCTGAAAGCCCTTCTGGCAGCCGATTCCGGCAATAATCATGGCGAAAACCGCCGCTTTAATCAGGCTCGTCACTACATCAAAAACCTTGATGGCTTTTAATGACTGGAGAATATATGTGGTGGCCGTAAGATCGAGACCGGTAACACCGACTATTAATCCGCCAAGAATGCCGAACAAATCGGCATAGAGCGTCAATACCGGCACAACTATTACTGCAGCCAGAACTTTCGGTACAGCCAGAAACCTGATGGGATCAAAGCCCATTGTGCTTAAGGCGTCTACTTCTTCGTTCACCACCATCGTGCCGATTTCCGCGGCAAAAGCCGAGCCGGAGCGGCCGGCCACCAGGATGGCCGTCATGATCGGCCCCAGTTCTTTAACCAGCGCAAAACTGACCAGTGAAGGAACATAAATGTTGGCGCCGACGGAACGAAGCTGTAAATAGGACATAAAAGCAAGGATCAGCCCGATCAAGATGCTGATTAAACCAACAATCGGCAGGCCATCCACGCCGGCCCGCTTCATATAAAAAAGAACATCTCTAGCACGCAATGATTTTGGATGCAGGACAGTGTAAGCCATTGCCGACAGCAGTTCACCGGTAAATGTCAGAATATTTTCGACATCCTGGAGAATATATAATGAAGCGCCGCCGATTTGAGTCACCAGCCCCTCGCGGTGTTTTTTTTCCTTCAACGGTGGTTGTGTCAGGGCTTTTTCGTAAATTACACTGAAGATTCCTTTCGTTTCATCATTCAGGTTGATCAGAGAACAATCAATTCTTGCCGCCGTCGCCGCTTTCTGGATCTGAAGTATGGAGAGCGCTGCGGCACTGTCCAGATAGGTGATTGCGGAAAAGTCGATGTCCAGAGCCTGGATCTGTTGTTCCCGGAATAAGCTGAGTATCTCATTAGAAAAGGAGGAAAGATTCTTCAGGCCGAATTCACCTGTCAGGTAAACAATCAGTTTGAAGTCTTGTTTTTTAGAGGATATTTGGTAGGACTTTTGCCAGTCTTTTTTTACGTCCATAATAAAGAGATAATTACGGCCAGAAAAAATTAGTAATTATAAAAAATTTGTCAGCAGTTAACGCTTTTGCCGCCGGTTTGTCAATGTCAAATCACCGGGCCTTTTTTTCATGCGTTTTTTATGTTCCGTTTAACTCGGTTTAACCTTTTATTAAAGGAAACAGCGCAATACAGAAGTAACACCTGTCTTCCCGAAATGCCCCGCTGCATTTATTTATGAGTATTATCATGGTGTTATAAAATATTATGCTGATCTTTTGTTTTTGGCACGATATTTCCAATAGAATAAAGCCAAACAGACAAACCTTGAGGAGGTAACAGATCATGAAAAAGACTTTAGGAACAATGATGGTAATGGCAGCGGTGGTTCTTTTAACAGCAACTTTCGGTTTTGCCGAATACGCGGCAGCAGGCACAACCAATTTTCCGTATTTCCAGCTGGGCTGCTTAATTGTCGGCGGGTTGATCATGGTTTCTTTAAAGAAGAGATTTGAAAAACTGTATACGGCGGAAGTGGTCGGTGCCTTCGCCCTTTATACAATCCTGATGGCCCTGTTCACCAATCCGGTGATTGAAGCCGTGAAGAATATCGTCAGCTAAGGGACACGACAAAATCTCATCAATACCGGCAAGCCTATAAAGCCGATTAAAACAGTGAAAGGAGGAAGGAGCGATGTTAGCAACACACAATACACAGCAGGTACATAATTTTGGTTCGATCTTGATGCTGTCAGCCTGGGCTTTTGCGATGGTTATTGCTTCTTTCCTGTTCCTTTACGTCGGCCACTTGCTGGATGAAATTCTGGGAACAGCCCCTAACTTCATGCTGGGTTTATTCTTCCTGGCCCTTTTCCTCTGCATCATGCGGCTCTACCAGGAAGCATGGAAACAAAAAAAGGATGTCTAACCTCCGCCAATAAAAACATGATCTGTTTATATATGGAAACCCCCTTAAAGCACACGCTTTAAGGGGGTTTTTTTACAAGTGCTTTTCCCGTTGTATAAATAAGCCATTAGTCATTATGTGAGAGTCGCTTTTTGTTTCATTGACTAGGGGCGTCTTTTCCTTTATGTTTACTGCAACTGATTTGCCGTTGGTGAATGTATTAGACAGCTAAGGAGGCTTTATGGGCAATCGATATCCTGTTGTTTTTATCCATGGCAATGGTGATAGCGCGAGCGGCTGGAAGATCCAGCTTCAGCGCTTTAAAGAGCAGGGGTATTCCGAAAATGAACTATTTGCCATCACCATGACACCGCCGCAAAACGAAACTCATCAGCACTATGCCAATCAGGTAAAACCATTTATTGATGATGTCCTGGCGAAAACCGGTGCAAAAAAAGTAAACATTATGGCCCATTCGCTCGGCTGCACGATCTCCCGTTACTATATCAAGTTCATGGATGGTTATAAAGCAGTTGAGCATGCCGTTCTTATCTCCGGCGGCAATCATGGCCTGCCGGCGGCTGATCTCACCCTGGCGCAGGCGCAGGTATTCAAACAATCCCCGGAAATCAATACGCTCGGGGCGCAATTTCTTCGGGATCTCAATACCGGCAATCAGGGCGGTCTGGAAACATATGGCAAGACAAAGTGCATGACCATAAGCGGCCCCGATGATGAGTTTTTTCTTTTCTTTGAAGATTCGCCGCAGCTCAAGGGTGCGGACAATAGAGTCATCAAGGGTCACGGCCATTTCGGACTTCGCGACTCCTCAGAAGCATTTATCTGCAGTCTGGCATTTTTCGAAGGGAGGGCAGATAGCTGCTCTCTGGGAAAAGCGCCGCCGGACCCGGTTCCTCAAATACCTGTCGGTTCCTGGATCGTCATCGGAGGCCCGAAAAAAGGCGACACTATTACATTCAACGAAAACGGCACTTACGAGGGAAAAGAAGGAAATCAAAAAATTCAGGGAACCTATACCATTGATCCAGGCACCCCCGCATCCGCCATCATCCTCCATCAAACTGAGGGGCCGGATGGACCGGGCAGGCGCCAAGGAATTTTTCGAATAAACATTAATAAAACCTTCTTAAAGCTGAATTGCCCAAGAGTGAACAGTTCTGATCCACCGATTCATATCACCTATGCCCCAACGTATGACCGGGCCGTGCAATTAAGCGCCATCCCGGAATACTTAGCGGGCATCTGGAAGGCTCAGGACCTGGGATTCTGCGCAGCAGCCGGGTGGACGGAAGGACAACTGGAAATAACTCCTGACGGCACCTTCACTATAAGAGGGAAAAATATTTTAAGCCCGACAGGTTTCTTCGAAATATCGGGAAATGTCTCCGTCAGTTTCGAACCGGTCAGACATCAAATGACTTTTGATCTTACCAAAACCTGCGGAAACATCCCTTTCTTTCTCGCCGGAGATGTACTTCCTGCTATATTCACGAGAGAAGGCAATAAACTCAAGGCTCAATGGGGGAGCTTTTTATTCGGCATACCACGGCCGAGTTGCCTGGATATGCCGATCACGTTTATTAAAACCTGAAATAATCCGACTTCCCGCAGGGCAAAGATGACGTCCGGATTTTTGATGGCGAGACAGTTAAGATGATTTCACCGGCAGGCAGTCTGTGAAAACGATTCCCCGTCTTTTGATCAGAGGAGGCTATGCCACATATATCAGCAGGGAATGTTGCTTTAAATTATGTAGAATTCGGCAAGGGCGATAATATTGTTGTCTTTATTCATGGGAACTTAGGCTGTTTAGACTGGATGAACCTGGTCTGGCCGAGACTTCCCGAGGACATTCATGTTTTTGCTTTTGACTGGAGAGGCTGCGGGGATTCGGACAAGCCTTCGCCCACGGCGGATTACAGCAATTACTCCATTACTCAGCACGCCAGTCGATATGATTGCCGCCATCAGAAAACTGGGGATTAAAAAGTGCTGTCTGGCGAATCATTCGACGGGCGGCATTATCTGTACAAGAATGCTGCTCATGGAACCAGCCATGTTCGGCAAGGTGTTTTGCCTTGATCCTGTTGCGCCCGTTTCCGTTTTTTTCGATGAAAGCGGCATCGGGCTTTTCCGGTCGATGAAGGAAAATTACGAATTTGCCTATTCGATAATGGCGGGCACGTCTCCGTCGTTGTTCACTCCGGAATCCATGCAGGCGGGTCAGGTTCCGCAATTCCGAGATACCGCCACGCAGGAGCAAAGGGATTTGTTTAAGCTGATTGTGGATAAGACCAGAGTGCTCAGTGACGGCATCTGGTTTGGCACACCGATCAACCTGACCAAAGAGTACCAGTCAGGTGAGCTGAAGAAGAAGCAGAAAAAATATAAATCATCAACACCTGATCCTTTGGGGGGAAAAAGACGTCTGGATTCCCCGCGGTGATCTGGAAGAAATGGCAAGGGAGATGCCCAACTGTGAATTGAAGATTCTACCCGATATCGGACATTGCATGAATCTGGAGAATCCCGCCGGACTGGCGCAGATGTTTGTCGAGTATTTTATGGGCAATAATTGATTCGTGTCAGTGCCTGTCCGCGAATGACCTTTTCCCTGATGTTCTTCCTGGAAAGGAACGGCCGGCGATTCTAAAAGAATTCTCTTCTGATTATTTTGAATATTTCTTCATCAACTGCAAAAGAAAATCATAAAAAAACTTATTGATTTTATCTACTTCATCATTAACTATCTGTTGCTTTTTTTCAATGCTCAACTCTGGAACTTCTATGTTTTTGAGAAATGCAATCTGAGTTTGAATAGAACGGTTATTATCCAGTTCTATTTCATATAGTGTTTGTAAAAAGGGAGTATCCAGTTTAGTCGTAGCCGGGAAAAGGGGAATAAACCGTATGTCTGCCGCCAGGGCATGATTGAAAGCAAGGTATTTAAAAAATCTTATGACCGGTTCTTTAAAGTAATTGATGCATTCATAAATTTCAGATTCATTCCAAAGTTTTGTCCCTAGAAACATCAGATTAGCATAGACCGATGGATTCAGCGTCCAGCGGGTAGTTCTTGCCAGCAATTGAGAATATTCTAAATCTCGATAAAACTGATTTTGCAGGTGTTTAAATACTCTCAAATCTGCCAAAGAGGCTTCCAACCGGGAAATAATTATAAGATTGGATGTTTTTATGTTTAAAATAAACATGAGCAATCATACTTTCCATTTCATCGGTCAATGGTTGAGCGGCAAAAAAATCTTTGGCTTCCTGTTTAATATCGCGATAATTTTCCATCATAATAACCTGAACAATAATTTTTTATGCTCGACCGGCAAGATTCTTTGAAGATATTTTTTTCCTGGCCGCTTTCTTCTTACTTGGCAAGTTCCTCTTGTCAGTTGATCCCAGTTTGTTAAAAATGGGGATACTGCGTGTATGGTCGCCCTCGCAAGGGTAAAATAACCTTGCGGATTGAGGATCATCGGTAGCAATTAATACAGATTGGTCTCCCTGCCAGGTTCCATTCTCTACCTGTTCTATAAAATCGGTTATCACGCGGCTGACTATTTCCGGTATCTCGATGGTAAAAGCATGGCAAACATGCTGCATCAATATTAATTTTGAGTTCTTAATGTTTACTCTTAATTTTTCATGGTACCTTCGGGGTGTAAGAGCGTCAAATTCCCCGTTCAGAATCAAAGTCGGCGCCGTGATTTTTTTTAATTCAGGGGTAAAGTTTTTAAACTGCAGGAGTGACTCCATCAAACTCTGAATAGCATAGACATCATTATTGGAAAAACTATCCCGAATCATGGCCTGAAAATTATCCTGAATTTTATGAAGATAATCATTGGAAAAATTATACATGGAAAACAGCTTTACCAGATACTCAAAACCAATCTGCATCATCCCTTCATAGAGATTAGCCCCGACCAAAAACAATTTATCATCCATTTCGCTGAAAGTACTTATCGGAATAATCCCGCTGATACGATCCGGGTAATCAATAGCAAATCTTAAGACCACGGCTCCGCCAAAGGAAATTCCGGCAATATAGGCTTTTTTTACCTTTCAAGTAGTCTAATAAAAGAGCAATGTCTTTTTCATGAGTCTGAAAATCAATAAACAGGGCTGGTTTTAAGGATTGCCCCTGCCCAATCATATCAAACAGCAGCACCCGGTAGCCGATCTTATTAAAATACTCCTGATAAACCTTCCAGTGCATAACTCTTTGCGTAAGGCCGTTGACAAATACAATGACAGGTCCTTTGCCGTTTCCGGTAAACTCATAGTAGACCTCTTTATTATTCTGGCGAAAAATCGGCATAGGGTTTTCCTCTCAGGTTGATGAGAACATGCTTCTCCTGGAAGGGAGTATAGTCAAGACGTGGTTTTGAGTCAATTATAAACTGACCACAAAACAGGCGGCGGGCGCGGTTGTTCATTTCACATTTCGTTCAATTTCTTTTAACCTTTTATTCAAGGAAACAGCGAAAATAGAGGTCAACCCCTGTTTTCCCGAAATGCCCTGCTGCATTTATTTATCGAGTATTATCATGGTGTTATAAAATATTATGCTCGATCTTCTGTTTTTGGCACGATATTTCCAATAGAATAAAGCCAAACAGACAAACCTTGAGGAGGTAACAGATCATGAAAAAGACTTTAGGAACAATGATGGTAACGGCAGCGGTGGTTCTTTTAACAGCAACTTTCGGTTTTGCCGAATACGCGGCAGCAGGCACAACCAATTTCCCGTATTTCCAGCTGGGCTGCTTAATTGTCGGCGGGTTGATCATGGTTTCTTTAAAAAGGAGATTTGAAAAACTGTATACGGCGGAAGTGGTCGGTGCCTTCGCCCTTTATACAATCCTGATGGCCCTGTTCACCAATCCGGTGATTGAAGCCGTGAAGAATATCGTCAGCTAAGGGACACGACAAAATCTCATCAATACCGGCAAGCCTATAAAGCCGATTAAAACAGTAGGAGAAGGAGCAGTAGCACCTCCGCAGGTAAATAACTTGTTCGATCTTGATGTTATCGGCTGGGCTTTTGCGATGGTTATTGCTTCTTTCCTGTTCCTTTACGTCGGCCACTTGCTGGATGAAATTCTGGGAACAGCCCCTAACTTCATGCTGGGTTTATTTTCCTGGCCCTTTTGCGTCATGCGGCTCTACAGGAAGCTGAAAACAATGATTCTACCCCGCTTAAAACATGATTAGCCCCTGCTTTAAGGGGGTTTCTTCTTGCTGCACGAGGCAGGAATCACAGGTGTGAGAGATGCTGCTCTTGCGCCGGTATTGTCCTCAACGATGACGGCGACAGCAGGAAGGGGCTTTGCGGGTTATTCTTCCATATAAGGTTTTACAAGCAAGTCCCATTCATCCTCAGATTTGCATTTCTTTTTCATTACCTTGCAAAAAAAAGTTCCATTACTTTGAAAGAATCCGTATTCCTTATTGTCGTCTAAACTAAACAAAAACTTTTGCGTCCGTTTTTTTTTGTTCTGTGTAAAATCATTGGTGGTAAATACAACGAAACATTTCTTCAGTTTCTTGTTATAATGATTTTGATAACTATTGACCCCTGACTCCTCTTCATTAATCGTAATTTCATTCCCATATGTTTCTTTGAATCTCTCCTCACTCTGAATTCTGCATTGCTCCATTAATGCCTCATCCTCTTTATCCGAAGAGGAATAAATGCTCTGCGGGAAGAGAAATAATGAACAGATAAGTATGATAATCACCGCGAAATTCTTACTCATTCCATGATGCCTTGATCATTTTTGTCGTTACGGCAAATAAACTTAGAATCCTTCTTCTTTTTCAATGGTATCTTCGGGGTTACGCAAACTTTATGATATAATAAGTCCATCATACTATTGGGTATAATACCTTCCCAGGCACTATTGTTAAATGAATAACGATCTAAGACCTTTTCATCCTTGTTGAAATTAATAATATCTTTTAACCTCCACTGTTTGTTCTTACAATCAATTTCCCACAAAATAACCTCATGGGAATATTGCTGGTATTTTATGGATCTTTCTAAGTCATATTGTTTTACTTCTTCTATCCTCTTGTCCCTGGCAACATTCGTTACAGTCTTATAAGTCCAGACTAACTTAGTGTCCGATGATGTCGTGATAATTTTTATATTGTAATAGGAATTATATTCCAGCGGCTTCCATATTTTAGGGTTAGGTTGTTGCGCAAAACAAATCGCCGGGAAATAAGAGATAATGATGATTACAGAAATCCAGAAAATTTTGCGCTTCATTAATTCTTCCCTTTCCGGTGGATTGATCAAATTGCCTCCCTCTTCGTTGTTAAACACCGGCACCAACAAGCGGTATTTCCGGAATTCGTCCGGTATTACTGGAGATACGAACCAGGGACATGCTTTCTGTGGGGCATTTTGTAACGCAGACTCCGCAGCCCAGGCAGAATTTCGGATCTATCTTCAGCTTATCATCGATCAATTTCAGGGCCTTCATTTGGCAGAAATCCACGCATGTTCCGCAGCCGACACAAGTTGCTTCATCCACACATGCGCGAAAATTCGACGATGCAGTAATGCCATAATCAATTCCTGCTTTACGAATAATCCTGTCTTTTCTCAACATAGAGCAGCAGCATTTACAGCAATTACATACTACAATGTTTCCGTATCGGCCAGATTGCTTGTATAATTAACCAATCCTGCTTCCTGGCATCTCTTGAAAAGGGCGTAAACTTCGTCTTTGGTAATGCGTGTTACATACCCCCTGTCAGCGAGGTAATCGGCCGTCTTGTTAAACCATACACAGCACTTGGAAGGAGCCCCCGATTTGCAGGGATAGCCCAGGAGCTTATTGCCGTGTTTGCAGCCGCATTCGCCTACAGCATAGGACGTTGCATTTTCAATGATACTGCTCAGCTTATCCCAGGAAACAACCTGCTTGTCCGCTGAAACAACTTCTTCTACACCGATAATTCGGCCGATCTGACTGGAATATTCTTCCCGGACTCTTTCGGGTTGCTTCAGCATTTCCGTTAAGATGGCGTCTTCTTCAGCATGGGCCTTGCCTATCAGTTTTAGCATTTTTCTCTGCCGCTCATTGTCCTCGCCCCGGAGCAATTGCATTTCCATCAGGCCCGGTTCAAAAGGAAGGACTGAATATTCTTTATCTCCGTTTTTTCTGCCTGCTTCAAAGATTAATCCCTGCTCGGACATTTCCTTCAGCATCCGATCCAGAGCCTTCTCATCCCTGCAAAGCAGGCCGGACAACTCTTGGGACGTATGGGCGCCCAGAGGGAAATCCCCGATTAATGCGGCCTGTTCTTCATTAAAAAGAACCTTCAGAGCATCCAGCATAGCATTCGTCACCGGATGTTTGATATCATTTTTATTCATCCGCTCCATCAGTTTTACATAGCTATCCTGCATATCTCCTCCAGCTTGCCTGTTTTAATCTGCCTAGAATTTTTTCATCATAAAGTCAAAAGATCGGCCATTTTGAGGACTCCCTGAAAACCTTACCGGTTACACTGTTTTTTCTCACTTGAATAAGCCTCTATCTGGCGAAAAAATCAAGCATTTAATAGCCTGAAGAACTTTTTAGGACGGACCCATCCCCGCGATGTAATAACAGTTATGATGACGGCACCCTGAAGGTTATTTTGTGACAGAGCCGGGATTATCCATGGGAAATTAATTTCAAGAATATCAAGCAAATGACAGGTTGAAAAATCTATAAAATTTTTTCGCAAAAAAATAAGGGGATAGAGAAGAATCTCTAACCCCTTGATTTTAATGGTGCGCCCAGCAAGATTCGAACTTGCGACATCCAGATTCGTAGAGTGAGAACTGCTAATAATAACAATTATTAACGTATAATAACATCAAGAAATATAAAGCAATATCTTAAAGAGTATTTTATCTTGTTCCATGTTTTATTATGCTGTTTTTCAAGGGTCTGGTCACAATTTGGTCACAAATTCATTTCATTCAAATTATGCTTGAGATAGTAAACGAGCGGCCATTTCATCACTGGCTTTCTTCTCCAAAACTCTTCCCGCAGATAAGTTAGTTTTCTAGCATTATAGAAAGCTGTAACAATGAGAAGAAATACTAAAAATACTGAAAATGAAAATAGAACAAATTATAATTTGCTGTCCAAGCGTTTGGACACGTAATCTGGAAATAGTAATCGGGCTACGGATAATATGCAGTGTAATACTGCTGTGGATGTTGATAAAAATAGTACAGAGGGTAAAGTAACATAAAGCATGAATGTACCTGACAAAACGCACGATGTTAGGCAAGAGAATAAGGTAGACAAAAGTAGACAACTAATACTGAGCGAAGCGCAAAAAAATATTCTTGTTTATCTGGCAGGAAAGGGGTTGCATGTTCCGCAGACAGCAACCAAGCTTCAATTCTGATTTTTTTAGCAAGTATCTCGTTACGACTTTATTAAGAGCAAACCTGTAATAAAAAGTGCCGTATAATTTGCCCCAGGAATGCCTCTATTTCGCTGATAAAACCGCCAGGATCATTCTTTTTCAATAATCCTCAGAAAATTAGGGGGTAAATGGAATAGAAATAACTTTACGTGTCCAAGCGCTTGGACACGTAGAGTGGAAAAAGTAATAGGTTTAAGAATAATTTACAGCCTGTTGTTGCTGTGGATGATGATAAAAATAGTACAGAGGGTAAAGTAATATAAATAATGAATGTGCTTAATGAAATGCACAGAAACAGGGCAAAAGAAAAGGTTTAGAAAGGTTTAGATTCAAGATGGCATTTACAAGACGAAATAATACAGCAACATGTCAACCAAAAGAACTGGCATTCATGGCTGAGTATATTGGCAATGGCTATAATGGAACTAAGGCGCACATGACCGTGTATAAGAATGAGAATATTAATACGGCGGCACCTGCTGTAAATAAATTATTACGCCGGGATAGTGTAATAAAAGAAATAGAGCGGCAGGAAAAATCATTGCCGATAATGTTAATTTGATTTATTCAATGTGGAAAGGCTATAAACAGAAACACAACAATTCATTGAATGGTTTAAACTGGCATTAATGCTGCTGGTAATAAGAATGCTCCGGAAGGGAAAGCAAGATGATAGGCTTTGCTCCGATAAATGTTGTTAGGTGGAAGTCGATACTAAAGCCGTGGCATAAAAGAGCAGAAAATATTGAGCCTAACTGGAAAGCAATTATGAAAATGAGAGAGACGTTACAAAATATGAATTTACCTAACAAAATGCACGATAACAGGCAGGATGTTAAGGTTGATAAAGGTTGATATTTGAGATGTTTGAAAGGGCGGCTGAAAATAAAAATATCGATGATGGCTCCTCCCGCGGTGTACTTCCTGTTATTAAGCATCCTGTAATTTCGACGGTCATCCAACATTTCAAATGATTATCAATGAAATATTCCCTTGACTTTTTTATGGGGTAAGCGCAAATTTTGGAACAGTGAATAAGGCATAGTCAATCGGTTAACAACCAATTTGAACCCTTTTTGTAAGGGTGATGCCATGGAGAGATTATTGAAACCCCGTTTCTGAGAAGAGGCGGGGTTTTGTGTTTGTAAGGAGGAAGCCATGACTGATATCTATGAGAGACTCAGAGAAAGGCTCGATATGTTTCCCCAGGGGTTCCCGAAGACAAGGAGCGGGGTTGAATTGAAAATACTGAAAGAGCTTTTTTCTCCGGAAGAGGCGGAAATCATGCTTGCCTTGCGGCCAACCCCGGAACTCGTCAGTGTGATATCGGAAAGAATGGGTCGGGACGAATCAGAAATGACTGACATCCTCTTTCAAATGTCAAGGAAAGGATTGATACTGCGAGGCACGGTCGAGGGGTATACCTTTTATTTAATGGCTCCATGGATGGTGGGTATATGGGAGTTTCAGTTGAATAACCTAAATAAAAACAACATACCTCTGTATGAAAAATACTTTGAGGAGGGTATTGTTCCTGAAAGAGGCCGTTCACATATAGGTGGATTTCGAGTAGTTCCCATAGAAAATGGATATAGAGGCTTGTCCTGAAGTTCAGCCCTTTGAAAAGGTGTCCGAAATAATCGAGTCAAGTCATCGGTTCGCGGTGGCCGATTGCATTTGTCGCAAAGAAGCCGCAATGATGGGGCATGGCTGCGACAAGCTCCTTGAAGGCTGCATGATGTTTGATCTGGCTGCGGACTACTATATTGAAAATGGGCTGGGACGGGAAATATCAAAGAAGGAAGCCCATGAAATCCTGTTAAAGGCCGAGGAGAGTGGTCTGGTCCACCATTCATCAAACCACAAAAGCAGCAAAATGTTTATATGCAATTGCTGCGGCTGTTGCTGCAAGGCCCTGGCCCTTGTCAACAAATACAATAATCCCTGGGCCATCACCCACTCAAACTACTATGCTGCTGTTGACGCTGAGACTTGTACAGCCTGTGAAACTTGCGTTGAGCGGTGTCAGGTGAAAGCCGTTCAGATGGAAGGCGATGTCTCCGTCATCACAAAGGATCGGTGCATTGGATGCGGATTGTGTGCCTCTACATGCCCCACGGGATCAATAACGATGGTTCAAAAGCAAACAGAAGAAATGACAGTTATTTTCGAGAATCAGGACCAACTGCTCCAGACGATGGCGAAGGAAAAAAGCAAGATATATCCATTTCAATAACATGCGAAAGAGTCACAATAGCGGACCCTTTCTCGTAGAAAGCGAGATGGTTGGATTTCCTGGTCAGATCAGTGAATATGTGTGGAAACGCACAAAAGCGGGAAAGCTTATTTTTGATTCCGGTAGAATCTAGAAGTTCTTCCTGAAAGCGAGCGTCCGGCAATTCTGGGGGAGATCCACTCTTACGAACGGTAATCAATGAAACTTTTTCTTGAAGGAAAAACCACGAAGAAGATCTCAAAATTCCTGGGTTCCTCTGATGAGTGCGATCAATATCCACTGGTTTCACATCAGGCGCAAATTAGGCATAATCCACAAGAATATCAAACTTCAATCCCACCTTTCTTCAATTTCTTAATGCTAATTTTCTATTAGCATTAAGTTATCAATAATTTAATAATCAAATTTCACCAGCTTTTCTTAACTTGTGGTACAAAAAATCAAAAGATCAAGTCGTTGTTATCACAATGTAAACCCATCAACCTAACCCTCAACCTTCTGGAGTCCGCCGTGAAAAGGATTTATTGGAAGGTGTCCATATGAAGCCTCCTGGGGGCATGTAGCCCTTTGGAGGCTTTCTTTTCTTGAATTGACCCAGCTTTTTCACCTAGTGAGAATTACAAAACAAGCAGAGGAGAAACGGAAATGGATATTGAAAAGAGATCAAGAGATCAAATGCGTATCGAAGAGAGAGATGCCAATCGAAGGTGTCAGAAATTGATGTATAAATTTCACTCAGTATGGTCAATTGTGATGGTTTGCCTGCTTGCATGCACTTTTGCGATTAGCGAACCCGCTCAGGCGGATATTTATGCTCCTTCAGATGACTTTAAAGTATATACTTTAAGTTATGATTATACGATCGATATTATGCAATGGGGTTGGACAAAAAACCATTACGCCGGCAGCGGTATGGAACCGATGATCGATATACAAGCTCATTTATGGTATGACAATGGTCGTGATTATTCCGTTCAGGGCGTCGGCACAGCATTCACTTGGGATCACAAGATCATGCCCCTTGGCACCTTACCTGATGGTTTCACTGGACAAGTCCCGTACAACTTTAACATCCGTATCGATGGCAGCATCAACGGTTCCGGCTGGTTTGATAACGTTTACGCCGTTGCAGATGAAAGTGGTTACAGGGGGAGTGGTGCATCATTAAAATATGAAGGAACATTTAGTGGAATGGCTACGCCAGGAGAGACCATTCTGGTCAACCTTGGAGCCTCAATGAACTTAATGTCCCAATATGGAAACACGTCGGAAGGACACATTCTTGTTGATCCCTTTATTTACGTGGATCCGACTTGGCAATATGCCGCATACTTCGGGGCT
>CAWJQM010000002.1:0-154529 GCA_963845095.1 uncultured delta proteobacterium
CGACGGCGATCCCGGTGGAGGTCACCTTCAGCACGGCCTGGGTGAGGGGATAGGGCTGCGTGGAGAAGTCCTCGACGATCGCCCGGCGAGTCCTCCCCTGGAACTCCGGCGAGCCCCCCAGCGACCAGGCGATCAGGAAGTCCCGGTTGGGGATCCCGGCCAGGAACGGCTCTCCGAGGCGCTGGGCAGCGTAGCGGCGAAACCCGGGCAGCAGGATGCGCGCCGCGTCGTAGCCGTCGCCGAGCGCCACGATGATGAATGGGTCGTCGCCATCCTGGGAGGACAGCTTCATGCCGCTGCTGCCCGCCTCGAGGTTGCCGATTGCGGCCTCCTCGATCACCTCGATGCTCACCTTCCACCGTGCAAGGTCCTCGTTGCTGACGAGTTGGTAGCTCGCGTCGGAGTCGATGACGTAGGCCTCGACGACGCCGTCGCACAAGGGCTTGTGCGGCCCGTGCACCTTCTTGAGGTGCTCGGCCGGCGCCGAGCTGAAGGGCCGCAGCAGCGGTTTGGCCTTCTCCCACGGCAGGGGAGGCTGTGTCGCGACCGTATCCTCGTGGGCGATTACCGCGTCAAAATGGGCCTTGATGATGGCGTTCTGGGCGGCGGTGCCCGGAGCGCCCTGCTGGCACTTGCCGTACAGGTTCTGCAGGCCGAGCTGCATGCTCGCGCACCTGATGATCCACGGGTCGTCGGTGGTCTCGAACGTCCGTCCGGGATACTCGGTGCGCAGGACCTCGACGACGAGTCGCGAAACCGCTCGATCTCGGCCCGGGTTGGTGGCGCGGGCCCGGCTGCCGGTCGGCAACCGACCGCCAGACGAGCAGAACGAGCGCTTTCAACCAGGGTCGCATGGGCACCCTCTCCGCGAAGCCCGCGGCGATGATACAGCAAGGGAGAAGTGCTGTTTTCATCGCTCCAGTCAGCCGACTGTGTTGAACGCACCTCCTGGCTGCTTCTGGTCCGCCACGGGTGCTTGTGCGTCACCGAGCTGGGGCCCATCAACCGCAGTGGGCACCTTGCGGCACGCGCGATCCTCGACCTGGACGCGACCGGGCCACGCCCCGTACACTTCGCCGATGCGCGGCCGTGGCTTTCTGGAAAGGCGACTTCGGAACCTCGACCCCGGCTTTGCCTGGCCGCAGACGATCCTCATCGAGACGACGCGAGCCTGCAACCTGCGATGCCTTCACTGTGCCATGGTCGAGCCCGGGTACCGGGTGGACGTGCTCATGCCGGAGATGTTCGAGCACCTCCTGCCGTTCCTTCGACGCCATCGTCCGCAGGTTCAGCTCAGCGGGCATGGCGAGACGCTGCACACACATCCCCGCTTCCGCGAGATGCTCGCGGCCGTGGTTGCGGCGGGCTGTCGGGTGGGGTTCCAGAGTAACGGCCAGCTCCTGGTGCCCGAGCTGACCGAGGGAGCTCTTCGCCATCGCCGGTGAACGCTTCGCCTACGTCATCCTGTCTCTGGACGCCGCCGAGCGCGAGCTCTACGAGGAGATCCGCCGGCCTGGCAGGTTCGATGTCTTCTGCGAGAACGCGCGGGCGCTCGGCGAGCTGGCGAGCCGGCGCGGGCTCGACCCCAATTGGCTGTCGTTCGAGATGGTCGCGATGCGGAAGAACATCCACCAGCTTCCGGGGATTGTCAGGCTGGTCCGGGAGCTGGGGAGCCGCCGGCTGGTGATCGCCGACTTGGTGGAGTACTCGGCAATGCAGGGTCAGCGGGTCGCCCACGAGCCAGGTCCAGCCCGGCAGGCGTGGCGTGAAGCGAAGAGCCTCGCTGCGTCGGAAGGCGTCCAGCTCGAAGTCACGCCGGAGCTCCTGAGCTTGTTGGAAGGAGGAGCGGATCCGTCAGCCGTTGCCACGGTTTCCGGGCCGGGCGTCGGTGTGGCCGGCTCCAGCCCGTCCCGGGCTGTGGCGCACAGCCAGGAGGCTGCCGGCGGGCCGCCGAAGGTCAAGGCCTGCGTGGATCCGTGGCAGATGCTCTTCGTCCAGGCCAACGGAGACGTGTTTCCATGCTGCGTCATCACCGCGTCGATGGGCAATCTCAAGGAGCGTGGACTTGACGAGATCTGGCGAGGCACGACGTTCCGGTTCCTACGGCGCACCTTGGCCAGCGTTACACCCGTGCCCGCCTGCCGCGAGTGCTCGGTGCGAGGCTGGAACCCACCCGGGCGGGCGCCCCGCACCCGCGCGGCGGCAGGCCGGCTGCTCGGACGCCTGGCGGCCGGCACCGGTGTGAGCCCCGCGTGGGCCTGGTGTGCCAGGTGGCCCATGTGCCGAAAGGGAAGTTGCTGACGGTCGACCTGAGCCTGGACGTACCGGCACGCCTGGCCGGCAGTCGATTACGACATCGAGGTCACCGTCGACTGGCCAGGCAGACGCCGACTTCGTCGGGTGGCATGGCCTCAGAGCGGAACCGGACGCGTTGCTCCGGGACTGGCAACCGTTCTCCTTCAAGGACGTGACGGTGCTGCGCCAGGAGCTGCCCGCCACGCACGAGGCCATCCCGGTCGTCGTCACGGCCACCGTCACGTCGGCGCAGACGCCGGCCGACAGCCCGGACTCATGCCTCGCCCGCGACACGGCTACCCTGGTCATCGGTCCCGGGGCGTAGGCCGCGCCTGTCTCGTGCGTGGGATCCCCGCGCAAACCGCGCTGACGTCGCCTCTGGTGGGACGGAGCCGGGTGCACCCGCCCGAACGCACCGAGCTCGGGTCCTTTGAAGGCGCACGCGTCCCAGGAGGCGAGTCATGTCGCGCAGGTCCAGGATGGCGGGTACGCCGGCGCAGACGAGCTGACGCTGGACCCCGCCTGCCGCGTGGCGCGAGGCCAGGTTACCTTCACGCGAGGCCGATCCGACTCCGTCCCCCTGACGTTCGAGCCATCGATGCCCACGGCTGTGACGGCATCCGTGTAGCATGCTCGGGATGTGTCTGCTCGTCCTCGCCCTCGCGCGCATCCGGGCTAGCGCCTGGTGGTCGCCGCCAACCGCGACGAGTTCCACGCCCGCCCCACCGCGCCGATCGCGCGGTGGGCCGACCAGCCCCGCTGCTCGGCGGGCGGGACCTGGAGGCCGGCGGCACCTGGCTCGGGGTCGATCGGGGCCGCCGGTTCGGGCTGGTCACGAACGTCCGCGAGCTCGCGCGGCCCCGGCCCGCGCCCTCCCGTGGGCGGCTGGTGCCGCAAATTCCTCGCCGCGGCCCTCCGGCGACGACTACCTTCGGCGCTGGAACTCGTTCCCCAGGGCGACGCCGGCTTCAACCTGCTGCTCGGCGACGCCGGGGGGCTGGTACTGGCTCAACCGCGCCGAGCGGTCGCCCGCGAGCTCGAGCCGGGGGTGCCCGGCCTCACCAACCACGGGCTCGACACGCCCTGGCCCAAGGCTGCGCGCCCGCGCGGCGCTGGGCGAGCTGCTCGGCGGCGGGCACCTGGACCCGCCGGTTTCCGGCGCGGCCGAGGAGCTGGTGCTCTCGATCCTGGCCGATCGCCGCGCGGCTCCCGACGAGGCGCTGCCGGACACCGGGGTGGGCCTCGAGCGGGAGCGAGTCTGGCTCCACCTCATCGCCTCGCCGGTCTACGGCACCCGCAGCTCGACGCTGCTCCTCATCGGATGCGACGGCTCCATCCGCCTCGTGGAGCGCAGCTTCGACCCCGCTGGCAGCGCCTCCGGGACGGTCCGGTCCGCCCTCGACCCCCGGTAGCATCCACCACGCACCTCGCGCTGCAGCCTGCCGGCGACGGGGCAGGTCGGGTGTGTTAGCCTGTTCCGGAGCTCTATGGAAGCTGGCGACGCCGTCCTGAGGCTGTTCCTGGCGCAACTGACCGCGCAGGCGGTTTGCAGCGTGGTGCTCGCCGCCGTCTCCACGGGATTCTGGCGCTCCTACCGCCGCGCCTATCTGCTGCTCTGGTCGTGGAGCTGGTGGGCGTCGGCGGCGTCGATCACCGCGACCCTCCTGAGCGTCATCCTGTCGTCCCAGATGAACGCTGCCCATCCGGCCCGCCTGGCGATCACGGCGATCAGCCAGGTCGGGGCGTACTGGCAGGCGTTTCTGCTCCTGCTCGGCACCCGGGAGCTGCTCAAGCGCGATACCTGGTCGGCACGGCTGCGGAATCGCGGCCTGGCCCTCCTCGCGGTTCTCGGAGTTGCCGCCGCACTGGCGTTCGTCTGGGAACCCGGCGCGGCGATGCTGCGCCTGACCGTGCGCGTCGGCCTGCGTGCGGCCGCCCTGGCCTCGCTTTTGTCATTGGGGGCCTGCTTGTGCTGCTCTCCCAACGTCGCGCGAGGCGTTTGCCGCCCAGGCTCGTCGCCTGGGCGTTCGTACTCTACGGCGCCAACCAGCTCTTTTACTTCGTCCTGACCGCTGTTCCCGCGATGCGTCCCCTCACATCCGAGCTTGGCCTGCTGACGAGCATCGCCGACCTCATTCTGCCGGCGCTGATGGGTGGCGGGATGATCGCCTGGCTGCTCGACGAGGAGCGCGAGCGGCTGGTGCAGGCGACCGCCAGGCTCGAGCACGTCACCATGCACGACCCGCTCACCTCGCTGCCCAACCGGTCACTGTTCGGCGATCGCCTGGGGCAGACGCTGGCGATGGCGGCCCGGCGCGGCGAGGTTGTCGGAGTCGTGGCACTCGGCATCGACGACTTCCGACGCTTCTCCGATCATCTCGGACTTGTCTACGGCGACGAGCTGCTGCGGCTGCTGTCGCAGCGGGCGAGGGTGGTGCTGCGCGAGGGGGACACGCTGGCGCGGCTGCGTGAGCACGAGCTCAGGCTGTGCTCACCGGCGCGGCGGACGAGCGCGAGCTGACGGCCACGCTCGCCGCGATCCTGACGGCCCTGCGCGCCCCGCTGCGCGTGCTCGGGCGGGAGCTCGAGCCCTCGTTCACGGGTGGGATCAGCTTCTTCCCCGAGCGCGGCAGCGATGCCGACACCCTGCTCGAGGCGGCGCGCCGCGCCATGATGACCGCCGAGCGGGAGATGTAGAGATCGTCAAGAGCTACGACCCGGCGGCGGACGGCCGGGCGGACCTTCCCGAGACCCTCGATGCCGAGCTCACCCGCGCCTTCGCCAACAACGAGTTCCTGCTTCCACTACCAGCCGATCGTCGAGGTGCGGAGCGGTCGGATCACCGCCGTCGAGGCGTTGCTTCGCTGGTCGAGGGGGGACGACACCCTCGTCGCCCCGGGCGAGTTCATCGGCGACCTCGAGCGGATGGGCCTCTCCAAGGAGATGACCATCTGGGGCATCCGCAGGGCGGTCCAGGATGTCGGGTCGGTGCTGGGCGGCGGCGGGCGCCGGCTCGAGCTGGCCATCAACCTGTCGCCGTCCGTGTGCATGCACCCCGACTTGCCCGAGCTCGTGGAGCAGACGTCCGCCTGGGCGGCGTTTCGGCGAGCTCGCTCTGCTTCGAGATCACCGAGCAGGGCGCGATGCGCAGCGGCGAGACCACGCTCGGGGTGGTCGCCGACCTCAAGCGGCTGGGGGCCAAGATCGCCCTCGACGATTCGGCACCGGCTACTCGTCGCTCCGCTACCTGCGCGAGTTCCCGGTCGACGTGGTGAAGATCGACGGCTCGTTCGTCCGCGCCTCAAGCCCGGCAACGACGACGCGACGCTGTGCGCAGCGGTCGTCAGCTGGCCCACTCGGTCGGCCTCACGGTCACCGCCGAAGGGTCGAGAAGCGAGGATCAGGTCCGCATGCTCGCCGCCATGGGATGCGATTTCTTGCAGGGGTTCGCCCTCGGGCGACCCGTCTCCCCGCGTCCTCGGAGAGGTCCTCCGCGCCCACGGTGGCTACGCCTCGGCGGCGATCCGCCAGCTCATGGGGACGAACGAGGAGCGCAGGGCTGTGTAGTCCGCTGCCGCGGGCTCGGAGCGTCTGAACCAACCGGACAGAAGCACTCCCCAGAGGCTCGACGCCAAAGGCGGAATCCTCGACGTGGACCTGGACGTGGACGTGGTCGTGGACGTGGACCGGTCCTTGGCCTCTGCTCGTGTCGAAGGCAAAGAGCAATCCCACGAGGCATTTCGGGGAATGCTCTTCGGAAAATGTGAGGCGCGCAGCATCTCGGTCCAAAGGTCCAGGTCCAGGTCCAAGTCCAGGTCCAGGTTGCGAACGGTGCCGATCGGCGCTGCCGCGCATGGCCCGATGCTAAGCTGACGGCCCGCCGCTGGTGGGCCGAGACAGGGAGGACGCATGACCGTGGTCTTCGAAGGGTTGGTCTTCGGCTTCGTGCCTGGTTCCTCGTGCGCTACGTGGTCGCTGGGGCTCTTCACCGTCGACCAGAACGAGCGCGCGGTGAAGACGAGCTTCGGCCGCGCCGAGCGCGTCGGGAGCGCGACCACGCTCGACGACCCCGATCTCCGAGGACCTCGAGCCCGAGGAGCGCGAGCGCTACGCGCTACCCGCAGGTGCGCGTGATCCCGCCCGGCGGGCCGTACTTCAAGTGGCCCTGGGAGAAGGTCTACAAGGTCTCGGTCGCGACCCAGACGATGAACATGGCCTTCGACCCCGAGGACCCGAGCGCCAACCACGACGGCACGATGCTGGAGGCGGTGACCAAGGACCAGCTCAACACCGGGCTCAACGGGCCAGATCCGCTACCGCGTCTCCGAGCAGAACCTGTACGCCTACCTGTTCGGCGTGAAGCGCCCGATCGTGCACGTGATGGGCTACTTCGTCTCGGTCCTGCGCGAGCGCATCGCCAACTTCGAGGCGCCGCCACGCCGGCGAGCGACCGGCGCGACGCTCGCCGAGCGCCGGCGACGGCCGCGATCGGGCGTCTCGATCAACGACCTGCGCAAGAACCTGCGCGACCTCAACGACCACATGGACCGCGAGTGCCTCTCGTCCGCGGCGCGCTACGGGATCGACGCTCGACGCCTCGCTGATCACCGGCATCGACCCGCCGGCCGAGGTGGAGTCGGCGCTGGCGGCGATCAACACCGCCCACAACCAGGTCTCCTCGGACATCAGCCTGGCGCAGGCCGCGGCCGACCAGAAGATCGTCCAGTCGAGGCGCGCGGTGGAGATCGAGACGCTCAAGGCCCAGGCCGAGGTCGAGCCGCTGCGTCGCCGCTCGCCGAGCAGCTGCGGCGAGCTCGAAGGCGAGCGGCGCCGAGGCGCTGCTCGAGCCTACGTGCGCAACGTCCGGCTGCGGCTCTTCGGCAAGGCCCAGCCGCGTGATCCTGGAGGTGAAGCATGATGAGCTCGATGGTTCCTGATCGCGGCGCGTCGTCACGTTCGTCGGCCTGTTCTGATCGCTCGTGCCGATCCTGCTCGGCGCTGCGTGCGGCTGTTCGGCCTGTACGCCGATCGTCGAGGAGCGGCAGCTGCCACGTGTACGTGCTGTTCGGCAAGGTGCTCGGCGTGCTCGACGAGCCGGGCCTGCACTTCCTGCCGGCTCAAGCTCGGGCCGGCCGCGCTTCATCGTCAACTGGCTCGGCAAGCGCTACGTGCTCGACATGCGGCTCGACCAGGAGTACCTGCGCAGCCAGCCGGTCAACTCCGAGGAGGGCGCGCCGATGGGCATCGGCATCTGGTACGAGATGTTCATCAGCGACCCGGTCGCCTACCTGTTCAAGAACGCCGACCCGCGCGGCTCGCTGGCGCGCCAACGTCGAGCAACGCCACGGTGCGCTGCCTGTCGCAACATGCAGCTCGCGGACATGCTCGAGAACCGCCACGCCATGAGCCAGACGGTGCGCGACGAGGTCTCGCCGAAGTCGCAGCGAGTGGGGCTACAAGCTCGGCTCGGTCTACATCCGCAAGGTGCACTTCCGCGACGCGGGCATGATCCGCGCAGATCGAGGAGAAGGTGGTCAACCGCCTGCGCCAGGTGACCTCGGCGATCAAGCAGGACGGCGCGAACCAGGTGAGCATCATCACCAGCACCGCCGAGCGCCAGGCGGCCATCGAGTTCGCCAAGGCCGCGGCGATGCGGCCGCAGATCGTGGGCGAGGCGCTCACGCAGATCGCGCAGGACCCCGAGATCGCGCAGGCGCTGTTCGAGATCCTCGAGACCCAGAGCCTGACCGAGAGCAAGGCGGCGATCACGCTGGTGCCGCGCGGGCGGCGGGCTGCTGGGCGCAGCTCCTGGCGTCGTCGTCCGGGGGCGCCGCCGCAACCAGCGTGACAGGGGAGCGGCAGTGCAGCCCCTCGGCCCGGCGCTCCGTGACACCCGGCGGTGGCTGTCGCTGTGTGTCCGGCGGCGCATCCGGGCCGGTCCTGATCTGATGAACCGTCATCGGGATCGGCACGTAGGAAGGTGAGCGAGGTGGGCGTGGCGAACGATCGGATCATGGGCAAGGTGGCTGGGAGGATGGTCGTCGCGGTGCTGCTCGCCGGGGCCTGCCTGTTTGGCGGGGCGGGGACGTGGCGGTGGGGGGAGGGGATGGGTCTTCCTGCTGGCGTATGCAGCCCTCACGGTGATCCTGGCCGGGACGCTGGTCAGGAAGTCCCCGGACCTCATCGAGGACGTACTGACCCGCCGGACCAGGGCCAAGGCGTGGGACAAGCTCCTGGTGCCGGTGGTGGCGGTGATCCTGCCGTTCGTGTCGCTCGTCCTCGCGGGGCTCGACAGGCGGCTCGGCTGGACTCGCTCCATCACTGACCTCGCATCCGCCGTGGCGCTCCTGGTCATGGTGGGCGCCACCTTGTTCACGTTCTGGGCCATGAGGTCGAAACCGTTCTTCTCGAGCCACGTGCGGATCCAGACCGACCGCGGCCACGTCGTCGTCAGCGACGGGCCGTACCGCTTCGTCCGCCATCCCGGCTACGCTGGCGCCCTCGTGTACAACCTGGCCGCGCCGGTCATGCTGGGCTCGCTCGTCGCCCTCTGGGTCGGCGTGGCGATCGTCATGCTGCTGGTGCTGCGGACCGTCCTCGAGGACCGGACCCTCCAGGCCGAGCTGCCGGGTTACCTCGAGTACGTCCGGCGCGTCCGGTACAGGCTCGTCCCCTACGTCTGGTGACGGGCCCTTCAGGCTGGACCGGCAGGTCGGCCGGCGGCGTGGCCTGGCGCCGCAGATGACGTGCAGGTCGGCACCGGGATGCGCGAGCTCTCGACCACCGGACCGGCAACCGAGCTTTCTCAGGCTCGTATGATAGGAGTGGGAGGTGGAGCATGGCCGAGGCGGTGTCAACCCACTACCTGCCCCAGCTCGAGGAGAGACGGCAGCAGCTCCTGGCGATCCACCCCGAGCTGTCCGCCGCGCCCGAGATCGTGCGCCTGCTCGGCGAGGTGGATGCCGCCATCGGCCGCGTGCGCGAGGGTCGTTTCGGCCTGTGCGAGACGTGCCACGACCTGATCGAGGAGGACCGGCTCCGCGTTGATCCCCTCGTGCGGTTCTGCCTCGACCACCTCTCCGACGCCGAGCAGCGGGACCTCGAGCGCGACCTCGACCTGGCCGCGCGGGTCCAGCGCGGGTTGCTTCCGCCTGCCGAGCTCGCGTTGCCCGGCTGGCGCGTCCGCACCCACTGGCAGCCGGTCGGCGTGGTGAGCGGGGACTTCTACGACGTCTTCCGGGTGGATCCGCAGGGCCGGTCGGCGTACATCTCTCTCGGCGACGTGGCAGGCAAGGGCGTGGCGGCGGCGATGCTCGTGTCGCACCTGTGCGCGACCTTCCGCGCCCTGGCCGGAGGCGCTCCCCCGGTATCCGAGCTGGTCGAGCGCATCAACCGTGTGTTCGAGGGAGGCGCTGTCGCCGCTGTTCGCGACTCTCGTGTGCGGCCGTCTCGAGGTCGACGGCCGGGTCGAGCTCTGCGTGGCCGGCCATTGCCCGCCGCTGGTGGCGAGGCGGATGGGGTCTGCACCGTGCAGCCGACGGGGCTGCCCGTGGGCACCTTCTACAGCTCGTCCTACCGGTCGACGACGCTGCGGCTCGAGCCGGGCGAAAACCTCCTCCTGTACAACCGACGGGCTCAGTGAGGCGGCCGACACATGCGCGCCACCAGCTTCACGACCTTGTGCTGATACTTGAGGACCAGCAGGTCGAACGCGCCGCGCTCGCCTCGCTGGACCCGCCTCACGAGCTCCAGGTCGCTCTGGTCGGCTCCGGCGGCGGGCCGCGCAGCATCGTCCACTGGCTCGTGCGGTTCAGTCGACCCGTCTGACGGGGGGAAAGTTCGCCATCGCCGTCATCGCGCCGTCGCCGTGCAGGGCGCTGCAATCACGGCGCCACCGCTCGCCCGGTGGCCAGACGGACCGCCAGTCGGCGCAAAGTGCGACGCGGCAGGTCGAGTGGCGTGAGCCACAGCCCCTCCCGGCCGCCGGTGGCTGGCTGCCAGTGCAGCACGACGCTCGAGCCGAGGATGCGGGAGGCCCCATGCACCGTGCAGGGTTCGCAGCCCGGCGCACCGCCGACAGCACCGCTGCCCGCCGGCCGGATCGCCAGGGCCCGCGGGCGACGCGCCCAGTGGCGTGCATGCCACAGCAGCAGGACGGCCGCGACCGCCAGCCCGGCACCGCCGGGTGCCGCGTCCTGGCCGGCGGCCACCACCTCGACGACGATGCCGGCCGCGATCACCAGCGCAAGGGTCACCCGGTCCGCGAGCGTCCAGCGGGGCAATTCAACGATCATGGCGGATCCGGGCGAGGACATGGCGCAGGGTGTCGTCGGTGGGAACGGCGCGGCCGACAAGATACCCGAAGAGTTCCGGGTCCTGCAAGTCGAGCATCCGGGCGAATGCGGCGCGATCGGCGGGTGACGCCGCGCGTAGTCCTGCTCGAGGTAGCGCATCAGCACCAGGTCGAGTTCCTTCATGCCGCGCCGGCAGCGCCAGCGCAAGCGCACGCCGCGCTCGCCGCTCGAAGTCGATCCCCGTGCTCGGCGGCGGCACGCTCAGTGCTGCCGCTCCGCGATCATCTTCTTGATCTCCGCGATCGCCTTGGCCGGATTCAGGTCCTTCGGGCAGGCCTCGGCGCAGTTCATGATCGTGTGGCAGCGATACAGCCGGAACGGGTCCTCGAGGTCGTCGAGCCGCTCGCCCGTGGCCTCGTCGCGCGTGTCGATGATCCAGCGGTAGGCCGCGAGCAGCGCCGCGGGACCGAGGTAGCGGTCGCTGTTCCACCAGTACGACGGGCAGCTCGTCGAGCAGCAGGCGCACAGGATGCAGGCCGAGGGCCGGTCGATCTTCTCCTGGTCCTCCTTGGACTGCAGGCGCTCGCGGTCGGGCGGCGCCGGCGTGCGCGTCTGCAGCCACGGCTTCACCGAGGCGTACTGCGCGTAGAAGTTCGTGAGGTCCGGCACGAGATCCTTGATCACCGGCATGTGCGGCAGCGGGTAGATCTTCACGTCGCCCTTGATCTCGGCCGTCGCCTTGGTGCAGGCGAGCGTGTTGACGCCGTCGATGTTCATCGCGCACGAGCCGCAGATGCCCTCGCGGCACGAGCGGCGGAACGTCAGCGTCGGGTCGATCTCGTTCTTGATCTTGATCAGCGCGTCGAGAACCATCGGCCCGCAGCTGCGCCATGTCGACTTCGTAGCGTGTCGACGCGCGGGTTCTCGCCGGAGTCCGGGTCGAAGCGGTAGATGCGGAACGTGCGGACGTCCTTCGCGCCGGCCGGCGCGGCGTGGGTCTTGCCCGGCTGGACCTTGGAATTCTCGGGAAGTCGGAACTGCGCCATGGGAGAGTGAATAGGGGGTAGCGGTTGATGCGGTCTGCGTCGTCCGAGTCGCTGCAGCGTCATCAGTAGGTCCGCGCCTTCGGCGGCACCGGCTCGACGTCGCTCGTCAGCGTGTTGAGGTGCACCGGGCGGTAGTCGATGCGCACGCTGGCCCTGCGTCGTCCACCCACGCGAGCGTGTGCTTCAGCCATTCGCGGTCGTCGCGGTCCTTGAAGTCCTCGCGCGCGTGCGCGCCGCGGCTTTCCTTGCGGTTCTCCGCGGAGTGCATCGTGGCCACCGCCTGGCCGAGCAGGTTGTCGAGCTCGAGCGTCTCGATCAGGTCGGTGTTCCAGACCAGCGAGCGGTCGGTCACCTGCACGTCGGCGAACGACGCGTGCACCGCGGCGAGCTTGTGCAGCCCTCGGCAGCGACTCGCCGGTGCGGAACACCGCGGCGTGGTTCTGCATCACGCGCTGCATGTCGAGGCGGACCTCGGCGGTCGGCGCGTGCCCTTGGCGTTGCGGAACCGGTCGAGGCGGCTCACGGCCAGGTCGCCGGCGTCCTTCGGCAGCGGCTTGTGCGTCGTGCCCGGCTGCACGGTCGCGGCCGCAGTGGCTGCGCCGCGGCGCGGCCGAACACCACGAGGTCGAGCAGCGAGTTGGAACCGAGGCGGTTGGCGCCGTGCACCGACACGCAGGCCGCCTCGCCGACGGCCATCAGGCCCGGCACCACCGCATCGGGATTGCCGTCGCTTGAGCGTGACGACTTCGCCGTGCACGTTGCAGGGGATGCCGCCCATGTTGTAGTGCACGGTCGGCAGCACCGGGATCGGCTCCCTGGTCACGTCGACGCCGGCGAAGATGCGCGCCGTCTCGGCGATGCCGGGCAGGCGCTCGTGGATCACCTCGGCGCCGAGGTGCTCGAGGTGCAGGTGGATGTGGTCCTTGTGCTCGCCGACGCCGCGGCCTTCGCGGATCTCGATGGTCATCGAGCGGCTCACGACGTCGCGCGACGCGAGGTCCTTGGCGTTCGGCGCGTAGCGCTCCATGAAGCGCTCGCCCGCCGAGTTGGTGAGGTAACCGCCCTCGCCGCGCGAGCCCTCGGTGATCAGGCAGCCCGCGCCGTAGATGCCGGTCGGGTGGAACTGCACGAACTCCATGTCCTGCAGCGGCAGGCCGGCGCGCAGCACCATGCCGCCGCCGTCGCCGGTGCAGGTGTGCGCCGACGTGCAGGAGAAGTACGCGCGGCCGTAGCCGCCCGTGGCGAGGATCACCTTGTGCGCGCGGAAGCGGTGCAGCGTGCCGTCCGCCATGTCGAGCGCGACCACGCCGCGGCAGGCGCCGTCCTCCATGATCAGGTCGATGGCGAAGTACTCGATGAAGAACCGCGCCTCGTGCTTCAGCGACTGCTGGTACAGCGTGTGCAGCATCGCGTGGCCGGTGCGGTCGGCCGCGGCGCAGGTGCGCTGCGCGATGCCCTTGCCGTAGTGCGTGGTCATGCCGCCGAACGGGCCGCTGGTAGATCTTGCCGTCCTCGGTGCGCGAGAACGGCAGGCCGTAGTGCTCGAGCTCGAGGATCGCGGCCGGCGCCTCCTTGCACATGTACTCGATCGCGTCCTGGTCGCCGAGCCAGTCGGAGCCCTTGATGGTGTCGTAGAAGTGGAAGCGCCAGTCGTCCTCGCCCATGTTGCCGAGCGCGGCGCTGATGCCGCCCTGCGCCGCCACCGTGTGGCTGCGGGTCGGGAACACCTTGGTGAGGCAGGCCGTCGTGAGGCCCTGCTCGGCGAGGCCGAAGGTGGCGCGCAGGCCGGCGCCGCCGGCGCCGACCACGACGACGTCGTAGGTGTGGTCCATGAACTTGTAGGCGGTCATGCCGCGACTCCGAAAGCGATGCGCAGCACGGCGAGCACGCCGATGACGGCGGCGACGGCGAGCGCGAACTTGACGACCAGCAGCACGGCGACGCGCGTGCCCTTGTCGCGCGACGTAATCCTCGATCACGACCTGCAGCCCGAGCAGCGCGTGCTAGGCGGCGGTCGAGCACCAGCAGCACGGCGAGCGCCGCGGACACCGGCGACGACAGCCAGCGCCACGACGTTCGCGTGCGTCGCGCCGCCGAGCGTGACGAGCGAGACGACGAACCACAGCCGAGCAGCACCAGCGCCACCGCGCTGACGCGCTGCGCGTACCAGTGGCCGGAGCCGCCCTTGGCGGAACCGAGGCCGAGTGACGCGGCCGAGCGGGCTGCGCAGGCTCATGCGCGCACCCCCGAGGCCGGCGCGCACGAGCCAGCCAGAGCGACGAGGCCGAGCACGACCGCGCCGATCGCGACGGCCCAGCCGCTGCGCGCGCCGTCTTGAGCTCGAAGCCGTGGCCGCATGTCGAAGAACAGGTGGCGGACGCCGTTCAGCAGGTGGTAGCAGAAGCTGAACGGCAGCCGCCGAACAGCACGAGCTGCGCGAGCGGCGAAGCCAGCAGCGCCGCGCGCGGCGGCGTAGCGCTCGGGCCCGGCGGCGGCGGCGGCCAGCCAGTAGACGAGCAGCAGGAAGCCGAGTGCACAGCAGCACGCCGGTGATGCGATGCAGGATCGACAGCGTGTTGGTGTACTGCCAACGGTAGTGCATGAACGGGGACAGCGGCCGGGCGCGCTGGGCCATCTCGATTACCTCCGTGGCCGGCCGCTAGAAGTCGATGCAGCGCCCGGCCTTCTCCCAGTCGCCGAAGCGCGTGGGTTCGGGACCGTCGCGGCCGCCGATCTCGCGCGGTCGCGCCGGCGTCGGCGCGGCGGGCTGGCGGGCTCGGCAGCGGGCGGCGTCGGCTGCTTTTCTTGCGGAGCAGCATTCATGGCGACAGCCGTCAAGTGTGCCAGATCCGTCCATGGGTTCACCACTTTGATCCTAAAGGAAAATTCCGCGACCGAGAATCGATGCCGCGGCAGCGCCGGCAAATCTGCGACGCGCGTCCGATTCCGGCGCCAGCGGCACGGTTATACATTCGCGCCCACGACCATGAACGAATCCACCCAGAGCATCCACGCCGCCCTGCTGCCCTTCCTCGGCGTCCTGCGCTTCCACGGCCCCGACGCCGCGACGTTCCTGCAGGGCCAGGTCACCCACGACACCCGCCTGCTCGCGGACGGCCGCACGCTGCTCGCGGCCTGCAACACGCCGCAGGGGCGCGTCATCGCCGTGCTGCGCCTGCGCCAGACCGAGGAGGCGGTCTACGCACTGCTGCCCGCCGACCTGCTCGAGCACGTGGCGACGCCACCTGCGCACGCTTCGTGCTGCGCGCCAAGGTGGATCGTGCAGATCGCCGCCGACCTGCAGCCGGCGTGGGTCGGGACGCGACCTTCTCCGCGACGCTCGCGATCGAGGGCTACGACGCGACCCGCACCATGTCGGCCGTCCCGCAGGCCGGCGCGACGGAACTCGTGTCGTTCGACTACGCGCCCGGCCGCCAGGTGGTCGCCGCACCGGGCGCCGCCCTGCGCGCGATCGACCGGCCTGTCGCTGTCGAAATCGCTGCCCGGCATCGAGCAGCGAATGGTGGGCGGCCGACATCGCCGCCGGCCTGCCGCAGGTGTTCCGCGCGAGCAGCGAGGCGTTCGTGCCGCAGATGCTGAACCTCGACCTGCTCGACGCGCATCAGCTTCACCAAGGGCTGCTACACGGGCCAGGAAATCGTCGCCCGCACGCAGCACCTCGGGCGCATCAAGCGCCGCACGTTCCGCTATCGGCTGCCGGCCGGGCCCGGCCCTTGCCCCGCTCGCCGGCCTCAGCTCGGACGGCACAAGGTCGCGGAGGTCGTGATGAGCGCGACCGCGCGACGACTGGCGTCGAACTGCTCGCGGTCACGAGCCTGGACGCGGCGGCCGCACGCTGCGCACGGAGGATGGGCAGGGAAGCCGTGCCGATGGCGCTGCCGTATGAGGTGGATAGCGGATAGCGGCTGGCGACAGTCGATGCGGTGCAGTAGGACTGCCGCCGCGCGCCGCCTCGACATCTGCCATCCGCTATCCGCTATCCGCTTACTCTTCCGGCCGCATGTGCGGGAACAGCAGCACGTCGCGGATCGACGGCGAGTCGGTGAGCAGCATCACCAGCCGGTCGATGCCGATGCCGAGGCCCGCGGTCGGCGGCATGCCGTACTCCAGCGCGCGGATGTAGTCGGCGTCGTAGTACATCGCCTCGTCGTCGCCGGCCTCCTTGCGCGCCGACCTGCTCGCGGAAGCGCGCCGCCTGGTCCTCGGGGTCGTTCAGCTCGGAGAAGCCGTTGGCCAGCTCGCGCCCGCCGATGAAGAACTCGAAGCGGTCGGTGAGGAACGGATCGGCGTCGTTGCGCCGCGCCAGCGGCGAGACCTCGGCCGGATAGGCGGTGACGAAGGTCGGCTCGCAGCAGGCGTGTGCTCGCCGGTCTTCTCGAAGATCTCGATCTGCAGCTTGCCGGCGCCGTCGCCGGGCTTGAACGTCGATGCCGAGCTGCTCGCACCACGCCGCGCAGGTACTCGCACGTCGCGCAGGCGTCGCGCGCGTCGAAGCCCGGGTTGTAGCTGCAGGATCGAGCTCCTCGACGCGTGACGCGGCGGAACGGCGCGCGCCAGATCGTAGTCGCGCGCCCTGGTAGCTCGACCTGCGCGCGCGCCGGCGCACGCGCATCGGCCAGCCCGCGCAGCAGCCGCTCGATGAGGTCCATCAGGTCGCGGTAGTCCGCGTAGGCCTGGTAGAACTCGAGCATCGTGAACTCGGGGTTGTGCCGCGTCGACAGCCCCTCGTTGCGGAAGTTGCGGTTGATCTCGTAGACGCGCTCGAAGCCGCCGACCACCAGGCGCTTCAGGTACAGCTCCGGCGCGATGCGCAGGTACATCTGCATGTCGAGCGCGTTGTGGTGCGTGACGAACGGCCGCGCCGCGGCGCCGCCCGGGATCGGCTGCATCATCGGCGTCTCGACCTCGATGAAGTCGCGGCGCGTCGAGGAAGTCGCGCAGGCAGCGCACGATCGCGCGTGCGCTTGCGGAACACCTGCGCGGCTCGCGTCGTTCATGATCAGGTCGACGTAGCGCTGGCGGTAGCGCGTGCTCGGTGTCGGCGAGGCCGTGCCACTTGTCGGGCAGCGGCCGCAGCGACTTGGCCAGCAGCCGCACGCTGCTCGACGCTGCACCGACAGCTCGCCGGTCTGCGTGCGGAACAGCGCGCCCTCGGCGCCGAGGATGTCGCCGATGTCCCAGCCCTTGAACGCCTCGTAGGCCTCGCCGAGCGCGTCGCGCTGCAGGAACAGCTGGATCTGCCCGCTGCGGTCCGCGATCTTGGCGAAGCTCGCCTTGCCCATGACGCGCTTGGCCATCATGCGCCCGGCGACCGTGCACGCGCACCGGGTTGCGCCTCGAGCCGCTCGCGGTCGTGCCCGGCGTAGGCGCGCTGCAGCTCCGCCGGCGAGCGCGTCGCGGCGGAAGTCGTTCGGGAACGGCACTGCCCTGCTCGCGCGGAGCGCGTCCAGCTTGGCGCGCCGCTCGGCGATCAGCTTGTTCTCGTCCTGCTGCGTGCTGTCGGTTCGCTCATGGTGCGTGTCCGTTCGGCAGCTCAGAGCCCTGCCTTCAGGCTGGCTTCCAGGAACTGGTCGAGGTCGCCGTCGAGCACCGCCGTCGGTGTTGCCGATCTCGACGCCGGTGCGCAGGTCCTTGATGCGCGACTGGTCGAGCACGTAGGAGCGGATCTGGTTGCCCCAGCTCGACGTCCGACTTGGAGTCCTCGAGCACCTGCGCCGCGGCATTGCGCTTGTTGACCTCGAGCTCGTAGAGCTTGGCCTTCAGCATCTTCATCGCGGTGGCGCGGTTCTTGTGCTGGCTGCGCTCGTTCTGGCAGGCCACCACGATGCCGCGTGGGCACGTGCGCTGATGCGCACCGCCGATTCGGTCTTGTTGACGTGCTGGCCGCCGGCGCCGCTGGAGCGGTAGACGTCCATCTCGAGGTCGGCCGGGATTGATGTCGATCTTGATGTCGTCGTCGATCTCGGGCGAGACGAACACCGAGGCGAACGAGGTGTGGCGGCGGTTGCCCGAATCGAACGGCGATCTTGCGCACCAGCCGGTGCACGCCGGTCTCGGTGCGCAGCCAGCCGTAGGCGTACTCGCCCTGCGAAGTGCGATCGTGGCGCTCTTGATGCCCGCGACCTCGCCGGCGCTGGCAGTCGATGACCTCGGTCTTGAAGCCGCGCTGGTCGCCCCAGCGCAGGTACATGCGCATCAGCATCTGCGCCCAGTCCTGCGCCTCGGTGCCGCCGGCGCCGGCCTGGATGTCGAGGAGGCGTTGTGCGGGTCCATCTCGCCGCGGAACATGCGCTGGAACTCGAGCGTGCGCGACCTCGCGCCTCGAGCCGCGGCACGTCGCGCTCGATGTCGCGCGACGGTGCGGCTCGTCGTTCTCGGCCTCGGCGAGCTCCAGCAGCTCGGCGGAGTCGGCGAGGCCGCGCCGTCGAGCTGGTCGAGCTGCTCGACGATCGGCGCTCAGCGCGGCGCGCTCGCGGCCGAGCTCCTGCGCGCGCTCGGGCTTGTTCCAGACGGCCGGGTCCTCGAGCTCGCCGCACGACTTCCTCCAGGCGTTCCTTCTTGTCGTCGTAGTCAAAGAAACCCCCTGAAGGAGCTGATGCGCTCCTCGAGATCTTTGAGGGTGCGCTTGATCGGGTCGATTTCCACGGTCATGGCGGCTGCGCGTGTGCCAGAGGAGCTGCGCAGTCTAGCGCAGCGCCGGCGTTCACGCGGCAGCCGACGTGCTCCACCAGCAGCTGCAGCCGCCGCTCGCCGCTGGTATTCGTTGATGTCGAGCCGATAGACCAGCCGCTGCGCCCTGCGGCGCGACGCGGCGCGGCGCTCGCGGTCGTCGAAGTAGTTGAACGCGATGGCGTCGAAGCGCGCCGCGCGCCCTCGGCGCGCGCAACCGCAGCTTCAGGTGGCGCTCGCCGACGACGCGCGTGCTCGCGGACCTCGAATCGCCGTCGAACGGCGGCTCCGGGAAAGGCCTGGCCCCCAGGGCCCGCCGTCGCGCAGCGCCATCGCCGTCTCGCAGGCAGATCTCGCCGCTCGTCGAGCTCGCCGTCGGTCTCGATCAGGTCGCGGCGAGCCGTCCGCGCCAGCCAGCGCGCGACCTCCGCGTCGAAGGCCGCGCGCGAAGCGGTCGAGGTCGCGCGCACGCGCAGCGTCAGGCCGGCGGCCATCGCATGGCCGCCGAAGCTTGCTCGATCAGGCCCGGATGCGCGCGTCGCGATCGCGTCGAGCACGTCGCGGATGTGCACGCCCGGCACCGAGCGCGCCGAGCCGCGCAGCTGCCCATCGCCGGCGGGCGCGAAGGCGATCACCGGCCGGCGCAGCCGCTCCTTGATGCGGCTCGCGACCAGGCCGACCACGCCCTGGTGCCAGCCGGGGTCGAACAGGCACAGCCCCGCGCCGGCAGCCGCGCCATCGCGCGACGTCCGCGCAGCGCCGTCGCACCGCGGCCATGCGCCTGCTCCTGCATGCGCGCCTCGATCTCGCGCCGCTCCTGGTTCAGCTCGTCGAGCCGCGCCGCGAGCGCCCGCGCCTCCGCCGGCGTCGTCGCCAGCAGGCAGCGGATGCCGATGCTCATGTCGTCGAGCCGGCCGGCGGCATTGAGCCGCGGCGCCGACCGCGAAGCCCAGGTCGGCGGCGACGACTGCGCCGCCACGCTGCGCCCGCCGACCTCGAGCAGCGCGCGGATGCCGGGCACGCAGCGGCCGGCGCGGATGCGCCGCAGTGCCCTGCGCCACCAGCACGCGGTTGTTGCGATCGAGCGGCACGAGGTCGGCCACCGTGCCGAGCGCGACCAGGTCGAGCCAGGTCGGCGGGACCGGCCGGCGCGCCCGCGGGCAGCAGGCCGTCGCATGCATGCAGCCGCGTGCAGCGCCGCCATCACGTAGAACGCCACGCCGACGCCGGCCAGCGCGCGACTGCCGAACGTCGCTGCCGGGCAGGTTCGGGATTCACGATCACGTCCGCCGTCGGGCAGCTCGGCGCCGGCCAGATGATGGTCGGTGACCAGCACGTCGATGCCCGCGGCGCGCGCGCCGCCGCGACGCCCGCGATGGCTGGAGATGCCGTTGTCGACGGTGACGATCAGCGTCGGGCTCGCGCGTGCGCGGCGAGCTCGACGATCTCCGGGCGTCAGCCCATAGCCGAACTCGAAGCGGTTCGGCACCAGGAAGTCGACTGCGCGGAAGCCCCAGGCGCGCAGCGCGCGCAGCATCAGCGCGGTGCTGGTGGCGCCGTCGGCATCGAAATCGCCGACGACCAGCACGCGCCGCCGCGTCGCGGTGCGCGCAGCAGCAGCTCGACCGCCGCCGGCACGCCGCTCAGCGAACCGACCGGCAGCAGGCGCTCGAGGCCGAGCTCGAGCTCGTCGGGCCGCGCACGCCGCGGGCCGCATAGACGCGCGGCAGCACCGGGATGCAGCGCGTGGGCAACGGAACCGCCGGACTGCGTCGCTGGCGTCGCACGATGCGTCGCACAAGTCTCGCCCGCGACTCGGCGAGCGGCCGTGGCCGCGGCAGTACACCCAGCGTGGCGCTCGCGCCGACCTGGACGATGGCATCTCCGCGGTGAATGTCGATGACGCGGATCTTCTGCGCCAGTAGCGCTGTGCGCAACGGTGCGAAAACGCCATGCTCCAGCCGTCCCAGCTCCGCCTCCGGGTTGCCGCCGGAAGCGTCCGGCGCGATCGCGACACGCACGTTCACACCCTCCTGCTCGAGTGCCTGCGCCAATTCGGCGACGGTCCGCACCGCACCGCCGTGCAGTCGCCAGAGTCCCGCGAGCCAGTCGTCGTCGGTGACCAGCACGCCGGCGGCGGTTCCGGCGGGAACCCGCATCGGTGCCGATTCCCCACAGCCAGACCGAATTGACGGGCGCCTCGCCGCGGTTGGCGCGACGCTCGTTCACGCTGTGCCCGTGCAGCAGCACTGTGCTTCGTTCACGAGTGCGCGCACGCTGGGCCGCATCACGCGCCGGCCGGCAGGCAGGTCGCGCAGGTTGCGGCCGAGCGGCCAGCGATCGGTTCGGCGGCGGCGCAGTCGCAGGCCTGCCGGGACAGGCGCAGAGCCAGCTCGCTCGCCACCGGTCGCACGCAGGCTTGAAGCCTGTGCCGGCGAGGTGGCCGGTTCATCGCGGCGAGCAGCTCCGCGCGCCTCGGCGGCCTGGAGCGGTGACAGGCACGGGCGCCGCGAGCTGCAGGTGATCGAGGGCGGTGAGCAGGTGCACCGGTTCGGCGCGGGCCCAGGCGCCGGCCAGCACGGCTGGCCGCTGCCCGCCGCACGCACGGCACAGGGTCCGGCCGGGAACCGCTCCAGGACGTCGTCACCCCGGGCCCGGCGTCCAGCCAGCAACCAGCCGCGCCACCCGGGCACCGCCGCGGGAAGTCTTGTGACCAACTTAAAAACGGAACAACCCCGCGCCGGTTTACGGGCTTTTACCTTCCCGCTGGAGGAATGTATATAATAATGGGCGTACAAAGAGTTACAAGAAGACAGAAGGATGTTTCCCGGATTTTAAGGGAAAAAAAGAAGCTGCAACCGCTGAAAAATAGAAAGATAAAAAGGCAGCCGGTAAACAACCAGGAACGTTAAAAAACAAATTTGTAAAGGAGGAAAGGAAAATGAGATTTAAAATTGTTTTTTTAGGATTATTGGCATTGATATTTATCTCAGGCTGCGCCACGACCCAGGAATTAAAAACATCAATTACTTCTAAAGTCAGCTCAATTACGGATAGCGTGGATCCGGCGCTGGTCAGCAAGCTGGCGGCGGATAAAAAAGAAGGATTCCCCCAGGCTGAATTCAATGTAAATGTCGCTAATCAAAAAGTAAAACTGGCCGAGATTAAAAGTGAGCTTGCCGCCAACCAGAAGAAGTATGCCGGTTTGGAAGAAGATCTGGCGAATAGTTTTCAAAAGGAAGCAGCAATGGATTATGACCTGATAAAAATTGATGCAATTATCAATTCTGATTTAGGTAAAAAAGAAGATAATCTGAAAGTGAAAGCCAATCTGCAATCAAAGAAATTGGAGGCACAGGCAGATAGAATAAAGATTAATGCCAATCTGGAAGCAACGAAAAGAAGAAGTGAGTATTTGTCCACGGACGCAACCAGAATGGAGGAAGCAATCAAAAATATGAAATTTGAAGTCGGGAAGCTGCCGGAAGCAGAGAAGAAAAAATAAATCTCAACAGAGGAGGTAATAAAAATATGGGCAAATCAATCAAAGGCTCCAAGACGGAAAAGAATTTGCTGGCAGCTTTTGCCGGGGAATCGCAGGCCAGAAACCGCTATACTTATTTTGCCAGTGCTGCCAGGAAAGAAGGCTATGAACAAATTGCCAATATCTTTTTGGAGACGGCAGAAAACGAGAAAGAGCATGCCAAGGTGTTTTTTAAGCATCTGGAAGGGGGAGAAGTTGAAATAAGCGCTGCTTATCCCGCAGGAGTTATCGGTGGGACCAAAGCCAATCTGGAAGCTGCGGCAGCAGGGGAGAAGATGGAGTGGACCAACCTTTATGCTGATTTCGCCAAAATTGCCAAAGAAGAAGGCTATCCGGAAGTGCAGCGTTCTTTCGAGCAGATTGCTAAAGTAGAAAAATTTCATGAGAGCCGTTACCGCAAGCTGATCGAGAATATTAAGAAAAATGAGGTATTTAAAAAGAAAGAGCCGGTCAAGTGGCACTGCATCAACTGCGGGTATGTTCATGAAGGAACGAAGCCGCCGAAAGAGTGCCCGGCCTGCAAACATCCGCAATCGTATTATGAGGTCTTGGCCGAAAACTTTTAGTGAGACTCAATTTCAGAAGCGAAGCGCGCTGAAATTTGTTAGTCGCACTTATCCCGCAAAGCGAAGCGACGCGGGGTTAATGCAACAATCGACATTCAGAAGCGAAGCGTGTAACCTAAAGGTCACAGGCTGAAATTTGTTAGTCTCACTTATCCCGCAAAGCGAAGCGACGCGGGGTTAATGCTACAATCGACATTCAGAAGCGAAGCGTGCTGAAATTGTTAGTCTCACTTATCCCGCAAAGCTAAGCGACGCGGGGTTAATGCTACAATCGACATTCAGAAGCGAAGCGTGCTGAAATTGTTAGTCTCACTTATCCCGCAAGTGAAACGCCGCGGGGTTAAAAAATTATAACCCATACAAAAACTGTCATTGCCTTATTTTACAGTGGCAATGGCGGTTTTTATCATTAGATACCACAGGACGAAGTCTATTTGACAGCTGCTGTAAAGACCGATTACGAGTTAAGACTACTGACTGTAATCAGTAAAATGTCGTCATTGAAAAAAATGCTTACTTTCAACCCGTTATAAATAATGTTCTTTGAATTCATAATTGTGATATGGCTTATAAAAATATTGGCGGATGGATGTCTGAGATAATGTGGTGTCGGTAGAAATAGGAAGTTTATAAGTTAACAGCGTTGTCCCCCTGTCAGTTGACAGCCGATCGCTCCGCTCCCGTTGATTTTTTCGTTAAAATAAATGGAAATTTTAGTAAAACAATATGAAAAACAAAACACTCGCTTTTTTGGGCATAGGAACTTGCATACTATCAGTCATAGCATCTGCTACTGATATTGAAGGTAATTCTGTTGCGCCGATTGCCTTACTTGTTGTATCGGGAATCGCAACAACAATATTTATTGTTATGGCAATAATCCGCCTATGGAAAGAAGCAAAAAGTGCATCAATATTATTTGCATCTGCGGTCATTATGCTTTTTATATTATCGTTGATTCAAGGTGTTGCCTCACTTTCATACGGACGTCCGCTTATTATTCTATTGAATATAACCAAAGTAATTAATTTCATCACATTTATTTGGGTAATAATAAAACTATTTAAGATGAAATAAATTGGAATTATAATTCCCTTTCGATCCGTAATTCTCGGTATTGATGTATAACTACAATGGAATAGGTGGAGGTGTTTTCAGCAAGCACTGCTTCCTGAAACAGAGCATCCAGTAATTTTGGCTGGCATACACCCTTTAAATGATAATCATTGAAATTAGAAAAGGCAGGATCATTTCTGACCCTGCCTATATACAGAAAGCATCATGCTTAAAAAACATGATGTATGGAAGGTTTATTTTTTCATCTTTCTCCTCACACCTGCCAACCCCAGTAAACCAAGACCGAGAAGCAGCATGGTGGTGGGTTCGGGGGTGGGGGTCGGAGGTTGTTCGCCGTCGGGTGTCCCCTCAATTCGCATACCAACCGCACTGCCGTACATTCCCCCAGAACTGTGCCAGCTCCCTTCATGATAGACTTCTTCATCATCAAGGTATGCTCCATAGAAGAAAGCGTAGGACTGCATTGGATTAGGCGGCCAAGAAGGGGGATAATGACCTAGGTCATTCCACCATCTGAGTGTCGGCATCTGGCCGGTGAAAGAATCATTGGTCGGTTCAAAAGAGAACCAGTAATACCCCGCTTCTAAAAGGATGTTCAAATTGCTTGCCCCATACCAATTAGGCGTTGATCCATCTGCAAGAGAAAATGGGGCGCTACGGTAAATTGCAGTGCCTGGCATTCCACTGGCTCCGCTGTTGTCATAAACCGCCATAGTCATCAACCCACCAGTTTGGTTTAAAGATCCACCCGAGTAACTCCCGTCCGTTGCCATCCACCCTTCTACTTTCGTAATTGTGTAGGTATCTGACAGTGCCAGGAAACCAGCTGCGTATTGAGCGTATTCGCCGCCAGTGATATAATATCCGAAAGGGTAAATACCCGAACCGTCTATATTCCCCGATGCGGCCCCAGTATCCCATAGTACCTCGGCATGGCTAAGGGGGTTGCAGCACAACAGGAACATAAAAATTAAAATTGTAAAAAAAATGGAAGGCAAAGATCGTTTCATTTTTTGACTCCTTTCCCTATTTTTTAATAAACAAGTGTAAAAATTGAAGCAAAACAGATGCCAATTCATAAGTATCTTAATATACTTGTATTTCTAATGTGGTAATTCTTTGAATAAACAGTTGTGTAAAGAATCCCGACAGTTTCAGAGCTATCACAAGATGTTTATTAAGTAAAGCAAACGAAAATAAATTGAATAACAATTAGATAGATTATTGTATTGACTTGTAATAAATCTCCAAGCGAAAGTGAAAGAAATTTCGATAGAGATTCAAACGAAAAGTATGGGGTGTCGGAAAACTTTACAATTTTCATTTTTAACAAAATACTCATGAAGAGCCGCAACCATATTGTTTTGGTAATTATTTGATTAAACTTCATCATGCTGATGTTTTACATGGATGTGGCTATGTAATTGTATTCAAACAGAACTGAGTATGATCCGCTGATCAAGAAGCCATAGAGATCACTCGGTCATAGTTCATTAATGGTCTTAATCCCTCTTCTTTTTCATGTCGGATTATTTTACAATCACTCCACAATCAACGGTTTGCTGTCATGTATGCCTGATTCTAAATTACCTATAAGTATCAATATGATACTAATTAATATGCGTCAACCGGATAGAAGGGTATATTAATTGCAGTTGACTTTTCGCCAATAGGCAATATCGCTTGTTAAATTTTTTCAAAGTTATGGAGGTTGTATGAAAAAGGTTTTTGTCGGTTTCTTGGTTCTTGTGTTTTTACAAGGTGGATTAGTTTTTGCTTCCAGTACGCTTGATCAAAATCAGCCGAGTGTGAATCTTGGTATCTTTTCAGCAATGGCTCACCTCTATGTTGGCGGGTCTGCACAGTCCTTTCAACAGGAAAACAGCAATATTTCAGGCGCGGGCATTTACCTTCAGCCAAATGCAAGCGCATCTGTAACCGAAGATATAAGCATCAGTCTATATGGCTCCCTCCCCAATCAGGGAGGAACACCACTGATCACAGGGACAGCGGCGGGCACGTCCGGCAATTGGTTGGATGTATTCTGGAGCCCTTACTCGCTTACCCCAGACACGACTTACTATCTTGTTTTCACGTCGGCACTCGGCAGCAGTTCGCGGTTGTCGGTTGCGGGCGACATATATAATCCGTATCTCCGCGGCAATGCATTTCTGAAAGCACAGGAACCGTTCCAGTCGTATCCGGATGGTGATTTCACGTTTCGTACTTATGCCCAGACCTCTGTTCCCGAGCCCGCCACAATGCTATTGTTGGGCCTTGGGCTGACGGGGTTGGTAGGAGTGAGAAGGAAGTTTAAGAAGTAACGAATCACATAACAGTCTAACTGCAGAAAGGCAGGGTTCAGAAATGGCCCTGCTTTTTTATTTAGTTCCTTCGTTAATCATTGATTCTATGAGTTCCCCACTACCAAACAGTAGTAGGTGTTATGTTTGTCAAGAAAAGACTCGATTTGACGCTGTTTGTTAAGTCAAGTATAGGTCGGGATACATTAGAGAGGTGACATGTACCAGTTGCTGGCTGATGTGCTAGTTGTGGGGCATCTCCTGTTTATCGTTTTTGTGGCAATCGGCGGGATATTGGTTCTTCGCCGTCCCCGTTTGGCCTGGGTGCATCTGCCGGCTACAGTCTGGGGAGCCGCAGTTGAACTCTGCGGCTGGTTTTGCCCCCTGACGCCGCTGGAAAACTATCTGCGGCTTTCGGGAGGCGGTAAAGTTTACGACGGCGATTTTATCGAGCATTATCTGCTCCCGATCATTTATCCCCAAAACCTTACCGCCACAGGACAACAAATCCTGGGCATCCTGGTCATCGCCATCAATCTAATCTTTTACATTCTTGCCATCCGCAAGCACGGGAGACGCAAACCTTAACCCGCAGCAGGGGCTTTCAGGCGCGCCTGCCGCCTCGCTGCTCCTTGAGCGCCGCAGGCACAGGCAACTCTGCTGATAACAACAATAACCGGCGCGGGTTTATTTTATGGTTTGATCTTTTTCGGCGTCTCGCCTGCCAGACCGATCATGGGTATTGCTCCTCCGCCCGTTACCTGGGGAAGTATCCCGTTCCATTTGTCGATGGCTTTCATATTGGCTTCAATTTTGCGCAGTTCTATCAAGTCGGGGGAAATGTTGGCTCTCTGCAATCGCAGCGACTCTGCTTCCGCACGGGCCGCAGTGATCTTTTGTTCCGCCTCGATCTTTATCCTGTCGAGATCTCTTCTTGCTTTGAGAGCCAGTTGTTCGGCCGTCTGTTTGGATTCGATGGCCTCGGTGAATATCTTCGTGAAACTGAAAGTGACTATGGAAAAAGCGTCAACGGCAATATTGTTGGCGATCAGTCTCTCAGACAGAGCCACTTTCATCGCTTCGCTGACGGCCGGCCTCTTGGTAATGAGTTCCTCTGCCGTGTACTTGGCGGTGACGGCCTTGACGACCTCCTGAATGGCGGGGTCAATGATGCGCTCCTTGAACTGAATGCCTATTTTTTGGTATACAACATTGGCCTTATCCGGAACGACATGATAATTTAGGGCTATCCGGGAACTGACATCCTGCAGATCTGCCGAGGCTGCGGCTGCATCTGTTTCGGCTTTCTGAATCTTTACATCCATAATCGCGATCTCCTGCATTACCGGTATGCGCAGATGCAGACCTTCCTCCAGAACTTGCTTTTGTACGGCGCCGAAATTAAGAACAATGCCCCTTTGACCTGCGCCTACCTGCACCCAGGGGCGAAAGAAAATCAGAATAAAAATGATAGCAGCGGCAATCATTATCAATCTTACCGGCCCTTTTTTCATCATAGCCTGCATTGCTTCTTTTGTTTTATCAGCGTCACTTTCGTACATTTTCCTTACCTCCCTTTTGCCCATATTTCGGCATTTTTACAATGTTATGTTTAGCTTACGACTGCATTGATCCGCTTAACTGTCCGCAGGCGGCAAGGATGTCACTGCCTTTGCTTGCCCGTAAAATCGTTGTGAAGTGCTTTTTTATCAGTATATTCTGGAAGGCCTCCACGTCTTTCCTGGGTGGAGCTTTATAAGGCGAGCCGGGGAATTCGTTAAACACAATAAGATTTAATTTGCAGCGCTGGTCTTTCAGCAAGGCGGCCAGTTTTTCGGCATCACGCGCCGATGAATTAAGGCCGTCAATTAAAATATATTCAAAAGTAAGCAGGCGGCGGCCGGGCATCGGATATCTCTTGCAGGCGTCAAGCAATATTTCCAAAGGATACTTTTTGTTGACCGGCATGAGACTGCTGCGAACGTCATTGTCGGGAGCGTTTAACGATACTGCCAGATTAATACAAATATCTTTGCCTAATTGGACGATCTGCGGCGCCAGACCACAGGTAGAAACGGTGATTTTGCGATTGGAAAAACCCAGGCCGAAATCGCAGGTGAGGTTTTTTATTGCCCGCAGTGTGTTGTCATAATTGGCCAGAGGTTCGCCCATGCCCATCATCACAATGTTTTTGATCTGCGGCACTGCGGATGATTCTTTCTGCAGGGCAAGAATTTGGCCGGTGATCTCTGACGGCTGCAGATTCCTTTTCAAGCCCTGGCGGGCTGTGAGACAGAATTTGCAACCCATGGCGCAGCCGGCCTGAGTGGAAAGGCAGATCGTCCAATTGCTCTTGCCGGGGATGAGAACGCTTTCAATGAAAAGTCCGTCCTCCAGGCGCAAAAGGGCTTTCCTGGTTCCATCTTTTGCTTCCATGATTTTGACTACTTCCGGTCGCCCGATGCGGGAAATAGCGGCGAGACTGCTGCGAAATTCACGGGATATAGTGGTCATCTCGGCAAAGGAGAGATTGCCCGATTGGTAAAGACATTTCATGATTTGCCGGGCGCGAAATTTCTCCTTGCCTAGCGAGGAAATAAATTCTTCGATTTCCTCCAGAGTCAAATCCAGCAGATTGGGTAATGGATTCATAGCTTTTTCTGCAAATTAACGGCAATCGCGTCAATAAAGCCTTCGGTATTAACTTTTCTATTGGACTGTTTTTTATCGGCGAGCGCCAGTAAATCTCCGGTCATGATTCCTTCCTCAACGGTAGCCAGAGCCGCCGCTTCCAGATGGTCGGCAAATTCGACTACGTCGGGAGTTGCATCCAGCTCGCCGCGTTTGCGCAGGCCGCCCGTCCAGGCAAAAATCAGCGCCATGGAATTACTGGATGTTTCTTCACCTTTTAAATGTTTGTAGTAATGCTTCTGCACAGTGCCGTGAGCGGCTTCATATTCGAACCAGCCGTTTGGAGAAACAAGCACCGAAGTCATCATCGCCAGCGAGCCGTTGGCTGAGGCAATCATGTCCGACAGAACATCGCCGTCATAATTTTTCAGCGCCCAGAGAATGCCGCCTTCAATTTTCATAATGCGGGCGACGGCATCGTCAATCAAAGTGAAGAAATATTCTATTCCCGCTGTCGGCAAATTTATTTTTCCAGTTTTGTTCAAATTCGCGGTCAAAAATATCGCGGAAACCGGCATCATATATTTTGGAAATGGTATCTTTCGTGGAAAACCACAAGTCTATTTTTTCACTCAAAGCATAGGTGAAGCAGGCGCGGGCAAAGCTTAAAATTGAATGCTCCAGATTGTGGTTGACCTGCACGATGCCCGGCCCGGGGAAATCAAAAACCGGCAGGCTGATCTGCTTGCCGCCATCTCGCGGACTAAAGACCAGCTCGAGTTTCCCGGCTCCGGGAACGGCGAATTCCGTATTACTATAGACATCGCCATAAGCGTGACGCCCGATGGTTATCGGTTTTTTCCAGGCTGAGACCGCCGGTTTAATGTTTTTGACCAGAATCGGCTTGCGGAATACCGTGCCGTCGAGCATAGCGCGGATTGTGCCGTTGGGGCTTTTCCACGCTTTTTTCAGGCTGTATTCTTTAACCCTGTCTTCATTGGGGGTGATAGTTGCGCATTTAATACCGACGCCGTATTTCATGATTGCTTTGGCGGCGGCTACTGTTACCTGATCATCAGTATCGTCGCGATGCTTGACGTGCAAATCGTAATAATCAATAGTCATATCGAGATGGGGGAAGAGAAGCTTGTCTTTGACCATCTGCCACATTATGCGTGTCATTTCATCGCCGTCCATTTCGACAAGCGTAGTTTTAACTTTAATCTTTCGGGACATAAACAATATTTAACTCCTGTTGATAATTCCAAAGATTTGATTGTGCATTTTTGCTGCGCATATTAAGTGCGCCGCCGGCCAGGACGATTTGTTTTTGCCGTGCCGATAAATTGCAGGCGACAGAAAAAGAAAAGCCTTTGGTTTTATTAATGATCAGCAAATCCGCGCCCGCGCCAATTAAATTCCGGACATTGGCAATTTCCAGATCATCGCCCTGATCAATTTTGTCATAGTCGCCTGAATGAAGAAAAGTCAGCGGCAGAATGCCGAAATTGATCAGATTGGCGGCGTGGATGCGTTCAAAAGATACGGCGATAACAGCGCGGACACCCAGATACATCGGACAAATAGCGGCGTGTTCACGCGATGAACCCTGGCCGTAGGAAACACCGGCGACAATAATGTTTTGTTTCCCTGCCGCTTTTATTTTTTGCGCATTTTGCGCAAAATTCGGGTCAACATTTTCAAAAACGTACTCGGAATATTTCGGAATATTGGAGCGGTATTTCATGCGGGCGCCGGCCGGAATAATATGGTCGGTGGTAATTTTATCGCCGACTTTAATTGTTACCTCGGCCGCAATTGTATCAGGCAGCGCCGTGTTTTTGGGCGGCGCGCCGATATTCGGGCCGCGATAGATTTCGCTTACGCGGTTAGCGTTATCCGGCCGGATGAACATGCCGTCATCAATAAGAAACTCGTCCGGCATCTCCACCGGGGGATAGGCGATGCCCAGATCGCGCGGATCGGTGAAATGTCCCGTAATTACGGCTGCCGCCGCCGTTTCGGGACTGACCAGATAAACATCAGCATCCATTGTTCCCGAGCGTCCCGGAAAATTGCGATTGGACGTGCGCAGCGATACCGAACCGGATTGGGGACTCTGGCTGTTGCCGATACAAAAGCCGCAGGCATTTTCCATCAGCCGGGCGCCGGCTGAGATTAAATCAGCAAGATATCCGCCGCGAGCCAGATTTTCCAAAACCTGCCGCGAACCGGGCGCCAGGATGAAACTGACATCGGGATGAGCTGTTCTTCCTTTTAAAATTTTAGCGACTCTGACCAAATCTTTGTAGGATGAATTGGTGCAGCTGCCCAGACAGACCTGATCCACCGCAATGTTTTTCATATCCCTGACTGTGCTGATATTATCCGGACTATGCGGTCGGGCAGTCAGCGGCTGGAGTTCCGCCAAATCAATGTCAACAATTTTTGCATATGTTGCGTCGTCGTCCGGCTGAAGGTCTCTAAAATCAGCTTCTCTATGCTGGGCGCGCAAAAATAACCGGGTCATCTCATCGCTGGGGAAAATGGATGTGGTCACACCGCATTCGGCGCCCATATTGGTTATGGTGGCCCGTTCCGGCACGCTGAGAGCAGCTGCAGCCTTCGCCCCCATACTCAAAGACGGTGCCGACATTTCCCTTGGTTGTAAATATCTGCAATACTTTAAGAATTATATCTTTAGCGGAAACCCATGAGGTCAATTGCCCCCTTAAATTAATTCGCACAACCCTGGGGCAAATAAGATAAAACGGTTCACCGGCCATGGCCTGCGCGACATCAAGGCCTCCGGCGCCAATAGCGAGCATGCCCAGTGCTCCGCAGGTGGGGGTGTGGCTGTCGGAACCGATTAATGTTATTCCCGGCTTACCGAATCTTTCCAAATGAACCTGATGGCAAATGCCGTTTCCCGCACGGGAAAGAACAATCCCGAATTTTTGGGCGATGCTCTGCAGATACCGGTGGTCATCGGCATTTTCAAAACCGATCTGGATAGTGTTATGATCGATATAACTTACGGACAGATCGGTTTTAACCCGGGGAACATCCATCGCCTCCAATTGCAGATAGGCCATAGTGCCTGTGGCATCCTGAGTCAGTGTCTGATCAATGCGAATGCCGATTTCTCCGCCGGGCACGAGATGACCTTCCATCAAATGTCGGGCGATAATTTTTTCAACGATGTTTTGTCCCATTTACAACTATTCCTTTGGTAATAAAATAATTGCAATCCGGCGGTTTTTCGCTCTGCCTTCCGGGGTGCTGTTATCAGCCAGCGGCTGGAACTCGCCGAAAGCTGTGGCCGAAAGTATCTTGGAATCAATGCCCTGCTGTTGCAGATACTTGGTCACATTGATTGCGCGTGCTGCAGAAAGCTCCCAGTTTGTCGGATAAACTTTGGCCAGTTTACTGGTAATCGGAATATTATCCGTATGGCCTTCAATGCGGATGTTTTTATCAGGTACGTTTTTTAAAATATCCACCACTCTTTTCAGGACGGCAAGGCCTTCTTTTTTGACTGCCGCTTCGCCGGATGCAAAGAGAATCTTGTCCACCACATCCATAGTGAGCTTGCCTTTGAGTTCGCTGATGGCAATTTGTCCCTGAGCGATTTCACCTTTCATTTCCTGCACTAGTTCCTGGAAAGTTTTGCTTTGTTTTTCAACTTCCTGTGATTTGGCCTGCAACTGGGCGATATTTTCTTTTAATTTAGTGTTTTCCGCTTCCAAATCAGCCACTTTCTTACGGCTTTCCGTAATTGCTTTTGACAAATCATCCGTCTTTAATTTCAAGACTTTATCCAGGTCGTCACGTTGTGCGGTAATATTAGTTAAGTCGCCGTTTAATTTATTTATCTGTGTTTTCAGAGCAGTATTTTCCGAAGTCAGTGCTTGGTACTTGTCGTTCAGAGCGGCGAGTTCCCGGGTTAAATTTTTAGTTTTCTGAGTTAAACTGTCGGCTTCCTGCACCTTTTTTACATATGTGCCTTCCGTAACTAAACAACCGCTGCAAAACAGGGCAAGGATAAAAACGCTGGAAATAGATAGAATTATTTTTTTCATAAATATTCTCCTCTCTTGGGACGCATTCATATAATAAACTGTTGTGATAATCAACCGGCAAAACGGAAAAAAAAGGGGGCATATCAAAATGCCCCCAGTCGTGCAGCAGTTAATTAATCGGGAATATTTAAGTTCCTTGTTCAGCGAGGCCCTTGACGCGGACAGCACGGATAAATCTCTTATGGAAGTAAGGAGTTTCCAGATTGTCAATTTTAATAACTTTGTCGCGGTAAGAAGCATGGACAAATTCGTTGTTGCCGACGTAAATTCCCACGTGCCCGACAGGTTTCCGTGTGCGGAAAAAGACGAGATCTCCCTCCAGAAGTTCGTTTTTATCAACACTTAAACCAACATTATACTGCTCGCGAGCTGTTCGGGGCAGGGATATATCAAAAAACTGGTACATTTTGCGGACAAATGCGGAACAGTCGATCCCTCTGACTGTGGAACCGCCCAATCTATAAGGCGCTCCCAAGAAACCGGTAGCTACTTTAACAAATAGTTTCCGCTCATCAGGGCTGCGCCACTTTCCCAGGAGCTCAGCACCGGTTTGATTATCTTTTTGCAGATTGGCAAAATCACCGGCTGCAGCCAGATCCTCGTCATCGTCTTCTTCCTCGTCCTCATTCAGAGCAATTTCATCTGTTACGGCGTCTTTTGCCGGCTTACGCGTTGCCTTAGCCAGGATCAATTTTTGGCCAACCTTTAAAGCTTTTAGGGTTAATTTTATTCAAGGCTATGATTTGTTTAACCGGAGTGCCTGTTTTTTTGGCGATCGACCCCAGATTATCGCCTTTCTTGACGGTGTAATAAGCGGCCGGTTTAACTTTTACTTTAGCTGGGGACGCAGCTAAAGTGGTTTCTTTTTCAGGAATATTAAGAATTTGTTTTAATTTCAGTGAAGTTCCGGCGAGGTCATTAGCCTGCTGAATATCCCGAATACTGACGCCCGTTTTTCTGGAAATGCTGCTCAGGGTATCACCTTTTTTGACTTCGTATTGCCCTGCCGTTGCGCCGGATGCCAGGCCCAAGGACAAACTGAGTAAAAAAAGCAATGATAATAGGAAAATCTGCCGTTTCATCATGAAGTACCTCCTTAAATGTAGTTGGGGGGCCCCATTTTGTTAACGGTGTACAGATTTCGACGCGAGGCCGATAATGACTGATTTTTGACTGCACACAGAAAACGAAGAATATTTGCTTTTGATGTTCCAATAACTTCGCGGCTACCTCATACTAAAATTATATTGCCCTGTCAAATTTATTTTGCATTCCTTTTTAATGCGGTATAGAAGGCTCTATAAAAAATTGCAGGGAAATTCGAATGAAAGTATTGAAAAGATTATTGTTATTCTTACTGATTATAGTCGCTGCCTTCATGATCATAGATATCGGGCGTTATTTTATTTATCCGAATGTCGCCTTACTGCAAAAGAATAGGCCCGGTAAGACGGCATTTATGGAATACAGGGAAGAGACCTGGCGGCAGAAAGGCATTAAGAAAAAAATTCGCAACACCTGGGTGCCGTTGTCCCGGGTTTCGCCATATGTGATGAAAGCTGTTATCATTGCCGAGGATGATAAGTTCTGGTCGCATGAAGGTTTTGATTTTGAAGCAATGCAAAAGGCGCTGGAAAAAGATATCAAAAAGAAGAAGTTTCTGGCCGGCGGCAGCACAATCTCGCAGCAGCTGGCCAAAAATCTCTATCTTTCTCCGTCTAAAAATCCTGTTCGAAAAATCAAGGAAGCTATTCTGACCTCCCGGCTGGAGAATAATTTAACAAAGAGGAGAATTATCGAGCTTTATTTAAATGTGGTGGAGTGGGGTGACGGTAGTTTCGGGATAGAAGCTGCAGCGCAGAGCCACTATGGGAAGCAGGCGGCAGATTTGAATCCTCGCGAAGCGGCGACGCTGGCCTCAATTTTGCCTAATCCGCGCCGCTACAAATCCGACGGTACATCCAGATATGTGGAAAATCAGTCCGAAAGAATTTACCAGATTATGGTGCGACGCGGGATTGTTATTCCCGAATATGATGAAGTTATACAGGAAGGCAAGGAGGAAAAGGATCAAATTTAAGGGGACAAATTTAAGGGACGGTCCCATCTCTCCTTTCAGCGTCACCGTCGCCAGGCCATGGGTTTTCATCATCGGTACGGAGCAGAGAAGGTCGGTATCGGCCAGGGTGCGGTGGAGGCTAATTTCTTTGAAGACAAACCCGTCGGGTGTTTTGACAGTTATCATCTCGCCGGTATGGAGATTGATCAGGGGAATTTTGAGGTCAATGGCAAGTTCGGTATACTCCAGGGCGTCAAAAACGCTCTGCTGAAGGGCATCCAATGTTGCCATGTCTTTTGTCCGACAGACACCTCCCGCTAACCCCGGGGCGCATATTCTGATAGGATGCTGCCGATCCCTCGCCGATGGATACGTCTTTCCCCGCATCTTTCATTAATCGGGCCAGGGCTTGGACAACCGATGGCTTTGTCACATCAGTTGTCGTGAAACTGACGAGGTTGGGCTTGAGCATGACCCGCTCTTTTCCCGCTGTCAGTGTCCTGATACCCCCCAGCAAGTCTATCGCCTTCTGTACCGCGTAATCGACTTTATCATTCTTGATGACCACGACGCTCACTACCGGTCTTTCCAGGGCGTACAGCAAACGCGGAAAGGCGACCGAAGCTAAGGTGCTTCCTAATCCGAAAGCCGCCCCTCCGGCGGCAACCGACTTGATGAACTCGCGTCTGGTCACATCCTTCATTTTTCCCTCCGCTCAAGTTTGCTGATCCGGATCGACTTTGGGCCGGAGTATTTTTGCCCCGGGTCTTACTGTTTCTGGTTACCGTACCACTTCCATTGACCGTTTTCTTTGATTATCTGTCGATCACCCAGCGGGGTTTCGGGCCAAGGGGCACCGCTCTTGAGCTTTCCGGCAGGGAATCCCGTCAGATACGCCTTATTCCCCTGTGGCTCAAATATAGTGATTGTTGTTTTCCCTGACTCAATACCGACTTTAAGAGGCGAGTAGGGAGAGTAAAGATAAAATTGTTTCAAGCCCGCCTTCTTCATCCCGTTGTTGAGATTTCGATCTGATACATGGCTCATGATCTTTTCTAAATCTCCACCAATCAAGTCTTTCAATGATTCGTCGATAAACGCCTGCACATCGGCAGGCAGTTTCACAGGTTCCTGTTTCCCTTGCTGCACCTTCAGGGAATAGGCGATTTTTTTCAGATTATCCCCGGTCAACCCCTGGTCGTTGTATAAACTGACCCATATCCACATACTGTCTCTTTTTGTCGCCAGAAGAAAGGTGTTTGTCTTGGGACCGTTGGGCCAAACCCATTCGATTTCCACTTCCTGCGCCGGCGTTCCATCTTGCAAATTGGCGGGCCTGTCGTAGAGTATCTTGACGTCCTGCCAATCTTGCCCAAAATCCCCGCAAGCATACTGGATGAACCACCGAAATGCGCAGGATTGGGAAAAGCATTTATCACCAGCGCCGGTGAATGGGATGATCCCGGTGCCGCAACATGGTACAACACGCCTGGCATTAAGGGCTGTTCCTCCCAATCCTGGGGAACGAGAATGCGAACGGAGGCCACCATTACGTGAATCCCGCAGCAGAGGGATGAAGCAATCCAGATATTTCATTATAAGATATTGCCTCGTCGCTGTGCTTCTCCATGACAGATAAATATGTTTTGCAAAGGTATGCTTTTATGGGTCTGGCATCCTGATTCTAAATTAAAAAAGCCGGAAGGCAATTTTATTACCAACCGGCTCTCTTTGATTTAAATCTTCAATTTTATTACAGTATTTCAATAGCTGCGGCCATAGAAACACCGCCTCCGCCGCACAGTGTAGCCAATCCCAGCTTCTTGCCGCGTTTCTTCATTGCATATATCAAGGTAACCATTATGCGGCATCCGGTGGAACCGACCGGATGTCCCAGACCGATGCCTGATCCGTTAACATTGGTGATTTCTCTGTTAATGCCCAGTGCTTTTTCGCAGCCCAGGTATTGTCCGGCGAAAGCTTCGTTGACTTCTATCAGTTCAAAGTCTTTAAGCTGTAAACCGGATCTTGCTTCCAGATCGCGTAATGCCGGTACGGGGCTTACGCCCATTACAGATGGATGGCAACCGCCGCGGCCAAATGCAACAATGCGGGCAAGAGGTTTCAGACCCAGTTCTTTGGCTTTTTCTGCGGACATCAGCAACATGGCACTGGCACCGTCATTAATTCCGGAAGCATTCGCGGCAGTAACCTTACCGATTTTCGGAATGAAGGCGGGGGGTAAACTCTTAAGTTCTTCCATCGTCAGCTTGGGACGGAAATGCTCGTCTTTATCAAAGATTACGGGAGGTTTGCCTTTTTTCTGTGGAAGTTCGATCGGAACAATTTCGTCTTTGAAATCACCATTTTTTGTGGCTCTTTCCGCATTATTATGGCTGCGCAGAGCTACCTCATCCATTTCTTCGCGGCTGACGTTATGCATCTGGGCGACCAGTTCGGCGGTGATCCCCATGATGTATGGTTTGCCCTTGAATAAGTCGATGATCGGGCCGTCCTTGACGGGGCCTTTTTCCGGACCCGGGAGCACATGAGAACCGGCATGCAGGCCGTGGATAAGGTTGTCGACGACGATCTGATCCTGTAAACGGTATCCCCAACGGGCTCCGGGGATCGAATAGGGGGCGCCGGACATGTGCTCCATACCGCCGGCAAGAATGACGTCGGCCATCTCGGCGCGGATTAAAGCCATCCCGGAGAGCACTGCTTCCATGCCGGAAATGCAAACACGATTGACTGTAACTGCAGTTACCGTGTCCGGGATACCGGCCATCAAAGCTGCAACGCGGGTAACATTCAGGGCATCAACCGGTTCCATGCAGCAACCAAAGCGCACATCATCAATGATTGCCGGATCAATGCCGGCGCGTTTTACCGCTTCTTTCATGACGATGCTTCCTAAAACGTGAGTGCTCAAGTCTCGCAAAGTTCCTCCAAATGAGCCAATTGCTGTACGACATGCGGAAACAATTACAACGTCTTTCATTTAACTATCCTCCATAAATTAGAATTAATTTGGTATTTTTCGGATATTTTATATAATACAGTTAGATCGATGTCAACAGCAGCAAAAAAAATATAAAACATCCGGAGATTATTTTTAAAAGACCCAATTATGTAATACTTTATTTGACCAACTTTAGGTCACATTGTCTTGCCACAGAAAGGATGATGTTGTATAAGAACAACAATTTGTTGAAGGGAAAAGTCTCGTATGGTTCTGGGAACGGGCAAGCGCAGCAGTCAGGATTTTTTGAAAAAGAGAGTTTTGGAAACTGGTTTGTGTACCGGTTGTGGAGCCTGTGTCGGCCTTTGCCCCTATCAAGTTATTTATTCCGACCGGACAGTGCAATTGCACCGTTGCGATCTTGAAGATGGTAAATGCCAGGCCTTTTGTCCCCGGGCGGAAATTGATCCCGGTTCATTGCGCAGCATGCTTTTTGATGCCGCAGACTTGACGCCGGAAATTGGCGCCGTCCAGAGTTATTATTTTTCCCGGGCTGCTGATCCCCAGTTGCGCGCAATTACCCAGCATGGTGGAACTGTAACTGCACTAATGGAATTGGCATTGACTGAAGGATTGATTGATTCGGCAATTGTTTCCTCCGGCCGGCGGGATTTAGAGCAAAGGAGTGTAATCATAAAAGATAAATCCGCACTGCGCACAAAAACCGGCAGTAAATTTCTTGTCTCGCCTACCGTAGCCGCTTTTAATCAAACTGCCGCGGAGACCACCGGGAATATTGGTGTTGTGGTTACGCCCTGCCAGGCACTGGCGCTGGCGAAAATGAAATTAAAACCTCGGAAAGATGATGCCGCCGGTATTGATAAGCTGAAAATAGTTATTGGCTTATACTGCGGCTGGACACTTTCGGCGGAAAAATTTAAAGCATTGCTTTTGCAAAACAATATTGATCCGGCGGAAATAACCGGCATGGATATTCCAGGCGGCCAGAAAGCTCTGGCGCTCAAAACCACCGGCGGGGAGAAAATGATTTCTTTTGATCATGTTGAGCCCTGCATAAGAGAGGCCTGTCGGTATTGTATCGATAGTACGGCTGAATTCGCAGATATTTCCGTCGGTTCCGCGCGTTTCGGTGCTGCCTGGGAGGAAATGCGCGGATGGAACCAGATGCTAGTAAGAACGGTAAGGGGCAGGCAGTTAGTCGATCTGGCGGTAAACCGCGGCGTTCTCGAAATTCGTCAGGCGCCGGCTGAAGCATTAAAAGAATTGAAAAAGGCAGCGGCCGCAAAGAAAAGAACAGCCCTGAAAAATATCATTCGGAAAAGCGGATCGGCCAAAAATCTTCTGTATTTGAGAAGCTCCGACCCCTTTGTGAAAAAGTTTCTGGCAAAAAAATAAAAGGTAGGCACATGTCGAAATTACTCAGTCCAGCCCATTGTGAAGTCCTTTTCATGGGCAACGAAGCCATCGCCCGCGGGGCGCTGGAAGCAGGAGTTAATGTAGCGTGCGCGTATCCGGGAACGCCTTCTTCGGAAATAATTGAAAGTCTGGCCACTGTTGCTCAAGAGAGAAACCTTTATGTGGAATGGTCAACAAATGAGAAAGTGGCACTGGAAGTCGCCGCCGCCGCCTCTTTTGCGGGGTTGCGTTCCCTGTGTGCGATGAAGCAAAACGGCGTCAATGTGGCGTCTGATTTTCTGCTGCACCTGGCCTCTTCCGGCACACGCGGCGGGATAGTGCTGGTAACATGCGAAGATCCCGGAGCTCTTTCCAGTGTTAACGAAGGGGATTCACGTTATTTTGCGCGCATGCTGGAGATACCGCTTTTGGAACCGGCAAATTTTCAGGAAGCCAAAGACCTGACCAGGTGGGCGTTTGAATTATCCGAGAAAATAAGAAATATTGTTGTTTTGCGTTCGGTTACACGAATGTCCCATGCCAGCGGGAACGTGATCTGCGGCAGGCTGCCGGTTAAACACCGCCAAGCCAGTTTTGTTTATGACGGTTCAATTATGGATCCGCTGAAGGGTCCGGTGATCAGCACGCCGGTTGTCGCCAAACATACCCTGCAGCAGGAAAAATTAAAGACAGCAACAGCACTTTTTGAAGATAGTCCTTTTAATTCTTACAGCGGACCCGGAAAACCGGAACTGCTTTTGATCACCAGCAGCGCCTGCTTCCTTTATAGCCAGGAGGCAATTAGTATGCTGAATCTGCAAAAGCGCGTGGGCATTTTAAAACTGGGCTGCACCTGGCCGCTGCCGCCAAAGTTATTAAAGAAGTTTTTAAAATCAACCAGGCAAATAATGATTGTCGAAGAAGTTCTGCCATTTTTGGAAGAAAATGTGAAAACTCTGGCCGCAGGCATGGCCGGGGAAATCGGCATCAACAAATTTTACGGGAAAATGGACGGCACTTTGCCCTCAGTGGGTGAACTCAGCCCCGATCTCCTGGCAGCGGCTTTAAGTAAAATATTCCAGATTAAAGTTGACTCGATACCCGCAGCTTATCGGGAGGAAATCAGCAAAATTGCTCCCCTAATTCCTCTGCGGGAGCAAACGATGTGCCCGGGCTGTCCTCATCGCGCCTCCTTCTGGAGCATTTCCAATGCCATACAGCTCGACGGCCGGGAAGGTTTTGTCTGCGGCGACATCGGCTGTTACGCCCTGGCTGCTCTTTACCCCTCCTGCGGATTTAATACTGTGCGCACGCTGCATTCCATGGGCTCAGGTACAGGTATTGCCAGTGGATTTGCCAAACTGGGGCAGTTTGGATTTGATAAACCGGTTATTGCTGTGTGCGGTGATTCCACATTTTATCATGCGGCGATTCCCGCGTTAATTAATGCCCAGCATAACCGCGCGGATATCACTTTTATAGTGCTGGATAATTCCGGTACGGCCATGACCGGATTTCAGCCCCACCCCGGTTTAACTGTCGGGGCAACGGGAGAAACAATGCCCGCCGTGGATATTGCACGGATTTGTGCAGCGATCGGAGCAAAAGTCGCCATCAGTGATCCTTTTGATCTGGAAAATACCCGCCGAATTCTGAATGATTTTATGGCGGAAAAAGGATGTTTAAAAGTGCTCATCCTGCGGCAGATATGCGCTTTGAGCCCGGAGAAAAAAGGCAAGAAGAAATTCCTGATGCAGGTGGATGAGGAACTTTGCCTCGGTGAAAATTGCGGCTGCAACCGTTTGTGTACCCGTATTTTTCGCTGTCCGGCTCTGGTTTGGGATCGGACCAGGAAGAAAGCTGTAATTGATGATGTTATGTGTGCGGGGTGCGGCGTGTGTTATTCCATCTGCCCGCGTAAGGCGATCACGAAAGCGGAGGTCATGAATTAAATGAAGCACCGCGAGTCCGAGATCAGGTTGGATTACCCAGTCTGCGGCGCCAGGGAAGCGAAGCTGCAGCATCCGCCGGACAGGCATCCGTCGTATAAAAACATACAGCAGGGCGCCGAGAAAGATAGACGAACTAAGACGGCGAAGTTAAAAGATCCAATAAATGTAATAATCACCGGAGTGGGGGGGCAGGGTAATGTTTTAGCCTCCCGCGTGCTGGCCGGTATGCTGGTTGATGCCGGTTTTTATGTCACCATTGGCGAGACCTTTGGCATGTCGCAGCGCGGTGGTTCTGTGATGAGCCATTTGCGGATATCGGAAAAATCCGTCCGAAGCCCACAGATACCTCAGGGGCGGGCCGACATTATAGTCGCTCTGGAGCCGGTAGAGGCTCTGCGTGTCCTGGCAAGATATGGCAATCCCGCAATTGCGGTGTTGTCCAATTCCCGCGTAGTCTATCCAATCGGTGTAATTACCGGCGAGTTGAATTATCCGTCACTGATGGAAATACAGAATGTTTTGCGCAGGACTTCCGCGAAGCACTGGTTGATTGATGCCACAGGTGAGGCCGTGCAGTTAGGCAATCCGGTTTTGAGTAATGTCATAATGATCGGAGCATTATCCGCGACAGAATTGCTTCCTTTCAGCCGCCGGGAATTTGAAAAAGAGATTGCCAAGAATATGGCAGCTGATAAACGGCGGATAAATTTGGCGGCCTTCGACATTGGCGTCGGAATGATTTAATGCTTCCGGCCAAAAAGAAGCCATCTAAAATAATATTAAATTGTTCTGAATTGTATGAGGGGGAGAAATGAGCAATATCTATTCGGCAATTAAAATAAGCGATCATGTTTACTGGGTGGGGGCAATAGATTGGACGATCAGAGATTTTCACGGTTACACCACACCGCAGGGCAGCACTTATAATGCTTATTTGGTCATGGCCGATAAAATTACCCTGATCGATACTGTAAAAGCGGCATTTCGCGAGGAAATGCTGGCCCGCATTAAGTCTGTTATTGATCCTGTGCAAATAAAATACATCATCTCCAACCATTCCGAAATGGATCATTCGGGCTGCCTGCTGGAAATGATTGACATCATCAAACCGGAAAAGGTTTTTGCTTCTGCCGTCGGAGTCAGGACGCTGAAAGAACTATTCCATGATTCCCACGAAATTATTCCAGTGAAGGACGGGGAATGTTTAAGCCTGGGAAACATGGAATTAACTTTCATGGAAACCCGCATGATTCACTGGCCGGACAGTATGTTTACTTATCTGAGCCGCGATCAGGTTTTATTTTCCCAGGATGCTTTTGGCATGCATCTGGCGTCATTAGAGAGATTCGCTGATGAGATTCCGGCGGCTAAATTGGAATACGAAGCAGCAACTTACTATGCTAATATTGTTTTACCTTATTCGCCGATGGTGCTGAGGGTTTTGCAGAAAGTGACCGCGGCAGGATGGAAGATCAAAGTAGTTGCCCCCGATCATGGTCCAGTCTGGCGGAAAGATTTCGGAAAAATTATCGAGCTTTATCAGCAATGGGCGACACAGAAACCAACCGCCAAGGCCGTTGTAGTTTATGCGACCATGTGGCATTCGACGGAAAAAATGGCCGGGGCCATTGCCGAAGCTTTATCTGCGGAGGGCATTAAAGTAAGGCTCCTGTCGATGAACGAGACTTCCCGCAGTGAAGTTGTTTATGAAGTATTGGATGCCGGAGCTTTGATTGTCGGTTCCTCCACGTTAAACAATAATATCCTGCCGCAAATGGCGGATGTGATGACCTATCTGAAAGGTTTAAAACCGGCCAACCTGATCGGGGCTTCTTTTGGTTCCTATGGATGGAGCGGCGAGTCGGTGCGTCATTTGGAAGACATGCTCAAAGAAATGAAAGTGTCAGTTGCCGCCGAGTCAGTTGCCGTTAAACATGTTCCGGACGCAGTTGCTCTGACAAAATGTCAGGAATTGGGAAAAGCAATAGCTGCAAAGTTGAAAGAAAAAATCTCTTCTCAGTCGTAGAAGTACAAAAAAACGGAGGTGGAAAATGAAGAAGTATGTATGTGGAGTATGTGGTTATGTTTATGATCCGGCCAAGGGAGACAAGGACGGAAATATTCCCGGCGGAACAAAGTTTGAGAGCTTGCCGGAAGACTGGACATGTCCGGTATGCGGGGCGAGCAAAGACGAATTTTCACCAGAGTGATACCAGCTGCAAGTCAAAGCGCTATCTTTATTGGCCGAGACTGCCCGGCGCTTGAGACTGTGTTCCAGTGTCTTTGCGAGCGAATGTAATGAGCGAAGCAATCTCATAAATCTCCAATATTATGATTGCCACGTTCACTGTCGCGGCCTCCAATGACAAACGAGAATTACGCACAGTTTCGAATGCCCGAGTCGCCCTCTTGATGGCATCTTTGATTTGAAACAAAAATAAAGGAACTGGAAAGGTAAATCTATGGATAAAATCAAAGAAGCATTGAATCAGGCATTTGTCGGAGAGGCAAAGGCGGCTCTGCGCCTCAAGGTTTATGCCCAGAAAGCGGAGCAGGAAGGCTATACGCAGATGGCCCGGCTTTTCCGGGTGATTGCCTTTTCCGAAGAAATTCACGGCGCCCGGGCATTGCGTATCCTCAAAGAAATTAAAAGTACGGAAGAGAATCTGGCGGCCAGTTTTGAATCGGAAACAAAAGTTGCCGAAGTGGCCTACGATCAATTTGTCAAAGTAGCCGAAGAAGCCGGGGACAAGGCGGCTCTGCTCCAATTCAGCCAAAGCAAGGATGTCGAGGAAACACATGCGAAACTCTATAAACAAGCCATGGCTGATTTTATGGAGGAAAGAGAAACGCCATATTACGTCTGTAATGTCTGCGGATACGTTGCGGATGGCATTCTGCCTGATGAATGCCCCGTTTGCGGCGCCAAGAAAGAACAATTTGTCGGCTTTGAACAGTAAAAAATACCAATAGCTGATCTATCCGATTAAACTATGAGGCGATGATGAAAGTTAGGCGCAGTATTATTGCCGTATTATTGGGCGTGTGCATTTTATTGCCTCAGAGTGCCGGCAGTGAGGAAAAGCCACTCTGGGAGTTAGGCATAGGGGCCGGAATTCTGAGGATGCCCGATTATCGGGGTTCGGATGAAAGCAGATTGTATTTGCTGCCCTATCCCTATGTCATTTATCGCGGCGGCATCTTAAAAATTGATGAACAGCGTATCTCCGGGCAGATTTTTAAAACGGACAGAGTTTTACTGGACTTTAGCGGCTTTGGCGCCGTTCCGGTTAAAAGCTCCGATAATACCGCCCGCGCCGGCATGCCGGATTTGGATCCGACTTTTGAAATAGGACCGTCTCTAAAAATAATTGTTACGGAAAGCAAGGCCGATGGTTATAAATTGACTCTTGCTTTGCCCCTGCGGGCATTCTTTTCCACCGATTTCTCCTCTGTCCGCCGTGAAGGCTGGGTATTCAGCCCGCGCCTTAATCTGGAAAAGAAAGACTTGATTCCGTCAACCGGGCTGAATCTGGGAATCTCCGCCGGGCCGATGTTTACCGACAGCTCTTATAATGCGTATTTCTATACAGTGGAACCTGCTTATGCTGCGGGATCGCGCCCGGCGTATTCGGCAGGCGGGGGATACAGCGGTTCCACGCTTACGGTGGGGATGAGCAAAGCATATAAAAGGCTTGTTTTTAATGCCTTTATCAGTGCTGATTTTCTCCAGGGAGCTGTTTTTGAAGACAGTCCTCTGGTGAAAACCAGAACTTCCGTGATGAGCGGATTTAGTGTTTCCTGGATTTTTTTTCAATCAGCTAAAACTGTCACCGCCGATAAGTAAGATTAATTAAGACAGAAACAAACAATAATTAGGCAATAGAAAAAGACTTATTTTAGGGTGCGAACATGATCGTGATTATTACGCGCTGGCTCATTATAACAGTGGCCATAATGCTGTCCTCGCTGCTTATTCCGGGGATTAGGATAGATTCACTGCCCACCGCGGTTATTGCCGCAGGACTTTTGGGACTGATCAATATTTTCATCAGACCGTTATTAATTATTCTTACCTTGCCTTTGAATATTATAACGCTGGGTATGTTCTCTTTCATTATTAATGCCTTCCTGCTGAAGCTGGTGGCCTGGTTTGTGACCGGCCTCGAAGTTGAAGGATTTTTTGCCGCTTTTTTGGGGGCCTTAGTAATCAGTCTTACGAACTGGCTGGCCAATCGTTTTATTGTGGCGTCCGGAATCAAGCCGGACAGACCCGAAAGACCCGTCAGACCGATCAGGCCGGATAGACCGGATAAGAATGATTACATCGATTTAGAACAAAAAGGTAATGGTAAATGGGAATAGGAGCGATTTTGAACTTAACCCCCGCCATGAAGCAGTACATGGAGATCAAAAAAAAATATCCCGACTGCATTTTGCTTTATCGTATGGGTGATTTCTATGAGCTGTTTTTTGAAGATGCGACACTGGTTGCCCCCATTCTGGAGATTACGTTAACATCACGCAATAAGGGCAAAGAAGACAGTGTTCCGCTCTGCGGCTTTCCTCATCATGCAGCTTCCTCCTACATCAGTAAACTGGTCGAAAAAGGATTTAAAGTGGCCGTCTGCGAACAGGTGGAAGATCCCAAAAAGGCAAAAGGAATTGTCAAAAGGGAAGTAATCCGGGTGATTACGCCGGGGCTTTTGCTGGATGCGGAGAATCTGGCGGCCGGTGAAAACAATTTTCTGGCCGGTCTTTTTCTCTTCGCCGATGTAATCGGCCTGGCCTTTGTGGATATTTCCACCGGGGAGTTTCAGATAAGCGAATTTCCCGATCGCGGCTCTTTTTTGCAGGCCTTAGCCGGTCTCGATTGCAAAGAGGTGATTGCGGCCAAATCTTTTCCGGATAAAGTGCTGCTGAAAAATATGGAGCTGCAATGGCCGGCCAGCCGCATAAATTATCTGGAAGATGATTATTTCCAGGAGGAAAACGCGCAGCAACTGCTCAGAGATACCTTTACCGCCGCAGTACTGGACAATGCAAAAATATTAGTCCATCCGGCTGTTGTCCCGGCGGCCGGCGCTGTTTTACGATATATTACAGAAACACAAAAAATTCAGCCTCAGCATATCAGTGACATCAAGTGGTACAGTAGGGAAAATTATCTGATTATTGATGATACGGCGCGCCGGAATCTGGAGTTGTTTGCAACTATTTACGGTAACTCCAAGGCCGGTTCCCTATTCCGGCTCATCAATGAAACTTTGACGCCTATGGGAACGAGGCGTCTCCGGTGGTGGCTGAACTATCCATTGGTCGACGTCGAAAAAATCCGCGCACGGCTTTCCGCCGTTGGTGAGATTAAGGACAGCCATATTATACGATCGAGTTTGCGTAAAATTATGTCGCTCATTTATGACCTGGAGCGGCTGGCCGGACGCGTTGCCCTGAGAGTAGCCAATCCCCGTGATTTGGTGGCGCTTAAAGTTTCTCTCGGGGCAATTCCCGAATTAAAATCAGAACTGGCGGATTTTACCGCTCCGGCGCTTTCTTTTATCCGGTCCAACCTGAACGGAATACCGGCGGTAGTAGACATTATTGCCCGGGCCATAGCGGATGACCCTCAGCAAAACATCCAGGAGGGAGGTTTTATTCGGGCCGGTTTTGATGAGCAGTTGGATACGCTGAAATCAATCAGCACGGACGCCAAGAAGTGGATAGCCGCCCTGGAGCTGCAGGAAAGAAAAAAGACGGGCATTAATACCTTGAGGGTAGGTTTCAATAATATCTTCGGCTACTATATTGAAGTTACCAAAGCCAATGCCGCCCTGGTTCCCGCATCTTATGTCAGAAAACAGACGCTGGTTAATGCCGAGCGTTTCATTAATCAGGAACTCAAAGAATTTGAGGAAACGGTTTTAAATGCTGAAGAAAAAATACGCGAAAGAGAGTATGAACTTTATCTGGTTATCCGGGACGATATCGCCAAATATATAAATGAGATACAAAATAATTCCTCTTTGATTGCCGACCTGGATGCCATGATTTCCCTCGCGGAAGTGGCGGAAAAGTATCATTATGTGTGTCCCGAAGTGAATGATGAAGATGCCATTGTCATAAAAGACGGGCGGCATCCGGTGGTAGAAGCTGCTTTCAGCAGGGAAGGTTTTGTTCCTAATGATTCCCTGCTTGATATCGGCAATAACAGATTGCTGATCATCACCGGCCCCAACATGGCCGGTAAATCCACGTATATTCGTCAGGTGGCTTTGATTATTCTTCTGGCGCAAGTGGGCAGTTTTGTCCCGGCGGCAAAGGCAAAAATCGGCATTGTGGATAAAATATTTACCCGCATCGGTGCTTCGGACAATCTGGCTCAAGGCCAGAGCACCTTTATGGTCGAAATGACAGAGGTGGCGGAGATATTAAAAAACGCAACGTCACGCAGTCTTGTTATTCTGGATGAAGTGGGCAGAGGAACATCGACCTTCGATGGATTGAGTATTGCCTGGTCTGTTGCCGAGTATATTCATGATTTTAAGGAGCGTGGCGTCCGAACTCTTTTTGCCACTCACTATCATCAATTAACTGATTTAGTTGCTACCAAGAATGGCGTCAAGAATTATAATATTGCAGTGAAAGAATGGGGGGATAAAATAATTTTTTTGCGCAAGATTATGGAGGGAGGCACCAGCCGCAGTTATGGTATTGAAGTGGCGAGAATTGCCGGTGTGCCCCAGGAGGTAATTTTACGCGCCAAAGAAATATTGTATAATCTGGAAAAAGGTGAGTTCGACGAAATCGGCATGCCCCGCATTGCGCGAGGTCTTAATATTGCCAGAAACGATCAGCCGCAGCTGAATCTTTTTATGGACAGGGAAGATGAAATTATCGGTGAGCTCAAGGCTATCGATATTGCCTCCATGACCCCGCTTTCCGCCTTGAATAAACTCAGCGACTTAAAAAGCAAGTTGTAATACCAGGTCGTTCTGGGCTGACTCTGTTGGCGCAGCCTGCCCCGGCGTAGGTCGGGGTTGTCGTCGTCAACGGGTAGTAAATAGACCTGCGGGGCCTCCCATGATCCTATACTTGCCGCATTATTTAGTTGGTCAAATAAAAACCCCTTAAAGCACAGGCTTTAAGGGGTTTTCTTATATATAAACAGATCGTGATTTTTAAGAGCGTTCTATCAAAAAGACCGCTTATTTAGCTGACGATATTCTTCACGGCTTCAATCACCGGATTGGTGAACAGGGCCATCAGGACAGTATACAGGGCGAAGGCACCAACTACTTCGGCCGTATACAGTTTTTCAAATCTCCTTCTTTAAAGAAACCATGAGCAATCCGCCGACAATCAAGCAGCCCAGCTGGAAATACGGGAAATTGGCTGTGCCTGCTGCCGCGTATTCGGCAAAACCGAAAGTTGCTGTTAAAAGAACCACCGCTGCCGCTACCATCATTGTTCCTAAAGTCTTTTTCATGATCTGTTACCTCCTCAAGGTTTGTCTGTTTGGCTTTATTCTATTGGAAATATCGTGCCAAAAACAAAAGATCGGCATAATATTTTATAACACCATGATAATACTCATAAATAAATGCAGCAGGGCATTTCGGGAAAACAGGGGGTGCCCTTTTTTTCGCTTTTTCTTTAAATAAAAAGTTAAAAGAAATTGAACGAAATGTGAAAATGAATAAAAACAAATCTCCGAAACGGCAACTAATGCCGGACGCGCTTATGTTTTCAACTTGATATTAAATTGGTTTAAGATTATTTAACCGGTGTAAGGGAGGCTGATATGAAAACCGTTGCCGCGCCAGAATTTACCATCAAAGAGCCGAGAGGATTATCAGAGCGTATCCAATGGCTGCGCGATTATTATTTTCGGGGAACTGAACGCGCCTGGAATAACGAGTTTACCTCATGGACCACCGGCACGCCCTGGGACATTATCTATAATGAGTTGACCTTTTATATTGTGCCGGAAACATACATGCTGCTCAATACGCTGGGAGCGTCTTATCTGCAGGCAGCCAGGCCAGTTGCTCTCCCTGAAGAATTCTGGCAGTGGTCGCGGGTGGAGAGGCGCGCCTGGTTTGTGAAGGATGTTATCGTTAATCATGTTCCGCAGGAAATACTGCCGGGTGATCTGCTGGCGGGGGCCAGGTTCAACATTCAAACATCCATGTGCTTTGATGAACAGGAAAGCAAAGAATGGCTGCGGCTGGTGAAGGGTAAGAACGGCGTCCGGGCGCAGATGAAATGGTTTCATGATCACGGATACGGCAATGCCGGCGCCACCAGCGGTCATCTTGTCCCCGGTTATGAGAATCTGCTCAAAATCGGCTGGAAAGGCGTGCACGCAAATCTTCTTTCTCTTTATAATGCGCTGGATAATCGGGAGCGCCAGGGCACAAAAGGAGCTCAGCTCAAGGCCATGCTCACAGCCGCAACCATGGCGCGAGACCTGGCTTTTAAATACAGGGACTTGTGCCTGGAACTCTCGCAAAAGGAGCAAAACCCTGTTCGCCGCATTGAGCTTACCTCAATGGCTCAGAACTTAAGCAAAATACCCTGGGAGCCGGCCGGTAATTTCTGGGAAGCCGTTCAGGCGCTGTGGATTAACCACATGCTGGTGATGACAGACGAAAATTACCCCGGCGCCGGTGTTTCTTTTGGCCGGGTTGACCAGTATCTTTATCCTTATTACGAAAGATCAATCCGTGAAGGCATGGATCGGGAATTTATCAAAGAAATCCTGAAATGTTTCTGGTTCCACGCCAATACGGCTTATGATGCGATGATCCGCAACGGCAACCAGGGAATCACCGCCGGTTTCGGACAGCTTATCACTCTGTCCGGGCTGGGCGCGGGCGGCAGGGACATGACCAATGACCTTACCTATGTTATCCTCGAAGTGATTGACGAGATGTCGCCTATTCTGGAACCAAAGCCCAATGTACGGCTGCATCGCAACAGCCCCGAAGAGCTGTATGATAAAGTTGTGGACATGATAGAATCCAGCCAGGGAGCTCCTTTCCTGCTTAATTTTGATGAACGCTCCATGGCCGGGATGATGCTGGAGGCCAAAAAAGCCGGTCTCACCCATCTTATCAACAAGGACAATGTCCATGAATACGCGCCCGTCGGATGCCTGGAAAATACAATGGTCGGCAACGACCGTTCCGGTACGGTGGACAACAATCTCAATCTGCTGAAAGCGGTGGAACTGGCACTGACCGGGGGAAAAGATTTGCTTCCCTTCACGGACCCCATGACCGGCAAGACCGAAGCCCCGAAGCAGGATGGCCCCCGCACACCGGATGCCTCCACTTTTAAGACCTGGGAAGAGTTCTGGGCGGCCTATGCCGTGCAGACGAGATATATTATTCAAAAGTGCGTTGATGTTTATGAGGCTTCTGAGTCGATGCGCGCCCGATTCTTTCCCACGCCTTATCTTTCCTGCCTGGTCAAGGGTTGCGCGGAAAAAGGCAAGGATGTTACACAAGGCGGGGCGGAAATCAGTCTCACCACACTGGAGGCGGTTACCTATGCCACTACTGTGGATTCGCTGCTGGCCATAAAATATCTTGTTTTTGACAAAAAAACCTGCACTCTGCAGGAATTGGTATCCGCCCTTGCGGCCAACTGGCAGGGCCACGAAGTTTTGCAGGCCATGGCCAAAAACCGCGCGCCCAAATATGGCCGCGACGACGATGCAGCGGATGCCATGGCCGGCAAAGTGATGCAGTTGTGGTGTGAGGAGACCTGGCGGCAGAGCACAAAATCAACCGGGCGCAAATACCGTCCGGGGATGCTGAGTTGGAATTACTGGGCAGGTGACGGATACATCATGGCGGCAAGTGCCGATGGCCGGGCCAAGGGGCAGTTTCTTTCCAATGCGATCTGCCCCTCCAACGGCGCTGATATTAACGGACCGACGGCTAATGCAAACTCGGTAGGGAAGGTGCTGGGCGGCAAAGCGTCCGATAGAAACGGCGACTGGGAGGATTACGTAAACGTACTGCCCAATGGGGCCAGCCACACTATAACTTTCAATCCTTCCATTCTGCGTGATCCCGTCCACAAGGAGAAATTCAAGGCATTTCTGAGGGGCTACACCCTGAATGGCGGTACGGCTCTGCAGATCAATATGCTCGATCCCGGTGTGCTCAAAGACGCCCAGTCTCATCCGCAGAACTATCGTCATCTCCTGGTGCGCATTACCGGTTATAATGCGTACTTTACCACTGTAGGACGGGAACTGCAAAACGAAGTGATCGAACGCGTCAGTCACGGTAAATTTTAAGGATATTCCCCCATGCGCGAGCCGGAGACAAATAAAGACATGCAGGGGACTGTCCTGGAAATTGTCCGCATGTCCACGGAGGACGGCCCCGGCATAAGAACAACGGTCTTCCTCAAGGGATGCCCGCTCAACTGCCTGTGGTGCCATAATCCGGAGAGTATCAGCCCCAAGCCCCAGATTCACTGGATCCGGACAAGCTGTATCGGATGTGGAATTTGTGTAAAGACCTGCCCGGAGAAGGCGCTCGAGCAGACTGAAAAATATATTCAGCATTAACCGTTCCGTCTGCAACAGCTGCGGTTTATGCACAGAAGAATGTCCTACAACCGCTATGGAACTTCTGGGCAAAAAATGGAATGTTCATGATCTGGCCTGTGAACTGGTTAAGGACCTTGCTTATTTTGAACAGTCGGGCGGAGGTGTTACGCTTTCCGGAGGGGAAGCCGCCCTGCAAAATGATTTTTGCCGCGCCCTGTTGAAAGAGCTTAAAAACCGCGGAATTTCTACTGCCCTGGATACGTGCGGGCAGGTATCCCAGGAAGCGCTGGCCGGCCTTTTGCCTTATGTTGATATTCTGCTGTATGATCTAAAAGAGATCAATTCGGCAAAGCACAAAAAATTTACGGGAGCGGGCAACGAAAAGATCCTGGCCAACGCCATTTTCGCCGCAAATTATCAAAAAACTCATACATCCCCCAAGGCAATATGGATACGAACGCCGTTGATTCCCCGCGCGACAGATACTGCCGAAAATATACTGGGCATCGGAGAGTTTATCGCGGAAAACCTCCGGGGAAATGTCGCCCGGTGGGAGCTGTGCGCCTTTAACAATCTTTGCCGGGATAAGTATGACCGGCTGGGAATGAAATGGTCTTATGCCCGGGAAGAACTTCTGGAAAGATCACTGCTGGAGGCGCTGGTCGAGGTTGCACGGACAAAAGTTTCTCGATCGATTGTCTGCTGGAGCGGATCAACGAAACTGGAGCAAAGGACAAGTGACCCATCGGCGGGAAAGACTGTAAATGGCAACGTGACTATTTCCGGCTGCTGAAGATAAAAGAAAGGAAGAAGGTCATGACCATGAAAAAGATTTTTTCTTCGGACGACATGAAGGCTTTTGCCCCTTCCGAGAAAGTGGGAATCATTGCCACGGTGACGGAGGGAGGTCTGCCCCATATGTCGCTGCTGACTTCAGTGATGGCTGCCGGACCGGATCAGCTGACCGTGGGGGAATTCTGCCAGGGGCTGAGCAAAGAATACATGCAGCACACCAGGAAGATAGCTTTTGCCATCCTGACCCTGGATAAGAAGCTCTGGCGCGGCAAGGCCATCTGGACTCATCTGAAGAAAGAAGGCCCGGAATATGAAATATACAATAATCAGCCCATGTTTCGGTACAATACATATTTTGGCATCAACACCGTGCATTATTTTAATCTCACGGAAACAACAACCGGTAGTGCACTGCCACTGGCGTCCATTATAAAATCGGCACTACTGACGAAAATGATCAAAGGCGGCGCCGCAAAACAAAGCGGCGCAAGAGTGCTGTCGTATTTTGGAGAAAAGTTATTCAACGGGCTGGATTCTCTTAAATTCTTATCCTTTATTGACCGGGACGGATTTCCTTCCGTCATTCCTGTCATCCAATGCCAGGCTGCCGGCAGCGGCCGCCTGGTGTTTTATCCGGGAGCTTTTGGCGCCGAGCTGAACAAACTCCAGCAGGGAATGCCGCTGGCTGTTTTTGGCCTGACTATGCAGATGGAAGATGTCCTGGTGCGCGGGATCTTTAACGGCTATTCCCGCTATCGGGGCGTGAAGCTGGGAACAGTCGATATTGACTGGGTCTATAACTCTATGCCGCCGAATCACGGACAGATTTATCCGCCGGTGCCCCTGGAGCGGGTGGTCAATTTCTAAAATGAGACTACAAATCGGAGCGTTTTGAGCGCAGAGCAAAATATTTTAAAGAAGAAATAACTATTGTGGCAACGGCACACCTGATACTTTTCCACATGCTTTGTCCTCAGTATTTTCTGCTGAAGGAATAGAGTGAAAGATTTTACTGAAGGCAATATTACTCGACAGGTTATTAATTTTAGTACACCGATCATGCTCGGCAACGTGCTGATGTCCGTCTATGGCATTATCAACCTGATCTGGGTAGGCCGGCTCCTGGGGCACAAGGCTGTGGCCGCCGTAGCCGCCTCCCTGCCGATTATCATGCTGATGCCGGCATTTCTAATCGGCCTGGGTATGGCCACCAATGTCCTTATCGCCCAGGCCTTCGGCCGAAAGGATACGGCCATGCTCAAGAAAATCCTGTCGAATTCCTTTTTTGCCTCGACTTTGTTCTGCCTGCTTATTTCCATTATCTCCATTGTGCTCCGTCGCCAGTTGCTGGATTGGGTGAATGCTCCCCGGGAAATTCAGGATATGGCTGTGTCCTATCTGACGATAATCATGGGCACACTGGTCTTTCAGTTCTTTATCAACTGGATGAACGGGATGCTGCGGGGCTTGGGCGATGCCAGCACCCCGCTGAAAATCCTCGCCCTGCTCACTGGATTTAACATAATATTTGTCCCGCTGTTCATTAACGGCATCGGTCCTGTGCCGCCTCTCGGTGTAGCCGGTGCGGCATGGGGAACGGCGCTGGCGTCTGTGTTGACCTGTGTCATCGGTTATATTTATCTGCTGCAATATAATCCTTACATTAATGTGTGCAACTGGGACTATCACTTGGACTGGCAAATCATCCGGGAGGTATTTATCATCGGTGTGCCCGCATCGCTGCAAATGATAGTGATATCGCTGGCCAATGTCTTTATTATTGCGCTGGTAAACCTTTATGGTACGGATGTGGCAGCAGCCTTCGGAATCGGTATGCAGATCGATATGCTGGCGGCTATACCGGCCATTTCCATCGGGATCGCGGCAACAACAGTTGCCGGTCAGAATCTGGGAGCACAGAAATTAGATCGCGTTTTCCAGACCATGCGGATAGCGGTTTATTTCAGTCTGGCTATCGCCTTTGTGTGCAGCGCTTTGTTGCTGATCTTCCCTTATCAGATCGGCGCGATTTTCCTCAAACAATCGATAGAACACGCCAGAGTGCTGGGTTTTGTCCGCGATTATTATCTCTGGGTGGCCTTTATCTTTCCCTGCTTTGCGGTCATTTGCGTCCTTCAGGGCATTCTGCGCAGCGCGGGCGATACAGTGGCACTGCTGATGCTCTCCTTCATCGCCTTGATGGTCATCCGCATTCCCCTGGCCTACTGGTTTTCGGGCCCCCTGGGCTGGAAGCAGGACGGCATCTGGATGGCAATGCTATTCAGCAGTGTGCTGGCCGTGGGACTCAACTGGTTGTACTACAAGGGAGGCCGATGGAAAAAAAGGCGGATATTGGGAAGTAAAAAAACCCGGAGTGCTTAATAAAGTCTGGATGCCGGATCCAGTCCGGCATGACATCCAGCCGCAGAAAGCAAAATGCTATCAGTGAATTATTTTCCGATCCACTACCACGGGTTGCACACCTTCGCGCTCAATCATCGCATCGGCATCCGGGTTTCCCCGGAAACGCAGGACATTGAGCATGAAGATTTCCAGCTTGTTGAGAACATTCGGCGGCAGGAGATTGCCGTCGATTTCAATGGAAATAATCGGGTATTTCCGTTCCCGCGCCCACGGAGTAAGCAATCCTTCAATTACGCGGCCAATCAGGCAGGCAAAAGGAGAGATGTTGACGATGCCGGAATATCCATCCATCATTGCCGTTGCCGCCACTCCGCTGGAGATGCTTATCTCTGAATAAAGTTCATGGCTCACAAAATGTTTCTCGGTGTTTTTCATGATTTCGTTCATGTCGTGCGGAGTTTTAGGAATCAGGTTGGTTGTGCCGAGAATGTCGCCGACTTTTTTTACCACATTGTTTTTGTAAGTATGCTCGATATTCCAGTTAATCAGGTCCATAAACTCTTTGGCAAATGCCCGGCGGTACCAGGGGATTAATTTCAATTTCTTTTTCAGTTCATACTTCCGGACAAAATCACAATAGTAAACCCATTCGGCGACATTGGAGACTTTGCCGATGATTCCGCGCCGGCTGAAATGCGCAATCAATTCATCCACGGCAAAATCGTCGCGCCGCACATATATCTCGCCGACTATAAGCACCTTGGAACAGTCTTCCATTTTTTTCTTGAGAGGAATCCGGGCGATCTCATCGGAAATTTCTTTTAAAACCGGCAATACCTGGGTTACGTTTTTTTCCGCAACGCTGATCATCCTGCGCCAGAGTCCGTCATATGTTGCCATTGCCTGCACCGGATCGGCGGCGCAGGTTCGGAGCGTTGTTTCCACGTCTTTCATCTGGTCGCCGATAATAATCGACCACCAGGCATGTTTGGAAAATTCCGGGCCGAGCTCATTGTACGAATTATCGGAATCCAGAGTAAAGACGACAACATTTTCCAGGCGGAGATCCTTGAAAAGATTTTCATAGAAGACAAAATACTGGCCTGTCCGGCAGGGCCCGGTGGTTGTGGGGACAAATAAGATATATATTTCATCTTTCCGGTATTTTTCTGAAGAAAAATATTTCAGTGCGCTGCCCAAGACCAGGTGCGAGGGCAGACACTCTTTGCCGGAAGCATGGTTCCGCGCCAGTTGCAGTGTATGGATATCCGGCACGGGCATCGTTTCGGCGTTGATACCCAATCCGCGGATCGTCGCTCCGATCAATTCCGCCGAAAGCCGGCCCATGTTGGAGAGCAACAGCTTTATCCGGGGGTTGTTTTTGATCGGTATCTTTTCGCCGGTGATGGTGTTTTGAATATGGATTTCTTCGCCCGGATTATTGATGAAGCGCAAACCATTGTCGTATCTTTCCTCGCGGATGCTGATGATTTTTGACCTGTATCCTTCAATAATATCCAGAAAGGCTTCAATGCGCGTATCCACTCCGGCATCGGCGGTATGCGAATCCATTTCCAGAATCAGGAAAGGCTTGGTTCCCATAATCCATTTCAGATAATGCAGCATGAAGGAATCCGGCGCACAGGAAAAATTCGAGATATAGGTAACGTAGATGTTATCCTCGTTTTTGAGGAGCATGGCGGCTTTCATATCCTGCTGTCCGTAATACCAGTACATGTTCGGATAAATGGACTTCTTCTTCGAAAGGCAGAATGTCAAAGGGAATAACCGAATAACCGCGGGTGGAAATTTTCGCGGTATGCCCATATTGGCGTCGGTTGTAAAAGCATTGTAAGGCCTGCCCAGCAGAGCAATCACCGGACGGGAGGACAGCCTGGCTTCGGTCAGCGCTGTTTTTCCCATCTCCTGCGCCCTACGGAAATATTCCAGCTGCTTTTCGTTGGCGATTGCAAAAGCGCTGCGGGATTCTCTTTCCGTAAAGCCAAGCTTGATTCCCATCTCAATAAAAGATTCAGCGGCTTTCTCCAGGCCATACATAAAGCTGATGACGGGCAATAAAAATCTGTCCTCGGGGATTTCCGGAAAAGCCTTTTGAATATAATAGGGCAGGCCCTGCGTAATGGGGCAGAGATTGGCGGGGGCATCCTTTTCATAGCTTTCCATATCTTTAAAATGGGGCAGGAAGATATAATCCAGATTGCGGTCAAAAATATCCTGAACGGCCCCGTGGGCAATTTCCGCCGGGAAACAATAGCTGCTTTCCACCCGCGCCGTCCCTTCATGGGATATATTCTGCGAAAGAACAGCCTCCACTCCCAAAGAGTGGAAAAACCAGGAATACAAAGGCCAGAGCGTATAAACAGAAAAGCACAGCGGGACGCCCACGACGATTTCTTTTTTCCTTACCAGGTTGGCCGGATCAGGCGCGCATTGCTGAAAAAGAAGGTTGTTGCGTTTTTCAACATAGTCGAAAACTTCGGCTTCGTTGATGACTTTCTTCTTGCGCATATTAGCATATTTATTGCAGCGGCCCCCGAACATGTATTTGTTGTTGTTGACATTGAGAATGCGAATCGGGCAGTAATTGTCACAGGACTTACACTGGAATTCTTTTTCATAAATAATTTCCGTGGCCAGAATCTTATCTATATCGAATGACGATTTGATTAATAAACCGTCGATCAGTTTCTGCCTGGCGAGGATGCCTACGCCGAAACAGCCCATCAGTCTCGGGATCAGGCGGAACGAGTATATCTTTATTTAACAGCATGGCGAAAGCCAGAGGGATCGCTTTGTTTTTGGCTACGCCGCCCTGGAGAACTATGTTCTTGCCGATGGTTCGATTGCCGACAACCCTGTTCAAATAATTGGAAACAATCGAAGTGACAATGCCGGCGGTGATATCTTCACGGGAGGCGCCTTGCAAAATGGCATTGCGGATGTCGGAGTTAATAAACGCGGAACAGTGTTCGCCGAACTTGAGCGGTTCGGAGGCCCCAACGGCGATGTCACCGATTTCCCAGGCGCTGGCAATATTCAAATCGCCCTGGGCCGATTCTTCGAGAAAGGAACCCGTGCCGGCCGAGCAGGCTTCATTCATGGCGTAATCAATCGGCACCTTGTTCTTTAGAAAAACATATTTAGCATCCTGCCCGCCGATTTCAAAGATTGTATCAATATCTTCCCGGTAAAAAGTAGTCCCGACGGCATGCGCTATTATTTCGTTATAGACAGCCGGCGTTTCCAGAAAAACGCCGAGAATTTCCCGGGATGATCCGGTTGTTGAAGCCAGCGTTATCCTGATTTGCCCGTCGCCAATATCTTCTTTAATCTGTTTTTTCATTTCGATCAGGCAGTTTTTCAGGGCCTTCACCGGATCGCCATGGGTCCGGCCATAGAAGGATGCAGTGACTTCGCTTGTTTCCATATCAATTAAGGAGGCCTTGGTTGTAGTCGATCCGCCGTCGACGCCCAGAATGTACTCACGGCCGGCAACAACTTTCCCTTTTTTTGAGGAGAGATAAGTTACACGGCTGGCCGCGGTCATCAGGTTTTTAAACCGTTTGAATTGCACTTTCCCCGGTTTAAATAACTTTTCCAATGGGGGTAATGTGCAGCCGGAATTTTTTGCCAGAAGCGCGGCTCCATATGCTTCAAAGTATGCTGCCGGCTCGGGAACAATAAACTCGATTTGCGGCATCCTTTCCCGGATAAATCGCAGGATATATTGATTCCGGGTAACGCCGCCGACCAGCAGGACTTTCCCTTTGGATATTCTGGCTCTTTTAAGGAAATCAATAACTTTTGTAGCCATGACATCCGAAAGCGACAGGACAATATCACCTTTCTTGGCTTCTCCTTTATTCAAACGGTGTGTGCAGTCACTTTTCATAAAAACTGAACAGCGCGACGAAAGCTTCAGGACGCAACTGTGATCGGGAATATCATTAATATCGGCCAGCCCCATATCCATTCTGGCCAGCTGCTGTTTAAAAAATTCTCCGGTGCCCGAAGCGCATTTATTTCCGGAAAAGCTGGTAATTATTTTTTTGGTTTTATTGTCGATAGTGTAAACAACCAGATCCTCGCCGCCCAGAGAAACTATGGCATCTGCTTCGTAGTTCAAATGCCGGAGGGCTTCTTCGATGCATAATGGCTCGATCACACTGTTGATGTTTAATAGATGTCTGCCTTCCGTCCCGGTGGCCAGCACTTTAATTCCGGTCGGAATTTTTTGGGATGATAAAATTTCCCTGAGAGTGTCGAGAAAATTTCCTTCATGCGGTTCAACTTTGCTCCAGAGAATGCTGTATCCTTCCAGCATGGTCACTTTGACATTTGAGGAGCCGATGTTAATTCCCAGACTGTGCATTAAAATCCTCCAGTAAGTAAAAATGAAAGGGAAATAATAAATAAAGCAATTTTAACTATTACGAACGAACGTCCGAGTCAAGAGGCAGATGATTTATTTTTAAAATAATTGTTTTGGAAAATGATGGATTATCGGCTGATTACAAAAGTATAAGTGATTGATACGAAAGGAATTGAAACTGCTCAGGGGCCGGTGTCAAAAAGTTTCCGGCCGCCTGAGCAGTTAATGGAAAAAATGTTAATGACCTTCTTCCAGGGCGCCGGCAATATACATCATCGCCAGCAGCATAAAAACCAATGTCTGAATTAATGATGTAAAGATCATTAAAACGAAAACAGGCAGCGGAACAAGCAGCGGTACGAGCAGCAGAACAACGCCCAGGACGATATCTTCGCCCATGATGTTGCCGAAGAGACGAACCGTCAGAGAAAGCGGGCGGGACAAATGACTTATGATTTCAATGGGCATCATAAGCGGAATCAACCAGGGAACCGGCCCGACGAATTGTTTGAGATATTTCATGCCATGGGTCATGACTCCCACTACATGTGTGGAAACAAACACGACCATGGCCATGGCGGCGTTGGTATTAATGTTTGCCGTCGGGGATTCAAATCCCGGAATAATACCCAGTAGATTGGCCGTCAGGATAAAAATTCCCAAGGTGGCGATGAGCGGAAAGAATTTGCGGCCATGCTCGCCCATCGTATTGTTGAGCAGTTCATACATCGCATCAACGATAGTCTCCATAATATTTTGTAAACGCCCCGGGTAGATATCCAATCGCCTCGTGGCCAGAAATGCCAAAACCGCTAAGAGAATAACCACAAGCAATGTGTACATTATGTGTCCGGGAACATAGCGGTTTTCCAAAAAGAGTAGGGGATGCATGCTTAACTAACCTCCTCAAGAGTGTTTTTTTTTAACATAGCGGTAGCGATCAGGGTAATAATAATGTTGATTACCACTACGGAAAGTCCAACAATTAAGCCGATGACATCGACAGCGCCACCGTCAATCAATAGATACAGGATAATGCCTGTAACGCCCATGCGGATGTAGTATCTAACCATGACCGGCGTCTTGATGTTGCCGCTATTGCCCAACTTTTGAAAAGCACCATGCAGGCTCCGCCCCAGCCAGTGAAAATTGAGAATACAAATAAAGCCGCCGAGGAGTACGCCCAGGGCAAATTTTAACGGAGCAAGAATAAGGGCGGGAAGGAAAAGAACTGCCAAGACAATCCAATTGGCTATTTCAATTCTTTTTTGGAGCAGGTCTTTTTCGATGCGGTTCACTTTTTAAGCTCTTTATAATGGGTTCTTCATCCGGAAAGTTTTTCTTAATTAAAACATACAGGTTGCGAAATCCGGCGCTGACTCCGATTACCAGAAACAGTAATGTGAAAACGTTTCCTGAATCAAATTTCCGGTCTAAATAAACTCCCAGTAAAAGACATCCGAAAATTGCCAGAACCATTGCTATACCGATACTGCTGGCATAGGCCATTTGAATGGCAGAATTTCGAATATCATCATTCATTTTGTGGAGCGCTCCTTAACATTAAAGAAGATCAATGTCAAACAAAAACTGACCGCCGTTCATAATCAGCGATATCTAAGCCACTGTTTTTATATTTTCCGCTCAAAAGTCCGCCGATTCTCTTAAAGGGCAATGCTTTCAGTCTTTTGCCTGCCTCGAAAATATCAAAATTTTCAGCATTATAGATTATTTAATGCGGCGGCACAAGCCTCGAGTGTGCGGGCTATGTCGGCATCCGTATGGGCAAACGAGATGAAGATCGCTTCAAATTGCGATGGAGCGAGCCAAATGCCCTCCTTAATCATCCCATGGAAGAATCTGGCGAATAAAGCGGTATCTGATTTCTTGGCATCCCGGTAATTATTAACGGGGCCGGCCTGAAAAAATATTGTGAACATGGAATGGAATCTGTTTATGCAGACGGGAATGCTTTTGGCGAAAAAGAGTTTTTCGATTTCCCGGCAGAGATGCATGCGCCTGCAGGTCCAGCGTGCGCATAGGAATCGGCTTTTTTCTGAAGCAACTGAAGGGTGGCCAAACCGGCATTTACGGCCAGGGGGTTGCCCGAAAGAGTTCCCGCCTGGTAAACATCTCCTGCGGGGGCAAGCGCCGCCATTATTTCTTTTTTCCCGCCCAAAGCCCCAACAGGCAGACCGCCGCCGATTATTTTACCCAGGCAGGTCAAATCGGGTTTAATGCCGGTTATATTCTGATAACCGCCGAAGGCAAAGCGAAAACCGGTTATAACTTCGTCAAATATTAAAATGATGCCATGTTTCGCGGTAAGATCTCGAAGCGTTGCTAAGAAACCATCCTCCGGCACTACGACACCCATATTTCCCGCCACCGGTTCCACGATGATTGCCGCCAGTTGCGATCCATAACGCTCGATTGCGGAAATTACGGTGTCAGCATCATTGTAAGGCAGGCTGAGGGTAAGCTCCGCCAGGCAGTCAGGAACACCGGGAGAACCGGGTATTCCCAAAGTGGCAACCCCGGATCCGGCCTGGACCAGCAGTGAGTCCGCATGCCCGTGATAGCAGCCGTCAAACTTCATAATCATATTTCGTCCGGTGTAACCGCGGGCCAGCCGAATCGCCGTCATCGTGGCTTCAGTTCCGGAACTGGTCATGCGGATGAGCTCCATCGAAGGTATTGCTGAGCTGATTAATTGAGCTATTTGAGTTTCCGCCTCGGTCGGTGCGCCGAAACTTGTTCCTTTCCGGGCAATGCGGCAAATGGAGTCAATGACATCCGGATGAGCGTGACCCAGAATCATCGGTCCCCAGGAAAGAACAAAATCGATGTATTCCCGGCCGGCGGCATCATAGATTTTGCTGCCCCGGGCTTCGCTCACAAAAAGAGGGTCGCCGCCAACCGCCTGCCAGGCGCGGACCGGAGAATTAACACCTCCGGCAATGACTTGTCGGGCTTGCGTAAAATATTTTTCTGACGTTTCGATCATTCAAAATACTCCGGTGATATTTTTTTATATTCCTGAATGCTTTCCAGTATTAAAAAATCGCGACTGTTTATTGATTCGGCCATTTGATTGACCAGGAATTCGATATTTTCATTTTGTGTGTGCAGCATGCTAAAAAGATTATATTTATTTTGAAATGCCGGTTTCCGGGCATAGCAATGGGAGATGAAAGGGAACGCTGCCAGGATTTTTCCTGCGTCCTCAATTTTATTAGGTGGTACCGACCAGACAATTAGCGCGTTCCCGGTATAGCCGGCTTGCTGATGACGCAGTATGGCGGCAAATCTGCGGATATGGCCTTTCTGCTCAAGACGCCTGATTATGTTTAGAACTTCCTGTTCGCCAAGACCGCAGGCAATTCCTATTTCCTGAAAAGGACGCTTCATTAAAGGGATATCGCGCTGGATATAGCGGGCGACCATTTTTTCTGCAACAGTCAAATTTTCCATGAATGACTTTTATCCTGACTGGGAAATAAAATCAAGTTATGGCTTGGTCTTGGAAATTCCTCTTGACAATTGATCTTTGCGCCGCTAAAAACACAAACATAAATACCCGAATCTTTAAATTTTAGAAAGGAGGTGCGTACAAAAAGCAGGACTGAAGATTGCCGGGGATTTAAATATAAGCCACACATTAAATTAAGGAGGATCTAAATGAAAAAGAGTTTGATGTATGCGTTATTAGCGATGGTATTGGTGATTGTTTCAGCTCCTTTCGTTTTCGCAGCAAAAGAAGTAGCGCAGGCGGCACCGGCGGCAGCGGCAACAGTCGATTACACAAAAGCAATAGTTCTCGGATGCTCTTTGCTGGCTGCAGGTCTGGCAATTGCATTTGGTACGATCGGCACCGGAAATGGTATGGGCGCCGGTTTGAATGGTGCTACTAATGCAGTTGGCAGGAACCCGGAAGCTCAGGGGAAAATACTCTTAACCATGATGGTTGGTTTGGCGATGATCGAATCTCTGGCGATCTATGCGCTTGTTATTGCGCTGATAGTGCTTTATGCCAATCCGCTTATGAAGTTTATCAGCTAATCAGTATTGCTATTATATCAAAATCAGGGAGGGGGAGCGTACATCGACTTTCTCTCCCTTTTTTAGATCATCTTAATTTCCGAAACGAAGCCTGCGGAAATTTTTAGATGATCTTATCCTGCAAAGCGCAGCGACGCAGGGTTAGTACCTTTAAAACATCCCCGAAACGAAGCGCATAACCTATAGGTCACAATCGGAAATTTATTAGATAAACTGTCCCTGTATATAACTTGAAAGCCACTATCAAATTGAGTCATACCTGATTAATGATTTCAGGAAGCAGTTAACAGAGAAGTCAGAATCCATATTTCTGTTTTCAGCAGCAGGCAACCTTCAAGCATATCTTCGTACTGTAGTAATCTTGCCAACACCAATGGCCCTATGCTGGCAAAGTTTCTCAACGGAATCCCGAGAAGCGGCAGAGGCTTTTCCTTTTCTATCTTTCCCCTTCTATGACTCCTTCCCTATCCCCATATAGGTGGATGACGGTCTTTCCAAGGACGGGCCTGTTCAATCTGACCTGCAAGCCGGAGAAGGGTCGCCTCATCACCGTACCTTCCACCAAAGAGCACCCCGAGTGGTAGTCCGTCGGCGGTCCAGTGGAGGGGAAGGGATATGGCCGGCTGGCCGGTAATGTTGAAGATGGGGTTCACATGCGCATACATGCCGATCCTTGGGTCCAACATGGAAGCTGACGGGCTTTGGAAATCAATAGTACCGACCTTAAGGGGCGGGCACCCAAGGGCAGGAGCGATGAGTATATCATACGTCTCGAAGAAGGCAGCAAACTGCCGTGACAACCTCTGCAGCGTCATGACCGCCATCAGATACTGGGCGCCGGTAATCTGCCTCCCGATCTCATAGAAGTTCATAGTCAGCCCCTCCAGGTTATCGAGGGTCGGCTGCACGCCCGTAAGCTGTCTGATGCTCTCAATGGTCGAGGCTAGACCGGCTGCATAAACTGAAATGAACGCACTGGCCAATTCACTTTCACCGGGGCCCTGCGCCGGTGTTGCTTCTTCGACTTCATGACCGAGATTGGTGCAGAGCTCTACTGCCCCACGAACGGCTGCTACAGCCTCTTCATGGATCAGCCCTCCATCGATACCGCGCTCCCAAAAGGCAATCTTCAGCCGCCCCGGTATTGTTGAAACCTCTTGAATATAGGGGCGCGCCTTGGGCGGTGCAAAATAGGGATCACCGACCACAGGCCCTTCGGTGGAGTCGAGGGCCGCCGCACTATCCCGAACGCTCCGGCTGACCACATGCTCGCAGACAAGACCACCCATCACATCTCCAAGGTTCGGGGCAAACGAGTTTCGCCCCCGTGTCGGCTTAAGACCGACAAGACCGCAGGAAGCTGCCGGAATCCGGATCGAGCCGCCGCCGTCATTGCCATGTGCCAGTGGAACGATCCCCGCGGCCACAGCCGCCGCAGAGCCCGCCGCTTGAACCGCCAGGCGTATATTCCGTGTTCCAGGGATTCCGGGCCGGCCCGTACAGTAAGGGCTCCGTAATAGGCGGAAGACCGAATTCCGGGGCGTTCGTCTTCCCGAAGGGGATCAGCCCCGCGCGTTTGTACCTAGCGACGAGTTCGGAATCGGTTGACGAAGGGAATGCAGGGAAGTAGCGGCTCCCCATCCGCGTCGGGACACCTTTGCAATCTCCTAAAATGTCTTTGAGAAGGAAGGGGACACCCTCAAATGGGCCATTGCCCGGTTTCCGGCGCGCCGCCTCACGGGCCATGTCATAAAATTTGTAGATGACCGCATTGATCTTACCATTGTGGCGTTCCACACGGATAATCGCCTCCTCCAAAAGTTCCAAAGCAGTGATTTCGCCATTCCGCACGAGTTCACCCAAACCGATGCCGTCGTATGCTGTATATTCTTGAAAAGCCATGAACTTTCTCCTTCGTCATTTGTTTAATAAGAATTTTGTTATTATGTGCGTCATTATAGGAACCGCTGTCTTATGTGTCAAGGAAATGAAGACAACTTATGAGGTGTGTTGCAAATCTTTATATTTTCAGTTGCGGTGTTTTTATTACAGTAGGAAAGTCGTGGCTGGAATTCGTATTTACAACTACTGTCATGAGAAAACTTCCTCCATCGACAGACGATCTTATCCTGCAAAGTGAAATTCGGAGTATACTGTACGCAGTGAAGCGGATCAACTGCGCATTTCAGAAGCAAATTAGTTTATTCCTCAATTGTAATTTTGCTCCGCAAAACCTTTTTTTCTGTCTGATGATGTTTATCCGTCAGGATTTTTTCTTTGGCTCTTTTAGACCGCTTTCTTTTTTGGCGGCGGATCTTTTCAATCTTTTCTCTTTCTTCTTCCACAAAGCCTTTTTGGGCGCGTTCAATTTTATCCAACAATAAACGTCTGGCTAAATAGCGGTTTAAAGATTGAGATCGCTCCCGCTGGCATTTTACGGCCAGGCCGGTGGGGATATGCAGCAGATAAACACAGGAAGAAGTCTTGTTTACTTTTTGGCCGCCCGGTCCCGATGAACGGACAAAAGTCTCCTCAATGTCGCTTTCTGAAACTCCCAGCTCCAGCATTCTTTGGGCGATAGCAGCTTCTTTTCCGGAAGAGACAGGCATGTTCAATTTAACATTTCAAGGAATGGAATAAATTTCTCCGTCGATCAAACGGATCCAGTTTTGCTCCAGAATTTCCCGGGCTTCTTCCAGCTTATCAACGCCAAGAATTAAAATAGTTTCGCGACCGATGCGATTGATAGTTGTGTAAAGGTAGTGGATATTAATTTCTGCGTTGGACAGGGGCTTTAATATGGCGTTAATCCCGCCCGGATGCAGGGGCACTTCCGCTGCCAGAACCGGCGTCATTTCAAAATTAAAATTATAACTGGATAGAAGAGCGGCGGCGCGGTCGGGATCGTTAACTACCAGTCGAACCATACTGCTCTCGGTGGTGCTGGCGGCGGACATTGCTTTAGTGCTGATGTCTTCCAAATCGAGAATGCGAGTGAGTTTGGCAAAAGAGCCCGGTACATTGCCCAACAATACGGAAATTTGTTTTACAGCCATGTTCAGATATCCTTATTAATCTTTGACGTCGTCTGAAAATTGTGAATTTCGCGACTTTTTACGAATCTATTAATCTTTTACAAAGTCATATCCGGCGGCAAAAGCTTTACGATTAACTTCGGCTGCCGATTTTTTCTTGCCGCCAATAACAGTTTCGAGACTTTTTAAGTAAATATCCGCCGGAACCACACCTGTTATTTTAATGAAAGCGCCCATCATGATGATATTGGCTACCCGAATATTGCCCAGTTCCTGAGCCATGTCGCCACAGGGAACAGCATATACTTTGACATCCTGGCGGCTGGGACGGGCATCAATGATGGAAGAATTTAAGAAAATATTTCCGCCGTGTGTAACTTTATTTTGAAATGTTGTCAGAGACGGAGAATTCATCACCACCAGGTTGTCGGGCTCCGAAGATACGGGGGAAGTAATTTCTTCATCCGCAATGGCGATCGTACAGTTGGCGGTTCCGCCGCGGACCTCCGCTCCGTATGCAGGCAGATAAGTAACATGATAACCATTGATCATTGCACTGTGAGCCAAACTGTAACCCATCATCAAAACGCCCTGACCGCCAAAACCGGAAAAAATAGTTTTAATCATCATGATGCGGCCTCTGCAGATTTTTTAACGGCAGCAATATTATCTTTAAAAACACCCAGCGGAAATTCCTTGCTCATTACTTCATCTATCCACTTACAGGAGGCGACGGAAGTCATTTTCCAGTTGGTTGGACAGGGTGAGAGAATTTCGACCAGCGAAAATCCTAATCCGTCCATCTGACACTGGAAAGCTTTTTTCAGAGCTTTTTTAGCTTTATTAACACTGGCCGGCGAATTGACGGTCACTCGTTCGACGTAAGTTGTGCCTTGAAGTTGTGAAAATATTTCGCATACCTTAACCGGATAGCCGTCTAGTGTTTTACTGCGTCCGGCGGGAGATGTTGTTGTTTTTTGATCCAGCATCGTCGTCGGCGCCATTTGACCGCCTGTCATTCCGTAAACTGCGTTATTCATAAAAATTACCGTAATGTTTTCACCACGGTTGGCTGCATGAAAACTCTCGGCAATGCCGATCGCCGCCAGGTCTCCATCGCCCTGATAAGAAAAAACAATGCGATCCGGCAGTACGCGCTTGATTCCCGTAGCTGTTGCCGGGCCGCGCCCGTGTTGAGCTTCCATCATATCAACATCAAAATAATTATAAGCCAGTACGGCGCACCCGGCGGGTGGAACACCAATAGTAATGCCGCGAATTCCCAGTTCATCAATAACTTCGGCGACAAGCCGGTGAGCAATGCTGTGACCGCATCCGGGACAATAATGAAAAACTGCATTTTTTAAACTTTCCGGCCGACCAAATACTTTTTTTGCCATATTTTCTGTTCCTAATCGTAACCTTTAATTTTAATCCAGCTTTTCATAGTGCCTGGCAATGACATTAGCCAGTTCTGCCGGGGTGGGTACCACACCGCCGGGGCGCCCGTGAAATTCAATAGCGGCATAGCCCTGGAGTGCGAGCCGCACATCGTCGAGCATTTGACCGGTACTCAATTCAAAGACCTGGTAATTTTTAACTCTTTTCGATAATGCCCTCAGTTTTAATTCCGGGAAAGGCCAAAGGGTAATCGGCCGGAAAAGCCCAACCTTCATACCGTTTTCCCGCAGGCGTTTGATGGCTCCTTTCGCAATGCGGGCAGCGGTGCCGTAGGCAACAATGACCAGTTGGGCATCTTCTGTTTTATACTCTTCATGGAGAGGCTCTTTTTCAATAATTACCTGATATTTACGTTCCAGTTTCCAATTATGTTCTTCCATATCTATGGCATCAAGGATGAGACCGCGGATGAATTTACTTTTGCCCCGACCTGCTCCTCTGAGCATGAATTTTTCACTGTACTGCCGCGGCTGAGGTTTCTTAAAAATAACCGGTTCCATCATCTGTCCCATCATGCCGTCAGCCAGAATCATCACCGGTGTACGGTATCTGTCAGCAACATCGAAGGCATTCATGGTTAAATCGGCCAGTTCCTGGCAGGTGGCCGGTCCGTAAACAATTGTCCGGTAATCACCGTGCCCTCCGCCGCGCGTCGCCTGAAAATAATCTCCCTGCGCCGGACGAATGTTGCCCAGTCCGGGGCCGCCGCGCATAATGTTGACAATAATGCCGGGAAGTTCACAGGCGGCCATGGAAGAAATGCCTTCCTGTTTTAACGAAATGCCGGGGCTGGAAGACGACGTCATAACTCGCGCGCCCGCCGCACTGGCGCCGATGATCATATGAATGGCCGCAACTTCACTTTCCGACTGGACAAAGACGCCACCTTCTACATTGCGCATATGCTCCGCCATGTATTCGGTGAGCTCATTTTGGGGAGTTATCGGATATCCTGCATAAAAACGACACCCGGCACGGATTGCCGCTTCTCCAATAATGTTATTTCCGGACATTAATACTTTATTCACGATATACCTCGATTGCAACTTCCGGGCACATCACCGCACATAAAGTGCAACCGGTGCATTCCTTTTCCTCATTAGAGGCGACAGGGTGGTAGCCACGGGAGTTATATTCTTTTGTGGGAATAATGCAGCCACGCGGGCAGGCATAAATGCAAAGATGGCATTCCTTGCAAAATTCCTTATTTATCTTAATGTAACCTTTCAAAATCAATCTCCAAAACAGTTTAATTCGGTATTATAATAGCTATTTCGAAGTTTCGTATCTTGCTTATTGTGACAAGAAAGTCAAGCAGTAATTTAAGGCTGAAGGCTAGGCTGAAGACTGAAGGGATAAATACTTTCCTTTGCAACCTAAAAGTCCTCATGCCTTCAGCCTATTCTATATCTTTGTAATCTGAAATCCTTCCAGTTTTATGGCCACCGAACGTTGCAGAAGTTCAATGGAAATAACAAAAAGCTCTTTGGCGGCATTGCTCGCTATTACGGTGCCTTCTATTCCGGCAAAGGGGCCGTCAACAATTTTTGCCGGTTCACCGACTTGCGGATATTGAAGGGAAAAAACTTCCACTTTCTTATTTAAGAGACGCTGGATGGCCTCAATCTTGCTGTCCGGTACGGCTATCGGCTCGGCATTTTCCTTTTTGCCGAGAATTCGCACTACGCCGAATGTCTGCAGAATGGATACTTTTTTTTCGTTATCCAGACAGGGAGTTTCCACAAAAAGATAGCCGGGGAAAAGCGGGACAAATATTTTCTTTTTCCGGTCTTTTCTCTTGCTCCAAACTTCTATCTCCGGTAAAAAAGTCTTTATGCTTTTTTGCAAAAGACCGGTATTTGCTTTATATTCATGGCGGCTTCTTGTGCTTACGGCATACCAGGGCATGAAAAAATCCATTAATTTATTTAAGTTTATGCCGTCCTATAATAACTGAACATATTTTGCAATGGAGATTTGATGAAGGTTTTGCTCATCAGCGGGATTAAACTTGCTCTGGATGAAAACGAAAAGCAGTTGACCGGGAAAGCGGCGGCAGTCCTGGCGGCTGCAACGGATGATATTGCAGATTGCAAAATAGTTAAAAGAGCAATTGATGCACGGCGCAATAAGCCGCCCCATTTTGTTTATGCTGTCCAGGTAAGCGTTGCTGATGATTTCCCATTACCCCTTGAGCTGCCGCCGGGAATTCAATTACAGGAACTGGAAGATAAATTTCCCGGGCCGCTCTTTTCTCCGTTTGTTCCATCGGCGCCTCCTGTTGTAGTAGCAGGCAGCGGGCCGGCCGGTCTCTTTGCCTCTTATTTTCTGGCCCAAGCAGGGCTTGCGGTATTGCTGCTGGAAAGGGGATCCCCGATAGAAAAGCGAACAAAAGATGTAAAAGCCTTTTGGGGAAAAGGGATTCTTAATCCTTCCAGCAATGTTCTTTTTGGGGAGGGAGGCGCCGGAACATTCTCCGATGGCAAGTTGACCAGCCGGAGTAAAAATCCTTATTCTTCCTGGGTAAAAAATATTTTAGTCGAGATGGGAGCTCCCAGTTCCATCCTGACCGATGCCAAACCCCACATCGGCACAGATCGATTAGCAGAGGTGGTCATCAATTTACGCAACAAACTTGCCTCCATGGGTTGTACAGTAAGATTTGCAGCACAGGTGACTGATTTTGTAGTCCGGCAGGGCTCTCTTGCCGCCATCATAGTCAACAACAAAGAAGAAATAAAAACCGGTCAATTGGTGCTGGCTATCGGTCAGAGCGCCGATGACACCTACAGTAAGCTTTTTACCCGAGGTGTCGCGCTGGAACATAAACCTTTTGCCATGGGACTGCGCGTAGAGCATCCCCAGGAGTTGATTAATTCCATTCAGTACGGTAAATGGGCCGGGAATCCTCATCTGCCGCCGGCGGAATATTTTTTAACCGCGGCCATTCCCGAATTAAATCGTTCCGTATATTCTTTTTGCATGTGTCCCGGCGGCGAAGTGATTGGCTGCAGCGCTTTTCCCGGATATGTTATAACAAACGGGATGAGTAATAGCTCACGGAACGGGAAACTGGCCAACAGTGCCCTGGTTGTAAATGTCCGGGTTGACGATTTTGGCCTGCGAGATCCGCTGGCCGGTCTGAAATTTCGCGCCCAGTGGGAAAAGCAGGCTTTTTTAGCAGGTGGAAGCAATTATTATGCTCCGGCGCAGAGACTGACTGATTTTCTGGGGAAAAAAGCAGCGAATTCAACAGGATCCACAAGCTTCCGCCCCGGAACAAGACCGGCAATGCTGGATGATGTGCTGCCTGCCTTTATTACCGATGCCCTGAGAGCCGGAATTTATGAATTTAACAGAAAAATGCCGGGATTTATTACTGCCGAGGCCCATCTGATCGGCGTGGAAACAAGGACATCTTCACCGGTGCGCATCTGCCGGAAGAGTGACGGCCAGAGCGAAAACGTTCGCGGCCTTTATCCTTGTGGCGAAGGTTCCGGTTATGCGGGAGGAATTATCAGCTCGGCCCTGGATGGAATCAGGGCGGCGGAAAATTTAATTGCCAATTTAACTTAAACTGACCTGTTTGTTCGCTCATTTTTTCTGATATAAAGGTTCTTGTCCGCGATCCAGTCTCCTGATATTCTCCGACACCACTTTCACGATACCGCTTATGGAAACGTCCGTGGAGCCGGCAATGTGAGGCGTAGCAAGAACGTTATATTTGAAAACAGGATCGTCTGGATTGACCGGTTCCTCCCAGAATACATCCAAGCCTGCACCGGCAATCTTTTCCGAGGCCAGCGCCTCCTCGAGCGCATCCCGATTAACCAGCCCGCCTCTGGATAAATTGATTAAAAAAGCATTCCGTTTCATGGCACCGAAAGCTTGCTGCCCAATTATATTCTGGTTTTCAGAAGTCAGCGGCAGACAGAGCACCACATAGTCAGATTGGCGCAAAAGAATATCCATCTCTGCCGGTGTTCCGGCCCATTCCAGGCCAAGTTCCTCTTTCGCCTTTTGCGGATCATGGCATTTAATACCAATGAGGCGAACGTCAAAGGCCTTCAGCTTTCTGGCCATTGCACGGCCGATACCGCCCAGGCCGATGAGACCTACTGTCTTGCCGGACAAGGATCGTCCTTTTGGCGTTCCCGTCTTCCGGTGAGCAAGGCTTAAGGACATTTTATGAAAATCTCTCGACAGGCCGATCATCAGATAGATGCCCAGTTCAGCCACGGAGTCGGCATTGCCGGATATTTCGGTCGGAACATTAGCCACTGCGATATTCAGTTCCCGGGCATACTGATGGTCAACTCCTTCCAGTCCTGAGCCACATTGTTGGATGAGCCTCAGGCGGTCTGCGGTTGTGAGTTGCGCTCTGCCCACCCTGCTCATGGTCGGTATCAGGATATCAAATCCCCTCAAGCTCTCGAAACCAAAATGTCCGCTGGCTTCAAAATGATGCTGCGGTAGTTCGGCCTTTATTAACCCGAAAAACCCGCCCCAGGCGTTTTCATCTGCGGCAAACAGAATATTCATGATTCATACTCCGTTAATTTATTTCCCGTTTACGATGATTGACAATTAACGTAAGCGGCTGTCAATCATTATATCCGGGCCCAATCTCTTTATTTTTTGGAAGGACAGCTTTTTGGCATGTTTAAGATCGCTGATCTGCAGATCTCCTACAGCCTCAATGCCTCTGCCGATAATTTTCGGCGCAATTATCGCCACCAGGCGGGAGGCCAAGTCGTTTTTCAATATCGCAGTGATGATCTGGGCGCCGCCTTCCACCAGAACAGAAGATATTCCCCGGGCGGCAAGTATTCTTAATAATTTCTTTAAATCGACTTTGCCCTGAGCGTCGGCATCTATCGTGATTATTTCTGCACCGGAAGCAGCGATACGCTGGAATTGCCGGTCATCGGCCTGTTTGACGGTGGCAATTAAAGTTCCGGCGCCGGAGAGGTTTTGCAGTATTTTCGCTTTTTCCGGAATAATCAAACCGGAATCCACCACAACTCGCAGGGGATTACGGCCCCGCACATGGCGAACTGTCAGTTCGGGATCATCTTTGATGACAGTTCCCATCCCGACTAAGACGGCATCATGCTGGGCTCTTAATTGATGAGCAAATTTCCGCGCCGCCTCCGAACTGATCCATTGGGACTGGCCGCTTTCCGTAGCAATGCGGCCATCGAAAGTCTGGGCGTATTTTACCGTGAGAAAGGGCAGGCCGGTCTCCATATAATGAAAGAAAATTTCATTGAGACTACGGCATTCATCTTCCAATACACCGGTTTTCACTTCGATCCCCCGGCTCAGCAAATAATTCAAACCCCCGCAGGAGACCAGCGGATTGGAATCAATGCAGCCGACAACAACTTTTCCCAGGGCATTTTTAATGATGCTCTCCGCGCAGGGCGGCGTTTTCCCTTCATGGCAGCAGGGTTCCAGATTGACATAGAGAGTTGCCCCGGCAACGTTTTGGCGGGCATTATTGATCGCGTTGATTTCCGCGTGATGACCGCCGAATTGCTGGTGATAGCCCTTGCCGATGATTTGGCCGTTTTTAACAATGACCGCACCAACCAGCGGATTGGGGCTGACATAACCGATTCCTTTCCGGGCCAGTTTTAACGCTAATTGCATGTAGTATTCATCATTATTCATATAATGAACAAATACTCCATAAAATACCGGGATGTAAAGAAAATTATTGTTGATATGATCAATGATATGATAAATGAGATATTATTCTTGACTTTGACCGCGCATCAATTATAATGACGACAAGCTTGAAAAAGGCAAACCGTTTGAAAAGGCGGGACGCAAAGTTACTGGCCTAAGTCCGTTTTTGTACCGGGATATGGCAGCAGAACTGCCGGGCAATTCCTGAAGAAGTCCAGCAATTCTGTTTAGCAATCCCTGTAATTATATTTAACGAATAACTTAGATGGGAATAAAGCCATGTTGTTAATTGTTTCTGCTTATGCTTTCGTTTTCGTTTTCGGAGCAGTAATCGGCAGCTTTTTAAATGTTTGCATTTTCCGTCTGCCGGCAAATGCCTCGATTGTCCGACCTCTTTCCCAATGTCCGCACTGCCATTCTCCAATACGCTTCTATGATAATATTCCGCTGATCAGTTATTTGATTTTGCAAGGCAAATGCCGGGACTGTGCAGGAAAAATATCCTGGCGCTATCCAATGGTGGAATTTATCACCGCTCTGCTTGCCGTGCTGTTGTTTGCCGAGTTTCATTTCACCCTGAATTTCCTGATATTTTTTATTTTTACTGCGGTTTTGATTGTCATTACTTTTATTGATCTTGATCATCAGATAATTCCGGATGTGTTGACCCTGCCGGGGATTCCCGTTTTTTTCCTGCTGGCTGTGTTTGTCGTGCAGATTCCCTGGATGGAGGCGGCAATCGGCCTGCTGATCGGCGGAGGAGTACTTTTAGCAATTGCTCTTGCCTATGAATTCATAACCAAACGCGAAGGAATGGGCGGCGGTGATATCAAGTTGTTGGCGATGATCGGCGGATTTTTAGGCTGGAAGTCGTTAATATTTATTCTCTTGTTCAGCTCTTTGCTGGGGGCAATTGTCGGCATTGCCGCAATGATGATAAAAAAGCAGGATATGAAATATGCTGTTCCCTTCGGTCCCTTTTTGTCGGCTGCAGCAGTAGCTTATCTGTTTTGGGGTGATGTGTTTATGAGGTTTTTGTTTATGCGGAGCGGTTGAGGATCGCGTGAAAATCACCGGCGAATACGTTTAAATCGCCACATTTGATAACTGCATTTAAATGCAGAGAAAATTGACAGAAAACTTTTTTCAGCGTAATATGTTGTTATTAAAAACAATATTTAACGATAGAGCATAATTTATTTCTGCCGGGCAAATATAATATTCATTATGGCATGTGACTTGCGAAACAAAATGAAGAAATTTTCTGACAGACCGGAGTCGGCGCCTAGAATGACGGCAAACAAAGGCTTTACTTTAATCGAAATGATGATTGTCATAGCCATTATTGGCATTCTGGCAACGATATCATCATTTGCCTGGCAGAGGTATGTAGCTAACGCCAACCTGCGAACTGCAGCCAGGGATCTGGCCTCTGATTTCAATGCCATGAAGCAAAATGCCGTTTCCAAGTTGGACACAACCCATACTATCGACTTTGATAAGACCGCTAATACATATACAATGAACGGCGCAACCGTGCAGACCAAATCGCTTGCGCCCGCAGGGCAGGGCCAGGGCAACACCTCAATTTACAGTCTGCCCGGGGGAGGAGCGACATATACGCTGACCTTCCTGGCCAGGGGTACTTTGAGTCCTGCCAGCGGCACGATAGAACTGAGAAACAGTCGGGGGTCATGGGCCCGGATAGTCTTCAATACGACAGGAAAAACCTATGTTACATTTAATATGCAATAAAAAAGGTTTGGGACTGCTCGAAGTGGTCATCGCCATGTTTCTGACCGTTGTGGCCGTGCTTGCCATATTTTCTCTTGTGTCTCCGGCCTGGAGAACGGCGGCCCGCTCGGATTATCTGGGCCGGGCGTCGGGGATATTGTATGAGCAGTTGATGAGACAGGAAGCGAGGCTCATGAATCCCTGCTGCCCCGTTACAACAGGCACCCTGCCTGCGACCGTGGTTTATTCCAGCGGCCAGACCGCTGCTCAGTCGGGTGATGCGCAGTTTAATGTTGCCACCACGATCAAAAATCTGGCAGCGAATGTCTGGATAGTCACCGTTCGGGTGGCCTGGGCCGGCCATACCGGGATTTCAGAGAGCCTTGTCGTCACCCGGCAGCAGGGTTTTGTTTATCCTGCAGGGTGTGTCGTGGGAGCGAGTACCTGCCAATGAGAAATGCCAAAGGATTTACTCTGGTCGAATTGATGATTGCTCTGGGCGTGGCGATGGGTCTGCTTACCGCCATCTATATGGCGGTAAATTCCACGCAGCGCCATTCCTCATCCATCGAGCGGAAGGTGACAGCCCAGCAGGATGTGAAGCCCGCCCTGGATCTCATGGCTATGGAGATCGGCATGGTTTCGTATAATCCCACATTTGCCACTGATCTCTGGGTTAATCCCGCCGGCACCTGTATGGCCACAGCAGCAAATCAGGTCTATCGAGGCATTCAGGAGGCGACAGCCAATTCTCTCGTTGTCGAAATGGATATCAGCGGTTCGGCCGGCGGTGATGGCGACGGCATGCTGGGAGATCCGAACGAAGTTATCCGTTACAATTACGACACGGCCAATCAGTACATAACGCGGGAAACGAATTGCGGCGGAGGGCAACCGTTTCTGGGCGATACGGTTGCCAGCGGCCGGCCGCGCACGGTGCGTGTAATCAATAACACCCTGGGCATTCCCGTCTTTCGTTATTATGACGGCAATGGTTTGGAAATTGACAGCGCCGGTCTTCCGGCGGGGATTCCCAATATCCGCCGGATAGAGATTGTGCTGGCGCTAGAAACCGAGTCAATCGATGACAATACCGGTCAACGCCGGAGGCTTATCTATTCCACGAGCGTCATTCCGAGGAACCATGCGATACAGTAAAAGAATACTATCATCAGAGAATGGTTTTATGCTGGTTACAGCGATTATGGCCTGCCTGATCCTCTTCGCACTGGCCATCCTGGTCATAAATTTATCCACAAGTGACTTGCGGGTCAGTTCGCAAAACGTGGGCGAAAAGAAGGCCATGAGCGCCGCAGAAACGGGAATCCACCGCATGATCCAGAATTTCGATCCCCAGAATCTGGCGGCATCGGCCGCAACCAGTGTTCAGGTGGATTCCTCCAATGATCCCGCTTCCGTCTATACCATTCACACACCCGTCACACCAACCGACGGGCCGGTTTTTCTGCCCATGATCGGATACTCTATCGGCGGCGGCCAGACCTGGGGGCAAAGGCGCTTCGTGGTCAACGTGGATGGGCGCAATACGGCCTATGACACCAGAATGACCATTTCGACCGGTGTCGGATACGGACCGGTGGAGATATCCACCATGTATAAATAGGGAGGATCCCATGAAAAAAACGATCAAAACAGCCTTTCTGATCCTGTTTGTTCTTTTGGTTGCAGCCCTCTTGGCAAAAAATGCCGCGGCCGATGCTCCTGCTGCAGATGAAACAGCCCTGTTTACCAATTCCACGTCGCCCGATGCCCTGCTTTTGCTGGATCTGTCGGGAAGCATGGAATGGAATCCGGCGGGGGGCACGAACATCTATGGAAATTCGTCCTGTTCCGGAACATTCTATAGCTCTTCGGGGACGGGACATACAACAAACTGCAGCCGCCTGGCCATCGCCAAGCGGGCTATCTTCAGCATCCTCGACGATACGGGCAACGGCACTATTGACAGCCAGGACGAGGGCAGCCTCGGCATCCGCATGGGCTACATGCGCTTTTACGACTGCGGGGACAGCAGTGCGGAACAGACGGGAACTTACAGCTATACCAGCGGCTGCAATCAGATTCCGGGCAGCTCCAGTTCGAGCAGAAGGTACATCGGGTCCAAGTACAGCCAGATATACTGCAACAGCAACTCCAGCTGCACTGTTTCCAGCACCGGTTCCTATTCCGTCGGCGGAGCCAGCGCCAACGGGGGCACTCCCATCGCGGCAGCTCTGCAAGAGGCCAAGATTTATCTCGATGCCCATAAGGCGGCCGATACGGCCAGAGATTGCCGGAAAAAATTCGTCATCCTGATCACCGACGGTTCCGACACATATTCCTGCAGCGGCAACGGTCAGGAGTGCCAGGAGCACCAGTATAAAAGGCGGCGGGATGTTGTTGCCCGCGCCAAGGCTCTGGGCGATGCAGGTTACAAGGTCTTTGTTATCGGTTTTGGCTCGGCCATGCCCGACTACCTGGAAAACACACTCAACTGGATGGCCTATTATGGCGGGACGGACAACCCGAACCAGGCTAATGCAGGCATCGTGACCGGCTTTGTGCCGGAGGCAGCCGGCACATGCACTGTCGCTGCCGATGCGGCAACGGCAACCTGTTATGATTCCAGCGGGGCTAATTCCACCGCAAATTTCAAAGCGAACTCGAACGATCCGGGCTATGCCGCTCTGTCCGGCTATGCTTTTCTGGCGGCTGACGCCGATCAAGTGGTCGCGGCCTTGCAAGCAGCCATCAACATTATCCGCCAGGCCAATTATTCATTCTCGCAGTCTTCCATCCAATCCGCCCGGACGGCGGACGAAAATTTCGTTTACGAGGGATCATTTGAACCGATCGAAGGTGACCCCTTCTGGAAGGGGCACCTGAAAAAATACCAGATCAATGCGGACGGCACCGTCGGCTCGATGCTGCTGGATGCGGGATCTGTTTTACGTACAACGGCAGCTTCTTCCCGTACGATCTATACTTTCAAAAGCGGAAACCTTGCGTCCTTTTCCACTGCCAATATCAAAGATTACGATCTCGGTGTGGGCACTTCCACAACAACATTGCGGAACATCTTGCACCAGTGTTGTCGGTTATTTCCGTGGCGAAAACGCCTACAACGTGGATGACTGGAAGCTTGGTGACGTTTTCCGCTCCACGCCTATAACGGTCGGGACCCCTTCCTTCTTTTTCGATGATGGGCGCGATACCAATAATCAGTTTGCCGCTCACCGGTCGAGTCACGTACGCACCTCCGCCGTCGGCAACCGCCTTATTGTTGCAGGAGCGAACGACGGCCAGTTTCATGCTTTCAAAACCAATGATCTCACAGAGGCCTGGAGTTTTGTTCCTCCCAACCTGTTGACTAAATTGAAGAATATATCCCATGCCGTGCATAATACCACCGATCCGGTTACCTCGCTGACCCATAACTATTTTGTCGACGGACCGGTTACCGTGGCGGATGTCTGGGTCGGCGACGGCGACGGAACCAGCAAGACGGCCGACTGGAAGACGGTCCTCGTGTTTGCCGAGGGCCGGGGGGCGGTCAATTACGCCTGGAGTTCATCCTCTTCCTGTGATTCCGGCATCAGCAGCATCTATTCGACGACCTACAAATATTATTGCGGTTATCATGCCTTGGATCTGAACGATTCACTTAATCCTTCTTACCTGTGGCATATCAATTTCGCCGATGACGCCGCAGCGGCGGCCAAGGCCCCCTATCTGGGCGATCCCTGGAGCAAAATGATGATCGGCCGGGTCCGGATCAAAGTGAGCGGTGTGGAGAAGGAAAAGTGGGTTGGATTTATCGGCGCCGGCTATAATGGCGCCGACTGTTCCGGGGGAGGGACCTGCGATACGCGCGGCAAGGGGTTCTTTGTCATTGACATCGGCAACGGACAGGTGCTCTGGAGTTACACAATGGCGGACAACAGCAACATGAAATACAGCGTGGCCGCCTCTCCCGCTATTGTGGATACGGATAATGACGGCTTCATCGATACGGCCTACATCGGCGATCTGGGCGGCAACATGTGGCGTTTTAAATTCTGCCGCTCTACCGACACCAGTTGCGGAACAGCGAACTGGAGCGGCGGCATGTTTTTTGACTCCTCCACAGGCAATATCCGCCCGATCTACACCATGGCCGCCGTAACAAAGGATTCCAGCGCCAATCTCTGGGTTTACTGGGGCACCGGTGACAAGACTGACCCGACAGCGGCCAATGCGCAGGAGCATTTTTACGGTGTGAAGGATAACGACCGGACATCGACTTACAGAGTCAGTGATATTGACAACATTACCACTGAGGCCGGAACCTATGACAGCACTTCCGGCAGGGTCGGCTACCGCATCCTGCTGACCGGCAGCGGACAGAAGATTCTGGCCGATCCGACGGTCTTCGGCGGAGTAGTTTATTATACAAGCTATACGCCGCCTTCCGGCAACAATCCCTGCGAACAGGGAGGCACGGCCAGTCTGAACGCCATCAGATATGATACCGGAGGAGGCGTCCTGGCCGGCAATGTCCGCAGCATGACCATCGGGACAGGCATCCCCACGGCGCCGATCATCTCACTGCCGCCGGGGAGCGGGTCTCCGGACCTTTACGTGACGACGAGCGGCGGAGGGGGCACGGCGGCAAGCACGCAGAGGGTCAACATCATTCCTGCCGGCGCGGCAAACCGAACAAACATGCTCTATTGGAAGGATATGCGCGTCCAGTAAGGGGGATTCAGAATCAGCGCCCGGATTCAGGAAGAGCAGCAGGGAAAGATAAATGTTTGCGGCAGGCATCAATTAAAAATTTCTTGACAGAGAGCGGTTATCTCTGTAATGTTGCGCTCAAATTTATAAATTTCGCTGGCGGGAAAACTTATTATGAGTGCAGAAAAAAAATATTGTGTGATATGTGCCTGGCGGGCCGGTTGCCAGAAACGTTATCAGTGTTGCCACCGATGCTTCCGGAAATGTTCATTGCCCCGATTATTCGCGCGATTTGTTAATCAAGGATAAAGATATTGAAGAGGCGGTAAGGAAAGATCAAGCCTCGTAGAGCAAAATAATTGTTCCCAGCAAAACCACAGTGACAAACAGCAAAAAATTGCGGTTTGTCACTTTTTTTTGATTTCTGACTGATACAAATGAATTGCTGCTAAACAATTTTAACGTGCCGAGAATATAAAAACTTATATCCGCTCGGTTTTGTTGCGCGAAGAAAGAGCAATGATAATGGAAAAGGTTATTTCACATGAAATCCAGAATTGCCAATTTAGTTGAAACGACAGTAAGAAAATGCATTCAGGAGGGATTAATCCCCGCAGTTAATTTGCCGTACACGGAAGTGGAAGTTCCCAATAATCCTGAGCATGGCGATTATGCATCCAATATTGCAATGATTATAGCTTCTCAGGTCAGACAGAATCCGCGTAAAATTGCCGGAATTATTCAGGCAAATTTAGCCGACCCGGAAAGTATTTTAGCCAGGACACAAATAGCCGGGCCCGGGTTTATCAACTTTTATCTTAAAGAGAGTGTCTGGCAGAATACTCTGCAAATCATCGAGGAGCAAAAGGAACAATATGGACGCCTGGATATCGGCGGCGCACAAAAAGTGCAAGTGGAATTCGTCAGCGCCAATCCCACGGGTCCTTTGCATATCGGCCATGCCCGCGGTGCTGTCGTCGGTGATGTTATTGCCAATCTGCTGAAATCAGCCGGCTACTCGGTTGATAAGGAATACTATATTAACGATGCCGGGAATCAGATGAATAACTTAGGTAGGTCGGTGCTTTATCGCTACCGGGAACTGCTGGGTGCAAAAAATTGAGTTTCCCGAAAATTGTTATCGCGGTGATTATATCAAGGATATTGCCGCAGGAAATTATCAGGAAAGAAGGTAAAAAATATCTTGTGCAAAACGACGATGAGACAATCAGGAATTTTACCGCAGTTGCCGGGGAAGCAATTCTTGAGGAAATTAAGAGAGATCTGCGGAGATTTCGGCGTTACCTTCGATACTTATTTCAGCGAAAAAGAGCTGTATGAAAATGATGGCGTCGCCCAACTCCTGGATAACCTGCAAAAGCAGGAGTTCATTTATTCCGATGGTGAAACTCTCTGGTTTAAGACAACGGCGTATGGTGATGAAAAAGACCGCGTTGTTGTGAGGAAAAACGGCGAGCCGACATATTTTGCCGCCGATATTGCCTATCATCAGAACAAATATGCCCGGGGCTATAAAATGATTATCGATGTCTGGGGCGCTGATCATCACGGTTATATGCCGCGCCTCTGGGCCGGTATTCAGGCCCTGGGCCAGGATAAGGAATCGTTGAAGATTAATTCTTGTGCAATTGGTAAATCTGCTGCGGGGCGGATTGCCGGTGGCCATGTCCACCCGGTCGGGCGAGTTTGTGACATTGAGGGAAGTTCTTGATGAAGTCGGCAGAGACGCCGCCCGCTATAATTTCCTCATGCGGCGGTCGGACAGCCATCTGGACTTCGATCTGGAAATTGCCAAAAAGCAGTCGAATGAAAACCCTGTCTATTACGTGCAGTATGCTTATGCGCGCATCTGCAGCATCCTGAGAATGGCCCGGGAGCGCGATATTGACCTTCCTGCTATATAATGATATTGATCCCGCTCTTTTGCAGGAACCGGAAGAAATTAATTTAATGAAAATAATGGCGCGTTATCCGGAAACAATTTCCGGCGCGGCTCGAACTCTCGAACCGCATCGCCTTACTTTTTACTTAAATGATCTGGCCTCGCTTTTTCACAGCTATTACAATAAAAACAAAGTTATCTCTGATAATAAGGAATTGACAGCTGCACGTTTATTTATGGTCAGCACTATTCGTACCGTCCTGCAAAATGCGTTGAAAATATTGGGAGTCAGTGCACCGGAAAAGATGTAAAATTACTGAAAATAAGCCCAGGGTAAAAAAATAATGGCTTCCGGGAATATTAAAAATTTTGAATTAAAACTGGGGAAAACAGGGCTGATTATCGTGATAGTCGGGATGGTCGCTCTATTATGTGGTATGTTTCTTTTTGGCGTTGCAGTCGGGAAAAACATGGACGAATATCCGGAAAAGATAGCGTCAATGCCCCAGAAATTATTGGCTCTGGTTTGGCGGCCGGCTAAAATAAGAGCTGCCCAGATGGAGGCTGAAAATAAAACCGGGCAAAATCAACCGAAAGCTCCGGAACAACCGGACCTCACTTTTTTCAATACATTAACCAGCAAAAAAGGAATCGTCAAGGAGCAGCAAATTCCTGACAAAAAACCGGGAATAGAGACACCGGCGGCAGCGCCGCTGTTAAGTCCGCCCTCAAATGAGCCTTCTGCCGCTTCGGGCACACCCCGTCCGGAATTAAAGCAGCAGCATGAGGCTGCCGGTCGAGTAACAGGAGATGAAATTGAGGCCAAAATAAAAGAATCGGAGGCTGCAGGAACCGCCAAAGGGGAGAAGTTTGCTGTTCAGGTGGCTTCACTAAAGGAGAAAACGAAAGCTAATCAACTGCACAAAAAATTGTCTGCTCTGGGCTATAAGCCGCGAATTGTGGAAAATAATATTGCGGGTAAGGGAAAATGGTATCGGGTTGTAGTTGATGGTTTTGCAAGCCGTGCGGATGCCCAGGCGGCTGCCGATAAAATATCGGGTAAAACAGGCGTACATTGCACTATAAAGCGTATAAATAATGCAGTGGACGGCAATTAGAAAAATAACAGCGGGTGTATAATTCAATATGTTTGAAAATTTATCAGAGAAATTAGAAAATATTTTTAAGAAGTTAAAAGGGCGCGGAGTCTTAAATGAAGAGAGCGTCAATGCCGCTCTGAAGGAAATCCGTATTGCACTTCTGGAGGCTGATGTTAACTTCAAGGTTGTTCGTGATTTTATTGAAGATGTCCGCATCAAAGCAATTGGCAAAGAAGTCCTGGAAAGTATTACTCCGGGGCAGCAGGTAGTGAAGATCGTCCATGACCAACTTGCCGCACTCATGGGCGGAGCCAATGCCAATATCAAGTTTGGCGCCCGCATTCCGGCTCCGCTGATGCTTGTTGGTTTGCAGGGTTGCGGTAAAACAACGACGGCAGCAAAACTGGCACGTTTGCTGTCGCGCGAAAAAAGGGTTTACTTGGTCTCGGCAGACGTTTACCGCCCGGCGGCAATGCAGCAGCTTGCTGTTCTGGGCAAGCAAATAAATGCCGGCGTTTTTGATGCCGGCACCTTAAAGGATCCGGTGGAAATATGTGCCGGAGCAGTTGAACAGGCCAGAAGAGAAGGCTATGAAGTGATCATAATCGATACTGCCGGCCGTCTGCATATTGATGATTTGCTCATGGATGAGCTCAAGAAAATTAAAGCCAGGATCAATCCGGCGGAAATAATTTATGTTGCTGATGCCATGACCGGCCAGGATGCCGTGAATGTCGGCTCTAAGTTCAATGAGCTTATCGGCATTGACGGTGTCATCATCACCAAGATGGATGGCGATGCGCGCGGCGGTGCAGCTCTCTCTCTGCAAGCGGTTGTCGGAAAACCCATAAAATTTGTGGGCATGGGCGAAAAGATTGATGCGCTGGAAGTCTTTCATCCGGAAAGGATGGCGTCAAGAATTCTGGGGATGGGCGACATCCTGAGTCTGGTCGAAAAAGCCCAGGCCACAATTGATGAAAAAACCGCCCGGCAGTTAGAAAAGAAAATTCGCAAAAACGATTTTACCCTGGAAGACTTTCGCAATCAAATGGCCCAGATAAAAAAAATGGGATCACTCAAAGATGTTTTAGGGATGATTCCCGGTTTGGGTAAGGTTAAAGCGCTCAAGGATGTGGAACCGGATGAAAAGGAGTTAATCCGGATTACAGCTATTATCGATTCAATGACACCGAAGGAGCGCTCGAACTATTTAATAATTGATGGCCGGCGTCGTAAAAGAATCGCCTTGGGCAGCGGCACATCTGTTCAGGATGTGAACAGGTTGTTGAAAAACTATGCCGATATTCGTAAAATGATGAAAAAATTTAGTCAAAAAGACGGGATAAAATCCTTCAAGAGGAATTTTCCCTTTTAAATTGAAAAAAACTGTGATAAAAAAATTTCAGGTTAATCTACTCTGAAGGAGGTTTTATTTAATATCAATGGCGGTTAAAATCAGACTTACTCGTATGGGCGCGAAAGGCAAACCCTATTATAGGATTGTGGCAGCGGATATAAATTTCCCCCGTGATGGAAAATTTTTAGAGATTTTGGGCAACTATGATCCCAAAAAGAATCCGGCAGAAGTTAATTTGAAAGAAGACCGTGTTCGTGATTGGTTGGCCAAAGGGGCCAAACCAACGTTGACTGTTTCTAATTTGTTAAAATCAAAAGGTATTTAAGCTAATCTAAAACAGGATTTTGATTTTCCCCAAAGAAGTAATCACAATCTGTGGAGGTTTTCGCGATGAAAGAATTGATCAAGTTCATAGCTCAGGCTTTAGTGGATAATCCGGATAAAGTTGAAGTTACGGAAGTGCTGGGTGAGCAAACATCTGTGATTGAATTGCGTGTAGCGAAAGAAGATTTGGGAAAAGTCATTGGAAAACAGGGGCGAACTGCCAAGGCTATTCGCACAATTCTCAGCGCCGCTTCAACGAAAATCCATAAACGAGCGGTTTTAGAAATAATTGAATAAAAAAATGGATCTCTTTGTTGTCGGCGAGATCGTAAAAACTCGTGGTCTCCGTGGTTGTCTGAAAGTTTTGACTCTGTTAGAGACGCAAAATATCATTGACGATCTGGCATTTGTTTATCTGGAAGATATTCTAGGACACAGAAAAGTTCATTATCTCCGAGACTTTACAGCATCAGGCAAATTCCTCTTTCTCGAACTGAAAGATATTACCGACGTAGATTCGGCCAAAGCGCTGGTCGGGTATAAGGTATTGGTTCCGGGGGAAATGCTGAAGGATCTGCCCGAGGGGGAATATTACTGGCGGGATATTGTCGGGCTCGATGTATATAGCGAAGACGGAAAGTATTTGGGCCGGATTGAATCAATTTTCCCTACTGGCAGCAATGATGTTTATGTCTGCCAGGGTGAAAGGGAAATCCTTCTGCCGGCGATTGCCGATGTAATCAAGCAGATAGATATCGATAAAAAGATGATGACTGTCAGATTGCTGGAAGGGCTGTAAAGTGATCAAGTTTGATGTCCTTTCCATTTTTCCGGAGATGTTTTTGTCTCCCCTTAATTTCAGCCTGCTGAAAAAAGCCCAGGAAAAAGGCCTGATCAATATTTGTTTGCATGATATCCGCAACTGGACTTCCGACAAGCATAGAATGACTGACGATGCCCCCTATGGCGGCGGCTGCGGTATGGTGATGAAAATAGAGCCTTTGGAGAGGGCAGTCACCGAGATTAAAGGCAATGTTCAGGAAGCTCAGGTTATTTTAATGACCCCCCAGGGGGAAACATTTAATCAAAAGATCGCCGCAGATCTGGCCGAAAAAAAGCAAATTATTATTATTTGCGGCCGGTACGAAGGTGTTGACGAGAGGATAAGAAAACATATAGCAGATCGGGAAATATCCATCGGTGATTATATTTTAACAGGCGGTGAATTGTCGGCCCTGGTTTTGATAGATGCAGTCTCCCGCTTGATTCCCGGTGTCTTAGGCAATGCGCAGTCGTCATGCAGCGAATCATTTTCCAACGGACTTCTGGAATATCCGCAATATACCCGGCCGGCGGAATATAAAAGCTGGTGTGTCCCGGAAGTGTTAATTTCTGGAAATCATGCAGATATTGAACAGTGGCGGAAGCTCGAATCGCTTCGCAGAACTTATCAGCGGCGGCCGGATTTGCTGAAAAAGTTGGATCTATCTGTCGAAGATAAAAAAAAGCTGGAACAAATTAAATTAGAAGAAACATAAATGCTTGATTTTAAGAAGCGATTAGGATAAGAGAAGCAACTTTTTCCATAAAGGAATGCTTTCCCCTGAGGTCTTTGTTTACCTTTTCAGGAATCAGGATGTTTAGAGAATCGGCGGATAAAGCATTTATGCTCTATATAGCTCTTTTACATTATCCGGTTTATAATAAAGACGGTAAAATAGTGACTACGGCAGTTGTGAACATGGACATTCATGATATGGCCAGATTGTCCAGGACTTATGGTGTGCAGAATTTATTTGTTGTCAATCCTTTGACTGCCCAAAGGAACCTGGCTTACGAAATTATAAATCACTGGCGTGAAGGCTATGGGGCAGTTGCTAATCCGTCGCGTCGGAAGGCTTTTGATCTGGTTGTGCTGAAAGCAAGCCTGGAAGAAGTTAAGGCCGATATTGCCGAACAGAGAGGTTGCCCGCCCCAAACAATTGTTACGGGTGCGAATATCAATGACAATTCTATAACCTGCGCCGAGCTGGGGAAAAAGATTATCAATGATAGTTTGCCTTATCTTTTAATTTTTGGTACAGGTTCGGGGATAGCGCAAGAATTAGTTGACGAAGCTGATTATCGCCTGGAACCGATAAAGGGACTTAAAGATTATAATCATCTGTCCGTAAGGTCAGCGGCGGCCATTATTATCGACAGGATAATGAGGGAATAGAAAATATAATAAGTAATGCGATTATGACGGGAGGAAATATAGAATGAACGTCTTGGAAATGATTGAAAAAGAGCACATGAGGGGCGATATTCCCGGTTTTAAAGCCGGCGACACTGTTAAAGTATATGTGCGTATCATCGAAGGTCAGAAACAGAGAATTCAGGCTTTTGAAGGGGTTGTAATCCGCAAGCGGCGCGGTAATAGTCGTGCCAATTTTACTGTCAGAAAAGTCTCTTATGGTATTGGTGTGGAAAGAACATTTCCTCTGCATTCACCGGTTATCGACCGGATTGAAGTTGTTACCAGAGGTAAAGTGCGCCGTTCCCGTCTTTACTATTTAAGAAACTTGAGAGGTAAGAAAGCAAGGATAAAGGAACAGACGAATAATTAACAGGCCGTTGTTCAACAATAACAGTAACGATTTAATATCGTAAACGGCATAAGGGGCCGTAACGAAATTGTTAGAAATGTAATAGTTATTACGTAACGGCCCCTAACAATTTGTGTTCATCGGGACACCCTCGTGGTCAGGAAGAAAATGTTCAAGAAGTTTTTAGTGTGTCAAAAAGCCATCGCTTGAAAATCAGCGATGGCTTTTTCAATGAAGGCAATTTGTCATTGATGCTGATTCAATTTTCTGAAGACAGCAAGAACAAGACGGCCGTCGGACAGCCGTCAGTATAGATAACCTTCGAGAGCACATTGGTATTATCTCCGGCCGGAAGGGGGCGAAAAGTGAAGGACGTATAGCTTCACTAAGTCTTCAATGGACACATTTGAGAAACTTGCCTACCAAAAAGGTTACAAGTTCATCGCAGGCGTTGATGAAGCCGGAAGAGGACCGCTGGCCGGCCCTGTTGTGGCTGCCGCCGTAATTTTCCCCCCATTTTATTCGAACAGTGAAATAAACGATTCCAAAAAGATCTCCGCCCGCAAGAGAGAAGAATTATACGAAATCATTAATCGGGACGCCCTTGCTGTCGGCATCGGTACCGCTGATGCCGATACAATTGATCGCATCAATATCCTGCGGGCTTCCCTGCAGTCTATGCGCGAGGCGGTTTTAGAGCTATCCTTGTCTCCTGATTTTCTCTTAATCGACGGATTGCATAAGATACCCCTCAAAACACCGCAAAGTCCTCTGGTCAAAGGAGATACCTTGAGTGTATCCATCGCTGCGGCGTCGATTATTGCTAAAGTTTCCCGGGACCGAATCATGGAGATGTATCATCGTCAGTTCCCCCAATATAATTTTTTGCGCAACAAAGGTTATGGAACAAAGGAACATCGCGCTGCAATTTTGGAATTCGGCCTGTGCAAAATACATCGCCGGTCTTTTCATCTTAAAATTATTGATCGGAACCAGACCTCTGCTGGATTTTTCTGAAAAATGAAAGATATGTCCAAGATCAGTACAGGTAAGGAAGGCGAACAGATAGCCTTGGCTTATCTCCGGAAGAACGGGTATCGTATTTGCGAGATTAATTTCCGCTGTCCGCTGGGGGAAATTGATATTATCGCCCGGGATAAAACAGGGGATATCGTTTTTCTGGAAGTAAAAACCAGGAAATCAATCGACTTAGGTTATCCCGAACAGGCTGTGGGAACCAGAAAACAGAAAAAAATGTCGCAGCTGGCTTTATGGTATCTGCAAAAAAAGAAAATGGCCGATCACAATGCCCGTTTTGATGTTATAGCCGTTACGCTGCTGCCTGAGGGAAACGAAATCAAACTAATTCAAAATGCCTTTGACTTTGTTGGGCTGTAATATCGTATAGGATGTCCCCTCCAGGTTATATTTCCTTTTTCTCGAACCAGTAAAACATGGCAATAATAACCGCCCACACTAACGGAATAATGACCCAGTGTGAAACACCGAGTGCATCGGACAGGCTGATTTTGCCGAAGTCTTTCCAAGATTCGATAGTAGATTGAATAAATGGGTAAATATGCGCATACAAGGCTGCTCCAATAAGCATGCCCGCGATGGCAAACAGCACATGTAAACGTCCTTCGCCCAACGCCGCAACGGAGGTGCTTGGACAAAATCCCATGGTTGCCCATCCCACGCCGAATAGCGCCCCTCCTATGACAACCGCGCCAACATTCATCGGTTTATGACCTAGTTTAACCAGACCTGCATCCGACAGGAGATAGATGCCGACCATACCTACGAGCGCAGCGGTCAGCATAACTTTAAATATCGTCATATCCTGGAAAAGCATCGCGCCGATTTGTTTTTCAAAACGGATTGCCTGAGACTTCTGGAGCAGGAATCCGAAAACAACGCCTGTTGCCAATCCCAATATCTGTTCTGCGTTCATGATATCCTCCTGATGTAGACAAGTCTGGCGATAATTACGGCAATGCCAAAAAACATCACCATTGCCACAAAAGAACTCATTGACAACTGCATGATGCCGCTCAATCCATGGCCGTTCGGACACCCGTCAGCCATGCGGGCGCCAATCATGGCCACTATGCCGCCCAGAAAAGCGACAAACGCCCTTTTGCCGATTGAAGGTCCGAATCGTTTTTCCCAGAGGGGAGGCACTTTTTCCAGCTTGAAAGTTTTACCAGTTAGGGAAGAAATCATTGCCCCCAGGAAAATGCCGATTATCAGCATGAATTGCCAGTCCACCCGGATTTTAGTTTTCGTGAAGTATTCATTGGCTCTTACATAATCTGCGGCGACTGTCTGTTCCAGAAAGGCCGCAGCTCGGACAAATGTAGTGGAAGCGCCGAAGTAATTCGTTTTTCCCATGATTTGCGTTGTCGCGTACGCGGAAACAATTGCCAGAATTCCGATCAGTACGCCGACAAGATAGGGATTCCATCCGCCGTCTTTTGTTTTCAATTTCATGGTAACCTCCTCAAATAAATGGCTGTCTGAAATCAAAGCTGTCCTATAATGTCTCGCTATTATAGCCCGTTATAGGCGAACAAGCAAATTATTTTTGAGGAAGAAGGTGATGGGATGGCTGCCGCTGATCTTGTTGAACTTTAGCAATTCTGCCTGGCAAAATGGCTTAACGCCGGTTTACCAATCGGATAAACATTAAAACCGATCTCAAAACATTTTTTGTGATCGAGAATATTGCGGCCGTCAAAGAGAAAAGCAGGTTTAACCATCGATTTATATATTTTTTTATAATCCAGTTTCCTGTAAAGATCCCAATCGGTCAGGATGACGAGCGCATGGCAGCCGGCGGCGGCGCGGTAAGGATCTTCCATATAAGCAATTGCTCCTTTTTCATCCGCAAGATCAAGGGCGGCATTGGTCAGCGCCTTGGGATCGGAAATAATCACCTCGGCATGTTCCGTAAGTAAGCGGCGCGTGATATTGATTGCCGGACTTTCTCGAGTGTCACCGGTGTCGGCTTTGAAAGCAAAGCCCAGGATGCATATTTTCTTTCCCGGCCAGAGTATTGAACATGGAGCCGAGAATGTTGGTAATAAAACGTTCCTGCTGATATTCATTTATTTTCACTACACTTTCCCAATAATTGGCTACTTCCGGCAAACCATAATAGTTGCAAAGGTAGACAAGGTTTAAAATATCTTTTTTAAAACAAGATCCGCCAAAGCCAATACCGGCATTGAGAAATTTGCTGCCGACGCGGCTGTCCATGCCCACGGCGCGGGCCACTTCCACTATGTTGGCGTCAGTCTTTTCGCAGAGAGCAGAGATGGAGTTGATGGATGATACCCGCTGGGCCAGAAAAGCATTAGCGACTAATTTGGATAGTTCGCTGCTCCAGATATTGGATGTTATTATTTTTTCTTCAGGAATCCAGCGGGCGTAAATGCCGGCCAGTTCGGCACGCGCCTTAAGCCCGCTTTTCGTTTCGCGGGAGCCGATGAGCACTCGGTCGGGATTTTCCAAATCTTGAATTGCTGTGCCCTCGGCCATGAACTCCGGATTGGAGAGAACTTCAAAGGTAATTTTCCCTTTGGCCGAACTCAATATTCTTTCCATGGCCAGGGCGGTTTTAACCGGCAGGGTGCTTTTTTCGATGACTATTTTGGGTGACCGGAATGCTGGAGGATTTCTCTTGCTGTTTTTTCCCAGTATTGCAGATCGGCGGCCATGCCGGCGCCGGTGCCGAACATTTTTGTCGGTGTGTTGACGCTCACAAAGATAATGTCATTTTCCTTGATCTGGTTTTCGATATCTTTGGCGAAGAATAAATTCCTGCCGCGCGTTTTTTTAACAATTTCATCCAACCCCGGTTCATAGAGAGGGAGTTCGGCAGAATTCCAGGCATCAATGCGCTGAGAGTTAATATCTACGACCGTCACGCGGCAGTCGGGGCACTTGGCGGCGATCACTGCCATCGAAGGAACGCCAACATAACCAGCGCCGATACAGAGAATTTTTTTTTGGAATTTCATTTTATTCGATGTTCCTCTCCTTATGGGATTTGTAAAATATTGCGAAAATACTGGATTGTGACGGTTAATCCTTGTTCCAGTCCGACTTGCGGAATCCAGTTCAAGTTGCGCCCCGGCCAGAGTTATATCCGGCTTGCGCTGTGCAGGGTCATCAGCCGGCAGCGGCTGGAAAATAATCTTCGAACTGCTGTTCGTTAATTTAATGATCAATTGCGCCAACTCGGAAATGGTAAATTCGCCGGGATTGCCGATGTTGACCGGCCCGTAAAAATTATCCGGAGCATTCATCATGCGAATAAGGCCGTCCACCAGATCATCGACATAACAGAAAGAACGGGTGTGGGATCCGTCGCCATATACCGTGATATCGCTGCCCCGGAGGGCCTGGATGATAAAATTACTGACAACCCTGCCATCATTGATGGCCATGCGCGGCCCGTAGGTATTGAAAATCCGCACGATTTTGCTGTTAACGCCGTTTTGCCGCCGGTAGTCCATCATCAGACATTCAGCAGCCCTTTTCCCTTCGTCATAGCAGCTGCGGATTCCAATGGGATTTACTCTTCCCCAGTATGATTCGCTTTGCGGGTGTACTTCCGGATCGCCGTATACTTCGGATGTGGAGGCCTGAAGAACCGTCGCTTTTGTTCTTTTGGCAATTCCTAAAACATTGATTGCTCCCATTACATTGGTTTTAATGGTTTTAATCGGGTTGTACTGGTAATGCACCGGTGATGCGGGACAGGCGAGATTGTAGATTTGATCAACATCCAGATAGATAGGATTGATAATATCATGGTTGATCACTACGAAACGCGGATTACCGGAAAGATGACGGATGTTATCATTGCTGCCGGTATAGAAGTTATCCAGACAGAAAATCTCATTGTCTTCATTTAGCAGTCTCTCACAAAGGTGAGAACCTAAAAAGCCGGCTCCGCCGGTAATAAGTATTCGCTTTTTCATAGAAATTTATTGGTCCTGGACTGGTTCTCTATGGTAATTTCTTTGGTACTCTGGTATTAAACCTGAAATAACCGGTTGATGTCAACAATAAATATTATGATTAAAAATTCTCAGATGATTAATGACGACAATTGCGGAATACTTTACATTGTTGCCACGCCTATCGGCAATCTGGAAGATATTACTTTGCGCGCTCTGCGGACACTCCGGGAAGTAAGTCTTATCGCTGCCGAAGATACGCGCCATACACGAAAACTGCTTAATGCTTATGAAATATCTACGCCATTGATCAGCCTCCATGAACACAATGAAAAAGAGAAAAGTTCGGTCATCATTGCAAAAATTAAATCAGGCCGCAGTGTGGCCTACGTGACCGATGCCGGTACCCCCTGCATTTCTGATCCCGGTTATCAACTGGTCAAAATGGCTCATACAGAAAACATTCGTGTTGTTCCTGTTCCGGGAGTGTCAGCCGTTGTCACCGCTTTGAGTGTTTCCGGCTTGCCCGCCGACAACTTTTTGTTTTGCGGATTCCTCCCGGCAAAACAGAATCAAAGGATTAGATTTTTAGAAACGCTCCGGGAAGAAGCAAAGACCGTTGTTTTCTATGAATCGCCGGCGAGATATCGGACGTCTCTGCAGGATATTTATGATGTGCTGGGTGATCGTGAGATCCTGGTTGCCCGGGAATTGACCAAAATATTTGAAGAAATTCGGTATGATAAAATTTCCACTTTTCTGCAGAGCATGGTGGCAGGTAAACCAAAAGGGGAGTTCACAATCGTTTTGAAGGGGAACGAATTTAAACCGGTTGTCTTTGACGCGGAGAAGATCGAAGAGCAAATATTGCAAATCTTAAAAGATAAAGAAATATCGGTCCGCGATGCAGTTGCTGCAATAGTCAAACAAACCGGCTTATCCAGGAAAAAAGTCTATGATCTGGCCGTCAAACTACGATCATAAAACATGTGAGATTACTGAGCAAACGTCGATTGCATATATTGCTTGAACTGTTGTAGACACTATGGTAACTCAACCATAAAATAAGAGTGTTTTTTGAAAGCTACCTGCCTTACGGGAGATTAATTCATGGCTGAAGATTCAGTTATAACAGACGATAAAAAAATTTATGATTTAACGGAAATATATGAGGAACGAAACGGGAGAAATAATCAGGAAGTTATCATTGTTGATGGTCGTGGATATGAAAGAGTATCTAAAGACAATAAATATATCCATGAATTAGTTGATTTTGCGGGAGAGCAGCCGGCAGCAAACAAACTCAATGAAGAAATACTTCAGCGGGTGACAGAGATAACCGAACGGATTGCCCGTGAGATCCTGCCGGAAGTAGCAGAGAGAGTTATTAGGGAAGAAATTGATAAGCTGAAAAAGTTAAGTGGCAACGGATCAAATGCAGTTAAATAAACTATGACGCGATACCAGACTTCATTAATTCTTGTTTTTCTTGTTTTCTGGTGTGTTCCCGCTTTTGCACAGGGAGAGGCGGGTGTTGTAAGCTTGGCTGTTGAAGGCAATGCGACTATTTATTCCAATGATGTCGCCTTGGCGAGGGAAGAAGCGATCCGGGAAGCTCTGCGCAGAGCAATTCAGAATGTGGCTTCTGATTTGCTGGCGATACCTGCCGGAGACAAGAAATTTCTGCCGGTGAAAAATGAGATCATCGGGCAGCAGGACAGATACATAAACAATTATAAAATTACAGCGGAAAGCAAGCAGGGAGAGAGTTATCTAGTTACCGTAAATGTTACTGTTTCTCTGCATGATTTAAAAAACGATCTGGCTAAAATAGGTTTTCGACAAATACCCGGCGCGGAAAAAACTAATGTCATTCTTTCTCTGGAGGTTAAAGGTTTAAAAAAATATTCTGATTTTTTATACTTAAAAGAGTTTTTGAAAAAGCGGGCCAAGATCGTAAAACATATTGATTCGCAATCTTATGAATGGCAGAAGGCTCGTCTGGAACTGGAAATTTCCGGAACAGCACATGCCTTGGCTGCGGAATTAGCCAAATCAGGTCGGTATCTTGTTGATAATGAACTGATTGAAAGAAATAAAATAGCGATTAGCCTTTTACCCAGGGAAGGAGAATAATGAAGAGATACCGGTACCGGATGATTTTACAGGTTGGTTTGGTTATGACATTCTGCTTTGGATGTGCTTCCCAAGCACCCCATGCAATAAAAAAAGATTCTGAGAAATCCGTGGCTAAAGTAATAGCTGTGCTGCCTGTGGACAATAAAACTGCCGATATTAAGGCGCCTCATTTACTGAGATTAAAAATACTTGATGAACTTTATTTTAAAGGGTATTCTAAACTTCCACTGGAAGTAATTGATAAGAAACTGGAGCTTCTGTACAACGGTGAAAAGAAAAATGCCGCCGGCGTCGTATCTCCTTCAGTCGTCAAAGAACTGGTCGGAGCTGATTCCGCCCTGTACTGCACTCTTACGGAAGGAAAGCGCGCCACGAGTTTGATTTATGTTCCGGTAACAGTGGCGGCCCGATGTGAATTGCGCAGCACGCAAACAGGGGAAGTGATCTGGAATGCTCAGTATAAATCAACCAGCAGGAATTTTGATTTACCCGGCAAAAGACTAGAGATGAAGTCCTATGAAGCTTTCGAGACTGTTCTTGATGAAGTTGTCAACAAGGTGTTGGAAACGCTGCCGGATGGACCGAATTTGAAAGGATAAAAATCAGGATTAATTCACCGACGTTGGGAAAGAGCAGTAAACATACTTTAGGAATTAATGGAGACACTTATGAAAAAAAATATTCTAATAATGTTTAGTTTCCTGGTTATCTGTATTTTTTCCACTTCTGTCTATGCCAAACCGCCGGTCATAGTGAAAATAGCTAAAGGAGAAGCGAAAGTTACCGCTCTGGAAGGTTCGGCTCAGGCTGTTTGTCCCGGTCAAAAAGGGACGAAGAAACTGATTATTAATGATTTTCTGAAAGCCGGCTGCGAAGTTTCGACCGGCGATAAAAGCCGGATGGAGCTTTTGCTGCCCGATAATAGTATCGTCCGTTTTGCTGATAATACGAGTTTTAAAATCATGCAGGTTGATGCCCGGAATTCCGGAGCGCGTGACGTGAAAATTTTTATGAGCATCGGAAAAATCTGGTCAAATGTGCGTAAGTCTCTCGGCGGTAAAGGTGGTTTTGAAGTTTCCAGTGTAAACGCTGTTGCCGGAGTCCGCGGCACTATATACCGGATGAATGTTGAAGATGACAAATCTGCTCTGGTCAAGGTTTACGATGGTGAGGTCAGCGTTGCTGCAGCCTCCGGTAAAAAGGATCAACAGGCAGCTGTTGCCGGACCGCCGAAGCCGGTAGCGGGGCCAACGGCTGTTGCGGGACCTAAACCGGTTTCTATGGAAGAGTGGGTTTATATTGTGAAATCAATGCAGCAGATTCGTATCAAAGCAGACGGCCAGGCGGAAGAACCGAAAGAGTTTACGGAAGCGGAAGACCGCGATGCCTGGGTTGATTGGAATAAATCCCGGGACAGCAAACAATAAAAAACTGACACTTGCAAGTTTTTCAATGAACATACCGAACTCCTTATCTTTATTACGTATTCTCCTTGTTCCGGTTATTGTTATATTTCTTATTCAGGGTTCATTTGGCAAGGCTTTGATTACTTTCGCTATCGCGGGCATAACCGATGCATTAGATGGTTCTTTGGCAAGATTGTTGAACAGTCAGACTGTTCTTGGTTCTTATTTGGATCCGATTGCCGATAAATTGCTGTTGACGGCAAGTTTTGTGACTTTGTCCATTTTAGGTATCATTCCCAGTTGGCTTACGGTTATAGTTATCAGCCGTGATTTCATTATACTTTTGGGCATTGCCATCCTCTCCCTGATAGGGGTTTCTCATGAGATTAAGCCGGCTGTTGTTGGAAAACTAACCACAGCGCTGCAAATTCTGACAATTCTTCTGGCTTTGTCATTTCAAGCCTTTCCTCACAACTTAAGTTACCACTGGATAAAAATTCTTTACTGGCTGACGGGTTTGTTTACAGTTGCATCCGGGCTAACCTACATAACCAGAGGGATTAAAATTTATAACACTGATGCCGCCCAAGACGCTAAAAAGTAAGATATTTGCTTGACACTGCGGCGTTTTATTGCTAGGAGAGCAAATTCTGAAAAGATTGATTTACAGGCAAGTAGCTCAGGGGGAGAGCGCCATCCTGACGCGGTGGATGTCCAGGGTTCAAATCCCTGCTTGCCTACCATTTTTCAATACTTAAAATTGTGCAATTACCAATTTTAATAAAGGGCATCAGCAAAATGGTGATGCCCTTTTAAAATGAGTTCGCTGTTTGAAGGGCAGTTTGTCGGCGTTTGATATAAGCTATGAATATTAAAATTATTTTTCCTGATAATTCCGAAGTGTCTTTGCCTGCGGGCATTACTGTAAAAGATGCTGTTGCCGCCTGGAAAAAGGAGGCCTTAGGCTCTACTGTCGCTGCGAAGATTGATGGAGTGGCCGTGGATTTGAATCATTCTCTCAGCGAAAATGCGACTCTTTCTTTAATTGACAATGCCACCCGGGAAGGTTTGTCTATTTTACGTCATAGCATCTCCCATGTAATGGCGCAGGCGGTTCAGGATGTTTTTCCCGGTGCGAAGGTCAGCATCGGTCCGTCCATTGAAGATGGTTTTTACTATGATTTCGAATATAAAGATACTTTTACCACCGAGGATTTTGCCAGAATTGAAAAGCGGATGAAGGAAATTGCTGCGGCGAATTATCCTTTTATCCGCCAGGAAATATCCCGTGATGATGCAATCAAACTGTTTGCCGCAAGAGGCGAGAATTATAAAGTTGAACTGATTTCGGATTTGCCGGATGATGTGAAAATGGTCAGCCTATATAAACAGGGTGATTACATCGATTTATGCCGTGGGCCGCACATACCATTGACGGGTATGATTAAGGCTTTTAAACTGTTGAGTGTGGCCGGTGCTTACTGGCGCGGTGATGAAAGAAACAAGATGCTGCAGCGAATCTACGGCACCGGTTTTGCCGCCGCTGCCGAGCTCGATGATTATTTGAAATTGCTGGAAGAAGCAAAGAAGCGGGATCATCGCCGTCTCGGTCGCGAACTGGATTTGTTTCAGGTTAATGAAGAAGCAGGTCCCGGTCTGATTATTTTTCATCCCAAGGGGATGCTCCTGCGTTACATTATTGAGGAGTGGGAGCGAAAAGAGCACTTAAAACGCGGGTATGATATGGTCATGGGCCCCCAGATCCTCAAGGTTGATCTTTGGAAGAAGTCCGGCCACTTTGATCATTATCGGGAAAATATGTACTTTACGGAAGTGGATGAGCAGGCCTATGGCATTAAGCCGATGAATTGCCTCTCTCACATGCTGATCTATAAATCCAAGATTCGCAGCTACCGTGATTTGCCTTTACGCTATTTCGAACTGGGAACAGTCCACCGCCACGAAAAAACCGGGGTTTTACACGGTTTGATGCGCGCCAGACAATTCACCCAGGATGATGCGCACATACTTTGCATGCCGGAACAATTGAATTCTGAAATCCGGGCAATTGCTGATTTTGTAAATTATGCCATGGGAATATTCGGGTTCGAATATGATGTCGAATTGAGCACCCGGCCGGAGAATTCCATCGGATCTGATGCAGACTGGCAGCTGGCGACGTCGGCGTTGGAGAATGCGCTGCAGGATAACAAAATAACTTACGAGATTAACGCAGGCGATGGCGCATTTTATGGTCCCAAGATTGATTTTAAATTGAAGGACGCCCTGAAAAGGAAATGGCAGTGTGCAACGATCCAGTGCGATTTTACACTGCCGGAGCGATTTGATTTGAGTTATATCGGCGCTGACGGAGAAAAACACCGGCCGGTTATGCTGCATAGAGTTATTTTAGGCGCAGTTGAACGTTTTATGGGAGTGCTCATCGAACATTATGCCGGAGCTTTTCCTGTATGGCTCTCCCCGGTGCAATGCACGCTGTTGACGGTTACCGACAATCAGATCCCTTACGCTAAGGATGTTTACGATAAACTGATTGCCGCCGGTATCCGCGCCGAAAGATTTTTTGAAAATGAAAAGCTGGGGTATAAAATTCGTCAGGCGCAGATGCAAAAAATTCCGTACATGCTGGTAATTGGCGATAAGGAAATGGCAGCTGGAACGGTAGCTCCCCGGGCTCGGGATGGCCAAAATCTCGGGTCCATATCAGTTGATGAATTCATTGCACTCGTGCGGGAAATGTGCGACAAAAAGCGCTAGAGTTTATTTATTTCAGGAGGTGACATATAGTTAAAGATTTAAGAATCAACAGGGAGATTAAGTCGGCCAACGTTCGAGTAATTGACGCTGAAGGCAAACAACTAGGAGTTATTACGTTCGATGAAGCAATCGCTAATGCCGAGAGAGCTGGTTTGGATTTAGTCGAAGTATCTCCCACGGCCGAACCGCCTGTCTGTAAAATAATGGATTATGGCAAATATCGTTACCGAATAAGTAAAAAGCAGCATGACGCTAAAAAAAGTCAGGCGGTTATTCATGTTAAAGAGATAAGATTAAGGCCGAAGACAGAAGAACATGATGTGCAGGTTAAAATTAAAAACATAAAAAAATTTTTAGATAAACATGATAAAGTAAAAATATCGATGATGTTCCGGGGCAGGGAGATTGCGTTTACCGAAATCGGCCGCCGCATTATGGATAAGATAAAAAGTGAATTAATAAATGAATGCGTGATTGACCAGGAACCCAGGCTGGAAGGACGCAACATGGTTATGATTGTTTCGCCAAAAAAATAAAAGAAATCAAGATAAGGGGTGATTTGATGCCAAAACTGAAAACTCATCGGGGGGCTGCCAAGCGCTTTTCACTGACCGCTAATGGAAAGGTTAAACGCAGTAAAGCTTTTGCCAGTCATATCCTCACCAAGAAAACTACCAAGAGGAAGAGAGCACTAAGGAGAAGCACGCTTGTTGAGTCCGCTAATTACAAAGAAATCAAGAGGCTTATACCTTATCTGTAAAAGTAATGACCTTTAGATTCGTTTTAGATTAGGAGAAAAAAGGAAATGTCAAGGGTAAAGAGGGGCGTTAACGCCCGTAAAAAAAGAAGAAAGATATTAAAACTGGCGAAGGGGTTTTTCGGAGCCCGCAGCCGCCTGATCAGAACTGCTACCGAAGCCGTAAACAAGGCAATGAAATATTCCTACCGTGACCGCCGCGCCAGAAAGCGGGAATTCCGTCAGTTGTGGATAGCACGAATTAATGCGGCCGCCCGTCTGAATAGTATTTCCTACAGCCGGCTGATTGATGGAATGAAGAAATCCGGGATAGAATTGGATCGTAAGATGCTGGCGGAACTTGCTGTTAATGATCCTCAAGGTTTTGCCCAGGTTGTTGCTGCGGCAAGTTGCGGGCAGGCGGCATGATCAGCGAGCTGCAACAGCTGGAAAAAGAGGCTCTTGCCGAATTAGCTGCGGCAACGCTGGAAGAACAAATTCTGGCTGTGCGGACAAAATATCTGGGCCGCAAAGGGACTGCTGACGGGACTTTTGAGAAACATTGCTCAAGTTCCGGACGGAGAGAAGCCTTTGTTCGGCAAGCGCTGCAATGAGGTGAAAGATATTCTTAATGCCGGGATTGAGAATGCCCTGAAATTGCATTCCGGCCGGAAAAAAGACGAGGTTCTGCAAAAAGAAAAAATTGATGTCACCTTACCCGGACGTTTTGTTGCCTACGGCCGCATACATCCGGTAATTCAAGTGCGCCGTGAAATATGCGCCATCTTTGCGTCTTTCGGTTTTTCCGTTGTCGAAGGTCCCGAAGTAGAGCTTGATTATTACAACTTTGAAGCTCTGAACATTCCCAAGGATCATCCCGCTCGGGACATGCAGGATACCTTTTACATCGAAGAAAACATAGTTTTGCGCACCCATACTTCACCTGTTCAGGTTCGGATAATGGAAAAGGTAAAGCCGCCTGTCCGTATTTTGTCACCCGGCAGAGTTTACCGTCCCGATTCCGATATATCCCACACTCCCATGTTCCACCAGATGGAAGGTCTGCTGGTCGATAAAGGTGTCAGCTTAGCCGACTTGAAAGGTATTTTGACAGCATTCCTCAAAAAAGTATTTGGAGACAAGACAACGCTGCGTTTCCGTCCCAGCTTTTTCCCTTTCACCGAGCCGTCCGCCGAAGTGGATATCTGTTGTGTAATGTGCGGCGGCCGAGGCTGCCGGGTATGCGGCCAGAGCGGCTGGCTGGAAATACTCGGGTCCGGCATGGTTGACCCGGCCGTATTTGAAAATGTCGGTTACGACCCGGAAACTTATAGCGGCTTCGCCTTTGGTCTTGGTCTGGAAAGAATTGCCATGCTCAAATACGGCATTTCCGATATTCGGTTATTTTTTGAAAATGATATGCGATTCCTCAAACAATTTTAGGAGAGCCTTGCTTTATGCTCGTCAGTCTCAAATGGCTCAAAGATTATGTAGATATTGATAAGACTCCCGCCGATCTGGCCGATGCGCTGACCATGGCCGGTCTGGAAGTTGATGAAATAAAACAAATTAAACCCGCCGTTTTCCGGAGTTGTCACAGCTCAAATCATTTCCGTCAGTCCTCATCCGTCCGCCGATAAATTATCTCTTTGTGCGGTAACCGACGGTGCGCAAACCTATCCCGTCGTCTGCGGCGCGAAAAACATTAAAGCCGGTGATATAGTGCCCCTGGCAAAAGTCGGGGCAACAATACCGGGAGGGTTCACCATTAAATCATCCGTTTTACGCGGTGAGAAATCGGATGGTATGCTGTGCTCGGAGGCGGAGCTGGAAGTCGGCGATGATGCTGCGGGAATTATGCAATTGCCTCTTTCTACGGTTTTAGGGAAACCTCTGGAAGAAATTCTCGATCTGGCTGATACGGTTCTGGATGTCGGGATCACACCGAATCGGGCTGATTGTCTCAGTATTATCGGCATTGCGCGTGAAGTGGCGGCAATAACCGGTAAAAAATTGCAGGTAAAGGCCGCTGTCATAAAAGAAACGGCAGATGACATTGATTCGCTGACTTCCGTTAAAATAGTTGATAGCGATCTTTGTCCCCGTTATACGGCAAGATTAATAAAAGATGTTAAAATAGGTCCGACGCCTGTGTGGATGAAAACAAGGCTCGAGGCCGTGGGCTTGCGCTCCATCAATAATGTAGTGGATGTGACTAATTTTGTCATGCTGGAGATGGGGCAACCTCTGCACTCTTTTGATTTTCGTTTTCTGGAAGAAGGCCGGATTGTTGTTCGCAAGTCGAAACAGGATGAAGAATTTATCTCTCTGGACGGCAAGGCCCGGAACCTGGATGCCGATACTTTGCTTATATGTGACGGAGTAAAACCGGTGGCCATCGGCGGCATTATGGGCGGGCTGAATTCTGAAGTAAAAGATGACACGCAGATTGTCTTCTTGGAGAGCGCCTATTTTAATCCGTCCTCGATCCGCCGTTCCGCCCGGAAACTGGCCATGTCCACTGATGCTGCTTTCCGTTTTGAAAGGGGAATTGATCCGGAAGGCGTGCTGCAGGCTCTCCATCGCGCGGCCCAACTGATCGCGGAGCTCTCCGGCGGCAAAGTATGCAGAAATTATATCGACGAATATCCGGCAAAAGTTCCCGCAGCCAAAGATATTCCCTTGAGGCTCAGCCGCATCAACACCATCATCGGCGCTTTAGTCAGCAGCCAAGATGTGGTTAAGATTTTGGAGAGTATCGGGATGGATGTTCGGGAAACTTCAACAGGACATTATCTGGTCACCCCGCCTACCTATCGGGTTGATATTACAAGAGAAGTAGATTTGATTGAAGAAGTTGCCCGCCTTTATGGTTATGACCGTGTGCCGGTGACGCTGCCGAAAGTATCGGTTGCCGAAATTACCAGTATACCCCGCCTTGATCTGGAAGAAAGAATTAGCTGCCTGTTGACGGGTGCCGGCTATACAGAAGTTGTCAACTATAGCTTTATTACCCCGACTTCAGTTGATTGCCTTTCCCTTGCTGAAAATGACGAAAGACGCCGTCTGGTTCATATTAAGAACCCATTGGTCGAAGATCAATCGGTTATGCGGACAACCATGATTTACGGTCTGCTCGATACACTGAAGAAAAACGCCAACAATGGCTCCGTAAATTTAAAGCTTTTTGAAATGGGCCGAACTTTTTTCAACTGCGGGGAAGGCAAACTGCCGGAAGAAAGGAATATTCTGGCCGGACTTTTAGCCGGGACCATCAGCGAAGATTTATGGAACTCCCGCCGTAATGGCGATTTTTATGATATCAAAGGCTGCCTGGATAATATTTTTTTCGATTTGAAAATGAACAGTTGCCGTTACCGTTCCGAAAATACGGAGGCTTTTTTACACCCGGGAAAATCCTGTAATGTATATTTAGGCGAAAGTAAAATAGGTTATGCAGGCGAGTTGCATCCGGATGTGCAAGATAAAATGGATTTAAAAGTAAGCGCCTATGTCTTTGAAATCAATCTTGATATGATCGCAGACCATAATCCCGGCGGTATTGCTTATAAGGACATCTCCAAATATCCGGCAGTGACCAGAGATGTGGCTTTTATCATCGAAGCCGGTGTGGAAACAGATTATATGCTGGATATTGTTTTGCGCCAGCAAGAAGATTTACTTGAAAATGTTGTTATTTTTGATATATACGCAGGTAAAGGTCTTCCTGAAGGAACAAAAAGTCTGGGGTTGCGGTTTTCTTATCGCTCACCGGATAAGACATTGACCGATGTTGAAGTAAATAATGTCCATGAAAAGATTGTGCGCAACACCATTCGGGTAACTGGTGCAAAAGTAAGAGGCGAGTAGTCGTAACCCCGATAAACGGGATAAGTAAGTTTGCGGGATTGTTTTTCTGCCGGGAAACCTCAGAAAATAATTTTATACTTACTAAGAAGCTAAAACGGAGGGAAAGAAATGACGAAGATTGATATTATTCAAAATGTTTATGAGAAGCTTGGTTTTTCCAAAAAAGAGTCGGCAGATATTGTTGAATCCGTATTTGACATTATCAAGGATAGTCTTGCGCAGGGTGATAAGGTCAAGATTTCCGGATTCGGGAACTTCGTTGTAAAAGAAAAAAGGGAACGCCGCGGCCGTAATCCTCAAACTGGTCAGGAAATATCCATTACCGCCCGGAGGGTTCTGACTTTCAAATCCTCTCAGGTATTGCGTAAAGCTCTGAACTAGTAATCGCCAAATCCATCTTGCAGTTTATAAGGTGTAGCGGGAAATTTTGCCGTAGGGATTCAGGAATTTTATGGAAACAATAATTCCCGAAAAGGCGTACTTCCGTATTGGAGAAGTAAGCAAAATCCTTGAAGTTGAGTCTTACGTAATTCGCTACTGGGAAACAGAGTTCAAATCGGTCAAACCGGTGCGCACTCAATCCGCTCAGCGTCTGTATCGTAAGAAAGATGTTCAGGAATTATTGACGATCAGGAATTTGCTTTATTCCCAGCGTTTTACGATTGACGGGGCCAGAAAGCAGCTGGCCAAAATGCGGGGAGAGTCGACCGGAATCAAAAGATGTCGATAAGGATAAACTGCTCTTAATTAAACAGGAATTACAACAGATAAAAAACATGATCAGCTGATAAAAAAGCCGACTAATTCTTAGTCGGCTTTTTTGATTAGCTTTACAGACCTTGTCCCCAAACCATACCTTATTCTGAGGTAGGAATTTCCGATTATTTCTTGTTAGCTCTTTTGGAAGCCTTAAGCGGATTAACCTTTTGTGCTGCTTCTTTAACTTCCAGCTTGATGTGAGTTGCTGTCGGGCATTTGCCATTAATCCACTTGCTGGTGGGATCCGTATAAACTTTGCAGTATTTTGCTGATTCGTATTCAAATATCTTGCCGCAATCGGCGCATTTATCAATTATTACATGGCAGCTGCCGCCAAAAAAACCGCAGCCTTTTTTACTCATGAAACCGCATTCTGATCCTGTCTTAACAGTCTGACAAAGCATTTAACTACCCCCTGATGATTTTTCCATTTTGTTATTTAATCGGTATTAAAATTGCGGAAGGAAGAAATAAAAAATCCCCGCGCGGAATATTATTCTAAAAACCGGCGTGTCCTTAGCAACAAAAGAAGCACTTGTCAAGAAAAATTGAATGTCGGGCCTTCCTTGTGATTAAATTGACTTCGACGGCGTTTTATGCTACTGGAAAAATCATTAAAATAAACTGTTTATTGCTTTTGAGGCCATACAAAAAGTGAATAAATTATCATTGTTTAAGATGTTCGGGAGATCTTTTTTTATCCACTCGACGCTTAATTTTCGCCGAATGCAAAATATGGGTTTTGCTATGGCGATAATTCCCCTGGTCCGGGAATGGAACCTGACACAGAAGGATGCCGCATCATTCTTAACGAGGCATTTGCAGTTGTTTAATACGCATCCTTATCTTTCCGCATCGGTTTTAGGTTCGGTTATTCGTCTGGAAGAAGAACACATTAAAGAAGAGGGAACTGTTCCATTTACGGATGCTGTTTCCATCAAACAGATTTTGGCGGGTCCTTATGCAGCAATCGGCGATAATTTCTTCTGGCTTTCCCTGCGTCCTTTTGCGGCAATAGTTTCTTGTGTTTTAGCCTACATGGGTTATGTTCTTGCTCCGGTTGTCTTCTTGCTTTTATATACGCCGGCTCATCTCTGGGTCAGGTTGAAAGGCTTTTTTACAAGCTATGAGCAGGGAAAGAACGGCATGGAATTCATCCGCAGCCTGGATTTGCCCCGCCTTGCTGAAAGCATCCGGTGGTTGTCTTTGATTGTTTTATCAGGCTGGTCGGCATTTATACTGAGCAGTAACGAAAATATATCATTTATGAACATGCCCGGGATTGGGATGAGGATGGCGGCGATTGCCTTTATTTTGCTTTGCATTTTATTGATTAAAAAGGGTATCTCGCAATTATATATTTTATACGGTGCGGCTATTATTTTTCTTTTAATATCAATGAAGGATTCTTTATAATTGGTAGAAATTAGAACATTCACGTTAAAAAATAAACTGGGAATGCATGCCCGGCCGGCAGCAAATTTTGTAAAAATTGCGCAGCAATTCAAATCGGATATATACATAGAACGCAACGGACAAACCGTCAACGGTAAAAGCATTCTCGGGTTACTTACTCTGGCCTGCCCTTATAACGGAAGCCTGACGATAAGAGCTGAGGGGCAAGATGTCCTCGCGGCAATGAAGGCATTGGGAAATTTAATCGAAAACAAATTTGGAGAAGATTAAACAAGAAATGACCACTACTCAGGAGAAAAAAACATTGGTTCTGAAGGGGATAGGAGTTTCCCCGGGAATTGTAGTCGGCAAAGCCTATCTTTTTGACCCGCTGGATGTTCAGCTTTCTTTTTATAAACTTGATAATGCAGCACTCATCCCTCAGGAAATTCAGCGTTTTAAAAATGCCCTCAAGGAATCCGAACGACAGCTTCTGGAAATTCAGGCCAATCTCAAGAAGACAAAGTTCAACGAGCCTCTCTATGTCATTGATGTACACATTTTAATTCTCAGAGATAAGAAATTTATCAGCCGGACAATGAACTACATCCGCCGCCTGGGAATTAATGCGGAATGGGCCGTCAGGATGATGCTGGACCGGTACAAGAAGATTTTTGCCGGTGTCGAAGATACTTATATAAGCAGTCGCATCAGCGATGTTCAGTATGTAACGCAGAGAATATTACGGAACCTTTCCGGGAAAAAAAGACAAACTACCTGGGGATTTGATGATAACGTTATTGTCGTTGCCCACGATATTTCTCCTGCCGACACCGCGCAGATGAAAATGGAAAAAGTCAGGGGATTTGCCACAGACATCGGCGGTCGCACATCGCATACGGCGATAGTTGCCCGTTCCATGGAAATACCGGCAGTGGCAGGGTTGGATAATATCACCAGCCTGGTGCAGATGGCGGATATTATAATTGTCGACGGCACATCAGGATTGGTTATCGTCAATCCCTATCCGGACATGCTGAAAAGGTATGAAGAGAAAAAAATCCATTATACGGCCGCAAAAAATGAATACCTCAGCCATGCAAAACTTCCCGCCACTACGCTTGATAACTATCATGTGCAGATTGGCGGAAATATCGAATTTGTGGAAGAAATACCAACGGCAATTGCTCATGGCGCCGAATATATCGGTCTGTACCGGACAGAATTTATTTACATAAACAGCGAGAGCTTGCCCACCGAAGAAGACCATTTCAATAATTATCGCCAGGTTGTAGAAGCTAAAGAACTGCTCTGGTCAACCATTAGAACGTTTGATCTGGGCGGGGATAAATTCCCTTCCAATTCCAGGACGGCAAAAGAAATGAATCCGCAAATGGGCATGCGGGCAATTCGTTTTTGCCTGCGGGAAATTGATCTGTTCAAGACGCAGTTGCGGGCTATCTGGCGTGCCAGTGCCATTGGAAAAGTCAAAATACTTTTTCCGATGATTTCGGGAATTGAGGAAATCAGGGAAGCCAAACAACTGCTGCAGGAAGCGAAGGATGAACTTGTGGCTGAAGGCGTGAGTGTTGCTCCTGCAATGGAAATAGGTGCGATGATCGAAGTACCCTCAGCCGTCGTGATTGCCGATAAACTCGCGGGGGAGGTCGATTTTTTCAGCATTGGAACAAATGATCTGATTCAATACGCTCTGGCCATTGACCGGGCTAATGAACATTTAGCTTATCTATATGAACCGTTGCATCCGGCTGTTTTAAGGCTGTTAAAAAACGTCGTTGATGTGGCTCACAAGGCGAATATTCGGGTAGCCATGTGCGGGGAAATGGCGGGCGACCCGATATGCTGCTTGATTCTGCTGGGCATGGAACTGGATGAATTAAGTATGAGCCACCTGGCCATTCCACGAATTAAGCGGATAATAAGAGCATCAAGCCTCCAGGACGCAAAAGCGCTCCTGCAGAATGCCATGTCTTTCAATATTGCTTCAGAAGTGCGCGCTTATGTGCAAGACTATATGACACAGCATTTTCCCAATGAATTTCAAAAAGACGAAGACTGATTTTTACTTCCGGGATGATAAACAAAAATGTGCCGTATCCCGGGAGGCCATATAATTATACTGAAACTGAAAGATGAACAATGCTGAACGAAAACAAATCAGATTTCCAAGCAAGGGATGAAGAATATTATTCCGGCTGCCTCTATGAAAGGCAGGATTTTTTCAGATTCCGACTGGCAAAAACATTTCTTTCCCGTGTATCAATTGCCGATGAGTATGTGGAAAAGATAAAAAAACTGGCCTCGGAAGGTCTTGTCGTTTATGCGCTAAAACAGAGAAGCAAGCTCAACAGCCTCATTATTCATGAAATTGCCGGACGTAAAGAAATACCCAAGCCATTATACTGCCATGGAATGAACATGTCTTTCTGGCAGCCGCTGCCCATGATGCTGAAATTCCTCTGGTCTTCTTTACTGCGGCGACTCGGGAAAAGCCGGAAAGCGCTGTTCGGCAAATTATCTTTTCTCGAAAGGGAAGTTGCCGGGCATAAAAGCATCATCATTCATCTGGGAGAATCAGAATTTATTAAAAGCAGATTTACCTCTGAAGCTATCGTAACCTTATGCAGAGCGCAGGAAAAAGTTGATTTTCCGATATTTATCGTGCCGGTGCTTGTCGCTTACGGTCGTCGCCGGGAAAAGGAAAACGAGAGCCTGATTAACATACTTTTCGGCCAATCGGAACACACGGGTCCACTGCGGCGCCTGATTACTTTTATGCGCTACTCCAATAAAGCTTTTGTCGTTCCGGCGGAACCAATTAAACTTGCCGATTATTTGAATGAAAATAAGGATATTCCCGCGGAGACGATGATTCACGATCTGCGGGGGGAATTAATCGGCCGCATCGAGGAAGAAAAGACAAGTATAGTTGGACCAGCCTTAAAATCACGGGAAGAGCTGATCGGCATGGTCTTGAGTGATGCTGCCGTAAATCATTTTATTACCGAGTACGCGGCAAAGGAGAAAAAAGCCCGGGCTGCGGTGGAAAAAGATGCCCGCCGTTATCTGTATGAAATTGCCGCTGATTATAATGAGACGTTTGTAGAACTCTGGGATAAGGTGCTGACCTGGCTGTGGAACACCGTCTATGACGGCGTATTGCTGGACATGGAGGGTTTTGCCAAGATCAGAAACGTTTCCAAGAAAATGCCTTTCGTAATTGTTCCCTGTCATCGCAGCCATATCGATTATCTTTTACTGTCCTATCTTTTTTATAAACATAACGTTCAGATGCCCTTTATAGCTGCCGGGGCGAATCTGTCTTTTTTCCCGCTGGGGTATATTTTCCGCAAGTCCGGCGCTTTCTTCCTGAGGCGCAGCTTCCGGGGAAACGCCGTGTATTCCGAAGTTTTTGCCAAGTATATAGCCATTCTCTTAAAGGAAGGTTTGCCGCTGGAATTCTTTATTGAAGGCGGCCGCAGCCGCACCGGGAAAATGGTATTGCCCAAATACGGCCTTCTTTCCATGGTTTTACAGGCATATCAGGAAAAATACTGCGATAATTTTGCCGCGATTCCCGTTTATATCGGTTATGACCGGGTAGTCGAGGAAAAATCATATCTCAAGGAGCTGACCGGAACCCCCAAAGTTAAGGAAAACACTGCAGACATCATTAAGAGCGGCAGCATCCTGCGCAAACGCTATGGCCGGGTTTATGTAAATATCGGTGAACCGATTATTATGAAAGATTATCTGGCAAACGAGGAAAAACAGGTAGATCAGATGACTTTGGACGAAAGACAAAGCCTGTATCGGAAAATCGGTTATGAAATAGTTCTGGAAATTAATAAGGTATCGGTTGTTACTCCTTTTTCCATAGTGGCGTGCGGACTTCTCAGCCATGACCGCCGGGGCATATCGCATGAAGATTTAACGGATGTATTAAATGAATTTTATGAGTATCTGTTGACAACGAAAGTAAAATTTGCGGAAACTTTTGCCCATCAGGAAAAGGCCATTGCCGAGGCCCTCAATATGTTTGCGCAGTCCAAGACAATCTCCAAAGTTGAAGCGGAAGAGGATGAAATTGAGGAAATGCAGGAAGTTGTTTATTCACTGGAAGATGACAAACGCCTCAATTTAGAATACTACAAGAACAACATTTTACATTATTTCGTCCCGGTGTGTTTCGTCGCCACATCGATGGTGAACAGCAATGAAGATATCATGTCGCTGACCCGGATTATGGGTGATTATAAATTCCTGAAGCGGCTTTTATGGAATGAATTTATTTTTGATGAACGCAAAGACGATGTCGATGATGTCAACGATGTGCTGGCCTATTTGCACAACCGGAAAATGATCGCTTCTTTTGAACGGGAAGGCCAGGTGTGGATTGAAGTAAAAGGAAAAGGTAAAACGAAGCTCAAACCATTTGCCGGATTGATCCATAATTATTTGGAGTCATGCTGGATCGTTCTGAGGAGCTGTCTTTATTTAAAGAAGACTTCCCATACTGAGAAAGAGTGGTTGAAGAAAGTCCGCACTCTGGGTGACAGAATGTATAGCAAGGGAGAAGTTCTGCGGGCGGAATCACTTTCACAGTCCAATTATACAAATGTTATCCGTTTTCTGGCGGACTCGGAACTTATTGCCTCTGCAATTAAAGAAGAAAAAGGCGAAAAGAAAGAATTTGCTTATAAGCTCGCCGAAAATAGAGCGGAAATGGAAGTGCTGCGCCGCCGTCTTTTCAAATTCCTCTAGCAGACAGTTAACCGGGGAAAACAGCGATCTCAAGTAATCGTTTCACCAACATCCACAGCTAAGAGTTTTTCGTAAAAAACGGGAACTTCCGCGCTCCCTTCCACAGGCGACCAGCCAGCAAATTCAACAACGGTTGCCGGATCATAAGGCCCGGGCTTTACTTCGAAAAACACGGACTGATCATCAAGGGGCACCCATGTATGCCAGACATCTGCCGGGATCTCCAGGCCGGTAACAGCTGCAGCAGGCCCGACAGGAACTCTCTGACTAACTCGTCCCATATTATCAAAGGTAATTACATCAAACAGGCCACGCAAAACAATCGCCATTTCTTTTTTACCGGGATGCCGGTGCGGGCGAAAATATGAATTCAGGCAGGCGGCAATAAAAAGTCGCTGAATCGGATCGGACGACTCCTCATGAACGTTGTAATTGAGGCGCAAGCGTTGATTGGCGCCGGCCTGCGTGACCAGTTCATTCAGCATTGCTGCGGTAATCAATTTCATTGATGTCGTTACCATAATAAGCCCCTTTTTCTTCGTTTTAATTGTTGGATTGATAACAAGCGTCCAAAAAGTTGATGTTTACTTAGGTTAATTTATCCGATTTCTTATTTACTGGCTGTTCTATCTCCTGAATGAAATATTCCAGCACTTTGGCCGCAGCGCTGCAAGCGACAGCCGCGGCTGATCCAATAAGCACCTTTTGCCACCAAGGCATTTCCTTTATCACTTTTGAAGTAGCCTTAATCATAGCGCGTATCATCAAATAGGCCCTCTTTGGAACGTGTTAAATTCTTGATTATGATGTTAATGTAATTCTTCTGAAGCTAATCAGTTACACCATTTCTCTTCATTATTCTACATATCACAATTATAGATGAAAAGAACAACATTGATTACCATTGGAAATGCTGCATCTTAATCGAGATTGGCTGGTTGTGTGGCAGGAAACAATGCTTGCTATGATTTTTTTCCACATCACTGAGAGTTAAAGATGAAGATAGAACAAGGGGCTGCAGCCACCCATGCGGGTGGCAAGACCCCTTGTTAAAAAAATTCCCTTATTTTTTCTTTGCCACTTTCGTTGTTTTTTCTTTAATGCTGTAGAAAGCATTTACGCCCCGATAGTTGGCGGCGTCGCCCAGATCTTCTTCAATTCTTAAGAGCTGATTGTACTTGGCCAGTCTCTCCGAACGGGAGAGAGAACCGGTTTTGATCTGGCCGCAGTTTGTGGCCACCGTCACATCAGCCATGAAGGTATCTTCCGTTTCGCCGGAGCGGTGCGAGACGACGCAGGTATAATTGGCTTCTTTGGCGCACTCGATAGTTGCCAGAGTTTCGGTGAGTGTTCCGATCTGGTTGAGCTTGATTAAGACGGAATTGGCCACGCCCAGTTTAATTCCCTTTTCCAGGCGCGTCACATTGGTCACAAACAGATCATCGCCGACTATCTGCACTCTTTTGCCCAATTCATCGGTGAGCAGCTTCCAACCGGCCCAGTCATCTTCCGCCAGCCCGTCTTCAATGGAGATAATGGGATATTTGGCCACAAGATCGGCGTAAAATTTAACCATTTCTTCCGCTGATTTTTGCGGTTTTGCCTCCGCGGCAAGAACATATTTCCCTTTGGAATAGAAAGAGCTGGCTGCGGAATCCAGAGCGATCATAATATCCTGCCCCGGCCGGTAATTTGCCTTTTCAATAGCGGTCATAATTACGCTGAGCGCTTCTTCATTGGATTTCAGATTAGGGGCAAAACCACCTTCGTCGCCGACTGCCGTATTGTAGCCTTTTCCCTTGAGAACGGATTTCAGGGAGTGAAAAACTTCCGCGCACATGCGGATTCCCTCAGAGAAATTTACAGCGCCGACCGGCATGATCATAAATTCCTGAATATCAACATTGTTGTCCGCGTGCTGGCCGCCGTTTAAGATATTGGCCATGGGGACAGGCAGGTCCTTCGCGTTGACACCGCCCAGATATCTGTAAAGCGGCAAACCGGAAACTTCCGCCGCCACTTTGGCGCAAGCCAATGATACGGCCAGAATAGAATTGGCTCCGAGATTGCCCTTGTTCGGTGTCCCGTCGAGTTCCAGCATGGCATAGTCAATATCGCGCTGACGACGGCAATCCATGCCGATTATTTCCGGCCCTATTTTATGGAGAATATTATTAACGGCAGTTTGTACACCTTTGCCGTTATATCGCTTTTTATTGCCGTCGCGGAGCTCCAGCATTTCATATTCGCCGGTGGAAGCGCCGGATGGTACGGCAGCCCTTCCCGTAAATCCCGATATGGTTGTTACTTCAGCTTCAACTGTCGGGTTTCCCCGGGAATCCAGAATTTCCCGCGCATGAATATTAATGATCTCCGGCATAAGCCCCTCCTTAAGTTTTTTTTCTGTATAACAGAGACAATCCGGTATTTCAAGGCGATAATCTAATCGACTTGATTCCCCCGGCAAAGTCGGATAATAAGAAAAAACTTTAAATGAACTGATTAATTACCTCAACCGGATTGGCGCGATGATAAAAAAAGCGAAAAACACAAAACTGTTTCTGCATCTGAAAAAGTGGCTGGAAAAAGCTGTGCTGGATTTTAAAATGATCGAAGAAGGCGATCGGCTGCTGATCGGCGTATCCGGCGGCGCGGATAGCTTGGCCCTGCTTGATTTGCTGGATTCGCCGATGGTTTTCGTGCCCGGTTTTTCTTTTATTGCCGTCAATATCGACATGGGTTTTGATCGGAAGTGCAGAGCCTATAATCAACTGGAGAAATATCTGCAGGAAAATAATTATCCTTATGTCATGGAGAAAACGGATATCGGTTTGGTCGCGCACAGCGCCGTCAACAGGAAAAATCCCTGCTTTCTGTGCTCGCGACTGCGCCGGAAAAGAATTTTTGAAATAGCGGCGGAAAAAGGATGCAATAAGATCGCTTTTGCCCATCACAAAGACGACATTATCGAAACACTGCTGATCAACATGTTTTACGGACGTGAAATCAGCACGATGATGCCCAACCAGCGGATATTCCGCGGCAAGCTGCACATCATCCGGCCCCTGGCCTATTTGCCGGAGGAACTGGTGAAAAAGTACAGCCGTGAGCGGCAATTTCCGGCGGTAAAAAATGAGTGCCCGACCAGTGAAAACTCGCGGCGGATTTATATTAAAAAGCTGTTGAATGAATTGGAAAAGGAAAATAAGGACATCCGTCACAATATTTTTCAGGCGATGAGCCATGTGAAGCCGGATTACCTGATGTCAATTCTTAAAAAATAAATGGCTTTAAGCTCAATTTAATGTAAAATCCAATCATGACAAAAGACAACACAGCACAAAAACTTATCGCCTCTAATAAAACCGCGCGGCTTAACTATGATATCGACGATACTTACGAAGCCGGCCTTGTCCTAACCGGCACGGAAGTCAAAGCTCTGCGGGATGGTAAAGCGAATTTAAAAGACAGTTACGCTGTCGTGAAGGATAATGAAGTCTTCTTGCGCGAAATGCACATCAGCCAATACGATCACGGCAACCGCTGCAATCATGAACCGCTGAGGGCGCGCAAGCTGCTCCTGCATAAGCGGGAAATCAAAAAACTTTACGGCAAGTCCCGCGAAAATGGACTGGCGCTGGTGCCATTGAAGCTCTATTTCAAAAACGGCAGGGTTAAAGTGGAGATTGGCATTGGCAAGGGGAAAAAATTGTATGACCGCCGTCAGGATATCAAGCAGCGCGAAGAACGCCGCACGGTTTCGCGGGATTTTAAATCCAAGCAGATTAAATTCTAAAGATTGAAAACATGGAAGGTAAAAAAGTCAGTGAAAGTCGTGTGATTATTGCACAGGCCATGAATCCGGAAAATGCCAATCCGTCTGGAAATGTCCATGGTGGCGACATCATGAAGCTCATTGATACGGCCGGAGGTGTTGCGGCCGCGCGGCATGCTCGCGCGCACGTTGTGACCGCATCCATCGATAGGCTGGATTTTCATCATCCCGTATATATCGGCGATGTGATTACACTCAAAGCATCCGTCAATTACGTGGGCCGGACCTCCATGGAAGTCGGCGTGCGCGTCGAGGCGGAAAACGTGATTACCGGGCAGGTGCGCCACACCGGTTCCGCCTATCTTACCTTTGTTGCTCTGGATGCCCAAAAAAAGCCGATTCAGTTGCCGCCGCTGATTGTGGAAACGGATGAAGAGAGGCATCGCAATCAAGAAGCGGCAGAAAGACGGCAGATGCGCCTAGCGGAAAAAAGCGATGAAAAAAGGCGACATAAGACAAGCAATGGCTGATTAATGATTACTTTCCGGGGTTGCTGGCATCACCATGCCGCCTTTGTCTTTGACAAAGGATCGGCAAACGACTATACTAAAGACAAATCAAAATGTAAGGGGGCGTACCGGTTTCGACGGGGACATTTGAAGTTGTAGAAGCGTACCGAGGTTCCTACAGGCCTCGTAAAACAGGTAGGAAACATATAATCGCAGACAACTACGATTACGCATTAGCCGCTTAGACGGCTAACGTTCTGCCCGGTTTGCCTGTCGGCTGGACCAGAACGTCATTTAGACAGGATACCCAAACTTCTTGCCTGGGGGAGGGCGGCGACAATTTACAGGATAGCGCGGGGCGATCCGGCCTTAGGGAGCAATCCAGCGTGAAGGTTCTAAAACGAAGGCTACGTACGTAGACGCTGCAGCGGAAGGTTTTCGGACGCGGGTTCAATTCCCGCCGCCTCCACCAAGAAGATATAATAAATACAGTTACTTAGCATTTTGACCCATCAAAATCCGGTATCAAAGCAGTATCAATCTTTGATATCGGTATCACCTCTGCATCACGCCTGTAAATTAATAAAATGTCGTCGTCTTAAACCAGTCCTAAGTGGCGTTCAAATGCCTTATTAGTTTTACTCATAGCCACTTCTTTTATCTGCTCAGGAGAGTTATTTCTCGTAATCTTCCCTATGAAGTAGACAGTTTAAAATTAGAGTTTCCGGCATATCTTTGCATAATTTCGAATGGCGTCATGTTTCCGCGCGTGTTATGCGGTCTCCTCTCGTTATAATCAATAATCCACCAGTATGTCGTTTCCCCCTTATGAATCGGCATGCAATAATAACCCACCTATAGGTAAAATCGGCATTTACAGTGTGAAGTACTCCCACCGCCGAGTGTAAAATCGACGGCAGGATTTTCTTGCTGAAACAAGCAAATCATCAACCTTGATAAAAATGATGGACTGCACTCGACAAATAATCAAAACTGCTGATCTTTATCTGAACATGTGGTACAAGTATAAAGGGCAGATCACCGCCTTTTGGGGGAACTTCCGACAATAACTCATCAACGGAAAGGAAAATGGATATGAAGGTTATCGGCTTCAACGGCAGCCCGAGGAAAGACGGCAATACCACCACATTATTTGGCTATCTCTTACGGGAAATTGAAAAAGAGGGTATTGAAACGGAACTCGTCCAACTCTCGGCAAAAGCAATCCACGGTTGCATTGCCTGCTACAAATGCTTCAAGAATCAGGACCGGCGGTGCGCCGTGAAAGACGATTCGGCCAATGAATATATTGAAAAGATGACAACGGCTCAGGGTATAGTTTTGGGATCACCTTCCTATTTTCAGGATGTAACGGCGGAGATGAAGGCGCTGATAGACCGGGCTGGTTTCGTCGGACTGGCCAACGGGAGGATGTACAAGAACAAAATCGGGGCTGCCATATCATGTTTTCGTCGTTCCGGAGGGATGCATACAATAGAAACTATGAACCATTTCTTCTTTGCCAATGAGCTTATTATTGCCGGTCGGGCAATAAGCGTTGCCCGGGAAAAGGGAGAGGTGGATCGAGACGAGGAAGGTGTCCGGAGCGCGCAGACTCTGGGGCAAAAAATCGCGTGGATGGCGAAGAGGCTCTATGGCTGAAATGCCATAAAACAGATCTTACTTGACAGCCGGTTTAAAACGCCTGCAAAGCATAATTTCCTTGATTGATTAAGAAGAAATTTTATCAGAAAGGAGAACACCGACATGAGCACGACCCTGTTCGATTTAAGCGGGAAAGTCGCTGTTGTGACCGGCGGCAACGGGGGCATAGGCCTGGGTATCGCAACAGGCTTGGCTCAAGCCGGCGCTGCGATCGTCATCGCTGCGCGCAATGTGGAGAAGAGTGAGCTGGCGGTGCGTTCGCTGGAAAAAGCGGGCCTGCGGGCCGCGGCGCTGACAGTGGATGTTCAAGACGAAACATCGGTGCGTGACATGGTCGGGAAAGCCTTGCAGGCCTTCGGGCGCATCGATATTCTGGTCAACAATGCGGGTATCTCCGTGGTCAACATGCCCCAGAACTATTCACTCGACGAGTGGCAGCAGGTGATGAATATCAACCTGAACGGTTCTTTTCTCTGCTCACGGGAGATATATCCTCATATGAAGGCTGGAGGCGGCGGTAAAATCATTAATATCGGCTCGATGACTTCCATCTTCGGTCATCCCATGATTGCCCCCTATGCCGCCAGTAAAGGCGCCGTGGTGCAGCTGACCAAGAGCCTGGCCATCGCCTGGGCCAGGGAGAACATCCAGGTCAACGCCATTCTGCCCGGGTGGATTGAAACCGACTTGACCGCCATGATCAAGCAGATGCCGGACTATCACGCCGCCATTACCGCGCGCATACCTCAAGAGCGATGGGGCCAGCCCGCTGATCTGGCCGGTACGGCCGTTTTCCTGGCCAGCAGGGCTTCGGACTATGTTACCGGAATCGCGCTGCCGGTGGATGGGGGATACGCAGCAATATAGACGAGGATTAATCGGCCATCCGGAGAATTACTTTATTTGCGACTTTACTTCCAATCAGTTATTCTTATAAAAAATAGTTATTAATGCCATTCATCAAAGAGGATAAGTGACATGAAATCAGATTCCTTGAAATTACATGGAGAGGCTCTTTTTGCAGCGGTAATGGATACTGTCAGCGATGCAATCACCGTGATCGACAAGGATTTAAATGTCATATTCCAAAACGAGGCTGTCCAGCAGATATACGGCTCCACCAGTCGGCGAGAAATGTTATGAGGCTTATCGCGGGCGCCAGGAGCCTTGCGAAAATTGTATTATCCTGGATGTCATCAAGGACGGAAAGCCTAAAAGAGCCCTCCGGGACATTCAACTGCCGGACGGCAACATTCTCTGGATGGAAGTTTTTTCAGGACCCTTCAGGGATGAAAACGGGATGATAATCGGTGCCGTGGAGGTTGTTCGCAATGTTACAGAACAAATCCGGCTTTCCGAAGAGTGCGTCACACTCCGGCGGGAGATGGAACGCCAGGCCCAATTTAATAATATAGTTACGCAGTCCAAAAGGATGAAAGCGATTTTTCGTCTTATCGAAAGAGTAGCTTCCACCATGAGTTCGGTGCTGATTACCGGGGAATCCGGCACCGGAAAGGAGCTCATTGCCCGGGCCATTGTTTTTAATTCCGACAGAAAAGACAAGCCTTTCGTGACGGTTAATTGCGGGGCCATCCCGGAAAACTTGCTGGAGTCGGAGCTTTTCGGTCATGTGCGGGGGTCATTTACGGGGCCATAAAGGATCATCAGGGCCTGATAGAGACGGCTGACGGCGGCACTCTCTTCCTTGACGAAGTCGGAGAAATACCTTTGCCGGTTCAGGTCAAGATTCTTGCGCTTTCTCCAGGAAGGGGAAACGCGTCGAGTCGGGGACACCAAGGTTAGGAAATATGATGTCCGGATCATCGCGGCAACAAACCGCAATCTGGAAGAGGCAATCCGTGACGGCGTGTTCCGTGAAGACCTTTTCTTCCGCCTGAACGTGATCCCCATATTTTTGCCTCCGCTGCGCGAAAGAAAGGAGGATATCCCTCCGCTGGCCACTCACATTCTTCAGCGTCTCTGCGATGCATCATTCCCGCAACGTGACGGGGATCTCAGTCGCAAACCCTCAAGGTATTTATGACCTACCCGTGGCCCGGAAATGTGAGAGAAATGGAAAATGTGATTGAATACGCATTGCACCTCACCGACGAAGGGAATCCCATACGGCCGGAGCAGCTTCCGCCAAAGCTGTTGGCTAAAACAGATGCTTCGTGGAGTCCCGGTGATTTTGTCTCCATTGAAGAATATACCAAGCAGTCCATTCTGGTGCTGCAGAAAGATCATTCCGAAGAACAAATCGCCGAAATTCTGGGAATCAGCCGCAAGAACCTGTGGGAGAAACGAAAACGATGGAATCATCCCACGGCCGGAAAAAGCCGGTTGATCTGATCTCAAACAAACCGCCTCGTCTGTTACCAATGGTAATATCTGAACGATTTGTTTCATTACCATAAGTAACATATCCCTATTCCCCTTTTTTCTCTTCATTGTAGTTGTCATTATTTTTTATTTCATATTTTCAGCAAGTTAGAACGTGGTTTCCCTCACGTATTCATCTTTTCTTCTGCCTGGCACGCTTACTGCTCTATAGATCTGCAAAGATCAAAAAAAAGGAGGTAAAATGACCAATATAAAAGAGAACCAAAAAGAATTTAGTACCTGCATGGAGAATGCACCCTTTGCGGAGATGATGCAAAAAATGATGGGCCAAAAGGGAATTGGTTCGCTCTGCGCAGAGATGATGAAGAAGGTTACTGAAAAGCAGGGAGAGGGCTGCAGTGTCCGATGTGCTGAAATGATGCAATCAATGATGAAAGGGTGCGGTGGTATTAAACAGGAATCCAAAGAAACGAAAGAGGAGGACAGGCAATGTCTGAAGGTAAATAGTAACCAGGAACTAAAAACCGATCAGAGAAAAAAACTAAATCGGAAGTTAGATGCGATCGGCTGGGGTTTGTTTTTCATCTGGATAGGGATAGCCATTCTGGCCGATGTGGGCTGGGGAATTGGTCTGATTGGCGTCGGCCTGATTATACTCTGGTTCACTGGCTGCAAAGGAATACTTGATCAGACGGGCGGTCCGGCGACGGAGACTAGCTGCTGAAGAAGACAATTTAATAAACTGGAGGTATTAAATGATTGAATCTATCATGAAGCTGCATACATGCGCCGACTGCTCTATCCGGTGCAGGGCGCAAGCGAAGCCGGGCTCGCTCCTGGCTCGCCTCCATCGCTGGCATGCCCGGTGGTGGCCCGGCTGGAAGATTTACCAGGCGCAGCTGCGCGCACGCGGCAACAAAGCAATGACACGCATCTGTTATATGGCGGGATGGTTTCCGCAGATATCCGTGGTGCGGAACCATCCTGTCGGGTGCTGCAAATAATAACAAGAAGGGAGTAGAAATATGACGGAAAAAGATAATGAAAATAAATCAATCAGTGAAAAGCCTCACTGGCATTCCATGTGCGGAGGAAATAGTACCTTTTGGGGCATACTCTTTATTGTGGTTGGCCTTTTCTGGTTCGGGAAAAAAGCAAATTGGTTTCCAGCTGAACTAATTACGATATACTGGCCCCTTGTCCTCGTTATAATAGGAATTTGGATGATCGGAAAAGCGACGCTAAAAAGAGGGAAGTCATAATTGAAAAAGGTCACAATCAACTTAGAGGAATATGAATAGAATTCAAATTTACTTCGTTTTGGTCCAGGTATTCCTGCTGGGATTCCTGCTTCGTTTTATTTATGAAAGGCTCAAGCTGGCCCGCAGGATCGATACAAGGAATACGCTGATTTTTTCACTTATCTTCACCGCCATGATGCTCATCTGGGCCAGCTGGTTTGTAATGAGTCCTCTTGATCCCTGGAGGTTTGACCTGCCGGGCGTTATTCGATGGTCAGGGATGGCTGCTTTCATCTTGGGACTGATCCTGGTATTCGGGGCCTTGCTCAAGCTGAAGGGTGTTGAAAATATCGAGTTTCTGGCTACCACAGGAATATTTTCCAGAATCCGCCACCCTATGTATTTGGGGTTTATCCTCTGGATCCTGGGCTGGGCCGTATATAACGGAGCGATCTTCAGCCTGATTCCCGGAATTATTGGCATAGCCAATGTCCTTTACTGGCGAAGCCTGGAGGAAGCAGAGATGAAAGCGCTCTATGGGGAAACATATACTGCATACAGCAATAGAACCTGGTTTTGATAAAAGCCGCTGAATAGCAATGAAAGACAGTTGCTGCTTTTTCCATGCAAGTGTGGATATTTTTGTCCGTCCTGCCATCAGCAGCGGTTAATTAAATTCTCAAACAAAACTTGGAGTTTAAACTTAAGATGTGATAATAATATCAAAGATATGGTTTTGCGCTGATCTTTCCTTGATGCCGGGGGAAACAGAAATTGAACAAGAACGCATTTGTTAAGAAGGTAGAGAATTTCGGATTAATTATCATTTCTACCGGTATTGCCTTGATCTACTGGCGCATCGAGTCGCTGCAGCTGGCCGAATCGTCCACGCGGTGGATTACGTTTTTCCTTTTTATCGGTTACGGCGTTTTTACCCAGTATTTTATCAATACCTACCGGCGAATGGCAGCGGAAATCGTTACCCTTTCAATAACCGATTCCCTTACCGGTCTGCACAACAGAAGGGGTTTCCTGGCCCTTGCCGAGCAGCAGTTGAAATTGTTGCGCCGGACAAAGCGAGTGATGCTGCTCTTTTTTGCTGATTTGGACGGACTAAAGTGGATTAACGATACACTGGGGCATGAAGAGGGAGACAGGGCGCTCAAAGACGTGGCGTCTGTTCTCCAGGAAACTTTTCGATCGTCCGACATTATCGCCCGCATGGGAGGTGATGAATTTACCGTTCTTGCCCTTGATCCGGATGAAATCAATCCGGAAATAATTATCAACAGATTACAAACGCGGGTTGATGCCCATAACAATCAGGCGAACCGGAAATATAAGCTTTCCATCAGCATCGGCTGTTCTTCCTATGATCCGGAGAATCCATCTTCTATCGATAAACTCATGGCGAGTGCTGATTATTTAATGTATGAGCAGAAGAAAAACAAGAAAACCCGCCCTGACGGATGAGAGCATAGTTGAATCCCGCTGCTGCGGGAAGAGTGTTAATTTTCCGCAGCTTGCCGCGAGGCGGCTGAATGGAAACGTTTAACGGAGGATGATGTTAATGCAAACGGGGGTTAAATAAATAACCGCTGCGATAATAATGCCCCAGGAAAACCGGTTGATGTATTTTTCGCATCCCGCAAGTTTTTTATCCCAATCGCTCTCCGCGATGCACTTGTTTAATCGCTGAACCTGTTTTGCGATCGGGAATATTTTCGGATGGTCTGCCGCTTTTGTTCCTAATGTATTTTCGGAAAAAGTGATATCAGCTTGCATTTAATTCTCCTCTGACACCAAATTGCATTCTAACGCTAACTTTGTTGGCTATGTGTGATATTTCCTGACTACCGCTGTAACCACGCCGCCCAGGCGCATTTCGGCCACAGGCGTGATCCTGGGGTATTTCGGGTTGGCTGCTTCCAGGTAAACATCCTTGCCCCTCTTATGAAAATACTTCATTGTCCAGGCTCCGTCCACCTCGGCAATGACAATATCCCCTGTTTTCGGTTCTCTGCCGCGCTCGACAAGCACCAGATCATCCGGCATTATCCCGGCGCCGATCATGGAATCTCCATCAACCTTCAGCAGAAAGGACTCCGCCTGTTTGGTGATGAGGTAGTCGTCAAAGGATATCAGATCGCGTAATTCTTCTTCGGCAGGTGAGGGAAAGCCGGCCGATACTCCCCCGGCAAGAGGGACACCGGTAAGAGAATTTATAAACGTCAGATGCCCGGAGCTGTCCTTTTCCAGAATCCCTTCCTGTAAGAGCTTGTTCATCCAGAAATGGACGACGCTCTTGGAGCGGACGGCAAGTAAAGTAAGCATCTCTTCATAGGTGGGCATACGATGGCGTTCGCGATTGAAATCTGCTATCTTCTGCGCTACTGATTTTACGGTGCGTTTCGTTTCCATGGCAGCCACTATAATAGAACATATGTTCTATTGTCAAGGATTTTTTTAAATATTTATCTGTTAAAGCATCTGTTATAATATTTTCAATAACTTGGAGAGCGTTAAGATGTGTGGACGATTTGTTTTAGTCACTGATTTAACAAAAATCGCCGGGAAATATGGCATTCAGAAGGCCTCGTCTGATTTTCAGCCCAGCTGGAATGTCCGTCCGGGACAAATTGTACCGGCGGTTATTTCCCGAGGTGGTCAAAATATTATCGAGAATTTTCTCTGGGGATTGATTCCTTCGTGGGCGAAAGATCCTGCGATCGGACACAAATTGATCAATGCCCGGGCTGAAACCATCGGCGAAAAGCCGAGCTTCCGGGCTGCGTTTGCTAAAAGAAGGTGCCTGATTGTTGCTGACGGCTTTTATGAATGGAAGCAGGACGGCAAGAAGAAAGTCCCCTTGTATTTCTATCTTAAGTCAGGAGATTTTTTTGGCCTGGCCGGGCTCTATGAAACATGGATGTCCGGCAAGAAGCTGATTAGTACCTGTACAATCATCACAACGGATGCCAATGGGCTGATTAAACCCTTTCATCCCCGCATGCCGGTAATTGTCCCTGAGGAGCAGGAGCAAAAATGGCTGGGTGAAGATGCGGATGCCAATGCTTTGCTCGCAGTTTTAAAACCATATCCGGCTGAGAAGATGGATTACAAAGTCGGAATGGGACCAGGGTTTACTCAGGAGGAGTAATTCTAATTCCAAATCAAGCGCTACCTTTGTTGGCGTCGTCGTCGGCTTCCTCAACGTATGTATAATACGACTCGTCGCCTCCTCCTAGCCGCCGCGGTATCATCATTGATTTGGAAATAGAATGAGTAATTTTCGCAGTAGATTAAAAACAGAAGATATGATTTAAGACGACCGCTTGCTTTTCAAGGCGGTCGGCAGGACATGAATAAGTTGATGGCTGGAGTGTATTGCGAATGCGTTACGTAATTTTTGGGAAAACGGGTTTGACGGTCTCCGAGTTGGGGTTCGGCGGGATTCCCCTGATTCGCCTCAATGATGAGCTGGCCGTGGAAGTGTTGCACCGTGCTTATGAGAAGGGTGTTACGCTTTACGATACGGCCAACATGTACCTCGACAGCGAGGAAAAGATCGGTGCGGCTTTCAGCGGGATGCGCGAAAAGGTGGTAATTGCCTCGAAGTCCATCAGGCGGGATGCCGCCGGCATGGCCGAGCACATTGAGACAAGTCTGCGCCGGTTGAAAACTGATTATATTGATTTATATCAGCTGCATCAGGTGTCCACGGAAAAGGATTGGAATACAATTATGGCGCCGGGCGGGGCGATGGAGGCATTACTTACGGCCAGAGACAAGGGGAAAATTCGTTATATCGGCGTTACGTCGCACAGCCTGACCATGGCCTTAAAATTAGTTAAGACAGATTTATTCAGTTCGGTTCAGTTTCCCTTTAATTTTATCGAAATTGCCGCAAAAGACGAACTGCATCCGGTCGCAAAAGACAGGAAGCATGGTATCCTGGCGATGAAGCCCTTTGCCGGCGGGATGATCGACAATGCCGAAATTGCTTTCAAATTTCTGCGTCAGCATCCTGATGTCATTCCAATTCCGGGGTTTGACTCCGTCGCCGCTGTGGATCAGGTTGCTTCTTTTTATGAAACGGATATGGTGACAACCCCCGGTGATATGGATGTTATGGAGCGCTACCGGGCCGAATTAGGCAAGCAGTTTTGCCGCCGTTGTGAATACTGCCAGCCCTGCCCGAACGGTGTCCTGATTACGCCGGCCATGGGCTACCGGGTCATTGCCGCGCGCATGTCGCCGTCTGTCGCCGTTAAATTTTCCGGCCTGTTCATGGAAAGCGTTTTGCAATGCGACCGGTGCGGCGCCTGCCTGGAGAAATGCCCCTATGATTTGCCGATACCGGACATGCTGAAAGCCCATTATGACCTCTATGAGCAGCATCGCCGGGGATAGCGGAGCTGAAGCGTGAATATCAGGCAAGATTTGTTAAGATAAAGATATCGAAATTCGCACCTTTCCCACTGATGCTCAATTCAGTTGCTCAATCTTGATTAAAATGTAATAGACAAAAAAGATAAATGCGGGCTTGCCGGACTATTGGCTGAAAGACGCAACTTGGCTCAAATAATAGGGAGGTTCAGCAATAATGACTTTAAATAACAAAAGGATTGAATATAAAAGCGGATCGGTAAATTCATTTTGGCCTGATATTTCATTCCTGGATGTTTGCATTTGCGCGCTGTTGATCTGTTTTTTGTTTGGATCCGCGTCTGTTCCCGCTAATGCCTTTGCCGGGGAAAAGGCATGGGTTGGTGCGCAGGTGCAGCCTTTGGCCGGTGCTATGAAACGCTTTCTTTCCCGGTTGACGGGCACAGAGGAAGGTGTTCTGGTTGCCGCAGTTACCAAGGCGGGACCCGCAGAGCAAATGGGAATAAAACCCAATGATGTCGTTCTGGAGCTTTAATTACCAGAAAATTAAAAATATCGATGAATTCGAACGTGCTATTGCGGGAGCAAGCCCCGGCGATAGAATCGTGTTATCCGTGTTTCGCATGTCTCCAACCATCCTGACTATTGTCGGACGGATGGGGCAATCGCCGGACGCCGGCATAGATGAGCAAGCAGCGGGGGCTCTCCAGGAAAGGCCGGGCTCCTGCGACAGGGGATATAACTGCTAAAATATTTGCCCCACCGGGACATCATGAAATTGAATCTCTGGATTATTCCCGCGACGGCAAGTTGATTGTTTCCGGCGGCGGGACATCGCTTAAGCTGTGGGATGTGGCAACAGGCAGGGAAATCAGAACATTTACCGGCGTTGCCGATGCTATTTATTCAGTCGTGTTTTCACCGGACTTCAGATTTGTTCTCACGGGCTGCGCCAACCATAAAGCCGTCCTCTGGGATGTCGAAACAGGAAAAGCAATCCGGTCATTTATCGGACAGACTAAGGATGACCTGATCGAGTCAGTAGCATTCTCTCCCGACGGCCGCTCCGTGCTTACCGGGGGCAGTGATAAAATCATCCGGCTGTGGGATACGGCCTCCGGACAGGAAATACGTACATTTGCCGGACATACAGCGTGGGTGAACTCCGTCGGTTTTTCGCCGGACGGCAAATATGTGTTTCCGGAAGCTGGGATGGCAACATTCAAACTTTGGGATGTTGCTACCGCCGCTGAAATCGGACCTTTTAAAGAAAATAAACAGGCTGCTGAATATAAAGCCGCCAGAGATAATTTGCGCTCCGCCGGCGGGAGAGGAAGAGGCGGCGCATCGCCTGTTGCCGCTGCTGCCCCCACAAAGGCGGATGTTCCTCCTGCCGTCATTGTGCGAATGGGTGATAAAATGGCCTGGAATATCGAAGCCTTTCAAGAATCGCATCAGCACCGTTATTTTTTCTCCGGACGGTAAATATCTGCTTTCCGGAAACTGGGGCGGAGTCATCAGTTTGTCGGATGCTTCCACCGGACAAAAAATAAAAAATATTACCGGACACACGGGGAGAATTAACGCCCTGGCGTTTTCACCCGATGGCCGGCGCATACTATCGGCGGGCCGCGACAATCTGGTGAAAATATGGGATGTCACCACCGGGCAGGTGCTGCAGACGCTGACCGGACATACCGGGGAGGTAAGGTCCATCGCTTTTTCCGGCAAACCGCATATTGTCATATCCGGCGGGGCGGATGGCACAATGAGATTCTGGAACTCCAATACCGGCGAAGAGTTTATTAAGTTTGTCGGTTTGAATGATGGTGAGTGGATAATTGTCACCTCGGATGGCTATTACAATTCGTCGCCAAAGGGTCACAAAGAGCTGAACATTCTCGTCAATACCAAAGTGTATGGGATTGACCAGTTTTATGATCTTTTTTACCGTCCCGATATTGTGACGGCAAAACTGCGTGGCGAGAATATTGCAGACCTGGTTACTCTGACTCTCAGTGAAGCGATCAAGACCCCGCCGCCCCGGGTCAGTTTTACCTCAATGCCCGGGGAAACAAGAACGCCTGCGGCTAAAGTATGCTATCGCGTTAAAAGCGCCGGCGGCGGTATCGGCGAAATACGGATTTTTCAAAACGGCAAGCTCATCAAATCCGATGGTTTCTATCGCGAAGTAGTCAGAAATGAAAATACGGCTAAGATGCAACTGGCTTCATTGAATAGCAGGGCTGTCTATCAGGATATGCGCTCCCTGGCTGTGAAGGAAAAGGCCTCGCCCCTTGCTCCACTTGCCGCGCCGAAAGGAAACCTGATTGAGGAGTGCGTCGAGATTGAATCTATTGCGGGTGAGAACGAAATCAGCCTGACCGCCTTTAATGCCCCCAATACCGTGCAGAGTTTTCTGGAAACAGCCAAGTTTGTCTCCACGGTAAAGCAGGCCGAGCCTCATCTTTACATTCTGTCTGTTGGCATTGATAGGTATCGTGACGCTTCCATCAATCTCAAATATGCGGCCAAAGATGCGATGGATTTTGCAGGCCGGATGTCGGCCGCGGCCCGCAGCCTCTATAAACCGGAAAATATCCATCTGGTCAGTCTGGTAAATGAACAGGCCGGTAAACAGAATATTCTCTCCACGATAGACAGCCTTTCTAAAAAAATAAAACACGGAGACCGGTTCATATTTTTTGACGCCTCCCATGGACTGCTGCTGCAGGGGCAGTACTACATAGTAACCAGCAGCTTTGACGGGAAACTTTTCAGTGCAGCGAGCTTGATCAGCTCCAATGAAATTGTCGAAATCTCCAAGAATATAAAAGCTCTGTCGCAATTGTTCATCTTTGATACCTGTCATGCCGGAGGTGTTGATAATATTGTGAGTGGCCTTTATGATGCCAGGATGTCAGTGCTGGCAAAGAAAATGGGGCTGCACATTTTTGCGTCAGCCGGCAGCGTGCAGACAGCGCTGGATGGTTTTCAGGGGAACGGCTTGTATACACATACGCTGTTGCAGGGGATCGCCCGGGGCAGCGAGGTGGATACGGAGAGAGAAGGCACGGTAACGGTGACAAAACTGGGGCGATATTCAAAGGACAAGACAACGGAGATTTCCGGCAAACTGGGGCATCCCCAGACGCCGTTTATTATTAATTTCGGGAAGGACAGTCCTCTTTTTAAGGTGAACTGACAGGCTGAATAATGGCTGACAAAAGATATTGTGTATAGAATTATCTTTGTAAATTTTAGTTGGCGGTGACAATATGGAAATGACACAAGAAGATCTTGGCCGGTTGAAATACGCGAAAGAGCTCCTGGAAAATCTCGGTCTTGCTGCCAGGCTGACAAATGTTATCGGCATGCCCTTTGAGAAAGCATTCAACTACCTGCCCGAGAAATGGACCGGTGTCATTCAGTCCATCGCCAGGAAATCCTTGAAACATGCACTGGATGTTGCCGTAAAAACCATCGATCACAACGAAAGCAAGTCCTCCCGCGATACACTTCATAAGTTTCTGGTTGCCACATCCGGAGGCATTGGCGGCGCTTTCGGCCTTCCTGCGTTGGCCATCGAATTACCGGTTACTACCATCATCATGTTTCGCTCTATTGCCGACATTGCCAGAAGTGAGGGCGAGGAACTTCAAATGATTGAAACAAAGCTGGCCTGCCTGGAGGTATTTGCTCTGGGTGGAAGCGCTGATAAAGACAATGCCGCGGAGAGCGGCTATTATGCAGTAAAGGCGCTGCTGGCCAAGCAGGTCTCCGAGGCGGCGAAATATATCGTGGGAAGAGGCATTGCGGAGGAAGGCACGCCGGTATTGATCCGGTTAATCGGGACCATCGCCTCCAGATTTGGAACAACAGTATCGCAGAAGGCTGCCGCTTCGGCAGTGCCGATCATTGGAGCAGCCGGCGGCGCATTGATTAATTCTATTTTCATGGACCACTTTCAGAACATGGCACGGGGACACTTCATCATGCGGAGTCTGGAGAGAAAGTATGGGGCAACGATTATTCAGACGCAATACCTGCATTTCAACTGACCGGCATCAGCGGCTAAAATCAATCCACAAGATCACCCACAGCGCCGCTGTTTTCTTTCATAACCTTATTGCTCAGGGTTCCGATTTTTTCAATTTCCACGCTGATTAAATCTCCATCCTGGAGAAACAGAGGCGGATTGCGGGTAAAGCCGACACCATCGGGAGTGCCGGTCAGGATAACCGTACCCGGCAGCAGCGTCATCGACCGGCTTAAATTGCTGACGATTTCCTGAAGGTTAAAAATCATCTGAGCCGTCCGCGATTCCTGAACGGCCTGCCCGTTAAGAATGCATCGAATGCCGAGATCATGCCTGGCATTGGCAATATCTTCTTTGGTTACAATCCAGGGTCCCAGGGGGCAAAAGGTATCAAAACTTTTTCCCCTGGCCCACTGTCCTTTTTGCGCATCAAATTGCCAGTCGCGCGCACTGACATCATTGGCGCAGGTATAGCCGAAAATGCAGTCCATAACTTCCGCCGGTTTGATATTTTTCGCTTTCCTGCCGATAATGACAGCCAGCTCCGCTTCGTAGTCCACACAGTCAGGCCCGGCGGCAGGCAGAACAATCGGCGCATCAGGGCCGGTAATGCTGGTAGTGGCTTTTAAAAACAAAATCGGTTGTTCCGGATAGGACATGGCCGTCTCATCGCCATGCTTCTTATAATTGATCCCCAGAGCAAGAATGTTTGCCGGCACAAGCGGCGCCAGTATCTTTTTTATTGCCGTTTTCCGGGTGGTGATTTTGTGAGGTCCAAAGATATTTCCTTCAATTACGCTGGCCTCTGCAGGCTTATCAGGATTATATGCTCCGAAGAGAATCTGCTGGTCGGCGGAAAGAAAACGAATAATTTTCATATATCCTCCTTTCATGTTTTTTGATATTTCTTCCGGAAAAAACGCCATGCCGGCTGGGGCAAACGATTGATGATTTTATACATGTGATTGGCGAAGCATAGCAATTTGATTTTCACTGGCCGGCATTGCCGGAAGCCATATTTTACAAAGATATTCAGAATTTTTATAAAGTATGCTAATTGTAGAGACAAGGAGATCGGGAAATGTCGAGAATCAAGAATCATCCGAAGATCAAGAATAAGCTTATTAAAGCAGTAAGGGGACTGCTGGAGCACAGAGCCGCCTGGCTATATCTTTTACTGGATGAGGCCGGGAAACGCGGCATCAGCGCCGAAGACTTTGCCAAAGCGGCTGTTATGAGGTGCGGATGCTTTCAGGGGGAGCAGCTGACCGCCGCTGCCGGCACCCGGAGTCTTAAAGGTCTGAAGAAAAAGCTTTTTACCTGGCCGGCCAGAATGGTGTTTGAGATGAAGATTCTGGCATGCACCGACGATCATTTAGATATAGATTTTCACTATTGTCCGCTGGTGGCAGCATGGCAGGAACAGGGCGCCTCCGACGAGCAGATTGCCGGACTTTGTGATATCGCCATGCAGGGAGACAGGGGCATTGCCCGGTCGTTTGGCTGTGAATTGGAACTGGGTGAAACCATAGCCAACGGACATGATAAATGTGAAATCAGGTTTAAAAGATTATAAGAAACCTTAACTAAGCCAGCATGGCGCCGTTGTCAATGCTGTTCTACCCTTTAAATCAAATTCCGCTGCAGACATGGTTATTCCTCCTCATTTTGTCCTGATTGCAATTTACAGTCAAAAAAACTGTTTTTGCCGGATTATTCAGGTCGAAGTCAATAATATCCTTATGACTTTAAGTTTATTGTAATAATTTTAATATGTCAATCACTCTTCCGGATTATGCTTCAGCTTAATTTCCCTGCGGGCAACATCAAAGATTTGGTGCAAAGTTCAAAGCAGAAATTTTTTAAGCTCCTTCACCGCGGCAAACCTTGACCCGCAGAGAACAGGCGAAGATATCAGTAAGGCTGTTATAAAATGTAATAAAAAAATAGTTGAACTCTGAAATGAAATAGAACTTGACAGTCAGACTATATTAGTTTATGAAAATTCACAGCAGTAAATATCCTGTAAGAAAAAATATAAAAAACAGAGGAGGAAGCATGATGAAAAAGATATGTTTGTATATCGGAATGATTTTTGTTTTTCTGCTTATGACCACGGGGGTCTGGGCGGCAAGCCCTGACACAACTGGGCCTATCAAAATCGGCTTTATGGGAAACATGTCTTCTCCCTCTTCTTTGAGCTGCCAAGGGCGCTGCCACCATGGCCGTCGATGAGATTAACAAAGCCGGCGGCATCCAGGGGAGACAAATTAAGCTGATCGTTGAGGATACCAAGGGCGAAATTCCCAAATGCGTGGAGATTTACAAAAAGCTGGTGATGAACGACCGGGTATTGGCGATCATCATTGCGGAAAAGGTCGAAATGGGTGTTGCCGGAATGGAGATTGGCGCGGAACTGTTCTCCGAATACCCGCACCTTTTCTTCAGCACCATCGGTTCCGGAGATGACATCTGGCATCGTGTCCGCGACAATTATAAAAAATACCGCTTCGGTTTCCAGACTTATTATTACATCTCCACCAATTATCTGAAGATATGGGCTCCCGAAAACACCGAAGTTTTCAAAAAACAGGTTAAGACCAATAATGTGGCAATTATTTATGAAGATATGGAATGGACTAAACCGCTGCGTAAAGGTTTGCCGAATGTATCTCCTTCGCTGGCCGGCGTTTATAAAGAGAAGGGAATAAATGTTGTTTATGAGACAACCATTTCTCTTGATCAGAAGATGTTCAACCCCATCTTTGAAGAGATCGCCAAATCCAAAGCCGGGGTTATCGACTGTGTCGTGGGCTACATTGACCAGTCAGCCTTTATCAAGCAGTGGGCTCAATCAAGCGCCCGGCACATTCCCATGCTGATCTGGGGCGGGCTTGCCGGCATGCCCCCGGCCTGGAAAATGACCGAAGGTAAAGTAAACGGTGTTATGGTTGGTTCCTCCATGGTAAAGGTGCCCATTACTCCCAAAACCATCCCCTTCATGGATAATCTGGTAAAGAATTACAAGGTCGGTCCCATCTTTGGTTCCCATACAACATACGATACCATTTACGGTTTCAAGAAGGCCATTGAAAAAGCCGGCGGGACAGGAAACATTGATCAACTCATCAAACAATTGGAGCAGGTGGAAGAAGTGGCCGTGCTGGGCACTATCGGATGGAATCCCAAATACCACTATAATCTGCCCCATCCCAAATATTTGACGCCGGTAGTTCAGTGGCAGAAGGGGGAAATGAAAGTCATCTATCCCGCCCAGTATAAGAATACTGATTACATATCGCCCACTGATTTACGCAAGTAATTCATGCCGGGGATCTGCGGCCGCGGTCGCAGATCCCCCTTTAGAATAGGGAATATTCACATAAGTAACATTTGTTTGCAGTAATAATAACCTGACTTTAACTTAGGTTCAGGGAAACGGGAGTAAACAAAGAGATCACTATGAGTGATATCCTGCTGCAGATTGTCATCTATACTATTATTTGGGGCTCAATCTATCTGTTGATATCCCTGGGGTTCTCCCTTGTTTGCGGGGTTCTCCGAATATTTCATCTCGGATACGGGGTGACCTTTATTCTGGCCGCCTACGTCACCTGGGCATTTATGGAGAATGCGGGCCTGGGACTTCTGCCCAGCCTCCTGCTCATGCTTCTGGTCCAGTGCGCCTTTGCCCTTATTGTTTTTTACAAAGGCGTCTTTCAGCGCTATCTGGAAGAGGAGGAAGTCCTCCTTACTCTGTCGATTCTCATTTTTCTCGCCGTTGCCCATCTGGCCAACTATCTGTATCCGGTCACCGATGGTGTCAGCATTCCCTCAACGATTATTGACGGTATGCTAATCATAGGCGGTGTCACCATCGCCTATCAGATGATCGCGGCCGCAATTGTGGGAATCGTAGTGACGGCAATTTATGTAGTCTGGTTTATGAAGACCAGAGTTGGTCTGATTATCCGGGCGATCAGTCAGAACCTGCCGGCGGCTCTGCTGATGGGGGTGAATGTGAACCGGATGTACTATCTGGCCATGATCCTCTCGGTGATTCCCCCGACAATCTGCATGATAGTTATTGCGCCCTTCTGGGGGGTTGATCCCTTCATGGGTTCGTCACTTCTGATGACAGCCATGCTTATTTCCATTCTCGGCGGCTTAGGTAATCTCAAGGGCAGTATCGTTGCTTCCTACCTGATCGGATTCATTCATGCCACGGTCAGCTTCGTTTTAGTTTCCCGCTTCATGGGGCTTGCGGCCCTGATTGTCACATTAGTAGTGATGATTTACCGGCGCGGGGGTATTTTTGCAGGAGAGACCTTATGGTAAACTTTGAATTACGTCGGGACCGCATTGTAGCGCGTTTTCGGGACAAGAAATCGGAATGGGTAATTGAACCGCGTTACTGGAGAAATCCGATAATCGGCATCAGTGTTTTGTTGATTCTACCCCTGTTTCTGTTCAGTCCTATCCCCATATCCTGACCATGTTTACGACGGCCAATCTCTATGCGGCTATTGCTATTCCCCTGTCGCTCCAGATGCTGGGGACGGGACGGGTTAATTTTGGTCCACAGCTTGTACCTGGGGATCGGCGGTTACACGGCCGCCCTCCTGAATCTCCATTTCGGCTGGAGTCCTGCAATGACGCTGGCGGCAACCATCACCGTCTGTGCCGTGATTTCTTTGCTTTTGAGTCCGACAACCTTGATTGCCAAAGGACTCTATTTTTCTCTGATTACCCTGATTCTGCCTTTGACCTTCATGGATGTCACCTTTATCTGGGGAGACATCTTCCGGGGAGAAGTGGGTCTCGTGGGCATGAGCGCCCTTTTGTCGTTTGAAAAAGTTTCCTGGAATTACATTGCTTATTATTATCTCTCCCTGTTTCTTATGCTGGCCTATCTCCTTTTCTCTGACCGGATCGTCCGTTCCCGTTTCGGGATCAATGTGGCCGCGATTAACGAAAATGAAAACGTGGCCCGGATGATGGGGGTGAATGTAGATCATTACAAAGTGTTTTACTACGTACTGCCGTCGATTTTAACCGGAATTGTCGGCTGGTTCATCGTCCACACCTTCCGCACCTTCGCCGGCGTAACTTATCTGCCCCTGGAATTTATGACGAAAATTCTGATCATCGTCATTGTCGGAGGAAGGGCTTTTCTCTATGGGGCCATTCCCGGGGCTTATCTGATCTCAATTGTCGAAGATTCCCTGCGGGGGCTCGGTCCCGTGAATTACTTCATGTTTCCCTCTGGTTCTGATCGCCCTTATCGTCTTTTTGCCGCGGGGAGAAGGTCTCTGGGGACTTTATCACAAAAGGCGCCCCCGTGATTATTTTCCGAAATTGCATGTAAGGAGAGAATAGTACTGTGCTGGAGATAACAACGGTATCCAAAAAATTTCGGCGGCCTTGCCGCGGTGAGCGATGTCAGCTTTTCCGTTAAAGAAGGAGAAGTGGTTGGCTTGATCGGGCCCAACGGCGCCGGAAAGACAACCATGTTAAACCTGATCTGCGGCATATACAAACCGGACAGCGGTTCGATCCGTTTTGACGGAACGGACATCACGAATATGGGCAGCAACAAAATCTGCAAGCTCGGTATATCGCGGACCTACCAGATCCCCCAGCCCTTCGAATCCATGACCGCCTTAGCCGGTGTTCTGGTCGGGGTCTTCAACGGTAAAAACCGTCCCAATATGAGCCTTCCCGATGCCGCCCTGGAGGCTTCCTACTATCTCGAATTCGTGGGGTTATTCGCCAAGCGGGATACGCTGGCGCGCGATCTGAATCTCTACGAATTGCGGATGCTGGAACTGGCCCGGGCCCTGGCTACAACGCCGAAGCTCCTGCTTCTCGACGAAGTCATGGCCGGTCTCAATCCGACGGAGGCATCATGGGCGCTGGATATGATCTGGAGCGCCCAGGAGCAATTCGCCATCAGCATTCTCTGGATCGAGCACGTGATGAAGATTATCATGAACGCAACCCAAAGGGTTGTTGTACTGCAATATGGTAAAAAGATCGCCGAGGGTCCACCCAAGGAAGTAACCTCGGACCCCAAAATCATTGAGGCCTATCTAGGAGCCCGCTATGCTCAACATTAATGACCTGAGCGCCGCCTACGGCGTGATTCCTGTTCTCCATGGTGTGAATCTCGAAGTCCGCCAGGGAGAAATTGTCGCCCTGCTGGGGGGAAACGGAGCCGGAAAAACGACGGTGCTGAACAACATCTCCGCGGTAATGCCCATCAAAACGGGAAGTATCTCCTTTATGGGTACCGAAATAAATAACCTGTCTTCCGACAAGATTGTCCAACTCGGCATATCTCAGATTCCCGAAGGAAGAAAAATTTTCACTTATCTGACCGTGAAAGAAAACCTGCTCATGGGAGCCTGTACGCCGCGAGCATGGAAACAGCGGAAGAAAACGATGGACAAGGTATGCACTTTATTTCCCATCCTGAAGGAACGCTCCGGCCAAAGGGCCAGCCTGATGAGCGGAGGAGAACAGCAAATGCTGGTGATTGCCCGCGGATTGATGGCCCAGCCCAAACTCCTCATGATCGATGAGCCGTCGCTGGGGCTCAGCCCGCTCATTATGTCTCAGATCTATGACGTCATCAGAACATTTCCCGCTGATGGAATTACCGTGCTCCTGTCGGAGCAAAATGCGCTTTATGCCCTGGAAATCGCCGACCGGGGTTATGTGTTACAGGACGGTCATATTGTGCTCACAGGAACGAATGATTTTCTCTTAAACAACGAACTGGTGAAGAAAGCTTATATAGGAATGTAAAGATGACTGAAGACTATTTTGGTTTTACCAACAAGCTTTTTGCCCCGCAGGACACCGATAAAAAGGCGGAAGCGCTCAAAGGCATCCGCGTCCTCGATCTTTCTCACATGATTTTCGGCCCGACGGCGGCGAAATTTCTGGCGCAGTATGGCGCCGAGGTCATTAAGGTGGAAGTTCCCAATCAGGGCGACTACTGGCGGGGCGGCACTTACTGGGGCAAGTATTGGAAGCACTCCAACCCCCTGTGGCATTTCATCAATCAGAGCAAATATTTTGTTGCTATTGATGTCAAGAAACCCAAGGGCAAGGATCTGATCCTGAAGCTCGCGGAAAACAGCCGATATCGTCATCGAAAATTTCACCTCCGGCACGGTGGAAGCATGGGGCATCGGCTATTCCCAGGTGAGCAAGATTAATCCGAAAGTCATTTATGCCAGCCTGAGCACTTATGGGCAGTATGGACCGAAGCGGTATAATCCCGGCTGGGACTTGCTGGCCCAGGGCGCAAGCGGCGTCCTGTCGGTAACCGGTCATCCGGATACCGATAAATATTTCAAGGTTCCGGATTTTTTCGGTGATTTTTTCCCGGGTTATTATGCGGCCATGCTGATTCTTATTGCCCTCAACTACCGGGAGCGCTCCGGAGAGGGGCAGTACCTCGACGGATGCCAGGCGGAAATCCTGATGAGGTCACTTCATCATTTTACCTACCATGATGCCACCGGAAATGATCTCGGGCGCACCGGCAACACGGACCCCACTATGTCCCCTTCGGGAATATTTAAGACGCGTCGACGGGAAATTTCTCGCTCTGGCCATTGCCTCGGACAAGCAATTTCAATCTTTCTGCAAAGCACTGGGCCGCGAAGACCTTGCCCGTGACGAAAAATATAATAAGGCTTTCCGCCGGCTCCAGCCGGAACATGCCCTCACCTTAAATAAAGTCGTTGAGGAATGGGTGAAAACGAAAGAGGCCGCCGCATTAATCGAATTGGCCCGTAAGCACCGCTTTGCCGCGACCGAAGTAATGGATGATGTGCAGATCTGCAATGATGAATGGCGGCAGGAAAGGGGAAGTGTTATTCCCTTTGAAGACGATATGTATAAAAAACTGGTCATCGAAGGACCGATCGCCATGCTCAGCAAAACACCGGGCCGGACGAAATGGCTTTCCCGGCCACTGGGCTACCATAATCGCTATGTCTTGAAAAAAATCATGGGGCTGACTGAAGACCAGATTAAAGAATTGGAAAAAGAAAGAGTTGTGGGTAACTGGGATTATCGGGTCGGCCAGAGGCCCCCGATTTATCATAACCTGGCCAAGGACAGGATTTTTAATTACGAAGGAGGTGAGGACCATTAAAGAGCGCGTTTATTCCAGATACTTGCAAAAGACAAGTTCATCCGGGCCATTGTCCGAATGGAGCCAGCTTCTATCGAAAATGATGACCTCCGAAGGAAAACCGGAAGCCCTCGATGACATGATGGTCCTCGACTTAAGTTATGCCAATTTTTCCGGTAATATTACAGCGAGTTTTTTCGCCGAAGCCGGCGCCGAGGTTATCAAGATTGAACCACCCGAAGGAGATCCGTCCCGAATCATGAGCCCTTACGGGGCCAATGTAAAGGGCGTAGGCATTCCCTATCTGATGGAGAGCCGGAACAAGCGCAACATTGCCCTGGATCTGAGCAATCCGGAAGACAGAGAAAATCTCAAACTCCTTGCGACCCGGGCCGATGTTCTGATTGAAACCTTTGCCCCCGGCGAAATGGATGACTGGGGAATCGGCTACCGGCAATTGCGGGAACTCAATCCCGGCCTGATTTATATTGCCATTACTCCTTACGGACACTACACGGCCAAGGGCAAAGAAATGGCCGGCATGCCCTGGACTGACCTGACCTCGCAGGCGGAGTCCGGTCTGGCCGCTTTGATCGGCGATCTTCCGAGCACTCCGGAACCTTATAACTGGCCGACCCGCGCCGGGTTTTATGCCGCCGGATATACATCCGCCGTCGGAGCAGCCTGTGGAGGTCTTGTGGCGTCTTTCTTCAAACGCCGGACCGGTGAAGGACAAATGGTTGATATCGCTTCCGCCGATGCTTACGCTTCCTGTGTCGGTTTCCCGCCGACCATCGGCTATGTCTGGAAGAAACCGCGGTTTCGCTACGGAACTCTCGATTATGGCCTTTGCCCTTACGGGTTTTTCAAATGCAAAGACAGCTATGTGGCTATTGCCTGCTTCCGGGATCAGGACTTTCGGGCGGCTATGAAAATTCTGGGGAAATGGAAACTGGAGGGAGATTGGAAAACTCTCCTTGATCGCATCACGGATGACATTGATAAAGTCAAGGAATTGAATGATGAAGTTGAGAATGCTGTCGCCAATTATACTTATAGCGAGATTAATGAAAAATTTTCTTCCTACAGCGTAAAATCCGCCCGCTCCAAGTGGCGAGGGGGAGGTCTTCCGGTTACGACAAAAATGTTGACCCCCAAAGAGGTTCTTCAGGAAAAACAGTGGCAGGTGCGCGGCTCTTTCGCTAAAGTTGAACATCCATCTTACGGAATTGTCACCCTGCCTGTAACCGGCAAGTTGTCTAAAACGCCTTTAAGGGTTAAATGGCTTTCCGCCGATATTGGCGAAGACAATGAATATATTTTTAAAAAATACGGATTAGTCAAGAATACATCCGGAGAGAGTCATGGCTGAAAAAAGCAAGGTTAAAAGCAGAAAAGACAGGATCATGGAGGCCGCCCTGCGGATATTTGCAGAGAAAGGGTTTCAGGATGCCACCATTGCGGAGATCAGCAAAAAGGCCGGTGTTTCCGAAGCCACCGTATATGAGAATTTCGGCACCAAAGAAGATCTTCTGTTTTCCATACCCGAAAAGGTAACAGTCGAAACCATCGCCGAGTTCGAACGAGTTCTTCCCTATATCAGAGGAACAGAGGCTCGGATCAGGGCTGTATTATGCAGCTATATCCGCCTCTATCGCGAAAATCCCGACTATTCGGCTCTCGTCCTGCTGCAACTTATGCCCAATAAGCGGTTCCGCCAGACGCCTGCCCATGCGACGATTCGCAGGTCTGCCCATATCCTTCTGGATTGCATCCGGGATGGTATTAAGGACGGCACCTTTAAAAAGAATGTAGATCCCTATCTTCTCCGTGCCATGTTCCTGGGATGCATTGAGCATATGTTTATCCAGTGGCACCTCAAGGGCTTATCAAAGAAAGAGCCGATTATGGATTTCCTGGATCCTTTGATGGAGGCGATATTGGATGGAATTAGAATGAAAAGCCAGGAATCAGGTCTGGTGCTGAGGTTGAATATCGATGATGCGAGACTTCTGAATCAGATGGTGCAGTCAAAAGAAGAAATGGATAAAAGAGAATACGGGGTTTCCCGAAAGAGTGCAAAGAAGGATAAACAATTGAGCAAAAAAAAGGAGTAATACCATGAGAACAAAAGAACAGTATATTGCAGGGCTCCGGAAAATGAGACGCAATCTCTATCATGACGGCGAAAAGATCGACCGTGATGACGAACTTCAGCAACCTGTCCTGAACGTGATGGGTATCACCTTCGATGCGGTAAACGATCCGGAGCTGAAGGATCTGTGCACAGCCACCTCGCACTTAACCGGCGAAACCATCAACCGCTTCTGTCATGTGCATCAAAGTACGGACGATCTTCACAAGAAGCAGGACATGACCCGGGCACTGTGCCGTAAGGCGGGGATGTGCATCCAGCGCTGCATGGGCACCGATGCTCTCAACGCCGTCAACGCCGTTTCCTTCGAGGCGGACAAGGTGAACAACGGGAATACACCTACCATAAAAACTTCCTGAAATGGCTCGAACGATTCCAGAGGGAAGACCTCGTCGGAAGCTGCGCCCAGACGGATGTCAAGGGTGAGCGGCTGAAGCGTCCCATCCAGCAGACGGATCCCGACATGTACGTTCGTGTCGTGGAGAAGAAAAGCGATGGAATCGTCGTCCGGGGCTGCAAGCTCCACATATCCGAAGCCTCTATTTCCGATGAGATCCTGGTTGTTCCCACCCGCGCCCTGGGCCCCGATGAGAAGGACTACGCTGTGGCCTTTGCCGTTCCCTCCGATTACGAAGGAGTCAAGCAGGTCGTTACCATCCACAATATGCACACGCGCAAACATGTCAAGCGCGGGAATGATATCGGCTATGCCGACTCCTACGTCATCTTTGAGGACTGCTTTGTCCCCTGGGAAAGGGTCTTCCTCTGCGGCGAAAACGATCACGGCGGCCTGTGCGCCCTGCTGTTCGCGCTGTTCCACCGCCACAGCTACTCGGGATGCAAACCCGCCATCGGCGACGTTTTCCTGGGCCTGGCGGCCCTGGCAGCCGAATACAACGGAATCGAGAAAACACCCCACGTCAAGGAAATGCTGGCGGAGATCATCAAAGTTTCAGAACTGGGCTATGCGGCAGGTTTTACGGCCTCCAGCATGGGCAAGCCGGAAGTCATTATTCCCGGTATGGGCAGTTGCCCCTACGGACCGGGCAGCTATATTCCCAACTCCATTTATTGCAATGTGGGACGCTGTCTGACGGGAGAAGCGGTTTTCCATGAGCAGGAACTCCTCTGCCGGATCGCCGGCGGACTCCCGGCTACCTTCCCCTACGAAGGAGATCTGGCCCATCCCGACCTGAAGGCGGTCCTGGAAAAATACCTTAACCGCAATCCCAAGGTTCCCGTGGAAGACCAGATTAAGTTCTGGATGACTCTGGGCGACTACACCATCGGCACTCTGGCCGGTGTTATGAACTACGGCAACTACCATGGCGGCGGATCTCCCATCATGGAGCAGATCGCCATCACGTCCCAGTATGACATTAAGTCGCGGAAAAAGCTGATAAAGACTCTTGCCGGTATCAAGAGCTGATTAACCAATTAACAGGAGGCATCAATGGAGTACCAGTACATATTGTTTCAGGTGGACAAGGGAATAGCCACCATCACACTGAATCGACCGAAAGAAATGAACTGCATCAATTTCGAGATGGTTGAGGAAATCGCCGCAGCCGTTGACTGCTGCGAAAAGGATGAACAGATCCGGGCAGTAGTTGTCACCGGAGCAAGTCAGATGTTTTCCGCCGGAGATGATATCAAGATGATGGAATTGGCCAAGACTCTTTCGGCAACGGAAGTAGCCCAAACAATCGATAATAAGGCATATCCCGCAGTGATAAAACGTTTCATGGCCTTACCCAAACCAGTCATCGCCTGTGTCGACGGCATTTGCTTCGGTGCGGGCGGAGAGCTTGCCCTGGCCTGCGATTATGTCATTGCCTCCGATCAGGCATCTTTCGGTCAATTATACATCAACCTCGGACTCATCGGGAATACCTACCTTCTTCCCAAAGCTGTCGGCGTGACGCAAAGCCCTCGAACTCATCTGGACTGGCAAAATCATCAATGCCGCAGAAGCGCTGCGCCTCGGTATGATCAACAAAGTTGTTCCGGCGGCATCCCTGGAAGAAGAAACGGCGAAGCTGGCCGGCCGCATGGCCCAGGGCCCCACGCTTGCCTACGGTTATGCCAAGAAGGTGCTCCACGGAAGCCTGAATATAGGAGCCGAAGAGGCCTTCAAGCTGATGACATCGGCACAGGGAAAGCTGATGAAGACAAAAGATCATCAGGAAGGAGTTCAAGCCTTTACCGAACGGAGGAAACCAGCCTTTACCGGCGTCTGAAATAATTTCCATAAGGAGACAGATTGTGAAATCGGAAGATATTCGACGGATCCTGATTATTGGCAGCGGCACCATGGGCCGGCAGATTGCTATGCAGTTTGCCCTTTATGGCTGTGATGTCGTCATCTATGACATTATGGAAGGGATGCTGGAAAATGCCAGAGAAAATTTCGGGAAATTAGCCCGGCGCATGGCTGCCCATCAGGGCATCTCTGCCGAGCAGGCTTTATCCGCCGTGAAAAGAATTACCACGACAACCATTCCCGAAGAAGCGGCGCACAGCATCGATCTGGTCAGTGAATCGGTTCCCGAGGACCCCGTTCTCAAAGGGAAGGTATTAGCCCTCTTTCACAGTCTCTGTCCGCCCCGAACAATTTTTACCACGAACACTTCCACTCTGCTGCCCTCCACCTTCGCCGCAACCACCGGGAGGCCGGATAAATTTCTCGCCCTCCACTTCCACGACCTCCGCGCGAACACTGTTGTGGATGTCATGCCCCATGCCGGGACCGATCAGGAGGTGATCAACATCGTTCAGAGTTTTGTGCAGCGGATGGGCCTGATCGGCATTCTCATAAAAAATGAAAGCAGCGGCTATGTCTTCAACGCCATGCTGCGGGCTTTTCTCGAATCAGCGCAGACTCTGGCCGCCAATAACATCTCATCCATTGAAGATATAGACAGGTCCTGGATGGGTGTCATGCATACGCCGATGGGTCCCTTCGGCATCATGGACAGCATCGGTATCGATACAATGTGGAAGGGCACAGCTTACTGGGCCCAACAAACCGGCGACGCGCAATTGCAGAAAAATGCCGACTTTCTGAAACAGTTTGTCGATCGCGGGGAACTGGGACTGAAGACGCACAAGGGTTTCTACCTGTATCCAAATCCCGCGTTTGCTCAACCGGGTTTTGTTGCCGGTCATGGGAAGACAGGTTAAGTGAGGAAAAAAGAATAATCATCCGGACGCCGCTCTCCCGGCGGCGTTTGTCTTTCTTTAATTAATCCTCTTTTCCAACGGTTAGAAGTCCCCGGAAAACATGATGATCCTCTTTTTCGACTTTTATACTGTCATCATTATCAGGGAAGGCAAAATATCCCTTTTAATTAATGATATATGAAGGAAATTCTACCGTTATAAAATCAGTAAAAAAATTCCCCCGAAAAATGAAAATATCTTGACAATATTGAAACAGTAATATAGTTCAAACTATGTGATTGACTAATCAGTCACACGCGACGATAAGTATAAACATTCTATTATTAGGAGGATGACCATGATTAGCGCAGAACTCAGCAAAAGAGAGATAATTATGAATGCGTCTATTAAAGTGTTTGCCGCCAAAGGGTACCACTCCTGCCGAACGCTGGACATCTCTAAAGAGGCGGGTGTTGCGTATGGTTCTCTTTATCAGTATTTTAAGAGCAAGGACGATATTCTATCGTCCATCTATCGGGACAACTGGAATTTTCTGCTGCAGCGAATGGATTTATTAAATCAAACCGAAAAGTCTCCGGCAACCAGGATTATTAAAATTTTCGATTTTATATTTAGGAATTACGAGCAAAATCCCGATCTGATAAAAGTCATGATTATGGAAGTTCCTAAGCTGAATCAATTTTACGGTAAGGAACACCAGGAATTATACTTTCGCTTTTTCAGCGGATTAGCGGAAATAATTGCGGAAGGTCAAAAAAAAGATCTCGTCAACAAGGATGTATCGCCGATTATTGCGGCCTTTGTAATTTACGGCGCTGCGGATAATACAATCCGCCAGTATGTTTACAACACTGATTTTGAGAGCATGCACTTTCCTTTGGAAGAGGCGAAAAATCAGATTATCAATTATTTCATTCCCGGTTATTTAATAAAAAAACCAGGTAAATAAAAAATAAACGAAGTGCAGTATTTTGAGAATGAAGGGAGAATAAAATGGGGCAGAACTTCTTTAAACGTGATGACAGGGATGTACAATTTGTCCTGAAAGAACAATTGAATGTTGCTCAGCTGCTGGAATGCCATGCTTACAAGGATTTTACAATTGAAGATTTCGACATGATTCTGAGTCAGGCGATGAAAATTGCCGCCAATGATGTAGCGCCGACTTTTCAGGATGGCGACAGGGAAGGCTGCCATTTTGAAAAAGGCAAAGTGACGGTGCCGAAGAGTTTTCATCAGGCCTGGAAGGTGTACAAGGAAGGCAGCTGGTTCGGGCTGGGGCTGAATCCTGAATATGGCGGGCAGGGCGCTCCCGTCCTGATTACCGAAGTGGCGATGGAATTCTTTCAGTCGGCCAATTTCCCGTTTATGTGCTTTACGGGAATGGGTCCGGGCAACGGCGGCATGATCGAAAATTATGGCACCCAGAAGCTCAAGGATCTCTTTGTTCAGAAAATGTATGATGGGACCTGGGGCGGAGGAATGTGTCTGACGGAGCCGGCGGTCGGTTCGGATGCTCATATGGTTTCCACCAAGGCGATTCCCGATGGAGAATGTTACAGGATTTCGGGGACGAAAATATTTATTACATCAGGTGAGCACGATCTGACGGAAAATATCATTCATCTGGTTATTGCCCGCATTGAAGGAGCGCCTCTGGGCGCGAAGGGGGTTTCACTTTTTGTCGTTCCCAAGATCTGGGTGAACGATGACGGCTCGCTGGGTGAACCCAATGATGTTGCCTGCATCGGCATTGAGCATAAGATGGGTCTCAACGGTTCGGCAACCTGTGCGATGAACTTCGGGGAGAATGGAAATTGCCGGGGGTACCTTGTTGGCGAACCCGGAATGGGCTTGGCCTATATGTTCCAGATGGTCAATCTGGCGAGAATGGCCGTCGGTCTGGAATCGGTCGCTTTTGCCTCGAATATTTACGCCAACTGTCTGGCTTATGCCAAGGAACGCATCCAGGGAACAACTTTATGGCAGTAAAGACGGCAGAAGAGTGCGCATCGTCGAACATACGGATATTCGCAGAATGCTGATGAATATTAAAGCGCTGGCTGAGGGTATGCGCGCACTGGTTTACAAGGCTTATTTAATGGAAGACCTCTCCAAAGCCCACTCCGACCCCGAGGGAGAAAAAAGGCGCATGAAAGGCTGGAATTGTTTACTCCCCTGGTCAAGGCCTACTGCTCGGACCGGATTTACGAAATAGGCCGGGACGGCATTCAGATCCTGGGCGGATACGGCTTTACCAAAGAATATCCGATTGAGCAGTATGCCCGCGATTGCAAGATCCTGTCCATCTGGGACGGCACGAACTACGTCCAGGCCGTCGATCTGATCGGCCGTAAGCTGAAAATGAGTGGCGGCAGGGCTTTCCAGGGCTGGGTCGATGAAGTAACGGAATTCATCGCTAAGACCGGCCAGGCAAATGATACGCTGAAGGAAGAATTGGCCTTGCTGAGCGAAGCCCTGCAGGCGGTCTTGGGCGTTGTTGCCAAGTATGATGCATACAAGAAGGAAGGACGGATTGACCTCGTCCCCTTGACGGCAACCAGGTTTCTGGATTGCGTTGCGGAAGTTGCGGTTGCCCATCTGTTGCTGGACCAGGCGGTCATCGCCCAAAGCAGACTTGCCTCCCTGGCGAACGAGGGAGATAAACTGTTCTATGAAGGCAAACTGGAAACGGTTCGTTACTATGTGAAAAATTTCCTCCCGCAGGTATTCGGCAGAGTGCGGATCATCTCTCTGGAAGACACATCCGCTGTCCTTATTAAAGAGGAGAGTCTCTAAGGGCATTATGGAAAACCTGTATTCAGAGGATTACACACTGAAGAATCAGCGGGATGAAGATGCTGTTGTCAATGCAAAAAGAGCCCTGGCGGGCAGAAAACCGAATAAATGATTTCTCTGCAGGAGAAAAATCCTTGTATCTGAACAGATGCCGAAGATCGCTGCGCAGTGATGGGTCTGTGGGCGCATGTTTGCGGAATGGCTCTGCCGGGTTATTTTCTCCGGTGGGGGTGGGAGATTGTCTTTACCTGGATTTTACCTGCGGATTTTTCGCCGTTGCTGACGGATCGGACCGCAATACTTCAGCATCGCGTGAATTCATGGGAATGTTTGCGAAGATGCTGACGAATAAATTATTCCTGTCTGCCCGCAAAGTCTATGCTGTTCAAGAAATTGCTCCTCTGAAGGAACAATTAATCGCGGAAGCCGAAAAACTTCTCGTAGAGTTTTCCTTTCGCGACAGCTGCACATTCACGGGTGTTTTGCTCCTGAAAACAACCGAAAAAATTGTTGCTGTTGTTTTGCATATGGGCGACAGCATTTTGATTTCCTGCAATCGGCGCCTGAAAACGGCAGGTCAATGCACTAAAAGTGATTTTTGGATGGTCGGGCGGTCGCAGCATTTTTCCCAAGTAGAGGAGCTGCATCTCGATGGCGACTCCTGTCTTCTGCTGGCAACGGACGGAATTAGAGACATTCCGTTTCAGCCGTGGAGCTCTCATGAAGAATTAGTTCTGGAACTTTTCAGCAAGTGCAGTCCGGAGGAGGTTCCTGGTGAACTCTTAGGAATGGGCGAAAACAGTTCCCAAGGGTATGATGATTTGGCGATAATCGCCATAGATCCTTATGCGTTATCCGATAGCTCCGGCCGCTTTATTCTCGGCGGCACTTCAGGAAACGAGGAAAGAAACTTTCAGAAAGAAAAAAGCGAGGGCCTCTATCAGGATCAGTATATATTGCAGACGCCTGAGGAAAACAGCGACGATTTTGTTAATGTTTTATAATCTTATATATTTGAGGAGAGGAAAAAATGTACGAAGAATATTTTAGCGAATCTCATCAGATGCTGCGCGATAGTCTTAGAAAATTCATTGCCCGGGAAATTACCCCTTTCGTTGACACCTGGGAGGAAGAAGGAACTTTTCCCCGGGAACTCTATAAAAAGGCTGGTGACGCCGGTTTTCTCGGAATCGGTTCTCCGGAGGAATATGGCGGGACGCCCGGTGATATCTTTCATACGGTGGCCTATACCGAAGAAGTAATGCGCTGCGGTTCAGTCGGATTGTCCTCCAGCCTTGGATGCAGTGCCATTGCCGTTCCCCCGATTCTTGCTCTGGGAACGGATGAGCAGAAAATGAAATATGTTCCGCCGGTTCTGGCCGGTGACCAGGTTGCCGTTCTGGGAATCACCGAACCCAGTGGCGGTTCCGATGTGGCCAGCCTGCTGACCAAAGCTGTCCGCAAGGGAGATAAGTACATTGTTAACGGATCGAAGACATTTATTACCAGCGGTACGCGTGCCGACTATGTGACTACAGCGGTGAGGACGGGAGGGCCGGGACATGCCGGCATCAGTCTTTTGATCATTGAAAAAGGTACGCCCGGATTTACCGTGTCCAAAAAAATCGATAAAATGGGCTGGCTGGCCTCCGACACCGCTGAGCTTTCCTTCGACGATTGTGAAGTGCCGGTAAAAAATCTCATCGGCGAGGAGAATAGAGGTTTCTACGGGATCATGCTGAATTTCCAGAAGGAGCGTCTCTATCTTGCCGTTCAGGGCTATGCCGTTGCCGAGTATGCGCTGGAATTGGCTGTTAAATATGCCAAAGAGCGTGTTGCCTTCGGGAAACCGATTGCCGCTTTTCAGGTTACCCGTCATAAGCTGGCGGAGATGGCTACTCTTGTGGAAGCGGCCAAACAGTTCACCTACCGGGTGGCGGCTATGATCGGCACCGGTCAAAATGCCTATAAGGATGTCTGCATGGCAAAGAATTTTGCCACTAAAGCCTGTGACCGGGTGGTCTATGATGCCGTTCAGATTCACGGCGGATACGGCTATTGCAAAGAATATATGGTGGAGCGACTTTATCGGGATTCACGCCTCTTTTCGATCGGCGGAGGAACCTATGAAATAATGAATGAAGTCATCAGTAAACAATTGGGACTATAAAATGGAAATGGATTTGCACATCCATACAAACCGTTACTCGGGATGCAGCAATATCGATCCTTTGGCGGCAATAGTCAAGGCCGCCAGGGTCGGTCTTGCCGGCATTGTTTTGACGGAACACAGCATCTGCTGGAAAGAGGAGGATATAGAGAAGTTAAGGCAGCAGAGCAAGGTAAAAAACGTACTGGTTTTGACCGGCCAGGAAGTCGCGTGTTATTCACCGATGGGCAGATTCCAGGGGGAGTTTCTGGTCTATGGTTATCCGGAAAGCCTTGGATCAAATAAATCCGTGGAAACGGTTTTGGAGATGGTTCATGCTGTAGATGGAGTTGTTGTCGCCGCTCATCCTTTTAAAATGGCCGATAACGGGGATGGATTTTACGGAAGCGGTTTTGCCGTTGCCGACTATAAACTGGATGGACTGGAAATTGAACATCCGGATTATGACGAGCAGGGAAGAGTATACGCTTTAGAATATATGAGGAAAATGAAAGTTGCCGGTATCGGCTGCTCTGATGCGCATGATTTGAGATCGATCGGCAAATGCCGTACCCAGTTTACAGAAACGGTGACGGATATTAAAGACTTGTGCAGAGAGATAAGAATGTGCCGGGTGCAGGCGCGGAATTACGCGAAAGCGGGTAAAAAAATATAAAAACAAGTTTATTTTATAAGGAGGCATAAGGACATGGATGTAAAAAATGTAACAGTGTTGGGAGCGGGCACCATGGGACGCGGCATCGCACAGGCGTCCGCCATGGCGGGATGCAGTGTGGTTCTATACGATATAAAGCAGGAGTTTGTGGACGGCGGTATTGCCGGTATTAGTAAAATTCTCGGCAAGAGCGTGGAAAAAGGGAAAAGAACTCAGGAAGAAGTTGACGGCATACTGGGCCGGATAAAAAAATCCATTGATCTGGCGGAAGCGGTCAAGGATGCCGACTTTGTAGTTGAAGCCGTTCCGGAAAATCTTGATTTAAAGAAGAAGGTTTTTGCCGATCTGGACAAACTTTGCAAGCCGGCAGCTATTTTAGCTTCCAATACGTCCGTGCTTCCCGTAACCGCTATTGCCTCAGCCACCCAGCGGCCGAGCAAGGTCATCGGAACACATTTCTTCAATCCCGCCGCCGTGATGAAGCTGGTCGAAGTTATCACGCCTATCGGTGTGGCGGAAGAAACCGTCCAGATCACCATGGACTTTTGCAAGAAGATCGGCAAGGTTCCCGTCAAATGCAAGGACACGCCCGGCTTTATCGTCAACGCTCTGCTCGGTTCTTTTTATCAGATTGCCGCGCAGATGGTTATGGATGGAGTGGCGACAGCCGAAGATATCGATACGGCCATGAAACTGGGAGCGAATCATCCCATGGGACCATGCGAACTGGCCGATTTCGGCGGATTCGATATCATTGCGAACGGTTCGGATGAAATGTTCAAATACACATCGGGAAAATCGGGCCAACTCTGCCTGCTTTACCGGAAAATGATCGAAGCGGGACGCCTGGGACGGAAAAACGGCAAGGGCTTTTACGATTATCTGCCGGACGGAACTAAGAAGCCGTTCAAGCTGTTTTAATTTTGCAGCAATCCTCAATAACGCCAGAGGTTTAAATATTTCAACCATTACTAAAATAATTAAGAGGTGAACATATGTCTGAAAAAAATGAAGTATATATTGTGGACGGTATGCGTACCGCAATTGGACGGATGGGAGGGGCTTTATCTCCGTTTCGTCCCGAGGAACTGGCCGCATTTGCTCTCAAGGGCCTGCTGGACAAGACGAAGATAGATCCGGCAATCGTTGACGATATTTTCATCGGCCATGCCTGCACTAATCACGCAGCGGTCAATATTGCCCGCTGGGCCACACTGAAAGCCGGTTTTCCGGTGAGCGTCCCGGCTCAGACCGTGGAGAGACAGTGCGGGTCGGCCCTGCAGACGGTCAACAGCGCCGCCCTTTCCATTCTTGCCGGCGTTAATGAAGTCTGCATTGCCGGTGGTTGTGAGAGCTGGAGCAATGCTCCCCATATGATGGAGAGGCAGAAAAATCCCTTTTCCCTGATGCCGAATGCCTGGGTTGTCCGGACAACCGGTCCTACCCCCGAAACCGATGTGCCGATGGGAATCATTGCGGAAGGCATGGCGGAAAAGTGGGGCATCTCCCGGGAGGAACAGGACGCTTTCGGATTGCGCAGTCAGACTCTGGCGATCCGGGCGATTGAGGCCGGCTATTTCAAAGAAGAGATCGTACCGGTAATCATCCCTCAGAAGAAGGGCGACCCGATTATCTTTGATCGGGATGAGCATCCCCGGGCGACCACCCTGGAAAAAATGGCGGCACTGAAGCCGGCCTTTAAAAAGGGCGGAACGGTTACGGCCGGAAACTCTTCCGGAATGAACGACGGCGGCGTAGCGATACTGCTCATGTCCGGAAAGAAATGCAAGGAACTCAACCTGAAGCCGATAGGACGCTTTGTATCCTGCGCGCTGGCCGGCGTGGAGCCGAAGTATATGGGTATCGGTCCGGCTTATGCTACACCCAAAGCTTTGAAGAGTGCGGGTCTCACACTGGCCGATATGGATGCGATCGAATGCAACGAGGCCTTTGCCTCTCAGACCCTGTCGGTCATGAAAGAGCTGGCGAACCAGGGACATAAGGTGGATCCGGAAAAATGGAATCCAAACGGCGGCGCCATTGCCTTTGGTCATCCGAACGGGATGAGCGGCGGCAGATTAGCGTTAGGTCTGCTTCATCAGTTGAGAAGAACCGGCGGTAAATATGGTCTGGTAACCATTTGCATTGGCGGCGGTCAGGGGATCGCTACAATATTTGAACGGGTATAAAGATCCGGCTGATTTTTTTATCCGGTCATTATGGAAGGAGGAGATATGGCAGACAGGGTGGCAATAGTGGGCGTAGCGCAGACAAAGTTTGTGCCGAAACGTGTCGACGCTAATTATGCCGAATTAGCTTACGAAGTGATCAGCAAGGTTCTTGGAGATACTAAGCTGGATCTCGGCAAGGATATTGATAACAAAGTCAGTTGCTCCCACGACATCTGGGATGGGCAGACTATTTCGAATATCGGGATCACGGATGTGATCGGGGGGCATCTGGGCAATGAAGAAAAAGTGGCCATGGACGGATCGACGGCCGTCTATTACGGAGCGATCGGCATTCTTTCGGGAGAATATCGACTGTACACTTCTGCTGGCCCATACGAAGATGTCCCAGACGAACCGCAATATCGTTAACAACGTGGCTTTTGAGCCGATTTATACCAGAAGTCTCGGTTTGGATTTCACGTCGGCCGGCGCGATGCAAGCCGCACGTTACATGTATAAGTACGGGATTACCAGAGAGCAGGTGGCTCAGGTTGTCGTAAAGAATTTAGCGAATGCCAAGCTCAATCCTAATGCCCATAACGGCGGAGATTATACTGTAGCGGACGTGCTTTCTTCTCCGGTGCTGGCATCACCGCTGCACGCTCTGGATATGGCCCCCGATACGGACGGGGCTGTGGCGATGATTATCGCCTCCGAGAAGCGGGCGCGGGAAATCACGGATAAACCTGTCTGGATCAAGGGATTCGGGACCTGCTATGATGCCCATTATCCGGGCGACCGTGATCTGGCGGACTGCCTGTCGCTGCAGAGAGCGGCCGCTGCAGCCTATAAGATGGCCGGAATCAAGAAGCCCCGGAAGCAGATTGACTTCGTCGAGTTGGGAGAGGATTTTTCCTACCAGGAACTTCTGTGGCTGGAAGGATTAGGTCTTTGCGGCCGTGGTGAAGCCGGGCGCATGATCGATTCAGGTATAACAGCCCTGAAAGGCAAAATGCCGGTTAATCCGTCCGGAGGTCTTCTGGGCGGAGTGCCCGCGAATGTTGCGGGGATGAACCGGGTGGCGGAGGCGGTTTTGCAATTAAGAGGGGAAGCGGCCGGATATCAGGTGAAGAATCCAAAGATTGCCCTGGCGCAGGGCCACACCGGTTTTTGCGGACAGCACCATTGCGTGATCGTCCTCGGAACTGAGTAAGGGAGGCATATAATGAAAAGAAATGTAGCAATTATCGGCGGAGGGCAGACCTATCACGCCGCCCGCAGGCATGATGTCGATCAGGGAGAAATGGTCAACGAAGCGGTCCGGCGCGCGCTTGCCGACGCCAATATGACCATGGATGAGATTGACGCGGTGTTTCTGGGGAATATGGAGTTTTTTGAAGGTGTTCATTTGACCGATTGCTGGCTGGTCAACAGCTCCGGCGCCTACGGCAAACCGGGAGTGAAGATAACTACAGGCGGTACAGTCGGCGCCACAACCACCTGTGTGGGAGCCCACCATGTGGCCAGCGGCCTTTTTGACAGGGTTTTGTGTATCGGGTTTGAAAAACAGGAAGAGGGTGACACCAATGCCATCCTCAGCGGAGTTGCCCATCCATTATGGGGACGCAACCTGGCGGGAGGAGCGATCGGCTATTTTGCGATGATGGCTTCCGCCTATATGTCCTTATGGAAGGGGGCGACACCGGAGCACTCGGCGATGGTAGCCGTCAAGGCCAGGCAGAATGCCCGGAAAAACGAGTATGCGCATCTGAAGCTGGACATTACCGTTAAGGACGTTCTGGAGTCGCGGGTGCTGACTGATCCGATCCGGATGCTGGAGATGTGCCCGGCTTCCAACGGCGCCTGCGCGATGATCCTGGCCGATGAAAAGACGGCAAAAAAGCGCAGCAAGAAACCGGTCTGGATTCGGGCGATGGATACGGCCCATAATGAGCAATTCGTTTTAGACTGGAGGGACGTCAAGCAAACGAGGCCAATTTTTTCCCGGGTGAGTGCGGCGCGCTTGTACAAGAAACTGGGTGTTACAAAGCCTGCCGAGTATTTCGACGTATTTGAAGTTTATGAGCCGGTGACCTGGGCGGAGATTCTTTGGTATGAGGATCTGGGTCTTTGTGCCCCGGGAGAAGGTTTCAGACTGATTGAAAAGGGGATGACGGATATCGAAGGACCAATACCGGTTAATCCGTCAGGCGGTGTTTTGTCCACAAACTGCATCGGGGCATCCGCCATGTTGCGCGTTTGGGAAGCGGCGCTGCAGATTCGCGGCGATGCCGGAGAACACCAGGTTCCCAAGGACGTGAGGCGGGCAATGACAACTGCCTACGGCGGGACCAACTGGACGGTCACGATGGGCCTGTCCAAAACCCTGGATGATTGAGGAGGAAAAAAATGATAAAAAAAACGGATGAAAACATATCTCTGCCGATGGTGGTTGATGTACCCTACGAGTTTGCCGCGGGCCGGTATTTGACCCACGCCTTAACGGAGTTGCGGGACGAAGGGAAGTTGCTGGCGGTGAAGTGCCCGAAATGCAAACGCATCCAGTTGCCTCCGCGAATCGTATGCGCTGAGTGCCATGTCGTAAACGAGGAATGGGTCGAAATGCCCATGGAAGGAGCCCTGAAGGCTTTTACAATTAATTATCTGCCCATGACCGATCCGACCACCGGAAAAGTCAAAGAACCGCCTTGCATTCTGGGGGATATGCGCTTTGACGGCACAAATATCGGGTTGGACTTTCCGGTTAATATTGAGCCGGACATGAACAAGCTCTGGGTCGGCATGCGCTGCCGGGTCGTCATGAAGCCCGATGGTCAGAGAACCGGCGATCTGAGCGACATCATGTATTTAGAGCCTCTTCCGGGACAGACAAAACCCGGAACGAAAACATAAGGAGAAGGAAATGGAAGAAAAAATATATCCCCCGTTAGAAGTCAAGCAGCGGATAAAGGCAAACAGCCGTTATTATGCCGGCAAGATGGGCAGCCTTTTTTATGTGAATCTCCGGGACGAAAAGACCCTGATCGGTTCCTATTGCCCGAAATGCAAAAAAGTTTTCTGGCCGCCGCGTTCCACTTGCGGCATATGTTTTGCGGAGCTGACCGAGATTGTCGAGATCGGTCCTTACGGAACGGTGGAGACTTTTACAACCGTCATGTATTCGGAGCCGATGCACCCCCGCAAAGCGCCATTCGTCTACGCCGTGATCAAACTGGACGGAGCGGATACGGGCATGACGCATTTTATTGATGAGGTGGATTTTGGAGCGGTCCATATCGGCATGAGGGTAAAACCGGTTTTTGCCGAAGCCAGACAGGGAAATATTCTGGATATCAAATATTTTAAACCTATTTAACTGTAAAGTGACCCCGCTAAGGGGTGCTCTTTATCAGGTAGAAACGGGGAGCTAGCGACTATGGAAGAAAAAGCAAAGAAGTGTCATTTGGCATCATTTAACGGGATACCGGGCGCCGAGAGAAATCCGGCCAATTATCAGCGCCGCGATGACGGCAGTCATATCTATAAAAACAGCGACTACTATGAATGGTGGTATGTGGACTGTTCCTTTGACAACGGCTACCACATGGTCGTTACCTTTCATTACATGAACATGTTTCTCAAACCCATCATACCATCCATTCAACTCATGATTTACAAACCGGACGGAACCCAGATCGCGCGTTATGGTCTTTCCAAACCGGAAGAGACCTATGCCGGCGCAGACTGGTGCGATGTGCGGATGGGGGACAGCTGGCTGAAAGACATGGGCGACGGCGTCTATGAAATGTACATCATGATCAACAAGATCGGCGCCCGGCTCACCCTGAAGAATGTCGTTCCCGGATGGAAATTAGGCACGGGATTCAATTACAAGGATGAAGAAACGAGCAGGGTGGCCGGTTGGGTTGTACCGGTCCCTTATGCGGAAGTGCAGGGCGAACTTTTTCTCAAGGATGAGAAAATCACCGTCCAGGGCGCCGCTTACCATGACCATAACTGGGGAAATTTCCCGATGCATGAGGTCTGCTCGAAGTGGTACTGGGGTCGTGTCCATAACGGCGACTATTGCCTGGACTACGGCTGGGTGTTCCCCGTGATCCCGCAGGGCCGATGTTCGCGCCGCTGCTGATTGCCAAGGGTCGTGAAATTGTTCTCTCGACGAATATTATGCATACGGAACTCAGTGATTTCATCAAGGACGCCAACACAGGGCAGGAATACGCCAGGGGTCTGCTGATTACCACGGATAATCTTGGTGTGAAACTGAAACTGGCCATTAATACGACGCGGCTGGTGGAAACGATGAAACTTCCCAAGTCTGTAGAATGGGATCAGTTCTATTTCCGCTTTTTAGCCGACTACACGATGGATGTTGAGATTGACGGCAAAAAAGACCAGGTCAAAGGTGAGCTGCTTCACGAATATATGGTGCTATGAAGATAACAATTTAGGAAGGTGCTTTTATGACAGAGAATAAAAAATATGATGCGATAGTCATCGGAGCGGGTGTCGGCGGGCTTACTGTGGCAACTCTGATGGCCAAAGAAGGATGGAAAGTCCTGGTCTTGGAACAACAGGATAGACCGGGGGGACGGGCATTGTCCATAATGGGCTCGGAAGTCAGCGACAAGGGTCTGGATTGGTATAAAAAAATACTTGCTTCTCAATATACATACATAGCCAATTCCCAGCCGGACATGGAGACAATCATTAAAAAGCGTATGCTTGACGGCTATACGCTGGATATCGGCTATCACGCCATCAGCGCCAACGGGACCGGCTACATGCTCGATTTCGAAGATCTGATCGACGGTCTTCCCGATGTCAAGAAGCACGGTGCTTTTTATGGCAACTACTTCCAGGGAAAGCTCTATCACGATGTGGCGGGAACAAAGATCGATCCCGAATTGAAGCGCATCGGCAAGGAATCAGGAATTCGCTTCCTCTCTTACTATTCGGATGCCTACGGTATGTCCGATGAAGATATCGCCGAAAATGGAAAAGGTTTCTTTCAAAAAGTGGGCGGATGATAAGGGCATTTCGAAAAACGATATCCTTTTTAATCATCTGCATTGCGTGAGCACTTTGTTTTCGACGATCAATGATCCTAATGACATTTCCATGGGTGATATTTTCCATTATTTCAAACATGCTTTCGGTCCGAAACTCATGCGGGGAGTTCTGGGGTATGTCGGTGGTTTCGTGGAAAACGGGACAATGGAATGGTCCAGGTCCGTGGTCCGCAAGATGGAAAGCTACGGCGGCGAGATTATTTATAACGCCAAAGTGAAAAAAGTTCTGGTGGAAGGCGGTCGTGTTACGGGAGTCCTCGTGGAGACCCAGGAAGGCGAAAAACAGTTCGCGGCGGCAAAAGTGGTCAGCAACGTTCCGGCGCAATTCACCTTCCA
>CAWJQM010000003.1:0-15742 GCA_963845095.1 uncultured delta proteobacterium
TGTATCGACGGGCATGATGTAGGCCCAGCCGCATTTCCCTGTGTCGATGGTCTTGCGGGAGTTATCGACAACGCCTGCTTCATAAAGCGTGAAGGCATACTCGCCGATCATCTCGCTGTGGACACCAATGTGCCGTAAATCCGACTTAGCCAGCGCAATGACCACGGCCGTCGGGAGGGCGCCAATGCCCACCTGAATGCAGTCGCCGTCGCGCATGATCTTAAGGCAGTTGTTGGCAATAGCCATCTGGACTTCGTTCGGTTTGATTTCCTTTTCAGCCATGTAGGGCCACTGGTACTTCGGATCATCCACGTCCACTTCCACAAAGTAGTCGACCTCATCAATGGGCAGATTCATGCCCCTTCCCCCCTCGCACCAGGCGTAATCGGAGCGGATTTCGCAGACAAACTTCTTGCAGGATTTGGCGGTGATCATAAAGTTGTTCACACCATAGCTGGCGTTTACATATCCCGCCTGGGGCACAGCGCAGGCCTGGACACCCCAATCCATGGCGCGCTTTGATTTATCTTTCCGGTAGTTGCGTGCGTATTCGGCGTCCATGCCGATAGACCATCCCCAGTGTTTCCAGTCGAGGCCCTTGTATCCCTTGGTTACGAGGCCTCGCAGAGTGGGGAGCAGGAAGGATTCGTGGACAACATGGTACTTCGCCTCCATGTCGGCGGTGGCGCAGAAGTTGTGGGCGCACATGATTGCCTGATTCCAGATTTCTATATTTTTAAGATCACCGGGGCCGCCGCCAAGTCTGGCCGCCAGGGCCTCCATCGTCACAAACGTGTCCGATCCGGGACCACCGCGGTTGATCCAGTCGCCAGGCTTCACCATTTCGGCCCACTTCTTCGCGGTGATGATTTTGTCTCTGAGTTTCTGCTGAACTGGTTGTGTCGTCCATACTTTTTCTTTGTTTTCAATTTTTTTCTGCGCCATAGTTCAAAGTCCCTCCATTTGATTAGTGCATTGTTTTCTACACATCGACACAATTAAGTATCGAACCTAGCGACTGTTTAGCTTATTATTATTACAAAAGGCCGGGCCTTCTTGTGAAGCTCCGGCCTTTCTTCTGATACTGTCAGTAATTTACTATTCAAGAATGACCAGCACTTGGTTGGCATCAACCTTGTCTTTTTCGTTCACCTTGATTTCTTTGACAGTCCCGGCGGCCGGCGCACAAATGGGATTCTCCATTTTCATGGCTTCCAGGATAATCAGCTCGTCATCGGCTTGGACCTCATCACCAACGTTAACCAGAATTTCGGCAATTGTCCCCGGCATATGGGCTACAACTTCTACTGCCAGTTTGTACTCCTATTGTTTTACACTTCCTATACAATATTTTATAAAGCTCAGGGGGTCGAAACTCCCCCTTCGTCAGCCTTCTTTTATTTTTTCCAGATCGGATCTGCCGGGCCCCATTTTTCGGGCACAATCGCCTCTGCCGGCCATTCCGGCGGGGCATGCTGGCCGGGTTTTTCACCGACTTTTTCGATCAGCTTTTTCAGGCCGGGACGGGCAAACTTCATATGTCCGGCCTTGACGGTCCGGCCGTTGTAGATGGCTTCCGAACGGAGTCTCATGCCCATGGTCTTCTCCATCTTTTTGCCCAGCCACAGGACGCGGTCCACATCATAGCCGTGCTCGATACCGAGTTCATCGATCTGGACCAGGAGATCTTCCAGGGTGATCAGACCGACAAAGCGGGGATCATCATAGTAGTACTCGCCGGTGCCCCGGATGGGACAATCGTCGAGGAAGTTGGCCGGCTGGCCGCCCAGTCCGCCCAGGGTGCCTTCAAACCGGGTGAAACCGGCCTCAGGGCCGCCAGGATCGATGAGGAGGCGACGCGCTTCGTCTCATGGAGATGGAGCAGGTGTCCCTCCGGATTGGGCATGGCATCCAGAATCATGGAACAATAACGATAAACGTCCGCCGCATTGGCGGAACCGTCATGGTCGGCATGCTCGATGTCATGGGCGCCGATCGGGAACCAGCGCTTCGTGAATTCCACGGCGTCTTCCATTTTGGTGGCGCCGCTGATGGGGCTTCCCCAGATGGTGCTGACGGTGCCGCACATCTTGAGGCCGGCGTCCCGGGCCTTGGCATGCACTTTCGGCTTCTCTCCAGTACTGGGAAAGGGTCGTGCCGGAATTGGCAAAGTGATGCTCGGGATCAGTGGAAACCATCATGAGAATCCGGTCGGGACCGATTCCCTTCTTCTTCAACTCGATGGCCCGGTCCACGGCGGTTTCCCGGATAGTCACCGCGGTCATGCACAATCTCGTCATAATTGATCCCCGCCTTGCCGCAGCGCTTTTTGAACTCGTCGCTCCGCAAGGCCGTCAATACTTCTTCCGCATCGGCAAACTGCGGCGTCGTGACCGCGCTGCCCAGATTGGTCACTTCGATTTCTTTCGCCCCGGCCAGAATCATCTCCTGACCATAGAAAATCTTGGCCTGCGTGGAAACGAATTTTTCACAATGCTGAAAACCATCACGAATCGTAATGTCGCCAATGGTCACTTTCTTGGGCATCCTTGGGAAAATTTTCCAAAGATCATACTCTGTTGCCATAAACTTACATCCTCCTAATAGATTAATAGTTTACTTTTATTCACCTTTGAAATACGGGTTTGCGTTTTTCCGCAAAGGCAGCCAGGGCTTCCAGGCGGTCTTTCGTCGGAATAGTAACTTCATAGGCTTTGGATTCCAGCGGCAGAGCCACGCCCAGACTGGCTTCCGAACCGTAATTGAGCGCAAACTTGGCCTGGGCCACGCCGATGGGCCCGTTCTTGGCGATTTCGCGGGCCAATTCCAGTGCCGCGTCCATCAGTTTTTCCGGGTCAACAACCTTGCTGACCAGACCGATTTCCAGCGCCGTCTGGGCATTGATTCTGCGGGCCGTATAGATGAGTTCCTTGGCCTTGGCAATGCCGACAATCCGGGCAGACGCTGGGTGCCGCCGGCGCCGGGAATGATCGCCAGGCTCGTTTCCGTCAGCCCCATTAGGACATTGGATGAAGCGATCCGGATATCACAGGCCAGAGCTAGTTCCGTGCCGCCGCCGAAGGCAAAACCGTTGATCGCGGCGATGACGGGAACGCGCACCTGCTCCACGGCCGTAAAGGTGTTGCGGATCGTGAAAAGATAAAACGGCGCACCTGGTCCTGGCGTCATTGTCCTTCTTTCCTTGAGATCGGCGCCCGTGGAAAAAGACCATTTTTTGGGATCGTCGCCGGCTTTGGCCCCGGTAATGATGATGCAGCGGAGAGAAATATCAAAATTGGCTTCCCGGATGACATCCGCCAGGACGCTCAGTAGGTCAAAATTAAAGCAGTTCATGGCGTCGGGTCTATTCAGGGTCAGAATCAGGATGCCATCTGCTGTTTTTTCCTGCAGCAATACATCAGACATGATTTTCACCTTCCTCTTCGTATTTTAATCCACGCTCGCTCGCGAGAATTAACGTCGTCCCGCGTGAGCGGATTAAACCTTCAGGTCGCCCCAGATGGATTCTCTAACGGGAACCCGCAGGGCAATTTCAAAGCCTCTGGCGATCTTGTCGCGCGCTTCGCTGAATGCCACCACGCCGTCATGGAACAGCAGTGAGCCGGTAAAGAACGGATGACCTTCCGCATCATAGCGGTCTCGCATCATCTGGCGGAAGGCGGCCATTTCTTCCTCATTCACCGCTCGGCCCTTATCAATGATATTCTTTCTCCGGACTGTTTCCACGATGAAACCCGCCGTCTCTCCGGACATAACGGTCGTGCGGCCCCGCATGTTGGTAAAGGCAAAACGCGGTTTGAACGCCCGGCCGCACATGCCGTAGTTGGCGGCGCCGTGGTCGGGGCCGATGACATAGGTAATCTTGGGGGTTTCCAGGCAGGTGCAGGCGCGGACCATGTCGGAACCGTATTTGCCGATGCCGCCCCATTCTTCCGCCTTGCCGACCATGTATCCGGGGGATCCCTGCAGGAAGAGAACGGGAAGTTTGGAGTTGCCGCAGCGGATCATCCATTCGGTCGCCTTGCGGGCCGCTTCAATGTAAATTACGCCGCTGGCGTTGGAGGCAATGACGCCAATGGGAATGCCCTTAATCCACATCTTGCCGGCAATGACGGAATCGCCGCGGCCGGGACTGTAATTGGCTTTATACTCGTGGAAGTAGCTGTCGTCGGCCAGGCACTTGATGGTGTCTTTGATGTTGATGTGATTATAGGTGTTCACCGGTGTGCTGCGCATCATTTCTTTAAAATCAAATTTGGGCTCCCTGGTCTCCCGCCGTTCGATATAAAGCTTGTTGGCCGGTTCAAATTCCATCATGGCGCGTATTTTGGCGATTCCCTCCTCCTGGGTGCGGACAAAATGATCGCAGCCGCCGGAGTGCTGGGTATGAACATAGGCGCCGCCCAGATCCTCCTGGGAAACGGTCTCGCCGATGGCCGATTTAACCATGGGGGGGCCGGCCAGGAAGGCGTAAGCCATCTTTTCAATCATGATTGATTCGGAGGCCAGATAAACGATATAGGCGCCGCCGGCGGTGTTGCCGCCCGTGGAAAGGGTATACTGTTTGATTCCCTTGGCGGACATGCGGCACATGTTGTAAAACATCGTTCCAAAATGCCCGTCGTCGGCAAAACATCCCAGCTGCAAGGGGAGGTTGATGCCGCCGGAATCGGCGATATAGATGCAGGGCAGTGCGCACTGCTCGGCAATGGCCTGGGCCCGCATGTGCTTTTTCAGGGTAATGGGGAAATACGTACCCGCCGCATAGCGGTTCTCATTGGCAAAAATCATGCAATCCCTGCCCATGACGGTGCCCACACCGGTAATCATGCCGCCGCCGGGAATATGGCCGCGCTTTTCCGAATTATAAACTTCTCCGCCATAGAGCTTCTTGTCACCGATATTATAACCCGCATCGAGTCCCAGTTCATAAAGATCCGTCCCCGGATCAATCAGCATTTTGATCAGATCGCGCATCGGCTTCTTGCCCTGCTTCGCTAATCTTGCGGCCTGCTCGGCTCCGCCAATATTATATGCCTCTTCGCGATGCTTCAACAAAATGGCATCCTGTTCTTCCCAGTACTTCAGATTGACTGCCTTCTCCTGCGCCAGTCGCTCTGCTCTAGTCACTTTCTTCGTTTCCTCTGCCATTGTGTTCCTCCTGTTTTTTAATTAGCAGTATGCCGTGCATACTGCGGATGAGCTTTCTTCCGGATTTACATCAATGCGTGTTGTAAACAAAAATATCTAAATTATACTGAAATGTTTGTTTACGATATTCCTGACAAAAAACTACCTGCCGATGACGTATCGATACGGGTCTATCTGCTCCCGCAGGATTGTTAATTCACGTGCTGTCGGAGGTTTATTCTCTACTATCTTTTTCGCTTTCAAAAGTTCAAATCCGCAGTTATCCTGAACATCTTTTTCAGAATAACCGGGGTTAATCGCAATAATCCGCATCCGTCTTTGATTCCGGCTTCAAAATCCATAACCGCCATATTGGTGATGATTTTGTAAGGTCCCGCTCCCAAAGGCAGACCTGATTTTGCCCGGGAATCACCGCCCGTAAGCCAGCCGGGTGTTGTGATATAGTTGACATTTTTCCGCAAATCGCTTGGAATCCTGCGGTGTCATGACCATCATGCGCCAGCAGAAGGAAGCAAAATCATTGGCTCCGCCGCTGCCGGGAAAACGTACTTTCGGTTTCTGATGGTCGGGACCGATCCTCGTGGAATTCAGATTCCCGTACATATCAATCTGGGCGCCGCCCAGGAATGTGTAATCCAGCATTCCGCGACAGGCTGTTTCCATAATTTCGCACATGCCGCTGGCCATAATGGCTTTCCAGGTTGTTCGGGAATCACCGACAGAAATAGGCATTTCCGGAATTAAGGGCGCCAGCTCCTCCCGCTTCAAACACGATTATCAGATTCGGCGAATGCACCTTTTGCGCCAGCATCGCTGCCGCACAGGGGGCGCCAGTCCCAACACCGACCGTGGCGCCGTCTTCCAATTCCCGCGACGCCGTACAAATCATAAGTTCCATTGTATTATAATCAGCCATGATCTATATCCTCCTTTCTAGTCTCTCGCACCGATAAACATCAATTCTTTTTCCCTCAGCATCTGCATTTTGTGCATTCCGCCGTTCTTCTCAATGTATTCAAAGTGATCTTTGCAGCTGTAAATATTTTTATCCAGAAACGCCTTGAATGCTTCCGGATCCTCTTCCACTTTCATCCATTCTTTCAGATGTTCTTCATCGGAGAAATACTCTCCGAGCATGTTTCCCGGATAACTGCCGTAAGGAACTTCGCAAACAGCATCGACCAGCCAGTAAGGAATAACGGTGATAACTCGGGATCTCGGCGAATTTCATCATTGGTAATCAGTCTTTCACAGGTAATAATCAAATGTCTTGGAGGCGCTGGCCACATCGAAATCGGAAACGGTGATGCCCCGTACACGGCAATTACCATAAATATCAGCTTCATGGACATGAATGGCCGAAACATCAGGATAAAGTGCCGGCAGGGCGACATACTTTGTCCCGGTGAACGGACACTCAATAATTTTCCCGCCACTGTATTTAAAAGTATCTGTTCCCATGATATTTCTTGCCGGATAAAAAGAAACACCGGCTGCTGCAGCTTTAAACCGAACCGACAGTGCATAATTGGTCCATTCACTTACTTCGACCTTGCCGCTCTCCATGTAGCTGCTGGCATTGGGAGACAAGACCGCGGGCTTCCAGACCGACGATATAGGCGGCATCGCAGCTGTTGAAGACTTCTCCGGCACAAAGAATCTGGAAATCATGGGTGGAAGTATGGCCTGCAAAACCCATATTTTTCCTTCCCTGCCTCAGAATTTCATGCGCGACAGCAGCTGGTATCCTGTTTGCCCCAAAACCTCCGAGAATCAGATAATCGCCGTCATGGACAAATTTCTCCACGGCCTCTTTAACAGACATCAGCTTTGATTCAAGCTTGCGGCTCTTCTTACGGAAAAATGCACGTGCCTTATCCGCATCCGGGTCTGTAAAGATTTCGCCTATTCCTTGATCAATTACGTCCACTGGATATTACCTCCTTATTTTTTTCTTTGCAATTACCGTTATGTGGTTACCGGTAATGGTTTTTGCTTAATTAGATTTGGTAGACGAACCTTGGGGGCAGTCCAGCTTTTCTGTAAGACTGTGTTGGCCGGCAATGCCCTTTCTTCATGGCTATCACGAAACCAATCCCTGGTTGCTGCATTCCGTGTTTTCCCTCTACTCTTTTGAAAGAATTAGGTCAATGTTAAATAATATTTATATAATATATCAAAATTTGTATATATGCGAAATATGCAAAAATATTCATAACGCATTGATATTTAAGGTTCTACACAATTAACTTTCAGAAATATCAGCAAGAATGTCAGCGGCGGCCTGAAAAAGTATTTTATTCGGTGGTTTGAAAGAGATGGACGGAAGATGCGCAAAAACGATCAGTTCCTTACAACTGGTGCCGTCAAAAAATTGTTCTGGTATGTTTTAAGGGCAGGCAAATATCTGCGGATGAATATCAGGGAGCCCAGGAATAAGTGCAGCCGGTGTCGGAAACCACTGCCTGCAGATAACCCCGATTAACGAAATCGCTGATTGTTTTATTGACTACCGAAGCATCGGCCTTGGTGTGTGTTTCTATTCTGCTGCAGAGTTCGGTAAGTGCGCTGCCCGGCGAACCCTGGAATGTAGCTTTATCAATCATTCCCGTATTTTTCTATCAGATCTTCTTTGAGAACCTGATAACTCAACTGCATCCGCCAGTGGCCCTCCACCTGCAAATTTTCCAGCGGTGTATTGGTGCCGTTTTCATAACCCTTTAGCTGCCTTTGCCAATCCTTTTCTATTTCTGCATCAAAGCGGGCCACAAATTCTCTGAGATCCTCCGGCGTTACTGAAGACGTCCTTACTATGGCATCGTTGGCGTCATATTTATCCCAATCATCCGTTAATATTTGCAAGTCGTATTTATGAACTTTTTCACGCACCGTTGTTCCCGGAAAAGGCGCCAGAAAATGATAGCCGTAGACAATATCCAGATTTCTGGCCAGTTCTGAAGTTTGCGCCAGAGTTTCCCTTGTTTCCCCCGGCAGTCCCACCATGAACGACGCATGAGCAATCATGCCGGCCTGTTTAGTCATTTTCACAGCCTGATGAACCTGCTCGAGTTTTATACCTTTTTTAATCGTCTTGAGCATTGCGGGATTGCCTGTCTCCACTCCGAAGCTTACGCTGTCGCAACCGGCGGCAACCATATCTTCAAGCATTTCCTGATCCACGGTATCTACACGGGCAAATGCGCTCCAGGTAAACTTTAAACCGCGTTCCCGAATTCCGGTGCAAATTACCTTCACGCGCTCTTTATCGGCGGCGAAAAGGTCATCGGCAATGTTGATCCGTTCAAAGCCCAGGGCAATAATCTGCTCTATTTCGTCTAAAACATTTTTCGCCCGGCGCCTGCGAACTTTTGCCCCGACCATTTTGCGACCGAGGCAAAATATACAGGCATTAGGACAACCGCGTCCGGTAATCATACTGACCGGGAACCCCAGGGCGCGATAACGCGACACCGGCAACAAATGCCGCGCCGGAAGCGGCAGGGCATCAATATCGGAAATGAAATTTCGCTTACCGGTAATTATAATTTCATCATTGCGACGATAAGCTATTCCACAGATATCCCGCCATTTGCTTCTGTCTTTCAGAACGGGCGTCAGTTCCCTGATGGTCTCTTCCGCCTCCCCCAGCAAAATCAAATCAATTTCCGGATATTGATTTAAAGATTCCCTTGCCGTAAAAGAGACATGAGGCCCTCCCATCAGCGTAATTATTTCGGGATTAATGCTTTTAACATCATGCAGGATTTTCTGTGCCTCATAGAAATTCATGGTGACGGAACCGGCCCCGACAGCATCCGGCTGAAAATCATTTAACTTGCGGCCAAGTTTTTCTTTCGAGTAGCCGCAGACAATATAATCGAATATTTTAACTTCCGCGCCGGCAGCAATAAAGGCGGCTGCTACATAGGTTATTCCCAGCGGCGGTGAGGGAATTTCGGTAAGCGGATAAGGTGTGGCAATTATGGCAACACGCAATGATCAGTCTCCTTTTCGCGGTAACAGCATAGACCGAAACCAACCGGCAATAGTGTTCCCGGTCATATTTTCCCGGTCCAGTTTTTCAAAATCAGCGGCGAGTTTCGCCGGGTCGGCCAGCCACTGAATTCTGGATTTCAGGGGCTTGTCAGGATCAAGGTATTTGATCACAACGGCCGGATTGCCCGCAGCAATGGCATTAGCCGGTATATCTTTGAGCACTATGGATCCGGCGCCGATAATTGCATTATCGCCGATCGTGACTCCTTTGCTGACAATGGCGCTGTCGCCAATCCAGGCATTGCTGCCTATTTTCACGGCTGCAGTATTGCCGATGGAAAGGCTGCGGTCATAAATATCATGCCAGTCGGAATCGGTTATGGAAACACTCTGCGCCATCATACAGCCATCACCTATCGTTATGGCCGTTGCCGACATAATGCGCGTGCCCGGGCAGACCAGACAGCATTTGCCGATTTCAATCTTTCCGGAATTCTTATCCTTGGACCAGACAGTAAATCTTACCTTCTTGTCCGGCGTGGCAATGACCGTTGTATAATCACCCAGGGAGATGGGGCCGCCGAATATTTCCACCTGCCATGGTTTCATGAAGTGCAAACCACGGCCGAAATATTCGCATTGCGGGGCTAAATAGCGGTAGGCATACCATTTCTGAAATTTATTATATAAATTCTTAAGATAATACGGCCGGTGATCTCTTCTCATTTTGAATTCTTCTTTTTAGCCCAGAATTCATGATTGAAGAGCCTGGCTGCCGGAGTTATTTCATTTAAAGCATCCCAGGCCAAAAGCACTGCTGCCGCCGTCCAACCTGTTTTTTCTTCCGGCCAGATAACGCTGTCCGGAAAGGTGACCCCCATCCAGAACGAACCATCTTCATACCGCTTGTCGGCAATCCAGCTAAAGATCAGTTTTGCACGGGATATATCCCCGATCGCCGCCAGCGCCAGGACCAATTCCGATGATTCCGCCATCGTCACCCAGGGGCGATCGGAAACGCAGCGCACACCCCATTCCGGTACAACAAATTTTTCCCATAATCTATCTATGCGTTTTTTCGCGTCTTCGCCGCTCACGGCGCCGCATAAAACCGGATAATACCAATCCATGGAGAAGCGCGATTTAATCATATTAAACAGATTGGGTTTATTTTTAATTGCCAGGCCGAGAAGTTTATATGCTTTGCGCCATTGCGGACATTCTTTTCCGATGATATCAGCAATAGCCAGAGCGCACTTAATGCTCATATAAATGGAACTGTTTCCGGTCAGCAAGGCCATTTTATCAATCACGCCATCTTTATTGCGCGCCCAGAATATTTCACCTTCGGGAGCCTGCAAATCGATTGCATATTGAATACCTCTGGACACCGTCGGCCACATGTATTCCAGAAAATCCCTGTCCTGAAGTAATGAGATAATGGTGGAATACTCCGACAGCTACATAGGTTGATAAATTTGTGTCTTTGGTAGAGTCGATGACATTCCCGTTCTGAGTCGCCGACCACCAGCTGCCATCAGCCAGTTGCGTATCACGGAGCCATTTATAGGCCAGCACTGCTCTGTCATAGCATCCGCAAATGCTTAGTCCCATGGCGCTCTCTATATGATCCCAGGGATCTGTCTTGCCACCCGTCGACCAGGGTATTTCTCCATTCTCTTTCTGCAGAGAGGCAATAAACGCACCAAGTTCTTCGATCGAAACCAGGGCTTTTTCTTCGTTGAAAGATATATTAGTTTTTCAGTTCCATAGCGCTCAACTTTTCTTCAGGTAAAATATGACACTTTTGCCCAGTACAGGATTTAAAAGCCCTTCCAACATTCTAGTAAGAAATGGTTTTTGCATAATATCCCACTCTAAAAATCTCTTGTAATATTTAACTACGACGTTATCTTCATTTTTCAGGCCGACAAGGCATTTCAGCCACCAATAGGGGGCGTGCAGCGCATGCTTATAATCTGTCTTCCAGCACTTTATCCCGTGGCTTGCCAGCATCTTCCGCAAATGCTTCTTTTTATAAATGCGGATGTGGCCACCCGGTTCATTATAATATTCAGAAGAAATCATCCAGCAGATTCGTTCGGGATAATAGCGGGGAACACTGATTATTAAAGTACCCTGCGGCTTCAGAACACGCACCAGTTCCTGCAGGGCGTTATGGTGTTGAGGAATATGTTCCAGCACCTCTGAACAGATGACACAGTCGAATGCTTCGTCGGCAAAAGGCAGTTTATTGATATCCGCCTTCATGACGCTGAAATTATGTGTTGCAGCATCAGGCATCGCCAGCAAAGACTTATTGGCGTCGTCGAGGTCTTTATCATTCTTATCGATGCCGACGATTTTCAAATCAGGAATTTTCGCCAGTTCACGCATATGACGGCCGGTTCCGCAACCCGCATCAAGAACAACGCATTCAGGCTGCAGCTTTAGCTCGCGAATGTCAACGGTAACCATCGATTGCCTCTCTGTACACGTTCACAACATCGCGAGCCGCTTTCTCCCAACTGAAAACGGAATTAACCCTTTCCAGACCGGCGCGGGCCAATCTGTTGCGCTCGCCTGCATCATCTAACAGGTAGTTAATTGCTTTGGCCAGCGCTCCGGAGTCGGCGGGAGGAACAACAATTCCGGCGTCGCCCACAACTTCCGGCAATGCTCCTCCGCTGGTGCTGACAAGCGGGACTCCGCAGGCCATAGCTTCCGCCGCAGGAATGCCGAAACCTTCATACAAGGACGGCACTACGGCAATCGTCGATTCAGAATAATACCTGGCAAAATCCTCATTCCTTATCCGTCCTGTAAAATGAACTATATCGCCAATGCCCAGGTTCCCGACAAGCTGCCGGATGATGCTGTCTTTTTTCGGCTCACCGATTACAGTTAAAGTCAGCGGACGTTTTTTTCTGACTTCCGCCACCGCTTCGAGCAAATATCGTAATCCCTTGAGCGGCGTATCTGCACTGTTGGTGACAATAAGAGAGTTATCCGGCCGCCGGGGATTTCGGACAGGATAAAAATATTCCATATTTACACCGTTGTACACAACACGAAATTTGGACTCGTTGATGAAAAATTCCTCTGCAATGTCCCTGCGGGAACATTCGGAAACGGTGATGATATGAGACAACTTCCGGGCGACTTTCTTCTGCATGCGGATAAAGGAATACCAATGCCTTATTTTAATTTTCCTGTAGAGCGATCTGGCCGCATTGAGCTCTTCCTGTTTATCTACCGTGATCGGGTGATGAATCGTGGCAACAGTCGGAATGCCGCTCTCGGCGATCATGCCGATGCCGTAAGCCAGGCATTGGTTATCATGAATAATGTCATACTTGGCCTGATGCCTTTGCAGATAATTATGAGCACGAACCCCAAACGTGTAGGGTTCCGGGAAAGCGCCGGTGCACATGCTGACGAATTCATACATATTCAAGGGATGCGCGAGGTCGCGCAGCCTTTTTACCCGGAATAAATGATCAGCGTTGTAAAGATCAAGACTGGGCAGTCGATGCAGCTTTATCTTCGGATCGAGGTGGGGATAGGGCGGCCCGGACAGAACTTCCACGCTATGCCCGAGATCAACCAGAGCTTTACTCAGATGTTTGACGTAAACACCCTGACCGCCGGAAGACGGATTGCCCCGATAAGTCAGCATGCATATTTTCAGAGGTAGATTGCCGTTGTCTCGAGTCACGCGCACACCTTCCGGAAAAGGTTTTGCGAATTGGCAAACATGGCGGCTGTTTCTTCTGCAGTTAAACCTGCGCCTTGCGCTATTTTCGCGGCCATTTCTCTGCCCACAAAATCAGCGGGTGAATGTGCATCGTTATTCAGAACAAGCTGCGCCTGAAACCGTCGCGCAAGTCGGGCAACATGCCCGTTACTGAAACTGTGCCCTTTGCGGGTGGTAATTTCCAGATAAATATTCCGGTCAGCGGCTATTTTGACTTCTTCTTCGGTTATCAACCCCGGATGCGCCAGAATATCAATGTCCGCCAGCAGTGCGGCCTTGTTTGTTCCGGCCGGCACCGGCTCAACCAAAGTTTGGCCATGGACAACAATGATTTTTGCCCCCAGTTTGCGTGCTTCTTTGGCCAATTCGGCAATATCGCGCGGATCAACATGCGTCAATTCAATTCCGGGTAAAACCTTTATCTTGCCCTTTTCCGTGATTTTTAAACAGCCTTTGATCAGGCGGGGAAGAATGAAATCAAAATTGGAATGATCCGCATGGTCGGTTATGGCTATCGCTTTGTAACCGGCAGCATAAGCCCTCTGGGCCAGTTCCGCCGGTATTAAATCACCGTCGCTGAAGATGGAATGAGTGTGCAGATCGATCAATTTTTAGTCTCCTTATCGGAATATGCTGATTTATCGAGCAGTTGATTAACAAATTTATGCCTGCTAGTCAATAAAGATATGAATATGTATTCCTTGGATATAAAAGCGTTATAAATGATTGTCTTCTTTGCGATCTTCAGAAACAATCGGGTGATTCACCCTAAGCCGCCGCCTTTGCTGCGGTTTGGAGGCTCAAACAACCTCAGACTTCAGAATTGTTCTTTTCTTTAGTGTTTAATTTTTCCTTCTTTTTTAAAAGCAAAAATGTCGCCGAAACGCGGCAGATATTTCTGTTTTTGCCGTCAGTCACCAGGCAATCGCCGATAATCAGACTGTCGCCTTTCTTAAAGACAGTTGCCGTGGCGATAAGCTCGCCGGAATTTACCCCTGCCAGAAAATTGCTTTTGAGTTCAATTGTTGTTATCTCTTCATCGGGAGTTAATCGGGTAACCATGGCATGGGCAATAGCCTCATCCGCCAGCGCAACGATCAGACCGCCCTGCATTCTGCCGGCAGCCTGTAAATGTTCCGGACGCACGGTCATGCAAAACTGCGCATAGCCTTCTTTGAATACGACGGGCTTTATGCCAATGAAATCCATGAAAGGATTCAGCCCTTTTTGTCCCGCTATCAATCTTTCCAGATATTTAGTGTAATTAATAATAATCGGCCTCCTCAGCGACAAGTTATCTTTAATCCAATAAATAAGCGGAGCTCCCATAAGCAAATTACGGGGACCCCGCTTATTCCGACAATCCCTTAAGCAACTGCATTATAGGCCAGGGGATTGAGAGGAGAGCCGGCCGGAAATACCCGTGCCGCCAGTTCCCGATCCAGCATCAAAACACCTTCCTTGGAAGTTTCCACCATAGCCAGTTCGCGGAAACCTTCTCCGTATTTTTTTCTTCTTCGATCTGCTCATTTAAAAACCAGGAAAGAAGAGGTTCCGAGGTATAGTCATTTTGTTCCCGGGAAATTTTTGTCAGATTGTTAATCTTGGCTGTAATGAACTTTTCATGCTCATAAGCATCCTGCCAGGCTTCCAGAGGTTTCTTCCAGACTGTCTTAATCTGCTTCAGATCCAGCAGTTTTACTGTTCCGCCCCTGTCGATGATATGATCAAAAAACTTCATGGCATGAATCATTTCTTCATGCGCCTGACAACGCATCCAGTGCGCCATGCCGTCCAGATTCTGGGAGTGAAAATACGCAACCATAGACAGATAGATATAAAAAGATTCAAGTTCATGCTTTACCTGTTCGTTCATGGCATCTCTTACTTTTTTATCAATCATTTTCAGCACCTTCCTTTCTTAGTTCATTTTGATTGGCTTGCATTCTAACAAATTCCTGCGGCATTTGCCAGATAACTTCCCTGCCGGCAAATGATAAGGCAGGGAAATTGCGATATTGATAATACCGGCATTCAATCTTTGGCCAACTTTTTTGCGGTCTGGATATTTTTTATCCAATCGGATACATTAAGTGGATACATATTACCCTGCTTTTCCGTTATACTATCAGGAGTTTATTGTTATTTACTTATTATTAACATGAGGTTACAATTAATCTTGCACCATGGTACAAGATTTGCTTTATATCTGCCCTCAAATACTTTATCCTGCATGAAAAGAAATCAATCATGTATGTATTTGAGCCAGGCCAAACTTGTGGTAAGCAAAACACGGGAAATCTTTAATCGGCATACTTTCCCCTTTGCCCCGCAGACACATTATTTTGCTGCAGAGTTTTGCTTTTTACTATCAATTGCTGTAAACAGGACTGCATATGTATAAAAAAATATTCTACGGATTACTCTTTATTTTGCTTTTCAGCACGAAATCCTACTCAGCGGATATAATCAACAAGGGTGACGTGCTCAATTTAGATCAATGTATTGATATCGCCCTGCAGCGGCATCCCGCTCTCAACGCCGCAGCAGGTTCAGTGCGGGTATTGGAAAGCAAAATCGGCCAGGCCAGAGCAAACTATTATCCGCAACTTACCTTTCAATCCAGCTATCAAAGGATCGGTCCCTCTGCTTCCTCACTGCTGAGAAGCGATCCCTATAATTCGTATTCCAATACTTTGAATTTAAGCCAGAATATTTTTGACTTTGGCAAGACTTCCACCCAGGTCGAAATACAGAGCTTAGGCAAAGAATCGTCTCTTGCCGATCTGCAGGATGTCCGGGGCCTGGTTATTTTTA
>CAWJQM010000004.1:0-57667 GCA_963845095.1 uncultured delta proteobacterium
GCGCTGCCGAAAGCGGCGATGGTCTCTTCGATATCTTCCAGGGTCATTTCGCGCGGTGCGCCCAGGAAACCGAAAATGTAGCTGGGGATGGCCGAAGGTCCGATAGCCTTCTTTTTCTTTTGCAGCAGATAGTTTTCGCGGCCGGTGTGGTGCAGTTGCATGGCGACCTTGCTCCCCCGGGCATGGACAGTTGCGGCAAATTTGGCGAGCCCGGGAATAAACTTGTCATCCCAGACGCCCAGGCAGCGGGGTGAGGCCGAGCCCAGAGGATGAACTTCTGTAATCTCATTGATGATCAGTCCGGCGCCGCTTGAGGCCCGACGGTCGATATAAGCCAGGTTTGCTTCGCTGACAGTGCTGTCATCATTGCCGAGGGCTGTTCCCATTGCCGGCATGACCAGCCGGTTGGGAATTTCCAGATTTTTAACCCGGATGGGCTCCAGCAGGTGCTCTAAAGTTTTCATGTACATCACCTTTCCTTAAATTTCTACTTCTTGTAGGAGTTGGCAATCTGATCCTTGAATTTATCAAACACGATGCGTCTTTTCAGCTTCATCGTCTGGGTCAGCGTGCCGTTCTGCACTGAAAAAGGTTCGCTGATAAAGATGAATTTTTTCGGGATCTCATAGGCCGCATACTTACCCTGAAGGGTATTGTTTATTTCAGCGGTAAGGAATTTTTTTACCTCATCCATTTTAATGAGTTGTTCAGGGTCTTTCGGCAGGTTGTTTTTTTCCGCCCATTTACCCAGGGCGGCAAAATCCGGAATTATCAGGCAGATATTAAACTCGCGGCCTTCCCCGTAGATCATGGCATTTTCAATGAAATGGTTCAGCTTTATGTCTTCTTCGATAGACACCGGGAAAACATATTTACCGTTTTCGAGCTTAAACTGCTCTTTGAGCCTCCCGGTCATCCACAGGAAACCATCCTCGTCCAGACGGCCGCGGTCCCCGGTGCGAAATCCCCCATCAGGAGTCATGACAGCGGCGGTGGCTTCAGTTTATTATAATATCCCTGCATAACGTTTGGTCCGTAAATAACTATCTCGCCATCTATGGATTCCGGCCCGACTTCCGACTTGTCAATCACTACCCTGCAGTTTTGCATGACAGGGCCGATACTGCCGATCCTGTATTTGGAGGGGCCATTCATGGTTGCCCCCGGCGAGGTTTCGGTCAATCCATAGGCGTCATAAAGCGGAATGCCGATATCCCAGAAAAATGAGAGATTTCCACATTCATCGCGGCGCTGCCGGTCATGGAACCGGCCAGCCTCCCGCCGAGCTTCTCCCGGATTTTCTTAAAGACTATGGCGTCGGCAATTTTGAATTTCAGGTTGGTCAGGGCGCAGGACTTGCCCTGTGCCGCCAGCTCGCGTCTTTTTTTACCGCTTTCCACACCCATGACGAATAATTTGCGGGCCAGTCCGCCCTCCTCGTTCATTTTTGTCCACAACCCGTCATAAACCTTGTTGAAAACGCGGGGTACCGCGACAAGGAAAGTCGGCTTTACCAGAGCTAAATCTTCGGCTACGGTAGTGGCGCTTTCCGCAATGCCTATTGATCCGCCGAGCTGACACATGATGACCAGCTCCCCGAGACCAAAGACATGCGCCCAGGGAAGAATGGATAAGGTTCTTTCGTTTTCATTCATGTAATTGAATCTTTCCAGGGCGGTGTGGGCATTATTTGTTATATTGCCCTGGGAAAGGAGAACGCCTTTCGGATCGCCGGTAGTCCCCGATGTATAAATCAGGATGCAGATGGCCGAATGTTCAGGGTATGTGCTCGGCACCTTCTTGGATGCGCCTTTTCTTTTCCAGATCAGCCAGCGTATCCGGCCCGTCACCCTCCATGATGATAACCTTTTTCAATGTCGGATGATGCAGAAAGCGCATCTTTAATTTTTTCGTATATTTCTTTCTTGGTAATAAAAAGCACTTTTATCCTGGCGTCATTGATAATGTATTTCCAAACCTGGACGAGTTCCGCCTCATACATGGGGACAAATCGGGCGCCCAGCCCATTGGCCGCGTAAAAACATACCGCCCAGTCCGTGCTGTTATTCGAGATAATGCCGACGGCATCATCTTTCACGATACCCAATTGACTCAACCCGCTGCGGACATTATCAACACGTTTTCCGAAATCAGAAAATGTTATCCAGTCGTATTGCTTCAATTTAATGTTTTTTGTCCCCAGATAAGGTCTCCCGGGGAATTTTAAGACTGCTTTGTCCAGCATTTCTACTACATTATCCGGCTTGGTCAATTGATACATAACTTTCCTCCTTGCAATAATTGAATTATTATGGAATCGGTATGAATTCCTTGTTCGCTTAGGGATTAAATGACGAAAATATTCTATGTCAATTTAATGCTCTGCTCAATGCAATCGGTTGTTTTGAGCCAGGGGCAGCAAGTTCCCCGGATCTCCGGCTGGAGACTTGCTTTTGCCGGCTGCCACCTGTTTTCCGCTTGTGCCATAGAATGTCCGCCGGAAGCTTTGAGTATTTGGCATATTTCTGGAATTTCATCAACTAAAGAGTTCAGAAAACTATGATTGTTCGCTGATGCTTCATCAGCGAGTCTGGGCAAAAGAACAAAATGTTTGTTTGGCAATGACTTATTTTCCCTTTGCATTTTACACTTACTTGAGATGTGAAATAAACCACGAAATTATAGAAAGAATGGCTTCGCAATGAAAAAGCGTCTTCCTTTTATCATAATGTGTTTTCCTTTTTTCCTTGCCCATATTAAGTATCCCGTCAAATTAATCGCGCGTGTGGACAACCTTTCCTATGATCTGCGGCTCAACCTGACCATGCCGGGTACCTAGACGGTCAGTGCCGGACAATATGCCCTATGCCCAGAAGGTTAATTCAACTCCGGTTATCCTGCCCGGGAATCCGTGGATTGATTTTGTCTTGCCGAAAAACATTCAGGCAACGGGTCCTTCCGGTGGCTGCATCGTGAGATAAAAACAAGTCATCGAGCGTCAGGGAAGCAGTGCGGTCCTTTCATGCCTTCAGAAACAGCCGCCAGCCCGTCAGGAGTGATCCGCCAATTAAGTCCAGGGCTCCGGAAGCCTCGGTAATCGGCGTGAATCCGCAGGAATCGCAGTTTATTTCTCCGCGGCTTTTCACATAGCAGCCCCTGGTTATGGTGCCGTCTGGATCAACATTGATCAATACATCATCATGGCAGCGCCAGTCATTTTTCACCATGGCCAGAAGTGTGCTCCGGGAATTCAGAATGGGGAAACCCCGTTTTTTAAGTTCGATCAGCTTCTCAATAACGGCACGGCGATCTTTCCCGGACAAAGTCAGATCAGTTTCTCCCTGATGGTAGGGATAGAAAAACTGGATGGTCATTCCCTGCACCGTCGGCATGCTCCGCACCAGCCCGGCCAGAGATTCCATTTCCTGCCAGTTGAGGCGATTCAGGGTGCAATGGATAAAAACCTTGCGGTGTTTCGTGCTCTGGAGGTTGGAGTAGACACGGTCAAAAGAGTTGCTTCGCAGTTTATCCTGTGTTTCCTTCGTCCCGTCGAGGCTTACCCAGAGAATATCGGCGGGAACATCCAGGGGCAGCGTTCCGTTGGTGGTCACCGCGACACGCAAAAAGCGCTTTCGCGCATAACGGACAAGGTCGTGCAGACGATATGTACCGTCCTGCCATAACAGCGGCTCCCCGCCTTCAAAAACGACAATGCGGGTTCCGAGGCTGCACAGGTATTCCATAGCTGTAACGGCGGTGTTCCAGGTCATATGGGCTTTTCCCCCAGCAGAGCGCTGGTGAAAAGGGCAGGCCAGGCAAGCAAGGTTGCACCGGTAGGTAATCTTGAAACTGGCCAGCAGGGGAATTTTGCGCCCCCGGATTTTTCGCTCGAAGTAAAAAAGCGAAAGGTCAAGCGGCCAGGGGAGAGGTATGATCTTCATTAGACTTTCGCTATCATCTGTATGTCTTGTAATGAGATCACCGTTACATTGCGATCCAGCGGATAGGATTCCTTTCCGGGATAAATAATCCAAAGATGCCCCAGAGACAACTCAGCTATCATAGAGCCGACCTTTCTTTTGAAATATCAGATCAATCTCCGCTGCGGCATGAACGCCCCAAAAAAATACTTCATCATGATAATTCGACATGTCAAGTCGCATTATCATGAATTTCGTGCTGTTCCCCGAATTGTGCGGCTGCAAATGAAATTACAGTAAAAGAATCGTCAATCAGTCGATCATCAGCAGGCAGTAGATATTGCGGGTGTCGCTTTTTTCCCGCAGCGGCACGATATAAAAGCCATTATTCCTGGCAGTTTGGAAAACATCGATTCCGCTGGCTTCCATGCAGGGCCTGGCTTTTGCACCAAAATTACAAGGCAGCCCTTTGCTTTTGGCGCATTCCTTACATAAATGGCAGGGCCCGGCAAGGAAGGCGAACGCCTTGTAGAAGCCATCTTTAAACAGGTCCTCTTCTAATTGAACCATGGAGTTAAGGAAATCCCTGCCACTTTTAGCCCTCTCGGCAGATGCCGGTTGTTCCTGATGAAAGAGAATTGCGCGCTTATAACAATCGAGCATTTCCCTGGTTTGCCCGTGAGTTGGAGCATCAGGCGGGCATGTGTATCTCTGACCGTACCCGGCGCAACCGTAGCGGCATTTCCAGCGCACCCACGCCGCCGTGACAACGGTGCCGGGGTGTATTATCCGGGCATCTGTGGCGCCGTGATCCACTCCCCAATTGCAGTACTTTTCAATGTCAGTATGAGCCATAGCAGTTCCTCCCTTGGTCTGGAAGACCAGATAATTTATTGAGGTTGTTAGCTACCACATATGCTTAACTACATACAAAGTTTTTATTTGTACTGATTGCGGGTACTAATTGCGGGACATATCACTTAATTCAGTTTTCCCGGAGACGGTCCTTGCAAATTCGGGGGCGGTAAACTTTATTATCTCTGGAGCGACAGAGGCAGTTCCAGATTGTTCTCTTCGAGCAGCGTGCGGTTGGAGAGGATCTCTCTGGCCGGTCCATCGGCTGCTACCGTTCCTTCCCGAATCACGATACAGCGGGAACAGACATCCAGGATCAGGTCGAGGTCGTGCGAGGCGATGATCCGGGAGTGGGAGAATGTCTTAAGCAGGTTGATGAGCAGACGGCGCGATTTCGGATCGAGATTGGCGGCAGGCTCATCCATCGCCAGAATGTCCGGTTGCAGCGCCATGACCGCAGCGATGGCGACGGCGCTTTTCTGGCCGCAGGAAAGGTGGTGCGGCGGTTTGTCGCGCAGGTCGAAACTGTTCACGAGCTTCAGGGCATCGCTGACCCGCAGCGCAACGTCCTCTTCCTCCAATCCGAGGTTGAGGGGGCCAAAGGCGACATCATCATAAACGGTGGGCATGAACAGCTGGTCATCGGGATTTTGAAAGACGATGCCGACCTTTTTGCGGATTTCCCGCCGGGTCTTGCGGGTCAGATGAAGATCGCCGATTGTTACCGTCCCTGATGTGGGCAGAAGGTGCCCGTTCATGTGCAAAAGCAGGGTGGATTTGCCGGCGCCGTTGGCCCCGATGATACCGACCGCTTCACCGTGGGTGATGCGGAATGATAAATCGCGCAGGGCCTCCGTACCGTCCGGATAGCGGAAAAACACATTTTTAAAATCGACAATATGATGGCTCATAAGAACAACTCCTGAAAAAAGCGGCCGAGTATTTCGGAAACCGGATAAAAACGAAAGACAAACAGATAGACTGTAACCAAACCCGCGAAAACCAGGTCCCGCGCATGCAATAGAATATCGTTTACCGGTCGGCATATCCCCCCGAAAACCACGGGCCAGCATGGCGTAGTAGATCCTTTCGGCCCGCTCGACGGTCCGAAGAAAAAGGACTCCCAGAATACGGATAACAACTCTGACGTCCGTGCCCTTGCGGCCAAAAGACCTCATATCACGCGCCCGGACAATGCGCATTGCCTCCTCGGCGAGGACAAAAATATAACGGTAGAGAAAGAGGAGCTGAGACACGAAAAGCGACGGCAGGCCGAGCTGGCGGAGAGCATGACAAACCGTCGGGAAAGAGGTAGTGGCGATGAGGAGCAGCGCCGTGCTGACTGTCAGGATAAACTTGAGCAGGATGGAGGCAAAAGAGATCCATCCCGCCGCCAGAGTCAATCCGGGCAGAACCGCTACCTGCGCGGTATCAAGCAGGGGATTGAAGATACCGATAAAAATCGCAAAGGGTGAAACAATGGCGACCTTTTTCAGGATAAACCACAGGGGAATTTCTCCGGCGGTCAGAAGTATCGCCGGGAAGAGCAGGAAAGGCAAAAGCCCCGCCACCTCGTACTTGGAGAAGGAGATGACGGTGAAGAGAAAGAGCAGGGTGGTGATCAGTTTGATCCGGGGGTCGAGCCGATGCACAAAGGTGTTCGAATAAGAGAGCCTGTCCAGATAACCGATATTGTAATATTGCGAGTCAAAGGCCATTATCAGCTCCGCCTTTTTTTGAAGGTTCTGATTGCCAGTCCGATCAACACAACCAGCCCCAGGACAATGGCGCTTCCCAGTATTCCGGACACCGAGGTGCCGGCTTTGACGCCCGGCCAGGAGGAAGATTCTGCGGTTTTGTCTGCGGCGCCTGATGCTGAACGGAAATTATAGTCCGGAAGAAAGGCGGTCTTTTCCTGAATTTCTCGGAGAGCGGCGGCGATGCCTTGCGTCTGTTGTGCCAGTTCTCCCTTTCCGGTAATTTTTTCAATGGACCATTCCAGGCCGTCCGGAGAAGTTGAGGCAAACCAGGAGAGCATCCCGCCGGTAAGGACTGCCAGGATCGCGAAGACCATCAGGATGTTTTTGACGGGAATCCCCGCTCCAAGGGGGCGGGAGAGGAGGCTGTTTTCGAGAAACTCCGGTCTGGCGCTCTGCACATATTTGATGATTCCGGCTGTAACAAATCCCTCCACGAGACCGATGGCCAGATGTATCGGCTGCATAAGCAGAACAAAGCTGTTGAAGGGCAATTCACTCTTACCCGACAGAAGCGTTTCCAGCACAACCGAGAAAGCGCCCAATTGCAGGGCGATCAGTGCGCTCAGAACCGCGGCGATGGACAGTCTCTTCGCACTGGTTGTGTCTCCCGCGATGGGTCTGTAGATCAGGGGGTAGGCGAGAAAGCAGGGATAGACGCCCAGATTCCAGATGTTGCACCCCAGGGCAAGCAAGCCGCCGTCGGCAAAGAACAGCGCCTGCACCGTCAGAACGGAAGCCATGACGAGAAATGCCGCATAAGGTCCCAGGATGACGGTCAGGATCATTCCCCCGCCCAGGTGACCGCTCGAACCGGTGCCGGGAATGGTGAAGTTGATCATCTGGGCGGCAAAAATAAAGGCGCCCATAACTCCCATCAGAGGGATTGTTTTGTTGTCAATCGTGGCTTTGAGCTTCCGTGATGCCCAGCCAATCGCCGTCAGTGATCCGGCCCACATTGTTGCGCCGACCGCCGGGGAAAGCAAAGCGTCTGCCATGTGCATGATCTATTTCCTTTCGAATTTTAAAAGCGGAGGGTAATTCCCGCCAGCAGTGACCAATCCGTTTCGGAGGAGTTCAAACCGTATTTCACACCGCAGTCGAGATCAATATTTTCAGTCAAGGAATAGATCATACCACCGATGAGGAAAGCAGGATCGCTTTCGGCGTCACCAGCGGGATTGCGTTCGATTCCGATGTTGGCAACCAGCTTCAGATTTTTGATCGCCTCCCAGGTTGCAGCCAGAGAGGCATGCCAGATATTTGCACGTTCATCGACCTTGTTTTCATTGCGAACATATCCCAGATTCAAATGAAATGCCCAGGGAGCAATTTCTTTTGATCCGATCAAAAAGGCCTGATAGCCAACCTCACCGGCTCCCAGTCCCCTTTTATCATCGCCGGTGGGAATGCGGATACCCGGCTTCAACGCCAGACTGTAGCCTTCTTTCTCGAAGAACCGCCATTTGGCCTCGAACACCATGTCGGAGATTCCCTTTTCAGAGTAAGCTGTCAGGCCATTTTCCTCGACCTTCCCCCACGAATAGGGGAGACTTAAGACCAGATCGACATTTTCGACGATCCCGTACGACAGCGTGGCCGCCGACTGTCCCCCTGTTGTCTTCACAGATACGCCGTCAACTGTCTCTTTATCCGAGTCGTATTGACCGTTCAATTCCAGCTGGAACTTACCCTTTCCCTGCGTTCCCGCATCATCGGTAATCAACGGGTGGGCCGCCTGTGATGGTCCAGGCATGACGAGCAACGCCAAGAAGAGAAATCCTGCCAGTAAATATTTACACTTCATTCTGATCATCCTCGTGTTACGATTATTGCTTTTGTAGCATGTGAGGAGTTTTTGTCAATGTTTATTTCTAAAATATTTTAAGGAAACGGAATTGTCAGGAAAACAGGCTAATTGCCGGAGCAGGAACATCTTATAAAAAATTATTATTCATTTTATTGACAAAGCTGCGCAGATATATAAGACTGAGCGTCGGCAAAAAAGGGATTAAATCGCTTTTTGCCGTAAATTGTTTGGAAAATAATAATTAAGGAGTATTTTATGGTATCAGATCACCACCCGGCGAAATTCCGCGGCGCTTCGCGCTACGTTCTTGATGAGGAATTAGCTAAAATTGTTAATATTTCGATGGCTTTGGAAATGCCGCTGCTGCTCAAAGGTGAACCGGGCACGGGTAAAACAATGCTGGCCCATGCCATCACGGAAAGTCTGCATATGCCGTTGATTGTTCTCAACGTTAAATCCAGTATGAAGCTGATTGATGCGCTCTATCAATATGACACCTTAACCCGTCTCAACGACAGCCGCTTTGGCGATTCCAGCCGCAATGTCAGCAACATTGAAGAATATATCAAGATGGGGAAAATTGGTCAGGCGTTTGTCGCGGAAAAGAAAGTTGTTCTTTTGATTGATGAGATTGACAAAGCGGATACTGATTTTCAGGATGATATGCTGGATATTCTCGATCAAATGCAGTTTGATATTATGGAGATCGACAAAACCATTACCGCCAAACACCGGCCGGTGATAATAATCACTTCCAACGCGAAAAAAGATTTATCCGATCCTTTTCTCGGCCGCTGCAATTTTCATCACATCGCTTTCCCTGACCGTGATTTGATGCGCCAGATTATCGGAGTGCATTTTCCCGATCTCAACAGTGATCTTGCCGGCGCCTGCCTGGATGCCTTTTACCGGCTGCGTGATGTTCGCGGCGTCGAGAAGAAACCGGCCACCCGGGAGTTGATTAACTGGATTCGCGCCCTGCAGGCCGATCCGGATTTCCAGTTAAAGAATCTGAAGGCGGGAAAAATTCCTTATCTGGGAGTGCTCTTCAAAAAAAGCAATGATCTTTATATGGCGATGCATCAATCGGGGCCTAAGTGAGATAAACATTTATGTTTGTAAATTTTTTCTTTATGCTGCGGGACAAAGGGATACCGGTTTCTCCGAAGTCCTTTCTGCTTTTACAAAAAGCACTGGGCATGGGATTGGTCCGGTCTTTGGAGGACTTTTATATAGCCGCCCGCTCTTTACTGATCAAGAGCGAACGTTATTTTGACCTCTATGATACGGTCTTTGCCGTTGCGTTTCGTGGTGTTGTGGAAGCCGAACCCACGGAATTGGAACTGACCGAAATGGCCAAGGCCCTGCTCAACGAATGGTTGAAAGATCCTGGCGAAATGGCCAAAGTGCTTGGTCTGCCGGAAGAGGACCTCAAAGAAAATGACGCCGGAAGAGTTACTGGAATATTTCCAGCAGCGTTTAAAAGATCAAACAGAAGCGCATCACGGCGGTAATAAATGGATTGGAACCAAAGGTACTTCACCTGTCGGCCATTCCGGAGTTCATGCCGGCGGCATGCGGGTGGGCGGCAGCTCGCGAAGCAAATCGGCGGTAAAGGTTGCTCTCGAGCATCGCTATCGGGATTATTCGCAGGAAGGTCCGATTACCCCTTCGCAAATAGGCGAAGCGATGAAAAGGCTGAAATATTTAAAGCCGTCCGGTCCGCAGGATGTTGTCAATATCGATAAAACTATTTATCAGACGATGCGCAATGCCGGTGAAATCGAAATTGTTTTTGACCGCCGGCTGACCGACCGGCTGAAAGTGAAGCTAATGATCGATAACGGCGGCTGGTCGATGGACCCTTATGTGGAACTGGTCCAGGTTCTTTTTCATTATGCTAATTTTCAGTTCAAAGAATTGGAGATTTATTACTTCCATAACACTATTTATAAAAATGTCTGGCAGGACCCCGAACGCCGCAAAAAACCCGTGCCGGTGGACGATTTTACCCGCAGCGATCCGGAAACAAGACTGATTATTGTCGGCGACGCCTCCATGGCACCATATGAACTTGCTAATTCCAATGGCGCAATATACGTCAATCAGACCTATTCACAGCCCAGTATCGAGTATCTGAAAAGTCTCGCCAAAACATTCCGGCATGCCGTCTGGCTGAATCCTGTAATGCAGGACTCCTGGCAAAATGACTGGACAATTCAAAATATCGCAAGAATCTTCCCGATGTTTGAACTTACGCTGGATGGATTGGAAAAAGCTGTACAGCGTTTGAGATCACGCAATTAATGAGGAAAGCGCCGGATGCTCCTGCCGGGCAAGCGGCAATTAATTAATGTCCTGGAAGGCCTCTGTAAAATTATCGCTGTAGCCATGATGCGCTGTGAAAATATATTTAATGCTTTTAATCCGGGCGAGAGCTTTTAATGATTGCAGTTGGGTGTCATTGTCCATATTGATAAACCTGCTGAATAACCCGGCCCGGCCGGATTGCAGACTGAGTGAATCGCCGGTAAAAAGGAACTTGTCGTCAACCAGATAACTCATTGACCCGGGGGTATGACCAGGTGTTGCTATCCCCCTGATTTCCCTGCCGGTAGTTTTGATTATGGCATTGCCGTCGACAGGCTTATATTTAAAATCAATTTTATTTTTGGTGACATAGAAACGGGCAGTGGTGCCGTTGATCATTTGTTCTTCTTCCCGCGGCAAATAAATTGTTGCGTTTTTAAAAAGTGCCACTGCGGCGACATGATCCCAGTCGGAGTGCGTCAGAAAAACGGCGGTAACTTTTTCCGGGTCAATATCCAGTTTTTTCATTTCCTGTTTTATCTTCTTGAGATCATTGCCGGCGTCAAAAGCGATAAATCCGCCGGCGTCCTTCATCAGATACATGTTAACAGTTCCGTCGTTGAGGGCATAAATACCGGAAGTGATTTCCTTTGTTTCCAGCGGATGCATTTTACTTAATTCCGCCATGAACTTGATACCCAGAGCGGCGATCAACAGCAGTAAAATGCCGACAACTGCGCCTGCTGCCAGCAGCAGTTTCTTGGAGCTTTTCCGCACAATTGGCCTCCTCGAATTAATGTTTACTTGACGATTTTATGAATGTCCCTAAACTCGGCGGCACCGGCCGTTTGCAGCAGTTCGAAAAGAACCATTTCGGCAGAGGTCAGATATGCTCCGGCGCTTTTCATAGCGTTAAGACCGATATCTCTGTTTTCTTTGGTGCGGGAGGATACGGCATCGGTCACAACATGGACGGCATAACCATTATTGAGTAAATCAACGGCGGTCTGGTAAACGCAAACATGGCTTTCAATGCCCATGATGATGGCCTCCCGGCGTCCCGAGAATTCCAGCTTTTTCCGGAAATCACTATTCCCCCAGCAGCTGAAGCTTTCTTTGGCAACGGGTTGAACATCATTTAGTGCCGGGGCCAGGTCAGTTATAATGTGCCCTAATTTTTCCGGAATCTGTTCCGTAGCAATTACCGGCAGGTTTAATATTTTTGCTCCTCGGATCACTCTGGAGGCATTAATCAGAAGATTCTCCTTTTCCTGCATTGCCTGGAAAAGACTGCCCTGAATATCGATGACAATTAACACTGCTGCCCCGCGGCTGATCATTTTGTTTTCCCCCTTTTGCTTTCGTCAACTAATTTATGCTTTTTCGGCAGGCCTGCCCGAAAAAGAGAACTGGTAATATTTGCCTGCGGCAATGTCTTTTGCAAAAAACGGCAAACGCTGAAAAGTTTTTGCAAATCAATGCCGGTTTTAATGCCCATCTGCTCGAACAGGAAGACTGTTTCTTCAGTGGCGACGTTGCCGGAAGAATTTGGTGCATATGGACAACCGCCCAGACCGCCTGTTGCCGCGTCGAATGATCGAATGCCGATCTCATAGGCCCGTAATGTATTGGCTAAAGCCAGCCCGCGGGTGTTGTGAAAATGCGCCCCGAAAGTAATTTCCGGAAAACGTTTTTGGCAGGCGCTGAATTTTTCTTCGATCATTTTGGGATTGCCGAATCCTACTGTATCGCACAGAGTAATTTCTTTTACCCCGCAGTCCGCTGTTTTTTCGACAGCCCGGAGGACGGCATCAGTTTTGATTTTCCCGGCAAAAGGACAGCCAAAAACCGTTGCCAGAGCGACCTGGAAAGTAATACCGGAATCATCAAGATATTCCTGACAGATGTGCCGCAATTCTTTAATGGATTCCTCCGGTGTCTGCCGGACATTGCGGTAATTATGCGCAGAGCTTACCGAAAAGAAAAAGATGAATTTGCCGATGCCACAGGATACGGCATTTTCCGCTCCGCGGATATTGGGAATAAGGGCGGAAAGGACAACATTTTTCAGAGTTTTGATGCCTTTGACCATCTCCCTGATGTCCTGAAACTGCGGAATTGCCTGCGGGGCGACAAAAGAGCCGATCTGCATTTCCGAAATTCCGCAGGCGGCAAGCCGTTTGATGAATTGGATTTTTTGCTTTGTCGGGACAAAGAAATCTATGTTCTGCAATCCATCCCGCGGCCCGACTTCAATAATCTTCACTTTTTCCATTTTGTCTGTCTCCCTGGTTTCGGGGGCAGTATAGGAAGTAAAAAGAGAAATGTCAAATTAAAGGCAATCAGCCGCTGCTTGAGCCGGGCGGAGTAAAGCGGCAGTTTCGCGCATTATTGCCCCGGCAATGGGTCGCAGCAGCGGGGATTGAGGAGTTATACCCTCTCCTTCCCGGTCATTGATTGTTTTGTAGGGCTATGTTAAGATAAAACAAAAAAGCTTTTGCTGGAAAGGAGCCTTCGAATGTTCCAGATTGCAGCATACGAAAAATATAGCGACGGACAAACCATCTTTAAAGAGGGGACACATGGGGATTGGTTGTACATAGTAGAAGACGGGGCAGTGGAAATTTCGCGGACAGTGAATGACCGGAAAATATTAATCGCAACTTTTAAAGAGGGAGAAATATTCGGAGAAGTGGCCTATATCGCTAAAGTTGAACGGTCGGCCACGGCCACGGCGTCGGGTGATACAACTATTGGAGTAATTGACCGGGATTTTTTTGATCAGGAATTCAACAAGCTGTCCGGTAATTTTCAGTTGATTCTCAAAACTTTGGCCCTGCGTCTGAAAAAAACAACGGATGTCCTCGTTGCCATGCAACAATAATCCCGGTTACAGTCTTGCGCACGGACTGGAACAATAAGAGGAGGCGGCAGAAAAAATGTCAATCAAAGCAGATAATTTAGCTGTAAATTGCGCTTGACAGCCCATCTTAATTGGGCTAAAGAATGCCGCCTTATTAATAGAAATCAATAAAACCTAGGAGGAATCTTTTGGCAACACATAAATCAGCAGAAAAACGCGATCGTCAAAGCGAAAAACGCCGTGAGCGCAATATCGCCGGCAAATCCGCAATCAAAACAAGAATTAAATCGGTACTCAGCGCTGTAGAGACTAAAGATAAAGAAGCATCTTTCAATGCCCTTAAAGCCGCCATCCCGATGATCGATAAAGCCGCAGTTAAAGGTTTGATTCACAAGAAGAATGCCTCTCGCAAAGTTTCGCGGCTGACCAAAAAAATAAATGCTCTTCAAGGCAAATAAACAATGAAGCTGCCGGCCCTGTATTGACCGGCAGCTTCATTGTTCTGAACACAATTCAAGTTTGAAAAAATCTGTAATAATTTGCGTGTATAAACCGTGGTCTTCGATATTTAAGGAGTAGCCGATATCCTGAATTGTCTTCAGTCCATGTTTTTATTGATATTGGCGAATGTTTCAGCTATCTGTAAACATAAGTAAAAGGCTATCAGTGGAACATCTCTGTTGTCGGGAGGATATGTGGCTTTTTTTAATTACGGATATAACGAAATACATTACGAATTTAACGGGAGTTCCGGCGGACCGGTCATTGCGATTATCAATGGGTTGATTCAAGGGACTCAGCACTGGAACAGATATATCCATCTTTTTAATGATGCCGGATATCAGGTTCTGACATATGATCTGTTAGGGCAGGGTTCATCTTCCAAACCGGTGCTCTCTGTTGATTTTAATGAAAATCCGAAAATTCTGGCGGCATTGCTGGATCATTTAGAAATCAAGCAAACCTACGTAATGGGGATTTCCTTTGGCGGGGTCATTGCTTTGAAACTGGCCATTGACTTCCCCGGAAGAGTCAAAGGAATTATTCCCATAAGCACTTTCAGTGAAACAGATCAGCAGCTTTTCCTGAAAGGATTGAATTTATATAACGGCATGATTCAGGGCGGCTTCGAGTATCTGGTGGATTTATTCAATGCCGTTAATTTCAGCTCCGCCTGGATGCGGGATAATAAAGATATGCTGGAGATTTCCAAACGGAAAAGCTTTTCTTACAATGACCTTTATGCCATCCAGAATTTAATTGAATCTATGGTCAATTTTCATGGTTTTACTCCGGAATTGAAAAAAATTAAATGCCCGGCAATGATTATGAATGGTGAATTTGACTATCTTACGCCGCGCTGGTGTCACGAGGTGTTAAGATCTAATATTAAAAAATCTCGGCTGGTACTGATGCAGCATGTTTGCCATGCCTTCACGGTAGAGATACCGGAAATAACCTGCCGGATTATAGCTGATTTTATCCAACAGGTTGAGGACAAGCAATGGAGGGGCGACAAATCGGTTTGGATTGCGACAGATGATCCGCATTCGACAGAATTGCTTTTTCCCTGCCGGGGGGACCATATGCGTGCAATTCCAGTGGTTAAGGGGGACTAAGCAAATGCCGATTAGTTCGGGCAGCGACTGGAGAAAGCAGGCGGCAGTGTATTTCTCGCAACATGGCCTGGATAGTGCTGACCAAACAAGAATCAGCCTGTTTATTTCGGCTGTTAAGCGAGCCAACAGCATGATTCTGGCCAAGGTGGAATTTCACGCTGTGGATTGGATGCCCTACAGTTTCCTGCATAATCAGTATTATCGTGAAATGGAACTGGCAACATTACTTTATCGGGCGACATCATGGAGCCTCGATATGGCCATTTACTGGCAAATGGCCCAATTTGAAATTAAGGTATGGCAAGAAGCGGAAATTGGCAAATATATTTGGGGTTCAATTGCTCCTGATCTTAACTTCTTTGAATATCTTGCTTTAAGCCATGCTTTTATGTCGGAAATAAGATTTATTCCCCTGTTTCCGGCCCAATGGAAACTGGACACTCCTTTCCTGCAAACACTATACAATATGGAAGTTGAATCCGGACGCCTCATTCAGACGCAGATACGTCTAATGAAAGAGCTGGATTTAAATCTTAGCCTGGAGGAAAAGGAATTGGTGGTGAGGAAAAAACGTTCCGCCGTGGAAAATATTTTTAAAGATTTACTGGCGATGATTTGCCGGTAAGAAAGAAAGTTAATAACAACGGGGAGGTTCCATTCTATGAAAATAAAAAATTCGCGCATTTGGCTTGTATTTGTGGCATTTCTTGCCGCCCTGCTGCTGTTTGGCTGCGCCAGTGCGCCGCAGGTTAAACCTTTTAAAGTCAATGCCGTCAAGGTCAAGAAGGGTTCGCCGGAAAAAAGCTTTTGGCGCGATCAGGTGACTTATCCTTTTAATGTGAAGTACGCTAAAGCCAAAGACTCCGGAGGGATGGAATGGGAAATTGCCTATATGGATGAGTATTACGGCATTGATCCGCAGCCGAAAGTTCTTGTCCTCATCCACGGCAAGGGGAGCTTCGGCGCATATTTCGGGCATGTGATGAAAGTTGCCCTGGAGAATGGTTTACGGGTCATTGTACCCGATTTGCCGCATTTTGGAAAATCCATCCCCGGCAACCTCCATAAACCTTTGTCCCGCAGCCTGCAAGATACACGTGAAGTCATCTACGACCTTATTGTGCAGCAGCTGGGAGTTAAGGAAGCTGCTTATTTAGGGCACTCGCTGGGCGGCCAATGGGTTCTCGGTTATGCGCTGACCTATCCGAATGCGGTAGAAAAAATAATTCTGGAAAGTTCAGCCGGGCTGGAAGAATATCCGACAAAAATTAAGATTGGCGATAAAGAAATGCTGCTTTTTGATGATTCCCAAAAGGACATGAAATCATGGGAAGTCGTCTGGGGAGATCGTTTAAAACAGGGACTGATGCAGGATGATGAATACTGGATAAATTTTGCTTATTTCAAGCATAAAAATCCTAAAACCGGCAAGATTGAACCATCAAAAATTGGATTCTTTATCAATGACACCGAATATGCAAAATATTTTACCGAAGTGCGCATTGCCCTGAACCATGGCAACAAAAGAGAGCATTACAATTACTGTGCGGCGGACGCCCGGGATATTTATTCGCTGGGAATTGAGTCGCGCCGGGAGGATCCGAACAGCATTTACAAGAGAATCAAGAATATCAAGGCGCCCATATTACTGACTTTTGGTGAAAAAGATCCCCTGCTGCCGACAGCGCTCAGCGGCAAGACAGATTTAAAATGGGATATAATCAGGCCGGTTTATGACGATTTGAAAAAAGCCGGCAATCCGCCATTGGTTAAAATATACGCGGGAGCAGGGCACTTTATTCATACTGATTTTCCCGATCTGTATTCTAATGATGTCGTCAATTTTGTCCTGCAATCCAAGGTCGGCGGACCGTTGGAAGACGTTGACGGCTATAAATCGCCGAGCCTCAAGCTTCCGGAAGACTTGCAGGCTTTCCTCAATCAATTCCAAAACGACCTTTTGTCGCGGGATATGAAAAAAATAAGTATGCATTATGCGGCAAATTTCAAACAGGACGGTTACGATCGCCAGGCGTTTCTCGAATTACTGAGCAGGACGGTCAGCTTTATTGCCAGATATGAGACTAAAATGACGAAATTGGAAGCGGATAAAACTAATCCCGCTATTCTGCACGTCGACGGCTCGGTTGATCTGGGTTCGATGACGGCGCCTTTTGCCGATCATTCCATGATGATTAAAGAAAATGGCGTATGGAAGTGGTACGGCAATCAAAAGTGACGGCATATTAGAAGATCAATATTGCCGTCATTGCGAGTTTAGCGAAGCAATCTCATGCACTGTAAATGATATGATCCGGACAAACAGCTTTCAGTTTAATCTTTGTCATTTCCGGCAACAATTTGGGGGCAGCAGTTTGCCCCCGGGTGATCTGGTCTGCGCAATCGGGAATTACTTTCTGGGTGCTCCCTATCAGCCCGATACGCTGGAATCCGGTCTTAAAGAAAAACTGATTGTCAACTTTGCGCAGTTTGATTGCTTTACTTTTTTAGAAACAGTGCTGGCGCTGGCCGGATGTGTTTATGCCGGGAAAATATCAAAGGCGGAATTCCGGCGGCGATTGCAATTGATCCGCTACCGTAGCGGAATAATCAATGGCTACTCTTCGCGCCTGCATTACTTTACCGACTGGCTGCGGGATAATGAACTAAAAGGGATGCTGCGGGATGTTTCCCGCCGGCTGGGAGCGGTAAATTTCCGGAAGAAGATTAATTATATGACCGCACACCGCAGATCTTACAGCGGTTTGCAAAACGAAAATGAATTTCAGAAAATGCGGCGCATCGAGCAAAACATCTCCCGCCGAGTATTCCGGGTCATTCCCAAAGATAAAGTCAACCGGCAAATAGGGAAAATTAAATCAGGCGATATTATTGCTTTCGCTGCCGACAAGGAAGGCCTGGATGTTGCCCATGCCGGATTTGCTCTCTGGCGGGGGGAAAAATTGTATCTTTTGCATGCCTCCAGCCTTGAAGGCGCCGTGGTTGTTTCGCAAAAAACACTTGTCTCTTATCTGAAGCAAAACAGGAATTTTACCGGGATCATCGTCTGTACTAACCTATACATGACTTGACAAACAGCGTCACATTAAGTCTTTTCTTGACAACCATTTCACCTACAAATCATCCATTTTGGATGCAGAATTTTTATGAGGATAACCATTCGAAATGAAGTATTATCGGGAAAATCGCTGTATGCAATATTTCAGTGAGCTATTTGCTAAGTACCTAACATTAATACACCTGCTTACCTCCAATAATCACTTCCTTCACAGTGATATTTCTGATCTGTTCCGGGGCAATCTTCAAGGGGTTTTGGTCGAGAACTGTGAAGTCGGCCAGTTTTCCTATTTCTATGGTGCCTTTGATGTCTTCTTCAAATGTCTGCCAGACTGCATCTACCGTTACCGCCCTCAGCGCTTCTTCAGGTGTCAGCCGGAATTCAGGCCCCAAAACCTTACCACTACTGGTCAGGCGCTTTACTGCAGCAAAGATTCTGGTTATGGCAAATTTCTCGGCGCTAGTCCGCTTCTTCAAGTACGTGTTTTTGAGCTTTTTCCATGTCGACCGAATAATGCCGGGCACTAAGCCAGTAGAAAAAAGTTCCGGCAAGCCCCCCAACTGTGGTTACCAATAATCCGATTTTGATGCCGTAGGCACCGCCTCCCAGGCTGTCGGATATGGCCCCGACAAGGATAGGCGACCAGGCGCCGCCCAAACAATTAACACAAAAGACGGCCATGCCCCACGAAACACCTTTTAAGCTTGGCGGTGTAACATCCTGAGTTACTGCGCTGATGGACGGCACAGGGAAAATGGAAAATATGCCATAGACAATGCCAATAACATACCCCACACCACGGAAATCAAAATAGATCATAAAGAAAAACAGCACTGTGGCGATAAGCAGCGATGCCGATGCCGTAAGCATACGCCCTCTTATATTTTTCTTTTGCCATATATCTGCCGTCAAGCCGCCGAATATCGCGCCGAAAATAGCCATAAGACCAATAATGCCCACCAACATTCCTGCCTTTTGTGCATCCACATCGTTTGTCCGCATGACCAATGGCGCCGCCCAAATAAGAAACGCGAAACTCATGAAATTTTGCATGGCAAATCCAATGTACAGCCATTTTAAGGTAGGAATCGAAAAAAGAGAGACAGCTGATTTGAAAAAGCTTATTTTGTTGCCGAATTCATCAATATTTCTCACTGTTTTGTAGTCTTTCATATAAAGAGCGAGCAAAGCCAATATGATGCCCGGAACCGTAAAGATATAAAAGGCCATCCTCCATCCATATTTCACGGCGATTGCGCCACCCAGGATGAATCCAAGGGCGGACCCCAGTGGGACAGCCATGTTAAATATACCCATCGCCAGACTTCGGCCTTTATCGGGAAAGGCAGCGCCAATGAGTGGCGTGCCTCCTGAAGTAAAGCCTGCTTCGCCAACGCCGACCAAGAAGCGAGGTATTAACATCCCCAGAAAACTTTTCCCCATTCCCGTCATAAAAGTAAAGCCACTCCAGACCAGGGCCATGATAGAGATGGTTTTTTTTCTGCTCCAGCGATCCACCAGATAAGCCGCCGGAAAAGAAAAAAGCGCCATACTCAGAAAAAAGAGAGTTTGAATAATGCCAATCTGAGAATCGGACAAACCCAGATCTTTTTTGATGAACTCAGTGGTTATAGATAATACCTGCCGATCCATATAATTGACCGTATAAAGAAGTGAACATATGATGACGATATACCAGGCCGACAACCTGCTTACGGCAAATTCCTTTGTACCGCTTTTTGTAATCATCGTATCCTCCTAATTAAGACGTTGTTGCTGTCACTTAAGAATTCAACTGATTTGCCAAAAAACATTCACCGGTTTAACCCATTAGAAAGTATCTTCTGATTGCTTTGTGGCCTCTATCTCAACAATATCAAGCTGATTGTGCCCTCTACGGAAGGAACATTTTTATCACTACTTCGGAACCATGCGGTGTCTTTTTCTATTGCGAAGCGAATATGGCAATATTTTATCCTGTTATTACGCTTTGCCTGACAGTCGCAGCCCAGTGTCCGGAAGCACCGCGTGTTATGAGAACAGTGCAATTTTTAATCGTCAACCTAAACCCCCTTACTTAATGATTTGTCTCTCCCTCATAGTGTTGAGCTGTTGAGCACTGTAACCGAGTTCGGAGAGTATCTCGTCATTATGTTCGCCCAATCGGGGTGCATGTCTCCGGACAGACGTCTTCTCGCCATTGAACCGAACCGGGTTGCCAATGAGCCAATCTTTACGACCGCTCGGCATCTTGTATTCGAAGATAAAACCGTTTTCCAAAGCGGTGACGTCATTCTTGATCTCTTTCCAACGAAGGTTGGTCTCATGGGCGATGTCGGCTGCTTTTAGCCGTGTGACGATTTCCGCCTCCGACAATTTTCCAAACGACTCGTCGATGATGGCTGCCAGTTCGGCGCCATGTTGAAAACTGGCCGCTTGAGTGCTGAAGCGCTGATCATCCGCTAGGTCCGCCCGCTTAAGCACCAATTCAGCAAAAGAATTCCAATAGCGGTCGTATTCCAAGGCCATGATGGTAATCCATCGGCCATCCTTTGACTTATATGTATTCATCAGACCTGAACGGGGCCGTTTCCGCTGGCTTTTGATCTTGTTGAAATCTTCGTCAGAGAGGTGGGCATTGTTGTTGGCTGTAGCGATGTTCAGCTGCAGATTCCACAGCGCGGCGTTGAAGAGAGCTGTCTGTACTTTGCAGCCTTTTCCGGTTTGTTCTCTTTGCAGTAAAGCAGCGCAGATCCCGCCCGCAAGATATGTTCCTGTGGTATGATCGCCGAAACCGGAGATGGGAGACAGCGGCGGGTAGCCCGGCTCCGGCATTTCGACCAAAATCCCGGAGCGGGCAAAGAAGGCGGAGAGATCAAACCCTGGTTTGTCTTTATCGGGTCCCTCGTCTCCGTAACCGTTCAAGTAGGCATAGACAAGGCGGGGATGGTTTTTGGATATGCTTTCATAATCCAGGCCAAGACTCACCAGAGCCTTGGGACGGTAATTCGTCACCAGAACGTCTGCCGTCACAAGCAGTTTATGGATAATTTCTTTTCCTTCACCGGTTTTCAGGTTCAGGGAGATTCCCCGCTTATTCCGATTATCCATCTCGAATTGGATATTGTCATCGTCTTGAACCGGACACGACATGATAAAACCGAAGTAGCGCATCATATCGCCAGAGAGCGATTCTATTTTGATGACATCCGCACCCCAATCCGCCAGGGCCATCGCGCAAATCGGCGCAGCGGCATAAGTGGTAAAATCCAAAATTTTGATCCCCTTTAGTGGCAGTGTATTTTCCATGGTTTTCCTCCTTTTGATCCTTGATTTTTATATTATCTGAATGTAATTCTATAATCGCGAATATAATACTTAATTATAAAACAGTCAATAATTATTTATTTTGATTATTAATCTTTATAAATTAAATAGTTACATAATAATTACTATTATTAATGCCAAATATTTACCGAATATAGTTTGACATAGTCGAATATTTATTGTAAATGGATAAACAGCGAAACAGCATGCCACGCCATCGATAAGGAGGAGAAAATGAAAGGACCCCTGAATTCACTAAAAATTCTGGATTTCACAGCTCTGCTTCCCGGGCCATTCGGCACAATGATGCTGGCCGACATGGGGGCGGATGTGATTCGCATCGAATCTCCGGATAAGCCGGACCTTGTAAGGATACTGCCACCTTACGTCGATGGCGTTTCTGCCGCGTTTGCCTATCTGAACAGATCAAAACGCTCCCTGGCGTTAAATCTGAAATCCGGCGAAGCAATCGACATCATTAAAAAACTAATTCAAGAATACGACATCGTCGTGGAACAGTTCCGGCCGGGCATCATGGATCGTCTCGGCGTCGGCTATGAGGTGCTGAAGGCTTGTAATCCGCGTATTATTTACTGTTCTATTACGGGATATGGACAGAGCGGTCCTTATAGAGATCGTGCCGGTCACGATGTAAATTACCTCTCCATTGCCGGCGTTACGGGATACAACGGAAGAAAATCCACGGGACCCGGCCCCATAAATCTCCAGATAGCGGATGTGGCCGGAGGCGGATATCATGCTGTCATGGGAATACTGGCGGCGGTTGTCCACAGAAACGAGACCGGAGAAGGACAATACATCGACATTAGTATGACCGATGCGGTTTTTTCCATGCACGCCCTGACGGCTCCGATTGCTCTTATCGGCGGCGAAGAGCCTAAGCTCGAAGAATGCATCTTCAACGGCGGCACCTACTATGATTGCTACGAGACAGCGGATGGCCGCTATTTTTCTCTAGCCGGGATCGAACCGCAGTTCTTTTACCGGCTTTGCGACATTCTCGAACATCCGGAATGGAAGGACAAAGCCCTGGCCATTGATCCGGAAATCCAGCAGTTCCTTCGCAAGGGGATTGCCGAAGCCATGAAGAAAAAAACATTTGCTGAATGGAAGTCCATCTTTGCTGCGGCTGATTGCTGCGCTGAGCCGGTGCTTACATTCTTCGAAGCCTGTGAACACCCCCAGATCAAGGCAAGGGAAATGCTGGTTGACGTTCCGTCGGGAAATGGAACACAAAAACAGCTTGCATCACCCATTCGGTTTTCGAAAACCAGACCCCAGTATAAATTTACCGGCGCCGCGCTGGGCCTTCATACAACGGATATTTTAAAAAGCGCAGGCTACTCCGAGGAAGAAATCGGCAAGTTAAAAGAAAACAAAGCGGTGGCGCAGGCATGAAGGATATGCCCAATAGATATCGTAAAACGACCGGTCGCTGCTCGACCATCACAGAAAAGTGAGGACATCATGATCGTTCCGACAAGAAAAGATGTTATGCAGAAAGCCACCGCTCAAGGGTACAAGATCGCCGCGGTCATGCCGATCCACTACCCCCGCGCAATATTGCGTGCGTGCGGATTTCACCCCATGGAAGTTTGGGGTCCGCCGTTTATCAATAACCGGGAGGGAACGCAGCATTTCCCCGAATATACATGTGATATTGTTCAAAAGGCGGCTTATTTCCTGACCCATGAACATGCCGCAGCCATCGATTTGATCCTCATCCCCCATACATGCGATTCCCTCCAGGGCATGGCCTCCATATTCATGGACTTCATTAAGCCGAAACAGCCGGTTTTGAAGATATATCACCCCCGCAGCCACCGGGCATCGGACGCTATTTATCTGGAAAAGGAAATCAAAGTACTGGCTGCAAAGCTCTCGGAGATCTCCGGCATAAAACCTACAGACAATGATATTCTAGCCGTTATGACAATCGAAAACGAGGCCAATCGCATCTTTGCCGATATCGCCCAGCGACGGAAAGATTTTGCCGTCACCGATCGTACTTTCTATACATTTCTTAGATCCCGCGAGTATCTGTTTGCCGAGCAGTTTATCGAATTATCGCGGGAACTGACAGCAGGAAAGGCTGACCTGAAAGGTCCGGGTCTCATGATCAGCGGCATTGTTCCTGAGCCTATGGATCTTTTCGATCAGATCAACCGGTTCGGCGCGCACGTGGTTATCGATGATCTGGCCTGCTGCAGCCGCCGGATTTACCAGACCTTCAACGGCGACAATCCCTATAAATGCCTTGCACAGCAACTCACATCCATGCCGCCAGATACAACATTGAGCGCTCCGTACAAGTCCCGCTTTGAATACCTCAAAGGACAGGTGCGTAAGAGCGGCGCACGGGGTGTTCTGGTTTACAACGTCAAATTCTGCGAACCGGAGCTGTTTTACATCCCCCTTTTCGAGAAGGCCATGAAAGAAGAGGGTTGCCCCTTGCTTTTTATTGAAGGCGAGATGTCAACAGTCATACCCGGACAGGTTCTCAACCGCATCAATGCATTTGTGGAGGTACTCTCATGAATTATGCAAACATGTTTCACTATCATGTCACATCCCGTGTCGTGGGCAAGCCTGTTTTACGATACCAGAGATGGCAATATGAGAACAAAATCCGCCGTAGCATGCAGAAAAACGACGATAAGTTGCTTTCTCCTCCCCTCCTTTCTACCGCCCGCATGTCGGAGATGCTTGCCAATAATTATTTTCAGGGCCGCTATACCGAAGGCGTAAAAAAAGTAGCCTGGTTCTCCTCGGGCTGCCCCATCGAAATTCTCCAGGCCCTGGACTTTTTTCTTTACACACCGGACAACCACGGGGCCATGTGCGGCGCTAAAAGGGTCGCCGTGGAATATTGCGAGGAGGCGGAAAGTCACGGCTATTCACGGGACATTTGCTCGTACGCCAGGACAGATATCGGTTCTTTTCTTCTGAAGAAGACCCCCGTGGGAAAAATCCCCAAACCCGATATTATCGTAGTCTGCAGCAACATCTGCCAGACCATCATCCATTGGTATCAGGCTATGGGTGTTTATTACAATGCACCCGTCTTCATTATCGATACGCCCTTTGTTTACGACAAGGCTGAGGATCATCAGATCGCATACGTAAAGGATCAACTGGAAGAACTGATCCCCGTGGCGGAACGGATTGCCGGTAAAAAAATGTCCTACCGCCGGTTGCAGGATATATGCCGCGCCGGCAAAGAGTGCAGCAACCTTTGGATGGAGGTTTTGATGAGAGCAAAACACAAACCAGCGCCCATTACTGGTTTTGACGCCTTCATCCTTATGGGCCCCGTTGTCGCCATGAGGGGAGAGAAGGAATCACTCGTTTTTTACGAGATGGTACTCCGGGAAATTGATGAGCGCATCAACAACGGCTTGGCGGCCATTAAGACGGAAAAATACCGAATCCTCTGGATAATCTGCCTATATGGTACAAGGTCAACTGGCTGTCGAAAACACTTGCCGCGCATGGCATTGCCGCCGTCATCTCCAACTATACCTACCAGTGGGCCGAACCGGCTCTCTTCATGAACGCGGACAATCCTATCGAAGGCATGGCCCAAGCTTACACCCACACGATTCTCAATAGGTCGACCGGCTACAAACTTCAGCACATGAAGCAGATGGTGGAAGACTTCAGGCTGGACGGTGTTTTGCTTCATTCAGACCGTTCATGCAAACCATACTCCCTGGGGCAGATCGACCAGCGGATGAAACTGATCCATGACTTGGGTATTTCGGGATTGATACTAGAATGTGACCATAACGATTCCCGTGTTTTTTCCGAAGAGCAGGTATCCAACCGCATCAAGGCATTTGCCGAAATGCTGGGATAAAAATATTTGTTTTTAAAAAATTCAGGAAGGAGGAAGTTTATGGACATTATTAAATATACCGACGAGCACAAAATATTCCGCAATAGTTTGCGGAAATTTCTCGACAAGGAGGTCGTTCCCCACATCGAGGAATGGGAGGAAGCGGGGATAGTCCCTAAGAGCGTCTGGAAACAGATGGGGAATCAGGGATTTCTCGGAACAGGCGTTCCCGAGGAATACGGCGGCCCTGGCGGTGATTTTCTTTATTCCGTCATCATCTGCGAAGAACTGGTCAAATGCAACTTTGCGGGTCTGGCCGCGCAAATCCACAGCGACATCGTTGTTCCTTATATCATTGCGTTCGGTTCGGAGGAACACAAAAAGAAGTACCTCCCCGGATGTGTGACCGGCGACATTATAACGGCGGTGGCAATGACGGAACCCAATACCGGTAGTGATCTGGCAGCGTTGAAAACTACAGCGGTGGAAGATGGCGATTCGATCATCTTGAACGGCCAGAAGACCTTTATCAGCAACGGGATCAACTGCGATCTCTGCGTGGTTGCCGCGAAAGATCCATCCGTAGACAATCCCCATAAAGCCGTGGATCTCTATTTGGTCGAGGCCGGAACGCCCGGATTTGAAAAAGGAAAGCAGCCCAAAAAGATCGGTTGGCACAGCCAGGATACCTCGGATTTGTATTTTACGGACTGCCGGATTCCCAAGAGTAACCGGATGGGGGAGAAGGGTACGGGATTTCTCCAACTAATGATGAAACTGCAGCAGGAACGCCTCGTCTGCGCCATCGGCGCCGTTGCCGCTGCGGAAAATATGCTGGAAGTCACCATCAAATACTGCAAGGAACGCACGGTATTCGGCAAGCCCATCTCCAAGTTTCAGCATTCGCAGTTCGAGATTGTGGAGATGGCCACCGAGATCAAGCTGGGCCGGACCTTCGTTGACAAACTGATTATCGATCACATGGAGGGCCAGCAGGTGGTCAGCGAAGTGTCCATGGCCAAATACTGGATTACCGACATGGCCAGTCGCGTTGCTGATCGCTGCTTGCAGCTCCATGGCGGCTATGGTTACTGTGATGAGTATCCTATTTCAAGGAGCTGGCGGGACATCCGCGTGACCCGGATCTTTGCCGGTACGAATGAGATCATGAAAATCATAGTGGCCCGATTAATGGGACTTTAGCAAAAGCAACTTTCTGTGGCCGCTGGCCGAATAATAAGGAGAAGACATGACAAGACCTCAATTATCGGAGGTGTTAATCATAAATGAGGAGAAAACCTATGGCAATAGACATAAAATTCGTCGGGAAGGAATATCCGGCGTATACCTACGATGTGAGCAAAGAAAAAATCAAGGAATACGCCAAGGCGATTAAGAATCTCGATGCTCATTACGTGGATGAAGAATTCGCAACGAAATCGAAATATGGCGCAATAATTGCGCCGCCGAACTTTGCGGTTGTTTTCGGTGCCTTACTGATCGAACCAGTTTTTATGGACAAGGAGCTTGCCCTTAATTTGTTTATGCTTGTTCACGGCGAGCAGGAAATGGAATTTTTTGAAGTGGTTAAAGCAGGCGATTCCATTACCACGAAGGGTAAGATCGTTGATATCCAGAATAAGGAAAAGCTGGACGTAATAGCCGTTGAGTTAATTTCGAATAATCAGCACGGCAGAAAAGTTTGCCGGGGTCTGTATACGTTTGTCGTGAGAAAGTAGGAGGACAGTATGGCAATAGAAAAAGGACAGACATTCAACAACAGCGATGTGTTTGATAAATACAGGGCGTTGTATTATGCCGGTGCATCTGGTGATTTCAATCCGATCCATATCGATCCCGAATTCGGTAAAATGGTGGGTCTCGCAGGGACTATACTCCATGGCCTTTGCACCATGGCCTTCGCGGTAAAGACCGTCACCGACCAGCTCGGCGATCCCGGTAAGCTCAAGAAGTTCAAATGCCGGTTCAGTGCTCCGGTGATGATGGAAGACACCATTACCACGCAGGGAACTGTTACGGATATAAAAGACGGCCTGGGATATATCGATCTCAAAGTGACAAAGCAGACTGGCGGTGAGGTATTGCAAAAAGTCGCAGCCGTTGTCGAGGTGTAAAAAAAATCACCAATCACCGATGCAAGTGACGATTTGTCCCGGTGATCCTTTAATCATCTACTTAAAAAAATGTTTTTTAAAAGGTGAATATGCATTATCTGGGAATAGATATAGGAAGCACAACATGCGAAACGGTTGTAGTAGACAGCAACGCGACCATTGTGGCAGCATCTATGGTACCAACAGGCGCCCGCAATTCGGAAGCCATAAGGAAAGCAATAGTTGATGTTCTCGATCAGGCAGGAATCACAAAGGAAGATATCCACCATGTCGTGTCTACGGGCTATGGCCGTGAACGTGTTGAAAACCGCACAAGCGATATGACCGAAATAGCCTGTCATGCCCGGGGAATCAGACACTATTTCCCTGAAACGGAGCTGCTGATCGATATCGGCGGCCAGGACAGCAAGGCGATCCGGATCGGCGCCAACGGTAGAGTTGTCGATTTTTCCATGAATGACAAGTGCGCGGCAGGCACAGGCCGTTTTCTGGAAACAATGGCCCGGGTGTTAGAAGTTTCTATCCAAGACATGGGCAACCTTGATGCAGGCGCAGCAGGTACACAGAGCATCAGCAGCATGTGCACTGTCTTCGCCGAAAGTGAGGTCGTCTCTCTTGTGGCTCAGGGTGTTGACACCAGAGAAATAGCTCACGCCCTCAATAAAGCTATTGCGGCAAGGACATTTTCCATGGCCAGAAGCATCGCCCACGATTTTGTCAATCTTAAGATCGCGATGTCCGGAGGTGTGGCGAAAAACAAAGGAGTCATCAGGGCATTGCAGCGGTTGTTCAAAACAGAGATTTTTATTCCTGCCGAACCGCATATGATGGGCGCTGTCGGGGCCGCGCTGTTTGCCCTCGATGTTTCAAACAAACAGTCTTTAGAAGAAACAAGCAAGCGATGTCCTTAGAATTTACTCAAGAAAAGATGAATTCACTTGAGTATATATTCATTATATGCGAATATATATGAATATCATCAGGCATGTAGATGTAGGAGTTCATGGAAAACAGCAAGGGAATAAAAAGGGGCGTTTCAAATGACCGTATGGAGGGCAGGATAATCCAGTCCGTGGACCGGGCCGTTAAGATTCTTTTCCAGTTTCTGGAAAAAGAACGGGAACTGGCGCTCAAGGATATCGCCGCCGGAATTGACCTGCCGAAACCGACTGTTCACAGTATTGTCAACACACTTGTTCAAAACAACCTTCTGGAACAAAACCATGAGAATGCCAAATACCGCTTAGGATCGGTAGTTTTTCGCCTGGGCATTCAATACATCCGGAACAAGGACTTTCTTTCCACCGTAAGCGTCTGGGCGGAAAGGCTCTGCTACCGTTTCAACCTCTCCGTCAATGTGTCTATGCTAATCGGCAACCAGTCAGTGGTCATATACCGGGTCGATCCTGATCATGTCATCATGACACTTCCCCAGGTCGGGTCTGTTATGCCCATTCACTGCACATGCAACGGAAAGATTCTCCTGGCGTATACGGACAGGGAAACAAGGGACACCATCCTCAAGGATTATCCGTTCACGAAGGCCACAGACAAGACGATTGCAAACCGGGAGGATTTCGAGAAGGAACTGGATAAGATCAGAACCAATGGAATCGGCTTCAATAATGAGGAAGGAATCCTTGGAATTAGGGCCATCGGGGGACCCATCTTCGACCACAAAGGTAAAATTCTGGCAGCCATAGGGACGACAGGCTATGCTACCTTCTTTAACGAGAATGAAATCAAAATCATCAACGAAGTCAAACTGACGTGTTCGTCCATCTCCCGGCAACTTGGCTTTACTGGTCCCGTTTCGGAGCCGGAAGCCTGAATTTCATCCGCCTTTTACATATGTGCTGCGCATGATAAGCGGTTTGATATCCGCGCCGGACTTCCATTGTGCAGCAGAAGAACGCTGTTAACTTACAAACTTCCTATTTATCCCGACGCAGTAGGTTGCCTTTTGTTTTCTCCGTTTTACCGCCCAGTTTTTCAGCGGCTACAATATCTCAAACATACATCCGTCTCCCCCGACCCTTAAATCCATCCGCCAATATTTGCATAATCCATATAACAATTGTGGCTTAAAAGAAGATTATTTATAACGGCTTGAAATCAAGCATTTCTACTTGGTTTGACTTTTTGCTGACTTCAGTCAATAAGGATTACCATGTGAAACGGTGGATACCCATCAAAATCCCCGGATGCTCTCTTTCAGGAAGCAGTGCTTGCTGTCTGCACCTACCAACTGTTTGGTAGTGGGTAACTCATAGAATCAATGATTAACGAAGGAACTAAATAAAAAAGCAGGGCCATTTCTGAACCCTGCCTCTCTGAAATTTAACCATTTATGTGTTTCGTTACTTCTTAATCTTCCTTCTGATTCCTGCCAACCCTGCCAGACCAAGCCCAAGGAGCAGCATGGTTGCGGGTTCGGGAACACCATTGGGAGGGAACACTTCTTCTGCTGTCCCTTGCACGCCCACGGTGAAGCCATTCCAGTTCTCATTGCTGAGACTGCGCCAAATCAAGTTGTCAAATGCGCCTGTGAATCGAATAGTCCCGTGAGGTTCGCCGGTGCCCAATAGTCGGTATTCGATGTTACCGCCACCAACGTCAACAATGCTTTTATAGGAGGTGCCACACCCCCAGTAGCCACAGCTGTTATCACCAGGAGGAGCACTTGCCAAGCCTCCTCCAAAACTCAGAATGACAAAATCCTGATTGAGGAACGCATACCCGTTGCCGTTTAGGCTGACATAGGCAAACACTGGATTGGCAATTGTTTGTGAAAACTGCAGTGTCTGGTTGCCAGCTTTATTCAAAGCGACAATGTCCGTTGATGTAGGTGGATTGTCGACTTGGGAGCTTATGTACGGTGAAGAATCAGAGCGAGGCGTCCAGTAGTCCGTGCTGGGGCTTGAATGATAAAAGCTGATCCCTAGTGGATTTGTGTAAGTCACACCCACTGTTGATGTTGGAGTTGTGATCGTCCCTTGACCTTGGAACCCTGTCCCCTGATCGGTATCCGATCCAGTCCAGTCTGTCCAATAGATTGGGGCAGAACCCGCAACGACGCAATTGAAGACGAGGGCAAGGACAACGAATATCTGGCTGACTCTTCTCATTAAGTTTCGATTAATCATTTTTATCTCCATATCTTCATTCATGATGGTTTATTCAATCTACATTTTGATAAAATTACTGCATATAACGGACCAAAGATAAAAGTCCAATTTTTACAAGGACATAAATATTTTAACAAAAAACCTGTCCCGCTGTTTTGTAAAGTATTCCGACAGTAAATGGTGGTGTAAAATGGTATCTGGGCATCATATTTAACTTAACTATATGCAATTAAATAGTATTTTATATTTTGAGGTTTGTAAGGATATCCGACACTTTATTTTATGTTAGTGAGTACAGATACTTAGCTCCTATGTTAGGAAAAGAAAGTTCCATGTGAGCATATCCAATCGTACTCTAATAAATTAATGGATGATGAGCGGCTGTGAATAACAGGAAGCAGTGATTGCTGAAAACATCTACTACTGTTGGATCAGGGAAACTTCAGAGACTGAATAGTATCGGTAGAAATGATGTATCCCGATTCAACAAATCAAAACCATATCGAAATATTTTTTAATGACCGAGAACCCGAAAGAGATATAGCAGAACACGAAACTTTTGCCCAACTGCCCGCATTACAATATATCGAAATCAAAAAGGCAGAGCCTAAAGAACCGGCCCTGCCTTTTCCAAAAAGGGAACCAAGCGATTGAAGGATATGTCTATCCGGTTATGGTGTATTTCGTGCCAGCCGTGTTGAGAATGAACTGATTAGGCATCTCTCTGGCAAAAGCTGCTATAGCCTGGAAACCCGTACAATGTGTTGGAACAATATATTCCGGATTGATAGCTTTAATATCGGCAATGGTCTTTTGAATCCGATCTGGTGTGGTACCAGTCAAATGAAAACCCCCGATCACCGCGTGAACTTTTTCTATCCCGGTCATCTTTTGAGCCTGTTTTATCGTATTAACGATCCCTCTGTGGGCACAACTGGAAACCACAACCAGTCCTTTCCCTTTGGCGTTGAGAATTACAGCCTGTTCTCCGATAAAGGTTTCCTGTACAAATTCGTTTCCTTTTTTAGCCACAAAGTTGGGCGCGACTTTTTCATAATCCGTTACCTGTTCAACTCTTCCGGGCAAATAAGCTCCGGGAATGATTGGAGTAGGTTCCTTTACCTCAACGATCTTAACAAGTCCTAAGCCCTCAATATCCTCCCTTTTCAGGGCGAGTAGGCTGGCAACTTGTCCATCCGGCCTTCGAGAGTAGGTCCCCACAAAGAATTGTTCCCCGACATAAAAAGGAATCCCTTTTCGAAACTCTTCCTTTTTTGCCTTAAGAATCTCAATCATGGCAGCTTGATGGTCAAAATGATCATGACTTAGCCCAAGGGCCTCTATTTTCCCAAAATTTATATTCAGCAGTTTCATGTTTCTCATGACCCCTTGGGGATCCGTGGCAAAATCGATGAGGCAAGAATGCGGTTCGCCATTTACTACGGTTTCGATTTGATAGGCCAACCCATGCTCAGCATGCAGGGCAGCTTCAAGAATAGAAGTAGTACCCAAATGCCTTTTGGCAATCTTATAATGTGGTAGGGTAAGGTCAGCCAAATTATCGGTGATGACGGTAATTACGATTTTTTCCGATTCTGGAATCTTTACTAAACCCTGCGCCATTGAGGTTCCCCGTAAAAAATCTCCTGCAACAAGAATAACGCCTGTGGCAGCCGTTGTTTTTAAAAACTCTCTTCGATTCATTCCCGCTTCCATATATCCTCCTTCCGAAAGGAAAAATTATTAAAAAATCGGGGTATGTTTTTGTGGAAACAATTGAGTAAGAAAAGCTCCAAAGGAATATTCAATATTCCCTTGGAGCCATCATATTCGATCCTTCTGAAAATTCCATTTCACGGAAACCTCCTGAAGGTTAAGAGGGACGGTTGATGGGCTTACTGAGCGAATGGTAGTAAATGTGATCCACAAATGCTCTCATGAGAATGAAAAGTCAAGTGGGAAATTGCCTCCGTTTTAATCATTGATTACCGTTCAAAAGGTTGGATGTTCGCCAAAATCGCCACATGCTAACTTCCAGGAAGCGGTGATTGCTGGAAAGATTTACAAGTCAAGTAACGATTGAGAGATCAATCTTCAAGAGTCTTCAAATCAAATATTACCTGTCAATTTATTTGCTTTAATTCAAATTTTTGGAACTCCCTTATAGTAACACAGCACGGGAATATTGGCTGTGGGGGCGGCTAAACATCTATTACAAGAAACGCAGGCAACACCATCGGCTTTCCCTTCTCTTATCTTTTTTACAATATATTTATTGGTGTAAATAGAATAGACATGTTTCGCTCCTTTCAGTTAAAGGTGCAAAAGAGGGCAGGGTCTTTGCTGACCCTGCCCTGAAAGAAGAAATGTAAAACACCACTGGTTATCTTTTTACCCTTTGCCTTTTTCTGCCGGAAATATTTCTGTCGCCTCCATTAAGGGGATAATTTCCGCCTTCAGGAGATCATCCCATACCATGACGGATGTCATGATGGCTTTGGAATCATTTGCTTCACAGATCATGAAACCTCTACCTCCGCCAACATCCAACCATTCATAAAGCTTTTTCACTCCCTCAGCGAGAGCTGGGCCTTTTTTCTCCAAACGCCTTTTAATTATTGCATCTCTCTGTCCGGGTTCAAATGTGAATATATTCATGAAAAGCATATTTAACCTCCTTTTATTTACCAACCAAGAAAATGATTTTGACCGCTTCAGGTCACATACCTACAGTGGCCATAGCTTCTTCCAGCGTTGCGTAACGCTCTATTGTGTATTCAAATCCCTGGATGCTGTGCAACATCGCCATCTGAGTCGCTGCCCTATTCATGACATCATCAAGTTTCCCTTTTTTTACCTCAGTAATCATTATGATTTTTATGCCTTGAAGCGTCGTTATCACTGCACCGGGCACAATTGGGGTTCCCAAACTGGTATCGGGAGGATATTTTGCCATCACTTCAGGAAACTTTTTTGACACTTCCTATTTTATCGTTTGGACACAACGATGTTACAAAAATAAGACATTTTCGGCCTCCTTTCATTTGAGTGAAACAATTTGCTGGAAAAAATAAATCCAGTGCCTCGTATCCGACATCATTGACAGCACCGCCCCTCTACATAATCGGTTGAATTTACATAATCACTTGGTCAGAGCTTTTATCATTTCCTCTACTTGAGCTACTGAACCAATCGGATGGACCTTGAAATAGACAAATGGAGTGTACTGTTGTATCTGGTTCATAATTTCTACCTCAGTTCCTTCAACGACTGAATATCCGTTAAATTCGCCAACAAATACTCCCCAATCCTTGGTTATGCCTTTTTTCATATCTTGCTTAACCATCTCCATTAGCATACTAAATCCAACCCCACGCTCTTTTGGATCCACTGGTATTTTTGTCCGGTCAATTTCCCAAAGATAAAGATATTTTCCCATGGCTTTTCCTCCTTTATTAAGGATTTAAATGTTGAAGATAGAAATTTGCTTGCCACAAGGCTGAATTTGGATTTGCCATGCTAAGCCATTCCAATCACTTTGAGTGCCTCCATCGCTTCTAGCCAAGTACCAATGGTATATGTATAACCCGGCACACCTATGTAGGTCGCATAGTAATTAGCAATATATTGATTAGCTTCTGCCATTTTGGATGGTTCAAACTCAAATACAGATAAAGCTTTAGTACCCACCCCTAATTCGCTGCTGAAATATGGTCCTTTCTTGGTTATGTATGTCGGCAAAGGTGGTATCTTCACAAAGCGCTGGCCCATTTCCTTTGAGCTTTCCGTGGGGAAAGAATTCATTCCTATGATAACCATTTTATTGCCTCCTTTTTTACAGGCAGGTGAATGCCTGAATTTGTTTTATATGCAAATAAACATATTGTGAGCACCATAAAAATAAGCCCCCAAAGAGGTTGACTAACCTCCATGGAGGCATCACATCGGCACCTTCCGAAAAATTATTTTCATAAATCCTCCAGATTTATAACCAAATTGAACACATTTACTTATTTTCTGTAGGAAGTTATCCCTAGTCAGAAATGGCCTGATACACATAAATGCCGTAAACGATGTCCGTAAGGATGCTGCTGACCCATTGCTTGTGTCATCATAATGCCAATCAGTTGTTCTTTCGGGTCTACCCAGAAATAAAGTGCCATAAACTCCGGTCCAGTAATAATCTCCCTTGGAACCGGGTGACGGATTTAGTCCTGGCTCGGAATTTATGCCAAAGCCCAAGCCATATCCCTGACCGGTCTCCAAGCTGGGGCTCCTCCAGAGAATTTGCGTTGCAGTATCAGTAGAATATTTATATCCCGGAGGAATATGATTGGAAGTCATTTGCTCCACTGTTTTACGTGAGACCAGACGTACGCCATCCAGGATGCCTCCATTATAAAACATTTGGCAGAGACGGGCATAATCATGGGCAGTCGATACCATGCCACCACCGCCCGCCATCCATTTGGGTCGTTGGGTTACATCAAGGATATCAGGGTGTTTTCCAGTTTTATCAGGGGTTCGGCAATTCGTGCTTGCCGTTCCGTCCCCTCTGCCCAAAAGGCTGTATCCGTAAGTTTAAGCGGTTTGGCGATTCTCTCCTCAACAAAGGTATCGAATTCAACTCCTGAAGCTACCTCCACAATACGAGCCAGCACATCATAGGACATGGAATAGTCCCACGTCGTTCCCGGATGATACTGGAGGGGTAATTTAGATATTTTCGTTACCAGTTCGGCATTGGTCTGATTCCTATCGAAAAGATTGGCCGCATTGTAGCGATCCTTAACCATAGATTTGCCAAAAATACCATAAGTGAGTCCTGAGGTATGGCGAAGTAAATCCTGCACCGTCATTGCACGACTGGGAGTTTCTAAAACAAGCTCGACCTTACCGGTTGCCGGATCTTTCTTTTCGACACCTACCTTCAGGTCTTTGAATTCCGGGAGATACTGGGAGACAGGAGTGAATAATGATATTTTGCCTTCCTCCACCAGCATCATGGTTGCCAGGGCAACAAAGGGCTTTGTCATCGAGGCGATGCGGAAAATCGAATTGCGGTCCATGGGGATATTTTTTTCTTGATCCTGATAACCAAACGCCTCGTAATAGGCAATCTTGCCTTTGCGCAAGACCATAACGACAGCACCCGGAATGGCTTTTTTATCGACATCAGCCTGAATCCATGCTGAAATTCTTTGCAGCCGCTCCTTCGATAATCCTACTTCTTCAGGACTTGATGCTTGAGGTAGACTTTGTACAACGGAGATCGAAGCTGCAGGCTGCGCCCCCTGCCCGCCCGTTGTTGCGCATCCAAAAAGCAAACCCAAAATCACAACCATCATGACTATCCAATTCCTTCGATAAGACATGGTGTACCTCCTTCGTAGTGAGTTTAAATGTTTTGGTTTGGGAAATATGAAACCAGTAAGGCTCCAAATGGAAACTCTGCGGCCATTGGAGCCTTCAAAATGTATCCTGCCAGATAGGCTGTTTTATAAATCACCCATCTGCTAATAAATAAAAACATCCCGTTTATCCTTTTCCTCATCCAGGTTTCTCAAAATATTTTCTCATTGAAAGGTGAGAGATAAAGGTAACTGTTTGATTTCATCGCTTACCTGTTTGTCGCTGGTTACCTCCACTGCGATTGACTTTTTATTCTTAAAAGCAACCACTCGATATGTGTAAAGCGATGCAGCTGGATGGTTCCATTTAATCTCATACTCAATAGCTTGTGTGTCGTCGTTCAGTTTTATTTCTTTTTCATAAAGTATCTCGCAATTGGTGGCATTCCACATATTCTGAACTAGGGTAATAAATCTCTGAGGTGAACTTTTGAGTGTTATATCCGCAGGGAGGTCCGCAACAGCTATGATGAATGTGTTAATGTCACCTGATTTTTTTTCTAGAACAATGGCTGGGTGAGGATTGGTACTTGATTTGTACCAATCTTTTGGAACGTTTACAGTGAAATCCGGTGATTTATAGACAAATAATTCGGTGTCCAATGCCTGTGCATTCGATACCGGCATCACTGACAATGCTATAATAAAAACAAACAGTAGCAAAGCACCTTTTAATATTGGTCTCATTGTCCTTCCTCCTTTTTCATGGGAATAGTAGGGCTCTTTATCGTTTACGATTAGGGCACAATAAGGCTCCATGGGAATCAATAATCCATGGAGCCGAAGGTATCGGCAACTTCCAGAAACTCCTTTTCATGGCTGACTCCTGAAAGTTAAGGGTAAGGTTGATGGGTTTACTGAGCTACGCAATGGAAAGACTGAAAAATTGGTTTTATTTTAACAGCTTTTACATTTAATGCTATACGGAGAAGCAAAATAAGTTGTTAAATTATCGATAAGTTATCAGTAATAGAAAATTACTATTATGAGAGGTTTTGCAGGTAGGTTTTCAGATTGATTTTTTGTTCGATGAGTCCCAGTTTCTCCCTGATGTGATAGCGGTAAATACTTATGGCACTTGCCGATATGCCGATGAATCTGGCGATCTCTTTGGTGGACTTTCCTTGACGGATAAGATCGGCCACTTGCACTTCCCGGGGAGTGAGACCCAGGTATTTCGAGGATAGCCTTTGCGTGAAAGGTGAAATGATGTTTTGCAGGTTTGTTTCTAAAATGCTCAGGGAAACCTTGCTCTTGGAATCGATCTTCCTGTTTTCATCTCTTCGATATAAGGGAGAAGGAGTTCCTTCACATTTGATGTCACCTTTTCTTCTAAATCATTCTTGTCGTCCTCCCGCTGCTTCAGCAGGACCTTCAATGCGGTGTTCAGTTCCTCTAGTTTGTCTGCATGCTGCTTCAATTCATTTGCTTTTTTCTTCATTGCGGCTTCGGCGTGTTTCCGTTCTTTGATTTCCAATTTCAGTTGATCGTTTTTCTCGGACGAGTTCCGCTGTTCTCTCCCTTACAAGTTTCTCCAGCGTATCCTTCGAATGTTCTGATGCTCGGAGATGTCCCGGAACGATGCCTGAGCAAATTTCCGTCCGGCATATTCAATGACATTACATGTGATATCAACAGGAACAATCTCCCCATCTTTCCTCTGGATAAAGCCGCCACTCAAATGGTCTGTGTTCTTCTCGATAATTTCCTCGAAAGCAGCAATCGTTCTTTCCCTTTCCGACACCGGGTGGAGTTGAGTATAATGCATTTGCAAAAGTTCCTCTTTCGTCTATCCCCACAACTCTTCAGCCTTCCTGTTTGCCTCGACGATGTTTCCCTGAATATCAGCGAGTAGTATAGCGTCACTCGCATTGTCCAATAGGCTGCGATATTTCGCTTCACTTTCCCTTAAAGCCTCCTCTACCTGCTTGCGCTCGGTGATGTCAATTATGACCGTCAGCAAATATTTTTCATTGTTGATAATCAGCATGACAGCATTGAACAGACCACATCTCGGCATTCCGCCTTTTGTTGTGACTTCCATTTCGAGGTTTTCAACTCGGCCTCTTTTGTTTAGTTCATTGAGAAAATGTACCCTTTGTTCTGCCGTAATAAATCCGATTTCTATGGAGGTATGTCCAATGACTTCATTACGTTTACGTCCCATAATGTTGAGGAAGGCATCGCTGACATCAACAAATCTTCCTTCTTTCAAGGTCGTGATGCCAGTGGGAATTGAATTTTGCAGGAAAGCTTGGGTGAATTTCTCTGAAGTTCCTCTTGTTTGTTCGATTTGCTCATGGCGCAGCGCATGAAGTTCTTCAATTAGTTGTTTCTTGGTCTTTCTTTCATCTTCCATAACATCCTCTCAATAAAAGAATGGCGGCTTGAAAAGAAAAACTATATCTCGTTCCAACTCAACTCAGGGGTTAGTGGTTAAAATTTTAAATCTTGCACAGAAGGAGAAGTATTTAGATATTTTGGCTATCTTCAATTCATTAAAGATGCGCCAGAACCCAGACGAAGACCAGTATTAGCCCGCATGTGACTTTCTTAAAAGCTTTTATGAACCTATTTGAAGTGTTTGTCAACTATAGTAAATTATAGTGGCATCGGGCTTGTATTGTGTTTATTGCAGCAGGAAGCAAGAATTACAGCATCTTTACACATGCCGTCAACATAACTTAGACCTGCAGCGCATCGCCCGTCTGGAATAACAATTTCAAAGTTTATTCTTTTAAATACCCAGATATGCTTTGCGGACATTGTCGTCAGTCAGCAGGTCCGATGCCTTGCCTTCCATTGTGATAGCCCCGCTTTCCATCACATAGCCGCGATGCGACAGCTTCAGCGCCATATAAGCATTTTGTTCCACAAGAAATATTGTTCTGCGCTGCTCGGTGTTGATCTTTTTGATCATCTCAAAGATTTGTTTCGTCAGCAGCGGCGACAAACCCAGCGATGGTTCGTCCAGCAGCAATAAACTGGGCCTGGCCATCAGCGCCCGCGATATGGCGAGCATTTGTTGCTCTCCACCGCTTAAAGTTCCTCCGGCCTGGCGTCTGCGTTTATTCAGAATAGGAAAGAGGTTAAAAATATATTCCAGATCTTCCCTGACTTGCCTGTGGTCTGTGCGCAGGAATGCGCCCATTTCCAGATTTTCCAGCACGCTCAGCCCGGGGAAAATTCTTCTGCCCTCGGGCACCTGCGAGATACCGGCAGAAACAATTCTATCCGGGTCTGTTTTTTCGATGCGGTTGATTGTTGAAAAGAATCTGCCCGGCGCTGACGGGGACGATGCCGGATATGGACATCAAAGTTGTTGTTTTCCCTGCCCCGTTAGCACCGATGAGCGCAACAATTTCACCCTCCCCGACGGTAAGAGAGATTCCTTTGAGCGCGCGAATATTGCCGTAGCCTGCCTCCACGTCAATTAAATTCAGCATCGGTTTCCACTCCCAGATAGGCTTTAATGACTGCAGGATTTTTCGTGATTTCCTGTGGCGCTCCGCGGGCAATTTCTACACCGTAATCGAGAACAAAAATATTCTGTGCCAGATTCATGACCAGTTTCATGTCGTGCTCAATGAGCAGGATGGAGAGATGACGTTCCTTCCATAGCCGGACAATCAGGCCTTCGAGTTCTTTTGTTTCCTGGGGATTCATGCCGGCTGCCGGTTCGTCCAGCAGCAGGAGCTGCGGGTCGCAGGCCAGAGCCCGGGCAATCTCCAAACGGCGGCAAGCTCCATAAGGCAGATTCCTGGCCAGTTCATCGACATACATGCTCAGACCTACATATTCCAGGATGTGATAACTCTGATCCACAATTTCGTTTTCTTCACTGCGGGTGCTTTTCGGACGGAATATCGCTCCGGCAATACCTGCCTTTGTCCGGCAATGGCGGCCGATCATGACATTTTCCAGAACAGTCATTCCTCCGAAAAGGCGGATATTCTGAAATGTGCGCGCCAAACCCAGTTCTGTAATCGAATTAATTTTCATTCCGTTGATCCGGCGGGGGTTTCCTTGCGGCGAACGAACCAGAACATCGCCTGAAGTCGGCGTGTAAATTCCGGTCAGGCAGTTAAACAAAGTTGTTTTTCCCGCGCCGTTGGGGCCGATCAGGGCGGCGATCTGATTTTGCCCAATTTCCAGACTGACACTGTCCAATGCCCTGATGCCGCCGAAATTCATGGTTAGATTCTTCACTTCCAGAACATTACTCATAAACATCCTGTTCAATTTCCCCGGCCGGATTTACTTTTGTTGAATTCGTACTTCTTCCGCACATCGGCCAGAATGCCTTGAGGACGGAAAATCATCATTATAATTAATGCCGCACCGAATATAATCATGCGATAATCGCTGAATACCCGCAAATATTCAGGAAGCAGGATGAGGGCCAGTGCGGCGATAATAACGCCGACAATGGAACCCATGCCGCCGAGGACAACAATGGACAAGAATCATGGCCGATTCCAGAAAGGTAAAGCTGGCCGGATTGATGAAAGTTGTTTTGGCGGCAAAAAGAACGCCGGCCATACCTGCCCAGGTTGCGCCCAAGAGCAAAAGCGGTAAGTTTGGCTTTAGTTCTTATCAATGCCCATGGCCTGGCAGGCAATTTCATCTTCACGCAGGGCAACCCAGGCTCGTCCGATGCGCGAATGCTGCAGGCGATGGATGACAAAAATCGTTAAAATACACAATATGATCAATAAAAAATAAATGTAAATGGCGGATTGCTCCGGCGTTAGATTCATACCGAAGAAGCCGGGGCGGGGGATGTTGGAGATGCCGCTGGGGCCAAAGGAGAAGGCGTTCCAATTTTCCAGAACCAGGCGGATGATTTCCGCAAAGGCGAGCGTAACGATAGCCAGATAGTCACCGCGCAGACGGAGCACCGGAAATCCGATCAAGATACCAAAGAAAGCGGCAAGCAATGCTCCGACCGGCAGAGCCGTCCAAAAGCCCAGGCCAAAATGATAATTAAGCAGGGCATAGCTGTATGCTCCGACAGCATAAAAAGCAACATAACCGAGATCGAGGAGACCCGCCAACCCCACTTCAATATTCAACCCCAGTCCCAGCATGACGTAGATCAGGGCGGTGGTCATGATATTGATCTGATAGTGAGAAAAAACAAACGGGAAAATCAGGGCGAACAGGGCAATGACAAGCAGTGCCGGGCGGTAAAGACGCGGCTCATTTATTAAACGGTGGAGGAGAGTTGCGCCGGCCGGAGCAACTCGGTGTCAGGCGGCTTTTCTTTTTTAAAAAAAGCTGCCCGCAGAAGGACAGCAGGAAGGAGCCCAGTCCGATAAGGATGATATGGTGCCAGCGCCACACGACGACATTTTCGATCGTGTTGACCTGCACGACCATGATAGGGAAGGTGAGCAGGATGAACCACAATGCGGTAAAAAATGATTTTTTTAATTCTTCGGCAAATTTCATTTTTCCCCTCTGGTCACACCTTTTGCTGGGAGGAACGCCCCAGAATGCCTTCCGGTTTAAGAATTAATATCAGGATCAGCAGAGCAAAGGCGAAGACGTTTTCATAGTCGCTGGAAATATAACCGGCGGCAAAGCTTTCGGTCAGCCCCAGAACCAGCCCGCCCAGCATGGCGCCGGGAATGCTGCCGATGCCGCCCAGAACAGCCGCCGTAAAAGCTTTAATGCCTGCACCAAAGCCGATATAGAAATTGATTCTGCCGACATGCGATGCAATCAGCACACCGCCTATGGCCGCCAGGGCCGAGCCGATAATGAAGGTGCGGGAAATAATCCGATTGACGTTAACGCCGAGAAGCATGGCCATTTCCCGGTCCTGCGCTACGGCGCGCATGGCTTTGCCCATTTTGGTAAATTTTAAAATCAGTGTCAGGCCGAGCATCAGCAGGGCGGCTGTAAAAATGATTGTAAACTCGGACGGGGCGATCCACTGGCTGATGGATGCGGGCAGCTCAATGTACTGCAGAAGGTTGGGGAAGGGCAGAAAATCCGAAGTCTGGGCCAGCATGACATAATTCTGCAGGAAAATAGACATGCCGATGGCGCTGATGAGGGGTGAAAGCCTGGGCGCCTGCCGCAGCGGTTTATAGGCGATTTTTTCCACGGAAAAGCCATAAGCCGCGGCGTAAAGGACGGCGACGATGGTTGCCATAATCAGGATGGCGATGCCGGTAAACCCCTGCATGGTTAATAAAGACGCCACGATCAGAGCAGTGAACGCACCGATCATGTATATTTCGCCGTGGGCAAAATTGATCAGCTCCAGGATGCCGTAAACCATGGTATAGCCCAGGGCGATCAGGGCATAAATGCTGCCGCGGGTAATGCCGCCGAGAAACAAATCCCAGAAATAATTCATCGTTCAGTCGCCTTGAGCCTTGATCCTCGCTCCTTGACTTGGCCTTAGCCTTCAGCCTTCAGCCTTCAGCCTTTTCTTATTTAATCTCCACATACACGCCTTTGTTGACCTGATACATGGAGAAACCTGCTCCAATGGCATCTCCTTCTTTATTGAATTTGATTTTTCCCAAGGGGGTGTCCGTCTGAGTAGGCGCGCAAAGCTTTGGCAACCGCATTATATTCGGTTGATTTGGCCCTGCTCATGGCATTAAGAACAGCCTGGACAGCGGCATAGGCGTTCAGAAAAAACGCCCCCGGCTCTGATCCGTAAACTTTTTTGTGCTCGGAGATTGCGGCGATGGCCAGGGGATTTTTTGTCGTGTCCCTGGGGCCGGAGGCATAGACGCCTTCAGCATAGGATCCCGCTACTTTAATGAAAGTCTGGTCCTTGACGCCGTCATCGGAGATGAATACCGTTTTCATTCCTTTTTTACGCATCTGCTGCACGATGGAAGCTGCTTCAGGGTGATAGCCGCCATAAATAACAGCATCAGCCGCGGAATATTTTATTTTCTGGACAATGGCCGAATAATCTACTGCGCCCGGTGTGACCCCTTCATAAAGCACTACCTGAGCTTTTTTGGCCTCTTCGATGAATTTCTTGGCATACTCGGCAAAGCCTTTACCGTAATCGCCTTTATCATGAATAATTGCTATTTTAGTAAATTTAAGAGTTTGCAAAGTGAAGTCTGCGACCAGTTTGGCCTGGGCGCTGTCGGGGGCGATCGTTCGGAAGAAATTAGGATATTGCCCCGAAAAGGTGAGTTCGGGACTGGTTGCCGACGGCGAGACCACGATAATTCCGGCGTCCTTGTAAGTGCGCAAGGCAGCTTTAGTGGCCCCGCTGCAGATATGGCCGATAACGGCATCAACTTTGGCGGATACCATTTTCGTGGCTACATTTGTTGCCATTTCCGGCTTGCAGGCATCATCCTCAATCACCAGCTCCACTTGCCTGCCGTTAATGCCGCCCCGGGCATTCGTCTCTTTCACAACCAGTTGGGCGGCTTTAATCGTTGGTTGTCCGTAAGAAGCCAAATCACCCGAATGGGAACCGGCAATGCCTATTTTAATGTTATCGGCTGCCTGCGCCGCTGTTGAAGATATAAGAACTATAAATAATAGCATGCGGATGACGCAATTACGTGCAAATAGTCTTTTCATTTTGTACTCCTTGATGAAATTGATGGAATTTAGATACTTGAAAAGGGGTATGACGTCAAGCCTCAATCCGCTGTCCGGCAGGCAATTTTATAGTGCAGCCGGTTTTTTGCATATTGGCGAAAAGACTTTCTTTATCCTGCAGATAAAATGCCTCGGGTAAAAAATCCATCATTGATATCGATAATAAATGAACTGCACCGCAGACAAAAATCTGTTATATCAGCAAACATGTTTTTGTTATCGCTGGTAAATAACACTTACAGGAAAACCATTATGCAGAATACAGGTTCTTTCATAGCCTTCATCTCTTTGGTCATAATAATTTACAGCGGCCTGAATTATTATTTCATCAGAAAGAACAGGAGCCTGCTCACCCGCCGCTCATTGACCGCAATAATTCTCCGGATGCTGCTGTTCACTTTGATACTCACGCCGGTTGCCACGACTATTTTCAGTTATCAGGGCATTCCAATACTTGCGGCCCTTACCGGTTTCCCAGGGTACAGCTGGCTGGGGTTTCTTTTTCTCTTTCTGCTGATTCACGGCAGCGTGGATATAATTCTGTTTACGGCGGAAAAGGCAGGATTTGTTCCTTCGGGATACATGGCTCGTGAGATTCTGATTATTACGATGGTGCTGAGCGTCTCGGTTCTTGCCTACGGTTACCAGGAGGCAAAAGACATCAAAGTCGAAAGACTGGTTGTCGAAACCGATAAACTTCCCGCCGGCACTAAAGAGTTGAAGATCGTTCAACTGTCGGATGTTCATTTCAGCCCGATTATCAGCGTTGACGTAGCTGATAAAATTAAATCAATTGTGAACACGGAGAAGCCCGATATCATCGTTTCCACAGGAGACTTTCTGGACAGGGCCATACGCAACAGGACAGGGGTAATCGCAGCCTTAAACGGATTGTCAGCCCCGCTGGGGAAATTTGCTGTTACGGGCAACCATGAATTCATTGCCGGAATTGATAACAGTGTGGATTTTATCAGCCGGGCCGGATTTCTTCTGCTCAGAAACAGAAGTGTATCCATTGACGGAATTATCAATCTCGCCGGAGTCGATGACAGTGATGCAGCCCGTTTCGGAATAAAAATTGATAAAAGCGAGAAAGAGGTTCTGGAAGAAACGGAGCCCGGGAAATTTACAATATTGTTAAAACATCGGCCTGTTATTGACAGACAGACAAGCGCAATGTTCGACCTTCAGCTTTCCGGGCACACTCATGCCGGCCAGATCTACCCGTTAAGATTTATCGTCAGAATGATATTCGAATACACAGCCGGATTTTACGTAATTGACGGCAATACGCTTTTATATGTGAACAAGGGACTGGGAACCGTGGGCCCTCGGATCAGGATTCTTGCTCCGCCGGAAATAACGGTGATCGTTCTGAAACCTAAACGCAGCTCGAATACTGCATTCCAGTGAACATATTTAATAAAGACAGGGCACCGCTTATTGATTTAACGCAAAGAAAATATTCGGGTGAAAATAAGGCGGGTGAAGGTCAGGGAGTTGCGGATAAAATCGACAAAAGGGCGAAAATGGGAAATTCTTGATCCATCAGGGTTATAGACAACCCGGACGGGGGTTTCCAAAACAGTCAGCTTCTTTCTTTTGGCCTGCACCAGTATTTCCACCTCAAATTGAAAGCGCTGTGCTTTGGTGGGCAAAACGATTGCCTCGGGCAAAGGATAAAGGCGCATGCCGCTCTGCGAGTCGGATAAAACAGGGCCGCCTGAAAGCCAAACCCAGAAATTGGAAAATTTCCGGCCAAAGCGGCTCGTCCAGGGCACATGCTCTCCGGCCATGCCTTCTCTGGTGCCCACCACAATGACCCTTGCTCCTTGAGGAATCGCGGCAATGAGCTTCAGCGCATCTTCCGGGTAATGCTGACCGTCGGCGTCGATAGTAATTGCCCAATCGGCCTCTACGGCAGCGGCGGTAAATCCGCTCATCAGAGCGGCGCCCTTGCCCATATTTTTTTTATGGCTGATGATGCGAATGCCCGGAATATCTTTAATTTCATCAGAAGTATTATCAGTCGATCCGTCATTCACAACAAAAACGGGAAAGCCCAGTGTCTGCGCCTGCCGGATGACTTGCGCTACAGTTCCGGCATGATTGTAAACGGGGATGACAAAAGCGAAGCGACCTTTTGTATTATCTTGCTGAATCAATTTCTTCCTCAAACACACAGGTTATTATAGTTCTTTTACAAGAGTCCCAACCTCCGGCAGGAAAGCTATTGCCCAAGTTCCCGGCCCCATATGCGCGCCTGATGTCAGTGACAGCGGCTGAATAATTATTTCGGCCTGCGGGAAATCTGCCGCAATCAATGATTTTATTTTGCCGTTAACCAAATCAAATTGTCGGAATATTCCAGCATAATCAGTCGCTTTTTCTTCCTTGGCCAGAGATGCCGCCAGCCTTTCGCGGGCCATTTTTATCTGGTCTTTCCGGTTGCGCACTACGCCGACTTTCTTTGCTCCTTCGGGCTGCGGTGATACAACCGGCTTCATCTTCAGCATGTCGCCGAAAAAGGCGCTTGTTTTGGATAACCTGCCGCCGGCGGCCAGATATTCCAGCTTATCCAGAAACACATACTCCTCGCAGGTCTGCAGTGCTCTCGTGGCAAAGGCAACGGTTTTTTCCATGTCCTTTGTTTTAGTCAGATAACGGTTTGCCGCCAGCACAATTGTCGCCAATCGGCCTGATGCAGCGCCGGTATCTATGACCACAAACCGGTTTTGCGGGTCGTGTTTTTTTTTCCATTCCACAGCAGTAGCATAATTGCCGGTATAGATAGAGCCGACACATAAATACAATACTTTTTTAAAGCGATCGAGTACGCTTTCGTAGAACTGGTGTCTTTCGAAAATAGATGCCTGTGATGTCGAAACTTTAATTCCCCGGCGCATGGAGTCATAAAGTTCGCCGGGATGAAAATGCGTTTCCGGCAGGCATTTTTCACCCAGGTTTATATAGCTGTGTAAAAGGGTGATTCCGTTGTTTTTCGCATCGGCACGGGTCAAGGAACCGGCGGCATCGGTCATGATGTGCAGTTCGGAATGGGCTTTGGTATTGCGCAATTCATTAATTTGTTGACTGAGATTATCATCTTCCCAGTTTACCATGCTTCCGAACTTGGCTGCTTCACCCCGTATCTTCTCCCGATCATCGGTATGCAGGTGGATTTTATAAAAATCACCGTCCGGAATAACAATGACGCTCTCCTGCTCCCGGGTTATGTTCGCCAATTTCTCTTCCGATAAATTATTCGCTTGAATGACAAAATCAACACAATAGCCGGTTTCCGCCTCCTCCTGAAATGCCGGAGAAATATTCAGACGATTTTTGAACAGTTCCGTGATCGGCCGGAATTCCTGCAACCCTCCGGCAAGGGAATAGAAGAAACCTTCGAAGAAAATATACATGCCTAAAGCGCCGGCATCGACAACACCGGCCTTTTTTAATTTCGGCAGCATTTCACAGGTATCGTGGACTGATTTTTCCAAATCACTGATGAGGGCATTGACTGCTTTCTGATCGAAGGCGGCTGCGCTCGACGGCAGGGAATCCACCAGTGTGTCAAACAGGCTAAGCATTGTGCCCGGACGGGGATCAGCAACAGCCTTCCAGGCCCGGTCGCGCCCTTCCTTGGCGCTACTGTAAAGGTTCTGGAGGGAGTCAACCTGGTAGAATGCCGAAAAAAATCTGGAGGCAATATTGCCGGAATTGCCCCGTGCCGACAAAAGAAGCTGGTGAATAACCGCCGCTTTTTCCTGATGGACGGCCAGCAAGGGGGTCAGGCTGATGAATAGATTACGGCCCGTATCGCCATCGGCCACCGGAAAAACATTAATCGAGTCGAGTAAATCAGCCCAGGCGGCAACGCGTTCCACACCGGCAATAAATGATTTCTGCAGTGTTTCATCCATTGGAAAATCCTAAAGCCTGGCGAATCTCGTCCGGAATTTTGAAAATAATTTCCATTTCCGGAGCCTTTACGGCGACCTGTTCGGTGCGGCCGCGGGTGCAGATTTTACCGTCGGTTGCCTTGCGGATTTCAAAATCGACGGTAAGTTTGACGCGCGCATCAACAAGTGTCGCTTTGATAATAATTTCATCGCGGTGACGCAAAGGATAAATATGCTTGGTTGCCGTTCGAATAATCGGGAAAAGAATTTTTTGCCGTTCATAATAGGAATATAAATCGACACCGCAATGGATCAAAAAGTCCGGCCCGGGCAATTTCAAAATAATTCAGATAGTTGCCGTGCCAGACGATTTGCATGGGATCCAGATCAAAAAAGGGCACGGAATATTTTACTTCGAAACTTATTTGGTTTTCTTTCATTCCCTCACCCTAACCCCGATAAACGGGATAAGCAAATTTACGAAATTATATTCTGCCAAGAAACCGCAGAAAATAATTTCTTACTTCCTAAAGAAATCAGAATATCTAATTGCCCGGCACATGCCTTCGATGTCGTTATCCAATGGCCTGTCTTCAATAAGCGCCTTGCTGACAAGGCGGATTTTTTCCTGAATGCCGGCCAGCAGGGGCCGCTCTCCCAAATTTCCGCGAATATCACAGGCCTGTGCCGCCGCCAGAAGATGTATCGACAAAACGCGTTCCGTTAAAGTGCAAATTCTTTGGGCATCCCGGGCGGCAATTGTCCCCATGCTGACCTTGTCCTGGTTATGCGATTCCGTGGAACGCGAAAATGATGCGGCGGGCATCGTTCCCTTCAAAGCTTCAGCGGCCAAAGCCGATGATGCAATGGACATCGCCTTAAAACCATGGCGCAGTCCGGTCTGCTCTCCCGCCTTTCTTACCAGATCACCCGGCAGTCCTCTGTTCGAATGCGGAGACACCAGAAGCATGGTCTGGCGGTCGCACAGGTCGGCAACCGAGGCCAGCGCGGCTTTCAGTCCGTCCATCGCAAAAGCAATATGTCCGCCATAGAAATTACCGCCCATGAGAACCGCACCCGTTGCCGGATCAAATATGGGATTGTCGTTGGAACTGTTGGCCTCAATCTCCACCCATTGCCTGATCCAGGAGAGAGCGTCAGACAAAACTCCCAGTACCTGAGGCGCACAGCGCAGGGAGTAAGGATCCTGCAGTGTTTCCAGAGCGTCATCTTCTAGCCGGCGGCGCTGATGCCTTGGCCTTAAGCAGGCGCGCAATCTGTCCGGCAACAAAAGTCTGGCCGAGAAAAGGCTTGGCTTCCGAAAGAACCGGATGATAATGATGAGCATTCCCCTTTAAGGCATGAACGGAAAGCCCTGTGGCATAGATGGCGGCATTTAAAATGCGGTTTGCTCTTTCCACCGCCAGGGCTGCAATCCCCGTCATCGTAGTTGTTCCGTTCACCATGGAAAGCGGCTCTTTGGGCAGATATTTATATGGTTTGAGCCCGGCTTTTTTCATGGCTTTGATCGTCGGCATCAGTTCTTCGCGGTAAAAAACTTCACGTTCGCCGGCCAGGCAGGCGCCAATATAAGACATCGGAGTCAGATCGCCGGAAGCACCGACCGACCCTTCACAGGGAACAACCGGCGTTATTCCGGCATTTAAAAAATCAGCCATTTGCTGCAACAGAGCGACGGAAACTCCCGAATAGCCGCGGGCCAGGCAGATAATCCGGCACAACATTGCGCCGCGCGTCTCCTCGATGCCGATGGGCTCTCCCGTGCCGCAGCCATGAAAACGGAAAATGTTTTCGCCGTTTTTGAGGGCTATGTTCATCGGCATCCTGCTGCCGCATGATTTGCCGTACCCGGTGTTCACACCGTAAACAGGCACGTTTCGGCGCATCGAGTCCATGAGCATCTGCTGCGTTTTTTGCATTCGCCGGATAAAGCTTTTATTTTTGCTTATCCGGACTGCCACTCCGTCGCGCGCCACGGCAATGATATCATCAAAACGAATATTGCCGCCGTCAATGACAACAACATGCTGTCTGCCAGTTTTCTTCATGATCAAATCTTCACTTTCTCGCATTTTAAGAAAACAATTGCGTTTACGAGGTTTATAGGTGTTATCAGCTTTTTCTTTTTCCATAACTTGTTTCAGAAGTTTGAACATCTTGTAATTCTGCGGTTCATCCTGATAGAAGGTATTCCAGGCATAATAATAAAGATTCTGTAACTCATCCACAGTCAGGAGTTTGGGCTGAAAGACAACCTTGCTGCTGGTGTATTGATTCCAGTCATAGCTTAATATTCTGTTTTCTTTTTTCAAATCATCGAAGGTCCGGGTGTGCGGGAAAGGCGTGAGCACCGTGAATTCCGCCATGTCGAGATCGACTTCCAGCAGAAAATCCACCAGTTTCTTAATGTAATCTTCCGTGTGATAATCGAGACCAAGGAGAATGCTGCCTTCCACGGCTATGCCGTAATCATGGTAGCGTTTGATGCGGTCGCGGATGAAGTCGGAGGAATCAAATATCGCCTGATAAACAAACCAGGCGCCGGCCTGCGCCGCCAGATCAAGCACCTTGTCGTCATTTTCAATGGGATGGCAGCACCATTTCTTCTTCAGCGGGATCATTTCCTTAAACAGGCCGATTTCCCAATCCTTGTCCTGTGCCAGCGAATTATCGACAATAAAGAGCCTGTTATTGTCAATGCTCGCCATTTCAGCAATGACTTTATCAAAGGGACGGGGCCGGAACTGGCGGCCGCCCAAAAAACTAACACAGCAGGGATAGCAGTTAAAGCGGCAGCCGCGGGAAGCGTGCACCAGATCTACCATCTGTACCCCGCGGTAATTGTACATATTCCGGTTCAGGATACTGCGTCTGGCCGTTCCCACCGCCTCAATGGGGGGAAAATCCTGATAATAGTTATAAATATTTTGCAGATTGCCGTTTCTGAAATCGGCAAAAACCTGCTCCATCCGGCCTTCCGCCTCGCCGATAAAGACCGCATCCGCATGAAGCGCCGTTTCCTCGGCATGCAGCATGGTCGCAATTCCGCCAAATATTACTTTAATGCCCAGTTTCCTGTAAGCGTCGGCAATTTCCCAGCCCCGCTTTATCTGCGAGGTCAGCATTGCGGAAATGCCGACAAAATCAGCGTCATTCTCAATAATCAGAGGCTGCACATTCTCGTCAATAAATTCCACTTCCACATCTGCCGGAATTGTTGCCGCAAACACAACCGGGCCATGCGGCGGCAAAGTAAAGGGTGTCTGCTGGTCCAGTTTCTCCCATTTGGGATATATAAGTTTAAATTTCATCTTTCCTCTCTTACGCCTTCATGAAACCCCCATATGTCCCGCCAAAGCGGGATTGCGCTGCTTTCCGCGTCGCTGCGGCGTACGCTTAAAAGTACGCCTCACTCCTTAGACTTTGCGCGTCTTGCCTGTGTGGTTTTTATGAAGGCTCCTGTTTTGGGCATTTATGTTATTGCCTTGGCAATAATTTGTTTCATAATTTCGTTGGTGCCGGCCAGAATGCGCGTGATGCGAATATCGCGCCAGGCACGGGCAATCGGATATTCTTCGCAATAGCCATATCCTCCGAACAGCTGCAGACACCTGTCGGCCAAGCGCCAGGCCATTTCGGTTATCCAGAATTTCGCCATGGAGACGTCAATGACGACCGTGTTTTTCTGCCAGTGCTCCACGATCATTTTATCGACAAATGTCCGGCCAATTCTAACTTCCGCCGCCATTTCCGCCAGAGCGAACTGCGTGTTTTGAAATCCGGTCAAAGGCTTACCAAACATCCGCCTTGATTTGCAATAGCGAATCGTTTCTTCCAGCATAAACTCTGCGGCAGTCTGCGCACCGATCGTGCAGATCAGCCGCTCCTGCTGGAGGTTGGTCATCAGATTTTTAAAGCCCGTGCCTTTTTTGCCCAGACGGTTTTCCCGGGGAATACGGCAGTCGGCAAAAAACAGCTCTGCCGTATCCTGACTGCGCCAGCCTATTTTATTGAGCCTTTTGCCTTTGGTGAAACCGGGCGTTCCCGTTTCCACCAGAAACAAATCAACAGCGGCATGCGCATTGGCTTCCTGCGGATCCTTGGCTGCCACAATCACTAAATCGCAGTTGATCCCGTTGGAGATAAATGTTTTCTGGCCGTTGAGGATAAACGAATCGCCGTCTTCCGTTACCGTGGTCTTAATGCCGGCCAGATCACTGCCGGCCTGGGGCTCCGACATGGCAATCGCCGTCAGCAGATCGCCGCTGATGCAGCCCGGCAGATATTTTTTCTTCTGTTCTTCGGAGGCGAGCTGGACGATATAGGGCACCACTACGTCACCGTGCAGGCGCGCCGAAAGGCCATAAAAGTTGGCTTTGGCCATCTCCTCAATCAAAATGGCGGAATACAGAAAATCGGCCGCTGCGCCGCCGTATTCCTGAGGAACCGACGTACATAAGAAGCCGTTTTCGCCCAGTTTTTTCCATGCCCACCGCGGAACAATGCCGTCTTCTTCCCACTGCTCGACATGGGGAATAATTTCCTTTTCCATAAATTTCCGGAATGTTTCCCGGAAAATGCGATGTTCTTCCGAATAAGGTACAATTTCCATTATTTGCCTATTTTACTTCCAGCCGGTTCTTTAAAACCCTCTTTAAAACCTTTCCGGACTGATTGCGAGGAAATTCTTCCACAAATATAATTTTTTTGGGAATTTTGTAATGGGCTATTTTCCCCTGCAATGCCTCCAGAATTTCATTCTCTGTTATGCAGAAGTCGTTTTTTAAGATGACATAAGCAGCAACAACTTCGCCGCGCTTTTTGTCTGCCATACCAACAGCGGCGGCTTCCTTCACCTGCGGTAAGGATGTAATTGCCCGCTCCACTTCCGCCGGATAAATATTTTCACCGGAAGAGATGATCATTTCCACTTTTCTCCCGACTATATAGACAAATCCATCTTCATCACGTTGGCCCATGTCGCCGGTGTGAAACCAGCCTCCTTTCATCGCGGCTCCGGTGGCGGCATCTTTACCCCAGTAACCCGCAAAGACGTTGGGTCCTTTGACCAGGATTTCTCCCGGTAGAAGCGGGGGCAGATCATTGCCCTGCTCATCGACAATGCGCAGACTGACATGAAAAACTTCCTTGCCGACCGATCCGGCTTTGCTGATCGAATCTTCCAGATCCAGTGAAGTCAGGCGTCCCGTTTCCGTCAAGGCATATCCCTGTACAAAACCGACACCCTTTTCCTCCTGATATTTTTTGATTACCGGAAGGGGGATGGGCGCGCCGCCGGAAATAAAAAAACGGACATGGGAGAGGTCGGCATTCTGCCATTCTTCGGCCTCGGCCATAAGCTGAAACATCACGGGAACAGCAAACATATAGTTAATTTTTTCCTTGCAGATATTATTGAGCACTTCGGAGGCATTATAAAAACTGCTGATCACGATGCTGCCGCCGGCATAAATAATCGGGGTCACCGAGGCCGCCAGCGCGCCGATGTGAAAGAGCGGGGCAACAACCAGCGATTTGTAGGAACGATCAACGCCATAGCCCAAAAGGGAATGAATCGCACCGAACAGAATATTTTGATGAGTTAACGTTGCGCCTTTCGGATCACCGGTAGTGCCTGACGTGTACATAATGAATAGCGGGTCGGAAAGGCCAACTTCAGCGGCAATCGGCGGCTCGGCAGCAGAATGCTGCTGGACGTAATTGAAAAACACTTCGTCGCCGGGAAGTTCAACCTCCTGCCGGAAATACTTTTTTACCGGTACTCCCGCCGCTTTGATCGCCTCAACTTTGGCGGCAAATTCACCGGAATAGATGAACAGGCATGGGGCGGAATCCGCAACGATGTAAACCAGTTCCGGCACTGCCAGCCGGAAATTCAACGGGACCATGATGGCGCCTGTTTTGGCGCAGGCGAAGAATATTTCCAGAAACTCGCTGCAATTGGCCAGAAGTACGGCCACGCGGTCGCCCTTACTGACACCCAGGCTGCAAAGCGCATTAGCCGTTTTATTCACCCGCTCATTGAACTGCCGGTTGTTGTAAACATTATCTTTTTCCTTCAGGAAGGGTTTCTCCGGCTGAACTATTGCCCGTTTGCTGATCCATTCACCAATATTCAATTTGCTTTATCCTCCGTAAGTTGGGCAGTTACCCAATAACAGATATACGTAAGTGCCGCCGAAAGAAATACCGGCGAGCAGCGCATTATTAATTTTCATCTTCTCTGTTTGTTTCAGTAAAAAATTCAATGCCGCCAGAGGCTTGGTCAGCCCGACGGTCGGCGGCAGCAACCTTTATCCAGCGAAAGAGCCAGGGCGCAGCATCAATTCCGCCGCCGGAAAAACTTTCACCGAGAGCGCCCTTGAGAGAAGTAATCAAAGGCCGGCTTCCGTTGCTCTCGAATACTTCCGTATAGGCTGCGGCTTCGATCCGATCCAGGATTATACCGCCGTTGGCCGCGGCGGAAATTGCCCCGATTTCCTGCGCACCGACACCGGCATTAAGCAGAGCACGCCCAATGGTTTTGCTTACGCCAGCTACCTCATCCGGCCAGCCGGTGGGGGTTGTCGGCGATGAGCCCTGGCCGAAACCCTTTATTTCACAGTAAGGCTGGTGTCCCCGCGAAATTGCCGATTCCCCAGCTTTCAATACACAAAATGCCGCAACCTTCTCCGGCGACAGTGCCGTTGCGGTCAGGCTAAAAGGCCGGCATGCCTCGATTTTCCCGTCCCGGGGAGAAAAGGCGGAAAATCTGTTCAGAGCTTCATAATAGAATTTTCAGCAAAAATGTCCACGCCACCGGTCAGCATAGAGTTGTCACTCTCCCCGCCGTATTTCTGATACGGCATAAGCTATCGCCGTTTCCGCCGAAACGGCAAAATGAGTCACTGTGGTGTTAACCCCGCGGAAGCCAAGTTTGATGGAAGCATGCCCCGCCGGAGCGTTCATAACCGTGTTCGGGACCAGGATCGGGTTGACAAAACCGGGACCGTCTTTCAGCAAAGTTTCGGCAAATTGAACGGTTACGTCGGTGGCGCCAAAAGACGTTCCCAGCAGAATACCGATGCGGTCGCGGTTGTCAGGAATCACTGCAAGTTCCGCATCCTCAAGCGCCAGCCGGGCGGCAGCAGAAGTCAGCTGCGAAATCCTGTCCATGCGCCGAATGTTTTTGACAGAGATAAAATCGCGCGGTTGAAAATTAGGAATTTCCGCTCCCAGGTGTGAGGGAAATGCAGACGTATCAAAAGATTGAATTTGGTTTACGGCGCTGTCGCCGACGAAAGTCCGGCGGCTGAATTCAGCCTTGCCGATTCCCAGAGGCGTTACCATTCCGATTCCGGTAATAACGATCTTTTTGGCGTTGTCTGTCCTCCGGTCATTATCCATTGCGGACAGCAATACGTAACTGAACAATAAACAGGCCGTATTGCTCCTACCGAGGCACATTGTAAGAATTGCCCGTCAAAGCCCGAAGCGTGGAACAGCGCGGAGTTTCAGCGCCTCCAGAAGTTTCCCGGGATCTTGGAAACGGCTGGTCAGCATGACTGCGGCGATGATGTAAGGCTTGAAGCCGGCCTGCACGGAAGTGGGGATCCGATAGCGATCGAAAACTTCGGCGGCGACCTCACCCGATTCGCAGGAAACACCGTAGATGTCCGCCGGCAGGCAGTGCATGTAGAGTGCTCTTGCCGTCCCTCTGGGTCGATTTCATCCTCTCCTCCGTACACTCCCATGTCTTGAACTCGGCATTCCTGGCGAGGCACTCTTTCTCCAGTTCCTTCAGGCCCGGTGTGTCGCTTCTTTTCAGCAGTTCGGTGCGTTTCTCCATTACCGCATAAGGCGCCCAACTCTTGGGGTAAACCACATCTGCATCGGCAAACGCTTCTTCCATGGAGTGCACCACCTTGAAACCACCGCCACTTTCGGGAAGCCAGTCTTCCGGACAGTTCGAGTACCTCCGGAATCAAGTGATACCCCTCGGGATAAGCAAGCACCACATCCATTCCGAAACGAGGCATCAGGCCGATCACTCCCTGAGGCACGGAGAGCGGCTTGCCGTAGCTCGGTGAGTAAGCCCAGCTCATGGCGAGCTTCTTACCCCTGAGATTTTCGTATGCGCCGAAGTGGTTCTTGAGGTGCATTAAGTCCCGCCATGCTCTGGGTGGGGAGCATCAAGAGCCATGACCTGGGCACGTACCGCCCGTATGCCGGCCAACTGTGCGACTACATTCGGCAGCACGTGCCGGGGGCGAAACTGCTGGTACACCAGACGTGGGCGTATCGCTGCGATGACCCGCGGTTCGCCGCCAAGTCGCCGAAGCCGGGCGAACCGGCCACGCAGCAGGCGATGTATCAGGGCCTGACCAACGCCTACCGGACGATCGCGGAGGAACTGGGGGCACGACTGATCCCGTCGGCGATGCGTTCAATCCCCGCGGACACCGACCCGCGGTGGGGCTACTGGTCCGGACACTCAGTTCGATTTCAAATCCGCCCAGCCGCCCGCCCTGCCCAATCAGACCCATTCGCTGCACGTGGGTTGGCGGTGGGCCAAGCAGAAGGACGGCACGACGACGCTTGGCATGGACGGTCACCACGCCAATGCTGCAGGCGAGTACTTGGGGGCCTGCGTCTTCTACGAGGTGCTGTTCGGCGACTGTGTGGTGGGCAATACCTTTGTACCGCCGGGTTTGGATCCCGCCTACGCGAGGTTTCTCCAAGAAACCGCCCACGCGGCGGTGGGTGAACGCGGCGAACGCGGTCAGCTTGCCGCCCTGATGAACCGAAGACGTTCAGCGATCGCGTCCCCGCGTTGAGACCGTGTGACGTTCTCACGGGCGCAGTCCCCGCCATCGAGGCTTCTCGGAGAGGGCCGCGAGAATCTGACTGCCGACCGGAGGACAGCCTGGGACGAAGATGCCCTTGTCGCGGTGGTGCGCGGTGCAGTTGCCCACCAGCAGCGTTCCCTCGGGCAGTTCCGCGTGACCTTTGCCGATCGCGACATGGATCGGCGTCTGGGAGGGGAAGTAGTCGAAGATGCGATCCTTGTAGCGGGCCAGAAACAGCAGCAGGGTGGACTGGCACGCGCTGCACGAATTGCTGGTCGAGGACGGTGATGTTGGGAAACTCGATCGTCAGGTTCTCCGGCGGCGGGGCAAAGGGCGAGACCGCATCGCGCCAATGGTCCGGCGTCACGGCCAGACGGCTCAGGTCGATCACGCCGTAGCCTCGCTCGGCGCCCAATCGCAGATGGGGGATGTGCTCCGCCGCGGTGCCCATCAATTGGCAGGCCACGGCGTCGGCGGCAAAGGCGTCGGCGCTGACCACCACGGCATCCAGCGGCTTGGGCCGGCCGGCGCTGGGCCCGAGGCCTTCCATGCCCACGGTGCCGTCGACGATGGCCAGGTGGGGACGCAGCACGGAGGCCATGTCGGCAATGGCCACGTCCAGCGGCTTGTCCTTGCTTCCGGCCAGCGCCGGCAGCATGTGCAGTTCCACCTTGCTCCGCCGCCAGAGGCAGCCCTTCATGTTCTTCACCGCCAGCGTGGCCCCCGTGTGCATGTGCCTCTTCATCACGGGAATGGACACGATGAAGTCGAATTCCATCGCTTCCGGGCAGACCTTGAGCGAGTGGATCACCTGCCCCTCGGGCACGGGCACTTCGACGCAAGGACGCCGGTCCATGTCGATCAGCGGACAGCCGCGATGGCCGGCGACGGCCGCCATGCCCGCCGCCGCAAAGGCCTCCTGGACGTCGACGCCCACGATGGGGCTTTCCCCCACGGCCACCTCGGCCCCGGCTTCCCGGAAGACGTCGATCGCCGCCGCGACCACCTCCGGGTGCGTCACGATTCCGGAGCCGGGCCGCGCCACGCGGCCCACGTTGGGCTTCAGCAGCACGCGTTTCCCGCGGACCGGCGACAGCTCGACCGACTCCAAGGCCCGGCGGGTGTTGGCGTAGGGCCCGCTGCCTGTGCGACATGCACCGCGGGATGCGTCGTCTGGCTGACAAGGGGGTTGTTGGTAAGCATGGCACATTCACGGATGGCTG
>CAWJQM010000005.1:0-237776 GCA_963845095.1 uncultured delta proteobacterium
GACAGGCCCATGACGACGAACACCTCTCCGGGTGCCACGTCGAACCAGATGTCGCGCACGGCGGCGACGCAGCCCGACTGGGCGAGCAGCTCTTCTTGCGGCTGAGGTCCGCCAGCAGCATGCCGACGACCTTGTCCCCACTCGGGCCGAACACCTTCCACAGCGAGCGGGACGGAGATACGGGCCGCGGTGGGGGGTCGACGGGGTAGGAGGTGCCACCCGCCACGGGGGTGCTGACGACGCCTTCGCTCATGCGGGGAGCCTCCGGGATGACGGTGCTCCGGGCGAACCAGCCGCTCGGCGCAGGGGTGGAGGTTCTGGTAGATGTGCTTGGCCTCGAGGTACTCGTGCAGTCCGGTCGCCGAGCTCCCGACCGACGCCCGGACTGCTTGAACCCGCCCCACTCGGCCTGGGGCAGGTAGGGGTGGTAGTCGTGATCCAGGACGGTGCCGTGCCGGAGTCGGCCGGCGACCCGCTGGACCCGGCCGGCGTCGGAGGACCAGACGGCCCCGGCGAGGCCGTAGACGGTGTCGTTGGCGATGCGCGACCGCCTCGTCCTCGGTGCGGAACGTCTCCACGGTCAGCACCGGCCCGAAGGACTCGTCCTGCACGCAGCGCCATCGTCGACGTGCACCCGTCGAGGACCGTGGCAGGAAGTAGTGGCCGGCGGGCGAGGGCGGGGTCGGCCGGCAGACCCACCGCACCGCAGCACCGCGCCCTCCGCCACTGCCTGCGTCCACGTACCGCCTGGACCTTGTCCCGGTGAGCGGCCGAGATGGAGCGTGCCGGTCTCGGCACTCTCGTCGAACGGACCACCCAGTGCGGATGAGTCCTGCGCGCTCGACGGATCGAACGTCGACGAAGAGCGTCGTGGATGGACTCCTCGACGATGAGGCAGGCTGCCAGCCGAGGGCACCTGGCCCAGAGTGCAGGAAGAGCGGCGGTGAAGCGCGTTGTCGCGTGCGGCGTCGCGGTCTGCGTCCGCGAAGACGATGTTCGGGTTCTTCCCGCCGAGCTCGAGGGCCACCTTCTTCACGGTGCCCGCCGCGGCCGCCATGACCCGCCGGCCGGTGAGCAGCCCGCCGGTGAACGAGACGAGGTTCGACGTCGGGGTGCTCGCTGAGAGGCGCGCCCGCCTCCGGGCCGAGTGCCAGAGCACGAGGTTGCCGGCGCCGTCCGGGAGGCTAAAACCTGAACAGCCATCGCTGCCACATTCAGACGAATGGCTTCATCTATATCTATGGCGATCTGCTCATTTGAGAGGTCGCTTAAAATACTAGGTCCCCCGCTGGCCCTCAACACTATTCCCTTGTCGAACGTGGGAGGTATAATTGTCCGGAGAATGCCCCGCGTAAGCATCAGGGTATCCGCATAGGGCAAAAGCGGGAGGATAGTGACATCCACACGCTCCAGGCCGGTGGTCGGACCTTGAAAATATCCATGGTCGATGGCCAGCATAACCGTCTTGCCTGACTTGGGATCGAATATTTTTGATAGACGATTTTTCATTCCCCAGTCGACCGAGTTGCAACCTTTCAGGAAGAAAGCTTCGCACTTGGCAGGAATATCCACATAAAACTGCTTTTCCTTTTCAGATTCATCAACTTCTGGCATGATTATCGACTCCTTTCCGTATTCTTATGAACGGTTTATCTTGCCCAAGAAGTATGCGTTCTCATTCCTCTTCTTCCGTAAAGATCGTAGGGGTCTGTAGCTGCAAGATATTCTCACAAATATACTGCAAATTGCAACCTAAATCCCATGCCTACGAGTGCTATTATTTTTTCTTGTATAGATACCTCTCGAAGAAAACGATTATAATTTGTCCAGTCGGAATCAGCGGTGCTATCGGCAGTGAATGTTTGAAACGCATTGAGTTTGGCATCGAGATCATCCATATAATGGACAGCCAGGGCCTCCATCGTTTTCGGCCGTTTGGGCGAGCCGAATTCAAATTCCCCATGATGGCTCAAGATGACATGGCGCAGTTCCAGCGCCAGTTGCGCCGGAAAATCGGGAAGGGCGGCGATCTTCTTGTTGATCATTTCCACGCCCATTACAATATGGCCGATTAATCTGCCTTCATCGCTGTACTCAATCAGCTGGTCATAGGAAAATTCGTAAATTTTGCCGATGTCATGCAAGAGTCCGCCTGCAATCAGCATGTCCCTGTCCAGATACTGATAATGATCCGCGATTTTGGTCAGCAGCGCACAACGGAAAGTGTATGCTCCAGCAGGCCGCCTAAGTAAATATGATGGAAACCCTTAGCCGCCGGAGCTCTTTTAAAAAGTTCAGCGGTCTTTTCTGCTTTAAAAAAAGCATAAAGCAAATCCCGCAATGGTTTGCTCTGAACCATGTCCATGTGGCCGAGCAGCTCGTCGTACATGGCAGTGACATCGCCTTTGGCGACAGGCAGGTAATCTGCCGGCTCAACCTCTTCCCAATTACATTTTTTCAGGGAGATGATGGAGATTTGAATCGAGTTTTTATAAGTGTTTGCTCTGCCTTCAATGGCGATGATATCGCCTTTCTTAAATTGCTGATCAAATTCCACGGCGTTATCCCAGACCTTGCCGTCGAGCTCGCCGGTTTTGTCTTTGAGCTTTACCGTCAGATAGGGAGCGCCCTTCAGGGAAAAGGCCATATTTTTTTCGGCAACTAAAAAGGAAGAAGATATTTTTTCTCCCTGCTTGATGTCTTTGAGATAAATGCTTTTTGTTTTCAAATTTCCCTCCTTAAAATACGATAATCCTCTACACGAACAGTCAGTTTGTCCATATCAAAATATTCCATCAGCGGAATTATGTATTTGCGCGAAAGGCTGGTTAATTCTTTGAAGCTGCCGGGCGTTGCTTTGCCGTCTTTAATCAGCAATGCTTTATAATCTTTACGTAATTGTTCGAGAGACTCGCGGGCAAAACAAAGATCTTCGTTGATCTTGATTAATTCACCATTTTTAACCAGCAGTTTAATGATGCTTTGGGCCTGGAGCTTTCTGATCTTTAAAACCGGCAATAACCTCGGTGAGCGCCGGTGGTGTCAGGCCGGCCTTTTGGTAAATTCCGAGAACTGCCAGACGAATGGAATCCAGATTTCCCGTCATCTGAACATGATGCGCCGCCAGACGCACATTATCTTTGTCGATGACAATTGTTTCTTTTTTCCCCAGACTGCGCAAAGCCATATTAAATAATTTCGTGGAAATCGGGCGGTCTAAAGCGGCTTTCAATTCCTCCTTGGAAATGCCCGCCTGCAGGGTATTTTTTTCATGATAGGCCGTGATATTGCGGATTATCAGCTCTTCGAGCTGGGAATAAAAAGATCCGGAAATGGCGGTTGTATCTTCGCTGTCTAATAAAACAGCCTTCTGGCGGGAAAGTAAATTTTCCAGTGCTTCTTTAATTTTCCGTGCATTCACTCCCAGACGAAAGGCGAGTCCCCGGACATTGATTCCGGCGAATCCGGTTCTTTCCATAATAGTGATGATTTTATCCGGCAACGATCCGCTTTGCAGTTGATGCAATTCGCTGAGAATTTTTTCGTTGTGTCTTTTGTGCTTTACCGGCTGCGGATCAAGAATCTGGCCGCCGCCGATTGTAGCCGACCGGCGAATAACTGCGCAAAACGAAATGCTCACCGGCAACAACAGCCGTTTTGTTGACCAGCACCAGTTGGGCAAAAGACTTTTCTCCCGGAGCGAGTTCATCCTCGGCCAGCAACACTATCCGGGCGATAACCTCACTTGTGCCTGTGTGCAGCCGCACCAGTGCACGGTTTTTCAGGGTTTTGGAATTTGCCGCCAGATATTCAACAAAAACATCCAGGCGCTGCGAAGGCCAGACAGTTTGCGGACGCACCAGAACGTCGCCGCGTTCAATACTGGATTTTTCTGCGCCCTGCAGATTGATTGCCGTGCGCTGACCGGACCATGATTCTTCCACCTGGCGGTTATGGACTTGCAGGCCGCGAATGCGTGAAAGTGATCTTTCCGGCAGAATTTGGACCTCTTCTCCCACTTTAATGCTGCCGGAAACCAGTGTTCCGGTGACGACGGTGCCGAATCCCTTCATAGTGAAAACGCGATCCACGGGGAGGCGAAATATGCCGTCTTCTGCTTTTTCAGCAATTTGTCCGACGGTCTTGTCAATCGCGTCGATCAGATCGGACATGCCCTCCTGTCTGGCGGCGGATACCGGCACAACAGGCGCGTCCTGGAGAAAAGAGTCCTGGAGAAATTCGGTTATTTCCGATTTGACCAGTTCCAGCCAGTCCGTCTCTACAAGATCAATTTTTGTCAAGGCAACAACGCCCTGAGTAATACCGAGCAGCGAGCAGATATGCAGGTGTTCTTTTGTCTGCGGCATAATGCCTTCATCGGCGGCAATGACCAGCAGCACCAAGATCAATTCCTGCTGCTCCGGAAACCATGGTTTTAATAAATTTTTCGTGTCCCGGAACATCAACAATACCGACTGTTTGGCCGGAGGGAAGAGTAAGCGCGGCAAATCCCAGCTCAATGGTGATGCCTCTCTCTTTTTCTTCCTTTAAACGGTCAGTATCCACACCGGTAAGGGCTTTGATTAAAGCAGTTTTACCGTGGTCAACATGTCCTGCTGTACCTAAAACAAAATGTTTCATAGTATGAAAGTAACAAACTCCTTACTTTTTCACAACATCATAATTCAAAATATTATGCGAGATGTAAATTGCAAATGTGCAACAAAGGCCTGAATTTAGTTGTTGAAAATGCCGGCGGTAATTGTTAGAAATAAAAAACAAAGAGGTGGCGTTTGCGTATTCTCGGTCTGGATTATGGTGAAAAACGAATTGGTGTTGCCATTTGCGATGAACTGGGGTGGACAGCTCAGGGTTTGCCGACGATAATCAGAAAAGACAAAAAGCACGATCTGGGAAATTTTGACCAGATCTGATTAATAGCTATCATGTCGAGAAAATTGTCATCGGTTATCCCGTTCGCCTTGACGGCTCCGAAGGGATTCAATGTGAAAAAGTTAACCGTTTTGCTTTGCTCCTGAATAAAGCTTTTTCCTTACCGGTTATTAAATGGCCGGAGACTCTATCCACAAAAGAGGCTGAAGAAATATTGATCAATTCCGGCATGCATTGGAAAAAGAGAAAAAAGACCGTAGATAAACTGGCCGCCTGCCTTATCCTTCAGGGTTACCTGGATTCATCCGACAGCAAAAAAGTTAGTTGAAAAGACAAACTTAAAATAATATGCAAAAAAAGATTAGTAAAAAAACTTATTACATTCTATTAGCGCTTGTTGCCGGCATTATTATATATTCCGCGATGCTGGTTGTTTATTCTTTAATCCCCATTGACCAAAAAAAAACCACTGTGATTGTGGATATACCCACCGGTTCCAGCTTCCTGGAAATTACCAAAATCCTCGATGATGCCGGCATGATCAGAAGCCGGATTTTATTTTATAGCCTGGCCTTCAGCAGACAGGCGTTGCGCTCTATTCGTGCCGGCGAATATGAATTTAACACTTCGATGGCTCCTTCCGATGTTCTTTCTAAACTGATTCGTGGTGATATTAAAATGTATCGTGTGATCTATTCCCGAAGATCTTTCCGTAAAAGAAATAGCGGACATTCTTATGGAATACAAATTAATAGAGTCGGAATATTTTTTTGAATTGGCAGAAGATGAAGAATTCCTGCAATCTCTGGATATTAAAGCCGCCTCCATTGAGGGATACCTGTTCCCGGATACTTATTTCTTTGACCGATCGATGAGCACGCGCCTGATCATGCGCAAGATGGTTGAACAATTTTGGAAGAAAGTTACACCGGCAATGCGGGACAGGGCTAATAAACTCGGTTTTACAATGCAGCAATATGTTACGCTGGCCTCGATCATCGGCAAGGAATCAGGGAAAACTGATGAAAAGAATTTGATTTCAGCAGTTTTTCACAACAGATTAAAAAAAAAAATGCGCTCTGCAAAGTGACCCGACTGCCGTATATGACTTGCATAACTTTGCCGGCGCCGTCCGGCGCAGCCATCTGAAAAGAAATTCACCGTATAATACTTATATTATCAATGGTCTGCCCCCCGGGCCAATTGCTAATCCCGGGCTTGACTCACTGACCGCTGCTCTTTATCCGGCAGACAAAAATTATCTTTACTTTGTTTCCCGCCGGGATGGTTCGCACTTTTTTTCCTCTTCCCTGGAAACCCACAATCAGGCAGTTTCCCGCTACCGCATGAATAAAAATAAAAACTAGCCGTTACTTATCCTTCCCTATATGCCATAAATATCTGAAATCATTAATAATATGTTATTATTATCCGGTCTGTTTATGATCATATCCAATAAATTATGCAGGAAATTTTCCGCTGGTAAAATTCTGCTTCCGGCATTTCCCTGATTTTCTTAGTGATTTTAAGCCAATAAATCAGAAAAAATTAATTTTTTTTTCTTGACAAAGCCATGAGCTATCTTTATAGTTGGCCACGTGGAGTAAAGTGGTTTGTTGTGGAGGGGAATAGTGTCTGTTTTTCGGGGCCAATATCATCATAATATCGACGAAAAAGGAAGAGTAATCTTTCCGGCGAAGTTTCGCGATATCTTTACGGAGACTTACGACAACCGGATGGTGATTACCAATTGGGATGGTTACTTGATGGTTTTCCCTTATGATGAATGGCGCGTCATCGAAGAGAAGGTTTCCCACCAGTCTATTTTGCGCAAAGAAGTGCGCGCATTTCAGCGCTTCTTCATGTCGGGTGCCGTTGATTGCAATCTGGATGGCCAGGGACGCGTACTTATCCCTCCTACGCTGCGTGAATACGCTAAACTGGAAAAAGATATTGTTTTAGCCGGGATGATCAAAGTTATCGAAATCTGGTCCAAAGATCGCTTTGAAGAGGAAATGAAAAAAACCGGCGGCGAAATTGATAAAGCCGCTAACTTCATTGCCGATTTGGGAATTTAAGCAATGGATGCCGACTTCTTTCATGAGCCGGTAATGCTGAAAGAAGTTATTGATTGGCTTTGCATCAACAAAGAAGGAATTTATGTGGATGGCACTGTCGGGGGCGCAGGCCATGCATATGAAATACTTAAGGCAACCAGTGGGTTTTTTGTTGGGATTGACTGTGACGACGAAGCCCTGCTGGCAGCAGAAGCCAGGCTGGCCGAATTCGGCTCTCGTAAGGTTCTCGTAAAAGCTAATTTCGCCGAACTTGGTTCGGTTCTGGAAAAATTGCAGATTAGAAAAGTTGATGGCGTTCTCCTTGATCTGGGGGTTTCTTCACATCAACTTGACCGGATTGCCAGGGGCTTTAGTTTTAATCAATCCGCGCCGCTCGACATGCGGATGGATCGCAGTTTGAAGATCAGCGCTTACGATATTGTCAACAGCTTTGCCCAAAAAGATTTGGAAAAAATTATTCGTACTTTCGGGGAAGAAAAGATGGCAAGTAGGATTGCAAGGGCAATATCGCAGAAAAGACGGTCATCCCCTCTGGAAACAACGGTGGAGCTGGCTGCCGTTATTGCTTCCGCCATGCCCGCTAAAATGCGCCGGCAAAAAATTCATCCTGCTACAAGAACATTTCAAGCAATTAGAATCGCCGTTAATAATGAACTGGAAAGCATCAGACCGGCAATCAATTCGGCCGTGAGCGCATTAAACAGCGGCGGTCGCATCGCTATTATCTCTTTTCATTCACTGGAAGACCGAATTGTTAAAAATGAATTTCGCTGCCCTTACGGGAATTTGCAGTTGCCCCAAGGATGTGCCGATTTGCACCTGCAAGCGAGAGGCAGCGCTCAAAGTGCTGACGAAAAAAGCGTTAATCCCCGCGGCAGCCGAAATATTGGCAAATCCACGATCTCGCAGCGCCAAGCTGCGCGTAGCTCAAAGGATTTAAGATGGAACAGGCTATCAGCACACAGACTATGCCGCATGTCCGGGAGGAGAAGAAAGAATCTTCCGGCATTAACTATCCGACTTTTATTGTCGTGGCCATAGTACTGATGCTTGTTGCCCTGATCTATGTTGGCTCGCATATTCGTATGACGGAACTGGAATATAAAGTTACTGCGGGATTAAGTGCTCATGAGCAAATGATGGAAGAACAAAAAAAACTGAAGCTGGAATACGCGATGCTTAAGTCGCCGCAGCGGATAGAAAGCATAGCCAGAAGCCGGCTGCTCATGTCTTATCCTGAACAAGATCAAGTGATTGTCTTGAAAAATTCGGGAGAATAGCATGGTCGTGGAAACAAAAAAAAGGCTGAAAATCAGGATTGTCAGTGTCCTGCTAATTTTCCTCATACTGTTTATTGCCTTGCTTTCCCGTGCTTTTCAGTTGCAAATATTGTCCGGCCAGAAACTTAAAACGCTGGCGCAGAGACAGCAGACTACCACATTGCAGTTACAGCCGGAAAGAGGTGTTATTTTCGACCGCAACGGCGAAAAGCTGGCGGTATCAATTATGGCGGATTCCGTGTTTGCTGATCCGTCAAAAATTGCCGATCCCCTGCGAACATCCCAGCAAATATCAGACATTCTCCATTTAGATAAGAGCGCTGTATTCAAGAAAATATCGGAACGGAAAAGTTTTTGCTGGCTGGCCAGAAGAATTTCTCCGGAGCAGGCGGCAAATGTGGAGAGCGCAAATATTGAGGGGATTGTTTTAGTCAAAGAACCGAAACGCTTTTATCCCAATGGTGAGCTGGCGGCGCATATGCTGGGATTTGTCGGCGCCGATTCCACCGGTCTGGAAGGGCTGGAAAAGAAGTATAACGAAGTCCTCAAGGGAAAGCCGGAAAAAGTCGCCTGGGCACGGGATGCCAAAGGGCAAAAAATTATTTTTACGGGCAGAAAAGAATGAGACGAAAAAAGATGAAAGCATTAATCTCGTTCTGACAATTGATAACCGCATTCAATACCTGGTCGAGACGCATTTGAAAGATGCTGTTTTGAGCAAAGGGGCAAAAGGCGGGCTTGCCATTGTAATGGATCCTCAAACCGGTGAGATTCTGGCTCTGGCCAATGAAGGCAGATTCAATCCGAATAATGTCAGCGGACTTGATCCCGGACACATGGCGAAACCGCGCCATCACGGATTTCTTTGATCCCGGCTCCACGTTTAAACCTTTCTTAGTGGCGGCGAGCTCTGGAAGAAAAAGCCGTTAAAGAAACGGATAAGTTTTATTGTGAAAACGGATCTTATGCTATAGCCGACCGAATCATCCATGAAGCAAACCGCAAGCGCCACGGGCTGCTGGCTGTGCCGGACATATTAAAATACTCCAGCAATATTGGTTCTGTAAAAATAGCTCAGAAGTTGGGCAAGGAAAAGTTCGCCGAGTATATTGAACGCTTTGGTTTTGGAGCGAGAACCGGGATAGATCTGCCGGGCGAATCAACCGGGATGGTCAGGCCTGTGCAAAAGTGGACGAAAGTTGATGCAGCGACAATTGCTTTCGGCCAGGGTATCTCGGTTACAGCCATTCAGTTAATTTCAGCAATGTCGGCTATTGCCAATAATGGAGTTTTGATGAAGCCGTATATTGTGCGCGGATTTGCCGATAAAAATAACCGTCTGATCAAGATGTATACGCCGACGGTTGTGCGGAAGGTTATTTCTCCGGGCGTTGCCAAGCGATTAACCGGCATGCTCACGGAAGTTGTCGGGGCGGTTGACGGCACCGGGAAAAATGCGCGTATTGTCAACGTAGCTGTCGCCGGTAAAACGGGAACTTCTCAAAAATTTGACTTTGCCCGGGGTGCCTATTCTTCGGAAAAAGTGCGGACATCTTTTATGGGATTTTTCCCGGCCGATAATCCGCAGGTTGCCATTCTGGTGATTCTGGATGAGCCGCAGCGTGATAAGTGGGGTGGTGTGGCTGCCGCACCCGTCTTCAAAAATATCGGCGACCAGATATTGAATTGTTTTAAGACCAACATCCGGGAAACGCCGGTATTTGAACAGGAGAAAACAAACAAAGTACAGCTGATTTCGACTTCGCAGGCTCTGGTTCCGGGGCAAGCTGCTCCCTGGATGATGAATCGGTTATGCCCGATTTTTCCAATCTGACCATCAGAGAAGTGATGAAGAAAGCCAGAGAGCGATCAATAGAAGTGAAAATATCCGGCAATGGCTGGGCCGTCAGCCAGTATCCGCAGGCCGGCACGCAACTTGGTGAAGAACGGGTTTGCAGCGTTAACATTTGCATTGAATAACTGAGGTGGCAATGAAACTGGGGCAGCTGCTTGAAGGGATAGACAGCATCAGATACTGGCGGAGATTTCCGGGAAGAAGTTTCCACTGTCTGTTATTCGGCGGATCAGTGCCGGGAGGATTCTTTATTTGTGGCCATTCCCGGGCTTAAATATGATGGCCATGATTTTATCGCCGAGGCAATTGCCCGCGGTGCAAAGTACATTGTCCATGAAAAAGATATCCGGTTTTCCCCTCCGGTCAAGGGCATTAAGGTGGCCGGCAGCCGGCGCGCCCTGGGAATATTAGCCAAGAATTATTTCGGCAATCCTTCGGCAAAGCTTGTTTTGATCGCCGTGATCGGGACAAACGGGAAAACGACAATTACCTACTTGCTGGAATCTATTTTGCGGGCGGCCGGTTTTAACTGCGGAGTTTTAGGAACGGTCAATTACCGGTTCAACAATAAAACATATCCTGCGCCGAACACAACTCCTGAATCTTATGAGCTGCAGAGAATTCTTCGGGAAATGGCTGATGATGGTGTGACGCATGTTATTGCCGAAGTCTCATCGCATGCTATTGATTTAAAGAGGGTTGATGATTGCGATTTCGATCTGGGTATTTTTACCAATCTTACCCGCGACCATCTTGATTATCATGGAACGATGGAAAATTATTTTCAAGCCAAGAAAAGATTTTTCTCCGAAGTGCTGCCGCAAAGCAGGAAAGTCCATTCATCAAAAAATGGTGATAAATAAAGATGATCAGTGGGGGCGGATTATTCTGCAGGATTCGCCGTTGCCTTCATTGGCATATGGCATCGAAAGTAATTGCGATATTAAGGCCGATGATTATGAATTGTCGCTTTCCGGAATTACAGCCCGGATAAATATTTCCGGTGAAATATTTTCCGTTATCCTCCGGGCTTATCGGCAAATTTAATCTCTACAATATTCTGGCGGCTCTCGGCGCTGCATCGATCCTCCATATCCCGCAGGCATTGATGAAGTCGGGCATTGAAAATCTGTCCTGTGTGCCCGGACGGCTGGAAAGCGTCAAGTCAAATTCCGGATTTCATGTTTTTGTAGATTACGCGCATACCGATGATGCTTTAAGGCGTGTGCTGCAAAATCTGACTGCCCTCAAGAAAAAGCGGATTATCACGGTATTCGGCTGCGGCGGTAATCGTGACCGCGGCAAACGGCCTCTGATGGGTGAAGCAGCGGTAAGTTACAGTGATTTAACTATTGTAACCTCGGACAATCCCCGCCTGGAGGATCCTGCCGCGATTATTCGGGAAATAGAAACGGGAATTGATCAGAAGAAGATTAAAAAAATAGAGATCGGTCAACCTGAAATGATGAATGGATGTTCATTCTTATACGGTAATTCCCGACCGGAAAAAAGCAATTGAAGCCGCAATCAAATAGCTTCAGCGGATGGCGATATTGTTTTAATCGCCGGCAAGGGTCATGAAGATTATCAGATCATGGGCACAAAGAAAGATGCCCTTTGATGATCGTCTCATTGCTGCAACAGGCTTTGAAGATGAGGGGTATGAAATAATTGATGGTTAACGACTTCCCTATATTTACTGCGGCGCAGGTATTGAAAGCAACGGGCGGTGCTCTGCTTTCCGGAGAGAAGGAGAATACGTTTTATGGAATTACAACCGATTCCCGACAGGTCCAGGAGGGGAATTTATTTCTTGCCCTGCAAGGCGAGAAATATGATGGTCATGATTTTATAGGGATGGCGCTGGAACAGGGAGCGTCCGGTGTACTGGTGCACAATGAGGCAAAAATCAAGCTAACTCCTGCAGGACCAGAAAACGGTCGTAATCAAGGTTGCCGATACTTTAAAGGCGCTGGGAGATTTGGCGCAGAATTACCGGAAACGCTTTTCTCATCCCGTGTGATCGGCTTGACGGGATCTTCCGGGAAGACCACTACTAAGGAAATGCTGGCGGCAATAACCGGCCGGGAGAAAAGAACTTTAACAACGGAGGGGAACTTAAACAATCTGATCGGATTACCGCAAACAATATTCCGTTTAACGAGTGATCACGAACTGGCTATCCTGGAAATGGGCACGAATACATGCGGCGAGATCAAACGGCTGACCGAGATTGCATCGCCGGATATCGGTTTGATTACCAATATCGGTCCTGCCCATCTGGCCGGTTTCGGTTCGGTGGATATTGTCCGTGAGGAAAAAGGCAGTTTGTTTCTTAATATGGCGCCGGGCGGGACGGCAATAATTAATCTTGATGATGAAAATATCTGCCTTGTCGCCGATCGATGGCCCGGTAACCGAGTTACTTTCGGCCTGACGTCCAATGCCGAGGTTACGGCCAAGGACATTGAAAAAAATGGCGCCCGCGGAGTGCGCTTTAAACTGGTAATTGGTGATAAGGTCAATAAGCTGGAGATGAAAATTGTCGGCATACATCATGTCTATAACGCGCTGGCAGCAGCGGCAACAGCCTGGGCGGCTGGTATTGACTGTAAAATGATTGCTGAAGGCCTGGCCGCGTTTCAGCCGGTTCCCGGGCGGATGCAGATAATCAAACTGCAAAACTGCGCTCATGTTATCGATGATTCTTACAATGCCAATCCCGCATCAGTGCGCGAAGCGCTGATGACGCTGAAAGATTTGAAGAACCATCATTCCTGCTATGTGTTTTTGGGGGACATGCTGGAATTGGGAGCAGCGTCTTCCGAAATGCACCGCAAAATCGGTGTTTTGATGGCGACAATCGGCGTAAACGCGATCTTCCTGAAAGGTGATTTTTCCGCAGTTACCGCGGCCGGTGCGGAAGAAGGCGGTATGCCGCGGCAGAATATTTTCTTTATATCCGAAGAAGAAGACGGCATGCCTTTTTTGCAGAAGTACTTAAAGAAGGGTGACTGGATCCTGGTGAAAGGATCACGCCGGCTGAAGATGGAAAAGATTACGGCTCAAATATGCGATCTCTTCGGCCGAGCGGCAACCGGATCAGGCAACGGCACAAAAGTTCATTTATCGGGAGTGAATGAAGATTGATTTACCATTTATTATATCCTTTACATACGATATTTTCATCATTTAACGTATTCCGCTATATTACATTCCGGGCGATTTACGCAACGATAACTGCGCTGGTGATATGTTTTGTTGTCGGTCCCTGGCTGATCCGTAAATTGCAGAGCATGCAAATCGGCCAGCAGATCAGGGAAGACGGCCCGCAGAGCCATCTGGTCAAAAAAGGCACACCCACAATGGGCGGGGTATTGATAATCTTTGCCGTTCTTGTTTCGACATTGCTTTGGGCGAACCTGGCAATCGATTATGTATGGCTGATATTGCTGGTGACGGTGGGATACGGTTTAATCGGCTTTATCGACGATTATCGAAAGCTCGTCGGAAAAAATTCCAAAGGGGTGTCCGGGAAAACAAGACTAACCGCCGAAATATTGCTTGCTCTGTTTGTCAGCGTCATTCTTTATATCAAACCGGGCTTCAATTCACAGATCACCATCCCGTTCTTTAAAACCGTTCTGCCGGATATCGGCTGGGGTTATGTCCTGCTTTCGACTTTTATCATTGTCGGCGCGGCCAACGCCGTTAATCTGACCGATGGATTGGACGGGTTGGCCATCGGACCGGCGACTATTTGTTTTGCCACCTATTTAATGTTCGCCTATTTTGCCGGCAATGTGAAAGTATCGACTTATCTGCAGATTCCTTATGTTGCGGGGGCCGGAGAGCTGGCGGTGTTTTGCGGGGCTCTGGTCGGCGCCTCCCTGGGTTTTCTCTGGTTTAATTCTTATCCGGCGGAAGTATTTATGGGTGATGTCGGTTCGCTGTCCCTGGGCGGAGCATTAGGGATGATGGCTGTGATTACCAAACAGGAAATTCTGCTGGTAATTGTCGGCGGCATTTTTGTGATTGAAACCTTTTCCGTAATTTTCCAGGTTGGTTATTTCAAAATGACGCAGGGTAAGCGTATTTTCCGGATGGCGCCTTTGCATCACCATTTTGAGTTGAAAGGCTGGGCGGAGCCGAAAGTAATCGTGCGTTTTTGGGTAATTTCAATTTTGCTGGCCTTGATGGCGATAAGCACGTTGAAGTTACGATAGGGGTAATATGGATTTCCAGGATAAAAAAATTGTTGTTCTCGGCATGGGCAAAACAGGAATTGCCACTGCCCGGTTTTTGGGTTCCCGGGGAGCCCGGGTCGTGGTTACCGATGAAAAGCAGCCCGAGTTGTGGGATGCTCAGTATGGGGATATTGCCCATGAAAAATGGCTGGAAATCGGCGCGTTACAATGCCGGCATTTTAAGTGGGGCGGACATGGTTATCCCGTCGCCGGGGATTCCGCCTTACAATGAAATACTTACGGCGGCCGTCGCCAGGAAAATTCCTGTTCTCAGTGAAATCGAACTGGCTTATCGCTTTCTGAAACAGCCGGTGCTGGCGGTTACCGGTACCAACGGAAAAACAACAACGGTAAGCCTGCTGGGGGAAATTCTGGCCGGCGCAGGCAAGGAGGTATTTGTCGGCGGCAATATCGGTAATCCCTTGATTGAATATGCCGGAACGTCGCAGAAGAAGATTTTGTGGTGGCGGAAATCAGCAGCTTTCAGCTGCAGTGGGTGGAGAAGTTCCGGCCTTTCATTTCCATACTCCTGAATGTTACCTGCGATCATGTCAATTACCATGGTTCTTTTGACGAGTATCGGCGCATCAAGGCCAGAATATTTGCCAATCAAAACAGAATCCGATTTTGCAATTCTCAATGCCGAAGATCCCGCATATGCGTCAATGAGTTCCGGCCTTAAGGCCAGGGTTTTTGCATTTAGCTCTGCCGGGGAAATTCAACAGGGAATGTATTTGCAGGATGATGCTCTTATTTTTAGAAAGTCCGATGGAAGTCGGGAAGAATATCCGCTGGACATGATTAAAATCCCGGGTTTGCATAATGTGGAAAACGTAATGGCTGCTGTCATGGCGGCGCGCTTTTGCGGATGCAGCCAGGCCCGGATCATAGACGCCGTCACCGATTTTCGGGGATTGCCGCACAGGATTGAATTTGCCGGCGAGAAAAAAGGCGTCCGATTTTTTGATGACTCCAAAGGAACAAACGTCGGATCTGTCGTGCGCGCTCTGGATACATTTCCCGAGCCGGTCATATTGCTCCTGGGCGGGCGGGATAAAGACGGGGATTTTGATACCCTCAAGCCTAAACTTGCGCAAAAAGCCAAAAAAGTGATCTTGTTCGGCGAAGCGCGGGACCGTATTGGATCGCTGATTGGCGCGGACGTGCCTGCGGAGAAAAGACCAGACTTTGCGTGAAGCGATCAGCAGTGCTTATGAAAATGCGGCAGCCGGGGATGTGATATTGCTGTCCCCCGGTTGTGCCAGTTTCGATGAATTTCAAAATTATAAAGAGCGGGGTAATTTTTTTAAAGAAGTGGTCAGGAATCTGTAAATGGATGCTGTACTAAAAAAAGAAAATGAAGCGCCGGACATTATTTTGCTCATGGTTACATTAATTCTGGTAACTGTGGGGACGGCGATGATCTATTCATCCAGTTCTATTATTGCCTTGGAGCGTTTTAAAGACGGTCTGTATTTTCTGAAGAAACAGATGCTCTTTGTTTGTTTAGGTCTTGCTTCCATGGTGCTGATGAGCAAGATTCCCTATACATCACTAAAGAAAGTGGCTTATCCCGGAATAGTTATATCTTTGATTTTACTTATCCTGCTTTTGATTCCTCATGTCGGTCTTAAGCGCGGCGGAGCGACGCGCTGGTTGAATCTGGGATTTTTTTCTTTCCAGGTAACGGAAATGGTTAAAATTGCGATGGTAGTTTTTCTTGCTCATTTATTGACGCGCAAAGTCCATCAGCTCAAGAAATTTACCCGCGGTGTTTTGGTCCCTCTGTCGATTACGGCGGTGGTAATTTTGCCGATATTATTGCAACCTGATTTCGGTACGGCGGTAATTATAGTAGCAATTATGCTTCTAATGATGTGCCTGGCCGGCTCAAGGATCACCCATTTGCTGGGATTGGCGGCAGCTTTTATTCCCATTGGTATCGGCCTTATCTGGCAGAAAGGATACCGGGTGGCGCGCCTCACGGCATTCCTGGATCCCTGGAAGGATGCGGACAATACCGGATTTCAAATAATTCAATCCCTGCTGTCTTTCGGGTCAGGCGGAACTTTCGGTGTGGGAATAGGCGATGGTATGCAGAAATTATTTTACCTGCCGGAGCCTCATACGGACTTTATTTTGTCTATTATAGCGGAAGAGAGCGGGTTTGTCGGTGTCACAATAGTGATAGTCATGTTTATCCTTTTTGTTTTGCGTGGATTTATGATTTCGCTGAAAGCACCTGATCTTTTCGGTACTCTTCTGGCGGCGGGATTAACAATGGTCATAGCCCTGGAAGCATTTATTAACATCGCCGGCGTCATGGGGATCATTCCGCTGAAAGGGCTGGCGCTGCCTTTTTTAAGTTACGGCGGGACGTCATTTGTGATGAGCATGACGGCGGTGGGGATTTTATTGAATATATCGACGCAAAGAGTATGAACAGTAGAAGAAATGTCGACATTTTATTGATCATTTTCCGCTTTCTCCGGAGAAAAAAATGCGTATTGTAATTGCCGGAGGAGGAACAGGAGGACATTTATTTCCAGGCATTGCCATTGCCGAGGAATTTATTAAAAGGGACAGGCAAACAGAAGTTGTTTTTATCGGAACAAAAAGAGGCATTGAAAGTAGATTGTTAGGTCAGGCCGGTTATGAACTGCGCACGATCGATATCGAAGGAATTAAGGGACGGGGAATGAGGGCTCTGCTGAAAGGATTATATCAGATTCCGCAAAGCATGCTGCAGTCCAGGCGGATTCTGAAGCAGTTTCGCCCTGCGCTGGTGATCGGCGTTGGCGGCTATGCTTCCGGTCCGGCGGTTCTGGCAGCATATTTTATGGGAATTCCAACAGCTATTGCCGAACAAAATGCCGCGCCCGGTATCACGAATAGAATTTTGGGTAAGTTTGTAGATAGAATATTTGTAACGTATGAAGAGACCGCAGAGTTATTTCCCCGCTCCAAGGCCTTGCTGAGCGGTAATCCGGTGCGGGCGGCTTTTACTGGTGTGCGGAATCTGCCCAAAACGGGAAAAGACTTTTTTCAGCTTTTGATCTTCGGCGGTTCTCAGGGGGCCATGGCGATAAATAAAAGCGTGATGGAAATGCTGCCCCAGCTGCAGAAGATGAAAAATAAAGTGCGTGTTTTGCACCAGACCGGAGCAAAAGATGTGGACTTGGTCCGGGAGGCTTATGCCCGTTATGGAATTACGGCCAATGTTACTGCCTTTATTATCGATATGGCCGAAGCATACCGGCAGGCTGATTTGATAATTTGCCGGGCCGGCGCGACATCATTGGCAGAAATTACGGCGGCAGGGAAAGCGCCAATATTAATTCCCTTCCCCTGGGCGACCAATGATCATCAGACCAAAAATGCCCGGGCGCTGGCGGATGCGGGAGCCGCAATCATGATTAATGAGAAAGATCTCAGCGGCAATAAGTTATTCGGTGTTGTGGAGGAATTATTGAACAACCCGAAGAAATTACAAATGCTGGAAGAGAACTCGGCAAAACAGGGCAACATCGAGGCGGCGGCAAATATTGTTGATGCCTGCCTGAAATTGGTGGAGAAAAAAATAAAGACTAAGCATAATTGAAACTGGAAGGTATAGCGGATAAATGGGAACGGATAAAGAAAACGGGATTAATGCAGCGCAAAATTAAGTGTATTCATTTTGTGGGAATCGGCGGCATCGGTATGAGCGGAATTGCCGAAGTTCTGCTTAATCTCGGTTATAAAATCAGCGGCTCTGACGCCCAGCAGTCGGATACAACTTTGCGCCTCTCGAAGACTGGGGGCTCTGGTCGCCATAGGCCATAGCGCACAGAATATCGGCAATGCCGATGTAGTTGTAACTTCTACCGCGGTTAAGGCGGAAAATCCGGAAGTAGTAGAAGCCCACCTGCGGAATATACCCGTAATCCCGCGGGCGGAAATGCTGGCCGAGCTTTTGAAGATGAAATTCTCCGTTGCCGTTTCGGGCAGCCACGGTAAAACAACGACGACATCTATGGTCGCGACAATTCTGGCGGGAGGCGGTCTTGATCCAACCATGGTCATCGGCGGCAAGCTGGCCAGCATCGGCAGCAACGCGCGCCTGGGCGACGGTGAAATAATTGTCGCGGAAGCGGACGAAAGCGATGGTTCGTTCCTGAAACTTTCGCCGACAATTGCCGTTATTACCAACATCGACCGTGAACATTTGGATTATTATCCGGGAATCGAGGAAATCAAGGATGCTTTTCTTAAGTTTGCCAATATCGTTCCCTTTTACGGCTGCACTGTCATGTGCAGCGATAATGAGCATGTGAGAGAAATTGCCCCGCAGATTAAGCGCAGAACAATAACATACGGGATTGAACATCCTGCGGACTACAGCGCGCAGAAAATTAAATTTCAGGGCGGCAAAACAAGCTATCTCCTTTATTATAAGGGAGAAGCGGTGGGCGAAATTGAACTCAATGTCCCCGGCATGTTTAATGTTTATAATTCGCTGGCGGCGATAGCCGTCGCCCGCGAGCTGGAGCTTGATTTTCCGGTAATCCGGAAAGGCCTGTCGAGCTTTAATGGTGTGCAGCGGCGGCTGGAAGTTAAAGGGCGGATCGGCAGTATAACCGTTGTCGATGATTACGGTCATCATCCGACGGAAGTCAAAGAAACTCTGGCTGCAGCGCGTCAACGTATGGAAAGACAGGCGCATAGTTGTTTTTCAACCGCATCGCTTTACCCGGACTAGGGCGCTTTTTGATGAGTTCACTCAGCGCTTTTGCCGATGCCGACATCTTAATTTTGAACGATATTTATCCCGCCAGCGAAGAGCCGATTGCCGGAGTTAATTCAGCGGCGCTTTGCGCGGCGATCAAGAAAACCGGTCATCCCCATGTAGAATATATCGGGAAGGCGGAAGATACGATTGAATATCTCCTGAAAATTGTTAAGCCCAACGATGCGGTATTTACTCTGGGCGCCGGCAGCGTCTATAAAATAGGCGAAGCCTTTTTAAAACAACTGGCGGCAAGGGAACAAAATATAAATGGGCGGTGATAAGAAAATTACAGAGGCGCTCGGCGCGACATGACGGAAAAATATTTTATGATGAGCCGATGTCGCAGCATACGTCGCTTCGAGTCGGCGGCAATGCCGATGCCCTGATTGTTATTGAAAGCGAAGTTCAGCTGGCGCAGATCGTCAGGAAACTGACAGCAGGCCGGAATAGATTATCTGCCGGTGGGAAACTTGACGAATATCATTGTCCGGGACGGCGGATACCGCGGAGCAATTTTACTGATGAGCGGATTAAGAGAAATAAATTACCGGCAAATGCCCGATGGCGGCCATTATATCAATGCCCAGGGCGGTGCTGCACTGGCTCAGGCGGTAGCGCTGGCGGCAGCGCACGAATTGACCGGCCTCGAGTTTTGCTGCGGGTATTCCCGGCAGCATTGGCGGTGCCGTCTGGATGAATGCCGGAGCGTACGGGGCGGAAATGAAGGATGTTATCGAAGAAGTGTCTCTGTTGGATGCTCAACGGTCGAAAAGGCAACAATGAAAAAGGAAGAAATAGTTTTTCACTACCGCAGGACGTCTTTGCCGCGCGAGGCAATAATACTTAATGCCCGGTTAAAATTAGAAAAAGGTGAACGCAAACAGATCCAGGATAAAATGAAAGAAATCTTACAGGCGCGTCAGCAAAAGCATCCTCTGGCCTATCCCAATGCCGGATCAATTTTTAAAAATATACCGGGAATGCCGGCCGGCCGGATTATTGAAGAAATGGGCCTTAAAGGAAAGCGTTGCGGGGATGCGGAAGTATCAGTTCAGCATGCCAACTTCATTATCAACAGGGGCAAGGCAACCGCAACCGATGTTCTGTCATTGATAAGCCTCATCACCGACAGAGCTAAAAAAGAAAAGGGTATTGACCTGGAGACGGAAGTAGAAATTGTTGGAGATAATTAGTGTCCAAGAAATTAAAAACGAGCATTGCTGCTAAAAAAAACCGCCTGCGCCGGCGCATAGGCGGCGGCATTGGTGAATTTGCCGGTGCGGTGGGCTTGTTGTTTTCTGTTGCTGTGCTTTGTCTGTTGTTTGTTTATGCTTACAGCTGCTTATTGAGCATGTCCTTTTTTAAGGTGAAAGAAGTATCGGTACGCGGCTTAAAGGAATTAACGGAGAAAGAAATTCTGACGCTGGCAGCTATTCCACCGCAGCAAAACCTGCTTGCCATCAATACCGAGACTCTGGTGAAGAGAGTGTCCGCCAATCCCTGGGTGAAAAATGTTTATGTGGGCAGGGAACTTCCCGACAGGCTGGTTCTGGAAGTGAGGGAAAGAAGCCCTGTCGCGATGGTCAAGCGAGCCAGTGATTTATATCTTATGGATAATGAAGGGTTTGCTTTTAAGAGAGTGAGTAGAGGAGATGACGTCGATCTGCCGCTTCTTGCCGGAATCGACGGCAAGGAAAAGGAGAAATCAAAGATTTTTCTAAACACGTTGAATATGTTGAAAACAGTTTCTGCTTCCGGGAAGTTCAATTATCTCGGGGCAATATCTGAAGTTAATGTCGATGATGTCTTCGGACTTTCTGTGCTGACCGATACCGGTCTCTATCTGAAACTGGGCAAGGACAATTACGAAAGCAAATTGAAACAATTAAATGTGGTCATGGCAGATATGGAAATGAGAGGCATGAGAAAGGGTTTTATTATTGTGGATATATGCGATATTAAAAAGATCACCATCTCGCATAAAGATATTCCAGGGCGGTCCGAGGCGGGGAAAAAAGGCAGGCAATTCCGGATATAAAAAGCAGTCAAGCGCTGCATATTTTAAAAAAGGTGGAGAAAAAACTAATGGGCAGAAGAAGCAATGTTCTGGTGGGAATCGATATTGGAACAACAAAGACGACAGCTATTGTCGGTGAGGTTACTGATACAGGTATTGATATCATTGGTATCGGAACATCGCCGGCCAAAGAATTAAGAAAAGGTGTTGTTGTCAATATTGAAAGCACTGTGGAAGCAATAAAGAAAGCTATCGACGAAGCTGAACATATGTCGGGATGCCGCATTAATTCAGCCTACGTCGGGGTGGCCGGCAGCCATATCAAAGGACAGAACTCCCTTGGTATCGTAGCCATTAAAGGCCGGGAAGTTGGCGAAGAGGATGTACAAAGGGCTATCGAAGCGTCCAAAGCCATTGCCATCCCTTTGGACAGGGAGATCCTCCATACGCTGCCGCAGAACTACGTCGTCGATGGGCAGGATGGGGTAAGAGATCCGGTGGGAATGTCTGGTGTCCGTCTGGAGGCAAAAGTCCACATTGTTACGGGAGCTGCCGCGGCGATTCAGAATATTGTAAAATCGGTCAACCGTGTAGGCCTGGATATTGAAGATGTAGTTTTAGAGCAGTTGGCAGCCAGTGAAGCAGTGCTCAGCTCCGATGAAAAAGATCTTGGTGTTGTCCTGATTGATATTGGCGGTTCCAATACAGGTATTGCCATTTTTTCCGAGGGGAGCATCAAACATACAGCCATACTGCCGGTCGGCGGCAACTATCTGACTTCCGATATTGCCACCGGCTTGCGCACGCCGTTCAATGAAGCGGAAAAAATTAAAATTGAATACGGTTGTGCCTTAACATCAATGATTCCTAAAGAAGAAACAATCGATGTGCCCAGCGTCGGCGGCCGCGAAGCACGGGAAGTATCACGCCAGATACTAGGCAGAATTATTGAGCCCAGGATGGAAGAAATCCTTAATATGGCCTCCAAGGAAGTTGTCCGTTCCGGTTTTGAAGATTTACTGGCGGCAGGAGTTGTTCTGACAGGCGGCACATCGCTTTTGCCCGGTATCAATGAACTGGCCGAACAGATATTTGATATGCCGGTCCGCCGGGGGATTCCTTCGGGCATGGGAGGACTTTCCGATGTCGTGAATTCTCCGGCTTACGCTACCGGAGTCGGATTGATTATCTATGGCAGCAAACAATTATCCAGTGATTCGGTTTACAGAAAAACCGGGAACATATTCAGCAATATGATCAAAACAATTAAAAAATGGTTTTTAGAATTTTTTTGAAAGGAAGGGATGCCTATGTTTGAATTGACAGAAGTGTGCAGTGCTAATTCGGCAAAAATTAAAGTGATCGGAGTAGGAGGGGGAGGAGGCAACGCCGTTAATACGATGATTTCGTGCTCCTTGCGCGGAGTGGATTTCATGATTGCCAATACGGATCTTCAGGCGTTGGGCGCATCAAGATCCCCGGTCAAGATTCAGATTGGCGCGGAGATAACAAAAGGCCTGGGCGCCGGTTCTAATCCGGATATCGGCAAAAGATCAGCGCTGGAATCCCGCGACCAGCTGAGATCGTACCTGGAAGGGTCCGACATGATTTTTGTGACTGCCGGCCTGGGCGGCGGCACGGGAACAGGCGCCGCACCGATTATTGCGGACATAGCCCGTGAATGCAATGCCCTGACTGTCGCCGTGGTAACGAAGCCCTTTCAATTTGAAGGCAAAAGGCGCAACACTCAGGCGGAAGAAGGGATAGCGCTCCTGCGCGATACGGTGGATACGCTGATCGTTGTGCCCAACCAGCGCCTGCTGTCCCTGGGGGGACGCAACCTTTCTCTTCTGGAAGCGTTCAAGAAAGCGGATGATATTCTTTACCAGGCTGTCAAAGGGATTTCCGATTTAATTATTGTTCCGGGGCTGATCAACCTTGATTTTGCAGATGTAAAGAATGTTATGAGCAATATGGGTATGGCGCTTATGGGCACGGGCGTTGCGTCCGGTGAAAACCGGGCAGTCGAAGCGGCGCAGCGGGCAATTTCTTCGCCGCTTCTGGAAGACAATACCATCCAGGGTGCACAGGCAATTCTGCTGAGCATTACCGGTGGACCGGATATGAGTCTGTACGAAGTCAATGAAGCCTCGTCATTGATTCAGTCGGAAGCCCATGAAGATGCCAACATCATCTTTGGCACGGTTATTGACGAAAACATGGGGGATGATATTCGTATAACTGTTATTGCCACCGGGTTTGATGATGTAACGAAAAGGAAGCAGGTCACCGACAATATAACGCATCTGGGCGCCTTCAGGCGGGAGGATTTATCAACACCGGCATTTATGCGCAGGGAAAGAGCCCGTGATAACGCTAATGTTGTCACTCTGGGTATCAACGATGAGATCGACAACGTTGACATCGAGATTCCCACATTTCTACGCCGACAGGCTGATTGAAAAAGGTGAATTGGAAACTGAGAAAAAAGTACAATGCCCTTTTAGAGCAGGAAAGGGGCTTTGTAAAAAAAAATTGGGGCACGGATAATACTGTTTGTCTTGCCTATCCCAATTATTACCGGACGGGAATGTCCAATCTGGGCTTTCAGACGGTTTATAAAATATTTAACGAACAGCCATCCTTCCTTTGTGAAAGAGTGTTTCTGCCCGCAGCCGGTGACGAAGCCGAATTCGCCACCGGGCGGGCGGATTTCGTCAGCATTGAAAATCAAAAAAATATTGCCGCATTTGACATACTGGCTTTTTCTTTATCCTTCGAAAACGATTATCCCAATATTTTAACAATGCTCGAGCTGGCAGGCATTCCGCTCCCGGCTTCCGGGCGTTCTGAAAAATATCCGCTGATTGTTGGCGGCGGCATTGCCGCAACAATGAACCCGGAGCCGATATCCGGCTTCTTTGATTTATTTATTCTGGGTGAGGCGGAAGAATCGCTGCCGGTATTTGCCCGCATTTTTGAGGAAGCACGCCTGTCCGGTCTGAATCGCAGAGATATGCTGATTACAATGCAAAAAACTCTGCCGCAGGCATATGTTCCCGGTCTTTATGAAGTTAAATATTCTGCGGACAGCGCATTAAGGCAATTGAGCCTACTGTGCCCGGGTTGCCGCAAAGAATAAAGATTTCTCCCATAAAAGATATCAACTCCTTTTGCACCGAAGAAGTTATCAGCGCTCCCCGGACGGAAATGGCAGATATGTGCCTTGTTGAAGTAAACAGGGGTTGTGCCCGCAGCTGCCGGTTTTGCGCGGCCAGTTTTATTTATCGGCCTGTACGCTTCCGCAGCTATGAAAATATTGCCGCGGCAATAGATCGCGGTCTTACCAGAAAGAAAAAGATCGGTCTGGTCGGCACGGCTGTTTCCGATCATCCGGAGCTTGCCAGAATTTGCCAGTACATTCTGGCGAAAGACGGCCGGGCCGGCATCGGTTCATTGAGAGCGGATCAAATTAATGAAACAATTGTTCGGCTTCTCAAAGCCAATGGTATAGAAACAGTCGCACTGGCGCCGGAAGCAGGCAGTCAGAGGCTCCGCGATTTGCTGCGCAAAGGCATTACCGAGGAAGATATCCTGCGTTCGGCAGAACTTCTCATTGAAAATGAGATTATGAATTTGCGGCTGTACTTCATGATCGGACTGCCGTCGGAGCAGGAAAAAGATATTGATGCGATCATTGAACTGGTCAAAAAAATTCAGCACCAAGTCCTGCACCGCACGGGCGGTAAAAGAATATTCCGGAGCATTACACTCAGCATTAATCAGTTTATCCCCAAGCCGTCAACACCACTGCAATGGTGCGCGCTCAGTGATGTAAATTCCGTAGGCAAGAAAATTAAAAAGCTTGCCGGAGCTTTCGGCTCCGACAAGCAGATCAAGGTCATTTCCGATGTGCCGAAATGGAATTATGTTCAGGCGCTGCTGTCTCTGGGTGACCGCAAGGTAGGCGAGATATTAACGGCCGTTCACCGACTTCACGGCAACTGGGCGCAGGCTCTCAAGGAAGTAAATGTGAATGCGGACTTCTATGTTTACCGCCAAAAGAAATTTGACGAAATCCTGCCCTGGGATATTGTTGATCTTGGCGTTTCCAAAAGATCGCTCATCAGCGAGTGCCGTAAAGCACTGGCGAATACAGCAGAACCATAATTAATTAGCTGCACTGAGCTAATCATTTTTCAGTTTCAATCCCTTTTTGAGCTTTTCGATCAGAATTTCTTCTTCCCTGGTGTACTTGCCGTCAACCAGACAGAGCCTGCGGGCGATTCCCAGCGCATCCATCCGGTCATCCTTTTTTTGATAAGAATGTGCAGGGCATTGATTGCCCGGTCTTCATCTGCCTGAAGAATCGCCGCCTGTTCCTTGAGGATTTTCTTGAATTTGGACAGGACGGATTTTCCCCAGTACTTTATGCGTCGCGGCGATTTCCTGGGCAAAGTCAAAATGACGACGCTTGATGCCATGGCTGGTCCTGGCTACAGCCATAAAGACGCGAATCAGGCCTTCCGCCACACCGCCTTCTTCCAGAGCCATGCGTTCTTTTGTCATAATCTGCACGTTCATAATCGGTCACTTTCCTGCGGCATTTTCTATCTTTTGTCGGCGGAAAGAAAATTCTGATCAGATCACTGCTGTAAATAAACCGGAATAATTGTTCCTGGCTGAGATCGCGGTAATCCCGGTAGATATTCAGGACGTTTTCTATATATTCGGAAAAATCCTTTTCCATGGCGACCAGAGGATTGTCGGGAGAAGCAGGCTTTCTTTGTTGCGGGTGACAGCAGGCAATGTTTTTTAGCGGTCGCATCAGAGGGTTGATGTCCGCAAACATATAGCGCTGCATTCTTAAAGGATGAAGGTTACGGATAATTTCCGCGGAAAGTTCCGTTGTCCATAATTTAACCCAGGGGCGAACCAAAAGCTGATACATATTGTCATTGGCCTCCGAAATCTTTTGCCACAATGCTGAAATCTTCTTCATCTTCACCTCCGTCATCATAGGCGGCAATATCGGCAAATGTTCGTTCTTCATACCGGGTGGTAAAATTCCCGCTGCCAACATCTCCTTCAATAATCATCTCATAGAGGCCGGGTGTTATGAAATCGATCATGTCGAAATTGGCAATGATATGCTTGTGCTCCTTTTTGGCGACCGAGCCGGCAACAAATATTCCCAGATGACCGATATCCTTATGGATGATATAAATTATAACCTGACCATGTCTTTTGATGTCATCGACAGAACTGTAAACACGGGGAATCCAGTTGAGCGCCTGCTGAGCGGGAGTGATATTGTCGCCCAGGGAGGCAAAAACAAGTATCGGGTTTTTGATATTCTTCAGGCTGATCTTTTCCCCTTCGCGGAGCTCCAATTCGCCGCGTTCAAGTTTGTTGCCGACGAAAAGATTGTTGACAATAAAATGAATTTCATCGGTGGTCAGCATGAAGAAACCACCCCACCACTTCTCAAAAGCCAGATAACGCTCCTCTTCGGTATCCACCTGTGAATAAACGTTATAACGTTTTGTCCAGAGGGTGTTGGCCGGATTTAATCCCTCAAAATTGGATACCAGATTTGCGCCGTCAAAAACGCCGTTGCCGAGATCGCTTAAAAAAGAAGTGACCCATACGCCGCCGCCGAGACCGCCTTTGTAGCGCATCGGATTCTCGCCGACAACTCCGCTCCAGTAGGATAACGGGGCGCCGTTTAAGATCAGCGGCCCGGTGACATCAGGCCGCTCCGCACAAAGCAGCGCCGCCGCCCATCCGGCCTGGCAGTTACCCATGATTGCCGGGGCGTCAGCATAGGGATGCAATTCGACAATTTTTTCCATGAACGTGGCCATCGCTGTTTCCACATCGGCCAGATTTTGGCCGGGGATCGGTTCCGAATAAAAAAGAATGAAATAGACCGGATGTCCGTTATTCAAGTGCCATACCGATTTCCGAATCTCGTTTTGAGCCGCCGATGCCGGGGCCGTGGCCGGCGCGGGGATCAATAATGACGATCGGACGTTTTGGTATTAGCCGGAGGCAGCTTACTTTCCTTGTGGCGCTGATTGTGCTCCGGCGGTCGTCTTCTTTCCGGCGGTCGCTGATCCGCACCAGAGCATAGTTTACCGGGCGCGGAAAATTCTTGGCGTTGAGGATCATTTCATAATTAATAGACAAGCACCGGCGGCTGGCCGCTGCGGATATGCTTGATATAGTTGTTTCCTCTTTTGCGCAAAATATCCGTATAGATGATCGACCGCTGCAGCGAATCAATTAAATATTCACGGGTATGGGATTGCCATTCTCCCCACGACTTCGCCTGCTGATTGTTCAATAATTTATCCATAGATTCTCCTTAGCTTGATAAAACTGATGTTTTTCTGCTTCCTTGATATAATTCATATTCCAGCAGGCGGCATTCGATATCACCGTTATAAAGAATGATTCTTTGTTTGGTGCGCAGGCCGATCTTCTTGATCATCTCCAGATTGCCCGTGAAGATATAGCCGCGGTATCCGCCTCCGGTCTTTTTGAGAAAATCGCCAAGTCCCTGATAAAGAGCAGAAAGGCGTGCCAGGGGGCCGGAGACGCTGCCGCCCCCTTTATTGGTGCTGTCTGCGCCTTTCCGGACGATGATTTTGCGTGACGCGGAAAACTCGGCCTTGCCGTAGGGTCGCTTTTTATTAATAGTTGTGCTCATGCGCTCGCCATAAGGCGGATTTAAAATAATCACACCGCCGCCTTCCGGAAGAAGCGTTCTTTCATAAGGACAGGTATCAAACTCGATCAGATGATCTACTCCGGCTGTCTGCGCATTTTGCCTCGCCGCGAACACCGCCTCTCTGTCGAAGTCGGTGGCGATGATTCTTCCCGGCAACTTCTTTTTGGCGGCATCGCGTGCCTTTTTGCGCATCTCCTGCCAGAGTTTTTCCGGAAAATTGGAAATATACATAAAACCGTAATTATTCCGCAGAAGCCCCGGAGCGCGGTCCAGCGCGATCATGGCCGCCTCGATAGCCAGTGTTCCGCTGCCGCACATCGGATTGATAAATGCCCCTTCGCCATTCCAGCCGGAAGCCAGAATGATTGCCGCCGCCAGAGTTTCCTGCAGGGGCGCCTGCAGGGGTATTTTGCGATAGCCGCGCAGCGCCAGGCGTTCTCCCGATGTATCCAGATAAACAGCGGCCTGATCGTTTTTCCAATAAATATGAACAACCGCCTTATCTTTATCCGGGCCGGAATCCGGCCGCAAACCGCATTTATCCCGGATCCGGTCCACGATGGCGTCTTTTGCTTTGACGTTGACGAAACGGGAATCGGTAATGAGCGGATTATCGACAATCGAGGTAACGCAAAGGTAAGCGTTGCTGCCCGAAGCAGCAATTAATGTTTCCCAGGGGTAGTCATAAAGATGTCCGTAAAGCGCACCCGGAGCACTGACAGTTATCGTATCCAGCTGGTATAGTACCCGTTGGGCGGTCCGCAGATGGAGGTTCAAAAGCAGCGTATCCTCCAGTATTCCCTCTGTCTGGACGGCCGTATCCAGTTCGGCTAATACCGGAAAACCTAAGGCTTTGATTTCTGAGAGCAAATAAGGCGCAACGCCCTTCGGACAGGTCACCAGAATCTTACTTTTCTTTTTCCATAGCGTCATGCTGATTATTTAACACAGGAAGCATCTTTTGATAAGGATTATCTGATACGGGGCAGGAGATGGATGGCTCGCCTTTTGTCTTTACCATTGATTATCTCCAAGCATTGCATCGGGCGGCCTTTTGCTGCATACCCGTCCGGCACGCCTTTTTTCGATGTGTTTTTTCGCCGAAGTAGTGGATATAATGAAGAATCCATTGACAACAGGTTTGCTCTATGCGATAAATATAAGCAATAATATCGAAGAACTACTCGAACCTGATCCATTAATTTGAGATCGTGATTGAGGCGGAAACTTTGGTCTTTTTTCCATGTTTTGGCCTTTAATAGAGTAATAAGTGGAAAATATTTTCATCTATTGTACTGTATAGGAGATAAAATGTTGAAAAAAAGTATTTCCATCCTTTTTCTACTACTCCTAATCTCTAGTTGCTCTGAGTTGAATGATATTAGATCACCCAAAAAGAACATACAAAAAGTAAATGAATTTGTTTTTGTAGAAGGTCGTTGGAAAGCTGTCTCAGTTACAACAGTAGTAGGGAAAATATCAGGCATTAACTTCACATCCATAACTTGCGATCTAAAGAATAAGACATGCAGTGAAATTGTATCACTTGTACAAAACCCAAAAGAAAATAACCTATATACAAAGCCTATGCTTTACAGCATAAAAATTATTTACCAAATAACTGATTATACAAATGATATAATCAAAGCAAAATGGGATGCCCCTGTTGCAGATGTGGAAATAAAAATATCATTAAAAGACAGCTTTGCTGAAAGAAGTTATCGTGAGACAAAGGCAAGGGGCAGTGAAACTTCTAATCCTAATATTTATGGTAAATGGGTACTGGAATAAAAAAACATATACCAACATCAATCCAGCCGATCGATGCGCTCCGGTTGATTTTTTCGTTAGGCAGTGACCGAACCTATTCACACCCGAAAGGAGATTTTCTGCATTGGATATTCCACGAATCTTTAACATAACCGAGAGTGCTCACCGCATCCACAACCCGATCACCCCCGAAAAGCTCGCCACTCTCGCCGCGGCGCTGCGTCTGGAAACGGGGACCCGAGTGCTCGACCTCGGCAGCGGTTCGGGGGAGATGCTGTGCACCTGGGCACGCGATCACGGCGTCGTCGGCATCGGCGTCGACATGAGCCAGTTGTTCACCGAGCAAGCGAAACTCCGTGCTTTAGAACTCGGCGTCGCCGATCAAGTCAAATTCATCCATGGCGATGCTGCCGGCTATGTCTCTGACGAGAAGGTCGGTGTGGCAGCCTGTCTCGGTGCCACGTGGATCGGCGGGGGCGTCAGCGGAACTATCGAGCTTCTGGCGCGGAGCCTGCGCACCGGAGGGATCATCCTCATTGGCGAGCCCTACTGGCGGCAGTTACCGCCGACGGAAGATGTTGCCAAGGGGTGTCTTGCCCACTCAATCTCCGACTTTCTCCTGCTTCCGGAACTTCTCGCTTCTTTCGGCCATCTTGGCTACGATGTCGTTGAAATGGTTCTGGCTGACCAAGACGGCTGGGACAGATACGAGGCGGCCAAATGGCTCACCATGCGCCGATGGCTTGAAGCCAATCCCGACGACGAGTTAGCGAAAGATGTTCGAGCCAAACTGACCTCGGAACCCGAGCGCTACGCCGCTTATACGCGTGAATACATGGGCTGGGGCGTGTTCGCGCTGATGACGCGGTGATGAGGGGATTATCGGGCGACTCAGCAAGAAAAATAAAGGGGACGGTTCTATTTAATTGGCATCATCATTCAGTTGGGCGCGGTAAAAATACTTTAGCAGTTCCTGAATATATCGTTTGGGCTTTGCAGGACGAAACCTTCTGGGGAAACAGAGATGAAAAAAATATCAATAGTATTATTCTTGTTGTTAACTGGATGTATTGGAATCCCGGACAATGTGCAACCCGTCGATAATTTCCAATTGGAGAAATATCTGGGGCAGTGGTACGAAATTGCCCGTTTGGATCATTCTTTTGAACGGGGGTTGAGCCAAGTTACGGCAAATTATAGTTTACGAGATGACGGCGGAGTCAGGGTGTTAAACCGCGGTTACTCCGAAAAAGAAAAAAAATGGAAGGAAGCTGAAGGAAAGGCCTTCTTCGTCAAAAGACCAGATCAAGGTTATTTGAAAGTTTCTTTCTTTGGGCCTTTTTATGGTTCTTATATCGTGTTTGAACTTGACCATCAGAATTATCAATATGCACTCGTCTGCGGGTCGGATAAATCTTATTTGTGGATTCTGGCTCGAAGCCCCGAAATAAAGCAAGAGCTGAAGGATATGCTTATAGCGAAAGCAGCCAAAGTGGGTTTTGACACAAGCAAATTGATATTTGTCGATCATAAATAGCCAAAACGAGATGCGCTGTTAATTCATTAATTTACTAAATATGACTTACAATAACTGTTCATCAAGGATAAGCAGAAGAAAATTTCTCAAAATTTCCGCCCTGACTACGGCGGGAGCTCTCGCTGGTCTTTCCACTGTCCATGCCTCTGCACCGGAAGCTGATCTGGTTTTGACCAATGGTAAAATCATTACCGTGGATTCCAGAAATTCCGTTTTCGAGGCAGTGGCGGTCAGAAACGGCAAAATTATTGATACGGGAGCAACGGCGAAAATAGCCCATTATACCGGAGGCGGAACAAAAGTTATTGATCTTCAGGGAAAAGCAGTTACGCCCGGTCTTATTGACTCGCATGCCCACCTGCCTCCGTTTGGTTTAAGAGAAACCCGCTGGGTAAAACTGCAGGGCATGGAAACGAAAGAAGCAATACTGGACGCCCTTGCTAAACGCGCCAATGTTACTCCGGCAGGTGCATTTATCAATGCCTGGGGCGTAGAGGATAATTCTCTTTCCTTCCTGAATAAAAAAGATCTGGACAAAGTTACAACAGACCACCCAATTCTTGCAGTTCATACAACAGGTCAATGGGGTTTTGCCAACACATTAGCTCTCAGAATTGCGGGAGTTGACAAAAATACTGCGAGCCCGCCGGGAAGCCGTGTACAAAAAGGGTATAACGGGGAACCGACAGGGCTTCTCATCCATTATCCTGCCCTCTATCTGGTGCGAAAGCACATGCCGACGGTCAGCGAAGAAGAAGCGAGAAAATGTATCAGCCATGCAGCAGACCTTTATGCGCGAGAAGGAGTCACCACGATTCACGACAACTTTTTCATGATTGCGGAAGTCGGCTCGACACAATTCATCAATGCCTATATTGATCTGGTAAAAACCAGGAAACTCGCAACGAGGATTAAAATTTGGCCGTATCTTCCGAACCTGAAAGAAGCCAATCTCGTCATGGATGACCTTTTTTCGGGAAAAGATCCCGGACGTAATTCTCATGTTTACGATCTTAGTCTTCTGCGCAAACATTTCCCGGAAATATTCTCGGAAATATGGGGAGGGTTAAAAATTGCCGTGGACGGTTCCGGGAGGACCAGCCTCTGGTACAACAGCGGGATGCTGCCGCTGCATACGGGTGAAGATCTCCAGAACATGGTAAAACTTTTTCACCGGGCAGACCAGCAAGTCAGCGTGCATGCCGTAGGCGACTACGCCGTGGACATGATTCTTAATTCATTTGAAACCGCGCAGAAAGACTACTCGAGAAATGATGCTCGGCATCGGATCGAACATGCCATTCTCCCTCAAACAAGTTCTCTGGAAAAGATCAAACGACTGGGAGTTGTCATTTCCACGCATCCTCAATTTATTTATTTCTGGGGCGATAAATGGCAAATGAAAAACACAGGAAAAGCAATACCGTTGAATAGTTATCTCACTGCGGGCATTCCTGCAGCTTTGGGAGCCGATCCGCCCGCTTTTCCTTTATATCAGCCGCAAATAGCACTCTGGCAGGCGGTTAAAAGGACTACCAGGGCCGGGATTTCTCTGGATGCGGCGGAAAGCATCTCGATTAAAGAAGCTTTAAGGATGCAGACAATGGGCAGCGCCTATGCCGGTTTTCAGGAAAAGGAAATCGGCTCCCTGGAAAAAGGCAAATTTGCCGACATGGTCATCTGGGATAAAGATTATTGCAGCATCCCCACAGATGAAATAAAAGATGTCAAGGCACTGATGACTTTTGTAGGGGGAAAGGTTGTGTACGAAAAAGATAAGCAATGAAAAATACCGCCGGCAGAAACAAAAGGACTTTTAACTTTTCACTTGAACGCAGCGATAAGAAATCAGCCATTGATATCGAAGGGAGATAAAGGCAAATCGTTGCACAAAAAGCGGAATACAGCAATTCGCTGCACCCGATTACAGCCCGCCGGGCTGCTCTGGCTGCTTTAGCTATCAGGGAGAATATATGCGTGCACACTATTTACAGCATGTCCCATTTGAGGGTCTTGGCAGTATTGAAGAATGGCTTCTAACTGCCGGTTATGAAATAACGAGCACTCAATTTTATAAGTCGGTAGAATTGCCCAAAGTTGAAGAAATTGATTTACTTGTAGTCATGGGTGGTCCTATGAGTGTTAATGATGAAAATGACTATCCCTGGCTGGTAGATGAAAAGAAATTCATAAGAAATTTCATTGAATCAGGAAAACCTACCTTGGGAATTTGCTTGGGGGCACAGCTCATAGCAAGTGCAATGGGTGGTATGGTATTTAAAAATTCGGTTAAGGAAATCGGGTGGTATCCGGTGGAGTCGATAAGATCACTGAATAATGATATTTTCCAATTCCCTGATGAAATGATAGTTTTTCACTGGCATGGCGAAACATTTACCCTTCCATCACAGGCTATTCACATTGCAGAAAGTGAAGGCTGTAAAAACCAGGCTTTTCAGATAGGCAGTAATGTGATTGGGTTGCAGTTCCATCTTGAAACAACACCGGATTCAGCTCAAGCTCTTGTTGAAAATTGCCGTAATGAATTGGTTGGAGGTGACTACATCCAAACAGAACAAGAAATTATGTCTGTGACGCGAGAACGATATAAAACAATAAATAATTTAATGGCCGATATTCTTGAGTATTTGCACAATAAAAGCCGGCAATTACGATGTCCCCATTACCAGCCGCTTATGCGGTGAGTTAGGTAGCTGGAAGAATGAAGAAAATATCAGGATCTACTTTCTATTTTAAAAAAATATTTCCAACGGTGTGGTTTGGATTTCTTGCATTCTTCTTCGTTATATCGATCACTTCCGGTGCCGCCGGCGCATCAGTCATGTTTTTGGTTGTGCCGGTAATAATGGCTGTTTTCGGATATTTCTTTTTTCAGAAAATGGCGTGGGATCTTGCTGATGAAGTTTACGACTATGGCGATTTTCTGGAGTTTCGCAATGGTCAGAAGACACAAAGAGTTAGCTTGAACGAAATCATCAACATTGATTACTCGCACATGAGTTCTCCGGAGAGGGTGGTCATACATACCAGGCAGGCAGGTCCGATAGGTAAAGAACTCGCTTTTTGTCCGCCTCTGCGTTTTCATTTATTTTCAAAAAGTCCCTTGATAAAAGAGTTAATCGAGCGAGTTGATGCGGCAAGAAATACCTGACAAGGGCAGGAATAAATGGGGACGGTTCTATTTAATACTATTTAATAATTGTCCGGCAGGTTGCTGCAGGCGACCGCGTGCCGGCTCAGCGCTTCGTTGCGGGTTGAGATAATATAGTAATTCAGGAAAAGGGGCAGGCGATGCCAAATGTGAGAGCTAATAGAATACAAATTGAGTATGATACTATTGGTGACAGTTCATTTCCGGCAATATTATTAGTTGCCGGTAACGGTGCTCAGATAAATTTTTGGGATGTAGAATTCTGCGAGTTATTGGTAAAAAAAGGTTATTTTGTGATTCGTTTTGACAACCGGGATGCAGGTCTTTCGACTAAATTTGATGAAGCAGGAATTCCTGACTTCCAGGCGTCTATCAAAGCTTTAATGGAAGGCAAGCCTGTGCAATCAGCATATTCTCTTGATGATATGGCGGATGACGCCACTGGTTTGCTTAATGCTTTGGGCATTGAAAAGGCGCATATCTGCGGTGCGTCAATGGGCGGTATGATAGCCCAGGTTATCGCCTATCGACATCCAAAACATGTCCTGAGTCTCACTTCAATAATGTCGACCACAGGAAATCCTGATCTTCCGCAGGGGAAACCGGATGCACTTGCAGCTGTTCTCGCGCCAGCACCAGAGGAACGCGAAGCATATGTTGAGCAAATGATGAATGTATGGCGGAAGATTTGGAGTCCCGGATTTCCGTTTGAGGAAAAGAGAGCGCGAACGTTCATAGCGATGAGCTATGATCGTTCATATTACCCGCAGGGAATGGTACGTCAAAACATAGCTCTTCTTGCCAATGGCGATCGAAGACCGGCGCTTTCATCTATTACAGTTCCTACACTTGTAATTCATGGGGCTGATGATCCGCTGATACCGGCAGAAGGAGGAAAAGATACCGCCCGGGTAATACCGGGAGCAAGTTTATTGATAATTGATGGAATGGGACATGACATGCCAAAAGGGGTTTGGGTAGAAAATAGCAGATGCCATTTCTAAGCATGCTATGCAAGCCGGCATCGGAAATAAATGGAAATAAATAAGTCAGTGTTGCCTTAAACACCGCAATTCAATCCAGCCGAGCGCTGCACTCCGGCTGATTTTCAATAGCCGCAATATAATAAAGATATGGAGTTTTAAATGATCATCAGGAACGAAACATTTTCCGATATTGAAGCAATATCGGACATTACCATTGCCGCCTTTCAGAACCTTGCTATTAGTAATCATACGGAGCAGTTCATAATAGCTGATCAACAAAGGCTTATCCTTGCCTTTTACTGAAACAATACCGCAAGGGACTGTTGCATTTGATAAAGGATTTTTAGCGACAGGTTAATCCAATTCACAGCAAATCAAAAAGCTATTTCATCCGGCCAAAGAGAACGCTGCCCAGCCCGAACATAATCAGGGCGAAGAAGGCTATGACGCCAAAATCAATATAAAGAGGGAAAACATTCAGGTTGAGCAGGGCTCCTCTGACGCCATCCACGGCATAGGTCAGCGGGTTTATTTTTACCAGTCCCGTAAGCCAGCCGGGAAGTTTCTCGTCAATCGGAAACAGTGCCCCGGAAAGGAAAAAGAGCGGAAAGACAAGGAATGAAGAGATGACCTGAAATCCTTCCAGGCTTTCGAGCAGAGAACCGATAGCCAGGCCCATGGAGACCAGAGCAATCGATGTTGTAAGCAAAAAGACGAAGGCCAGCGGGATCCCCCGGGGGTTGATGGAGGGGAATAAAAAGGAGAAAAGAAAGAGAATGATGATCTGCAGCATGACATCTGTGCAGCCGCCCAGAACTTTGCCCAGGAAGATGCTGATGCGGAATACCGGGGCCACCAGCACGGCTTTAAGAACGTCCAGCTTGCGGTCCCAGACGATGTAGAGGCCGAAGAATACCGATCCGAAGAGCACGGACATCGTCAGCACGCCGGGATAGATATAGTCACGGTAATTGAGATCGCCGACGCTGACACCCGCCCCGATGCCGGTGCCGAACAGGAAAAGCCACATGAGCGGCTGGACGATGCTGGAGACAATTCTGCTCTTCTCCCGCTGGAAGACTTTTAACTCCCGCCACCAGACGGCATAAATACCCTGTAATTCTCTCTGCAGGCGCTCCCCGGTCATCTTTTCAATTCCCCCTCTGGCGGTATCGCGCCACGGAGTCAACCCAACTGCCGGAGTCTTCGACAGAATCTTCCCGAATGTCACGGCCGGTAAGCCGGATGAACACATCGCTGAGTGTGGGCACTCTTACTTCCACGCATTCCACAGCATTAATTATGGAGAGCAGTTCGGGCAGGTGGAGATGGGCATCTTTCATGGTTATTTCTATCGTACCCACGCCGGTGGTCACTTTCTTCACGTAGGACAGTGCCTCTATTTTTGGGACGGGCGGTTCTTTTGCCCTGATTAATACCAGATCACCGCCCATTGATTCCTTGAGATTATCCGGTTCATCAAGGGCTATTATCTGACCATGATCGATGATGCCCACGCGGTCGCAAACCCTTTCTGCCTCCTCCATATAATGGGTGGTGAGGACGACGGTTGTCTGTTCTTTTTGCGCCATCTTTTTTATGTAATCCCAGATGCGCGCACGGGTTTGCGGATCAAGGCCAAGCGTCGGTTCATCCAGAAAGAGCGCCGCCGGCCGGTGCAGAAGGCCGCGTGCCAGTTCCAGCCTGCGGCGCATACCGCCCGAGTAGGTGCGGGTTAGATCATTGCTGCGATCCGCAAGATCAACGAGTTCGAGCATTTCCTTTATTCGCTTTTCCCGCAAGAAGGCAGGAAGGCCATAGAGCCGCGCATGAAGTTCGAGGTTTTCATGTCCGGTAAGAACGGTATCCAGCGTGGGATCCTGGAAAACGATACCTACGTTGCGCCGCACTTCTGCAGGGTTTTTCGCAATGTCATAGCCGGCAATGAAAGCGCTGCCCGCTGTCGGTTGGATAATCGTGCAGAGCATTCCGATAGTCGTGGTTTTGCCGGCGCCGTTAGGGCCGAGCAGCCCGAATATCTCGCCTTTTTCGATATGCAAATCAATGCCGCGGACGGCTTTTATCCGGCCGTAGGTTTTAGTCAGGGCTTTTGTTTCGATAATGGACATATCCGGGAAACCTTATAATTGCTTTCGGGAGACTGCAGAATTACTATAGGATAAAGATAATGGCAGTCAAGATAATTGTATGAGATTGTGCAGGTAAAATATCATTAGCCGAAATTGGAAAAACTGCTTGACAAAAAGAAGGGCAGGGGCTAATTACTAGCAAAACGATAGTATATACAGCAGGCGGCAGGCAGATAGATGAAAATATCCACCAGATCAAGATACGGGGTGCGGATGATGGCAGATTTGGCCGATAATTACGGGAAGGCCCCTGTATTTTTAAAAGATATTGCCCGGAGAGAAGATATCTCGGAAAAGTACCTGAGTATTATCGTTATTTCATTGCGCAGCGCCGGCTTGATCCAGTCAACCCGCGGTGCTCACGGTGGATATGTTCTGATCAGGCCGCCGGAAGAGATCAGCGTGAAGGACATTTATGATGCTCTCGAAGGGGACATCAGTCTGGTGGATTGTGTAAGAAACCCTCAGGACTGTTTGCGCGCCAGCACTTGTCCGACGCAGGGACGTCTGGTCTCACGTGAGTGAAAAAATCAGCGAAACTCTTGGTTCCATTACCCTGGCTGATCTTGTCCAAGAGCGGCGGCAAAAAGCGGAAAATAACCTGAAAAGTAATATTTAAGCCGGACACGATTTTATGGACACAACCCGAACTGCCGGAAAGAAAAAAGTATTAGCCGCGATGAGCGGCGGGGTAGATTCTTCGGCGGCGGCATGCCTGCTCAAAGAGGCAGGTTATGATGTGACCGGTGTGACGATGTGCCTTGGCATTCGCGAAGATGGCGATCGCACCCGCTGTTGCGGCCTTGATGCCATTGACGATGCCAAAAGAGTATGTGACCAGTTGCAGATTCCTCATTTTGTTTTTGATTTCGCCGGGGAAATGCGGGAGCGCGTCATTAACAAATTTACTGCGGAATATCTGCTGGGCCGGACGCCAAATCCCTGTATAGATTGCAATCGCTTTTTAAAATTCGGATCGCTGTTGGGTAAAGCCCGCGTTATGGGTTTTGATTATTTGGCCACCGGCCACTACGCCCGAATTGAGAAGCGCGACCAAAGCTGGCGGTTGCTGCGCCCCAAAGACAGGAATAAAGACCAGACCTATTTTCTTTATCAGATTAAGGAGGATGATCTGTCTTCGCTGCTTTTCCCACTGGGTTTATTGAATAAAGATGAAGTCCGCATTCTGGCAAAAAAAGCCGGCCTGCATGTGGCGCAGAAAGCGGAAAGCCAGGATATTTGTTTCGTAACTGAGGGCAGTTACGGTAAGTTTTTTCAGGAACAAAAGGTGACTGCATTAACCGGCGAGATCGTGGATAAAGCGGGCCGGCTTTTAGGCCGGCATAAGGGAATCATCTATTATACCATCGGTCAGCGCGGCGGTTTGGGAATCAGCGCGAAAACCCCTCTTTATGTCGTGGAAATTGATGCGGTGAAAAACAAAATTGTTGTGGGCGAAAAAAAAGATTTGTACTCAGCCGGCCTTATTGCCGGCGACATTAATCTTCTGACTGAGGAACTGCCCGGTAAGGTGGAAGCCAAAATCCGCTACCGGAAAAAACCGGCTCGCTGTTCCGTCCAAAAAGACGGTGACAGATTAAAAGTTGTTTTTGACGAGGCACAGGAATCAATTACGCCGGGCCAGGCTGTAGTGCTGTATCGCAGTGATGAGGTTCTCGGTGGCGGAGTAATTGAGGAAGTAACCAGAAACGTCAACCTTTAAGGAGCAGAAGATGAGCATATTGGATAGCCGGCTTAAAATCGAAACTTTGGTTTTACATGGAGGGCAGGAAGCGGATCCAACAACAGGATCAAGAGCTGTTCCCATTTATCAGACAACGTCCTATCAATTTAAAGACACTGACCATGCAGCGCGGCTTTTCGGCCTTGCCGAGTTCGGCAACATCTATACGCGATTAATGAACCCGACAACTGATGTGCTGGAAAAACGAATTGCTCTTGCTGGATGGCGGTGTCGGGGCGCTGGCGGTCGCAAGCGGCCAAGCGGCGATAACGCTTGCCCTGCTGAATATTGCTCAGGCCGGTGATGAAATTGTTTCTGCGGATAATCTCTATGGCGGAACTTACACCTTGTTTCACTACACTTTTCCCGCGTTTGGGTATTAAAGTCAACTTTGTCAAATCAAATGATTTAGCAGGCGCTGGAAAAAGCTATTACTCCTAAAACAAAGGCTGTCTATGCCGAATCCATCGGCAATCCGAAGCTCGATGTGGCCGACCTGGAAGGCATTGCCGCGGTGGCGCATAAAAACGGTATTCCCTTTGTTCTGGACAACACGGTTTCTCCGTATCTCTTGCGTCCTTTTGATTTTGGCGTGGATATCATCGTCTATTCGGCAACGAAATTTATCGGCGGGCATGGCACTTCTCTGGGCGGTCTTATCGTTGATTCCGGAAAGTTCGATTGGACCAAGGGCAAGTTTCCGTTGATAGCCGCTGCCGATCCCAGTTATCATGGACATCAATTTGTCGAGGCATTAAAGCCAATGGGCAATATTGCCTATATTATCAAGGCCCGTGTCCTTCTGCTGCGTGATTTGGGGCCGGCTCTGTCGCCGTTTAATTCATTTTTGTTTTTGCAGGGACTGGAAACGTTGCATTTGCGGATGCCGCGTCATTCGGAGAATGCGCTGGCAGTGGCGCAGCATCTGGAAAAGCATCCTAAAGTGAGTTGGGTAAATTATCCGGGTCTCGCTTCCTCAACACAGACAGAAAGAACTGCCAGAATATCTGCCCAAGGGTGCCGGGGCAATTATCGGTTTCGGCATCAAGGGCGGCAGCGAGGCGGGAAAGAAGTTTATTAATTCACTGCAATTGATTTCGCATCTGGCAAATATCGGTGATGCCAAGATCCCTGGCCATTCATCCGGCGACAACCACGCATCAGCAATTATCAGCGGCAGAGCAGCTGGCACCGGCGTAACTCCTGATTTCATCCGCCTGTCTATCGGTATCGAGCATATTGACGATATTATAGCGGATATCGAGCAGGCGCTGGCCAAAACCTGAACATGATATTTTCCGATAGAGATGCAGCAAGCTGCTCTCTTAAAGAATAAAATGGGGGCAACAATGAAAAAAATATACTGCGGATAATTCGCAGTCCATCGGCAATACACCACTGGTGAAGCTCAATCGTATAACTCAAGGAGCGAAAGCGACCGTTTTGGCCAAGATTGAAGGGCGTAATCCCGCTTATTCGGTGAAGTGCCGCATCGGTGCAGCCATGATCTGGGATGCCGAAAAGAGAGGGATGCTTACGCCGGGGGTGGAAATAATAGAACCAACAAGCGGTAATACGGGCATTGCTCTGGCGTACGTTGCGGCGGCCCGAGGGTACAAACTTACCTTGACCATGCCGGAAACCATGAGCATCGAAAGGCGACGGGTTCTGGCCGCATTCGGTGCCACCCTGGTGCTTACTCCTGGTCTGGAAGGAATGAAAGGGGCGATTAATAAGGCGGAAGAAATCGCCTCCACCGATCCGCGGAAATATTTTCTGCCGCAGCAGTTTAAAAATCCGGCCAATCCGGCAATTCATGAAAAGACGACAGGGCCGGAAATCTGGAAGGATACAGATGGAAAAGTGGACGTGATTGTGGCGGGAGTCGGCACCGGCGGAACAATCAGCGGGATATCGCGTTACATCAAAAAGAAATCCAAAAAAAAGATCATCTCTGTGGCAGTGGAACCGAAGGAAAGCCCCATTATTACGCAAAAACTGGCCGGCGAAGAGCTTAAACCTTCACCGCATAAAATTCAGGGCATCGGTGCCGGTTTCATCCCTGATATCTTGGATTTGTCTTTGGTTGACCGTGTGGAGCTTGTGGATAGTATGGAGGCAGTCGACTATGCCCGCAGACTGGCACGGGAAGAGGGTATCCTGGTCGGCATATCGAGTGGCGCAGCTGTGGCCGCTGCAATTCGTTTAGCGAAACTGAACGAATTTATCAGGAAAACCATAGTTGTCATCTGTCCCGACGCCGGTGAGCGTTACCTTTCAACCGTCTTGTTCGAAGGGATCGGTGGTTGATCCCGGCGACGGAAATGACATTTATTTCCGGGAGGAAAAAACAAAATAGCAGAGGATGCTCTGAAGTTTTTCAGAAGCTTTTTTTCTCGATCAGTTTTTCTTTATGTTTTTTAAAGTCAAATTTTAAAATCTCGTTTCTGACTTCTTCATTCATGTTCAGGAAAACGATTCCTAAAGTACGAGTGTTGGAGCGGTTCGGAGTTTCTTCAAACCGGACAACCTTGCCATAAAGATAGAGCACTTTTGCCGGATATATCTGAATCACAACCTTTATTTCCAGAATATCATCTATATTAAAGGCCTCTTTGGTTATAATGCTCATTCCGCTGCCGCTGATGTTCAGCGGTTCGACAGCCATGAAGGAGGAGCCATACTGCTTCGGAGAGGAAAGACTGATCAGATAATCGAGTTTGGTGTTGAGCATATTCAACCAGTGATTTAAAACATCGTCATTCACCCGGGGGGGGGTTGACTCATCGACCACGATAGTGTCTCTGGACACACGGCATCTATAGTTTGCGTATTCCCGCGGATCAATTCGTCGGACTTCAAAGGGCATTAAAGTTGTTACCCGCCGGAATTCTCTCTTGTCTTTACTGCTCATAGCTCCCCCTGTTTATGATTCCAGTTTTCGTATAAGCTCCTGCAGCGATGCATCTTCGTTGATCGTAAGCATGGTCTCAATTTCATCACGGTCATATTCGGATCTGATAATTATAGATTCGCTCCCGGTTCCGGGTGACGGTTGCTTAAACGATTTTAGCATTGGAAGGTCCTTGGTTAGAGGCGACTCATAGATTACCTCGTCTGCCGTCTCCAATGAGGGCCGGAAAACTTGTGCCGGAGATGTAAAGTTCTGGCGGTTTTCCAGATAGTCAGAGAAATAGCTTCCCGCTGTGAACATTCCCTCATTTTTCCCTATTTGTATTGCACTTTCCAGTTGATTCAATTTATTTTCCCGAATGGTATTCTTGATGGCCTGAGTGCCGCGGACGATGGTCAGCAGTGGTACACGAATTTTGAATTTTTTTAGATATACCAGCTGCTGAACAATCAGCCATTGCAGTGTCGAAGCAAGCTGGTAACGGACTTCATTCTGGGCATCCGGTGGAACAGTGTTGCACAGACGGTAAATAGCTTCCTCCGGGGTGGATGCATGCAGCGTGGCGATAACCAGGTGTCCCGACTCTGCGGCTGTCAGAGCAATCTGCATTGTGTCTGTTTCCCGGAGCTCGCCGATGACAATTACATCGGGGTTTTCCCTTAAGGCATCGAGCAAACCCTGGGCAAAGGAGGGCATGTGAGCGCCCAGTTCCCTTTGTTGAATGAAGGCCTTCTTTGATTGAAATCTATACTCAATGGGATTTTCCAGGGTTATTATATGGGCCGGTCGATTGGTGTTGATGGCGTTGATGATTGCAGCAATGGTGGTCGTCTTGCCGACTCCCGTGCCGCCGCACGTTAAAACCAGCCCGGTTTTGATTTTTGATATTTCTTCCAGAGAAGGGTGCAGATTCAGTTCATCGATCGTCGGTATATAACCGGAAAGAACACGGATGGCCAGGCTCATCCCCCGGTTCGTTGTAAAAGCGTTCATTCTAAGTCTAACTTTATTGACCGATAACGCATAATCCAGGGACTTCCTTTCCCGAAGTAATTCGAGCTGCCGGGGAGCGAGAAGCTGGCGGATAAAGTCGTCGACCTCCTGATGTGTCCATTTAATGGTGTTGTGAAATTGGATAACACCGTTCTTTCTGGATACCATGGGATGACCGCCGGTGATGTAGATATCGGACAAGCTCTCTTTGATGGCTTCTTTGATTATATCCTGGAATCTTTTCATGAGTGGTTGAACTGTTTTTTCTTCCATTTGTAAATGCCTCCTAGAACAGATATGATAACCAGAGGGTATTTTACAGACTTATGTTTTGCATTTCAGGCCCGGGTATTTTATTCAATACCGCCTATTACCTCAAGTAATATTTCGTAGGCAGTACAATAGCCTAGCTTGGATAATATAGAATGAGTAATGTTTATATGTCAAGATAATTAGACATAAGAATCCAAAGATCTCCCGGCGGCATATTGCTCAGGTTTTGTGTTCGTTGGAGCGAAAACTGGCTTCATAAAGCCTGCGGGCCTGATCGGCGACAGCAGAGATGGAAAAATCATTGCGCTGGTAATCCGGTTCCAATGATCCAATTATTTCTACGCTGATTTTATTGAAAGAGCTGGTGTTGAATGAAAATGAACCCGGGGGGAAGAGTTTATTGGTATCCTTAATAAGGATCAGCTTCAGCGGAGCATCACAGTAGCGGGCAATGCTGAATACACCTTTATTAAAGGGCGCAAGATTTCCAGTGCGGCTCCTTGTTCCTTCCGGAAACACAAACAGATTGCCTCCTTCCTGAAGATGTTTTTTAATGTTTTCCAGGTTGTTAATCATTGCCGGTCCCAGCATTTCGCTTGGTGCCGAAGGAACATAACCGGAGTTTCTTAAAAGCCAGCCGAAGAATGGAACCTTAAAAAAAGTGCTTTTCACTATTGTCCGCAGCCGCGGCAATAGTGAAATAAGCAAAATAGGATCAAGATAAGATAAGTGATTGCAGACAATTACAGATGAATGGATTTCCCGGACTTCTTTTTGAATTGCAAATTTTGTGCGGGGGACAAGCCACCTTGTCAATGTAAAGAAGTTTTTTATATGCCGGTGGGTTAGCTTCTGAAAAGCCGTGGCACGATTACGGGCAAAAAGATATGCCGGCATGTAAAGCAAAAAGAAAAAAAAGATCGAACCGAAAAGAAAATACGACCATAAAAGCAGGGTAATAAGCAGATCAGTTAGATGTTGAATACTTCTTGTTAAGGGCATCTGAATCTCAGAATATTTTTCTTATAAATAAGATGGTGTTCACGCCGCCAAAGGCGAAATTTTGAATTGCCGCTGTTCTGAGCGGATGCTGAATAATTTTCTGTACATGCCTGATCATCGCACACCGTTCATCAACCTCTTCGAGATTCAATGTCGGTGCGATGAATCCTTCCTGGAGCATATAAAGCGATAGAATTGTTTCAATGCTCCCGCAGGCGGCCATTGTGTGACCCATATAGCCTTTTAATCCTACAACATAGGGATGATTGCCAAAAACATTATTGATGGCCTGGGCTTCAATAATATCGCCCATCTTGGTGGCGGTGGCGTGAGCGCTGACCAAATCGACTTCTTCAGAATTAATTTTCGCATTTTCCAGGCCGAGCCGCAGCGTATTGGTTATCCCGTTGAGATTGGGCAGAATCAGATCGCCGCCATTGTTATTGCAGGCAAAGCCCACGACTTCCGCCAGAATCTCAGCGCCGCGCTTTCTGGCGAATTCATATTCCTCCAGCATGACGGCCCCGGCGCCTTCCGCCACTACCAGCCCGTCGCGTAATTTATCAAAAGGACGCGGGGTCCGCTGCGGATCGCTGTTGAAAGCAGTGGAACACGCCAGCAGATTGTCGAAGACAGCAACGGTAATTGTATCATATTCGTCGGCGCCTCCGCAGAGCATTGCTTCCTGCATTCCGAATTTAACCGACTCGTAACCGTAGCCGATGGACTGGCTGCTGGTAGTACAGGCCGTACCGGAAGAAATTACCCGGCCGGTGATGCCGAACATTTTGGTGATATTGACGGCGGTTGTATGCACCATTGATTTCAGGTAGTCTACGGCACCGATACTCTTATAATCATTATTATCCGTTGCCCCGAAAAACGTGCGGTAAATATCCCGTTGGGTGATCGGGCTGCCATGAATAGAACCAAACGCAACTCCTAATTTTCCGGAAGTGATGAATTCTTCCGTTAAACCTGACTGCTCCAGCACCTCTTTGGCCACCTGGCAGGCGTAATAAGCACAGGGCGCCATGGTTTTGCGATATTGCCGTTTAAAATCATAATTGATGGGATAGTCGACGGTTCCGTAAACTTTAGAATGGATGAACCGGCTGATCAATTTATCCTCGCGCAAAGGCTTTATGCCGGAAATGCCATGGAGAAGACTGTTAACTATTTGATCTTTGCCATGTCCAATCGGGGTTATTGCCGAAGCGGCTGTAATGACTACCCTGCGGTCCATAAATTATTTTCCCTTGGCGGAAACTGCTCTTTTCCGGATAATCATTTCGATATAGTCGCAAATTTGATTTATTGTGCGGATGTCCATGGCTTGTTTTTTCTCTTCCTGAGTAAGTTCAAAGCCCAATAACTTTTCTATTTCCAACAGAAGTTCGATGGCATCAATACTGTCAAACCCATAGGTATCTCTTAAATTAACATCCATACCGGGGTCTTCGACTTCAAACTCCCGCCGGAAAATATTTTTAATTTCTTTTTCAATTTCCTGACGTGTCATGCTTTATTCCAATCCCACCAATTAATTTCATCTGAGCTTCTCAATATTGCATCAATTTTTAAAATTATCACAAAATACCTGCTGCGTCCAGCCAAACTCCTCAGATGCTTTCTTCTTAGTCGTATTACCTGATCACCTTAAGGTGACAAGAGGTGACGAGAGGTGACGCAAAACCACGCATGCCGGGGATTTTTTTACGAGGCCTCAATTGCTTTAATTTTGTCGGCAAATCTTTCCTGACCGACAATACGCCTGACCGCCTCAAACGAACCTAATATGCTGCCTAATACACCAGGGGCCATAGCATTTTGTCCGGCCAGACATAGTCCGGGTATAGGGACATTGTTTAAAGAGGCAATTTTGAGTAATTGACCAACCGAACGCATTACTCCATAGCAGGAACCTTCGGGAGAACAAACGTAATCCCGCAAGCGTCAACGGCGTAAAAATATCAATAATTTTTGAATCCTGGAGATCCCCGAATACCCTGCCGGCATTCCGCAGCAAATCATGGGCAATACTTAGTTTTTTCTCTTCATATTCTCTGCCGCGCTTGCCGGATTTTGTATTTTCCCATTTGCTCCATTCACTGTATGAGGATTTGGTAATGATGGAAAGCAAGTTTGCTCCTTTGGCATCGCCGCGGCGCAGTTGGTAAAAGATTCCGTTTGGCGATATTGCTTTTTCGTCGATATGAATATCATAAATGTTATGGGGTATTTCCGGATGGCGTCGGGCATCTACACTCACCTGAACAACGATAACCCCTTCCGTTTCCTGCAAATTCAATATGCGCTGCCGGTAGGAAACCTTCAATGCTTCCGGTGCCAGGAGCCCGAGCAATGCTTTGGGATGGACAGCAGCGACAATAACGTCCGCAGGTATTGATTTCCCGGATTGCAGAAGTAATCCGGATATTTTACCTGATTCCAGTATAATTTTCTCGGCGCCGTCACTCAGGACAATCCTGCCGCCCAGATGTCGAAACCGCTCTGCAAACACCTCCGCCATTTTGCTGCCACTCTCTTTTAAGCGCCAGCTCGAAAATAAGTAACTGGCCAGGACCATGTGATGAAAAATCAATGGGCAGTCGGCCAGGGGGACGCCGTTGAGCTGGGCGGGCACGGCCATTACGTATTGCAGACCAATGGAGGCATTATGTTTCTGCAAGTACTCGCCTATGGAATCTAAATAATCAATATTCTTGAAGGGATCCCCCTGGTTGATCAGGAATGAAGGATCGAGCATGCGTCCGGAAATTTCCCGTAAGTTTTTAATTACGGCATCAATTGCCGCCTTATCGCCGGGAAATGCACCGTGCAGATTTTTCTCATAGGCATCAATGCCGGTTGGCAAATCGAAGCTGAAATCATCAAAGAGATAGCGATCAATTACGCCGTCCTGTCCCATTCTTTCAAAAAGATCATCCACGCTGATGCCGAGCAGGTGGAATATTTTGCCCAACGGTTCATCCTTCCCCAACGCTCCGACATAATGAACACCCACGGAGCAGTCAATACCCGAGCGCCGGTAAGAGCGCATCAGTCCGCCGGGCAATGGATTTTTTTCTACAACCGTAACATTATAATTCAAAAGAGATAAAATAATGCCCGTGCTCAATCCACCGATACCCGATCCGATGATAATGATATTTTTAGCGTCTACGGGGGTTTTCATTCTTCACTGCCTTTGCTTCTTTCCTTGTTCAATTCGCTTTCCAGCGGTTCAGCTTCGATCAGAGTCATGAGGAGGTAATAGTTAAAAGCCTCTTTTGCCGTTAGTTCAATGCGCGAATAAGCATTTTCCGCAGGGCGATTTAGTTTGATCCGGCGCTGCCACCTGCCGTAAGACGAATATTTGTTAATTTCTATGCCTTCCGGCTGCCTGGCAATGACATCAATCCAACCGCCGCTTTTTTGCTGCCAGCGGCAGATCTCTGCTCCATCAGGCAGTATCCCTTTTGCTCTGATGTCTCCGTCCGGTGCCAGAAAAATCAATTTGATGTCTTCGATCAGATTTTTGGCTAAATCGCCCGAATCAAACGGCGGCAGCGCTCTGATTACTTCCAGTGTCGGAGTGGCCTGAGCTTCCAGAAGCACCATGCCTTCCGGAGTCATGACTGCACAGGAAATAAAACTTGTTGACGGATCAACAACCGTAATGCCGATTATTGCTCCCGGGGATTCGCCGGCGACCTTTGCTTCAATGACATGCACCAGCCGGTAGGGCTCCTTTAAAAATGGTGCCGGACAAAATGACAATTTCGGCTGGGCCTGCGGTACAAGCGGCTTAATTACCGGAAGCGACGAGCAGGAAACAAGAAGAAAAGCCGTCAATATCAGCAGTCGTATGCCTTTCATTCGACATCCTGAAATACTGAGGAATTGATGGTTTTATTGATTTCCACGTCATGGAAATTGATCAGGGTTGCCGAATTTTCACCTTCGATGATTTTGACGGATTTAATGGTCATTGTTTTTTTCGCGACTGTTATTTCTATTTTTTCAATCATTCCGGCCATGTTCTGCCCCGCCGGAATTAGTGTAATCAATGTGTTTGTTCCTTCTTTCAACGATGCGTGGAAAGAAGGATTACGGTCAAATTTGCCGCTCATCCAGTTGGCAACTTCGCCCAGAACAATGCGCATGGCCTGTACTCCGCCGGATTTGTCTTCTACCATCTTACCGCCGGACATAATGTAACGTTTGGTCTCGCCTTTACTGGAAATGACTATACTTCTCAATGGCTTCAAATACTCCCAGCGGAAAGAATCCGGTGCGGCATAGAAAAACCTGCCTTCCGAGAGGAGCGGCTTGGTTAATATCTTCAGCTGCTTTTTTTGCACAAACCCGGCCTGCACCGTTTTTATATTGGCAGAATCCCGCCGCAATTGTTCAAAGTTTTCCGCCAAAGCCCAAGAGGGCAGCAAAACAAACAATCCAAGGATAGATATAATAATCTTTTAAACAAAATATTTTACCCGTGTACATGCCGATTTTCGGCATATCGAATGCCAGAAATACATTGTAAGACCGTTTCGCAAACAAGATCGAGGCAAGGCGCGCTAGGAGCCGAGGAGACGAGGCGTACTTATTATGTACGTTGCAGGAACGCCGACGACTGCACGCCAACACAGGTATGCGCTTTTTTGGAGGTCGTGAATCAGCACATACCGCCGTTGATAGATATCGTCTGTCCCGTAATGTAGGAAGCATCGTCTGAGCACAAAAAGCGAATTACGCGTGCAACTTCCTCTGGTTTTCCTATCCGCGCCATCGGTATTGCTTTTTTAATTTCGGCGACCGGCGCATTTTTCACCATATCCGTTTCGATTAAACCGGGTGCTACGACATTTACCTTAATGCCAAATCGCGCTACTTCCGCCGCCAGAGAACGGGATGCCCCGATCAGCCCCGCTTTTGCCGCCGAATAATTTGTCTGCCCGCGATTAGGCATTATACCTGCTACCGAGGAAACTGAAACAATCGATCCGCGCTTATTTTTAATCATCTCCCGCAAAACGCATTTAGTCATATTATAAAAACCTTTAAGCGTTGTATTGATTACATTATCCCATTCATCTTCTCCCAGCAGCAGAAAAAGCCCGTCGGCAGTGATCCCGGCATTATTAACCAGGATATGGATTTGTCCATGCCTTTCGACAATTGAGGTGATATTTTTTTTTGTCTGGACTGAATCTGTGACATCAAATCTGAGCGTTTCTCCGTCGCCTCCCGCCGCCTTAACTAACTTGAGCGTTTCGGCCGCCGCCGCCTCATTTTCCTTATAATTAATGACTGCAAAATAGCCGGCTTTGGCCAATTCCACAGCTGTCGCCCGGCCGATCCCGCGGCTGCCTCCGGTAATTATTGCCACTTTTTTGTTATTCATCTTTATTGTAATCTCCTTGAAATAATTTAGTCATCAGTGGGATCTTCATTCATCCGGAGGGCCTGAAGGACAATTACAGCCAGAATTTCTTCGTCTGCTTTAACCACGCCCTTAATGACGCTGTAATTATCAAACGAATAGGAATTGGCAACGCTGGCCACAATGCGCGTTCCGACAGGAATGGCAGCGATATTGAACTGGGCATCCTTAACACCGACCAGCCAGCCCTTTCCGCCGGGTTTGCCCTGCATTTTTCTTTTGTAGCCATCCACAATGGCGCCGGTCTGGGCTACAATTTCAATCAAAACAAGCGGGCTCACCGCCCTGCCTTCACACAGAGGCCAATCAGAGTTAGCCACGGCTCCTGCTACAGCCGATTCGGGCGTTATCTCCAGTACGTCACTGATCATTTTTATCGGGTAACGATGCGGGATCAGGCTTTCAATATCAATTTTTGTCAAAGGCATAGAACACCGGTTTTCCTATCAACTTAAGCTGCGGAATGCCGGACAGATCGATACCTTTCCGTCGACGGCAATACATATAATGAGGCTTAAGAATAGGGCCTAAATTAATAAATTGGATACTTTTTTGTAGATTAATGAGAAAACAGGGCAGAAGTCAACAAAAATTGTTGCTGAATATTAACAGCTTGCTATTTTAAATCTATATATTAAACAGGAATAATTTTATTGCCATAAATGGTGCATTGATTTTTTCCATTTTTTTCGCTAAGAAGTAAAAAAACAATAAGATTTGCTTAACTGTGTCGCGCATGCAAAAAGACCAATTTCATAGTCTCTATAGTAAAATCATGGCTCCCTCCAAAACTCTTTGCCAAAGAGAGTTTACTTATTCCGGGTACAGCTATGGCGAGGTTTTCGAGCTGGCCGCCGGAATTCGGAAAATATTGTCCCGGCGGGGCGGGGAAAAAACCCTTTGTATTTGTACTGAAAATAAAGCGGTAATTGCCGCCTGTGTGCTGGCTTCACTTACCGGGGCCTGCCAGTTGATATTTCCTTATTCTTTTTCCGCCCACGCTTTGCTGGAAATGTATGAAACAGTCGGTTTTAACGCTGCAATTGCCGACCATCCGGAAGAAATGCCGGCCGGTGTGGAAATAATGATACCCCTGCCCAGCTCCATTGTGGAGATTGATCCGGAGGTAATCCGCGATCCCGATAAGCAGTTTCTGCGTCTTTTTACCGGCGGTTCCACCGGAAAGCCAAAAGTCTGGTCCAAATCACCGCGCAATTTGCTTACGGAAGCTTTCTATTTGAAAGAAAAATTTGCCATTTCGGAGAAGGATCTTTTTGTCTCCACAGTGCCGCCTTACCATATTTATGGTTTGCTTTTTTCTGTGTTAGTGCCGTTTATAGCTCATGCCCGGTTGCTGCCGGATATTTACACCTTTCCGCAGGAGATCATTTCCACTATCAACAAGCATAAAGCAACAGTTCTGGTGAGCGTGCCCATTCATTACCGCTCCATGAAGGTGGATAATTTGTCCGCTCCTTCGCTGAAAGTCGCCTTTTCTTCTTCGGGGGTGCTGGAGCGCTCCGACGGCTTGCATTTCCACAAGAAGACGGGGCTGGGAATTACCGAAATCTACGGTTCTACGGAAACAGGCGGAATTGCTGCCCGCTGCGTAAGTGATCATACTGACAGTTGGAAACCATTTGATATTGTATCCTGGAAACTGAATGGTAAAAGATTATCCATTAAATCAGACCTGGCCTCGCCGGAGATGGAAAGGGATAAAGAAGGCTACTGCCTGACCGGTGATGAAGCCCGTCAGGATAAGGACGACCGTTTTGTACTTTTGGGACGGGCTGACGGCATTGTCAAGGTTGCCGGGAAGAGAGTCGATCTGCTGGATGTGCAAAATAAAATCAAGACGCTGCCGACGGTACGCGATGCAGTTGTCGTGGCGCTTCCGGCGGAAAAGGGGCGGGAAAACGTTATTGCCGCTGTTGTTGCCTGCGATCTTACCGAAACTCATCTGAGAAAACTTTTAATGGATATGCTGGAACCCTATGCGATTCCCCGCCATGTAAAAATCGTCTCGCAAATAACCGCGACAGCCACGGGCAAAATCGACCGCCGGAGGATTGAACAAATATTTCTGAAAGGCAAACCCCGCTAGAGGCAGCGGATTTCTTTGCCTACCACCCTGGCCACACATTTAACTGCCGCCTTCCGTCTTCGCTTTCAACCGCGTCAAGCGGTGTAATAAAGATACTTTTTCTTCTGCCGAGAAAGTATTGTCCTCAAGCAATGATTTCTCCACCATCATTTTTGCACCGGTGTAATCACCCGCATGGTGTTCCAGCCATTTAGCGAGCTCTGAAACCGCATAGAAATCGGGCGGGCCGCAGTCTGCCATGTCCTGCCAGATCTGAACTGCTTCGTTTAATCTTCCGGTACGCTTGTATAATTGAGCAAGTTTCTTTTTCGATTGGAGAGAAAAAAAAGTACAGCTTTGCTCATCGAACATGTTCAATATTCTGCCGGTTCCTGCCAGGTTATGTCGATTGAGTAAAAGACGGGCGGCGGCCAGATAATCATCCGCATGAGCGTGTTGTTCAATGGCCTGCGCCGTCATGATGTCGACCAGGTGGGCGGTAAGCGTAGCCATGGAAATGACGTCCAGGCGATTGTGCTCAAAGATTGAAGCCAGCAATCGGGGATCGCGTCTCTTCAACCAGTCGAAATAGCGCTGGGGGATTTCCCAGCCGGGTATATCACCTTCCCGCTGTACACCAAGCACCTCGGACTCCAGTGTAACCAGCCGGCTGTTGGCCAGGCGATGCCCCAGAATACGCCGCGACGGATGCAGCAAATCCAGATGGGGCAGCAGGGCAAGGCCGCTCTCCAGTCTGTTCAGAATAAAACGGGCTGTCAGCAAATTGATGTCAAAGGCCTTGCCGTTAAACGTTACCAGAAATTTCTTTTGACCGGCGATTTCGGCAAGATAGGTAAGAGCGGCAGCCTCTTCGCCAAAGTCACGCGCCAGAATTTGCCGGACATGGAAGTGCCCTTCCTCAAACCAGCCCAGACCAATCAGAAAAGCCATTGTGCCGGTGCCCCCGGCGAGCCCCGTAGTCTCCGTATCCAAAAACAGGGCATCGGAACAGGAAAAATCACCAATGCCGGGGTTGTTGGCCAGCATTGCCGCCGCCCTCATATCAAAACCGAAAGCTTCGTTGATATAGCGGTGGCCATGACGGCTGGCGCCGCGCAGCACTTCGCTCACCAGAAAAAATTTACCATGATCGTTTTCGATTTCCTCGCCCGGAACAATTTGTGCAAGGCCGGCATTGCCTCTGGCGATGGCCGTCTCTTGCGCTGCTTTGCTTGCGGACTGCCTGCGCGCAACAACTGCTTCGATCCTCCGGCGCAGATCAGCGAGCTGAAGGTCTTTTGCCGACGGTGCGGCGGGCGCCGTAATATTTTCGCCGGTCAGGCGTTTTAGTTTTTCAATCGATTTCATTTACCAAGAATCAGCTCCACCATTTTTGGCACTATCTCTTTGGCCGATTTTCCTACTTCCAGCGTCGGCCCTACGCAGGAGGGACAGCCGTAAGCACACGGGCATTTTTCGATAAGGCTGCGCGCGGCGGAAAGCAGGTTGGCATGCTCGGAATACAGCAGCTCCGAAAATCCGATCCCGCCTGGATAAGAATCAAAAATAAAGATCGTCGGATCAAATTCATCAATCCGTACACTCGCTTTTGCATCCGTAACTTCCCTCTGTCCATTGCTGAAAGTAGTGATGACGCGGCCTGTTTTCCCCTGGCTGACAAACCACTCCCCGCTTTTATCACCCAGCGAACGGTCGATATCGTGCGTATCCGCCATTAAAAACATCGCCGCCAGATGGTGCAGGATGTAGGCAAGACCGGCCAGTCCGTCAATTACTTCCGCCGGTGTAAAATCGAGTTCTTGTAAACGGTGCCGCGGAATGGTAAACCAGTAGCTGGTTGTATGCATATCTTTTTCCGGCAGATTAATATCGCCGTAGCCCAGATTCTCCGACGTGTAAAACTTGATTTTTTTATAGCCGACAACCTTGCGCACAACCTGAACCTCGCCATGCTCCACTATGGCTCCTGCGTCCTGATGATTGGCAAACGAATCAATGACCCGGACATTGGTGTACGTCATGGCATCAGTGTAGTAATCCACATCCACTTTGCGCACATAGGCTTTCTTGCCGGTAAGATCCAGCTTGTCCACATGATACTGCTCTGATTCCATCAGATAAATTGCGTTATCGTGCAGGGCGGTAAAGGCGCTGTCCCAGTCCACTTCGGCAATCACTTTGTGTTTGCCGGTCTCGGTCGTGTCCACAACGACAACATTTTCGGGATTGATCGACCGGAGGCTGACCTCATCGGCCGGATAGCTTTCGGCTGCCCAATGCCAGCGGTCATGACTGCGGTGCAGGACTTCCTTTTCCTCCAGATAATGGAGAAATTCCTCGAGATTTTCCCCGCCGAATTTCTCCCCCTTTTCGAAGGGCAATTCGAAGGCCGCGCTTTTAATATGATGCAGCAGAATAAGCAGATTATCGGGATTAATCCGGCAGTGTTCCGGCGAGAGGGCAAAGAAGTAATCCGGATTTTCCATAATGAACTGATCGAGCGGATTGCTGCGGGCAATTAATATCGCCAGGCTTATTCCAGTGCGTCGTCCGGCGCGTCCCGCCTGCTGCCAGGTGCTGGCAATCGAGCCGGGATAACCGGCCATGATGCAGGCCTCCAGATTGCCGATATCAATGCCCAGTTCCAGAGCATTGGTACTGACGACACCCATGACTTCGCGGGTGCGCAGGCCGCTTTCGATTTCGCGGCGCAGATTCGGCAGATAGCCGCCCCGGTAACCGGTGACAAAATGATCGTCTTTTGGTTTGGTGTGCACGAATTTGTCTTTCAGATATTTCGTCAGCACTTCGACATTTAACCGGCTGGTGGCAAAGACAATTGTCTGAATATCGTTGGCGATGAGATCGGCGGCAATTTTACGGGCCGGAGTCATAGCACTCTGCCTGATACCCAATTCGCGGTTGACCAGCGGCGGATTATAGAGAATAAAAGTCTTTGCCGCCGTGGGCGCCCCGCTTTTATCCAAAAGAGCCACTTCGCGTTCCAATATTTTTTGGGCATGTTCGCGCGGGTTGGCGACGGTTGCCGAACAACAGATAAAGACGGGATTAGCGCCGTAAAAACGGCAAATCCGCATAAGCCTGCGAATAACATTGGCAAAATGGGAACCAAAGATGCCGCGGTAAATATGCAGTTCATCAATAACAATGTATTTTAAATTGACGAAAAGCTTCTGCCATTTAGTATGATGAGGCAAAATCCCCGCATGCAGCATGTCGGGATTGGTAACAACAATATGCCCCTGCCGGCGGATGGCCTGGCGGGCTTCGTCCGGTGTGTCGCCGTCATAGGTGAAAGTTTTAATATCGGTTTGCAGGTCGCTGATCAGAGAGTGAACTTCATGCATCTGGTCCTGGGCGAGTGCTTTGGTAGGAAAGAGATACAGGGCGCGCGTTTGCGGCTCATCGAGGATGCTTTGCAGCACGGGTAGATTATAGCAGAGCGTTTTCCCGCTGGCGGTCGGTGTCACCAAAACGACATCCCGGCCGTTGCGAATGAAACGGACGGCCTGGGCCTGATGCTTATAGAGCTTTTCACAGCCGCGCTTTTCCAATACAGCCCGCAGACGGGGATTAACCCAGGCCGGATAATCCTCCCACTCACCCGCTTTGGCCGGAATATCAACAATAGACGCGGCGTTATGCCGGAAGCTTTTGTTTTTCTTTAAACGGGCAACCCATTCCTCTAAAGTAAGTTTCGCCATAATTCCTCTTTTGCTATAGTCTTATAGAAAAATCAACAGGATGACAATAGGCAATTCCAGATAATAATTGCAATAATTTAATTGATAAGTTAAATTTAGCCTGCAAACAGGGAGTTATCATACAGCGCAGTGAAAAGAGAGATCATAACGGGACAATTCGCCGGAAAAATTTTATTTTTCAGCCAACTTCTAGGGAAGGGTTTTTATTATGGCTCTTTGGAAAAAAATCTTCATCTCGATAATTGCAATTTTTGCTTTTATCGGCATCATCGGCTTTTTCCTTCTACCGGCGATTATTAAGCCCATAGCTGTCGAAAAGCTTGCCGCTCTTATGCACCGGCAGGTCACCATCGAAAAAATCAGCATTAATCCCTATGCCCTGTCAGTGACAATTCGGGGCTTTAAAATCAGCAACCCGGCTCCGTCAACCAATCCTTTCCTTGCTTTTGATGAATTATATTTAAACCTGCACGGTGTGTCTTCGCTGTTCGAGAGAAAAATAATTCTGGAGGGAATAAAGCTTACCAAACCATATATCGGCATTGTGCGCGGGGAGGATGGCACCTACAACTTTGCCGATTTGCTGCCCCAGGAGGAAAAAAAACCGGCTGAGTCTGAACAGCCTTTTTATTTTTCCCTCAACAACATCCAAATCACCGGCGGCAGCATTGATTTCCGGGACAATCCCAATAAAACCACTCATACTGTTCGCGATATGAACCTGGCCATACCGGTAATTTCCAATATTGATCACTATATTCAAAATTACGTAGAACCGAGATTTTCGGCAAATATCAACGGCAATCTTTTTGAACTCAAGGGTAAAACAAAACCTTTGCTTGACTCCCGGGAGACAGTTTTTGATGTTGCTATCAGTGATCTGGACATACCTTTTTATTGGAAATATGTGCCGGTAAAGATGAATTTCAATCTGAAATCGGCTCGTCTGGATACAAAACTGAAAATCAATTTCATTATGTCCAAGGATAAACAGCCTGTTGTCAATATCTCCGGCGATGTCGCTTTGCGCAAAATTGCTCTTGATGACCTGGAGAACAATAAAATTTTACGGCTGCCGGAGCTCGAATGCGTCATAGCTTCAGCCGAACCGCTCAATTCCGATATTCATCTTGCCCGTCTTTCCTTCCGGGATCTTGAACTTGCCGTCAAGCGCAATAAGAATGGCCAACTGAACTTGCTTAATTTGGTGGCCGGGCAAACTAAAGAGGAAAAAAAGCGGAACCAGGCAGCCGATAAAAGAACGGAGCCGCAGAAAAAACCACTGAAAATGGTAATTGACGAGCTGGAACTGACTGCCTCCGATCTGACCTTTACGGATGATATGCCGGCAAAAAAAGCGGTTATCCGTATTGCTCCCCTGCGATTGAAAGCGAAGAATCTTTCCACCGTAAAGGGGGTCAAAGGGCGATCTTGATTTATTGCTGGTAGTGGATAAAAAAGGGGAAGTTGCCGTCAAGGGGCAATTAGGCATTGGAGCCGCTGGTCAGCCGATCTCAACTTGGACGTGAAAAACCTCGCCATTCGAACTTTCCAGTCCCTATTTCACAGATCTGGTTAAAGTAAATGTGCAGCAGGGAACTGTCTCGACTGCCGGCAAGTTTTCTTTATCCGGCGATGAAAAAGGCGTTCCCCGGATAAAATACGCAGGCAAACTCTATATTTCCAACTTTGCGGTTGCAGATGAATCTCACGCCAATGATTTTCTCAATTGGCAGCAGCTTTATTTCGCCGGGGTTGAAGTTGGCTATAATCCTTTCTTCATTAATATCAAAGGCATCTCGCTGGCTGATTTTTACGTCCGGATAATTGTTAATGCCGACGGCACTCTTAATTTACAAAACATCTTCAGCGGCGGGAAAAGAAAGAGGCTGAGGCAGAGACCACAGCGCAGTCCGGCCGGGAAAAAAGAAGAGAAGGATAAAACAGACGGCAAAGCATGAGTGATACGGCTGATAACATCAAAATCGGTACGGTTACGTTTCAAGGCGGCACGATTGATTTTACCGACCGGTTGATTAAACCCAACTATTCCGTCCGTATGCTCAACATGGCAGGCTTTGTGAAAGGACTTTCCACCACGGCAATTTCCCGCGCCGACGTCAACCTGAAAGGCAATCTTGGGTACGGCTCTCCCGTAGAAATAACGGGCAAAATCAATCCGCTGATCAAAGACCTTTTCGCTGATGTGAAGTTTGATTTCCGGGATATTGAACTGAGCCCTGTTACCCCCTATTCGAGCAAATATCTCGGTCATCCGATTACGAAGGGAAAGCTGACGTTCACCGTGGAATATCTGGTGGACAAAAGAAAGCTTGACGCGAAGAATAAAATTCTGATTGATCAATTGACACTGGGTGATAAAGTGGAAAGTCCCGATGCCGTTAAGGCTCCAGTCGGCCTGGCCGTTTCGCTCCTGACCGACCGCAACGGCCAGATCAACCTGGACATACCGGTCTCCGGAAGCCTCGATGACCCCAAATTCAGCGTCTGGCCTATTGTCTGGCAGGTTATAGTCAATCTCATCACCAAGGCACTCACTTCTCCCTTTGCCCTTCTGACAGCGCTCACCGGCGGCGGCGAAGAGCTAAGTTTTATAGAGTTTGATTACGGCAGTCCGGAAGTCAGTGAAGCCAATCTTCAGAAAATCAGCGCGCTCACCAAAGCACTCCAGCAGAGGCCGCAACTGAAAATGGACATCTCCGGATACGTTGATCCGGAAAATGACAGGGAAGGGCTGAAAAAAGCGGCATTCGACCGAAAACTGAAGGTACAGAAAATAAAGGAAGCAGCCGCCAAAGGTGAAGCGGCAATGCCTATCGAGCAAATTTTCATAAAGCCCGAAGAGTACGAGAAATACCTCACGCTGGCCTACAATGCGGAGAAATTCGCCAAGCCGCAAACAGCCGTGGGCTTGCCAAAGAAGCTTCCGAAAGAAGAAATGGAAAAATTAGTGACGACAAATATTACCGTTACGGACAGCGATCTGCGTCAGTTAGCGGCGCGGCGTGCCGAAAACATTAAAGAGCTTATTCTCCAATCCGGTGCAGCAAAATCGGCGCAGATTTTTATTGTCGAGCCGAAGACACTCGCTGCCGAGAAAAAGGAAAAGATAAAAATGAGCAGAGTTGATTTTAAGTTGAAGTAACTGAAATATTAAACACAAGCAAATTTTCCAACATATCATTAATGGAGAATCGGAGGCGTATGCTGAAAAAACAAGAAATCATCACAGAGGCCCGCAAGTTGCAATTTGCCGATATCGGATTTACATCAGCCGAGCCTTTTGTCTCACAAAAAGAGTACTTGCTGGATCACATGCAGGAGTATGGATGGACTCAAAAAGCGGGTTTCAGCCTTGTGGAAGGGACAGATCCTCAAAACATTCTTCCCGGAGCAAAATCCATCATCGTGCTGCTGGAATCTTATTTTGCCGAAGCTTTTCCGCCTCAGATGGAAAGGAATTTCGGCCGCTGCTATCTGGATGATGACCGCGTGACCAAAGATGGGATGGCGCTGAAGGTTAAAGCTTTCCGGCAGTTCCTTCGGGACAACGGCATTGACTCCAAAGTGCCATTTAACCTGCCGCACCGGATGGCGGCAGCCCGGGCCGGCTTGGGAACGTTTGGCAAGAACTGCTTTTTTTATGCTCAGCGGGTGGCACGGGCAAGCTCCCTGGTAATCCCCATTCCTCTTGTCGTGGACCAGGAATTTCCTGCCGATGAACCGACAGTGGGCATCGGCTGTCCGGACTGGTGCCGCAGCGCCTGTGTCGCGGCCTGCCCCACACATGCTCTCAAGGGACGAGGGAAGATTGATCCGCGCCGCTGCATCTCCTATTTAACATATTATGGTGAGGGACTCACTCCCCGAGAACTGCGGGAGCCGATGGGCATGTTTGTTTACGGATGTGACCGCTGCCAGAATGTCTGCCCGCGCAATAACCCCTGGATGTCGGAGGCGAAGATGATGAACAGCCGTGTGGCGGCAAAGGCCGCTGATTTTGAGCTGTCCTGCCTTTTGCATATGGACAAACCGTATTTTCAGCAGAAGATCTGGCCGCATATGTTCTATATGTCTGCCGCTGACATCTGGCGCTGGAAAATGAATACGGCTCGCGCCATGGGCAACAGCCTTAATCCTGCCCACACCGCCGACCTTATCCGGGCATTTAAAGAAAATTCTGACGAGCGCGTTCAAAGCATGATCGCCTGGGCGCTGGGCCGCCTGGGAGGCCGGGAGTCCAAAGAAGCGCTGAAAGAATTTCACCAAAGCAGCACGGGCATCGTCAAGGATGAGATTGAGCAGGCTTCTGCGGTATTGTAATTTCTTGAAGTTATAGTAAAGTTAGCAACACGGATGATTTTAAACAACCGCATCCTGTCGCTCTTTATTTTTCCCATCCCATAAGCTCGTAAATCTTCAATGCACCGAGGACCTGTCCGTCATTGCAACAGCCCATTTCCCGAACCAAAGGACGAGTTGTGGAAAGAGCGCGGAGTGTATTGTCGCTGATCAGAATGCCGTTCGGCAATGTTTTTGTTAAATCCTGGAGGCGAAAAACCACATTTACCGAGTCACCGATGACGGTATAATCCATCTTTTTTTCAAAGCCGATGTTGCCGATCACCGCTTCTCCTGTATGGACGCCGATGCCGATCGTCAGCGGCTTGCCAAGCTCCCCGGCAAAATGTTTGTTGATAGATCCGATAGCCGCTTGCATTTCCAGAGCCGCCGCCACGGCATGATCCGCATCATTGATGCCGGAAACAGGGGCGCCGAACAATGCCAAAAAACCATCCCCCAGATATTTGTCCACTATGCCGCCGTGATTAAAGACAATCTCGCCCATGATGCCGAAGAAATGGTTGAGAACGGCGACGGTCTTCTGCGGTCCTAGCGCACGGGAGAGGAGAGAAAAACCGCGGATGTCCACATTCATAAACGTCAGGGTTTTCAGTTCGTTGATAACCGGTTTTGCCCCGTCGGCGGTATGGGTGATCTTGTCCACGATTTCCTTGGGCACAAACTTCTGAAACATATTTCGAATGTCCCGTTCGTGCTCGGCCATCGAAAGAGTCTCCTGGTAAAGTCTGGCGTTCTCCATGGCGATACTCATGGAAGTGGCTATGGAATGAAGGAGCTGCAGGTCATTATTGTTGAATTCTTCCCCCAGTTTGTTGATGATCTCGATAACCCCGATCACGCGACCCTGGGAAATGAGCGGAACACAGAGAACTGAACGCGTGGTGAAGCCGGTTAACCGATCATATTCGGCAGAGAATTGCTTCGATTCCCGGACATCAGAAACAATCATCGGCTCTCCGCGCGCGGCGCAATAACCAGCTATTCCCTGTCCCAGTTTCAGCCTGACATTCCGGAGGCTTTCCGTGTTGACCTTGTCGTCGCTGTTGAAAGTTACATTAAACACCAGTTCATCGTTGTCCAGCATTAATAGACATCCGGCCTCCACCTCCAGAGTTGCCCGGATAAGATCCATAGTGTGCTTGAGGACTTCCTGCATATCAAAGGTCGAAGCAGCCAGCAGGCTGCCAATTTGTTTAACCAGGGCCATTTGTTGATCGCGCTTCACGACGGATGCCGAGAGACGGTTCATTTCCTTGGCCTGGGCAATGAAATAGGCCAGGCGTTCGGTTTGTTCCTTCATGTCGGCAAAGATATGCGGCTGCCTCGATCCAACCGCCAGAACCCCTTTGATCATTCCGTTGACTTTCAGGGGGCACAGCAGGCAGGATTGGAGGTGCTGGTCCAATAAAAGAGTTTCTTCGATGGGATGAATCCACTGTACCGGATCATCGGCCAGGATAGTGCTTCCCTGTTTGATGACCTGTTCAAATAAGCTGCCGCCGAAAGCGTAATTCGACTGCCGGGAAAGCAGGCCGGAATTCACAGTCAGATAATCGACCAGGTTCAGACAGGCAGGGTTGTTTTCATTCTCCATCAAGATCATGGCGATGTCAAAGGGAGCATTCAATTGTATCTCTTTGAGGAGGGTGATTACCAACTCGCTGTTGCGGAGACTGGAGCTCGTGATATTCTGCATGGAATCCAAGACGTTAAAATGCTGATCATTCAGGTCATTCTTTTTCATCAGCTTTAAATTGTCATAACTGAAGGAGGCGCTGCTCAAAAGCGGGGTCAGGACATCCACGTCATCTTGCGTGAAGGGCAGATCCGTGCCGCGCCGGGACAGATTCAGGACGCCGATGACATCCCTGCTGCCTTTTAGCGGCATGCAAAGAAATGATTTCGTCCCGTACCGGGGGCGGTTGACCCGCTGGAAGCGGATATCGTTTTCAATATCTTCAACCAGGAGCGGCGATTTGTTGATGACGGCATATTTAGCGATGCTGGATGCAAAATCAATGCGGTCCGCTTTGTTCAGGATCTCCCCCAGGCCGATGCCGGCCTGGACAATAAAGACATCTCGCTTGGGCTGTTCCAGTACCATTACGGAGCCGATGTCGGCATTGACCAGTTTCAGTGCCCGCTCCAGCGTAACATGGAAAAGATCTTCCGGATCAAAGGTTACGTAGCAGAGGTCGGAAAGCTCTTTCAATACGGAAATCTGAGACATACGCCTGTCCAGGCTGCGGAAACTGGTGAGAAGCTCCTCCTGCAGAGTATGAAAGGAGTGGGCGATCCCCTGCAATTCATTTGCGGCGGATTCCGGAGCGATGCCTTTCATATCCCGGGCGATGGTCTTGCTCATGCTGTACGAGGTAGCGCTTATATCGTCAAATATTTTCCGGATGATCGTATATCCGAAAAATGAGGCAACCAGCAAAACGAGGGCAAGCAGGGGAGAAAGCTCATCGGACAGAATATTGTACTTGTAGGCAAAATAGCCAAAGGCCAGCACCGGGAAAAGGAAAAACAACGCAAAGATAATGCTAAGCCTGGAATAAAGACTTTTATTTTTCAGTGATAGATTGTCCAATATTGTTTTTGGCGTCATTTTATAGTCCTTCCCTCTCTATCGATAAGTTATTATAAAGTCGGATAGTCTGTCAAGCATAATGACAAGTCAATTCATTATATAAGTCATTAAAATCAAAAAGCGAACTGTAAATAACGCGGCGATATTTTCTTCTTGACAGTCAGTCTTTTTAATGGTTCACAGGAGGCGAAAACTGGGCAAAAGCTGGTTATTCTGTAAATCGGAAGATCTACCTAAATTTATATAACCTAATTTGAACCTAATTTGCACATCTATGGAAAGGAGCAGTAATGAATAAGGAAGATTTTATTCTCTTTAGCGGAGGCGCTCAGGGGGCCGAAGCGGAATTTGGAGCAAACGCAGAGAGGCTGGGAATTGAGGAAATAAACTTCACTTTTGAAGGGCATACGATCATGCGCAAAAGAGGATTGCGGGTTTTGAATCACGAGGAATTGAGAAATGGCGATGTTTCTCTGGAGTACATTTCGAAACTGATGAATCGACGCTACACTGACAACACAACTTTCCGTAAAATTATCCAGACAATCTGGTATCAGATTAACAGCGGACAGGAAGTATTTGTTGTCGGTGAAATTATGAAAGATAAGACGGTGAAGGGCGGTACTGGCTGGGGGGCGGAATTCAGTAAAATCTGCAACAAACCGCTGCATGTGTTCGATCAAAAGAACAATTCCTGGTTTACCTGGAATAAAATGGATTGGCTGGAGTGCAAGAAAGGAGACGAACCGATAATCAGCCGGAATCATTTTACCGGCGGCGGAACACGCATCCTTGATGGAAACGGCAAAACGGCAATTAGAGAATTATTCGAAAGATCGTTCCGGTAGAAGGTTTTTGCCAGGATAAGAACACCATCGGTCAGTTGTGAGCATCAGGATAAATGGCAGGAAGAATGGGATTATCCGGGGGAGAGGCACTATGGAAAGTCAAATAGCAAAAGCAATCCATCCACAGTACCAGCCTGTAGCGATGATCTGGTCGGATGAAAAGCCGGCTGGTGCAATGCAGTTTCAGGAAAAGAAGTGGGGCTGTGTCATGTGGCTTGTCGCGAATGCAGCCAAAGGTAAAGTTGCGGTGGCGGACTCCCGGACATTTGGCTGCTTTGGCGGTGGTGTGGGTTTGGGCTTCGGCAATCAATACAAAAGTTTTCCCGGCGGTGAGGAGGGTTTCTGCCATTTCCTCTCCTCGGGCAATTCTCTGAGGCCCGGGGGCTTAGAACTGGCCGAAAAAATCAAACCGTTTATGCGCGCTGAAGCTCATGATGATTTTCTTTACGGTGAGTGTTACATTAAGACCCCGGCGCAGGTGCAGACATTTATTAAAACTCTGCCGATGATGGAAATTCCCACAAAATACGTAGTTTTTAAACCGTTAGCTGCTGTGGATGAGGAATTCGAAAAACCGCAGACGATCATATTCTTCGTCAATCCCGATGCCCTTTCCGCACTTGTAGTTTTGGCCAATTACGGGAGAGGTAGTTTTGAAAATGTGATCATTCCCTTTGCCGCTGGTTGCCAGACAATCGGCATCTATCCGTATCAGGAAGCCAAATCGACAAAACCGCGGGCGGTCGTCGGTCTTACCGATATATCGGCGCGAGTCTTTATCCGCAAACAACTGGGAGACAATCTCCTGACCTTTGCGGTGCCCTGGGCGCTTTTTGTCGAAATGGAGCAAAATGTACCGGGATCATTTCTGGAGCGCCATACCTGGCAGAGCCTGACCGCCTTGTGAGGATGATACAGGGCTGATCGGTATCCATCGCTTAATGACCGCCTGCTGTTCATGTTTCATCCGTTTCTCTTTTGGCTGTTTCTTCCTTTACTTACTTTACCAAAAGAGTTACTTAATTAGTGAGCATTAACAACCGTTCCCATTATTCCTTTCCGTTATTCCTTATTCCTTCCCGCGCGGATATCTGCAATTACCGGACTGACAATGCCTTGACCATGCATGCGCTTCCTCACTGAGTTGTTAACTCGTCATTGTTCCGCCGTCCACATAGATCGTATTGCCGGTGATATAGCCGGCGGCATCCGAGGCCAGAAATAGCACCGCACCAACAACATCTTCCGGTTCGGCGATTTTTCCCTTGGGAATGAACTGACAAATCATCTTTTCGAGGTCGGGATTGGACCAGATCGGCTTGCTGAAATCAGTGCGCGTGAATCCGGGGGCGACTGCATTGACGTTAATGCCCAGTAACGCCCATTCCTTTGCCATGCAGCGGGTTAGATGTTTGAGCGCCGCCTTGCTGCAGCCGTAAGCGCCCATACCCGCTTCGGCCTTGTCCGCGCCGACAGTCGTGATATTAATGATCCTGCCGTATTTTTGCTCGATCATTTTACGGGCGGCCAGACGACTCAACAACCAGACGGCCTTTACATTGGTATTGAAACACTTGTCCCATCCATCTTCGCGCAGATCCAGCAGACTTCGAAGAAAACTTCTGGCTGCATTATTGACCAGAATGTCGATCCGGCCGAATGTTTTAATCGTCTCATTGACCAGATTTTCCAGCTGTTCATGAACCGTCAGATCCGTTGCCACCGCAAGCACTTTGCTGCCTTTGGCGCGAATCTCCTCGGCAACGGCATCTATTTCGGCCTGCGTCCGGCTGGCCAGGACCACATTGGCGCCCGCTTCGGCCAAGCCCAAAGCAATTACCCGTCCGATTCCGCGACCCGCACCCGTAACCACCGCTGTTTTACCGGAAAAATTTAAAACATCGCCCATGATTTCACCCTCCTCATAATTATTACGCACCCGCAACAATGCTATAAACCAGCCGCCGGATACAAGAAAATGGCATTCTTTTATAAGCTTTTCATAAACGGTTTGCAAGCGGGGAAACGGTGGCGGATAAAATGAAAAGCCACCCTGCCCGTAAAAAACGAAACATTGCAGGTGGATTGATAAGAACTTGCTTTCATTGATTGATTATCGGGAATTCAATGAAGCCTTTGCCGCTGGTTGCCGGACAATCGGCATCCATCCTTGTCAGGAAGCCAAAGCGGCAAAACCGAGGGAGGTGATCGGTCTGACCGATTTGCCGGCGCGAGTCTTTATCAGCAAAAAACTGGGAGACAATCTCCTGACCGTTGCGGTGCCCCGGGCTCTTTTTGCCGAGATGGAGCAAAATGTACCGGGATCATTTCTGGAGCGCCATACCTCGCAGAGCCTGATCGTTGTATGAGTTATTTAACATGGATGTGCCGGTAATGGCCATGACCATGGAGCAAGCCGATTACCAGAATAACCGTGGCTGCATCGACCGCTATCGTCAGAGGAGTGGCCAAAATTCTTAACGCGTAACCTTGAAACTTCTCCGCCCCGCTTTTTTCGACATAATAGACTCTCTTTTGCGCATCTTTGTAATATCGGACTTTTTTATCAATAAGTTCTTTTTCCGTGATGTCGACCATGCTTATTTCTATGTACTTATACGGATCAGTTGCTTCCCATAATTTTGTTGTTGCACAGGACATTATAAACGTTGTCAATATTATCAGCATGCAGATTTGTCTTGCCGCCATATAATCTGGTCTCCTCTCTTTTGCCGGAACCTTTCCCATGATCATATTGGGAAAATAAAGGCGTGTCAAAAGAAAATCGATCTCAGATATTGATTATTGTCTGGGCATGGCCGGCGTCAGCAGTCGCGACGATATCCGGTATTATTTAATCTTACTTGACACTTGTCCGGCATATTCTATATAAGTTTTTGAGTATGCAATAATCGCCGGCAGGAAGAAACAATGTCACTTATCGATTCCATATTGATGTTTATCAAGAGCGTCAGGATTCAGGATATCCTGGATATAGTGATCATTGCCGTGATGATCCTCGCTTTGTTGACGTGGTTTAAAACCAGGGCATCGCGTTTTGTCCTTATCGGCATAATTCTTCTCGGCGTTATTTATGTCGCTGCACGTTTTTTCCAGCTTTATCTTACAACCATTGTCCTGCAGGGTTTCTTTGCCATTTTACTTTTCGTTTTAGTCGTCATTTTTCAGGAAGATCTCCGCGGTTTCTTTGAAAGACTGGCCATGTTTGGCGATATCCGTAAAATAATCAAGCCTTTGTCTGCTTTGGAAGGGACAGCGGAGATAATCGCCCAGGCTGCCGTCAATCTGGCCAAAAAAAATATTGGTGCATTGATTGTTCTGCAGGGCGATGATCCGCTGGATCGTCATATCAACGGAGGCATACCTGTAGATGGAATTGTCAGCGAGCCGCTGCTCGCGAGCATTTTTGATCCACATTCCATCGGCCACGATGGCGCGGTTATTATTAACAGAGATCGGGTAGCTATGTTCGGTTGTCATTTGCCGCTCTCCATCAACACGGCAAAATACGGCAGTTTGGGCTTACGCCACACTGCGGCTCTGGGCATAGCGGAACGTTCTGACGCCTTGTGCATAGTTGTTTCCGAAGAAAGAGGAACTATATCCTTAGCCCAGCAGGAAGAGTTGAGCGGAGTAAAAAATGCGGCAGCCCTGCATGAGGCGCTGGAAAGATTCTATATCCGCCATGCTCCGGTTGAAAAATCATCTATTCCTATGAGTTGGCTCAAGGAAAATACGCGGGAAAAAATTATCGCCATCGCCCTGGCCTGTATTTTATGGGTTGCCTTTGGTTATCAGCGGGATATCTTGCGCCGCGATTTTATAATACCTATCGATTACAAGAATATTCCCCCCAACTGGAAAATTGATGAACCGCAAACGGCAGAGGTGAAGGTTATTCTTCAGGGGCCGGCCCAGGCTTTTCAGTTGTTCGATGAGCGCTCTTTGAAATTATCATTGGATCTGTCGGATCTGGCCGAAAAAAAGCGGGAATTTACGCTGGCCAAAGATATGCTCAACGCGCCGTCCAACTTATCTGTAACAGAAATAACACCGGCGCGAATTCGCGTTTATGCTTCTAAACTTCTGTCCTATACATTGCCTGTAAATGTTGTTACAGTCAATTCCTTGCCCGGTGATCTTTCCCTGCAAAAAATTACCATTACGCCATCTACCGTAAAAGTATTGATTGATTCCCGTTTGCGTCCGGATCAAGTCAAGATTGAAACTGAGCCGATTGATCTGCAAAAAATAACAAAGACAACTTCGGTAAATCTAAATATTATTCCGCCTGTCGGCGTTTCTTTTCCCGACGGCAAGGTTCCTTCCATAAATGCCCTTATAAAAGTGAAAAAGAAAGCTGCTTACGGGAGGTAAATATGCGTCCGGGTCATTTAAAAAGATCAAAGAAGGCAGGCCTTTTGCCGGGCAGTTTGATTCATGTCGGCAAAACATATGCCGAAAAATCAAAAATTACCGTTACCCGTTACAATGAAACGTCTTATTCGGAAACGGAAATCAGTTCACTGGCTGAGCTTGGCGCCGCAAAAGATGAGCAGGTGACTACCTGGATAACTATTGACGGATTGCAGAACACGGAATTACTGGAGGAAATAGGTAACATTTACGGCCTGCACCCTCTTGTTCTGGAGGATATTCTCAATGCCGATCAACGTCCCAAAATGGAAGATTATTGTGATTACCTTTATGTTGTCCTGCGCAATTTTAGCGGACAGAGCAACGGTGATTTAATCTCCGAACAAATCAGCATTATTCTGGGCGGCAATTATGTCATTTCTTTCCGGGAAAAAGAGAGCTCTATCTTCGAACCGATAAAGGAAAGGCTTTCGCGCAACAAGGGACGCATCCGAAAATCCGGCGCCGACTATCTGGTGCATGCCATCATTGATAATATCGTGGACAACTATTTTATCGTCCTGGAAAAGCTGGAGGAAAAAATCGAGTTTCTCGAAGATGATTTAGTGAAACGAACAACGCCGGTAACGCTGCAGACAATGCATGAACTGAAAAGAGAATTGATCCTCCTGCGCAAGTCACTCTGGCCGCTGCGGGAGGCAATCAGCGCGCTGGAGCGGTCTGATTCTCAATTAATCAGTGAATCAACAGGTGTTTATTTCAAAGACATATTTGACCATGTCATTGCCGTTATTGATACTGTGGAAACATTCCGTGATATGCTCTCCGGCATGCTGGATATTTACCTTTCTTCAGTCAGCAATAAACTTAATGAAGTGATGAAAGTCCTGACCATCATTGCCACTATTTTCATGCCTTTGACTTTTCTGGCCGGTGTGTACGGTATGAATTTCAAATTTATGCCCGAGCTGGAGTGGCGCTGGGGTTACTTCGGGGTTTTGGGAGTTATGCTGGTCATAGCCTTATCCATGGTATATTATTTCAAGAGAAAAAAATGGTTCTAGCAGAAGCAAAATGATTGCAATAGTAATGAAAATGTGTTCAATTTAATCATCATTGGACATTTGGACAGCGCTGCAAAAAAAGTTTCTGAATTAGCACTTAACTTCTGTAATCAACCAAATGATCAGGGCATAAAACCACTGGGGAATTGGAGTATAATAATAATTTTAGGAGGCATCGAGTATGCATTCATTTGAAGCAAGCGACATAGTGGAAATAGCAATCAGGATCGAAGAAAATGGCACTAACTTCTACAAGTTTGCCGAGCAGATCGCCAAGCAGGAAGATGCAAAGAAACTTTTTGCCGATTTGGCTAAGGCAGAAGTTGCCCACAAAAAGTTTTTTGAGGGTATTTTTGCGAAAATGGAAAAACACAATCCGACGGAAAGCTACGATGGTGAATATGGCTCATATCTGCGGAATTATGTTGACAACAACATAATATTTACCAAGGAAGCCATGGATAAGGAACTGGCGAAAGTTAAGGATACGGTAACGGCAATTGATTTTGCTATTCGCCGTGAGCTGGATTCCATTCTTTATTACCACGAAATTAAAAGGCTTGTGCCGCCGGCCCAGCATGAGGCTATAGAGCAGATTATTGATGAAGAAAGAAAGCATTATTCCCTTTTGACGGAAATTAAAAAGAGATACTGCGCTTAGGGAAAGGAATGGCTATGTCCACGATGGAATTGAAAAAAGAAGGTGCGGTATATATTCTCAGCCTGACTAATGGAGCCAAGGCCAACACCTTTACCGAAGATGTAATTAGCGAATATAACGCTGTTTTTGACGAACTGGAGGCTTCCCAGGACAATGCCGCGCTGGTAATTACCAGCACCGATCCCAAATTCTGGTCCAACGGCATTAACCTGGAATGGATTGTGACCAAGCCCAGCAGTTACTGGTTCCAGTTTGGCTGCCTGCTGGACAAGCTATATCTGCGTCTCGCCTTGCTGAACATGCCGACCGTCGGCTGCCTGACCGGACATACATACGCCGGTGCCGCAATCCTCGCTGCCGCTTTTGATTTCCGTCTGATGCGCGCCGATCGCGGATTTTTTTGTTATCCGGAGGTCGATATTAATATTCCCTTTACGCCGGTTATGCAGCAGATTTTAAAATTATTGCCCGATCAACAGGCTGTTGCGGACCTGGCTTTAACCGGAAGAAGAATTGGCGGAGAAGAAGCATTAAAGATGAAAATTGTTTCGGCAATTTACCCGGAGGAGACTCTCTTCCCTAAGGCTCTGGAAATGGCCCAATTCCTCGCCCAGAAGAATCGTAAAACTTATACCATAATTAAAAGGGGCATGCGCAGCAATCTGGTGAGCCTGCAACAAAATTTACCGGGGGCGTAATATAGACTGTGCCCGGTGAGTTTTTTCTGCCGGTGAAAGCTTGGATGTAACCTGATTAAATTTGATCTTTTATCGGGAATGTTGTACAAAACTCGCCATGAAAAAAACAGTTACCCTTAATCTTAATGTTTATAAGGGCATGGCGCTGATTGCTGATCCTATCCATCAGTATGCCTTTTTTACCGTCCCGCAAGATAATGACGCCAAAGAAATCACGGAAAAAGACCTGATTGATTCGCCCTGGCTGCAAAGGTTAAGAAGGATTTACCAGCTGCAAAGCGCCCGCTGGGTTTATCCTGCAGCGGAGCATTCCCGTTTCCAGCATTCCCTGGGGACAATGCATGTCGCCGGTGAATTCGCCAAGCACCTTTATCCAAGCTTGTGTGAAGTTTGCCGGGATGCACCTTCTCATAATTATATCGAAGAGTTAATGCGGATTGCCGGATTACTGCACGATGTGGGGCATGGACCATACGGGCACTTCTTTGATGAGCACTATTTGAGCAACTGGAAATTAACGCATGAGTTAATCGGCCAGCAGATTATTATTAAAAAACTCGGAAGCACGATCTCGCGCATAAAACGCAGTCCGACCGGCGCTTTTACGGCACCGGGAAGTTTTAGATCCCCGGCAGGTGGCCTTTTTAATAAAAGCGCCGGAGGCCAGCGAAGAAAAACAGCCGCGCTGGCTGCAATTATTGCGGCAGCTTTTTTCCGGCGTTTATACGGTGGATAATCTTGACTACGTTCAGCGCGATGCCTACATGACCGGATTTTCTCTCGACATGGTCGATATTCCCCGCCTGCGCTATTATACTTTTTTTACCAGTGAAGGCATTACCCTTCATCAATCGGGCATATCCGCTCTGGGGCGGTTTCTCAATGCCCGCTTAAATCTTTACAGCAATGTTTATTTCCACCGGACAACCCGAGCCCTGGATTTGCATTTGCAGGAAATTTTCCGGGATACAATAACACTGATTTTTCCCGGCAACCCGTTGAGAAATCTGGAGGACTACCTGCGCTGTGATGAATGGTTTTTATTCAATGAAGTGCAAAGCTGGCTTACGGCAAAAGATGCGACAAAAAGAAAGTTGGCCCGCGAGTGGAAAAAGCTTTATGACCGGACAGTAAAATGGAAGATGGCGTTTTCTACGGAAATTTCCCTGGCGCGGATTTCTCGCGGTACCGGCTTTGCGCAGGCGAAAGATTACGAAGTAAAAATACGGGAGTGTCTGCCGGCAAAGCTTAAAAAGGATTGCTTTTAAAGTTGATCTGGCCACCCAGGACCCGCGGCCACTCAATCCAATGGCCGAACCGGGTAAAAGAGTCAATATTTTTAATCCTGCAACAGGTCTTACATCGCAGGAACCGCTGGAAGAAATCTATCGTTTTATTCCTGCCAGGGTCATGCATTTCCGGGTATTTGCCTTAAACCATGAATATGATGAAGCAATCTCTTGTGCTGCGGAAAATGCACTCAATTTGCAAGAGACGGCAATGCCGACGAATGTATGATATGGCTGAAAATCCTGAAACAACAGACTTAACTCTTTTTGTCCGCACTTCCGGCGAAGAGATCGCCGTCTGGAACCGGCAGCGCATCGTGGATGCACTGGTGCGGGAAGCAGAGATAGAGTACCTGCTGGCTGAAGAAATATCAAAGGAAGTGGAGAAGCAGATTTTCTCTTCCGGCATCGGAACACTTACAACTGCCCTGATTCGCGAACTGGTTAATGCCCGGCTTATTGAAAGGGGACTGGAAAAAGAACGCAGGCTGCACGGCCGGCTGGGTTTCCCCCTTTATGATGTCCGCCAATTGATCCTGCATCAAAATAAAGAAAACGCCAATATCCCTCATTCTCCGGAAGGCACAAATCTGCTCTTCGCCGAAGGCATAAAAAAGGAATTTTCTCTGTATGATGTTTTCTCCCCGGATGCAGGCGGGGCTCATGCAGCCGGTGACATACACATTCATGGCCTGGGCTATATCGACCGTCCTTACAGTTGCTGCCAATCATTGGAATATCTTAAAATAAATGGCTTAAGGTTGCCGCAGGCGATCAATTCGGCAAAGCCCGCCAAACATGCGGAAGTATTGCTGGCGCATATGGTGCGTTTCAGCGCTATCCTGCAGGGACATTTTACCGGAACAATAAGCTGGGATGCGCTCAACATCTCTTTTGCACCTTATCTGACTGCAATGACCGATAAAGAGATGATGCAGTTTGCCCAGATGCTGATCTATGATTTTTCCCAGTTGACGGCCACACGAGGCGGACAGGCCCTCTATACTGATATTCACTTGTATTGTGAAGTGCCGGAACACTGGGCTGGAATTCCTGCCGTAGGTTCCGGAGGGAAACCGACCGGAAAAAAATACGGCGATTATGCCCATGATGCTATTCGTTTCGCCCGGGCGATCATGGAAGTATTCAAAAAAGGTGACGCCACCGGGAAGCCATTCATCTTACCGCGGCCCCTATTGCATATAACGGAATCTTTTTTGAAAAATAAAGCATCGATAGAACTTTTAGGTATGGCCTGTGAAGTTGCCAGTCTGAAGGGTAATATCTGTTTCGTGTTTGATCGGGATGAAGATGCCCGTTCCTTTGTCTGCTGTAAGGCTTGTTACAAGGATGGCGCCGAATGCAATGGGGAATTGGACAAGCCCTGGCTGATCCGCACCGCTGCTGTCCAGAGTATTACTTTAAATCTACCGCGTGTTGCCTACAAGGCGGAAGGAGACGAAAAGAAGTTATGGGTGCTGCTGCGGGCAGTTACCGCGGAGGCAGTCAAAGCGCATATTCAGAAAAAGGACTTTTTAGAGAAACTTCTTTCTTATGCCGACCAGGGGCCGCTGGCCGCCCTGGCCATGAACAATGATGGTTTCCCCTATTTGAGAATGAACCATGCTTTTTATATTGTTGGACTTGTCGGTTTAAATGAACTGGTCCAAATCCATCTGGGCAGTCAGTTACACGAGACGCCGGAAGCGCTGGAGTTTGGTCTGAAAGTTGTGGAGTATTTGCATAATGAGATTCAGCGCTGGAGCGTCGATGCCGGCATTAAATTTGTGCTCGAGCAGTCACCGGCGGAGACGACGGCTTACCGTTTTGCCAGACTGGATTTAAAATATCACTCTCCGGCGGCCGGGCGCTATGTGAAAGGCGATATTGCCGAGGGAGCCGTTTATTACACTAACTCCACACACCTTAATGTTGCCGCGGAGATTACACCGGAAGAAAGAGTTATCCAGGAAGGGCGTTTCCATAAGTATCTGGAAGGAGAGGTTGTCACGCACTTGCAGCTGGGCAGTGTAAAGCCCGAAAAAGAAGCAATCTTCCGTTTTGTAAAAGGTGTCTTTTATGAATCAGTAAATAAGCAGATTGATTTTACACCGGAATTCACATCCTGTGTATCCTGCGGTAAAACTGCCCCGGGATTAAATGAAAGTTGTATCTATTGCGGATCAACTGACGTCGAAGGCATAGCGCGTCTCACCAAATACTACAGCAAAACATCAGGTTGGAACAAAGGCAAACTTGCCGAGCTGAAAAACAGAAAAACAAACGATATTCCTATTGCCTCAGAGATCATCTAAGCACAGAGGGGACCTCTATGAAAGATCAAAGCAAGACAAAGAAGGTTCTGATCCAGGAACTGGCTTCTTTGAAACAGAGAATCGCAGAACTGGAGCAGGCAAAACCAGAACCTAAGCAGGCGGCGGAGAACAGCCGGAGAGAAAGTTTGTTTTGCCAATCCATCATTGACAATGCTGGTGATGGCATCTGCGTCTGCCACGACGTGCCGGAATTCCCCTATGCACGTTTCACGGTGTGGAACCGGCATATGACTAATATAACCGGATACACCATGGAGGAGATTAACTGCCAAGGCTGGTACCAGGCTGTCTCTCCCGATCCGGCGACACAGACTAAGGCCATTGCCCGAATGGACCGCATGCGACATGGGGACAATCTCGATCAGGAAGAGTGGGAGATTATCCGCAAGGACGGTCAACGGCGGCAGCTGCTCGTATCCACCTGCATTGTGCCTGGCGGTGAAACTGGTGTGAACATACTGGCGGTTATGAACGATATCACCGACCGCAAATGGACGGAGAATGCGCTGCGTGAGAGCAAAGAGCAGTATCGAACATTGGTGGAAAAGGCTAGTGATATTGTCTTCAGGACAGATAACAGCGGACACTTCACCTTTGTCAATCCGGCGGGAGTCCGTATTACGGGATACGGGGAAGAGGAGCTTATTGGAAAGCATTATCCGAAAATGATCCGCCCGGACATGCGTGATGAAGCCATTAAGTTCTTCGGCCGTCAGTTCGTAAAGGGGATTAACAATACATATTCAGAATATCCTATCCTAACGAAAGATGGTCGTGATGTCTGGCTTGGGCAAAATACTCAGTTGATTGTGGAAGATGGCCGTGTGACCGGATTTCAGGCGGTGTCCCGCGATATTACCGAGCGCAAGCACGCGGAGGATAAGCTTCGGATAAAAGAGATGCAGCTCCGCACGATTATTGATTCTACAGGCGATGGTATCCTTGCGGTGGATAATACCGGAAGCGTAATCAAGGTAAACCAGAGATTCGCAGATCTCTGGAAAATACCGCCCGACATATTTGATGGAAGTAACGATAAAGCTCTGTTGACTTACGTCTTAGGTCAATTAGTCGACCCGGGCGCATTCATTGAAAAGGTTCAGGCATTGTATACATCGACCGCGGAAGATTTTGACACGATCTTCTTCAAAGATGGACGCGTATTGGAGCGCTATTCTTGTCCGCTGATGAGCGAAGGCGTCGTTAAGGGGCGGGTGTGGTCATTCCGAGACATCACCGAGCGCAAACAGGCGGAGGAAATGTTAAAAAGGAGTGAAGAAAAGTTTCGATTTTTAACAGAAAACATGAATGATAACATCTTCACAATGAATTTGAATTTGCAAACCACCTATGTCAGCCAATCCATAGAAAAAATCCTCGGATTTACGCCGGAAGAGCGCATGAAGCAGGATGTTACTGAACAAGTAACCCCGGAATCGATGACCCTGATAGAGAAAATTCTTTCCGAGGAGCTGGAGCGAGAAGAAAAAGGTCTCGGTGATCCCAACCGATCAAGAAAGTTTGAAGTGGAATACTATCATAAAGACGGCTCTACAGTGTGGATGGAAAATGTGATCAGCGGCATTCGCGATGACCAAGGAGTCGCGGTTGGAATCCATGGGGTTTCACGTGACATCACCGAACGAAAGAGATCGGAACATGCTTTAAAAGAGAGTCTTGATAGGTTGCACAAATCTTTGGGAGCAACTATCCAGGCTATGGCGGTGACCGTTGAAACAAGGGATCCCTATACGGCTGGTCATCAGCGCAGGGTTGCCGACCTGGCCCGTTCTATAGCTAAGGAGATGAACCTTCCCGCCGATCAGATCGAAGGGATCAGGATGGCATCTACCATCCATGACCTCGGTAAGATATCCGTTCCCGCGGAGATTCTCAGCAAACCAACAAAACTAACGGACGTCGAATTCGAACTCATTAAAACCCATGCCCAGTCTGGCTATGATATATTGAAGGACATTGACTTCCCCTGGCCTGTTGCGAGGATAATTCTGGAGCATCATGAGAAGATGGATGGATCCGGATATCCCAATGGGCTGGTGGGAGAAAATATACTTCTCGAATCCAGAATCCTTGCGGTGGCAGATGTAGTTGAGGCCATGGCTTCCCATCGTCCTTATCGACCATCTTTAGGAATCGATGCTGCGTTTCAAGGAACTTGAAGAGAATAAAGGAACTAAGTACGATGCCGCCGTAGTTGATGCCTGTTTGAACCTGTTCAGAGAAAAGGGTTATCAATTTGTACAGGCATGATTTCAACCAATAAGAATGGGCCGCCATGCAGTACTGGTTAGAAAACAAGCGGTATCTTAGATGACAGCAACGGACAAAACGCCATCACAATCGCGCCAACTGCCAGTAGATTGCCTTTGAAAATATTTAATTCGTCTAGAATTGTTGACCATTTGGCCTTAATAACAAAACGCCCCAGTACAATATCAAAAAGAAGCATGAATAATGACAACGATATCCCCAGGAATATCAGGTTTCTATCGGAATTAATGTTCATCTGGGGGACGTAAAGATAACATATGAGTAAACAAAGCAATAAACCAGATAACATGGATATCCTTTTCGCTTTCCTTACACCAATTCGTTTATTGAGATAAACAGTTCTGGCAATGCCATTTAAGGTTTCTCCGGATGCAACGAGAATATATAAGCATACAATCTTAACAATATCGTTAATATCCATTCTTAACCCCCTAACAATAACGGACTTGGGCTGAGCATGAGGAGCAGCCATCAATGCCCCACCATCAGGCTGAGCAAAGTTGCATTAAATATCTCATATTTAAGAACGGCTGGTTTGCCGTTATAATCGAATTATCTCCAAAGGATGCCGGCAATTATCGCCAGCCCGCAGATAAAATAAATCATCCGCACATATTTGCCGTATTGATCGAGCAAAACCCAATTCTCCGTTCTCTTGATAATTGCGGTCAGTTTGATGATCAGAGGCAGGCTCAGCAGGAAACTGAAACTCCACCAGGAAAGAAGTCCGGAAAAAATCAACAGAGAGATGCTCAGGTAAATCACGAAGAAAAACAAAAGCAGCAAGCGATACGCACCTTTTTGACCCAGCCTCACAGCCAAAGTGAATTTGTGTGCCCGGTAATCGGTTATCATATCCGGCAGGCTTTGATAGTAAAGAATCAACGCCACCATGATCCCAACCGGAAGAGAAACAAAAAAAGGTACCCAGCCGGGATGCCCCGCAATAACCCAGTAAGTGCCGATGACCATTATCGGCCCCATGTTGATTCCAACGAAAAGTTCTCCCAGTCCGAGATAGCCGTAACGAATGGGCGGCGCCACATAAAAAAAACTGCTAAAGGCGGCAAATAAAATGGGGATGGACAGTAAATACAACCGGAAATTAAAAATTATAATAAGGGCAATGGCAAAGGCAATGGCATAAAGCACGATGATAACTTTCAATATTGTTTGCGGTGCTATCTTCCCTTCCTGAATTACCCGTGATCCGCCAATGGCCTCACCAGCATCAGTTCCCGTGTTATATTCAAAATAGTCATTGGCCAGATTTGTTATCAGATGCACGATCAGGGAACCCGATAATACCAGCAGAAATCGAAGCGGATGACTTTCGCCGTACTCCCGAATCGCCAGAAACCATCCAATGAGAAGAGGAATAAAAGTAGCAACAAAAAAATGAATGCGGCTGGCCTGAATCCATGCTTGTATTTTATTATTAATCACAGAAGCTCCATTGGTGGTTTTTCTCCAATATGGAGATAGGTGATCCCGAAAGTGAGCGGATATTTTTTGACATTTACCATACCATTATCTTCCAAAAGCCTGGCAAATGCCTCTGGTGTGGGGAAAGTCATGATGGAATCGGCAAGATAATGATAAGCGGCGGGATTTGTCGAAAATATTCGGGCAAAGAGAGGAAGCAGGTAGTTCAAATAAATATAGTAAAGCAACTTGAAGAGACGGTTCTGGATGAATGTCATCTCCAATACCATCACTTGTCCGCCCGGCACAGTGACACGCAGCATTTCTTTTAAGGCCTGAATCCTGTCCGGAATATTTCTGATTCCAAAAGCTATCGCCGTGACGTCAAAAGTATTATCATCAAAAGGTAATTTCAATGCATCGGCCTGCAGAAGAGCAATTCTATTGAAAAAACCTTTTTCTGATACTTTGCTTTTTCCCGCCTGTACCATTTCTTCCACGAAATCAATACCGGTGACCGAAATTGAAGGATAGCGAAGGGCAGCGCCAAGGGATAAGTCACCCGTGCCGCAGGCGACATCAAGAAACCGGCCTTCCTCGGGAAAAACCATTTTGGAGAGGGCAAAACGCCGCCAGGCGATATCGCGCCGGAGGCTTAACAGATGATTCAAAAAGTCATACCTGCCGGGTATTGTAGAAAAAATTTCTTTGACTATGGCAACGCGCTCCCGGTCATTGATGGTGCTTACCTGCGGGTATTTGCGTTTTGTTGTGTTTTCCATTTGCTGAACTTCCTTTCCAGAAGATCGAAGAACTCGTACAACACAATACCAATACTGGAAAGCGCAATAATTCCGACAAACATGGTTGCATAATCCGCGCGACCCCAGGAATCAATAATATATGCCCCCAGCCCACGGCTTGTGGCAATGGATTCAATAAAAAACAGAACGGCAACAGCAGTTCCCGTGCCTATACGCAGTGAGGTAAATACACCGGGCAGGCTTACCGGCCAGACAACATGAAGATAGTAATCCCATTTTGTTCCACCCAGTGATTCGAAGGACAAAACTATTTCTTTGGTGATTTTACGGGCGCTGTCGCGTGTTGTGATCAGCAACTGAAAAAAAACTATCATGGTCAGAAGTACAATTTTTCCGGTATCACCCAGGCCGAAAATAACAAATATTATGGGCATCAGAACAATTTTGGGGATGGGATAGCCCAGGTAAATAAGAGGTGCGAACAGGTTATCAAGTTTTGGATTGCTGCCCAGAACCAGTCCGGCCGGCACAGCCAGGATGAACGCAATAGACAGGCCGGCCAAAAGCCGGAAACTGCTGGCCTCTACATGCAACCAGAAATCAGCGGTGGCAATTTCCTGAAAGCCCCGGAGAAAGACAATAAATGGATCAGGAAGAAGACTGCTGCCTAAAACAAGAGAAAGAATATACCAGAGCACAAAGATGATAATGACTGTGATGCTGTATGTAAGAATCTGCCGTCCACTACTCATGGCATTTCCTCGAGGATTGTCCGCAATTCTTTAGTTCGATCGAAAAACTCCGGTTTGCTGCGGTAGTCAATTTCACCCATTCCCTGATTATGAATGATTCTATTAATGCTGGGAATGCCATTACTAAGAACCATTATTCGCTTGCCGAGAAAAACGGCTTCTTCAATATTATGAGTGACAATAATATAGCTGAAACGGCGCTGCTGGAATATCTTCAGCAGCTGATTCTGGAGCCGCTCCCGGGTAACAGTATCAATTGCAGCAAAAGGCTCGTCCAATAAAAGCAGCTGGGGATTCAAAAGAAGCGCTCTGGCTAATGCCACTCTTTGCCGCTGTCCGCCGCTTAATTGCGCCGGATAAAGATCATCGAGCCCCCCTATATCCAGCTCATTTTTTACAGCTTCCAACCAGCGATCGGAAAAAATTATTTTCTGCAATTTTGCTCCGAGTACAATGTTGGCCTTGACTGTTTTCCAGGGGAATAGGCCGTATTCCTGCAAAACCAGGGCAATGCTGCGGTTCGGGGCGGTGATGATCCGATCCTGAAAACAGACCGTCCCTTTTGTGGGCGCGAGAAGTCCGGCAATAGCAAGCAAGGCGGTTGTCTTTCCGCAGCCCGACGGTCCGACAATAGCCAGCGAGTCATGAAAAGTCATTTCAAAACTCACTTCCTGCAACACTTTTTTTATTTCATTTTCTGTCGCAAAGGATTTATGTAATCCTTCTACTTGCAGAAACTTATGGTAGGTGGCCATCAGCAACAATTTCCTTGTAAGTCATTTTTCTTTTGACTATCTGTTTTTCCCGCAACCAATTATAGATATCCATGATCCTTTGTTCTGAAGGGATTGTCAATTGCGGAAATTCAGGTATGGGAAATGTCGTTTGCAGCGGCTCCGGCATCTTGCATTCCCGATTCATGGTGTTTCGCACTTCCTGGGGATTATTGTTAATATAATCAGCTGCTTTTGTCAGAGCGGAATGAAATGACTTGATTGCGTGCGGATAAGTATTTAGATATTTGTCGCTGAAAACGAGAACGGTAGTGGATAATCCCTTCGCCCTGTCGTCAACAAGCGCTTTGGCGCCTTTTCTCTCGGCCAGAGTGGCCAGCGGCTCCGGCAGCAGTGCCGCGCTTACCTGATTAGACAAAAGCATTTGCAGACGGATAGGAATATTTTTTACGTCAATCAATTTGATATTGTCTTGTTTTATTTTCTGGGAATTCAGCAGACGAGCTATAAGATATTCCGATATGGTATTGGAACTGGTAGCTATACCGTCTCTAGCGACTTCCTCCAGACGTTTATTTTTGGATTGAGGGGAGGCAAGAATAGCAAACATGCGCTGCTCCTTGGATGTATTGAAATTGGCGGCAACTATTTTCACTCCGATGCCGTTAGCCTGCAGGACAATTGGAGTCATTATGTCTCCGAAGTATCCGGCAATCTGACCGGAGGCAAGAGCCATATCTTTTTCCATGGCTGAATTAAAAACAATAATTTCCACTTTTAGCCCCTGTTCCTGGAAAAATCCCTTTTCCGCAGCAACGAAAAGAGGCAAAGATTGAAGAACGGGTATAGTTCCGAATTTCATTACCGCCGGCATTTTGGCCGCTTGCTGGTGGATTTCTTTGGTGTTGCCATTAGTAGCGCTGCCCAGAAGGCACAAAATTAAAAGCGTTGCTGTGATCTTGGCAAATCTCATTAAAACCTCCTTTCTATTCAGATGCGGCACTCTAATGCCCGAAGCAATATTTTTCAATGAAATTTAACAAAACAAGGCAATTTGTGTAAAATAAATAATAGCGGGAATATATTTGGATTATGCTGTGGTTTAACCGAGGGAGGGGTTAATTATGCCGGCCGCACAGTCTATTATGCGGCCGGCTTTTTATCAGGCTGATTTAATCGGAACTTTTGTTCCTTTTGCTTTTGCCTCCGGGCTTTTAGGGATTGTAACATTGAGGACGCCGTTCTTAAAACTGGCTTCGGCTTTACTCGATTCAGTTTCCATAGCCAGAGGAATTACCCGATTGAAAGAACCATACGAACGTTCCATGTGATAATAATTCTTTCCTTTATCTTCCTTTTCTTCTTTTTTTTCGCCTTTAATGATCACGGCATCTTTGGTCACGGTGACTTCAATGTCCTTTTCTTCCACGCCGGGAAGTTCCGCGCGAATCGTAAAATCTTTATCGCTTTCTTTGACGTCAACGGACGGCGAGAAAGAACCGAATCCTCCGGTTGACAGTGCGCGCGGCATGACATTAAATCCGGTGAAGAAATCATCAAACAGACTATTCATCTGACGCTGCAAAGAATAGAAGGGATGATCGTCATCTCTTCCCATGGGTCTTTGCACTGCTGGTAATAAATTTTTAATTCTCATGATCATATCCTCCTTTCTGAATGAGACTCCAATTCCAAGAGTGGACCGTATATTTGTTTATAAGTCACCTTAGCGTTAGAATTGGTTAGTCGAATTATCCCGCCGCAAGCGGGGTTGTTGCTTTAAGCCTTTAGTCTCCGTTTTTCTATACAGCACCACCCGCAATGGTGATGAGCCTCTTTACGCCGCTTTGACGGCAATTTTTTTCGGTTTAGCCTTTTCCGCTTTCGGTAATTCAAGTCGCAATACACCGTTCTTTACGGTTGCGTATATTTTTTCGCGGTCAATTTCTTCAGATAAAGTAAATGTTCTTTCGTAATCGCCTATTTCGTATTCGGAATACACTATGACTTTTATCTTTTGCTTCCTCAACGTTCACGTGGCCGTTAATAGTTAGAGTGTTTTTTTCCAGTTCTATCTCCACACTCTTTTCATCGACTCCGGGCATATCCGCAATTAGAAAGATAGCATCTTTATTCTCATAAATATCCACATGCGGTACAAAAGTCTTGACATTGCGGATTCTTTCTTTAGCGGCGGTATTTTCAGTTTTATGCAGGTCTTTTTCGGACATGGCAATTGACCTCCTTTCGTTTAATTTATCTTGATTTTTTTGGGCAAACTTTCTTCTAAACGCGGCAACTTAACACTCAAGATGCCTTTTTCATAATGTGCTTCCACTTTTTTCGGATCGACCGGGAAAGACAATTGAATTTTTCGTTTAAAACTGCCCTGTATTCTTTCCTGACGCAAATAAGCTTCGCTCTCTTTTAAGGATTCAATCTGACTGCTTCCTGATAATGTAAGAATATCACCGGTAACTTCAATATCGATCCTTTCCGGATCAAGTCCCGGCAACTCTGCAGTGACAACAGCGCTCTTCATATTTTCCCATATGTTAAGAGCAGGATAATCATATGATTTTTTTTGCTCTGCATTGGAAAAGAGCCTGTTCATCTCTTGCTGCAGGCGTAATATCTCCGGAGCAGCATCTGGGAATCTTCTGAACTTCCATAGGCTGGGTGTGAACATAAGCAATCCTCCTTTCTAACTAAATATTGTCTAAATATTTGCTATCATTAATCATTGTAGCTGCATTCAAAAAAAATATATTTATCAAAATTTCGTTGTCAAGATTATTCCATTGAGGATTATTTCTTTCCTTCAAAATACGAAAATGATGAGAAAATTCCGTCTGCTGCCCTTGACAGGGGATAGGCGCGTAAATATATTAGTCCCGCTTTGCGAGAGGGTTTTTAAAAGAATAATAATAGGTAAGTATGGAAGATCATATAATAAAAATATTCAAAGAAAGTAACCGCGTAAAAGAAACGTTTGTTAACGAAAATCTCAGCAAGCTGGTGAATATTGTCGAGGCATTAACCTCCGCTCTCAAAGCGGGGAATAAAATATTGATTTTCGGCAATGGTGGATCCGCGGCGGATGCGCAGCATCTTGCTGCTGAATTTGTGAACCGCTTCGTTATTGAAAGGCCGCCACTACCGGCGATAGCACTGACCACGGATAGTTCAATAATCACCAGTATTGGTAATGATTATGACTTTTCCGAAGTATTCAGCAAGCAAATACGCGCTATCGGCCAGCCGGGAGACATTGCCTGGGGAATCAGTACCAGCGGCAATTCCGCAAATGTTTTGAAGGCACTGGAAGTAGCTAAAAAAATAGGTTTGGTAACCATCGCTTTTACCGGCAAGGATGGTGGAGCAATAGCGAAGGTAGCGGATTTATCCATCAATGTTTCTTCGTCGGTTACAGCGCGAATCCAGGAAGCACATATCACAGCTGGTCATGCCATTTGTGATTTGGTTGATATCAAGCTTTTTCAAAAGCCGGACTTAAAATAACTAATAAATAAATCAGAGGTAATAGTGAAGAAGCATAAAAAAGGACAAATAGACGAGCATGGTCAAACCGAAGAGGTCAAAGATCAGGCAGCGGAATTTGTTGCTGCAGACAGTGACTCGGAAAGGAATGAGTTGAAGGCAAAACTTGCGGAAAAGGAAAAAGAGGCGGCAGCAAATTATGATAAATATGTGCGGGCTGTTGCTGAATTAGATAATTATAAAAAGCGTGCAGCCAAAGAAAAAACCGAGATATTAAAATACGGCAAAGAAGATGTTATTAAAGATATTCTACCTTTTGTTGATTCATTGGATAGAGCTTTGGAACATGTCGGAAGCAGCAGTGATATAAAGGCCTTTAAAGAAGGGCTGCAGCTGATTCAGGATCAGCTCCTGTGCTGCCTGAAGAAGCATGGTGTGGAAGCTATTGAATGTGCGGGGAAAGATTTTGATCCCAATTTTCACGAGGCAATGATGCAGACAGACAGCGAACATCACGAAACGAACAAAGTGATTAGTGAATTTCAAAGAGGATATTTACTTAACGGCAGGCTTTTGCGGCCTTCCAGAGTTTCGGTATGCAAAAAGATAAATAAAGAAAATAGTCCAGATGAACAAATTGTGGAAAATGGAGAATAAGGAGGAAGAGATGGGAAAAATTATCGGAATTGATTTAGGAACAACTAATTCTTGCGTAGCTATAATGGAAGGAGGAGATCCTGTCGTTATCGCCAATCAGGAAGGTAATCGTACAACACCATCTGTTGTTGCTATAACAGAAAGCGGGGAGCGTTTAGTAGGCCAAGTGGCCAGGAGACAGGCCATTACTAATTCGGAAAATACCATTTATGCCGTTAAAAGACTGATCGGCAGAAAATTTAATTCAAAAGAAGTCCAATACGACATTAAAATTATTCCTTATAAAATAACGGAAGCGCCCAACAGCGACGCCCAGGTTACGATCAGAGGTAAGAATTACTCTCCGGCGGAAATATCAGCGATGATTTTAACCAAGATGAAACAAACGGCGGAGGATTATCTGGGAGAAAAAGTAACCGATGCGGTTATCACTGTCACCGGCCTATTTTAATGATTCGCAGCGTCAAGCCACAAAAGATGCCGGACGAATTGCCGGTTTAAACGTTTTGCGTATTATTAATGAACCGACCGCGGCGGCATTAGCCTATGGTCTGGACAAAAAGAAAGATGAAAAGATAGCGGTTTTTGATTTGGGCGGCGGAACTTTTGATATATCCATCCTGGAATTGGGTGAAGGGGTCTTTGAAGTCAAATCAACAAACGGCGACACGCATTTAGGTGGTGAGGATTTCGACCAGCGCGTAATGGACTTCCTGGTTGCTGAGTTTAAGAAAGACCAGGGCATTGATCTGAGAAGCGATAAGATGGCGCTCCAGCGGTTGAAGGAAGCAGCGGAAAAGGCAAAGATGGAACTTTCAACCACAATGGAAACAGATATCAATCTGCCTTTTATCACAGCTGATGCTTCCGGCCCCAAGCACATGAATATTAAGCTGACCAGAGCCAAGCTGGAATCATTAGTCGAAGAGTTAATCGATAAAGTGGTCGAGCCCTGCCGCACGGCGATCAAGGATGCGAATCTATCCACTAAAGATATCAATGAAGTAATTTTGGTCGGAGGGATGACCAGAATGCCGCGCGTTCAGCAGAAAGTTAAGGAAATTTTCGGCAAAGAACCGCATAAAGGTGTTAATCCGGATGAAGTTGTGGCGATCGGTGCCGCCATTCAGGGCGGTGTTTTGGCGGGCGATGTAAAAGATGTGCTGCTGCTGGATGTTACTCCCCTTTCGCTGGGTATTGAAACCCTGGGCGGCGTCATGACCAGATTAATAGAAAAGAATACAACGATTCCCTGCAAGAAGAGCCAGATATTCTCTACGGCGGCCGATAACCAGCCTGCTGTCAGCATTCATGTTTTGCAGGGCGAGCGCCAGATGGCAGCGGACAACAGAACTCTCGGACGCTTCGAACTGGTCGGTATACCGCCGGCGCCGCGCGGTATACCGCAGATAGAAGTTACCTTTGATATTGATGCCAACGGCATTGTGCATGTCCATGCTAAAGATCTTGGTACAGGCAAGGAACAAAGCATTAAAATTACAGCTTCCAGCGGCTTATCGGAAGCGGAAATTAAAAAACTGGTGCGCGATGCGGAAGCCCATGCCGAAGAAGACAAACGCCGCAAGGAATTAATTGAAGCCCGCAACCAGGCGGATTCGATGGTTTACAGCGTAGAAAAAAACATCAAGGAATTCGGTGATAAAGTGGACGCGGCGGAAAAGACTAAAATTGAGGAAGCTATCGCTAAAACGAAGAAGGCTCTGGAGGGTGATGATGTCGACGCCATTAAAAAGGCGCAGGATGAATTGATGAATGTTTCTCATAAACTGGCGGAAGCCATGTATGCTAAAACTTCCGGCGCACAGGGAGGTCCCCAGGCCGGCGCAGGCAGCGGCTCTCAGCAAGCCGGGGCCGGGCAACCATCCGGTAAAAAAGATGACGATGTTGTTGATGCTGATTTTGAGGAAGTAAAGAAATAGGAAGTACACTGATAAAGCCCGGGGCTGTAATTAAGCTCCGGGCTTTTTTTATGGATTTAATCCAGTGTTTATTGTAATTTCCAACAAAAGGAAATCATATGCGCCATTTTCTTCTTTCCAAGGGATCAATATTTCTGGCATTATTGCTCGGACTAATTCTCTCTTCTCTTTCTTTTGCTGAGGGAAAAAAGATCGTATCAACCGATAATTCGGGGTGTCCGGTTATTTTGTTAAAGAATTCGGAATACTTCCCCGCCCTGACAGCGGCAATTGATGAAGCGAAAAGCGAGATAATTATGTCATTCTTCCTTTTCAAAGCCGGGGTAAACAAAAGAAGCTATCCTGACAGAGTTTTGGCTCATCTTGTCCGGGCGGCGCAGAGAGGTGTAAAAGTTATACTGATTTTAGAAAATTCAGGCGGTCATGACGAGAAGCTTGATGCTCAAAATAGAAAGACAAAGGAGCTTCTCCAGGATAAAGGAGTGGAAGTATATTTCGATTCGCCGCGAAAAACGACTCATACAAAAATCATTGTAGTCGATCAGAAAATTGTATTGCTGGGCAGTCATAATCTTACACAAGCAGCGTTAAAGTATAATAATGAAATTTCCATTTTGATGAACCAGCCGGAGTTGGCCCGGGAGGCGCGCGCTTTTATTCTGAAAATTGCCAAGGAAGAGAAATGAATCCCAGTCTTATATTTGCCCAAACTATCATCATGACTCTTGTTTTTTTTCTCGTCTGCGGCGGGAGGGCGGCATCTGCTGTTGAAAAAACGGATCGTCAAATGCCGCAGGCCATTGCTAAGCAAAAAATGCAGTATCAGGAACAGGGCAACAGAAGGAAAATATCGCGGCTTTTCAATATTCATCTGATCTGCCGGACCGCAATACAATAGGTTGTGTTCTTCCACTGTCAGGCAGATATGGGGATTACGGGAACAAAGCTCTGGATGCAATATTATTTGCCGCAGGAATATTTGATGGAAAAAACAGGACATCCTGGAAAATAGTTGCCTCGGATTCCCGCGGCTTGCCGGAAGGAGCCAGAAATGCCGTGGCTCACTTGGCAAAGAAGGGCAATGTTATGGCGATCATAGCGGTTGCCGGAACACTGGAAGCCTTCGAGGTTGTCCAGGAGGCCGGCAAATGGAAGATTCCCATAATTTTGATAACGCCAAAGGATGGACTGACAAAAGCAAATAATTATGTGTTTCAACATTTTTTGACGCCGCCGCAGCAAATCGAAGCTTTAGTCAAATACGCTGCGGATGATTTAAATTGTGCCACCTTCTCTATCCTTTATCCCAAAGATGATTATGGCAACGAAATGGTAAAATTGTTCCGCGCCCAGGCTGGTCGGTTTGCGGGCAAGGTCGAGAATGCTATCGGTTACAGTAAAACTCAGACTGATTTTACGGAGGAGATTAAGAAAGTCACCAAGCAGGAAATTGGTTCTGCAAAAGAAATTATTGCCGGTAATCCGGAAAATAAAGCTCCGGTGTCGCTGGATTTTGAAGCCCTGTTCATTCCGGATTCATTGCAGAGGGTAAAAATGATAGTTTCTCAACTTGCTTTTTATGATGTTAAGAACTTTAAACTTCTGGGTACAAGCCTGTGGAATACTCCTGATTTGTTGAGAAAAGATGCGGAATATCTGGAGGGCGCTGTTTTTGCCGACAGCTTTTTTGCCAATGGGTTTTATCCGGAGACAAATGACTTTGTCGATGTCTATTATGCGGCTTACAGCCGGGAGCCGGATAATATAGAAGCACTGTCTTATGATACAATGGGAATGATTATCAGCGTTTTGGAAGATAAAAGTATTGCAACGCGCGAACAGTTTGTTGCCGGTTTACAGCAGGTGAAAAATTACAGGGGGGCAACAGGGAATACATCCTTTTCGCCGGACAGGGTCAGCCAAAAGACGGCTTTTATCCTGAAAGTTAAAGATGGAAAACTTGAGCAGGTGAAATAGGACGACAGGTAGATAGGCTGAGGACTGAAGGTGAGAGGATAAGAAGATTTGTTATGAGGTTTTTACTGACCAATGATGATGGGATTTATGCCAAAGGTTTAAGCGCTCTTTACGATGAGCTTTGCCAGGAAGCAGATTGTTTAATTGTCGCTCCGGAAATAGAGCAGAGCGCTGTCGGGCACGCGATTACTATCTCTCGTCCGCTGATGGTGCGGCGTGCTATGAAAACCGGTAACTTTCTGGGCTATGCCGTTTTAGGAACACCGGCGGATTGTGTCAAAATTGGAATCAGAGAACTTGCAGATGGCCCGGTAGACATGGTTATATCGGGAATAAATCGCGGATCTAACGCCGGTATCAATGTGATTTATTCCGGGACAGTATCCGCGGCGACGGAAGCAGTAATCATGGGAATTCCGGCTCTGGCAGTTTCGCTGGATACTCGTAAGGATGCTGATTATGCATTTGCCGCTCAGTTTGTCCGTAAAATGGTGCGCGAATTAGCAGGTAATTCCGGGCTGCAAAATACCGCTATTAATGTGAACATCCCAGCCCTGCCCCGGGAAAAAATAAAGGGAGTCAGGGTTGTCCGGCAAGGGAAAGGAAATATTGTCGAGCATTTTGAAAAACGCTGCGATCCCAGAGATAATGTTTATTACTGGATTTCCGGTGAATCCCAAGCAGAGCAAGAAGAGAAAGACACTGATGTCAGCGCTCTGGCGGCAGGCTTCATTACCATTACCCCGATCCAGTATGACTTGACGAGATACGATATGCTGGGAATGCTGACAATGGCAATGGATACAATCAGTTACTAACGAGTCAGGACGACAGGAATTGAGCTTTTGCGGATAATCTGAGAAGTCGTGCTGCCCAGAAAAAGGTCACGAAGGCGATTGTGTCCATATGCTCCCATGACCATTAACTCCACTGCACCTTCTTCGATAAATTTTATTATTTCCCTCACTTCCTTGCCTGGCAAAATAATAATTTCGCATTCGCAGTCTTGTCTGGCAGCTGTTTCTTCAATTTGAGCGGTAAGCCTCGTTGCCTTTTCCGTATCAGAAGTAATAATAATGGCGGTCAGGGGCCAGGCAGCCTGTTGGGACAGGCTCAAAGAAAAATCAAGAGCCTTTTGGGCCGGAGGACTGCCGTCATAGGCGATGCCCATACTTTCTATTTCCAGGAATTTATCAGGAGCGATCAGGACGGGCTTGCCGGAATGGCGGATGACGGCTTCGGCGACAGACCCGAGCAGACCACCTTCTTTTAAATGAAAATGTTCTCCCTTTTTGGCCATCAAGATAAAATCGGCAGTTGCGGCCTCTTCAATGATTATCTCATCGATTTTTCCGATTACTTTGTTTATTTCCGGTTTCAGACCTGCTCTCTGACAGTGCTCGCGAAAATCATTAACGATGAAATCAGCTTTTTCATTGAGAGATTTTTGCACAGCATCAAAAAAGCCATCATACGGCGGCATACCCACCGCGCCGGAAATATCCGTCAGCATCGGACCCTGAAGTAAATTAACATCCAGGACATGAAGGCCGCTTATAGTGGCATTAAGTTTAAGGGCCATATAAATTCCATAATCCAAAGCAGTAAAGCTGTTTAGGGAACCGTCAGCAGGAATGAGGATTTTCTTTATCATGGTGATAAATTGCCTCCAAAATGCAAATTATTTTGATTTCTTGCTGTCAAACTCAGCTAAATCCTGAAGTAATCCGGCAATATCTTTTTCTTCCCAATTTCCGGAGTTTTCATCGGCATGTTCATTTCTTTTAGTTGTTCCGTCAGAAACACTTTCGTAAGTATAAAATTTATCCACCAGATTTCCATTCTTATACATTGCTTTTTCTTTTACCTGTCCGTTTTTAAAATAGGCAATGTACTCTCCCGTGCGTTTATCGTTTTGAAAGGCGCCTTTTTCTTTTACTTGTCCCGTTTTGTAATAACAAATATATGGGCCGTCAAATTTGCCCTTGCTGAAATATTCTTCTTCTTTCAGCTGCCCGTTCTTGAAATAAATCCGGTAAAGACCATCCAGTTTCCCTTCCTTGTAATTTTCCTGCTCCCTGATCTTCCCATCTTCGTAGTATGAAATATATTGGCCTTCCATGTTGTCGTTTACAAAATTTGCTTTTTCCCGTATCTGACCATGATCATAATATGCAGTTGCTTCACCGTTTTTCTTCCCGCGGTTAAAATGAATTTGCGCCATGATTTGGCCATTGTGAAAATAAGAAGTATATTCACCTTCAATTTTGCCGTCTTTGATGAATTTAATTTCTTTCAATGAGCCATTGGAGAAAAACTGCTTATTTTCTTTAAGAACCTGATTTTTTTGGGCCATAAACAACAAAAACCTCTGTATTTCAAGATATATTAGTGCGGTTAGATAAAGCAGGAAATCATTTTAATAATACTCTGTCTTTGATGATTAACATTACATTTAATTTTTAAACAATCCACAGCCATATTGCAATCAAAAAGAAACAAACCCGCAGTGCACATTTAAGTTGTTTTCCCCGGAAAAGAGCGATTAAAATTTGACAGTCGGATAATTTATTTCTTATAATAATTTCTTAAAACTATGATAAAGAGGAAAAATGATAATTCCTAATTTAGATACCTCGAGAGTTGCTATCATCGGTCCTGGCCGTTTGGGCACTTCTTTTGCTTATAAGCTGGGTCGTGACAACAAGCGAGTTGCTATTTATTACCATGATTCTGAAGTTTGTAAAGCGATAAACAGGGATCATTTAAATCCTATTCATTTAACCGAAGATTTAGCCAACAGATTGGGCGGCCTGGAAAATGTTCCGCGGCTTTCTCCCAAATTATACGCAACCAACGATTTGGAACATATCGTTGAAAATAACGATTTCATTGTCTTGGCCGTAACAATGAACCGTTTGCCGGAACTGCTCAATTACCTGAAGCCGATGCTGGCCAAAAAGGCGGGTGATACATGCCTTATTTCTCCGATTAAAGGTTTGATTTCCGATGAAATATCCAAAGAGTTGATTACGCCGTCGCAATTGATCAACAACAACCTTTATAAGATAAAGCATAAATACGAAGTGGTATGTATCGGAGGCCCTTTTTTTGATATGGATATTGCGCTGGGCAATCCGGTCTGTGTTACCATTGCCGGGAAAAGGCGCATTGCTCGCATTATTCGGAGATGATTTGTTCAAATTCAATCGCAAAGAATTAAATTCATATTATAATTTTGATATTGTTGGCGTAGAGGCCTGCGGCGCCCTGAAAAATATTGTGGCAAATATTAAAGGCCTGGCAGATTCGCTGGAATTGGGCGATTCAATTCCCGGCACCATATTTGCGCGTTCCGGAGTGGAAATCCGCTCGCTGTCTCGCCTCTTGGGAGGAAGTTTTCAGGCTTTTCACAGCCAGGCCGGTGTAGGTGATATGTATGTTACTGTTTCTTCTCTGGCCAGCAAGAATTACCGCTATGGAAAATATTTTTATGAACTCTATACCGGTAACCCGATAGAAACTAACCTGCGTGTCTTAGAGAAGATTGACGGGACACCGGAAGGGCCAAATACGATAAGGAACGTTTATAAGTATTTAGAGAAAAAAAATATGTACAGCCCTCTTTTTTCCTGCGCCCATCATATATTTAATACCGCAGAAACAAAAAGCGCGATTAAAGATCTGGTAATTCAGGCCTGCCAGTATGATAAAAGGACTCAGGAATATATCGGTCGTTTCTCCCGATTAATGTACCGTCTGATCCCTAATTACTGGTATCGACGGGATAAAGAATTTTTTTATTAAAATTTCTGCTTGACATACATTAATTTGTTGTGTTACTGAAAATTCAAATAATTAAAATGAAGTGATAAAGATGATGGCAATAAATTATAATAATAACTGGTGGTGGCAGGCTTTAACAGTCTGCCCATAAGCTCGAATAAAAGGTGAGCATGGGCAGGGAATATCCTTCCCATGAGTTCAACTTATAAAAATATAAATGCCGTGGGAAGAAAACCCATGGCATTTTTTTTTAGTTTTATCAATCAATTCAAAAAGGAGGATAATTATGAAACAGATCAAAATAATATTGGAAGACAAGGAAATACCGAAGCAGTGGTATAATATCGTCGCGGATTTACCGACGCCCATGAAGCCGCCGCTGCATCCCGGCACAGGTCAACCGGTAACACCCGATGATTTAGCCGCAATTTTCCCCATGAACATTATTGAGCAGGAAGCGAGCTCCCAGCGCTGGATTGATATCCCCGATGAAGTTCTGCAGAAATATTTAATTTGGCGGCCCTCTCCTCTTTACCGGGCATATAATTTTGAAAAGCTCCTTAATTGCCCGGTAAAAATTTATTATAAGAATGAAGGCGTCAGCCCGGCCGGATCGCACAAACCCAACGCTGCGGTTCCCATGGCTTATTTTAATAAAATGGCCGGAACTAAAAGAATTGTAACTGAAACCGGCGCCGGCCAGTGGGGCAGCGCCCTGTCCATGGCCTGCCAGATGTTTGACCTTGTCTGCCGTGTTTACATGGTTAAGGTCAGCTATGAGCAGAAACCCTACCGCCGCATGCTGATGAACACGTGGGGCGCCGAATGTATCCCCAGCCCCAGCAATTTAACGCAGGCCGGAAGGAATGTATTGGCGGAACATCCCGACTCTCCCGGCAGCCTGGGCATCGCCATCAGTGAGGCTATTGAAGATGCTGTCACCAGCGAAGGCTCTCGCTATGCTTTAGGCAGCGTTTTGAATCATGTATTGCTCTATCAGACAATTATCGGCCTCGAAGCGCAGAAGCAGATGGAGAAAATAGGTATTTATCCTGATGTCGTTATGGGGTGCTGCGGAGGAGGCAGCAACTTTGCCGGGATCGCCCTGCCTTATGTTTGCGATAAGATTCATGGCAAAAAAGTGAAAATTGTCGGTGCGGAACCGACGTCCTGCCCCAGCATGACTAAAGGACCGTTTGCCTATGACTTCGGCGATCTGGCAAAAACGACGCCGCTTTTACCTATGTATACTTTGGGGCATGATTATGTGCCCGCACCGATTCACGCCGGCGGCTTGCGTTATCATGGAATGGCGCCGATTGTCAGCCATCTGGTTCGGGAAAAACTTATTGAAGCCAGAGCATATGACCAGTTGAAAACATTTGATGCCGGTGTCAAATGGGCGCGCACAGAAGGTTTTGTGCCGGCACCGGAAACAAATCATGTGATTGCCGCAGTTGTTGACGAAGCCATGCGGGCCAAGGAAGAAGGCAAGGAAAAAGTCATTCTCTTTAACTGGAGCGGACATGGCATGATTGATCTGTCCGCTTACGACGCATATTTATCAGGCAAGCTGGAAGCATACGAACTGCCGGATTCCGAAATTGCCCGGGCGCTCGATGCGATCAAGGATTTTCCTAAACCATAAAAGGATTTAGTTCCATAAAGAAACCGTCAGGGTGATAAAACCCTGACGGTTTTTATGAAGATTCTGCAATTCTTAAAGAGTTCAGGCCTAAGGATTAATTAATTTGCTGGTAATTTTTTCGTGAATCAACCGGGAAGCCATATTATTGCCGGCCACTCCTACAAAAATGGAGACAGAAGTAGAATTCTTGGTAATATATTCAACATATATATTCACTTTTTCATCTTGAATGATTGCTTTAATCGTGCCCGTGGAGATTTTGCGCTCTTTTTTAACATCCGTGCCCTTCAGTTCTTTTACCGTTTTTTCACAAGCGGCCCAGACTAGATCGATGTCGGCTTTATAATTGGTGATCAAGTTGCCATCCTGATAAATAAATTGTCCTGAACTGACTTTCATAACTTTCCCCTGCATGGTGATCGATGCGTCGCAGCCGATCAGGACACCCAGAAATATCAGCAGTAAAAGTATAGTGTTTTTCTTCATGGGTTCACCTCACAAATAAGTTGTTAGAACAAAAGGTAAAAATATTTCAATTATCAGCTAACATAAGGGAACGGCTATTTTCTGTCAATGTGATTTATGGCAATAAGCCGATTTCCCGGGAATTCCAATATTTCTTATTTAGCCATGAAGCGTCATCCGGTTCTCAGAGAGACACGGGTGAAGAGAATAAATACGCAAGGGAATAAACTGCTGCCCAGATCAAAACGCCGGCTGTAATTAAAACAGCTGCTGCGGACAGAAGTTTATGCCAGGCTGTTTCCTGCTTGTTGTCATTATAGCCCATAAAAAGGGCGAGTAAAAATCCGGCGAGCAGTCCGCCGCCATGCGCCCAGTTGTTAATCCCGCTAATCAATAGTCCGAAGATGATAAGTCCCGCAACCCAGCCCATTGCCTGTTTGTAGATGGCTTGTCCGTAGTATCCGCCGCGGCTTTTTCCGTAATATATAATTGCACCGATTAATCCGCAGAGACTGGCCGAGGCGCCGATAGTGAAAGGAACGCCAAAGATCAAAGAAACAATAAACCCGGCAATTCCACTGAGGATGTATATATTCAAAAAACGATAAAGGCCGAACTCACGAAGAATGAAAGGGGCGAGTTGGGCAAAAGCCATCATATTAAAGATGATATGTAAAATGCTGCCATGCAAAAAAGATGCGGAAAGGAGAGTCCAGTAGCGATGAAACTGGAAAACGGGAATAGTGCCTGTTGCACCTAATAAAAAAAGGCTTTTATTCGATGGGGACAAAAAATCAAAAAGGCCGCCCTGGCTGGAGAATATTTCTCCAGGATTGATGAAAAGCGCAAACAGATAAAAAACAACATTTGTATAGATAATAACCTTTACCGGGTCAAAAGTAAGAAACAGTTTGCGGATAAATCCGGCCGCATTATGTAATCCCGGTTTTTTTAGTCCGCAGTAAGGGCAGACAGGTTCATCGGCGCTGATCAGTTTGCGGCAATTAGGGCAGAGAATGGAATTTCTTTCGGCTGGCATTTTAAACCTGTTAATACTCAATTTTAGTCGGCAGGTTAACAAGAATGAACACAGTTGTAAAGAAAAATGCCACTTATATTGACGGGGGGCACGATCATCCTATATACTATTTATTATCATTCGGAAAAGGTGTCCTTTTGAAGCTTAAAGATCGCCAAAGTATTCAGATAGAAAAAATTGCCTTCGGCGGTGAGGGGGTCGGCCGCATAAACAACTTTGTTGTTTTTGTTCCCTTTGCCGCTCCGGGAGATGAGCTGGAAATTGAAATTACAAAATGCAAAAAAAATTATGCCCGCGCTAAAATATTAGAAATTATCAAAGCCTCTCCTTTGCGGGTGAGACCGCTGTGCTCTTATTATGAAAACTGCGGGGGTTGTTGTTATCAGCATATAAGTTATGGTCAGCAGCTGGAAATTAAAAAAATGCAGGTAGAGGAAGCTTTTGTTAAGATCGGCCGGATCACCGCACCGCCGGTTTTATCAGTGGCTGCTTCATTGCCGGACTATCATTACCGCGGGAAAGCGCAAATTCATCGTGACGGCGGCAAACTGGGGTTCCTCGATGTATCCGGCAGTAAAATTGTTGATATCAAACGCTGTGAAATCATGGAGGAAACAATAAATGATAAAATCAGCAGGCTCCGGGAAAATGCATCCATCCGTAATGAAAAGGATACCCGCCTGACTATCTGGTCGGATTTGCCGGGCGATTATAACGCTGAAAAGGGGCAAATCAGGCGCGTGGTCAAAGACAAGCAATTCTTGGTTTCTGCCGATGGATTTTTTCAGAATAACCTGTTTTTAACAGACACCATGGTGGATGAAATCAGAATGCTGGCATTATCAGGGCCGGTAAATACAGTGGTTGATGTTTATTGCGGCTGCGGCCTTTTTTCCATTTTTCTGGCGCCATTCGCCAAATCCGTTTTCGGGATTGAATCAAACCCCGGAGCGGTCAAGTTTGCCCGGATAAACGCCGAAAAGGAAAATATAAAAAACGTGAAGTTTATCTGCGGCGATGCCGGAGAAGAATTATTGAAACGGGAATTTTCAGTTCTCATCGGGAGAATTGATTTACTGGTTCTGGACCCGCCGCGTGTCGGTTGCAGCGAAAAAGTTCTCCAGGCAATTGCTTTTTTCCTGCCCCGGAGACTGATTTATGTTTCCTGCAATCCGGGAACGCAAGCACGCGATATCCAACGGTTAAACGGATTCGGCTATAAACTGAGAAGACTTTTGCCCCTGGACATGTTTCCGCACACGCAGCACATTGAAGTCATTGCCTTGCTCGAACATGAATAAAAAGCTGACTGTATTAAAGCTAAAGACCAATAGAGAACAAATTATTTGACATATTAAAGTGATGAAGGTACTAAATAACCAATTATCTTCAATTCGAAAGGCAATGCCGCCGATATGAATAATCGCAACAGAACTGATCAACCTTCATATCAGCCCGAAGGCAACCCGTCGCCGTCACACCTGGAAAATACCAGTAATTTAATCAACATCAAAGAACTTTTAGGAACCAATTTCTATACCTTGTTTGAATCCGCCAGTGACGCCATTTTTTTCCTGGAGGGAGACAAAATTGTTGATTGCAATAATAAAACACTGGAAATGTTTTCCTGTAACCGCGAACAGATCATTAACCATTCTCTGAATCAATATTTACCTCCAAAGCAGCCGGATGGGTCGGATTCCCGGGAGAAAATAGGGCAGATCATAGGCAATGCCTTGCGCGGGGAAGCGCAATTTTTTGAAGGGAAACTGGCTCAATCGAGCAATAGCGTATTTGATGCGGCAGTAAGTTTAAATAGTTTGGAGATAAAAGGGAAAAAGATTATCCATTGTATTGTACGCGATATAACTGAACATGAGCGCGAAAAAGAGTTCTACAAATCCCTGGCCATCAGTTCCCTGGTCGGCATTTATATACTCCGTGACGGTAAATTCCGTTTCGTCAATCCCAAATTTCAGGAATATGTCGGCTACACCGCCAACGAGCTGATCGGTATGAATTCATTGGATATAGTTCATCCGGAAGACAGGGAAGCAGTCCGGGAACAAGCCGTCAAAATGCTCAAAATTCAACAACCGGTGCCATATGAGTTCCGGACAATTACCAAAAGTGGCCGGATCAAGTGGACAATGGAAATTGTCATTCCCATTGTTTTTGACGGGAAAAGGGAAATACTGGGCAACTATGTGGATATCAATGACCGCAAGATGGCCGAAGAAGCTCTGAGAACCAGCGAGGAGCGCTACCGGTCAATTTTAGAAAGCATTGAAGACGGTTACTATGAACTTGATTTAAAAGGACGGATGACTTTCTTTAATGAATCCTGCCGTAAAATCTTTGGCTATAACCGGGAAGAATTAAAAGGAATGAAACATCGCCAATTCATGGATAAGGAAACTGCCGGTAAGCTTATCCAACTTGGCCGACAGGTTTATCGCACCGGTCTGCCGGAAAAAAGGTCGGATTTCGAAATTGTCAGCAAGGACGGCGTCAAAAAGCAGATAGAGATTTCGTTATCACTGATAAAAAATTTAGCCGGAAAGCCGACTGGCTTTCGCGGAATGGCCAGGGATATTGATGACCGCAAGAAGGCGGAAGCGACAATTCTACGAATGGCCTATCATGATACACTTACCGATTTGCCGAATCGGTTGCTTTTCAATGACCGCTTGAATGTGGTTATGTCGGCGGCAAAGAGAAATAATAGAAAATTTGCCGTTATGATGCTGGATCTCGATAGATTCAAGCTTATCAACGATTCATTGGGTCATGATATCGGTGATTTGCTGCTGCAAGATGTCGGTAATCGACTGAGTGGCCGTCTGCGCAAAAGTGATACGCTGGCAAGGATGGGCGGCGATGAGTTCATGCTTCTCCTTCCGGAAATTAATCAGAATAAAGATGCCGAAATTGTGGCTAGAAAAATAATTAAGTCTTTCCAGGATCCTTTCATTCTGAAAAATTATGAATTGAAGGTAACAGCCAGCATTGGTATTGCAGTCTATCCCGACGATGGCGAGGATTTTGACGCGTTAAAGAAAAGCGCAGATATAGCCATGTATAAAGTTAAAGAAAAAGGCCGGAATAATTTCAAAAGTTACGATTCTCTGGCGGAATGAAAAAAACGATTATAAATCGACTCTGTTCCGGCGTCCTTAAGAAAACAGGCCAGTATATAGCTGTAAATTATTTTTATAGCTTTTGATTGAAAATATTGATATTTTCTTTTTTATAAGTTCTTAAAAAACAAGGGGAGGAAAAAATGTCATCGAAAAGCAAGGATGTGAGAATTGAACAGCGCCGGATTTTAGAGAAAAAGCTGGAATTGCGATTGCAGCAACTGGCTCAAAAGGGGATAAGCAAAGAAAAAGGACTAAGTGACCCTCTTGTAAAAAATCTAAAAGCTAAAATCAGAGAAACCAATATAAGAATTAAAGCGATTGAGAAATTTGTGCGGGTCAATGAGGCCCTAGCTCAAGCCAAAGTGCAAAAATTGGCAGACCTGGCGAAAAAAGAGGAAGCATCAGAGCCGGTAGCGCCTGAAGCGAAGCAAAAGAAAAAAGCGGCTGCCGCCGAAAAAGAAACGAAACCAAAAAAGAAGACCGACACTGCAGGAAATGCAGAACCCAAGAAACAACCTCGTAAGAAAAAAGAAGAATAAAATTAAGAAAGTGAAAAAGAGCAAACTGACAGCAGGTTGCTCTTTTTTAGTTGTGTCACACAGGAAAGTCAAACACCATAATCCTCAAGGTCACCTTCAGGAAAAAATAGGTCAGGCGGTGGAATGCTCGGGAGAGGAGCTGCAAGCAATTAATGTCGGTTCTGTGCAGCATTGATGCCATTTGGCGCAGGTCACATTAACGCATAAAATCTATTATTGGATGCAAGAATAAATTTCATTTATCGAAGGAGGTAATATGGAAACAAAACCCTGGCACCAGCATTATGATTATAACGTCCCCACAACCATCCGTTATCCGCGTCTGGCCATTCACAATCTAGTTGAGTTGCCGGCCAACACCTACCCGGATAAACCTGCACTGAGCTATTTTGGCACAGAGGTCACCTTCTGGGAACTGCGCACCCAGATCTTGCGTTTTGCCAATGCGCTGGCGGCACTGGGCATTAAGAAAGGGGACCGCGTAGGGCTTCACCTGCCCAATTGTCCTCAGTATCCGATTGCTTATTATGCGGCATTATCAATCGGCGCCATCATCGTCAACCTCAATCCTTTATACACTCCTGATGAGCTGAAAATGATGGCCAGGACTTCGGGAATGACTACACTGATTACCTTCGATATGGTTCTCCCGGCAATTCGTACTTTATGCAAGGATATAAAGATAGATAGAGTTATAGTGACGGCTGTCACCGACTACATCAAAGGATTCCCTGTCAGTTCTTCGAAGAGCCTCGATCTGGAGGAAGGGTGGCTTCATTTTGCGGAACTTCTTGAAAAGACCACATCGACTAAGCGTTCAAGAATAGAGGTTACCCCTGAAGATCCGGCTCTGATCCAATTTACCGGTGGCACAACAGGTGTTCCCAAAGGCGCTGTATTGACTCACGGGAACGTCATTGCGGCGGTAATGGGCTGCGCTTTGTGGGGGAATCCTACGATCAGCCTGACTTTGCCTGAGCAGCGTAATGTTCTCGCCGTTTTGCCTTATTTCCATGTCTATGGCAACATCGTCGTGATGAACTGGGCCATGTTTGCCTGCGCGACCCAGATTCAGGTCCCACGCTTTAATATAGACGAGATGATGGGACTTCTCGCCAATTTTAACAAGATAACTTTCTTCCCGACAGTTCCCACTTTGATCAATGCTCTGGTCAGCCACCCCAAGGCGGAAGAGTTGAACCTGGCCAAAAAAATCGGCCTGCTCAATTCCGGCGCTGCGCCTATGGCCACTGAGCTGATCGATAAGGTAAAAGATATGGGCATATTTTTCAGTGAAGGTTTTGGCATGTCTGAATCCACTTCTGTCGGTATAAGCAATCCGATTCTTGGGCTCAAGAAAGTAGGAAGCATCGGCATTCCGATACCGGATAACGATGTCAAACTCGTGGACATTGATGACGGCGTCACGGAAGTTGCTCAGGGGCAGCCGGGGGAAATAATCATGAAAGGCCCCGTCATCATGCAGGGCTATTGGAATAACCCGGAAGAGACGGCAGGGCAGCTCAAAGACGGCTGGCTTTATACGGGCGACATCGCCATCCGCGACAAGGACGGTTATTTATTTATAGTCGATCGCAAGAAAGACATGATCATTGCCGGTGGATTCAATATCTATCCGCGCGATATCGATGAAGTCCTGTTCCAGCACCCCAAAGTGGCCGAGGCGGTATCACTGGGTGTCAAAGACGAATACCGTGGCGAGACAGTCAAGGTTTTTATCGTTCTGAAGCAGGGGGAATCATGTACGGCAGACGAAATAATCTCGTTTTGCAAGGAAAAGCTGGCCCCATACAAAGTACCAAAACTGGTCGAATTCAGGGAGTCGATTCCCAAATCCGCGATCGGCAAGATTCTCCGCAAGATTCTGCGCGAGGAAGAGGAGGCAAAACAAAAGAAATAAGAAAAAGGGTACAACCGTTCCCTTTTATTTAAAAAAAATACCCCGGGCAACCGGAGCATCCGGTTCTCCGGGGTATTAACTTGATGGCGATGTTGCAGGATGGGTTATTTTCTCTTATCTTCGATTTTCCCGAGCATTTTGCCCAAAGCATCTTTCAGGCTCCCTGAGAAAGGAGCATCAACCAGTTTCACCGGGGTCTCTGCAACTTGCGAACCGATGACACTTTCTGCCTTAATTTTATAATTACCCGTGGGAAGCGGGTCCGCAGCCATTACTATGATTGTTTCACCCTTTTTATTTGCCCCGAATCCTGCCCTCATTATTCCTGTAACTTTTGCCAAACCGTCCGACTGTGAATTCCAGAAATCAACACTGAATGTGCCATCATCGGCAACTTTGGCCATGGTAATTGCCAGATCAAGATTTTTATCATCAACCAGCGAAATCAAAACTGTATCCTGAGGTTTATATCCCGCTCCCTTAATAACCATTTTCATGTCCATCAGGCTGGAAACTGCCAGGGGGATCGCGTCGGGTGCTATAACAATCTGGGGACCCTTAAATGAACTATCCAGAACTTTAGGCGCAGATGCGCAACCAACTAAAAGCAGTGACAACATTGCGGCAACAAGCAACGAAAAACACAAACGCCTGACGAACTTCATATTGTATCCTCCTCCATTATTTTTGATAAGCCCTTGCTTTCATAGTATGGCAATATAGGGAAGGCAGGATTGTGTGTCAAGGGAAAGATTGGAGACCCGGTCTTCCCTTTGTAAACGATTTCCTGCCGGATTATTAAGGGTGTTTCACCCTCAGGAATAATCGGTCTTGCGTCCGTAAGGAATTCTCAACTGGTTCATCCGGTTTCTCAGGGTGCTGGGATGGATGCCGAGAATATCGGCTGCGCCGCCCTTGCCGTGGACGCGCCCCCTCGTCTGCGATAATATCCGGCGGATGTGACGGGTGGCAACGTCGTCGAGTTTCTGCGATGCAGAAGGCGTCTCCGGGTCTTCGCCAACATCTCCCAACGCGCCCGGCATCAGGTGGTCGAAGGAAAGCGGCTTTCCGCGGCTGATGATAATCGCCCGCTCAATCAGATTCTCCAGTTCCCGGACATTGCCCGGCCAGGGATAGGCTGTCAGGCGGTCGATAGCTCCGGGCGCCAGCGACGGTGCAGACGAAAGCTTCAACTCCAGGGATTTTCGCTGCATGAAATAATGCACCAAAGCGGGGATATCATTTTTCCGCTCCCGGAGCGGCGGAATCGGAATGGGAAGACGTTAAGGCGAAACCACAGGTCTTCGCGGAACTGCTTCGCCTTGACCATATCTTCCAGATTGCGGTTCGTTGCTGCGATAAGCCGGATATCCAGCGAAAGGGGCTGCGTGCCGCCCAACCGTTCGATTTCCTTGTACTGCAGGACGCGCAGCATTTTGACCTGGGCCGGCGCCGGCAGTTCTCCGATTTCATCGAGAAAAATCGTCCCCTGATCCGCCCGTTCGAAGCGTCCCCGTTTTTGAAACAGGGCGCCCGTGAAAGCCCCCTTTTCATGTCCGAACAGTTCGCTGTCGATCAGCGTCTCGGGGATTGTTCCACAATTGACCTTGATGAACGGCCCGTCTTTCCGCGGCGACGCGTAATGGATGGCATTGGCAATAATGTCTTTGCCGACACCCGTTTCTCCCAAAAGCAGGACCGTGCTGTTGAGCGGTGCGACATGCTGCACCATTTCCATGACGGCCTTCAACCCGAATGCCGCGCCGACAATTTCATCTCCCGACAGACGGTAAAGTTCGCTATGGAGATAGCGGTTGTCGTCAGCCAGTATATCTTTGAGGCGGATGACTTCCTGATGCTTCATCGTATTGGAAAGTGCCATCGAAAAAGGTTCCTTCAAGAGGGAAAACAGACGGGACTGGTCATTAGAAAAACGATTTCGACCCTTTACCAGCAAAGCCAGCATCCCTAATTTCTCCCCCTCGATGTCCAGAAGCCTCATCAATGCCGACGTATCTTTACGGCCGTAGTAGTCGAGCATGAACTTGAAACCCTGCTCCATTTCTGCGCGGTTGATCGTCAGCATTTGCGGCGTTTCCAGGACCCTCCTTCGGACAACTTCGGGCAGCGGCGTGATGCTGTTCATCTTTCGTCCCCCCTCTGCCGTTGCTCCCGCAATAGTCCTTAAGGCGCCGAGGCCGGGCTCGTAAATGTGGACATACATTTCATCGGCGGGAATGAATTCACTGATGTACTGAAGGGTCCGCCACATGGCGATTTCCAGGTCGAGCGTACTGCAGATCCGCATGGTTGCTTCCCTGAAGAAGATATTTTCATCAACATTCATAGGCACCCCCAGAACATTTGTCGTATTCGACAATATAGACGAAAATTGTCTAATAAAGCAATTAAATTGTCAATAATGGCATTATGCAGGAGCTGCCTCTTTTCAATATCTTGAAATAATTAATATTATTATCTGGCACATTTTACGCAATGAAAAAACCAAATATCTAAAGGGGGAATTCCCATGGCAAACATCTTCGGCACAAAAACGATACTCTATGTAATCGTTGCAGTCTTCCTGGCATTAGCTGTCCTCATATATGTGAGGGCTGACGCGGCTTCCGGAAAGACATCCGCGCTCGGACAATACAAAGGATACTCTCAAGCCGTCTATGACGGCTCGCGGCGTTCGTCGGATTACCTGCCGCTCCCGAATGGTACGAAGTTGGCCTATGATCTCATCCTGCCGACGAAGAACGGCAAACCGGCCGCCGAACGGCTGCCCGTTCTTTTCAAATATACCCCGTACTTGAGGACATTCACGCTGTTCGACCAGAACGGCAGGAATGTCATCGCCGATCTCATGGCCCTGGGATGGAAGGAACGCGCCATGTTGCGCGTCCGTTACTGGCTTTCCCCTGAAGGGCGTTACATGGATCCTCTTTTCCGGACGCCGTGGCTGAAGAACATGGTCGAACACGGTTATGCCGTCATTGTCGTTGAGCGGCCGGGCACGGGTGCATCGTTCGGAACCTGGGACCCCACCCATGAAACGGGCGGTCAGGAGGCAAGCGCCATCATGAACTGGATCGCCGCCCAGCCCTGGAGCAACGGGAAAATCGGCATGTACGGCGATTCCTTCCAGGCCATGATCCAGATGGCGGCGGCCGCCCAGGGCAATACGCACTTGAAAGCCATCTTTCCCACATCGGCGCCTCTGGAGATGTACAACGGCATTACATATCCCGGCGGCGTTTACAATACGGCATTCAATGCCTTCTTCAAATGGGCGACATCATTCCTCCAGGCCGATACGGTCACGCCGGTGGACTCCGATAAGGACGGCCAGCTGCTCGCCCGGGCGCAAGCCGAACGCGCCCGCTCGCTGCCGGAAACAATAAATTTCGCTAAAGACTATCCCTATCGGGACAGCGTGGGACCTCTAAAGATCAAAATCTGGGAAGGCCCCTCGGCCCTCTATCCCTTCATCGAGCGGATCAACCGCGCCGGCGTTCCCATTTACCTGACCAACGGCTGGTTCGATATTTTTACGGCAGAAATGTTCTTCTGGTACAAAAATCTCACCGTTCCCAGAAGGCTGATCGTCCGTCCCCTCGACCATAGTGAAATTGAGAAAAACTCGCTAGATGATCTGGATTTCGGGGCGGAGGCCCACCGCTGGTTCGATTACTGGCTCAAAGGAATCGACAATGGCATCATGAAGGAGCCGCCCATCCATTACTACAGCATGGAAGCAGCGAAAAAGGGAATGTGGCGGACAGCGATCGAGTGGCCGCCTGCCGGCCGAAAATCCTCCCGCTTCTATTTTGCCGGGGGGAAGACAGGCAGCATTGATTCCGCCAATGACGGCTTTCTCCTTACAAGCCCCCCGGCCGACCGTGCCGCCTCTGCCATATACACTGTGGATTACACGATGTCGACGGGCAGACATTCTCGATGGTCGGCAGTCAACTGGGCACGCCAGTATCCGGACATGCGGGCCAACGACAAAAAAGGACTGACCTATACGACGGCCCCCCTAAAGGAGGACCTCGACGTGACCAGCCATCCGGTTGTCCGCCTGTGGCTCACAACAGATGCCTCGGAACTGGACGTTTTTGTTTACCTGGAAGATGTCGATCCCAGCGGCAGATCCGACTACATCACGGAGGGCGTCCTGCGGGCGACTCACCGCAAACTGGGCCGGGCCCCTTTCGACAACCTCGGCCTTCCTTTTCAGTCGCATTATCAGAGCGATCAGACGCCGATTCCGGCCGGTGAACCTTTTGAAATGATCTTCAGCCTGCTGCCCACTTCCTACAAGTTCCCGCAGGGGCACCGCGTGCGGATCACGATTGCTTTTGCCGACGCAGATAACTTCGCGACGCCGGCGATCTCGCCGGCGCCGCAGGTGGGTCTGCTGATGGACAATGCACACATGTCATTCGTAGAGATGTGACCGATTTGCGAATCAGAAAACCGGGCAATTCGAATTTCCCAGCACAAATCTACGCGCATTTTTTGCCCCTATAACGCAGACCATGCGTCATTTTTTCCGATCATGAAACCGGCTATACAGGCTGATCGGGACTAAACGCACAAAAAAACGGTGCGATGTCTCCACTTTTCCACCACGAAGCCGATATTCCTTCCTTCTCAATCAGTACTATACAATGCTGATTGATGCTTTTATTGCGGGATCAAATAGGAGGTTCATTCAGAATGATTGAACCAGCATGAGCAAGGTCATTAAGACTCCGGCAGAAAACTGATATTTCAACGGCCTGTTGCCCAAAGCATTTTTTATAACATCTTTTACGGCAAGCATTGATATCCTCTTGCTGGAAGCAAAGAGTCTTTGAATAATCTGAGAACAACCGTCCAAATTAATTCCATTAATTTGCCTTGACATTAAAAGAGTGAATGTTAATCTTTCGCAAACTTCTTTTCAGAGGAACCGCCTGTGGCCGGAACAGATAAATCAATCGACTCTTTGCGTAAGGCATATCAAAACGGCAACCTTTCGCTTTATCTAGGTGCGGGTGTATCAGTTGGCAGCGGCCTTCCGACCTGGGATAAACTCGTCCTGGCGATGTATTTTTCCGCGTTGAGCAAGCACGCCCAACGCCCCTGGCATCTGTATCCAAGCTATTTGTTTGCAACCGCGGAATGGCATCTGGAGCGCAGCAACGAGCCCCTGGAGATTACGGCGCGAAAGCTTCGCCGTTATTACAAGGATGACGATGATTTTATGATGCACCTGTGGGAAACGCTTTATGCAGGATTCCTCGACGGGTTCAGCAGCGGCAACACAGCCATTGACCCGGCGACTATATGCACAGGCAATCCTACACTTGCCGGTATCACACAACTTTGCCGTGGTTCCATAAGCGGGAAACAAGGCGTACGTACGGTCATCACATATAACTATGACTCGCTTCTGGAAATCGCTCTTGCCGATCATCCTTTTCAGGCCATTTGCAAATCCACGCCGCTGGGGAGGGGGAAATTACCCATTTATCACGTTCACGGATATGTGCCGTTGAAGGTAACAGAATTAACCGAACAAGATATTGTCTTTACTGAAGATCAATACCATCAGTCCGCCAAAGACTCTTATTCGTGGGCAAATCTGGTGCAAATCCAGTCACTCTCCAGTTCCACCGGTCTGATGATCGGCCTGTCGATATCCGACAGGAATATGCGTCGGCTGTTGGATGCCGTTTCGCAGATGCCGGTCGAAACAAACAACTTTGCCCTGCTCAAAGAGCCGACCTGGGAAAAGCCCGATCAGGTCGAGTTGCAACGGATCAGTGAAAAAGCCCTGTCCTACTTTTTTCGCTTTGAAGTCAGTGGAATTAAAACCGGATGGGAAACAAAGTTCAACACGAAAGATGAAGAATGGCATGAACAGATTACCTCCATTATTGATGAAGTCCATCGCGTCGATCTGGACCAGCAGAGCTTTATCCTGGAGCAGTTGGGTGTCCACCCCATTTGGTTTAAGGAATATGATGAAATCCCTGAAATTCTGGCGTCGATCCGGGCGTAGAGACTTTGTCGCAATTTCTTTGAGAGTGAATGTAATGAGAAAATCTATCTCATAATTATCAGATGTAGGGTGGATGAAGCAGAGCACATCCACCGGATGTATTTTTAAACTTTGTTTCCCGAATACCGCATAACCATTATAGTGATGTCGTCGGCCTGTGGTGCATCTCCTGCGAAGGCTGTAACACGTTCCACAACACCATCGACAATTGCTTTGAGCGGCTGCTCGGACAATTCAACCAGGGCCTTCTCCAGACGGGCGTCCGCAAAAAAATTTCCCTGTGAGTCGGTTGCTTCTGTAATTCCATCGCTGTATAGCAAGACACTGTCATGGGCATTAAGCTTGATCTGCTTACTACTATACGCAAATTCTTCCACAACCCCCAGTGCCATGCCACCTGTGGCCGGAAGCACCTCGAGATCGCCTCTTGAGCGCAGAATATAGGGTGACGGATGGCCGGCGTTGCAATAGAAGACCTCGCCGGTGTGGATATTGAGAATGCCCAGAAACAGGGTGACAAACATCATCGAGGGATTGTCTTGCGCCAGGTCTTCATTAACGCGTGTAATAATTTTATCGGCTGTAAACCCCTGCGCAGCCTTGCTTTTGATCAATATCTTAGTAACGGCCATCAATAAAGCGGCGGGAACGCCCTTGCCGGAAACATCGCCGACGGTAAAGCACAAATGGTCGTCATCCATGAAAAAGAAATCGTAGAGGTCCCCGCCCACTTCCCTCGCTGGTTTGAGTGTTGCGAAAATATCCATGTCCGTTCGCAGGGGGAAAGGCGGAAATGTTCGGGGCAACATGCCCATCTGGATGTCGTGGGCGATTTTCAGCTCGCTTTCAATCCGCTCTTTGGCGGCCGTAGTCTGGGTCAGGTCACGGATATAGGTTTGAAGCGACTCGCGCATGGCAGCGAAAGATATGGCCAGGCTGCCGACTTCATCGTGCGAATGAATAACGGGAATTGCCGTGTTCAGATCACCTGCGGTCAGGGTTCTGGCAGCGTCATTGAGTGTCCGCAGCGACTGCGTGATGCCGCGGGCGATCCAGATAATAATACTGCAAAGAATAAGGAGTCCCACCGCGCCCAAAAGCAGTGTTATCCTGGAATGCCTGGTGACATCCTTCATCAGTTCGTCGCGCGGAAACACAATCCCCAGCGACCATCCGGTTGTCGAAAGCGGCGCAAAGGCTAACCAGCATTTGTCACCGTCCAGAACATCACGCGATTCGACAACGCCGGTTTCGCCCGCCGTCATCCTTGCGCCCAGGCGGTTAAGGCTCGTATCTCCGAGCTCACCGGCCAGATCAAAGATAGTTTTGCTCATAATCAAGCGTTTGTCAGGATGCGTGACAAAGGTACCGTTTTGAGAAACTAAAAACGCATAACCGGTTCCACCACTGTGGATCTCTGAGATGATCTTCTGCAGCCGTTCCAGCGATATATCAACCGTGACAACCCCTGCCAGCGGTCTACCACCCGGGACGCTGCGGTAAAAAGGTACGGAATAGGTGGACATGATGATATTGCCCGCACCTTCGTCGAAGTATGGCTCAGCCCATAGCGACTGGTTTCGTTGAACCGGCAGTTTATACCAGTCCCAAGAAAAGTAATCATAGGTGATCAGCATGGAGACGATGCCGGTATGCTTTCTGTAGACATAAGGAGAGAAGTGCCGGGATTTTCCATCCCAGGCGTAGGGTTCGAAAGCTGCGGCCATGCCATATATTTCCGGGTTGTGCTCTACAACGGTTGTTATAAGTTTCCGGAGTTTTCGGCTGTCGCCAAAGGGGGCGCCGGAAATCAGAGCGGAGAGGTTATGGGGAATTTTCTGTGTGGCTGCTAAAATGGTGTCGATGCGCGCCGCGTTGCCTTTTGCCATTTCGCCGGCATACTGTTCGATTTTCTCCACGATTGCGCGTCGGGACAAGGCATAGTAGTAGCCTAAAACCATCATGAAGATTATTGCGGTGGAAAGCAAAATCCACAGACTCAGACGAAAAGCGATGCCTCTGCCCGGTCGTACATCCGTAACGCTCTTCTTATCCACATGGAACATACGCACCACAATTGTTTCCTTTGTCTGTATTTGCCGCTGTCGGGTGTGCGTTTAGGCTTCACTGCAATCAGAAAATGTAAGCGTGAGGGTATTGCTATCGTTTTCCCTTTTATATCGCGCCTCATCCGCCAGCCGGCGGATTAAAAAGACACCAAGGCCGCCCACTTTACGCTGTGAAATATCCGCCTTCAGATCAGGTTCGGGAAGTGACAGGGGATTGAAGGCGGGGCCCGTGTCGCGAATTTTCAAGACAAACGCACGCCTGCCCGCTGCGTTTACGCGCACCTCGACATTGCCCGCATCCGCAGGGTAAGCGTGATTAAATACATTAACCAAGGCTTCTTCTGCAGCTAGACAGACGCGGTTGACGCCCTTTTGTGAAAATCCGTTTTTTTTCGCCTGGTCCGTAATAAAAGCCATCAGTTCCGGCAGGCTTCCTATCCGGGCGGGCATGTGTTTAATAGACATAAGAATTCCGTCGCGCAAACGCTATTGCACGGCTTTAACGGCTGCCTCCAGCGTATCAAAGGTGGGAATGAGGGCGATGAAGCCGGAAACAGTGAACACTTCCCGGACACCTTGGCGGAGACAGGCCATGCCAAGCTTCCCGTTGCATGTCTTCATTATTTTTGCTGTTGTGAGAAAAACCCTGAGCCCCGCACTGCTGATGTATTCGAGCTCGGAAAGGTTGAAGATCAGTTTTGTGCCTGCTTCTTCAAACCACTGACCGAGCCGTTCTTCAAGCTGCGGGGTGGAGACGGCGTCGAGCCTTCCGCGGATCGACCAAACAGAGATATTGGATTCCTGGGTGATAACAATCTCCATGGATTACTCCTTTGCATTAAGATCAGGTTGCTTCAGTAAATTGGCTTGATTATAGAAATAAGCCTCCTGACTGTCAATGGATTTTAGATCAAGGATTTAGATCAAGATTAATACCCTTGCGGTTTTAAGGTAAATTTATCATGCTATTTATTACTACAGTGGCTGATATAAACCTTTATTATATAATTTAACTATGCCGATAAAAATAATTCTCTTAACACCACCCTTTGCACAACTGAATACCCCGTATCCGGCAACGCCTTATCAAAGGGCTTTTTGCAGGCGTAAGGCTATGAAGCATTTCAGGTTGACCACTGGATTGAACTGATCAATAAAATATTTTCCCGGAAAGGTTTTCTTGAACTCTTCGGCTCTATTTCGCCTGCCGGCAGGAAACTTTCCCGGAATGCCCGTCAAATTCTCAAGAATAAAGAAACTATCTGCAGACTATCGACCAGGTCATGAGTTTCCTGCAATACAGGGATGGCAACAGATCGTCAAGACCTGACCCCAGTCATTTTGTCAGCACAAATCTACGCGCATTTTTTGCCCCTATAACGCAGACCATGCGTCATTGAAGAAAATCGATCACTGTCTCGCTGAATTTTTCGGGGTATTGAAACATCAAACCATGGCCGCCGTTTTCATACGATACCAACCGGGCATGAGGGACTTTTTCCGCCAGATAATATGCATTCTGAGGCGGGACCAGGATGTCCTCGGCTCCAGTCATAATCAATGTAGAATTGTTGATTTTACCCAAACGGTCACAGCAGCCTCGCCATTTGCCAATTGCCATGGACTGTTTGTTCATGGTCTCAGGAGGAGTGCTCCCCAGCGGGCGGTAAAAGATTTCCTTTATGCGCGCCTGGTTGTTACGGAGCCAATCGGGAGGGAAAAGCGTGCTGATAAATCTCATGCCCTGTTCTTGAGGGGAGCCGGACATATCCGTCAACCTCTGAATGACTTCAGGTGCCGGCGGAAATAGATTGGCGTTGCAGTGGGCCGCATATAGGATCAGCTTATTCACTTTGTCGGGATGTCGGAGTGCAACCTCCTCAGCTATAATACCTCCCATGGACCAGCCCAGAACATGAGCCTGTCGTATGCTTAACGCGCCCATCAGACCGGCAGTGTCATCAGCGAACTGTTCAATAGAAAATGGGCGCAGCCCCGCTTCGGTATTCCCCATGCCCCTATTGTCGAAAATGATCAGTTTGTAATGCGCTGATAGAGCTCGGATCAACGCAGGATCCCACAGTTTCATGGTGCTGCCGTAGCCCATAATCATAACAACTGGATATCCGTTGCCATAGATGCGATAGCCCATCTGCATATCGTCAACCTGAATCAATCGATCCGTATTTGCGGAATCCTGGCCACAGAAGCCTTCAGGGATAGATGCCGACAGGATCATTGTAATCAATGCGCAGGCCATGAATATCTTCATTGGTGTGCTATTGCTCCTTGTCTGAGCCGAATCGGCCATCTCACATTTCTCCTTTTTGATGTATTATTCCTCGCCTATCCATCCATCCGGTCAAACGGACCCCCTTGTCTTTTTTCAGCCTTGTAGACCCGTTCCCCTTTTTCTACAAACTAACCAGATGTCTCGCAAATGAGCTAATCCTATATGAAAAACTAACTCGAATGTCAAATTTAAGGAATAATTTCGTATGAATTCAGCTCTGCAGAAGCGGAAGAATTACAGTTTAAAGCGAGAGTAGCCATTGTCGGAATTCTTTACAACTCAAATTACGCGTTTTCTGAGAAAAGCAATTTATTTATATCATCATAAATTTATTCGTAAAAAAAGACAGTAATTACGAGGAGTAACATAAATAGATATGGGGAGATGATTTATTAGGTACGATTTATGCTTTCCTTAAGTAGGAATTGATGTTTATTGAATAATAAAGGTTATTATGACAAAAGACAGCCTCATATGTTTCCGCACCAGCAAGGCCTTACATAAAGCCATTGCTGAAGTTGCAAAAAAAGACCGGCGGTCTTTATCGTCAACGATTGAAATCGCCCTGACCACCTACCTGAAAGAAAAAAAAGCATTGCAGGGTGTTGGAAACGAAAAACGTCAATATCCAAGAAAGCCTCTTTCTGTACCGGCAGTCATTGACCAACAGGAACCCGGACAAATGGCCATAGGCACCATCACGGATATTTCCCTTGGCGGAGTAAGAGTTTTGATTCCCAAAGATTTTAAACATCAGCTCGTGATTGATTCGCAAGGTTCAAAGTTTGAAATGGTTTTCAATTTGCCTGCCGAAAATAAGCCGATAAGATTGTCTTATGAGTCGCAAAGAGTGGTTGACGGCGAAGACAGTGTTTATGTCGGCGCCACCTTTGTTGATGCTGATTTTAAGAACTATAAAGCCCTCCAGACCTATTTGATGTAATATACTGTAATATCAATTTTTCCCGCCTAGTAACATCGAAATAAGCATGTCATGGATATTAAGTTTCCATGACTGTCGGTTTTGTTTACAACTACGAAATTTGCACAATATGTTGTAATATCAAGATGTTGATAGAAAATACTCTCTAAATCATTATCAAAACTGTCGGAATTCTTTACAATGTAGTATATAGAAAAATAATTACCTCTTTTTCTCTTCTTGCTCAGCTTTCTTTAATACAAATATTCATACATAAAATCAATGTATTACATCATTCATTAGACGGGAATATATTGTAATACATTGTGGTACGTTAATTGCTTGTCCATTATGCGAGAGAAAATAAACCCCTGTATTGGTCTTGGGGATTGAATTTGCTGATAGATTTAATCTGTAAAGTTCTTGTCGGTTTTTTAGTAAACAAAGTGAATTAAACTGGAAAGGAGAAAACAATGGCAGCTAAAATAGGTTTATGGTTGGACGAGAGGCAGGCGGTGATAGTATCGGTAACAGACATGAGTGCAGAAATAACAAAGGTTAAATCAGCCATCAAAGATGAAATTTATGCTGTCAATTCTGTTTCCGATAAGGCGGGAGCTAAGCAGGACCCCGCAGCAGCCCATAAAAATAAGATCAAGATGGAAGAAGCTTTGGGGCCTTACTATGATGCGATTATTGACAATATCTGGAGCGCCGGGGAAATTGTTATTTTTGGGACGGGCGAGGCCAAATACGAACTGAAAAACCGTCTTAAAAAAAATAATCTAGCCCGACGCATAATAGGCTTTGAAGATGCAGATAAAATGGCCGATGATCAAATTATGGACAAGGTGCGCCAATATTCCTCGTGACATTTCTTATCATGGATGTCCCCCGAATAAGCAAGAATAAGCAAGAATATCATCGACATTCATAAGCTTCTCTTTATTTTTAATGCTAGCGGAAATCGGCAATATTCACAGGCGGGAGTTGATTTCCCCGCTGACCTGAAAACGATTCATGAATTTTTTGTCGATATAATTTTTTAAAAGAAAGGCCAATCGGCCGGAGAAAACGAAAGAGCGCCAGGCAAGAAGACCGGAACCATCCCCCAGATTGAGGATGGACAGATAGCGCGCCTGGGGCCTGAATTCACTAAGCGATCCGCAGGGCAGAGCCACGAGAAGATTTTGATAAAGCACCGGCCCCTGGCGAACGGCATAAACACCCACACGTTCCAGTGGTTGCGGTGTGAAACTGATACAGTCGCCGGCACCGAATATTCGCGGATAATTGATACATTGGAGATATTGATTAACCAGAAGCCCGCCGTCCTTACTGATCGGCAAGCCGGATGAACGAAATACCTGGGAGGGGCGAATGCCCGTCGCGTTTATGGCATAATCAAAAGGCAGAGCGTTTCCATTATTCAGCATGACTTCCTTGCCCGAAAATCTGGAAATCGAAACCTGCTCGTAAACACGAATGCCTCGCCGGGTAAAAGACGCAAGCACCAGTTTGCGCATCTTGGGCACATACCTTGTCAGGATATCGCTCTGGCTCAAAAGTGTGACGTCGAGGTTCCCTTTCATCAACTCTCCCAGGTGGGAAAGATTTCCGGCAACTTCGACACCTGCCGCCCCGCCGCCGATTACCAAGACACGCAGTGATTCCTTCTGTAAACGCCGGGCAATCTCTCTTCCGGCGGTGTATAGATTTTCTATGGGCTTGACGGGGATGATGGGGTCCGCTGTCAGAGCGAGCGGTATGACATCGCTGCCCAGATTGCAAGACAGGACATCATAATCCAGCGACTGGCCGCTGGCGAGTTGGACGCGGTTTAGATCAGGCTGGATGCGTTCGACGGAGCCGCAGACAAACTTTCCGCCCCTTGCCTCTGTCATTTTGCGCACGGCGAAGCGCGTCTCGCCGGGTTGATAAAGGCCGGCCAGCAGTCCCGGCCCCATGCCTGAATAATAATGGTAGTCGCCGGGACCGATCACGGTGACGGAATATCCCGCCCGAATAAGTTGGCCGATATGCAGAATGGAAAAAAGATGCGCGTGGCCCGCGCCCGCCAGAATCAGTTTTTTCATAAAACTCCACGACAAAGAACAGCGATTATGGATTGATGAAGATTTGGCTTCATTTGGACTATCCACCTCTGGCGGGGGCAGGGGGTGGATCGCATGGACGAAGTCTGAATTTTCATTGAGTAAAAAACCCTCTATTACCTGTCATATTTCCTGCGGATTTCTTCCACGCGTTTGCGGTTGACGCCCATATCGGAATGGCCGACGCGCGATGCCGAGCGCACATGGATGATTTCTTGATCCTCCGGAAAGTAAAACTCCACATCATCCACAAACCGGAAAATCAATGATTTGACCTCGGCATGGAGGTAATCCTCTTTTTCCGCAACTATCTTTGTTCGCTTCATTCCGGCTAAGATGTCTTTGATCCGTGCATAAGCCTCGGCGCGGCTGCCGGAATAAAGAAACGGGGCAATCGCGTGTTCGGGATCACCGGCCTGCGAAGTTACACAGTTGGGGGTTTGGGGACATGTTTTCAGAGGACTGCCTGCCGGGCGCATAGAGCGCTCTGCGAAAGATAATCCGGCCATCAGAAATAAAACAGGAAACATCCAAAAAAGTATTTTCATGTGTATCGCCTCCAAATTCAGGTTGCCGAGGTGGCGCTCTTCAAACTTCCGGCAGACACCAACGGCAATTCCGTTTCGTGCAAAACATTTATTGAATTTAAATATTGCACGACCTTCGATGGTCTGTGTCTGTTCCTCATATAGAAGTTTCTCAGATCATCAATATTATCGATGTCTGGCCATTGATCCAGAAGAGCCGCTTTCAATCCCGCCTCTTTGATTCTGCTTTGCGTTTCGGAAAAAACATTTGCCGTGCTCCAGGAAATACCGGCAAAGAGCGAACGGCAGAGGGCCGTTCCATTGCATCCGATCAGATAATAACCGCCGTCTGTGCTCGGGCCCAAAACGACATCCGTCGAGTTCAAAAGATCGAAAGCCGCATGGATGATATCCGCCGGCAGATCGGGGCTGTCGCTGCCAATGAGCACACAGCGTTCAAAGCCATGCGAGAACGCATCCGTCAGTGCAAAAAACATGCGCTCGCCGATATCGTCTCCGCGTTGCCGCAAGCACAGGACATCCGGAAAATCTCCAAAGGTGGCCTGATTTGGACCCAGATGCACAAGGATCGTCTGCGCCCTGACCTGACGGGTTGTAGCCGCAATATCCGCCAGAAAACATGTATAGAGTTCGTAGACCACGTCATCTTCCAGATCAGCGGCCAGACGCGTTTTAATTTTGCCGTGTTCCGGATACTTCAAAAAAATTATTAAAGCATTTTTATTCAATCCGCGGACACCTCGATAAAAGCCACGTAGCTTCTTGATTTTTCGCCGGTGTTGTCCGAATCGGCCATAATGGCGATACTGGCCTCGACGGGCGGATTCGCTCCGAAGGCCTTGCGGTAATCCGCCAGAGCGTTCACCCGCTCATCGATCCACTGTCCTGTGCGGTCCGGGCCTTTCTGCAACAGAATCATCTGGGCTCTGGCCGTGTAGGTGTTGGGCAAAATATTCTCCGGATACTTTTTATTGGCCCAGATATAGTTGAGGCTGCTGTGTGGCGGATATTCACCGTAAATCAACTTCGCCGCCGCGTATTGGGCTTTATCCAGAACCCCGGCATTTGCCGGATTATATTTAAACACAACGTAGATGCGCAGCGGATAGTCATCTCCGGATTTCTTTTTCTCATCGCCGGCCTGAAAGATGTTGGATACCTTCCAGCGCCACTTAATGATCGGCGTTTTATTGATGTTGAAGGACTTGGTATAGATGAGGCCGGAAGCGGAGGCGTTCGCTTCGGCAACCAGAATATTTTTCGACCCCTCCTTCTCGATGCGATATTCGGTATGACGCGGAATCTTCTGGAAGGTCAGAGGTTTCCAGTCCGACAGTGTCTCGAAATCCTCGCGAAAGCCCTGCTCCAGCATCTGGGCGTGAAGCGAAGGGGTAAATAACAACATGGTCATAGTTAAGATGATCAGCAAACATTTCATAATAACTCCAAGTGCCTGTGAATGACAAAACAATCATTCCTTATAATAATATTTCACCAGCCTTTCAGCCGGCACACCGAACAGATAAAGCGCCTGGAGAACCCAGTTGCGCAATATCGTGTATACCACGCCGTCTTTCTCCCACTTGCGCGAAGAGGTGACCACGGCCTCGGGCAAAATCATAATACGGCCGCCCTGCCTTTTAACGCGCTTCATCAGTTCCACATCTTCCATAAACGGAATCTCCGGATAACCGCCCAAACTTTTAAAATAGTTCCGCCGGATAAAAATCGCCTGATCGCCATACGGTACTCGCGTCAGGCGGTGTTTGAGCGACGCGCACCAACCGGTGAGGCGGAAGATCCATCGGGGATTGGAAAGCCCCAGATCAAAAGCGCCCCCAACGTAACGCACGTCGGCAAGGGCGGCTGTTATTTTGCGCAACGCGTTTTTCGGCAGGAGCGTGTCGGCATGCAAAAAGAGAAGAATGTCACCACGTGCCCGCGCGGCCCCTGCATTCATCTGGCTGGCCCTGCCTTTGGGCGCGGTTAGCCGAATAATATCTGCATCGGCAATGCGCGCAATTGACGCGCCGGCCGGATCGGCGTCCACAACAATAATTTCACGGGGCACATTCCCGGCTGAAAGCGTAAGCGAATGAAGCATTTCGTTTATGCGTTCGCCTTCGTTCAGCACCGGTATAATGACCGAAACAATTACGGCATCAGGCACCCGTCGTCGCTCCCTGGCAGGAAGAACCGGCGCCGGCCACGCATCCGTAACAATGATTGTTGATGACGATCTCGCGCTTCTCAAGCTTCTGCATATCAAAATTCAGGATGTGGTCCGGCGCACCGTGATTCACTTTAAGATCAAGCATCTGATTGAAATCGCAATCATAGAGCGATCCGTTCCAGCCGACGGATAGCGTGGTCCGGCACATCACGTTATCCACGGCGATCAGATTGAACGAGTGGCACAGCGTTGAAAGATAGTCCTCGAGATTGCCGGAGGCGAGCAGATAATCCAGGTAACGGCCGACCGGCAGGTTGGTGAGACAAAAAAGCTGATTGAAACGCACGTCATGCTCAGCCAGCAGGCGTTTGCGGTATTCATGCTCGAGTGCGGTCTGTGAACCGGGCAGATAAGCCCCGACGGGATTGTGAACAACATCCAGAACCAGACCGCTGGACTCCCTGCCGTACCCCAGACGGTTGAGTTCACGCATCGCCTCGATCACCTTGCGAAAAACGCCCGCACCGCGCTGGCGATCTGATTTGCCTTCCAGATAATCCGGCAGCGACGTAACGACTTCCACACGGTTCTCAGAGAAAATTTTCGGCAGGCGCCGGTAAGGCTCTTCCTTTAAAAGCGTCAAATTGGAACGGACAATCAAACGGCGGTTCAGGCGGGCCGCCTCCGTGACAAACCATGCAAAATGCGGATTCATCTCCGGTGAGCCGCCGGTGATGTCAATGGTCGAAATCGGGAACGCCTCCAAAATTTCCAGGCACTTCTCCAGCACAGGCCGCGACATACTCTCCTTGCGATCCGGGCCGGCATTGACATGGCAGTGCCGGCAGGCCAGATTGCAAACCCGCCCGACATTGATCTGTAAAATATCAATACTTTTAGCTGCAAGCGGCACTTTGCCGTTTTCGCGAATTTTCTCGAAAAAAGATGGAATACCGCCAATTGCGCCCAGAATTTTCAGTTGTTCTGACGCGTCCATTACATCTCCTTCTTTTTGATGATTTTCCTCATCTGGGTGGTGTGCGCAAGCGTCACGCCTGCCATCATGGCTGCTCCCACGTGCGCCGCCTCCATCATTTCTTCATCGCAAATGCCCAAAGACAAGCACTTGGTGGTATAGGCGTCGATGCAGTAGGGGCAGTTCTGTGTCATCGCAACGGTCAGCGCGATGAGGGATTTTTCCCGCTCGGTCAGTTTTCCTGACCCGGTTGCTGATCCATAGTATTCAAAGAACTTATTGCCCTGTTGGGCCGCCCATTCGCCGATGTTGGGAAAATCGTCCAGGTCCTTTTGTTCATAGTAGTTCATACGGTCACCTCTATCATTTAATTGTTTTTGTTATTGATGTTGATCCCGGTCAGGCGCTGCCTCTGTTCGGTCGTCCGCTTTATCCAGGGAATATCGGCTTTTGTACCAACTCATTATCTTTTTGACCGCAAGCGGAAACAACCCCAGGATGACGAAGGAAACGATCAACGTCGGAGAGAGAATGCCGGAAAGCGATTCTATTTTCCCCAATTCCTTGCCCGCGTTGACATACACGGCCGTGCCGGCCAGCATCCCGATCTGCGACACCCAGTAAAAGGTTAAAAGCTTCATCCGGGTTAGTCCCATGAGAAGATTAATCGCGAAAAAGGGGAACACGGGGATCAGCCGGAGCGTAAACAAATAAAACGCTCCCTCTTTTTCCAGACCGGCATTGATCGCATCCAGCTTGTCGCCGAATTTATTTTCCACCCAGTTGCGCAGCAGATACCGGGAAACAAAGCAGGCCAGGGTTGCGCCGATGGTGCTGGCGAAAGAGACGGCAATAAGGCCGGTGACGAAACCGAACAGCGCGCCGCCGACCAGCGTCATCACGGTCGCGCCCGGCAGAGACAGTGCCGTGACCGCGATATAGAGCAGCATATAAACGACAATCGTCAGAATCCTGTTTTGGGCGTAAAACGCACCGAAACTGTCCCTTGATTGCTTGATATAATCCAGTGTGAAATACCGGTTCAAATCCAAAAGAAAAAAGGCGGCCACTAGGCAGGCCAAAACCGCGAATAGGATAATCTTTTTTAATCCGGGCGACATGGAAGACCTTTCTTATGGTTAAGTCTGATGATTTAATTTTTAGGCGGCTAAATCATTTTTTCGAATATAAGGGCTTGCTACAAGGGCACCTTTATAGAGGGTGTACTCGTGCGTCTCCATCGCCATCATCGCCGTCGCAGCGGGAAAACTTTCCAGCGGGTACTGGCAAAGCAGCAGATTGGCACCGGCAATGGGTATTGCACCGGTAGAGTCTTCGAGTGTGCGCATATCTGCAGGCGACCATCCCTTGTTCTTCATCCAGACCATTTCACCGAAAATGCGCAGCCCGCCGCACGCGTCCTCAGCATTGCGCGCGATATAAGCAATCTGGCTCGCCGGACTGTCCATCCCTTCGCTTACGCGCAACATGCCTGATTGCAAGCTGGCATCAGAGTTTACCCCCCGTTCATTGAGTGCCATGAGAAGGGACTCTGCTTTCTGAACCGGTGCCACGATCAGGACGGTTTCCCCAAGGTGCAGTCCTTTGCTGACATAGGCCACACCGATTTCCAGGGACTCGGCCGCAGCCAGACTCAGGTGAGCCATGTGCGCCCCGCCGGGCACATCCAGGTCTTTGTATCCCAGGTGGGCAGTCTGCCGGTTGAGATAATCATTAACGCTTTGGAGATATTGCTTCAGGTCATCCATTTTGAAGCGCCTCTCCCGTTTCCGGCCGATCCGATAGCAATTCAAAAGGCCCGTGTTGGTCCATCGCCGGATGGTCGTTTCGGTCACATGGAGTATTCGCGCTGCTTCCCTAATGTTTAATAACTGTTCCATCAACTGCCCCTATCCTTTAAATCAATTTCAGGGAAATTAAAAACATTCCCTTTTACTTATATTTTCTTATACAATTCTATTATTTAATATACAAGTGATTTGTTTTGTGATAATTTAAAAGCGATTTTTCAGAACAGGACGCGTTCTTCTCCCATCAGCCCCTTGGTGAATTCTGATCGCGACGGAGTTCTTCAGGCCCGATGTTTATCATGTCACCGTCGGCGATAGAAGGCGATGGCAACAGGGATGAGGGTAACAAGTCCGATGGCTAAAACGATAAGTTCGATGCGATTAAAGTCGGCTGAAGCCAGTTCGTTACCGAAATACGCGAGGGCGAAGCTTACAGGCGTGACGCCGATGAGCGTTGCCAGAACAAAACGCCACGGTTTAAGAGGCGTCAGTCCGGCGGCGTAACTGACAATGTCAAAGGATATGAAGGGGATCAGGCGCATCGCCATGACCAGGCCGGTCAAGGCATTTTGTGAACCGAGCAGGCCTATGGAAATAGTCTTCCCAAACCTTTCTTGCATGGCCTCATATCCCAGAGAGCGGGAGATGAAAAAAGCGATGATGGCACCCGCTTCCGCACCGATGACGATATAAACTGTTCCCCAGAAATTGCCGTAGGCCAATCCCGAGGCCAGGGCAATCGGAGCGCTCGGAATCGGACTGATGACAACGGCAAGCGTCATGAGTCCGACAATGGCCAGCGGACCGAGTATGCCCCGGTCGAGAATGCGGTCACGGAGTGCGCCGCATTCACAAATCGTTTCCAGAGCGCCGGACTGGACCAGGAATACATAGAGGCTTCCCAGAAGAATGATCAAGCCGATTCCGGCTGCAAGTTTAAGGTTGGTTTTTCGATTTTCGATGATGAGCGCCTCCTTCGCAGTTATATAACACGGAGAAGGGGACGGCGCAACGAGACAGGCAGGAAAAATGCACGATCTGCAAACAATCCGGACGACGGGAAGGATTACAACATCAGACAGGAGGCTTTATGGCAAATTATGATTACGATCTGGGTATTTTAGGAGGCGGCGCGGCGGGACTCAGCGCGGCCGCAGGCGCGGCGCAGTTCGGCGCGAAGACCATCCTGATTGAGAAGTCACCGCAGCTGGGCGGTGACTGTCTGCATTACGGCTGCGTGCCTTCAAAAACATTGATCCGGACAGCCGGTGTTTATGCCCTGATGAAAAGGACAAAGGAATTCGGCCTTCCCGCAGTTCCGACGCCGCCGGTGAATCTGGATGCGGTGATGGATCGCGTTCATGCCGTCATCGACCGGATTCAACACCATGATTCCGTTGAACGGTTTTGTGGCCTCGGGGCAAAAGTTGTCTTCGGCAACGCGGCTTTTTCCGATGATCATAATGTTGTGCTCGACGGCAAAGGGATCAGCGCCAAAAGCTGGATTATCGCGACAGGCTCCGGCCCGTCCGCACCTCCTGTCGAAGGTCTTGCCGCCGTTCCTTACTGGACCAATGAAACAGTTTTCTCCCAGAGGATCCTGCCCGCCCGTCTGATCGTTCTGGGCGGCGGCCCGATTGGACTGGAACTGTCGCAGGCTTTCGCACGCCTGGGTTCCAAAGTAACCGTTGTGGAATTCATGGACCAGATTCTGGGTCCTGAAGACGCGGACATAGCCGCGATTGTTGAAGAACGTCTCGTCGCAGAGGGCATTGAAATCCTCAAATCCACTCAAGCGGTGAAGGTAGAACAGATCGCTTCTGTCTTCCATCTGACTGTCGCCGCTCAGGCCGGCAAAGGTCCGAAAAGCGTTCTGACCGGGGACGCGCTGCTGGTTGCCGCCGGACGCAAACCGAATATTGACGGCCTGAAGCTGGAAGCGGCAGGCGTTAAATTTACGCCGCGCGGGATTCCGGTAAACGACCGGATGAAAACCAACATCAGCCACATTTATGCCTGCGGCGACGTCAACGGCCAGATGCCCTTCACACATGTTGCGGGTTACGAAGCGGGCATTGCGCTCAGCAACGCGGTCCTGAGGCTGCCGCGCAAGGCGGATTACGGCAAAATCGGCTGGTGCACTTACACCGATCCGGAGGTTAGCAGCATCGGCCTCAACGAAAAACGCGCTCAAAAAGCAGGAATCGAGTATCGAATATGGGAGGAGGCCTTTGCCGACAACGACCGGGCGCAGGCCGAAGCGGAAACGACAGGCAAAATAAAACTGCTCGTAAGTCCCCGCGGCAAACTTCTGGGATGCCAGATTGCCGGGGCGCACGCCGGTGAACTGATCGCCGAATGGGTCGCTGTGCAAAACGGCAATGTGTCGCTGGCGACAATGGCCGGCGCCGTGCATGTCTATCCGACGCTTGCCGAAATATCCAAGCGCGTGTCGGGGAAAATTTTTGCCGAAAAGATTTTCAGCGACACAACCAAGAACGTATTAAAGTTTCTTTTCAGTCTCAAGGGCCGAGCCTGCAAACTGCCGGATGAACCGGCGTAGGCTGGCGATCGCAGACATAAAAGGGGGTTTTCGTGGTACCGACATTGTTGAGGAAACTTTTCATCCTGCATTTCATTATCGATTTTATTTTTGCGTCCTGTTCTTCGGTGCCTGGTTATACTTCCGGCTGAAGATTTGCAGTGGAATTAGCCGGGAATTAAATAAAGAGCCTCCTCAAGCTCTTTCCAGAACTGTTGTCTCTTGTCCGAATCGGCAGGAGAAAGGGCGGGCAGTTCCAGGAATGGGGTTTTGATTCCTTCTTTAGCCAATTCCTCCTCCAGAATCTCAGCCATGATCCCCCGGAGAACCGGGTCTTTCGGGTTTTTCTCATATCCTTCTTCGCTGTTGGGCGACTCTGTGCCATACCTGTTCACCTTATGTCGACCCCAGTGAATACCGCAGGTGGGGCTGTTTTCCAAGCCGATGAAGCAGCACAGGCGGTAGCGGTTCTTGAGGAATTCCCTGACCATGAGCATGGGCACCTGAAGCAACTCCTTGCAGTGGTTGCGGAAAAAGATGTTGTCGTATTGCTGTCGGCCCTGGGGATTGCGCATCAGTCCCATGGCAGTCGTCTCGGGACAGGGATACTGGATGATGCCAACGTTCTTTCTCAGAAGGTAGTTTGATAATTCAATGGTTAAAGGGAAGTTTTGCCCCAAAATGTGTACGCGGCAATAGGGGTTGATGAGGCACTGCGCGATGAGAATGATCTTCTTGTCTTTTTTACTCATGCTTTACCTCCGGGCGCTTATTATTTTTCAGTGTAAGGAGAACCGGCGAGTGTGTCAATGGAAATTAATCTGCAATATATAGTTTATAATGAAAATATTCATGGAACGGGTGTGTCAAGACGGCCCTTCATTTGATCCATCAGCGCGATGACCGCCAACTCCTTTGCCTTGGCCTCCACATCAACCGTCATCTTCCTTCCCAACCAGCATGCCGGGAAATCAGCCGGATCGATATAGTCGGCATGTGGTTTCGGATTACCCCCCTGCCAACCGCTGCGGGGCGAGGAGATATGTCCGTAGAGTTCCTGTCCGACGTCCTTCCAGCTGTCTTCCGCCAGTTTGTCGCCTGTTCAACAGACAGGCCATCCGGAAGGCAGCGGTGATGGTGAACATCATAGACAAACGGAATCGAAAAACGTTCGCAGAAAGATAATAGATCCCTGGGCGTGTAGCTGACATCATCATTTTCCAGCGTCAGCCTTTTTCTGACGGCCGCCGACAGATGGGGCAGAACATCTTTCAAGCGCTGCAAGGTTTGGACTTTATCCCCGTACACGCCGCCGGCATGAATGTTGATAACGTCCGCCCCCACGGCATCGGCCAGCATCCCATGATATTCGAGTTCACGAATTGAATTCGCGACCACCTGCGAATGGGGCGAGGAAAGGACAACAAATTGGTCGGGGTGGAAACTGAGACGGATATCATTTTTGCGGGCAAATATCCGGGTTTCCTCCATCTTCTGCCTGATTTTCTTTCCTTCCGGGAGATCCTCCAGGCGGTACCCCACTGCCGGATGCGTCATGCGCGGGAAAAGCGGCGACATGATCCGGAAAGCCCCAATTCCCAGACGATGGACAGTTTCCAGCGCCAGATACAGGTTACTTGCATTGTGAAAGCAGATTTCAGAGAGTTTCTGCAGTTGCCGGTCCCGCGGAAGCGCACAGCAGGCTTTTCGCAGTGATGGTGCGAAACGAAACAGGTTCTTTTTTAAACAGGCAACACAGGCCAAGGCGCATCAGGCATCTCCTTGCAGAGGGGGATTGCTGTCATGGTCAAATCCAATGTAATGTTTTTCCCTTAACCTCACATTATGTTCCGTTTCGTGGGCAGGCTCCAGGCTGCAGCCGGCGGCAAAGGTCGTCAACGGCGTAGTAGCCGCACAGACCGTGAACGCCGCCGCCGGGTGGGGTGGAGGAAGAACAAAGGTAAATATTTTTTCCCGATGTTCTGTACGGATGAAGAGAGGCAATGGGCCGGGTATAGAGCTGACGGAGGTTCTGGAGTGCCGCCGTTGATGTCTCCTCCCACGTAGTTCGCATTGTACTGTTCCATGGCCGCTGCAGTCAGGGTATTTCTTGCCAGGATCGCCTCCCGGAATCCCGGCGCGTACCGTTCGATCCTGCTTTCAATCAGCGCCGATACATCCGCCGTCGATCCATGGGGAACATGGCAATAGGCCCATGCCGTATGTTTCCCTGAAGGCGCACGGGAGGAATCGAAAAGGCTCTGTTGGGCAAGGACGATATAAGGAGCGGAAGACACCTTCCCCGCATGGACATCGCGGATGGAGGCTGCGATCTCCTCGAGGGAGCCACCCAGGTGAACCGTGCCGGCCTTCCTGCAGATATCCGCTTTCCAGGGGATCGGCGCCTTGAGGGCCCAATCCATTTTATAGACGCCCGGTCCGTAACGGAACCGGGCAAGCCTTTTACGATAAGTATCGGAGAGGCCAAGGCCTTCGATATGGAGCAACTGACGGGGGGTCACGTCGAAGAAATAAGACGCAGCCTTCGGTAAATCAGCCATAGAGGCAATGCGTCGATCCGTAACAATCTCTCCGCCGCCATTGCGGAAGCAATCAGCCAGAGCGTCGGCCAGTTTCTGGGAACCGCCCCGAATGATGGGCCAGCCCACAGTATGCGCCAGGGTGGCCAGAACGATGCCGAACGCGGCGGTTGCCGTTTGTTCAAGGGGGATCATGGCGTGGGCCGCCAGGCCGGCAAATAGCGCCTTTGTCCGATCGCTGTTGAAATTACTTTCCACGAGATCTTGGAGGGAACGAAGGGCGTGGAAGGCAAAGCGGGCCATCAGGAAAGGGCTTGCCGGAAAACCGAGAGGCTTCAGGATGTCGGCAAAGAGTCTCTGTTCATTATCCACAAAGGGTTGTAAAAGCCTCTTGTAAGCCTTGCCGTCGGCGCCCATGGCATCGGCGGTGATCTAAAGCGACCGATGGAGGAAAAGGGCCGATCCGTCCTCAAAGGGATGGGCAAGAGGGATCTCCGGTTGTATCCACTCCAGGCCGTATTGCGGCAGATCAAGCTGCCGGAAGAATGGCGACGCCAGGCGAAAGGGGCTGAACGGCGGAACAGACGTCATGAATGAAAGCCGGGGAGGGTCAGCTCTGCGGAACGGACGCCGCCGCCGATGGTCTTTGCCGCCTCCAGAAGCAGGACGGAATTGAATTTGCGGCCAAGGGTAATCGCCGCCGCCAGACCGTTCGGCCCCGCACCCACAACAACGGCATCGTAATCATCTCGCTTTGGCATCATGGGTTCCCGTTCCTTTTCCGGTTTGTGATGGCCAGGAAACATTTTTTCAGCAAATAGACCGGCATGTACAGAGAAGAACGGATTGCCGCACTGTAGCGAAGATTGGCGAACCTGCGCCACTGAATATCCGGATCGATAAGGACGTTTTGCTGTGCCACATCGCCATGTGTTCCCAGACGGCGGGCCAGATTGCCGAGCGTTTCATGCCAGAACCGGTCTTCCTGCGCCGCCGCGCCCAGACGGAACCCCAGTTCCATCAGGGGATCGCTGGCCCTGAACAGCGGGTGGACCTGAATGATAGGTGGCGTCATTTTTCCGAAAACAGCTGAAAGTGATCCAGCCCGAAAGGATATGCCCCTCGGCGGTCATGAAGCTGAAGGACGTGTCATCGGCATAAATAACCGTGAGGCCTGTTGCCAGGACGAGCCCACCGGGAAGTGCCAAATTGAGCAGTGCCGTTGTCCCCGGAGCAATGGAAGCATTCTCTGAGGTGAACAGATGATTTCCTTTCGGCCAGAAGGCGGCGAATTCAGACCGCCAGAGGGATATGATCTGCCGGGGTTCCAAATCCGTATCGTGAAGACGCAGACGGTATTTTTTTTCCCAGAGACGGCCAAAGCCGTTTACCGGGCTGGATATCCGCCGGCCATGGACGTTGATGTTCATGGCCCCTGCAGGGATGGCGGAAAGGGACAGGCGATCAACGGACTTTGCCCAGCCGGACAGAGGTGACGCCTGATCGGTGGGCGGCAGGGCCGGGCAAAAGGCCGCTTTTTTCCAGAAAACGCCGGCAGCACAGGGCGTCTTCTTCATCGTTGTAGAGCATGATCAGGCTGTCGAGACCCGTGAGATGGAAGACATCCAGAAAAGGGCCGGACAGTCCGCAGGCGGATACCGCGATGTGCTTCCGGGCCGCCCGTGATGCATGAATGAGCAGCAGCCCCGCCCCTTCGGCATCCATATGGGTCGAGAGCAGAGAGGTTCAGAAGGATGTGTCCGGATGCCGCCATGGCCTCATCGAAAGGCCCGGGACAGGTTATTCCCGGCAGGACAACGGTGAGATCACCCGGATGTCCAGGACAACCGCATCCTCCCGGCCTTCCGGGATTCCACGATACATGGCGTTGCCCATGCCCTTTTGCCGGGATGGGCGAGCTTCTGCAGATCCCTCTGTCGGGGCTGTGCACTGAACCCTCAGTCGTCCGGCGATTCTGCGAAAACGTCAACCGGGTGGGTCTCCGCCAGTCGATTGCGGGCAAGATACAGCCGGTTGGAAAATCCGGGAAGCAGCCGCAGGGCAAGGTCTACAAAGGGATTGCTTCCCATCCTGTCGAGAAAGGCAAGCTGGCTTGCCCGTCCCACAATGGCCTGGGCATAAGTCGGGTAGGCATGGGTCAACTCCTGGAGCTTGTGCAGGGGCTTGTTGAAGGCCCGGATGACCTGGAGCTCGTGAATGACTTCCCCTGCCCCCTCGCCCAGAATATGGGCGCCGACAATCCGCCCCCGTCCGTAGCACAGGATCTTGGCCATGCCGGTTTCCTTGCCGTCGATGAGAGCCCGGCGCATGCCGCTGTATGGAAAGCGATAGGTCTTCAGGTTGCGCCCGTACCGCGCATGGGCTTCCTCTTCCGTAAGGCCGATCCAGGCAAGGGGCGGCTCCGTGAAGACAACATACACGTTGTTCCGGTAATCGACGCTTCGCTTCACCGGCAGGATGGCATTGGTCGCCGCGACAATGGCCTGGGCCTCTGCCGTGGTCGCCAGCTGATAGGGACCGGCGATGTCGCCGCAGGCATAGATATTGGGTGCAGAGGTCCGGAGCCTGCGGTCGGTAATGATGCCGCGGGCATTGAATGCGACGCCCGCTTTCTCAAGACAAAGCCCCTCCAGCTCAGGTTTCCTTCCCACAGCGACAAGCAGCCTGTCCGCTTCGATCTCTTCATGCATGAGACCGTCTTGCTCGCTGATATCTGAGCACGGCCCTGCCCTCGCGGTTGTGCAGGTCATCGCCTTTGCGCCGGTGAGCAGTCGGATGCCTTCCGTGCGCAATGATCGCAGCAGTTGATTGACCAGTTCACGGTCCGCCGCAGGGAGCAGGCGCGATGCCATCTCGACGACGGTGGTTTCTACCCCCAGTCGCGCAAAGGCTGAGGCATACTCAAGGCCATCGACGCCGCCGCCAAGGATGATGAATTGATCGGGGCAAGTTCTCCAGATCATAGAGGGTCTCGTTCGTGAGAAAGTTGATGGACGGAAGTCCTGGAATATCCGGGATCAAGGGTGACGTGCCGGTGGCGATGATAAACTTCCGCGCGGAGAAGATCTGCCCGTTTGCCGAAATGCGATGGGAATCGACAAAGGATGCCGTGCCCGTGATGATCCGGATGCCGATCGCCTCGAACGTTTCCGGGAGATCCTTCTCATAGGCCCGTTTGACGATCCTGCGAATGTGCGGCATGATACTGCCGGCTATGGATTTTTCCTGCGGAATCGGAAAGCAGCCCCAGGCGCTCCAGATGCGAAATATCATGACGAATGTGACTCATGCGGATCAGGGTCTTGCTGGGGATGCAGGTTGTGTTAGTGCAGTTGCCGCCAACCCTGTTTTTCTCGACAACAGCCACCCGTCTGCCCAGGCCGTTCGCCGTCACGGCGGAAACCATCCCGGCAATGCCGGCGCCGATGACGATCAGGTCATAGTCATAGGTCGGATTCATAAGCACCCCTTGTTTTTCAGGGCATGGACGACAAGAAAGGTATTCCATTCGCGGTCTTCATCTGCCCCAGGACCCATCGCTGTTCTGCCTGCGGATAGGGTTTCCAGCGCCATGTCCCATTGCCGGTGCGCCTGTTTGAGGTGCAAGTGGGCACAGGGCGTTGAACGGTCAGGAAAAAAGGAATGGGGACAGGCCAGCATCCTGATGGCTCCTGGATCTGGTCCAGATAATCGACAAGGGCGGCGGTTGCATGGTCTTCCGCATAGTCCGGGTGAACGACCAATGCCCGCAGGGCGTTGCTTTTATCTGATCCCGTGTCCATGAGCTGGCATTTTCGGGCAACCCACAGGGAAAGGAGATGGTAGTGAGCCAAAACGCTGGGCTCATGGCCCTTCTGAAAAACCGCAGCAAGAAACAGCGTCATACAGACGAGAGATATATGGGTTTGTCCCGGCCTGAAGGGCAGTCCCGAAAGGCATCAGGAGATAGGGGTTCAATGGACTCCGCCAGGCTTGAGGTGTTGTGCTTTAAGGTATGCGTCATCAGCCAATCCAGAGCCTTCTCAATTTCCTCCGTCTTATTGCGGAGAGTCAGGTGCAGGCCAAACAGACGCCTGACGCTCTCCAGAGGAGATTGATTCCACGATCCATCATCGGATTGCCCGCTCATCAGAGAAGCACGTGTTTCATGAAAATCATCCTGCCACTGCGCCGTGCCCGATTCATCGAGCCATTTCTGCCGGGCATAAAGTCCCGCGGGTGTCTTGCTCGCCTTGAAAATTTGAAGTGGATTATAACGCAGCTTCACAAATTCACTGCAGACGTCCCGTTCCATCCCCTGACCCCTCAAGATGACTTAACCGTTATTTCTATATCATACTTTCCAGTAAATGTAACAACACAAGCTAATATCATTGGTGAATTCCCTCCCAATCTTTGAGTATTACTCAAGATTATAATGCAATTAGATTTATAACTTTAAGAAATTATAATATCTTGACTTAATTTTTCATCACCCTTAAAATGAGTTTAAGGCAAAAGATGAATTTCTTTAAACGGAGGGATGCATGGACAAGGACACCTTGAAAAAGCTCCTCGCGGCTCTTTGCATAACGACACTCATATCTGGCGCCGCCTTGACGAGTGGTTGTGCAAAGAAAAAATCAAGCAGTTGATCAGGCAAACCAGCGGGTGCAGGTAGCACCCAAGACTCCCAGAAAACTCAACCGGCCAGTAGCTGAAGCGGAAAGAAATAGTGCAGGTTGCACTATCAGCGAAGCAATGGCGCGTAACCGGTAAAACCGCAAAATCATGCATGCGGAGTGGAAATCCCGGTCTTACGCGGAAGCGTCAATAAGCAAAGCAACAAATTAATGGAACCGGATTCATCTTTTGCCTTTTAAGAATGATTTCTTGGATCAGCTCATGATCGATCTTGAAAACAGCTTTGCCGGATGCCGGTCGGTGATCGATCCCGACGCATGGCGCGGGATTGTATCCGACTGCGATCACTTTGAAACACTTCGGCATTTGTCGATAGCGTTCAAAATTACGTCCGGAACACTCAGTCACCCTTATTTCTGACCGAGCTTGCCCGCTTGGAATGGCACATCTGGAAAGTAAAAAATCAGGACATCAAGAGGCCGGCATCTGTCCTGCAGATTGCGCTAAACCCTTCGCTGGTCTTACTGGATCTGGAGTGGGTCGGTCTGACCACGTTTGCAGGTACCTTGAATTCGACTGTTCCGCATCCCGGCCAGGAGCTTGTTCTGATTTGGAAACATCCCCAAACGAGCGAGGTAAAAGCCGAGGCTGCATCATCAGAGTCCCTGCTGGTTCTCAAAATGGTGCTCGAAAATATTGACGTCGGAGAAGTCGCCAAAATCGGAGCAATCCCGCTTGTTGCCGCCTGGGTGCAATTGATCGCGCCGCGGAAAAAGGCATCATCTTTCTTCCATCTTCCCGCCTCCGCCGAAAGCGCAAAGTTGAAGAAGCATTACCCTATACGGATGAGCAGTTTCAGGTTTCAGGGTCGTTTACCTTGCAGCTGCACATCACGCAGGCCTGCGATCTTCATTGCCGGCATTGTTACGACCGCAACGATCGCAATGCGCTGACGCTTTCGGAGGCCTTGAGAATTCTGGGTGAAATGGACCATTTCTGCCGGGAACGCAGCGTCAGCGGGCAGGTTTCCTTCACCGGAGGCAATCCTCTTTTGCACCCTGATTTTCCGGCCATGTATCAAGCGGCCGCCGATTTCGGTTTTACGCTCAACGTGCTGGGGAACCCCTGCGATGAAAAACAAATTAAACGATTGCAGGCCATTCAGCCTCTTAATTTTTTCCAGGTCAGTCTCGAAGGCTTGCCGGAGCATAATGACTACATCCGCGGGAAGGGACATTTCGAAAGGACGATGCGGTTCCTCGCGCTGCTTTGCCAAATGAACGTCCATTCGATGGTGATGCTGACCCTGACCAAAGATAACATGGATCAGGTGATCGCACTTGGGGAACTCCTGCAGGGCAAAACCAACGCCTTTTTCTTCAACCGTCTGACACCGGTGGGAGAGGGAGCCGCGCTTGCGCTTCCCCCAGAGAATCGTACATTTCATTTCTGAATCAATACCTGGAAGCAGCCAAACGCCTGCCGGTTTTAGGTTTTAAAGACAACCTTTTTAATATTACGATGCAGCAGCGGGGATGGCGCCATTTGGCGGCTGCACCGGTTTCGGATGCGGCGCCGCGTTTAATTTTCTTTCTGTCCTGCCTGACGGCGAAGTCCATGCCTGCCGGAAATTCCCTTCGCTGATTGGCAACCTGAAGACTCAGACCATCGCGGAAGTTTACGATTCGGAGGCCGCCGACACGCTACCGGGACGGCAGTGCAGAGTGCCGTTCCTGCAAGATGAATCTGGTCTGCGGCGGCTGTCTGGCCAGCACTTACAGCCACGGGCTGGACATTTTTGCGCACAAGGACCCCTTCTGCTTTTGCATTCCTTAAATCAGCGCAGGAAATATTGGGGACAGTGCCATTAAATCAATGACACTCGCTGAAAACAAGCGAAGTGCAGTTTGAAGCGTTAGTGGAATTGATCCCGAAAGCGAAGCCTGGCAGGCGGAGCTATCCGGGATCCAGTGAGTCATATTCTCCGCCCCTTGGGGCGAATAGATTGAGACGGAATCAGTATGATACCCCGCTGCTTGCGGCGGGGTCGTTCATTCATGCTATTTGGTAATTTTTTTTCTGCAGAGGTCAAATAATAAATTACATTTTTGCTCACAGGCTTGTTTAATGCCTATTGTTGACGGGCAATCAAATGTACATAATTGCTTATCAATCATGCATTTTGCATCTGTGCATGACTGACACAACACGGACATCACCAATAACATGATCATCCCCATTAATACACTGATACGATGTCCCATATTCATCCCTCCTTTAATGAGTTATCAATCGAAGTACTCTTTTGCTGCATTATAAATTACATAATTAAGATCAAGTCAATAGGCCAGAGTGACTTTGCGCTAATTTATCGAGAAAGTTAAAAAGTTGACGGCACCCTCTGCTTCAGCTTAACAGTTCCCGAAAATCATGCCTGGATTAAAACTATAGCCATGCAATATTATTTTGCAATTTGGAAATACTCCGTCTATATTGCAGCATATTAAAAATATCGTTATGGAAAAATATTCCAATAGCATCTGAGGGGCAATATGGTGGGCAGTCTTTCGGGAAAGGACTATTTTTTTTACAGGGATGCATTAAAAGACCTGAGCCTTCCTCTTGCCTTTGTTGACCTGGACAGGTTTGACGCCAATGTTTCATATGTAGCGTCTACACAGAAGAAAACAGGAAAGACCATAAGGATAGGCTCGAAGTCCGTCCGGTGCTTAAGCCTCCTTAAGCGGATTTTTGAAGTTGGCGGAGATTGCTATAAGGGCATCCTCTCTTTCTCTGTCCAAGAGGCAGAGTATCTGACCCTGAATGGTTTTGATGATATAATAATTGCCTATCCGAGTATTCAGCGCCCTGATTTAAAGCTGCTTTCCGAAATGACCGCTCAGGGGAAAACTGTAAGCCTGATGGCTGACTGCATGGAACACCTTGATGCAATGAACGAGGCGGCAAAATCCCTCGGAGTAAGGCTTAAAGCCTGCATCGATGTGGACATGTCCTACAGGCCTGCAGGGAGCAAAATCCATCTTGGTGTCAGGAGAAGCCCTTTGAGATCGGTCGAGGATGTGGTTTCCCTGGCCAGATATGCAAAAGATCTTCCCGGTGTCGAGATCGACAGCATCATGGGATACGAGGCACATATCGCGAGCCTGCCCGATAATACCCCCGGAGAAGCCTTCAAAAGCCTTCTCATCCGGGGGCTTAAAAATCTGTCCGTACGGGAACTCACAAAACGCCGTGATTCCGTTGTATCTGCCTTAAAAAAAGAGGGCATCAATCTTCGTGCTGTAAACGGCGGGGGCAGCGGGAGCCTGGTATCGTCGGGAGCTGATCAGGACCTTACCGAAGTTACAGCAGGGTCTGCATTCTACTGTCCTCTTCTCTTCCATCATTTCCAGGAGGTAAAATTTAATCCTTCGGCCTTTTTCGCACTTCAGATTGTCAGGAAGCCCGCTCCCCGGATAGTCACCTGCCATGGCGGCGGATATGTCGCATCAGGTTCTGCAGGGGGAGATAAACTCCCTGCTCCCGTTCTTCCTGAAGGTCTTAAGCTTTTACCGATGGAAGGCGCCGGCGAGGTCCAGACCCCGATGATGCTTCCTGAAGCCTGTCCGCCGCTTGAGATTGGCGATCCCGTTATATTCCAGCATGCCAAGGCAGGTGAACTGTGCGAGAGGTTCAATGAGCTCCATCTTATAAAAAATGGCAGAATTGTCGACAAAGCATTGACTTACCGGGGAAACGGTCATTCATTTTTATAATCGGAGACTGCATGACAAGCTCACTGAATAAGGGGTTTTACGGCTGGTATATTGTTGCTGCGGGATTCATTCTCAATTTTATCGGCATCGGTATCGCATTCAATGCCCTTGGCATATTCTTCAAGCCTGTTGTTGAGGAGCTGGGATTTTCCCGCGGTGACTTTTCGATGTACTTTACAATTGCCGCCCTCTCCATGACATTTGCCGCCCCGGTAATCGGAAAGCTGATCGAGAAGTTCAATATAAGAATCGTAGTCGGAATCTCGACGACCCTCCTTGGAATCTCTTTCGGGCTGCTCTCCCAATGCGTCACAATAACCCATTTTTATATCCTTTCGATTTTCGTTGGTATAGGCCATGCAGGCAGCCATATCATACCGGTCTCGACAATGATCAACAACTGGTTCAGGGTAAAGCGCGGGCTGGCCATGGGCATAGTGTTTACGGCAACGGGATTGGGCGGCATGATATCAAATCCTGTAGGCAACTGGCTGATAATCAACTACGGATGGAGAGATACCTATATAATCCTGGGCGCAATCATTGCACTGATATCAACACCCACAGCCCTTTTCCTTCTGAAAAAAGCCCCTGAGGAAATGGGCCAGACCCCGGATGGGCTTCCTGAAACGCAAAGGCAGCAGGAAGAGGCTCTGGAAGGGTTATCACTTGGAGAATTTGCCAAGACAGGGACTTTCTGGTTGATCGCCTTTACTGTCCTGCTGATAAATATTGTCAATGTGGGAGTACAGCAGCATCTGATACCCTATCTTACCGACCTTGGGCACAGTTCGATATTTGCAGCAAACATAATGGCTCTTTATCTCGGAATGACTGTTGTCGGGAAACTGAGCCTCGGCATGATCAGCGACAGGAAAGGACTTTCGACAGGCCTTGTTCTGTTCTGCTTGATCCTTGCAGCCTCGATCATGCTTCTTTTTGGCGCCAACCTGGTCTGGGTTGCTATCGTCTGGGGTATTGTCTATGGAATCGGCAATGCAGTTCAGACTGTCATGCCCCCGCTAATGACCGCTGCCGGTGCAGGGCTCAAACATTTTGCCCTTATATATGGCATCATGGCCATTTTTCAGACAATAGGCTCAGGCATTGGCATGCCGCTCTCAGGATATATCTACGACAGTACAAAAAGCTATCATCCCGCTTTCATGCTCTATGTAATCATGTGCCTGCTCACAGCTTTTCTGGGCTATCTTGCTTTGAAGAAAGCTGCATTTACCTACAGGCAATAGCTATTGCTGGAATAAGGGGGGACGGTTCTATTTAATTTTTATGCCTTTGATCTAGAAAGTTAAAAAGATAACAGCGTCACTCCTGTGCCTTTACCTGTTTTTGATGAGCAAAAATGATAATTGATCAAATGAAAAATCTCTTTGCCGATATTCCTGAAAATCTAAAGGATGAACTAATTGAAATAATCCTTCATACATCCAGTTTCCGTATGGAAAGGATTGTTTCCCAAGGTCATTGTTCGCCAGAAGGCTTTTGGTATGATCAAAATGAAAACGAATGGGTGATCCTTTTAAAAGGAAGCGCCGGTTTGCGTTTTGATGATAAGGAAGAACTGGTTGTTTTGCACCCTGGTGATTACCTCCATATTGATCGACATCAAAGACATCGCGTGGAATGGACAGATCCTGGGCAGGAAACTGTCTGGCTGGCTGTGTATTATAAATGAAATATTGGGGACGGTTCTATTTAATTTTCAAATTTTATTCCTTTGATTGAGAAAGTTAAAAATAGTTAACAGCGTGCCCCTGTTTCTCTGTTTCTTTCAATTTCTTAATTGACGATTGTTTTCTAAAAAAATTTTCCACAGGGCTTTGGCCGTATGATAGTCATGACCGCCGGCGATAGCATAGACTCTGTTTGGTGGCAGCAGGCCTGCCAGCAATTGCGGTGCGCTCCGGAACGGATCTTCGGTGCCATATCCCAGATAAACTATTTTTTTCGGATTGTCGGCAATTGATGTTTTCATCCAGTGCCACAGCATTCTCTGCCAGTCTTCTTCGGCTTTGTAAGTGCCTGGGTCCCACTTGCGTGCGCCGCCCGCACTTTCAATTTCATTCAGGAAGAATTGCGAACCGAGAAACGGGGAAATCAGGTAAACACCATCAATGTCTTGAGACCATTCCCTCAGATAAAGCATTGCTCCCAACCCCCCCATGGAAACACCGACAAGCCAGATCTTTTGGTAGCCACTGGCCCGGGCGGGGTCTATCAAATCTTTTTTCAGCCGCATAACCAGATTGCGGTCGCCATAATAGCCAAAGTGGGCATCGGGTGCGACCATATCAAAGGGTAAGTTGTGGGCCCAGACTTCTGCCACCAGTCCTTCTTCTTCAAAACTGGAATGCGAGCCGCCTATGCCGCGCAAGAAAACAATCAGCTTTTGGTTGTTTGCTGCCTTGTTGGGGTTTTTATAGGTAAGCACATCCATCGGAACTTGGCCAAGCAGGGTGCTGCAGCCCGATAAAAAGACAACAAGCATTATGACTGCCAAATAGCGCGCTATTTGACTTGTGGCGTTTGTGTCCGGAGAGTTGTGTGGTGCCTGTCTGTGCTTTATAACCATATTTTCGCCCCGCTCGAATTTAAGACATAACACATAACATCGCATCTCCGGTCAAGATAAAATGTTTAAAATAATCTTAAGTCCGGGACAATTATTTTAATTATATTTAATTTTGAGCGATTCGGATTAATTAATTCAGAAGAAGAATGAAATTTTTTCCAGATTGGCCGAATTGAATAAATAATCATTTTATCCGGGTGTTACAACCCGGTCCCTCTGCCCAAGCATTTCGGCTGATCTCAAACTGCGCAGCAGACAAAAAACCGGAGGGGTGATCTCCGGGGGCCATTGTGTTCGGACTTGTGTTCGTCTGCGTTTCTGCCAAAAAAAAGATCGAGGGGTATGCTTCTAACCCCTCGATTTTATAGTTGGCGTCCCCACGGGGAGTCGAACCCCGGTTACAGGCGTGAAAGGCCCGTGTCCTAGGCCTCTAGACGATGGGGACATCATAAGGCCGCTTTTCAGTTAAGCTGCGCCTTATATATTGTTAATAGTATCTTGTCAAGCATTGCCTCATAAAAAATTTCATAGAAAATTATTTTAATTAAGTAATTATCACTTATAGTGTATAAAAAAGGAGGAAGTTTCATTGGCAGTGCATTTTTCATAGGTGAAGAAATGACATCTGTTTCGCCGGTTACCAAAGATGTTGTCATAAAAATTCTGGAAGAAATTGCTGTTCTTTTGGAACTGTCCGGAGAAAACCCATTTAAGTCGCGTGCCTACCAGAATGCCGCCCGTAATCTGGAAAAACTGGACACTGATTTTATCACTCTGGTGAAGGAAAAAAGGCTCTCGGAAGTTCCGGGCATTGGCGAAGCGATAAATAAGAAGATTGAGGAACTCGTCACAACCGGAAAACTGGCTTATTATGAATCGCTCAAGTCATCTATTCCCGCCCGGTCATCTGGAAATGTTAAAGATTGCCGGTTTGGGACCGAAAAAAATCCATGCACTTTATGAGCAGCTGGGAATAAAGACCATTGGTGAATTGGAATATGCCTGCCATGAAAACCGTCTGACGGAACTCCAGGGATTCGGTAAAAAAACACAGGATAATATTTTAGCAGGAATCGAAAAACTGAAGCGTTACAAGGAAAGACGGCTTTATGCGGAAGTGACCGCGGAGGCGTTGGCGCTGCTCGCTGCGCTGCAGGATAATAAGGATGTCAGCCGGGTCAGCATTGCCGGTTCTTTGCGCCGCTGTTCAGAAACGGTAAAGGATATTGATATCGTGGCCGGTTCAGCTGCCGCCGAAAACCTGGCTGATTATTTTGCCTCTCTGCCGCCAGATGGCGAGCATTTCCGGCAAGGGACTGACCAAAGTAAGCGTGACATTGCGCACAGGGATCAATGCCGACTTGCGAATTGTTTCCGATGCGGAATTTCCCCACGCCCTGCTGCATTTTACCGGCAGCAAAGAACACAATACCGCTTTGCGGGGCAGGGCAAAAGACAGCGGGTTGAAGATAAATGAATACGGGCTGTGGCGGGGCTCAGAGAATATTCTCTGCCGCAGCGAGGAAGAAATATTTTCTCATCTGAATTTGCCTTATATTCCGCCGGAATTGCGCGAGAATATGGGAGAAATTGAAGCGGCGGAAGAGGGGAATCTGCCTGTTTTAGTTGATGAAAAAGACATTCGCGGCCTTTTTCATGTCCATACTAATTTCAGCGATGGAGCCCAGACCCTGGAGAGCATGGTTGGGGAAGCAGTTAAAATGGGTCTGCAGTATATCGGCATCAGTGATCACAGCCAGTCGGCCTATTATGCGGGGGGGCTGAAAAGAGAAGATATTGAAAAACAGCACAAACTTATTGATGAACTGAATGAAAAATATGCCCCTTTCTATATTTTTAAAGGGATCGAGTCCGATATTCTGCCGGATGGCAGCCTCGATTATCCGGATGACTTATTGGGCAGGTTTGATTTTGTCATTGCGGCGATTCATTCCAATTTCAATATGACGGAGGAAGAAATGACCGGCCGCATCAAGAAGGCCCTGCAAAATCATTATACTACTATGCTGGCGCATCCCACCGGAAGGCTGCTTTTAGCCCGTGAGCCTTATGCAGTTAATATTACGGAAATTATTGATACAGCCGCCCGGCACCGTAAAGTGCTGGAGCTAAACGCCAATCCGCAAAGACTGGATTTGGATTGGCGCAACTGTATTTATGCCCGGAAAAAGGCAGTGAAAATATCCATCAATCCTGACGCCCATCATTCGGCAGGGCTTTCCGATATCAGCTTCGGCATTAAAATCGCCCGCAAAGGCTGGCTGGAAAAGAGCGATTGCCTCAACTGCCTGAGCCTTCAGGAAATGAGGGAATTTTTGAGCAATAAGAAAAATAATTAACAGGGAGGAGCTTTATGAATGTCAGTGATTTTAGAAAACCGCAGCATGAAATCAATGAGATTTTTTTAAATCGCTGGTCGCCGCGGGCCATGTCCGGCGAAGAAATGTCTGAAGCCGAACTGTTTTCTCTTCTGGAAGCAGCCCGCTGGGCGCCTTCATCCAACAATAATCAGCCCTGGCGTTTTCTTTATGCCCGCCGAAACACGCCTCATTGGAGTACTTTCTTTAATTTGCTGGCGGAAGGAAATCAGGTCTGGGCGAAAAATGCAGCGGCGCTGCTCGTGGTCATATCCAAAACAACTTTTGATTCCGGCAAGCCGGCCCGGACTCATTCCTACGATGCCGGCGCCGCCTGGGCAAGTTTCGCACTCCAGGGGTCGCTGATGAATCTGGTTGTACACGGCATGCAGGGCTTCGATTATGACCAGGCAAAGAATGTTCTGAACATTCCTGATGATTATTCGGTGGAGGCGATGATCGCCGTCGGCAGGCAGGGCAGGAAAGAAGAATTGCCTGCCTATCTGCAGGAACGCGAATTTCCTTCGACGCGGAAGGCAGTCTCCGCAATTGCTCTGGAAGGATCATTCCAGAGTTAAGGCGGCGCTTCCTTGCTCAAAATGACTCTATTTCGGAAGCTGAGAAAGAATATTGACCTGCTGTCTGGTCCCGGCTCCATAGAAGCAGCTGCGCCGATATGTTTAACTTCTTGCCAAGTTCCAGAGTTCTTTAATCGCAGGCATTGGCCCGTTTTCTCTTGACAGGGAAATTGCTTTGTGACAGATTTTAAAGCGAAATCATCAGTGATTCTAGTCTTATAGAAAGAGAAAATAGTGACTGTAAAATGTGCTAATTGCCATGTTGAGTTCGATTCTAATGTTCTGCAGCAGTCAGCGAAAAATGGCAGTTTTAAATGTCCGGTCTGTGGTGAAAAAATAACATCGGCTGGGGCAGAATCCCCATCGGGAAGAAGCAAATTTCACCCTCTTAAAGTGCTGATTTCGTCTGTCATCGCGTTTACATTGGTTTCCCTGGGTTTTTATTATTTCGCCAGCAGAAATGATTCTGCCCCGCAACCCCCGGCTGTAAATCAAAGCCCGCAGATAACTGATACGAAAAGAAATAATCAGCCGCCGGTCTCACCGTCTGCTGAGCCCAGACTTGCCGGCCGGCCGGTGGTCAATGCTCCTGCTGACTTGTCGAATGTCGCTGCTGCACCATTGCTTGATAAAAAGCAAATTGTAAAACAAATAGCCGCAGAGTTTCATAAAGGCCACACTTATACTCAGCAGGGCGATTTCGTTTGTCTGGACATGGCAATAGATGTATGGAACCAGTTAATAACAAAGGGCATCGATGCCAAGATCATGGGCGGCAATATAAAAGAGAATATAATGACCTGGAACTACCGGCAGCTGCTGATAGAAAGCAATCATGCCTGGGTTGTAGCTAAGTTGACTCCTTCCGAAAAAGTAGCAGTCGAAACGACAGCAGGAATTGTTATTGAAAAGGGAATGAAAAATTCCACTCCCTATTTCAGGGGCATTGAATTCAATAATCCGGCGGAGATTAAAAAATTTGACAGCCTGCGAAAGAAAGGGAAAAGTGTCTGCCAGGACGCTAAAAATATGATTGATGATTGGAATAGTAATATAGCCGGGAAACAGAGGCCTTCTGCCGAAATTATTGCCAGAAAAGCTCAGGTCGAACAAAGGAAAAGTGATTGCGAGAGTGCCTGGAACGATCTGGAGGAGTTCAAGTCGCGGGCTATATTTTATTAAAAAAAGGATGGAACAGATGATGAGTTTAAAGAATGTCAGTACCGGCATCAGCGGTTTGGATGAAATTCTCAATTCGCTGCGTATGGGTGATAATGTCGTCTTTCAGGTGGACGATATTGCCGAATATAAAAGATTCGTCGATCCTTATGTTGCTACCGCCCTGGCCAGAGGACAGCGGATAGTTTATATGCGTTTTGCTGATCATCCGCCGCTTTTTGAGGCAAAACAAAAGGTAATAATTTACAAGCTCAACCCCCAAAAGGGTTTTGAAGCTTTTTCCAGCCAGGTGCACAGCATCGTGCGAGACGAAGGAAGAGATGTATTCTATGTATTTGACTGTTTGTCCGATCTTTTAATGGCCTGGGCCACTGATCTGATGATTGGCAATTTCTTTGTCATTACCTGCCCTTATCTTTTTGAGCTGAACACTGTTGCCTATTTTGCCATTCTGCGCAACCGCCATTCCTACAAAACCATTGCCCGGATTCGGGAAACAACTCAGGTTCTTCTTGATATTTACAGTCACGAAGGAAAACTCTGTGTTCATCCGCTCAAAGCCTGGCAGCGCTATACTCCCACAATGTTTCTGCCGCATATCATGGAAAAAGGCAGGTTTGTCCCGATTCTGAACAGTGCCGATGCCGCCAGTTTCTTTTCTTTTTTAACGGACAGAAACGCCGCCGGCGGTGAGCGCAATCTGGATTACTGGGATCACATATTTCTTCAGGCGGTCAACCTTTTGGAAAACAAGAAAGCCACCGGCGCCAGACAAAAAATGGTGGAAACACTGTCCCGGGTTTTGATCGGACGTGAAAAACGCATGCTTTCTCTGGTGAAAGAATATTTCACGCTGGAAGATCTGGTGGAAATTAAGCAGCGCCTGATCGGTACCGGTTTCATCGGCGGCAAATCAGTCGGCATGCTTCTGGCCCGCAATATCCTGCGCCGGGACTCGGGCATGAACTGGCCGCAAAAGCTGGAGTTGCATGATTCCTATTATATCGGGTCGGATGTTTTTTATTCTTACATTGTGCAAAACGGCTGGTGGAAATTGCTGATGGAGCATAAAACCGAAGAAAAATATTTTGAAAACGCCAAAATATTAAAAGGGAAAATGCTGCATGGAACCTTTCCCGAGGAAGTTCGGGAACAGTTTCAGCTGATGCTCGAATATTTCGGCCAGTCACCAATAATCGTCCGCTCCAGCTCTCTGCTCGAAGATGCTTTCGGCAATGCCTTTGCCGGCAAATATGAAAGCTATTTCTGTCCCAATCAGGGAACTCCGGAGCAGCGTTATGAACGGTTTGAGGAAGCAGTCCGGAAAATATTTGCCAGCGCCATGAATGTGGATGCCCTGACCTACCGGCTCCAGCGCGGGCTGAGCAGCCACGATGAGCAGATGGCCCTGCTGGTGCAGAGGGTTTCCGGATCGCATCGACGGAACTATTTCTTCCCGGATATGGCCGGTGTCGGATTGTCTTATAACACCTTTGTCTGGCAGAAGGGGATGGATCCGAAAGCCGGGATGCTGCGGATTGTTTTCGGCCTCGGAACACGGGCGGTAAATCGCGTCGAGAATGATTATCCGCGGATTGTTGCCCTGGATGCGCCGCTGACTAAACCTTTTGCCAAGCAGGAAGATATGGTGCGTTTTTCACAAAGAGAGGTTGATCTGCTGAATCTGCAGGAAAATGATTTTCAGTCCCTCGCGGTTGCCGATGTGATCAGCGAAGATTTGGAATCACACATCGACCTGATTGCCGTCCGCGATACCGCTGCGGAGGAATACCAGCGGACGAAGGGCGGCAGAGTGCAGCGATCCTGGATATTGACATTTGACGAATTGCTGTCCACAACAGACTTCGTCAAGGTCATTTCCCGGATGCTCAAAAAACTCGAAGAGGTGTACCGCTATCCCGTGGATATTGAATTTACGGTTAATTTCAATGCCGAAGGCAAAGCAAAAATTAATCTGCTGCAATGCCGGCCCTTCCAGACCAAAGGGCATTACAGCCGGGTGGAAATTCCGGAAAAAATCAGCAAGACCAGGATTCTGCTCCAGCAGGATGCCAATTTTATGGGCGGGAGTGTTTATCTGGCCGTATCCCGCCTGATTTATATCGATCCCCAGGGTTATACCCGGCTTAATCTTTCCCAAAAATATGATATTGCCCGCCTGGTGGGAAAACTCAATAAACAGATCGGCCGGCGCGAGGCAATGCCGACGATTCTTTTCGGCCCCGGCCGCTGGGGGACAACTACGCCGGCCATGGGAGTGCCGGTAACTTTTTCGGAGATCAATAATGTGGCGGCTATTGCCGAGATCGCTTATTCGGACGGCAGCCTTGTCCCCGATCTTTCCTTCGGCACGCATTTTTTCCAGGATCTGGTCGAAATGGATATTTTCTACATGGCTGTCTATCCGGAAAAGAAGAACGTTATTTTCAATAAACCATGGTTGGAGCGGCAAACCAATATTCTCGGCGATCTGGTGCCCGAAGATAAAATTTATGAGAATGTCGTGCGTGTCTGCGATGTCGCGGGCAAGGATTTACGACTGCTTTCGGATATTGTTAATCAGAAGATGATTTGTTTTTTTGGTAAATAGAGAACAAGATTAACAATAGCTGTAATACAGCATCGAGCAATTTTGACGAGCATCCAATCTTTCAATCCGAACTTAATAACGATCATTCCTATGGGACCCTCTTTATTGAAGAGCGTTGTCCCTTTCTTCATTCATCTTTTGATTTTCTGTCGTTTTTCCCGCCAATAGCACATCCAGCGGGCTTTTCGGCGCAATACAGGAGAAAAAATAAAAATAAGATCAATAAAACAAAGAGAGTGGAATAAGGACGCCGAGCAAGGCACTCGAACGATTGTCACGGTTCACATGTGACGCGTCGCGTCCCAGCAATCCGCGCCACCGATCAGCACCGCTCCGTTATCCATAAAAGATTAACAAAAAATCCCTTGAAGTGTACATACAAATGATGTACAATTACGACATGAAATACGAGTGGAATCCTACAAAAAATGAATGGTTAAAAGAAGAAAGGAATATATCTTTCGAGCAAATAATTATTCATCTTTCACGGGGTGATGTCTGGAAGGTAACTGATCATCCTGACCAATCAAACTATCCAGGGCAAAAGCTGTATTTTGTTGTTGTCGATAGTTATATTTATATCGTTCCGTATGTAGTTGAAAAAGATTACATTTTTCTAAAAACAATAATACCCAGCAGGAAAGCAACAAAGATGTATAAAGAAGAACAGGAGAATCAAAATGAAATACGATAAAGAAGAAAAAGATATTCTTGATGCGTTAGAAAAAGGGCAAGATGAAGCTTGCCACACCATCAAAAAAAGAAATAGAATCGATTAAGGCAGCGGCAAATAACACTCTTAAAAAAGACAAGCGTATAACGATTCGTCTGTATGACCATGACTTTCTTGGTATTCAAAAAAAAGCTATGGAGATGGGTATGCCATACCAAACGCTCATTTCCGGTATCATTCACCGTTACATAGAAGGTGATATAAAAATCAAGACCGGATAACCAAGCGCTGCAAGGGATCGGCGTACACGCCTCCCCGTGAGCTTTTTCGTCTAACCTTTCAAACCATAATCGACACCATCAAGACTTTTTTAAAACATTTGTTTGTAGAAAACCAGCCAAACAAAAAAACATCAGAATGTTTTAGTTGATGATACAAGGCAGTAACTGAGTGCTAATCACTAATAAAAAGCCGCAGTCTTTAAAACAACTGCCGCTTTTTAAACTGTATCTGGAGAACAAGGGGCTGTGCAGCCCCTTGTTCTGGAAAAGTAGAGATGTTTTGATTACACTACCCCGTAGGCCAGCATCGCATTGGCGACTTTGGTGAAGCCGGCAATATTGGCGCCGGTAACGTAATCGCCTTTTCTGCCATAGGCTTCCGCTGTATCATAGCAATTCTTGTGAATGCTCTTCATGATGATAAGCAGCCGGTTATCGACTTCTTCGCGCGTCCAGGAAAGCCGCAGGCTGTTCTGACTCATTTCCAGACCGGAGGTGGCCACGCCGCCGGCATTGGCCGCTTTGCCGGGACCGTAAAGGATTTTCTTGTCCTGGAAAATTTTGATTGCTTCGGGGGTGGAGGGCATATTGGCGCCTTCAGCCACGCAGATACAGCCGTTTTTCACCAGGGCTGCCGCATTCTTGCCGTTGATTTCATTCTGTGTTGCGCTGGGCAGGGCGATATCCACTTTAATGCCCTGTTCACGGATAACATCCCACACGTTTTTGCCCTCAAAGCAGACGGCCTTGTATTTGCTTGCGTATTCGGTAATACGACCGCGCTTGACGTTCTTTAGTTCCAGCACGTAATTGCATTTCTTGTCGTTGATGCCCTCTTCGTCAATGATGGTCGCGGTTGAATCGCAAAGAGAAATGACTTTGCCGCCCATCTGATTTACTTTTTCCACAGTGTACTGGGCAACGTTGCCGGCGCCGCTGACGGCGACAGTTTTACCTTTGAAATCGAGACCGCGGGTAGCGAGCATTTCTGCAGCGAAATAGGTTGTCCCGTAACCTGTCGCTTCCGGACGGATCAAGCTTCCGCCGTATTCCATGCCTTTGCCGGTCAGAACTCCGGTGTGCTCGTTGCGGATTTTTTTGTAATAGCCGTAAAGGAAGCCGATTTCACGTCCGCCGACGCCGATATCGCCGGCCGGAACGTCCGTTTCGCCGCCGATATGACGGAATAGTTCGCGCATGAAGGACTGGCAGAAACGCATTACTTCGCCATCTGATTTTCCTTTGGGATCGAAGTCGGAGCCGCCTTTGCCGCCGCCCATGGGCAGCGTGGTCAGGGCGTTTTTAAAGATCTGTTCGAAGCCCAGGAATTTGATGATTCCCAGATTGACGGAAGGATGGAAGCGCAGACCGCCCTTGAAGGGGCCGATGGCGTTGTTGAATTGGACGCGGAATCCTCGATTAACTTTAACGTTGCCTTTGTCGTCCACCCAGGGAACACGAAACTGCATTGCTCTTTCCGGCTCCACAATTCTTTCATAGATATTGGCCTTCACCCAATCCGGATGCTTTTTAACCGTAGGCTCCAATGTCTCCATGACTTCTTCGACAGCCTGATGAAACTCCGGCTGATTGGGATCGGTTTGTTTGACTTTGGCGATGACATCTTTGATTACTGACATACTTAAATCCTCCTTAAAATTTTGTATTTTTTTATTACCTTGGTAATTAATTCATCTCTTGCCGTCTATAATTCCTCCACACTGTGGAGGTCTTCAAAGGCCATTACGGTGGACATCGCGCGGTTGTCTGCTTCTATTCCCGATTCATAGGCCGCCGCAATCGGGTTTAGTCCTCCGACGAGGATCATGCCCGCTTTGTTGATATCGACACCGGTCTGACATACGGGATTGCCGGGATCGCCGAGAGAAAGAACGCCGTGAATACCCAGCAGACCCATCCGGCCTACGGTATCTTCCACCAGGCTGCGGCTGAGCGCCGGTATTTCGCGGAAATTGGCGAGAATCTTGCCTTCACCCTCGTCAATAAACTTTTGCACCGAAGTCATGTGGCCGCGGACAAAAATCTCCGAAGGATCCAGCGATGAGCCCGCATAATGGATAAGCTCGACAAAGCGCAGCGGAACTCTGTTTCTCACCTGAAGAATGCCGGCAAACTTGGAGTCGATGGGAATGCCCTGTTTCAAGAGAATGCCGTTGATTAAAATACTGCAGACCGAGGCAAGCCCGACTTTCCCTTCCGGGACAACGATATCTCCCAGCTTTTTGCCGGCCGGGGCAGCGGCTACGCGTTCGCTGACGGCAATTTTTTCCCGGAAAACCGGTTTCATAATCCGGAGCGCTTTTTTAAAATCTTTCTCGGGAAAGAAGGATATGTTGACCGGGACCATGCCGGTTTTTTTCTTGAGATTAAATGTGGTCCTGAAAGAGAGGACATCAATGCGGGAAATCGACAGGCTGATTTTATCCTGGACACGGGCATTGGAAATTTCATCCAGTCCGGCTGCGGTAATTATCCGGCCGTCGCGCCGGCCAATCAGCCTGGTCAAACCCCTCTCGTCCATCAGTTTTAAATGATAGCGGACAGTCCTTTCGCTTAACTGGACGCCCCGCTCCATCATTTTCCTGGCAATTACACGGGCGCCGGCCGGTTCCGGGCTTTCGTTGAGAATTCTCAGAATCAGCAGGACTTTTCGCTCGATATCTTCGGGGTTGAATAATTGTTTCATAAGACCGTCGGCAAACGTTTGCCGTATTCCTAACTGCAAAAAAGTAATTTGTCAAATACAAAAATGTGTTATAAACAATAAAAAAATGAACATAATTGTATTTATTCCGGGTGGCAGGGCGGATCAGCCATCCCTTTTTTTTGCCTAATAATTAATATTTATCTTGACTTATCCTCCTGCTAACCAATAGTATTTTGCATTACTACTTATGGGGAATGGACATGAAAAAATCATACATCCTGGCGCTCGACCAGGGCACTACCAGTTCCCGCGCCATTCTGTATAACCGCGCGGGCCATATGGTCAAAACAGCCCAGAAAGAATTCACCCAGTTTTATCCCGTGGCCGGCTGGGTGGAGCATGATCCGATGGAAATCTGGGGTTCGCAAAGCGGTGTAGCCAGTGAAGTCCTGGCCAGTGCCGGCATCAGTGCGGAAGAAGTAGCTGCCATCGGCATCACCAATCAACGCGAAACAACCATTGTCTGGAACAGGCACACGGGTAAACCGGTTTACAATGCCATTGTCTGGCAATGCCGCCGTACCTCCGGCATCTGCGATGAACTCAAGAAAAACGGCTGGGATGATTATATCCGCGAAAACACAGGGCTGGTCATTGATGCCTATTTCTCCGCAACCAAAGTAAAATGGATACTTGATAATGTTGCGGGGGCACGACGACAGGCCGAGAAGGGGGACTTGATTTTCGGCAATGTCGATACCTGGCTGATCTGGAATTTAACAAAGGGCAAAGTTCACGTAACCGATTACAGCAATGCGTCCCGCACCATGTTCTACAACATCAAAGAGCTGCGCTGGGACAAGAAAATATTGAAAGAACTGAATATTCCGGAATCCATGCTGCCGCGGGTAAAACCATCAAGCGCCGTGTATGGAAAGACTGACGTCCGCATACTGGGCGCAAAGATTCCGATTGCCGGTGATGCCGGCGATCAGCAGGCGGCGTTGTTCGGGCAGGCCTGCTTCCAACCGGGAATGGCCAAGAACACTTACGGCACGGGTTGTTTCATGCTGATGCTGACCGGGGAAAAACGGGTGCAGTCGCAAAACGGATTGCTGACAACCATTGCCTGGGGGATAGGGAATAAGATTGAATATGCGCTGGAAGGCAGCATATTTATTGCCGGTGCCGCCGTGCAGTGGCTGCGCGATGAGCTGAAACTGATTTACGAAGCGAAAGACAGTGATTATTTTGCGGCCAAAGTACCGGACTCCAATGGTGTTTATGTCGTTCCCGCTTTTGTCGGTCTCGGAGCTCCCTACTGGGATATGTATGCCCGCGGTGCTATTCTGGGGCTGACGCGGGGCACCACCAGGGATCATCTCATCCGCGCTACATTGGAATCCATTGCGTATCAAACCCGCGATGTATTGGAAGTCATGCGCACCGATTCCGGCATCAAATTTCAGGAACTGCGTGTTGACGGCGGCGCTTGTGCCAACGATTTCCTGATGCAATTTCAGGCGGATATTCTGGGAGTACCTGTAGAAAGGCCCGAGATTATTGAAACGACCACGCTGGGAGCGGCCTATCTTGCCGGACTGGCGGTCGGCTTCTGGAAGGATCAGTCCTCCATTTCCCAACAAAGGGTGATAAACCGGAGATTCCTGCCGGGCATGGGCGAAGAGAAGCGGGAAAAAATATATGCTAAATGGCAGAAGGCTGTTCAACGGGCAATGCGGTGGGAAGAGGAGTAGATATAGGTACAAGGTACAAGGTACAAGGTAAAGGCTGAAGGCAGAAGGATCAGAAGCAGAAGACAGAAGGATAAAGACTAAGGACAATAAAAAATAAAAATAAAAATAAAAACTAAAGACTGAAGGGAGAATGAGGAATGAGACTTAAGGACAAAGTGGCGATTGTGACGGGATCCGGACGCGGCATCGGCGAAGGGATTGTGATGCGTTTTGTTGAGGAGGGTGCAAAAGTTGTCGTCAATGACGTCAATGAGGCGGACGCCAAAAGCGTGGTGGATAAAGTTAAAGCCCAAGGAGGCAGCGCCGTGGCTGTCATCGGCAGTGTGACCTCGAGGGAGACTGTTCAGAAGATGGTTGATACCGCCGTTCAGGAATTCGGCACCGTTGATATTATCGTCAACAACGCCGGCATTACCCGTGATTCGATGATGCATAAGATGACCGACGAGCAGTGGGATCAGGTTGTTGCCATCAACCTGACCGGTGTGTTTTACGGCATGCAGTGCGCGGGCAGGGTTATGCGGGAGAAGGGGTACGGCAAGATTATCAATGTTTCATCAACCAGCGCTCTGGGAAACACGGGCCAGCTTAACTATTCCGCAACCAAGGCGGGTGTAATCGGCATGACCAAAACCGCCGCCAAGGAAATGGGGGCCAAGGGCGTCAACGTCAATGCCATCGCTCCGGGCATGATCTGGACGGACATGATGAAAAGCATGCCTCCCGAGACCCTCAAACAAATGGATGCGATGCTGCCGTTTCTTGTTCCCATGAATCGCAAAGGATCACCGCGTGATATTGCCAATCTGGCGCTGTTTTTGGCATCCGATGAAAGTTCCTTCATCACCGGACAGGTTATCTTCTGCGACGGCGGAATGAAAATATAAAAGGTTTAAGGAGTAATGTATGACGAAAAAAGTGCTTTCACTGTCCCCGTTACCCGCCGAAATCGTGAAGTTATTCATACAGCAAGTACCCGGTGTGCCTGATTTTGAGGTCATACCCGGCAACGAAATGTCGGCTGAAGAGTTAAAGAAAGCATTTTCAGAGGCTGACGTGGTGCTGGGAGATTACACATTCAAACAAAAGATCACCGCAGATATTATCGCGGCAACAGGGAATTTGGAATTCATCCAGCAGCCCAGCGCAGGCTACCAGCACATCGATGTGGATGCATGCAGGGACAGAGGAATCAAAGTGGCCAACACGGCCGGCGCCAATGCTGTTAGTGTGGCCGAACATACAATCGCCTGGGGACTTTATCTGCTCAAAAACATGCTTCATGCCCATACCAGCACGAAGTCGGGCGGATGGGAACAGATGAGTATAAAGCCGGCAGAGCTTAAAGGTAAGGTATGGGGTATCGTGGGGTTCGGACGCATCGGTCAGGCAGTTGCCGAAAGGCTGAAGCCATTTCAGTTGAACCGGATCATCTACTTTGACACTTATCGGCCGGTAAAATCCGTTGAACAGGACCTCGGGGTTGAATACGCCGAGATGAACACCCTTCTCAGTCAGGCGGATATCATCAGTCTTCATGCACCGCTTACGGATGCCACACGCAACATGATCAATGAAGATTCCCTCAATTCCATGAAACAAGGCGCGTACCTGATCAATGTAGCTCGAGCCGAGCTTGTGGATGAAAAGGCTCTGGCCGATGCCATCAAAAAGGGAAAGATTGCCGGGGCGGGCATCGATGTATTCTCCGAAGAGCCGGTATCAATGAATAATCCGCTGCTGGGTGTGGCAAGTGAAAAACTGCTCTTATCGCCCCATGTGGCCGGCGTGACGGATGAAGCGTCCATGAGGATCATTAACATGGCCACGGCAAACATCGCCCGGGTGCTCAAAGGGGAGAGTCCGGAATCATTGGTTAATTGAATCATCAGGCAAAAAAGTCAGGCCGGGTCTCGACGACCCGGCCTGCCCAAACACCCTGTTGCGCAAATTCAGATGAAATTAATCTGTTGCTTTTTAAAGCATTTCCAACTCAGGTTGTCAAAAAGATCAGCACTGCAGATTCTCAATTATCGTCGCCACGCCCAAACCGCCGCCGCAGCAGGCACTGAAACAGCCATACTTGGTGCCCCGGCGGATCAATTCCTTCATGGTGAAAATACACAGACGGGCGCCGGATGCGCCGTTGGGATGACCGATAGCGATAGCCCCGCCATTGGGATTCCATTTATCGCTGAAGCAGTCCACTTTCTCGCCGGTCTGCTTTTCGAGTTCTGCCGCTGCACCCAGGTTCTGTACGGCAAACGCCTCATTGCATTCCAGGACGTCAATTTCGGAAAGTTTTCTACCCGCGCGTTTCAAGGCCAGCGGTATCGCAAATGCCGGGCCGATGCCCATAACCTTGGGATCGACACCGTAATCGCCCCCGGAAAGCCATCTGGCCATCGGCTTGTATCCCAGCTGTTCCGCTTTTTCGCGCGTCATCATCAACACAAAGGCCCCGCCGTCATTGCGGCCGGAAGAATTGCCCGCCGTGACGGTTCCGTCTTTAATGAATGCGGGGGGCAGTTTCGAAAGCGCTTCCATGGAAGTCATGCGGGGATATTCATCCACTTTGAACTCCAGCGGCGGATTTTTCTTGCCCTGGGGAACCATCACGGGAATGATTTCATCAACAAAATACCCGGCATCCATGGCTCTTTTCATCAGGGTCTGGCTGCGCAGAGCAAATTCATCCTGTGTCTGACGGGAAATATTATACCTTTTCTGCACAGCTTCCGCTGTCAATCCCATATTGGACGTTGCCGGATCCAGCGTCGGTGAAAGGGATGGCATGATCGGCATGGGAGGGATCAATCTATAAGGTTCGATGGACATGGAAAATTTGCAGGTCATTTGACTATATGCTTCCGCCCCGCCGGCAAACATGATGTCGGCATGGCCGGCAAGAATTCTGTATGCTGCGTGATTGATCGAATCAATGGCCGAACCACACTGCATTTCCACATAAGAAGCGGAAGTGCTTTCGGGAAGACCACCGGCCAGGGCCACCCAGCGGGCCGGGTTCAGAGCAGAAACGCCACCACCGGCCGAACCCATATAAACTGCATCAACCACACCGCCTCTTTCCAGGATTTTTGTTTTTTCAACCAGGCCCTTCAGAGCAAGGCCACCAAGTTGCTCCATTGTAAAGTTACGCAAAGTTTTTCCCAGTGTTCCAAACGCCGTTCGGGCTCCATCAACAAATACTACATCTCTGTTACTCATAGAATCCTCCTGTTTAATTTTTGTTTTGCATATTTCAGGGGAACGATTCGCTGCTGATGCAGACAGCTTATCTTTCCCGGTTTGCTCTTTATTCCCCTTTAAACGCCGGTTCGCGCTTTTCAAAAAAAGCGGTGAAGCCTTCAACGGCATCCTTGCTCTGACCCAGCTTGATGGCCCATTCCTGGTCAACGCGCAGCCCTTCTTCCAGCCCTTTTTCCAGTCCGACGCTCATTCCTTCGAGGACCGCACTGACCGCCAGAGGCGCGCGCGAGGCCAGCGCAAGGGCATATGAAGTTGTTTCCTTCAGCAAATCGGCCGCAGGAAAAACCTTGTCCACGAGACCGATGGCCAGCGCTTCCGGAGCGGAAAGCTTTTTGCTGAACAAAATCATGTCCAGCGCCCGGGATCTGCCCAGCAGCCTTGGCAGCCGCTGAATGCCGCCCCAGCCCGGCGTGATGCCGAGATTGGTTTCCGGGCAGCCGATCACAGCCTTGGGATTGTCGGTCATGAACCGGAAATGACAGGCCAGGGCAATTTCGCAGCCGCCGCCCAGCGCATAGCCGTTAATCGCCGCGATAAAGGGTTTGGAGGAGCGCTCGATCCGGTTCATTATTTCATTGCCGCTCGGCCCCTTGGCAATGTTGGCAGTATCCGATACGTCCATGCCGGCGCAAAAGCCCTTGTCTCCGGCTCCGGTAACGATGATAACCCGGGTATCCCGGCTTTTCTCCAGCTCGCCCACAGCCTGGTAGAGATCTTCACGAATCCCCAGATTAACAGAATTCGTGGGGGGACGGTTAAGGGTAATTGTACTGACGAAATCTTTGGTTGTCACAATAATATTGCTGTAACTCATATGGACCTCCTATCGTTAAATTTGGATATCGCCTTTTTTCAGAATTTCGGTGGGCATAAACCAGTTGATCCCCAGCTTCTGCGAGATTGCTTCGCACCGCTTGGCAACTTGCGCCCATCCCATAACTTTGGCCAGGGCAAAGGGGCCCAAGGGCGAGCCGCCGCCGTTTACCATGGCTTTGTCAATTTCGGCAGCCTTATCCGTTACACCTTCCTGGATAAGTTTGGTGCCTTCATTCACCTGCAGACAAATAATGTCCATCGGATCGAAGTTGGGATCGGCCTTGCTCATGTCTATTGCCGGTCTGGCGCCGGCCGGCCAGCTGAATATCCCCTGGCCGGTCTTTTTGCCCAGATTTCCTGCGGCAATCAATTTGACGACCCAGCTGCTCGGTTTAAATTCCGGCGACAGGGTTTTGGCAAAGTATTCCGAACCGTGGCAGAATACGTCCAGTCCGGCAAAATCGGTAGTTTCGTAGGGGCCCATCGGCGCTCCGAAGGAGCGGACTTTCGCATCCACCGCCTCGGGATTTACCAGACCTTTCTCGTACATTTCCGACAGGAACAAGCCGATGGGTGCGTTCACCCTGTTGAAAATAAACCCCGGTGAATCCTTCTCCACACGCACCGGAACCATGGCTCCCCGGAAATTCTTCAGTTTGCTGATAAAGTCATAACTGACATTAATTGTTTCATCAGAGGTCTTGTTGCCGCGGATAACTTCGACCAGAAACATCATTACCGGCGGATTAAAGAAATGAATGCCCAAAACATTGCCCGGCCGGCTTGTGGCATCAGCCATCCGGGTGATGCTCATATTGGACGTGTTGGAAGCCAGAATGGCGTGCTTCGGTGCCGCTGCGTCGGCCTCCTTGAATATCTTTAATTTGAGATCCAGGATCTCCGGAGCGGCTTCGATCATGTAATCGATGCCCTGCACCGCCTCCTGCAGAACGGTGAAACCGGTAATGCTGCCGATTATCTTGCTGCAATTATCCGCGGTCATTTTTTGCTTGGCTACCAGCTTCTCCAGGCTTTCCTTTATTTTATTTTTACCCTTGTCCACGAATTCCTGTTTGATGTCGTAGAGATTAACCTTTAATCCGGCCAGGGCACAAACCTCGGCAATGCCATGACCCATGTCACCGGCACCGATAATAGCGATTGTTTTGATGTCTTCTGCTTTCATGATTCTTCCGCTCCCTTCAATATTTTATGTCTTTTAAACGGAAAAAGCCGCTTCGGTAATCTCCAGCGGCACCTTATCACCCATTTTAATGGATTCGCAACGGGCCTTGACAGTGGTCAGAGCTTCTGCGGCAAAAAACTTTGCCGAGGCTATCCTGCCGCTGTAGAAGGCCGCTTCCCGGTCTTCACTTTCCAGAGCTTTCTTTGTCCCGATATCATCGGCTCCTTTTTCTTCAAAGATGGCCCCGATTTTTTCCGACGCAATTCCCGCCCCCTGCATCAGGAAATGACCGACAATCACATCTCCGAAGATTTCCATGAACTTGTAGGCATTAACGATGGGCAGGAGGAAATCTCCGGCTTTTCCGGTTTGAGCAAAGAACATCGTCAGATCCATGCAGGCATTATTGGCTTCTTGCAGGATGGCGGCATATTTGCCCAGGTCCTGATGCCCCTTCAGGTTGGAAATATTTTTCTGAATCTCGCCAAAAAGATTCATCGCGTTTAGTCCTTTTCTCTGGCCGAGACTTCTGCCCACCAGAGTCAGCGCTTGAATGCCATTTGTTCCTTCGTAAATAGTGGCGATCTTCTCATCGCGCAGGTATTGCTCAACAGGATATTCCGAGCAGTAACCATAGCCGCCGTAGACGTCCATAGCCATCGAGCAGACCAGCAATCCTTTGTCGGAGCAGTAGGCTTTGACGACTGGCGTCATCAGGTCAAGAAAGCCTTCCCAGGTTGCTTTTTCTTCCTCTGTTTCGGCAACACAGGACCTGTCCATACAATAGGTGACAAAATAGCACATGGACCGCATACCTTCAACATGTGATTTCATCCACATCAGTTTGCGCCGGATGTCGGGATGATTGATGATAGTTACGGGCTTGGCTTCAGGGTTCTTCCCGTCCCAGACGGCAATGCCCTGTACACGTTCTTTGGCGTATTGAACGGCATGTTCAAAGGCGGCCGAAGCTAATTCCAGACCCTGCATACCTGTTCCCAGTCGGGCTTCGTTCATCATCTGGAACATGATCTTCATTCCGGAACGCTCTTCGCCCAGGAGTTCACCGACGCATTTTCCCTCTTCGCCGAAATTCAGTGTTGCCGTGGCCGACCCTTTGATTCCCATCTTATGCTCGATTCCACCGGTGCGGACATCGTTGGATTCGCCCAGGGTTCCGTCGTCATTCACCTTGATCTTGGGTACGATAAAGATCGATATCCCCTTTGTTCCGGGAGGATCACCTTCAATTCGCGCCAGCACCGGGTGAATGATGTTCGGGGTCAGATCGTGATCCCCCGAGGAAATAAAGCACTTGGTTCCGGTGATCAGGAATTTCCCGTCCGGCAGACGCCTGGCCGTCGCTTTCGACGCTCCGACATCGCTGCCCGCACCGGGCTCGGTGAGGCACATTGTTCCTGTCCACTCGCCGGCAAACATTTTGTACATGTATTTGTTTTTCTGCTCTTCCGTTCCGTAAGTTTTGATGAGACCGGCAGCGCCGTGGGTCAGTCCCGGATACATCAGGAAGGCATAGTTAGCCGCACCGATAAGCTCAATTATGGCGTAAGTAACAGCCTGAGGCAGACCTTGCCCTCCCACTGCCGGTGCTTCTCCCGGCGCCAGCCATCCCGCCTCCACATACTTCTTCCAGGGTTCGTGAAAACATTGGGGAACCGCGACCTTCCCGTTCCTGATGGTGCACCCTTCCTTGTCCCCCGGGGCGAGGGTGGGCGCAATGACGTTGACGGCCATTTTTTCGGCCTCGTTGAGAATCATTAATAAATCGTTCTTGGAAAAGTCTTTAAAGACTTCAGCTGCCAACAATTTTTCAATGCCCAACTGTTCAAAAAGAATAAACTGCTGATCCCTGGTATTTACTAATAAGTTACTCATAGATATTTTCCCTTTGCCTGATTTTATTTAGGGCTCTCCCGTGGACAGCCCGGTCAAACTTCCAGATACTGCGCGCGAACTTCATCATTTTCTCTTAACTCATCAACCGTTCCCGTGTAGCCGATGTGGGCTTTGCCCATCAGATAAACACGCTGAGCGAGCGACAGGGCCACTTTCAGGTTGTGCTCCACCAGCAGAATAGTTACTCCGGCCTTATTGATTTCTTCCAGAACGTTGCGTACTTCCTGGACCATGATCGGTGCCAGACCTTCCGACGGTTCATCCACCAACAGCAAGCGGGGATTCCCCATCAGTGAACGCCCGATAGACAACATCTGCTGCTCGCCGCCGGACAAAAAGCGTCCCTGCTGGTTTGTTCTCTCCTGCAATTTGGGAAAATGCTTGAATATGCGCTCCACCGTCCAGACATGGGGATCGTCGGGATTTGTTATCTTTCCACCCTTGATTCCCAGCAGCAGGTTGTCCAGGACCGTGAGTTCAGGAAAAATCCGCCGTTCCTCGGGCACATACCCGATACCGGCCTGAGCGGCCTTAAACGGGGGGAACCCGCTAATGTCCCGACCTTCAAAGATCACCTGTCCTGATTTCTGTTTTACCAGACCCATAATGGTTTTAAGGGTGGTGCTCTTCCCCATGCCGTTGCGTCCGAGCAGGGCCACCAGTTCGCCTTCCCCGATATTCAGAGATACGCCCTGCAAAACATGGCTTGCGCCATAGTATGTATTCAGATCTTTAACTTCCAGCAGCATATTAACTTTTCTCCTTACAAACCTCGAGATCTCCCAGATAAGCATCCTTCACGTCCCGGTTGCAGCGGATTTCATCGGGCTTTCCCGTGGCCAAAATCTTTCCATAATGCAGAACGGTAATCCGGTCGGCCAGAGAAAACACAACGTCCATATCGTGCTCAATAATGACGACTGTTTTCCCTTCCGTCATTTTCCGGATCAGGGCCACGGCGTTATGGGTTTCATCGCGCGACATGCCCGCCGCAAATTCATCGAGTAAAACCAGTTCCGGATCAGTCGCCATGGCCATGCTGATCTCCAGCGCGCGGGACTTGCCATAGGACAGAAGACCGGCAGGCACGTTGCGCTCGTTAATCAGGTTTACCCGCTCCAGCATTATATCCGTCTCGCGGGTGATGTCTTTCATCTTATCGACATGCCGGATCAGGCTGAAACGGATGCCGTGTTTGGCGAGGATGGCCAGCCGGATGTTCTGGAAGGCCGTCATCCGGGTAAAGGTGCTCGTGATCTGAAAGGAACGCCCCATACCGATGCGGGCCAGTTTATGCGGTTTGTATCCGGTAACGTCCTTTCCTTTGAAAAACACCTTCCCTTCGGTCGGATGGTATGTGCCGGTTATGGTATTGAAAAGCGTCGTTTTGCCCGCGCCGTTGGGCCCGATCACCGCGTGGCGTTCTCCCTCCTTGATCTGCAGATCGATGCCAAAAAGGACCTTCAACCCACCGAAATCATGATGAATGCCGTTAGTTTCCAGTATATTCATGATGTTCCCTCCTTTTTAGTGCCGGCAGCCGGGGTGGAAAAATAACGCTGTTTCACAGACGTGATGAAGCCGGCTAATCCTTGGGGGGCAAACATGACGACGATAACCAGGATCACTCCTGTTACCAGTTCGACCCGGTCGGTAAACCGGAGAGCCACCTCTTCAACAACCTGCAGGATGGCCACCCCCCAGATAGGTCCAAAAAAACTGCCCACGCCCCCGATCATTGCCGCTGTAATGGGCGTAAAGGAGACCATTGCTCCCAGTGAACCATCTGCTGAAGCCATGTTGTGGAATAATGACGAAACCGAGCCGGCGATTCCGGCAAATGTTCCGGAAATTACATAAATTACCGCTTTGGACTGCGTGACCTTGTATCCCAGGTAATCAATGCGTGCGGCATTGTCACGGATGCCCAGCTGAATTTGACCAAATGGCGTCTTGGTAAAAGACCACAGCAACCACAGGCTCAGAGCCAGAATTACAATAGCCAGATAGTAAAAATGCATCGGCTCGCCTTTTATCGGAATCGAGATCAGTCCGGGAATGGTGAAGGCCGGAATGGGAAAATTGCCGATGCCATCCTCGCCGCCGGTGATATGCCGGAGCTTCAACGCCAGAACATACAGGAGCTGGCCGAAGGCCAGATGAAGCATCGCAAATGCCGTCCCGCTTACCCTTACAACTAAAGGACTCAGGACAAGGGCCAGAATCATCGCTGCGAGTAAACCGATGCCGATAGCCGGCAGCAGGGCAATTCCCGCAATGTGTTTCAAGGCCAGTGCCGTCCCGTAACTGCCGGCTCCGAAAAACATAGCGTGACCGAAACTCAGAAGCCCCGTGAAACCCAAAAGCACATTAACCGCTACGGCGTAAACAGCAAGAATGGCAAAGGCCACAAAGACATTGGTATAGTAAGGGCCAAACAGTTTCGGGAAGAAAACAATAACAGCCAGAAGCGCCAACCATAATATTGGATTTAATATTTTTTTCTTCATTGTTTCACCCCAAACAAGCCGTTGGGTTTGAACGCCAGAACAATGGCCATGAACCCTACCATCAGAACAGGAGCCAGTCCGGAGATGAACTGTATTCCATAGGAATTCAGCAGTCCGAAGATAATGGCAACTACAAATGCACCCGGCAGGCTGCCGAAGCCTCCGGTCACGACGACAATGAAGGCATCCATGCCTACCTGATCAGCCAGTCCGGGAAAGACTGTCAGAATGGGGGCGATCGCCACGCCGGCGATGCCGGCGAGCCAGGTGCCGATCCCGAAAACACACATGAAGACAACGGGTATGTTGATTCCCAGAGCGCTGACCATGTCCCGGTCAGAGACGGCCGCGCGAACAATTTTACCCAAACGCGTCCTGTATAGAATCAGCATCATGAACACCATAACAGCCAGCGCCATGCCGATGACAAATAACCGATAGACAGGATAATTAAGGCCGCCCAGAGATAAGCTTCCCGTAAGGATCGGGGGAACCTGCACCGGAAGGCTTTCCGTCCCCCATATTAATTTGACAAAAGACAAAATGACCTGGCCGATACCGAGTGTCAGGATCAACTCGCCCAGATGACCAAACGCCGAAATCCGCCGCAGAAATATCCGCTCCAAAAGAATGCCGAAGAAAGCGGTAAAGACCGGCGCCAAAAGCAGTCCCGCCCAGAAGCTGCCGGTAATCACCACCACCTGGTAGCAAAAATAACCGGCCAGCATAAAAAAAGAGGCATGAGCGAGATTCAGAATACCCATCATCCCGAAGATGATGTTCAGGCCCGAAGCGATGAGAAACAGGATCATGCCATAGGCTATCCCGTGTATCCCCTGGGCCACGTACATTGATGTTGTTGGATCCATTATTAATCCTTATAGAGATCTATTTTTTTCAAACTCCTTCGGCGTTACTTCTTTACAGTCGGCACAATGCTTTTATAGGATTCGTCAACGGCCGGCATTTTTACAAAATCCTTCTGCAGCGGCAGTTTCCCGTAAGTGCGATCGTCCTGCCAGCCATCGATTTCCGCAGCGCGCTTCGCTGCGGACTGGAATTTCTTCCAGTCGGCGCTGGTGTAAAGGAACATTTCCTGCGCCGCCATGGACCCTTCACCGTGAATCGTATCCACCTGCCAGTGATTGCCGGTAATGTCTTTGATCAGGCGCATAATCCGCAGGCGATCTTCCGTGGGGACACCGTCTTTGGCCGCCAGATATTTATCGATGAAAGGCTGTATTTCCGGATTCTTCCAATCCCGGTAAGCCGGAGCCGTTGTCGTCAATCCGCCGCCGATATCCTGCATGTGCTGGCACATCGTATGGAAATTGCTGGCGTAGGTCCATTTTGCCGCATTGATCGCCATCCGGTTGGGCATCATTACATCCATCCCGAACTCGGTAATCGGATCGAGGCAGGCCTGCTTGCCCAGCATCTGCACTGTTTCGGTTATATAAGCCATCCAGGACAGCTTCTTGCGGACATGCGGAACATTCTGCACGCCGTTGTACTCCGCGATCAGACTTGCCGCGCCGGTCATCATCTCCAGCGTGCCTGTTATCTTGGCATGTCCGAACAGGCGGTGATAGCTGGCAAAGGCGTAGGCCAGGATCTGCGAATACTGCCACTCTCCGCACATGAAGACCCTTTCCCAGGGGACAAAAACGTCATCGAAGATGATCAGGGATTCCGTCGGCTGCATGTGGTTCGTGCAGGGATAGTCAAAGGCGCCTTCGTCGCCATAGAGCCTGGCGCTGGGCTCGGCGCCGATCAGCTTCACACCGGGCGTGCCCACCGGAATGGCAAAGGCCAGAGCGTAATCTTTATCGTTTTCTCCATGCGTACGGCAGGGGAGGCAGAGCAGTTCATTGGCGCAGGGGGAGGCGCTGATATGAACTTTCGCGCCCCGGACAACAATACCATCCTTCTTCCTCTCCACGACTCTCAGATAAAAGTCCTTGTGCTGCTTCTGCTGCGAGGGATGAAGGCTCCGATCACCTTTGACATCCGTAATGGCGCCGGTGAGCGCCAGATCATTCTTCTGCAGATACCGCCGGTAATTCTCGACGCGCTCCATGTAATTGGTTCCCAGCTTCTTGTCCATGACCTCGGCGGCCACACTGAAAGACGCCAGCGCATCCGCGCCCATGCAATGCACGAGTACGCCGCCGCCCGTCCTCATGCCGACCATGTAGCATTCACGCCTGCGCAGAAGGTCTGCGGGCGTTTTGGGGGATGTCAGCAGGAAATTAATGTCTTCGCCGTCCTTGTCTTTGGTTACATAAAGATCCCGATAATCGGGGTGATTGGGCAGGACATAGTCCATGCAGGCCATTTCAATGATGGATCGAATTGTCGGATGGGTCCGGACATCTTTCACGCGCTCGCCCAGGCACCAGACTTCGCGGCCGTCATTTAAGCTTTCCAGGTACTGCTCTACTGTTTTTATCATTTTCATTTCTCCTTTGATATTATATAAAATAATTCCATTTCACGCTGTTATGAATCAGCTCTTCGGCAATTGTCCTTCCCGACAATCCTGCCGGCAAAGGTTGGCAATTAACCGGACTCTGTACCCGTCGCTCCGGCCGCACATTGTTTATCGTGCAAGTTCGGGGAAAGTCATACCTGGTGTGCCGGGTTATCTGCCCTGGAAATTAGCTTCGCGTCTTTCCAGGAAAGACATCACGCCTTCCCTGGCATCTTCACTGGCCAGGATGGGTATTATCTCCTCTTCAATCCGGGCAAAAGCGGCTTTGTTTCCGTGCATCTGGGTAAAGCGTGAAGAGTTGATGCACGCCATCACCGCCAAAGGAGCCCGTTTGGCAATGTCCGTGGCTATCTTTGCCGCTATCTCGAATTCCTTGCCCGGCTCGGCCAGTTCCTGTGCCAGCCCCAAACGGTAAGCCTCGGCGCCGCTAATCTCATCACCTGTAAGGAGATAGCGCATGGCATTTCCCCAGCCGATTTCCTGAAAAAGACGTACGGTGCCTCCGCCGGTCGGGAAGACACCTCTTTTTACCTCCAGCAGGGCAATGCGGGCATTGCTGGCAACGACGCGGATATCCTGCGCCAGCATCAGTTCAAAACCGATTGTAAAACAGATCCCCTGAACTGCCATAACCACCGGCTTTCGACACCTCTTCGACTCGTCTTTACCCAGGGGATTGATGGCTTTGTCCGGTATGGCCTGTTCTTCGGGAGATGCCGCCGCCCACTTATCCAACTCGAGACCCGAGGTGAAATGTTTGCCATGGGCATAAAGCAGTCCGCAGCGCAGATCCGGATTACGATCCAGTTCACCATAGGCCAGGGCCAGCTGGTGGTGCATTTCAATATCAAAGGCGTTAAGCTTTTCCGGGCGGTTTAGCCCCATGTAAAGCACGTGATCACGCGCTTCCACCGTAATCTTTGAATAACTCATTTTATAAATTCCTTCCGGCTGGCGGGAGCACTAAAGTGCTCCCCCCAACACTTAATGCAGCATCAAGGCGGTCTTCAGGGCTGATGAAGATTGCCGGCATAAAACCTTGCCTGAAGCTTTCTCATGCCCTGTAGCCAGCGATCGTAGTTTTCCGTCTTTCGCTGCATGTATTTTTTCACTTCCTGGTGCGGTAAAATTAAAAATTCTTCCTTTTTCAAACCTTCAATGACAGCCTCCGCCAGCTGGGCAGGCTCCATCAGTCCATCAACAGCGGCTACATCAGCCGCCCCGGCCATTGCCGTGCGCACAGCCTGCGGACAGAGGGCAAATACTTTGATGCCCTGATCGCCGTAAGTAATGGCAATGCTTTCCGCCAGTCCGACCGCCGCATGCTTGGTGACCGAGTAGGGCAGGGAACCGATCTGGCTTAAGAGCCCGGCTGCGGAAGCAGTGATCATCAGAGCGCCGCCGCCGCGTTTGATCATCCCGGGAATGATCGCCCGGCCGACAAATACATGAGCCAGCACATTGATTTCCCAGATGCGCTGCCATTGATCATTGGGGCATTCTACGCCGCCCGCAATCGCAATCCCGGCATTGGAGCAGAATAAATCGACAGCGCCGTATTTTTCTTCCGTGAAGCGGACTAAATTCTGAACGTCTTCTTCCCGGCTGACATCGCACTTTATCGACACCCCTTTTATTGCGTCGGCAACCGCTTTGGCGGTGAACTCATTTACATCTGCCACAACGATAGCTCTGGCGCCTTCCAGGGCAAACCGCCGGCACAAAGCCTCGCCTATTCCGCTGCCGCCGCCTGTAACTACTACTACTTTATCGTTAACTATCATGTGATCACCTTTCTTAAGGATACAGTTCGAGAATACAGCTCTTGCCTGTTTCCCGGCTGATAAATTCTGCGCTCAGATCACTTTAATGTTTTCGGCCTATTTCTTATAGCTGTACCAGCCTTCGCCGGTCTTCTGACCGAACTTGCCTTCCGTGACCTTCCTCACGACGCTGGGGCTCGGCAGATCCGCCAGGTTGCCCGACTCCAGAAAATGGCCCATGCAGACATCATAAGTAAGGTCAATGCCCGTCAGGTCATTGAGACGGAATGGCCCCATGGGATGCCCGGCTCCGTAAACGCAGGCCTTGTCGATATCCTCAAATGAGGCCACGCCCATTTCCAGCATCCAGAGAGCTTCTCTCTGAATAACTGCAAAAATGCGGTTCAGGACAAATCCATCGACTTCCTTTTTAATATGGATGGGCACTTTGTCGATCTTCAGACAGAAGTCCATCAGGCACTGTGCAGTTTCGTCCGAAACATGGGGTCCCTGGACCACCTCCACCAGTTTCATCACCAGAGCCGGATTGAAAAAATGCAGGTTGCAGACCTGGGAGGGGCGTTTGGTGGCATCGGCAATTCTGGAGCTGACGATGAAGGAGCTGTTGGTCGCCAGGATGGCGCCCGCCGGAGCATACTTGTCCAGATCGGCGAAAACCTTTCTCTTCAGGTCAATTCTTTCCAGAACGGCTTCGATGACCAGATCGGCATCTTTGGCGGCCTCCTTCAGATCACCCGTAAAGGAAATCAGGCTGCGGGCTTTCTTCGCCGCCTCTTCTGTCATCTTGCCCTTCTGCACGCGACCGGCCAGGTAACTGCCGACAAATTTTTCGGCTTTTTCCAGGACCGCCGGAATGACGTCCGTGGTGACGGTTTTATAACCGGAAAGTGCGCACTGCAGCGCAATCTGATGCCCCATGTTACCGGCGCCGACGACACATACATTTTTTACATCATTGATCTTCATAATTGAAATCTCCTTTCTTTGGTTAACCTGCTTGATTTATTGGTTTATTAAACATCCTGTCACAGCAATGAATCAGCACACTGAAAGCAGACCGACGGACTTTGTTGAACAGATAAGTCCGCCGCGATCCCGCTTTCACTTTGCAAAAACAGCCCTTAAGCAAGATATTTCTTGGGAACATCGCGCAGGATATTCTCGGCTTCCTTGACCATGGACTGCACCAGATCATTTACCTTGGGCATATCGTTTATCCGCTGCGCGGCTTCGCCGGCAGCCATCAGGGCTTTCTCTTTATTTCCGGCAAAGATGGCTTGCATGGACTCTACTTCAAAATCGATCAGACTCAAATCCATTGTCGTATAGTCATCGGGAACACCCAGATAAACGCCCGGGGACTTCTTTAGCGTGTTGACGGCGTGTTCCTCGCTGCGCGGAGTTTTGAGCCAGCGCGCCGGACCCACGAATCCGCGGGCAACCAGGGTTCCTCTATCGCCGGCGGCGACGACACCTTCTTTCCATACCTGATGAAAATCGCTTTCCTGCGTTGCCAGAAAACGCGTGCCCATCTGGGCGCCGTCGGCGCCCAGAACTAATGCCGCAACCAGCGTCTTGCCGTCGCAAAATCCGCCGGCGCCAACCACCAGGGTTTTGTCATCAGAAACCGCTTCCACCACGGCGGGCAGTAGAATCATTGAATGCACCGGCTCCCAGGAAGTGTGAAATCCGCCTTCGTGACCTGAGGCTACGATCACATCAACGCCGGCCTTTTTGCAGCGCAGGGCGCCTTTGACAGAGGGAACAACATGCATCCAGGTAAAGCCGGCATTTTTTATCTTGTCCTTCCAGCCCACCGGGTCACCGGCAGAAGTAAAAATGACCTTGAAATTGTTTTTCATGTCGGGATTTTCTTCCCGCAGCCGGATGGCCGTATCGATCATAACTTGGGCATAGTCGCGGGCTTCTACCGAGACCATAACATTGATCCCGAAAATACCGCCTTTATCCTTGACCAGACGATATGTTCTTTTGATGACTTTCTCCAGTGCCGTGGCCATGTCATCATCCATAGTTGCTTCGGCCGTTTTAATGAAATCTTCATATATCCAGGGTTGATCGGTCTTGTTAAAAAGACCGCTGGTGGAAAGCAGGCCCAAAACACCGGCGTTGGCTGCGGCCACACAAAGGTTATTGTTGGAAAAAGGCCCCATCCCCGCCTGGATGATCGGATATTTAATCCCCACCAGATCGCACAATCTTGACTTAATCATAAATATTATCCCCTCCTTTGATAAAATATTTGTTACTTTTTGCTTTTAGCCGCCTCCTCGTCCCGCAGAATCTTGCGGAGCACCTTGCCAATGGCCGACTTCGGAAGCTCATCACGGAATTCAACCGCTTTGGGCACCTTGTAAGGCGCGAGCTTTTCTTTGCAGAAGGCAATAATTTCTTTTTCTGTTGCCGTCTGACCGGGTTTGAGCACAACAAAGGCCTTGCAGGTTTCACCACGATAGTCATCAGGAATACCGGCTGCTATGGCTTCGGCAACTTTGGGATGCGAGAACAGCACCTCATCCACTTCGCGGGGATAAATATTGAATCCGCCGGCGATAATCATGTCTTTCTTGCGATCGACAATATAGAAATATCCGTCTTCATCCATCCGGGCGATATCACCCGTGCTGAGCCAGCCGTTTTTAAGCTGATTTGCGGTTTCCTCCGGATTATTCCAGTAACCCTGCATGACGGATGGCCCTTTGATCAGAATCTCTCCCGGTTCACCCGGCTTAACATCTTCGAGACCGGTTTCCAGATCAACAAGGCGAACATCGTTGTCCGGATGCGGACAACCGATGGAACCGGCCTTATGGTGTAGAAGCGGACTGCCGATGCCAATGGATGCGGTTTCGCTCATCCCCCATCCTTCACCACAGAAAATTCCCATATCCTTAACCTTCTGAATCAACTCCACGGGCATTGCCGAACCCCCGCTGCCCAGCACACCGATACGCGCACCCAGGTCCATTTGCTGTGCCTTGGGATGGTTGACGATGGCGGTAATCATGGTCGGCACCGTTGGGAAATTCGCTATCTTGTCGAACTTTTCAAAGATGCTCATACATTCATCCAGATCAAATTTCGGCACAAGGATCTGCGTGGCCGCATTCAGCATCGCCCAGTTCAGGCAACAGGTATTGCCGTAAACATGAAAATAGGGGATGACGCTGAGGACCCGGCGTTCGGCATGGGGAATATACACCAGAATGGGATTGCCATAAAGGGAGTTCTGAAACACGGCGCTTACAATATTCGAGTGCGACAGCAGTGCGCCTTTGGGAAAGCCGGTCGTACCTCCCGTAAACTGAATCAAAGCCGGATCTGCGGGGCGAAAGTCAACTTTAGGTATGCTTTCATCAGTGCATCCGGCAATGATTTCCGAGAAATGTTTCCAGCCCTCTTCCAAATCCAGGCTTTTCGCGGAACTGACGGGCATACCGTGAATGTAATCGGTCATTTTTGTAACGATAACATTTTGCAAACCGAGCTCTTTGGCCAAAGGGCGCATGATGGGCAAAGCAAGGTCAAATGTAACCAATGTATTCAGACCGGTATTTTGCATCATGAACTTAAGTTCATCATAGGTGTACAGAGGATTTATATTCACAACGACGGCGCCGGTGGAAAGCGCGGCATAATAAGCAATGACGTACTGGGGGCAATTGGGCAACGGCCAGTCCGATGCGGGCGCCTTTTTGGATACCCATCCTGAGCAGCGTATTGGCCATGCGCAGCGCCTGTGACCGGATCTGCCGGAATGTCATTTCCGATCCCATAAAATAAGTGGCCGCCTTATGAGGCAGGGTGGCCGCAGCTATATGGACTAAATTCTGTACCGGGAATCTGGGATATTGGATGGTTTGCGGAACATTGTAATCATAATTTTTTATCCATGGTCTTGTATTCATAAAATTCCTAAATATCTTCCCTGCCGGGAAATCTTATTTAATCTTCCCCGGGTCGTATTGCGCAAAGCGCACTTCGATTAGAGAGAGTGCTTCCGCGTGAAAGAGTCCCCGCAGCAAACTGCGGGGACTCGAAATCGGGATATGTTGAATCCTGCCCCCTTTCGCAATGATAAAGGCAAGAAAGGGGTTGGAAAAGTTTCTTTATGCAGAACCTCGGGAAAATATTTCCTGATCGAAATTCAAGAACCGTTTCCTGCATCAACTGCATCTCAATCCATGACAGAAGATGCTGTCTATTCTCCCCACTCGTTTTTACCGGCACAGCGGTCCAGCTTCTGGTCCATCCAGGGCAGAACTTTACCGGCCGGGATCGGGTATGTCGGGCCGTAGAAAGAAATTTCCTTAAACCAATAATACGGCGGCAGGTTGTAGGAAACTTTCTGCTCTTCGGGCGGTACAAATTCGGAAACAGCCAGATCCTGAATGACCTTGTGATCGCAAGATCTCATTTTATAGACCTTGCCGTTGACTGCTTTGTAAGTGTCATTTTCCCACAGGGCGATTATCTTTTCCGGATCAGACACCTTCGCGCGCTCCACAATGCTTAAGAACCAGTAGAGAGTCTGCGTCCAGGTTCCATAACTGCCGGCGAAATGATTAAAGCTCTTCATCTGGTTATAGGGCGGTGATTTCCATTTATTCTTCTGCAGATCAGTCCAGATTTTTTCCAGTTTGATGTGGTCGGGCAGCTTGTAATGGGGGTTGCCCACGCTCCAGGAGGTGACATTGACCAATCCTTTGGTTCCCTCGATGCCTGGCCTGTGGCGTGAAGCCCATCGGGATTATCCAGATAGTTGTTGGCAATGGGAATCATAATATTCATCTGACGGGCCTGTTTGAGAATGTTGGGTGAATCGGGGGGGAAGTCGCCGGTAAAGATGACCTCGGCTCCGGAAGCTTTGACCTTTTCCAAATAGGGGACGAAATCGGTAATAAATAGTTTGTGGTAATCTTCGCCAACGATCTGGGCGTCGGGGTAGTATTCCTTCAAGCCCTTTTTGAAACCTGCGGCGATATCATGACCGGCGCCGAAATCCTGGCAGAGGATGTAAAACTTCTTTTCCTTCTTGCGGATCTGACCGTAATAATAAGCTACAGCACGTCCGACCTGGGAGTTGGAAAAAGATACCTGAAAGGCATAGCGGGAGAAATTTGTTGCGTCCTGGAGGTCATCGGCCAGGGTTACGCCGTTGATGGCAATAATCTTATATTTGTTGGCCGTTTCGTTGATGACTTTCATCAGATGGCTGCCGTCAGTTCCCCACAGAACGTTAACCTTCTCCTGCAGGACCATGCGTTCGCAAACTTTTTTGACCTGGTCGATTTTGCCGCCGTGATCGGCTTTGATTACTTCGATGAGTTTCTTTTTGCCGTCAACCATGATGCCGCCTCTTTTGTTGTAATCATGCGCGACCCATTGAATATTAAACCACATGAGTTGGCCGACTAAAGCGGCCGGGCCGGAATGGGAAGCTACAACGGCAATCTTAAATGTATCACCCGTCGGAACGATAGGATTAGAAGGATCAAAATCGGACATGTCGCCCATTTTTTTGATGTCAAAGGACGCTTTTGGATTGGCCGCCCAACGGTCAATGGGGGTTTCCTTCGCAGCTTTGGCTTTTTTCTCATGTTTTGCTGCAAATGCCGTCAGACTGCCCAGGCTAAAAAACAACAACGTCAACATACTTACAATAACTAAAAATCTTGTACTGAAATGCTTCATGTTAAACCTCCTCATTTTTTTGTTATGTGATTTGGGATATGCTACGATTATTGTGTAGATTCCCCTGCCGCCTGCTCCATAATCTCAAACACAAACTTTTCCAGGCCTGCGTGATCCGTCAGCCCCAGCAACCTGTTCACTTCTTTTCCTTCCAGAAAAAACAAGTAAGTCGGTGTGCCGGAAAACCCAAGTCTTTTCTTAAAAATTTCAATGCTTTCTTCCGCCAGATAGCCCACTTTAAGCTCTGTTAAATAATGCCGGGCGATAGCTTTTATTGATTTCATTTGACTTGAAAAATCATCGTCTTGCGGCATACAGAAAAGAAGGACGGGCTTTTTTTCGTAAATTACCTCATCTGAAAAATTGTCCGGTGTTATCAGATGAATTAGATTGTCCATAATTCCATCCCCGCATCATTGTTTGTCTGAAAATATAGAAATGATCCCATTTGGCCATGCAATTGCCGGAACGATTTACCTAAAGCGGATAATGTGCCAACTTTTTAATCAATGTAATAAATATTAAATTGTTAATGATAATGATATGATAACAAATAAATCAGAATACAAGGACGGCTCATAATTGTGCCACGGCTCAATATGAGACGTCACAAGTAGAGACATGGCGCACTATTTTATATGTCTTGATTGATTTTAAACTCGTTGATTTTTCGATGCATGGTCCGGCGGCTGATGCCGAGAAGTCGGGCCGCCTTCGTTTTATTCCAGCGGACTTTGTTGAGGGCATTGGTAATTTCCCCGGCACTAAGGGCAGCCGGCAAAATGGCCTTTGGTCCGACAGCGCGCTCAGATAAACCGTACTCCTGGAGTTCTCCCGGCAGATGTTTTAGAGTAATCAAGGAGCTGTGGCAGAGAATAAAAGCATGTTCGAGGGCATGTTCCAATTCCCGGACATTGCCTTTCCAGGGATAATGCATGAAGATATTAAGAACTTCCTGAGAAACACCCTCGATGGTTCGATGGAATCGTTCATTGAATAAACGGCAAAAATGTTCAATCAGCAGCGGCAGGTCTTCCCGGCGGTCGCGGAGGGGAGGCAGATGAACTTCTACAACCTTGAGACGGTAGTAGAGATCTTCCCGAAACTCACCCCGCTTTACCTTTTCTTTCAAATCCTTATTGGTGCTGGCAATAACCCGAACATCTACTTTCAGAGGCTCAGAGTCACCGACCCGCTCCACAATCTTTTCCTGCAACACCCGCAGAAGCTTTAATTGCACCAGAGGTGATATGTCACCAATTTCATCAAGCAGGATAGTGCCCCCGTTGGCCGCCTGGAAACGTCCCGGTTTGTCTTTGATGGCTCCCGTAAACGCCCCTCTGACATGTCCGAAAAGTTCGGATTCCAGCAGGTTTTCCGTTAAGGCGGAACAATTAACCGCCACAAAGGGCTTGAAGGCGCGCTGACCGCTGTAATGCAACGCCCGGGCGACAAGTTCCTTGCCTGTCCCGCTTTCGCCTGTAACGAGGACTGTCGTCTCCACATTGACCAGGTCTTCCATCAGCCGGTAAATATCCTGCATAATTTTGCTGCGGCCGATCAGATTATGAAATTGATGGCGTTCTTTTAATTCTTTTTCCAGCTTCTGCAGCAGGGTGATGTCCCGCACTACCATGACCGCACCGGAGTAAAGACCGTTTTCATCCCGCAGGGGCATGCAGGTAACACTGACTTGCTGCTCCAGTTTCTGTTTGTGGCCGCATTCGATCCGGTATTCCACAATTTGCGATTTCCTGGTAATGGTTTGCCGGAACATATCGCTGCAGACACGGCTGCATTGGGCAGGACAATCATTAAAAGCTTTGCCGATCATCTCCTGAGCACTGAGGCCGCAGATTAATAATGTCGCTTTGTTGGCTTCCGTAACTTTAAAGTCCGTGTCTACGGTAATAATGGCTTCCTTGACGCTGCTGAAAATTGCATCCAGGCGGCTGCGATGTTCCGATAATGCTTTCTCGACAAGTTTACGTTCGGTTATGTCTCTTCCGACCGCGCGAAACCCGACAATTTCTCCATTTTTGTCGCGCAACGGACTTACTGAATCTTCAACAGTCCGGCGTTTGCCGTCGAAACGGATGATTTCATAAGTCACCTGCCGCGGAATACCGGTTTTAAACACCTGCCTGTATTCATCAACAATGATTCTCTGATTCAGTCGGTCGGCGTATGCTTTACGGGTCAATCCAATCAGTTGTTCTTTGGAGCGCCCCCATATTTTACACGAAGCGTTGTTGACAAAGGTAATCTTGCCTTCCAGATCGACTTCACCGACGGAATCCTCGATTTCATCAAGCAGCTTTTCGTACTTGATCAGGGACTTCAGAAGCTGTGCTTCGCGTTCTTCCGCCTGTTCGTCGAACTGGCGGTTGACCGGCCGGCTGTCTTGCGGGGATCCCTCAGGGGTGATCTCCCGGCTTCTTTCTGCCCCGTCGTTCACGACGGTTTTATCTTTGGGATGTATTTCATGATCATTCATGGCAGGCGATAAATCCTCAGATAATGAGGTCACATCTCACATGCAACCTTTGTTCATCTCAATCCCGCGGCTTTTGGCTTTTCCCAGGGGATTAACGAGAGCAGGGAATATTCAGGTCTTAGATAAAATAATCACTCGAGCTGGCCTTTCCGGAAAGCCTTTATGTACTCCATGCAAAATTCATCCTTCCCCATCAGCATCAGAGCGGCTCTCATGACACTGACAAGCTGCCTGTCTGTGGGATCAAGTATTGCCGCGTCGAGTCCCCGCGCTATGGCCTCTGCCAGCAGGGTGCGATTAATCAGTTTACGCTGGGGAAGACCGTGAGAGACATTGGTGAGCCCGCATATTGTATGCACGCCGTTAAATTGTTTCATGATGATCTCAATTGCATCCAGAGTTGCGCTCACCGACTTTGTATCTGTCCCCACCGGAAAGACCAGGGGATCTATATAGAGTGAATTTATACTGATGCCCGCTGCTGTAATCTTTTCAACCAGGCGTCCCGCTATTTCAACTTTTTCCTGCACAGTTTTTCCCATCTGTTCTTTAGTCTGGCAAAGGCCGATAACTGTTGCATCATAGTCGCGAATCAGAGGAAGAAGGGCCTCCAAACGAGACGGTTCAAGGTTTATGGAATTAATCATGGGAGGATTTTTTGCCAGGGGAATAACTTTTTTGATTACTGCCGGATCGGGGCTGTCCAGACACAAAGGAGTTTCTGTTGCCTCCTGCACTGTTTCTATTACCCATTGGAGGCATTCTGCTTCTTTCTCCATAAATGCCGCCGCATTCACATCTATATAATCCGCTCCGGCTTCGCTCTGGGCTTTCGCTTCTTTTTGGATGTGTTCTTTATCCCTGGCGGCAATAGCTTCGGCAATCGGCTTGCGGGTGGAATTAATTTTTTCACCGACGATGATCATAATTTCCTCTTTTGCTATCAGGTTATCCCGGCAAGCTTTACTAAGCGTTACCGGTTACCCGTATTTATTCAAGCCAACAGACGTTTTACAATATCCACGGATGATGCGGCGTCGGCCGCGTAAGCATCGGCCTTTATTTCATCGGCATAGGCCTGGGACACCGGTGCTCCGCCGACGATGATTTTCAAATCCGGCGATACTTTTTGCACCGCATCGATTACTTCTTTCATGTACGGCATAGTTGTCGTCAACAGTGCGGAAAGCCCCAGTATTTTGGCATCCGTGTGTGTTTTTACGGCTTCAACAAATTTTTCATTGCTGACGTCAATCCCGAGATCGATCACTTCATAACCGGCGCCTTCGAACATCACGGCCACAATGTTTTTCCCGATATCGTGCATGTCTTCCCTTACCGTCCCAATCAATATTTTACCCTTGCTTTCCGTTTTGGTCTCGGCAAGTTTCGGCTTGATAAGTTCGAGACCAACCTTCATTGCGCGCGCCGCCATGAGAACTTCCGGGATGAAGATTTCATTCTTCTTGAATTTAACGCCTACCGGCTCCATACCCGCGACCAGCCCTTTGTATAAAATATCTCCCGGGTTGATATTTTGTGACAGGCACTGCTCTACCAGTATTTTAATTGCCGCTGCATCACCTTCTTCGACTTTTACCGCGATTTGTCTTAGCATTTCCATGTTCATATCGTCCTTCTCATCTAGTTTAGCACCTTTCTGCAGATCCTTTTCATTCTCCTTTTTTGTTGCCGGAGCATTTAACGTTTCGCTGCTTTTTGATATAACCTGCGGGCGTTTCTTACCTGCCAGCGGGAGGCGTCCTTCTTTCTCTATCCGGTCGGAGATGCGCCGCAGACGATCAAAGGAAGCATCCGGAGGAGTTGAATCCGCCGTTCCGAAAATAATGCGGTCTCCGGGAATCAAATCGCGGAAACATCCATCAAGAAAAGCTTCGAATTCATCTTCTTTGATGGAAACCGCAAGCAGCATGCTTTCCGGTATTCCTCCCATGATGGTGATTTTATCTTTCCACCTTCTGTAGTATTCTTCTATCTTAACTTTGGTCATGGGATAAGGCGTAACCGATTCTGCGACGTGAGCTCCGCAATTATAAATCGCGTCCATCAGCCCGAAATTTTCGCCATCGGTATGCGTCGCCAGAATTTTCCCCTTGCTGCTCATGGCTGCGGATACTTTTTTCAACCACGGGCTGATTTCTTTCTCGAAATACGGCGGGTAGGTTATCATATCGTCATAATTGGCCCCCCATAAAACGACCTCCGCCGGCGAGTCCGCGACGATGGCGAGAACTTTATTAAAATAAACTTCTATCTTATCTGCCAGCTCCCTCATCTCACGATAATTATCTTTATAATCATAGAAAAATTTGGTGGTATCGATTAAATCCTTTTGAATCATATGCATCGGTGACGCCGCCAGTGTTGGCCCCCCAACCGCAACGACCCCATCATCACCTACCTTATCGATATATTCCTTGCAGGAATCATATTGCTTAAAGACCTCGATGTTTTCAAATAGGCATCCGAGGATTTTATAATCGGAAACTTTTTTTATCGCATGTTCCTGCACCCAGCCCAGGGACGAACCGGAACGCTTTCCCGCATCAGTCAGACCCCCTATCGTTCGGGCCACTCCCACCGGCGTATGGTATTCGATAATCTGCATGCCCTGCTCGTTGGTCTGAGTCACCACTTTGATATTATCTGTAAATTTCCATCCGTAGGCGGATTGCTTGAAATTGAAAAGGCCGATGGCCCGATGAAGAACGTCGTCCATGCTGCTCACATCAGCAAAATTCGGAACCATGTGGTAGAGCGGCCAACCCTCGGCACGCGATATGTCATCCGGCATCATGCCTTCATATTTTTTGGGCAGAGAACCTCTCGTGGCATTGCTCAGCCACCAGAGATCCAACCTGGGCACGAATGGAATCACATCGACCATCTCGCCCCGCATCACCTTGAGAATCCTTTGCTTGGAAGTCATCATGTTGATACTCTCCCTGAAGGTATTGTGCTGCTGTTTTTAATAATTGACATAAGCTGCTTATCATTGTCAACGAGAAAGTAACTCCGGAATACGATGCTGATGATCGCTGACTGATAAATTTGATGCTTTGGGCTGATAACACCGGATAAGACGTTATGTGGAAATTTCAATTTTGGATTGACAATGTCGAGATACCGATCTAAATTCAATTAAATACAAACAGATCGCGGAATTACCGGATGCAGAAAGCAGATTTAATGAATAAAGTTTTTACGTATGGATTTTCTTTTAACGAACTGGCAATTACAGGAGCGAAACTCGAAACCGTAATGGGGTATAAACCGGGAGCCATTCCGGAAACATTAAGTAAAATCATAAAAGAAATACTTTCTTCTGCCGCTGACCATTGCCATATTCAGGGTGGATTGATAATTAAAGATAATCTCCGCTTTAACAATCATACTTACCAGTTATTTGTTGAAAACATTGATTTCCATCTTCACGAAATTATTTACAGGCAAATAAAAAGCGCCGGGAGCATTGCAATATTTGCCTGCACGGCAGGGCAGGGGATCAGCGATTGGTCAAAAAAACTTATGGCGGAAGGCGACCTGACAGCAGGCTATATTATTGATGTAGTCGGTTCGGAAGTCGTGGAAGCTGCCGTGGACAAGATGCAATTTATGCTGTCGGAACAAATGACCGCGGCAGGATTAAAAATATCCAATCGGTTTAGTCCGGGATATTGCCGCTGGAATGTGTCCGAACAACACAAACTGTTTTCTTTGCTGCCGGAGAATTTTTGCTCCATCAGATTATCCAGTACAGCTCTGATGCATCCCCTGAAATCAGTCAGCGGCATCATCGGCATCGGGAAAGATGTGTCTTTTAATCCTTATATCTGCCATGTTTGCGATGTCAAAGATTGTCTTTATCGCGATCGCAAGAAGTCACTTTTTTAAAGCTTCCATTTTTTCCACAAGCTTCGCATCTGAATCATAGAAAAAGGAGCCGACAAAAAATAGAATACCCGCCAGCAAGGCAAAGGCCGGCAGGAAAATCATTGCTGTCTCCAGTCCGAACGCATCCGAAAGAGCGCCGATAACAGGAGGTCCCAGGGCACTGCCGAGTATATGCTGTACAATGACGCACAAGCTCAGGGATACGGCCCTGATGCCGGGATGGACAACATCCTGGGTCACGGCAACGGCAGCCGGCACAAAAGCAACCGCGGCAATTCCAACTGCCAGCAGAACTGCGTATTGCGCATTGCCCCGAACAAACATGAAGGCAATAAAAAGCAGAATTGCCGTCAAACAGGAGGACAGCGACGGAAAAAGAAGCCGGGCGTTTCTCCTGCTTTTCAGCCATTTATCCGCAAGATATCCGCCTAAAGGAGCGCCGATTATCGCCAGAAGCATGACTGACGCCGCCTTTTGTCGAGGCATTGCTCATGGATATTCCTTCCATTCTTTGAAAATAACTGGGAAGCCATGTCATCATGGCCGTGGTGACAAATGTATTGGCGGCAAAGCCGAGGTTGTTGAATAACAGCGTTTTATTTCCCAATAAATGCGCCGCGATTTCGCGCCAGCGCATCTTCAAGTCCGCCTTTTTATCTTTGTCTTGCCGTAAATCTCGTAAGCGCGACGGTTTCATAATCCTTGGCATAAAAGAAAAGCAAAGCGATGATAATACCGGGAATGGCCACAATACCCAAGGCATGCCGCCAGCCGAAACGATCGGCAATGATTCCGCCCAGGGCAATGCCCAGCGCGCTTCCTAAAGGGATAGAGGCATTCCAGATTCCCAGAATCTTCGCCCTTTTCTCCTTGGGAAAGAGCGCAGATATCATGGCGGTTCCGCCGGGAGCATAACCTGCTTCGCCAAGGCCGATCGCGGTTCTGGCCGCGAAAAGCTGCCCGAAGTTTTTTGTAAAAGCGCAGCCAAAAGGGTGGCGGCACTCCATAACACGGCCATCAATACCTATGCTTTTAATCCTGCTCCACCTGTCGATAAGAATGGATACCGGCAAGGTAAAAATAAGAATAGACCAGTATACGGCGGAAACGAGCAGACCGCATTGAGTGTCGGTAGATACCCCATTCCTGCTTGAGAAAAGGGAAAAGCGAAACGATAACCATCCGGTCCATGTAGTCGAACATATAAAGCAGAAACAGCAGGGTAAAGATGAATAGGGGGATGATATCAACACGCGGTTTTTCGGGGCGGAAGAATTATTTATAGAGTCCATATTTTTTTGTCGCCTCAAACATGGCGATGCAGTTTTCAGGGTTGACTCCCGGATGCAGGGAGTTGGAATCGCAGAGGATGTATCCTCCGCCTTTGGCCGCAACTTCAATGGCATGTTTCACCGCAGCATCAACCTGATCAGGAGTTCCTGAACAGAGCAGCTCTTTGCAGTCGATATTGCCCAGCAGGCAGATTTTATCTCCATAGGCCTCCTTGACTTTCTGCAGATCCATGCCTGCCTGCGGCTCCAGGGGGTTGATCCCGTCATATCCTGAATCAATGAGAACATCCATAATCGACCAGAGATTGCCGTCGCTGTGGCGCACTACTTTCAGCCCAAGCTCATGGGCGCGGTCTACAAGTTTTCTGTTGTACGGATTGACAAACTCCATGAAATGTTTCGGGGAGATCAGGAGGCTGTTTGTTGTGGCAATATCGTCTTCGACAACGAGGACATCAATCCCGGCGGCAGCGAGCATATCCAGCTGCTGCAAATTATATTCAGTTACCATAGCGGCAATGCGATGGATAAATTCCGGATGCTCAAAGAGGTTGATCATGTAGTTTTCCATTCCGGTCAATCTCCAGCTGTGCACAAAAACTCCGCGCATCAACCAGAAAAGGGCCACATCTCCCTTAAACCTTTCTCTGGCCAGATCAAGCAACAGAAGATGTGCGCGCTGCGGTTCCGGGATGGGAAAATTATTGAGGTCACCGGCTTCTTTCAAAGGGTGTCCGATGGGAACCGGCAGGCCGTGGGGATTGCGCCTGTAAATAACACCCCAGTCATCCTTGATATCTTGTTCATTTATTTCAATTTCGTGTCCAATCTCAAAAGAGGTGAACCCATCAACGCCAAAGACTTCATGAATAAGAAAAAGGGTATCCAAGAGCTTCATTTTCTCCGCATCATTCATCTGATAAAACTGTTTGGATTCCGGCAGGCCGTCGGTGATGTGTTTTCCGATGCCAATGATCGGGGCTTCATTAATTCCATGAATATACAGAGGAACGCGATCGGGTTGCTGAAGGCTCAGTGCCGTGATAATCCGCTCTTTCCTGTTCATAAGGCAGCATCTCCTTTTTAATGACCGGAGAGGTCAAAGAATAGAAATCCGTTTTCTTTTTAATATAGATGATTATTTTTATCGCAATAACGACTATTATATATCATTCGCAGCAGGCTTAAGAAAGCAAATATTTTTATTTTGTGACGGGTTTGCTCTCTTCACTCCTCTTTATAAATCTGGAAACGGGCCCGCCCTGCCTGTTTGGCCTGATACATGGCAATATCGGCATTCTTCAGGAGGTTACCTTCATCTATTCCATCATCGGGATAGACAGCGATGCCGATGCTCGTTGTCACCGTCAGCTGCCGGGTGCCGATGGGAAAGGGCTGACGAAAACTATCCACGATCTTCTGGGCAACCTGGATTACATCATCTGATCCCTTCAGGTCGTTTAAGATCAGCACAAACTCGTCGCCACCTAAGCGCGCAACAGTATCCCCCTTTCGCAGTGCGGCGCTGAGCCGTTTTGCCGTTTCCTGGAGCAGGAGATCACCCGCATCATGGCCCAGGGTATCATTCACGTCCTTGAATTTATCGAGGTCGAGCATCGCGATTCCTACTTTTTGCTGATTTCTCTGGGCCTGGGCCAAAGTAATACTCAGGCGATCCGAGAAAAGCTTCCGGTTGGGAAGACCGGTCAGGGAATCATGGTAGGCCATCTGCCGGATCTTTTCCTCTGTCTGCTTGCGCGAGGTGATATCGCGGACAACCGCCTGCACAACAGTCTTGCCATTGAGTTCCATCGCCGTGAGCGACACATCCGCGGGGAAAGTTTCACCGTTATCGTTTCTCTGGTGTATCCACTCAAATTGAATGCTGCCTCTTTCGATCGCTGCGGCTATCATCTGGTTGGCCTGCACCAGGGAATCCGTGCCGTCCGGCTGTTGATTCGGCGATAAATCGGCGGGGTGCTTCAAGCAGAACTCCTCCAAAGTCGCGCAGCCGAACATTTTCAGGGCGGCCTTGTTGCAATCAAAGAATCCCTTCCTGCTCAGCAACATTACCGCGTCGCTGTTCGAATCGTAGAGCGTACGGAACTTTGTTTCCGAGCATTTCAGTGCTGTCTCCGCCTGCTTCTGGGCGTGATCTCTACAAAGCACTCCAGCAGCTTTTCTTGGCGCCCTATTTGTACACGTTTGACAGACTTGAGAACTGGCAGCCTGCTGCCGTCGGCACACACCATCTCCCGTTCCGCGTTGTCCACTTCCTTGCCCAGGTCGCAGACGGGGCAGGCACCTTCTATTGCCGGGCAAAGAAACGCGTGACACCGATGTCCTACAATTTGCTCCGCCGCGGCGCCAAACATGACCGCCGCTGTATTATTAACCATTTCGATCAATCTGGTCAGGGGTCAATAATAACCACTCCTGCCGGAAGGTTTGCAAAAAGAATGCTTTGCCGTGTTTCGCTCTCCCTGAGCTTCTCCTCTGAAAGCCTGCGTTCCGTGATGTCGCGGGTTACCCCCATAATGCCCACCGGCTTCTGATCTTCATCTCTGATAAAGGAAAACTTCATCTCCGTCCACACGGTGGTCCCATCTTTTCGCTTTACCTCTAACTGCAACGTCCGGGATATGGAAATATCTCTATGTTCTGATTTTTCGAGCTCCATGACTTCCCACAGGGTCATGATGACCAGATCCCGGGAGGAGGGTGTCATCGTCTCAATAGATGATTGTTTGAGCACCTCTTCCGGTTCATATCCCCGCAGGGTTTTTACAGAAGGGCTGATATAGGTGTATTTCAGATTCATATCCAAAACAAAGATGACATCATTGATATTATCGGCCAGCATGCGATATTTGTTTTCGCTCAGCTCAATAGCTGCTTTAGATCGGATTGTTACATATATGACGACGGAAAAGACCAAAATTAAAAAGCATACGGAAATCGTTGCCAGAATGCCGATCCATTGGTAAATCACGATACGGTCTGTCGGGGTCAGAAGCACAATCGACCATCGGTCGGTGTCAATCACCCTCCTGGAGACAAAATAATCCTTTCCTTCCAAAGTGACTTCCGTGCCATCAGCAATTTCCTTTTTAAAAAACCGGTTTCATAGAGTTTATTGCCGAATTGCCGGGAAGCAATCAATTTGTCCCGTACTGCTTTGTCCAGCGGCCAGAGACTTTTTAGAACCATTGCCGGTGAACTGGACAGAAAAATAATGCCGTCCGGGTTGATGAGAAAGCAAAAGGGGAATTTGCTGAAAAAGATCGCCATATCGTCAAGATCTTTTTTCATCGTGACCACGCCAAGCACTTTACCCAGACGATTCTGAACCGGGTGGCTTGCATAGAAACCCCTCTTTCCGGAAGTAATGCCCAGCGCAAAATAACGACCGGGTTGGCCCTTGGCCGCTTCCTGAAAGTAAGGACGAAAACGATAGGATTTTCCTACAAAGCTGTCCGGATCGTTCCGGTTGGAGGATGCCACAGTCATGCCATCGGCATCCATCAGGTAGGACACGGAAGCGTTTAAAGCGGAATTGTATCTGTCTAACGCGCTATTGGCACGTTCGATATCCTGATGCCCCTTTAGACAGCAGTGCGGGAGCGATCCAGGGAGAACCGGCCAGGGATTTAACGGCCCCTTCGAGGTTATTTAATGTAGAGGATATATAGATGGACAGGGTTAATATTGAAGCTTGGTTTTCTCCGATGATTTCCTGCCGGGCTTTATTGCCAAGATAGTCCGTGGCAAACCAGCCGGCAACAGCGACGATCAGCAGAAGAATCATCGGTAATGAATAAAAAAAATGTCTTTTATTCATGCGCAAGCCCTCTCAGCCAGGTAAAGATATAGCGAGTTCACTTTGCAACACTTCATAAACCAGACAATGTTGTCATTCCGGCGAAAGAAACTGTGTGGACAAGACTGACGCTGCACTTTACGTCATGCCGATGAAAATCGGCATCCAGTTAAATTATCGCATCATACAAATCATGCCAATTCGGATTACTGTTTTCAATTAATTCCAGTTTCCATGTCCGCTTCCATTCTTTCAACATCTTTTCCCGTAATATTACCGATTCCATATTTTCATGCACTTCATACCAAACTAACTTATGAACACCATACCGCTTTGTGAAGCCTTCTACCATATTGTTCTTATGTTCCCATATCCTCTTGACGAGATTGGAAGTCACACCAATATAAAGGGTGCCATTTCTTTTACTTGCCAGGATATATACAGCCGGTTGTTTGCTCATTCAAATCTCTGTGTCCCGTCTCGCTTGCCCTGTAGGCTATTCCTCGGGACGAATCCTGGATACCGGCTTTCGCCGGTATGACGACACTAATAGTGGACCTTACATCATGCCGATGAAAAGACTGTGTCGCAATAGGAGAAAATGCCATCATCAGCGTCATGCCGACGAAAGTCGGCATCCAGTTAAATTATTGCATCATTCCAATCATTCTAGCCTGGATTACTGCATTTCCTTTCTTCCTGGTTCCCGGTGCCTGCCCCGGACTCTATACAGGATTCGTCGGGACGACGCCTGGATACCGGATCAAGTCCGGTATGACAAGACTGATGTTGCCGACTTTTCACGAAACCCGAGTCACATCTTTTACCCCAGTTGAAAACCTTTTTCTCGAAATAATCTCAGGCAGGCTTCCACTGCATTGCTGTCGTAAAAGGTTCCTTTATTCTTTTCAATCTCTTCCAGGGCGGGTTCAATGCCCAGGGCCGGACGATAGGGACGGTGCGAAGACATGGATTCCACCACGTCGGCTACGGCCAGGATCCGTGATTCCAGGAGAATATTGTTCCCGTCAAGCCCTGCGGATATCCGGAACCATTCATCCTTTCATGATGCTCCAGAACTATCCTGGCAATGGGCCAGGGGAAGTCAATGTCCTTCAGGATGTCACGGCCGGATTGAGGATGGTTTTTGATCAGACTGAACTCGATGTTTGTCAGTTTTGTCGGTTTGCTGAGAATCTCAGCCGGAACTGATATCTTGCCGAGATCATGGATGGCGGCGGCCATGCGAATCCCTTCGATCTGATCGGCGGGAAGGTGCATCTCCGTGGCAATGGCACGGGCCAGATCGGACACCCTCCTCTGGTGGCCCGCCGTGTAGGGATCCCTCGTCTCTACAGTCACGGTAATGGCCTGAACTGTTGCTCCTAAAGCCTTTCTGATCTGCTCGACCATCATTTTCTGTTTCGTAACATCCTCATTGATGCAGTCATAATAAATGATTTGTCCCTTGGCGTCGCGGTCGGCATGCATGGTCAGAGACACCCAGATGATGCTTCCATCCTTTCTGTAAAACTGCGTTTCATAGTTACGCACGGAACCTTGCTCGGTAATTATCTTCTCTATTTTCGTCAGTTCTGCAGCGTGGACAAAAAGTTGCAGCGACATGTCGGTTACATTCGTCATGAGTTCTTCCGCAGTTTTGTATCCCAGCATATTGGCCATAGCCTGATTGGCTATGACAATTTTTCCGTCCGGTGTTGACCGGTAAATCCCTTCCTGGGCGTTCTCAAAGAGACTCCGGTATCTTTCCTCGCTTTGTTTCAGCTCCTCCTTCGCCCTTTTGAGTCCGCTGATATCACGGGTTAAGGAGATTATACCCACGGCTTTTTTCGTCTCGTCCCGCATAAATGACAGGTGGTTCTCCATCCAAACGATGGAACCGTCATTTTTGTATTGCTCCACTTCCAGGATGCGGCTTTGCCGGGATATGCCGCACCACTGGCTTCCAATTTCATCTCTTCTGCAAAGACCTCGGCAACGATCTGCAGGGATTCCGGAGTCATGACCTGTTCCATGGTCTGCGCCGTGGCCTCTTCAGCAGTGTATCCCCGCATCCGCATGATGGAAGGGCTGCATAGGTAAAACGCAGATCCATGTCCATGACCGCTATGACATCCGCCATGTTATCCAAGACCCAACGGTACTTCTCTTCGCTCTTACGCAGCGCTTCGAGCGCAGCCTCCCTTTGGGACTCCATTATTTTGCGCTCGGTGATGTTTTGCGCTGTGCCGTGCAGGCCGGTGATTTTCCTGCTATCATCATATACTAAACCACCGATCCAGTTCAGCCACCGATTATTGCCGTCGGGATGCACAATTTCCAGTTCCACCTGGATGGGTTTGCCGGTTTTCAGGCAAGCAGCGAAAGTCTTTTTCAGCAGTTGCCGACTTTCGCCCGTATAAACCAGCGGATGTTTAGTATCAGGATAGTCAGCTGCTGGTAGTTCAGGCCGACAATGCGGCAAAGTTCTTCCGACCAGGTAATTGTTTTGTCATTGAGATTCCAGCTCCAGCTTCCTATTTCCGCCAGATGGTAAGCATCCTGCAGTTGCTTTTGTATTTCGTACAGAGCTTTTTCCGCCTGCTTGCGGTCGGTAATATCTACGATTGCGCCTCTGATCCCCATTGGTTTGCCATCGCTATAAATTATACTGGAGATTACTATGGCTGGGAAGACAGACCCATCCAACCGCTTTAAAGTATATTCAGTGCCTCCTACTTGTTCACCCTTTAATAGACGTTCAATGTTCTTCATCGATTTATCAATGTCTCCAGGTGAAAGGAGTTGCCATGCGTTAGAATCCTTATGGAAATCCTCTTCTGTACCGCGAAAAGTTTCATAAATAGCGCGGTTGGCAGCAGTAAGATTGGCTTCGAAATCCATCTCATAGACCGGGATTGGTAAAAAATCATACAGATCACGATATTTCTTCTCGCTCTCCCTCAGCTTGTTCTCCGTGAGTTTGCGCTCGGTAATATCACGGGTCAGGCCGAGAATGCTCACCCGTTGCTGCTTATCATCTCTGATAACTGAAAACTTTACTTCCGTCCACACAGTGGTTCCACCTTTGCACCTCATTTCCAATTGTAGCGTCCGGGATAGGTTAAGCTCTATGGCCTGATTTTTCCATTTCTAGTTCCTTGGATAGAGTGCTCATCGCCAGATCCAAAGAGGCGGGCGTCAAAACCTCCGTAAACTTCTGTTGTAGCACCTCTGCCGGTTCGAATCCCCTGAGGATTTTTACGGAAGGGCTGACATACGTGTAGTTCAGATTCATATCCAAAACGAAAATGACGTCATTAACATTATCGGCCAGCAGGCGGTATTTTTCCTCGCTTTCCAATATTTTTATTTCCGCCTTCTTGCGCTCGGTGATGTCGTTATACAAGGCCACAACTTCCCCGGTGGGCAGCTTATAGACATAATTCTCCCGCCAGCCTTCATTACGAGCATCTTTATAATAAGCGGCCGGGACATGCTCCGGCCGGCCGGAGCGCCATACCCGCTGCAGCACGTCCAGCAATCCCATTTCCCGGACACCCGGAAATACCTGCAGCAGCGATTGGCCGATGATCTTCTGTCTATCTATCTTTTCCGCTGTTTCGGCAGCCAGGTTGAAATCCCTGAATACGAAGTCCGTACCATCGGCTGCGGCTTCATAAACGGCGACGCAACTGATCATTTTCTCGAACAGTTCCCTAAACCTGACCTCACTGGCGATGAAAGCCTGCTCGGCGAGCTTGCGCTCGGCTCTGGATTTGGCCTCGGCAATTTCTCTTTTTATAGCGGGAACGAGACGCGACAGGTTGTCCTTCATAATGTAGTCCTGGGCGCCCTGTAGCATGCACTCCACTGCTGTCTCCTCGCCTATGTTGCCGGAGACGATGATCAGAGGGATGTCAATGTTGGTCTCTTTGAGCAGGGCAATGGCTTTGGTGCCGCTGAAATGCGGCATGGTATAATCGGACAAGACGATATCCCAGGCTTTATTCTGCAGTGCCGAGAGCATGGCCTCGGCTTTTTCCACTCGTTCATACACCGGATTATATCCTGCTTTTATCAATTGCCGGATGAGCAGCAGGGCATCGTCTTCCGAATCCTCAACTATTAAGACGCGGAGGGATGGGGATTGCTGCTTTTGGATTGCAGATTACTCTTTGCCATTATAAACTTTCCTTTCGTCGCTCGTATCTCGTGAAGCGTATCTCGCTTTCCACGAACAGCTCTTCACTCTTCACGAGTAACGACTTTTGCATTTCACGAGGTGCGCTTCACGTGTTCTTCCGCTTCACGCTTTTTCACCAATGCGTACCCTTGCTCGCGAAACAATCTCAAACAGGCATCCACGACATCTGCATCATACACGATGCCCTTATTCCGGGAAATCTCCTCCAGAGCCAGATCGATGCCCAGGGCCGGACGATAGGGACGGTGCGAAGCCATGGCCTCCACGACGTCGGCAACTGTCAGAATCCGAGCCTCTGAATATATTATCTCCTAATACCCAGAAGATCTGGAATCGTCCATCCGTCCATGGTGCTGGTAAACAATTTGTCCCAGGGCCAGGTGGATATCCACATCCTTGAGCATCTCATAGCCGTCCGGGCATGTTCTTTAATCAGCGAAAATTCCAGGGTTGTCAGGTGGGTCGGTTTGGACAATATCTCCGCGGGTATCGATAATTTACCGATGTCATGGATGACCCCGGCCATCCGGACTCCAACGATTTTCTCCTGGGGCAAGCCCATCTCCGCTGCAATGGCCTGGGCCAGGTCCGCCGACCGGATTGGTGACCGGACGTATAGGGATCTCTGACCTCTATCGCGGATACCATGACCTGAATTGTCGCGTTAAATGACTTCCTGAGACTTTCGAGGGTATCTTGGAGTTGTTTCTCCGCCTCTTTTGGCTCGGTGATGTCTTCGGAGATGCCCAAAAGGTATTCGTCACCCCATCTGTCCCCTTGACGCAGACCTTCCTGGTGTGCAGCAGTCGCTGGCCCTTCCTGGCCGTCAGGATCGGTTCTTCCGGAATGTCCAGCATGCCAGTCTCTCCATCGAGCACTTCCCTATCCTTCTCCATGAAGTGGACTGCCTGTTCGGAGGAGAGGTCGAGGTTGTTCTTCCCAATCAAATCGCTGCGGTCATATCCCAGGAGTTCCTCTCCCGCGCGATTGAATATTACAAAACGCAGGTCTGTGGCCTCTTTAAGGAAAAGCATAAGCGGAACATTTTCCACGACTGTTTCAAAGAGGGCTTTTGACTCCAGCAGTTCCGCCTCCGCTTCTCGCCGTTTTTTCCTTGATTCTGCCTCTTCTAATTCCCGGGCGATGGCCGGACAGAGACGCGATAAGTTATTTTTCATGATGTAGTCATGGGTCCAGTCGCATGCATTCCACCGCGGTTTCCTCGCCGATGGCTCCTGACACAATGATCAGGGGAATGTCGCTTCTGGTTTCTTTCAACAGCGCAATGGCGGCAAGTCCGTTGAACTTCGGCATCTGGTAATCGCTCAGAATTACATCCCATGAACCTTCTTTGAGGGCTTTCCGCATGGCCCCGGCATCTTCCACGTTCATACAAAGGATTGTAACAACCCTTTTTCGACTCTCGGAGCGTCAACAGGGCATCGTCTTCCGAATCCTCAACCATCAATACCCGCAGTGATGAGGCTCGCTCGTCGCAGGTGAAATTATTTTTGCCATTGTCAACTCCTTTTCCCTCACTTCCCCACCGGAGGCGGTTCATTCCAGATCAGCCAGTAGAGGCCCACACTGATGACCTTCTCAAAATCATTAAAATCGACCGGCTTGCAAACATAGCCGGGTGCTGAGTTTATCGCTCTGATCACATCCTGCTGCTGGGAGGAAGTGGTAAGAATGACGACCGGAAGCAGCCGGGTCGGTTCATGGCCGCGAATTTGCCGCAAACTTCCAAGCCGTCTATCTTCGGAATTTTTAAGTCCAGCAGGACAAAACGGGTAAATCTTTTTCATCGCGCTTGTCATACTGCCCCTTGGCAAATAGGTAATCCAGAGCTCCCCTACCGTCGCGGGCTACAATTATCTTATTGGAGATATTATTTTTCCGGAAAGCCCGTAATGTCAACTCAACATCATTAGGATTATCCTTGACCAGCAAAATTATTTTGTTATTCATAGTAAACCTCCTTAGTCGTTAATAGCTCGTGATTCGTGAAGCGGGACTCGTGAAGCGTCGTTGTATCTCGCGCTTTACGCTTCACGAGGTGCGAGTCCCGTTTTTATTTTACGGCAACGTAAAATAAAAAACTGCTCCCTTGCCCATCTCTCCTTCCGCCCTGATCTGCCCCCGTGGCGGTGGATAACCCGCTGCACGGTAGCGAGCCCAATCCCCGTTCCGGGAAATTCCGCTGTCGTGTGCAGGCGCTGGAACGCACTGAATAATTTATCCACATAGGCCATATCAAAACCGACACCGTTGTCCCGGATAAACATAACCGATTTGCCGTCCTTCAGTTCATTCCGAATTCGATAGGGCATTTCTGTCATCCTGTAGACTTCCAGGCATTTCCAGCAGGTTGGTGAGTGCAATTGACAACAGGTGCCTGTCTCCATCAATGATAACATCTTCCTGAATATTCATCTGAACATCTCGGCCGGACTATTCTGCTGAAATTCACGGAAGAGTCCTTAAACATTTTGCTAAATCAACGGGTTCGCGTTAAATTTTTGCCGGTTTATCCGCGATAGTTTCAGCATGTCGTCAATCAGCAACCCCATGCGTTGCGTTCCCGAGCGGATTCGCTTAAGTAATTTCTCCCGGTGGCATCGAGTTTGTCGCCATAATCCTCCAGGAGCGCCTGGCTGAAACCGTCCATGCTCCTAAGCGGCGCCCGCAAATCGTGGAAAACCGAATAGCTGAACGCTTCCAGCTCCTTGTTGGTTGACGGAGCCTCATTATCAGGCTGACGTCTCTGGTGGGGGCATTGAGGTCGTCCACCAGATTCAGGAGGGCCAGTTGTGTATTATGCAGCTCACTGGTGCGCTGGGCAATGTTCTCCTCCAATTCGCGATTTAATTTATTAATTTCTTCCTCCGCTTTTTTACGCGCGGTGATGTCCACAACTGTACCTTCCAGAAGGATTATCTTACCTCTGTGGACCCGGACAGGTCTAACGTTTATGGAAATCCAAATGATTGCCTTGTCCCTGCGTCTGATTTCGGCTTCAAAATTATTAATGATGTCCTGTTGATTGTACAGTTCCAAAAGCCTTGCCCGGTCCTCTTGATGGACATACATCTCTTTTTTGTATGTCAGTAACCGAATTTATCATCTCCTCAGGTGAATCATAACCTCCTATCCTGGCAAAGGCCGGATCGGACTTATATATCGGCCTTCCGCGGTGCTCTGAAAGATGCGTGGATTTTCAAAGATATTGCGATATTTATACTCACTTATGCTTAATAACTGCTTTGTATTTTTCCGCTCGGTAATGCCCTGCCCACACCCAGGGAGCCGGACGGCCTCCCCTCTTTATCACGCAGCAAGGTAACAACAGTATCTGCCCAGAACGTGGAACCGTCCTTGCGGTAGTACTCTAACTCTGCGCACACTGATCTCGGCGTGCGTGTCGGTGAGGCGTTCCGGGGTGAGATGCATATGGAGAGCTCCATCATGCGTACGAGTGACTCCGGCGCGAGATGTCGCTCGATTGGCATTTCTGCGAGATCGCCAGGGTATAACCCCGGGGCCTCATCACGGACGGCGAGATCCACGTTGTGCGCATGTCCAGGTCCATAAGCCAAAGCGTGTCGCGCACGTTATCAGTGATGACGGAATTCCTGCTCGCTCTCCCGCCGGGCTTCCTCCGCCCGCTTAAGCGCGGTGATGTCATTAATGCTGGACAGAACATACTTTTCATTGTTGATTGTAATTATATCAGCCGATAAAATACCTGTGATTCTTCTCCCCCTAATATTCCGGAATTGAAACTCGCGATCACGCACTCTACCTTTACTAGCTAATTCCTGGACGACCGCGGCGCGATCTTCATCCCTGTCCCACAAATGCAGGGCGATTGTTGTTTTATCGCTGAGGTCCGAAGGCTTGTATCCGGTAATGTTAAAGAAACCCTCGTTGACATCGATAATCCGTCCGTCGGCAAGCCGGGTGATCGTCAGGGCATAAGGCGAGGAATGAAACGCCTTGGAAAATTTTTCTTCCTGCGTTTTGATCTCCAAGATCAGCCGCTTATTGAACATCAGGGCCAGACTGAACGTCAGAAGAATAAGGCAGCATCTGATTAGACAGCAGCACCAGTTGTTCAAATAGCCCGGATTGGAAATAATCGCTTACTGAGTGCGCACCTGTGAAAAACTCGCCGATCCGGACAGCACTAAGGACGCAGAAAGCCGCAAAAATAATGCCTACGCCCCGTGTTAAGCGGCGCAGGCCGGCTTCGACTCTGTGCAGCATAAGCCAGGCACATTGCAGACAAATAATCAGCAGACCCACTGATAGATTGAGATTTCTTGCCGCCGAATTTGGCTGAAGAAAGGTAAAATAGGTATGAACAAGGGCAAACACCACCAGCAGAATATAATTATGAATCTGGAAGCTTTTTTGCCCGATAAAGCGCAAAAGGCCTATATAGCCCAAGAGCGCCCCCGCCATTGCCAATGTATTGGCAAGAACAAACGACATCCAGTCCGGGATGTTGCCACGCAAAACAATCAGGATCAGCGCTGTTGTTTGAAAGGCGAAATCTAATACCCAGAAAGCCCGTACCCGCAAAACGTTTACGGTTCTGCCGCCATAAAAAAACCATCACCGCCAGGCAGACGATATCGGTGACTACATAACTGAAAATAATTGTGCGCATGTCCAGCAAAATCATAAAACCTCTTATTTCGTGGTTCGTGAAGCGTATCTCGGGCTTCGTATCTCGTGAAACGTATCTCGCAAGACCGTCATGCCGACGAAAGTCGGCATCCAGTATTTTTATTATATCTGGTTCCCGGTGCCTGTCCCGGACACCGAATCCGGGATTAGGCGGGACGACGCCTGGATACTGGATCAAGTCCGGTATGACAAGACTGACGTTGCACATCCTGCACTTCACTGGTTCTCCCGCTTTACGCTTCACGAGCTACGTCTTACGCCTTACGCTTCACGGGTTTTCCCGCTTCACGCTTCACGAGGTGCGCTTCACGTTTTCTTTTCCAGCTCCGCAATCCGCTCCTTGAGTTCTATCATCTTTAATTCCCGTCCGATAAATACCCGGTTCAGTTCTTCGAGCTGGTTGACGTTTTGCCTGAGTTCGGCAGTCTTTTCGTTTATCTTATGCTCCAACCCTTCATTGAGTTTGCGGATTTCTTCTTCCGCCTGCTTTTGCACGGTGATGTCGAAACAATGCCCGATGTAGCCAATGAATTCTTCGCTCCCGGCATAATTTGGTGATCCTAAATCTCTTATCCAGCGGTATTCCCCGCTGGCAGAACGTAACCGGTATTCCATATCAAACTCTTCCCGTTTATCAAAGGCAGTGACATAAATTTGAACACAGCGGTCGAGATCAGCGGGATGCACCCCCTGGGTCCAGCCGTTACCCATTTCCTGTTCCAGAGTCCGCCCCGTAAAATTAAGCCACGGTTTGTTAAAATAATTGCATAATTTGTCCGTACCTGAAGCCCAGATAAGAGCCAGCCCGGTGTCGGCCAGATGGCGGTACTGGACTTCTTTTTCACGCAGCGCTTCTTCCGCCAGCTTGCGCTCGGTAATGTTTATTACCGAAGATTGATATCCTGTCACCTGGCCGTTTTCATCCCGGATCACGGTCGCCGTGCTGTGGGCAATAAAGGTCGATCCGTCCTTTTTCTTCGCCGTAAAATCCCCCTCCCATTCGCCCTTCCCGTTGAGGGCTGTAACGATGGCAGCGGCCTCATCCGGATCGCTTAAGAAATGCGCTATGGAATTGCCGATTATCTCGTCCTTTTTTGAATAACCCCAAAGCGAAAGAAACGCATTGTTGGCCTCAGTTATTACTCCTGCCAGATCGGCAATGCTATTGGCAGCAAGCGATGTATCGAAAACAAAATTTTTGAGCCGCAGCCTTTCCTCCGCCTGCTTGCGTTCGGTGATGTCCTGGAACGCCCCCTGAACTTTAATGATCTTCCCGGTTTCATCTTTTACCGGTTCGCCCATTGTCTGCACCCAGACCCGCTTGCCGTTGGCAGTGATGATCTCCATTTCCTCATCATAGGGAATGCCGTTTCTGGGCGCATTCGGTGAATACTTTTGTTATTTTTTCCCGCCACTCCGGCGCATAATAGCTTATCCCCTCTTCCACCGAATGGCGAGTACCCGGCAGGCCTTTCGTGGATGGCCGCCGTTTCATCGGACCAGATGCAAAGGTTGTTTTTAAGGTCAACGCTCCAGCCGCCAAGTTTTGCCTTCTCTCCGGCGATCTTTAAAAGGCCGGCATTTTCTTTCAGCTTTTCCTCCATCCTTTTGCGCTCGGTGATGTCCAGATTTGCGACAATCGCACACTGGATTGCACCGTTTTCATCCAGAACAGGGGCGGTGAAATTAAGGATGACCTTCTTCTTTCCCGTCAAAGGCGTCGATTTCCAGAATCTCATCAACAATCGTCACCCCCTCCCTGATCGTTTGTGCCAATGCCCAGTCTTCCGGTGCGAGTTCCTCTCCGGACGGCAGGCGTCTCGCCTTGAGAATGCCATATTCAGAAGGACTTGCCTTCGGCTCAGCGCCCCATATTTTCACCCCCGCCGGATTGCCGCTTAGCAGCTTGCCATGCTTATCCGCGAACCATAAGCCAATCGGAAGAACTTCAAAGATCTTCTGCAGGAGATTCTCGCGCTGTCTCAATTCCTCTTCCGCCCGCTTACGCTCGGTGATGTCCAGTACTGACGATTGGTATCCTATTACTTGGCGGTTTTCGTCCCGTATCACGGTCGCCGTGCTGTGGGCAATAAAGGTCGATCCGTCCTTTTTCTTCGCCGTAAAATCCCCCTCCCATTCGCCCTTCCCGTTGAGGGCTGTAACGATGGCAGCGGCCTCATCCGGATCGCTTAAGAAATGCGCTATGGGATTGCCGATTACCTCGTCCTTTTTTGAATAACCCCAAATCGAGAGAAACGCATCGTTGGCCTGAGTTATTGCTCCCGCCAGATCGGCAATGCTGATGGCGGCCAGCGATGAATCAAAAATCCAATTCTTCAAAAGCAGTTCCTCCTCCGCCTGCTTGCTGCGTCGGTGATGTCGATGATGAATCCCTGGAAGCAGGGAATACCGTCTCGGGGTCTTGGTGAATCGGCCATCATAACGTGCCCAGAAGATGCTGCCGTCTTTCCGGCGCATCCGGCATTCAAAGTCTTCAATGCTGTCCCGTTTCCCTGAAAATGCCGACAGCTATCTTCCTGTCGTCCGGGTTTGCGTACATCTGGCGAGCCGAGATCCATCACCGTCATTGATGGCATTTCTTCCGGGGATTCGTAGCCGAACATCTTGCTAAAGGCCATATTGACACTGATTAACCGGCCCTCCGGTGTCGTCTGATATACCCCCTCCAGGGCGTTATCAAAAAGATTGCGGAACTTATCCTCATTTTTCCTGAGTGCCTGATCTGCCTGCTTGCGCTCGGTGATGTCCTGAATGATGGGCAGAAAATATATCGGGTGGCCATGTTTATCCATGATGAGGCTGATGGTCACCTCACCCCAAACCACCCTTCCATCCTTGCGCACATATCGCTTCTGTACGCGGGAGGTTTTCTTTTTCCGCCCGCCAAAATGGCGCGCAAATCCGCCATACCAACTTCCTTGTCCTCGGGAAATGTAATCTGGGCGATTGTCCTCCCCTTCATCTCTTCACTGGTGTAACCCAGAAAATCACAGAAGGACTTGTTGCATTGCAGGAAACGCGTGTCTGTGCCGACCATCGCCACACAGACGGGCGCTTCGTCGATCGTTAATTGCAGTTTGGCCAAACTATCGGACAATTGATCCTCCGCCTGCTTGTGCTCAGTAATGTCGCGGATATACGCACCAATTCCCCTTTTACCACCGGCAATTGTGACGGGGAACTTTATCGTCTCATAGTAGCGATCCCCAGCAGCTTCTTCAGAGATATGGAGAGTATTCGAACGCAACGTTTGTTCATCTGTCTTTCTGCACTTCGCGGCCGCTTTCTCGTTCATCAGCTCAAAATCGGTCTTCCCGAGGACTTCACTTTCTGTTTTGTTGTAGAACTTACATAGAGCGGGAATTGGCGATGATATGACGGAAGCTCTCATCTTTCAGAAAAGCCATGTCTGAAGTTGCATCAAGGAATTTCCGAAGCTGCTGCTTACTCTCTTGCAGCGCTAACTCCTCCCGCTTGCTCTTGGTGATGTCCACTGCCACAATGCGGCATTCCTGCTCGTCTCCGCCGCAGGCCGCCTCGATGTGCACCCAAAGCGTAACTACCCCGTCTTTCTGGAGAGCTACTTCACTGGTCTCTTTACGGCTTCCGAATATCCTTTTCCAGGAAAGTGTTGAAGGCAGAACGGGACTCGACGGCAACAAATACACTGAAGCGCCGTTTGATAAGTTCGCCGCGAGCCACGCCCAGCAGGTTAGCCCCGGCCAGATTGACCTGATGGATCACGCTGTCAGGCGCCAGCGTGAAATAACCCACGGGGGCAAAGTCGTACAGGTCGATGTATTGGCGCAGCCCCTTCTCTGCTTGTGCGCGTGATTGCTCCCGTTCTTCATTCTGCATCTCCAGTTCGATCTGGTGCACTTCCAGTTCATGAACAAGACGCCTTGTGTCTGCCTCCGTCACAGAAGACGGCGGGGCTTTCTTCCGGCGCTCGATTAACGTCGCTTCCGCCTGGCGGCGCATTTCGGTGTTGGACGGTTTAATATTTTTCATGGCACGTTCTCCTTCCAGTGAAGCGAGAGAAGATTGCTGCGATTAAAAAATCTCTGTAATCTTTCCCTTATCGCTGTAATCTTTCATTTTCCAGCTCCGCAATCCGTGCTTTCATCTCCCGCATGCGCAGCTCCCGATTCACAAACATCTTGTTAATCCGCTCCAGCTCGGCAGTTTGGACCGCCAGTTCGGCCGTTCTCGCGGCGACGCGTCTTTCGAGATTTTCATTAAGCCTTTTTATCTTATCTTCCCCCTGACGATGTTTCCTTTCGATGTCCATTTTATCAAGCGCAAAGTTAATATCACCGGTAACTTCCTCCATCAGTGCTATTTCCCTTTCATTGAAAATGAAAGGGTCGGCATCGTAAATCGTGAATGCACCCATTACCCTGCCGTGCAAACTAAGCGGCAGGGCGATGGAGGAACGGTAACCGCGCTGCAAGGCCTCTTCGCGCCAGGGTCCATGATGGGATCATTTGCTATATCGTTGCAGCAAAAATATTTCCCGTCGCGGATAGCCCTGCCGGTTGGGCTCCGGCCTTCCGCAATGTCGTTTGTGGAAATATTTATGATTTTGGTAAGATAGCCTTCCTCCAAGCCGTTCCAGACAACCGGCTTAATTATTTTATCCTGCTCATCAATCAGGCCGATCCAGGCCATCCGGAATTTGCCGAACTCGATGGCGATGCGGCAAGCCTTCGCAAATAATATGTTTTTTCGCTGGTGCGTATAACCATTTGATTGATTTGACTGATGAACCCGACAATCGGTTGGTTCTCTTAAGGTTTTCTTCGACCCTACCGCTCATTATTTCCTTCTGCAAATTATTTATGGAATATCTGATACCCTGTCTGTCAGCCATTTCATTACTGGCTGGGCCAGGTTTAAAGCTCATCGTTCCCTTCCACATCGATAAGCTGATCCAGATTACCAGCCCCGATGTTATTCAGTCCGGCAGTAAGCATGGCAATTTCCTGCTCAGCAGGTTGCGGATGAATATAGTATTAAAGACAACCATAGCGACACAGATCATGATGAACAAAACGAAAATAATGGCCTCTCTTTCCCGTGCTTTTATCGCTTTCTTATGGGTTGTCGTATGCAGCTGCATTATATTGTCGCTTATTACGTAGGCTTCAATAAAACCTGGTTGATTAACATTGTTTCCGGGGCTGTAAAATCAAGTGTTTTATCCGTAGCGTGGTCTCTTCGTTCGTGTTTTTCCAGGAACCCGGAAAAGGCAGTGAAAGTTGCCTCAAAAGCTTTTCGCGCTTCTTTCAGCAGAGCTTTATCTTTCTTCCGCAATCGCCTCGGCCATGTCCAATAAACCCCGGGATCTCCGTTTGGCCCGCCACTGGATCTTGGCCCGTTTTCCCCGTGCAGCAGATAATCTCCTGCAACAATATTTTTTCGCCAACAACTCTTTCCAGCTCACTAATCAGCTCCATGTTCCGGGAAATCCCGGAAGATCCGAAGAGCGACAGAGCGCGGCAGCAAGCAGGATAATAAACATGCCGAGGAATAGCCAGTTATTCAGGTTCAGTCTTGTTCTGATCTTCATATCAACCTCTTAAAACGTCGTTCGTGAAGCGTGAAGCGTGGTTCGTAAAAGCGAGATACGCTTCACGAGGTGCGCTTCACGTCCTACGCTTCTACCGTATTAACCTGACCGCTTCCGGTTTTACCGCCATAAGGCCTTCCGCATAAATGAAATCAAGATAGTTGGGCATATCACGGGGCACTTTCAGCCGGTTTTTATTGCCCAGCGCATCTGGTCTTCCATGTTCATCAGCAGCGCTTGGTCCAGCAGCAGACGGAAGGAGAAATTATTCCATGTTTCATCCAGAAAGGCCTTGTCCATTTTGATGAATTCGGCGACAAGGCGCCGTGCTTTTTCCGGATGCTGCTGGCAGATTTTTCTGCCCGGAGGAGCGACCGCAGGACTTTTTTTATCGCACCGGGATTCTTCTTTACATATTCCTGCGCGGCGACGGCGCAGAACATTTCCGCGTAGATGGACTCACCATAAAATACTATTACCCTGCTGCCCAATTGCTTTTGCAGTTGGATCAACGTGGGATGCCATGTGGCAACGGCATCCACCTTTCCTGTGCTCAGGGCGGCGGCCATCTGTTCGGGCTTCAGATCAATAATTTGGACGTTTTTTCTGTCAATACTATAATAATTTAGTAAAGAGTCCGCAAAGAAATCCACCGTTGTGCATGCTGAGACTCCGATTATTTTTCCCTGGAGGTCGGAAGGTTTGGCAATCCCCCGGTCACGCCTCGCTACGATGGCTTCATTTGTGTTGGATGTCTGGATCACCGCCAGAATGTTGATTTTCTTGCCGTCCATTAAGGCAAACATTACCGGTGTATCTGCCGCTGTAGCAATGTCTGCCTTCCCCTCGATCAGAGCTTGAAGTGCGGGCTTCCCGAAGGCATGCGGCTGCGGTGATGCCTCCAGCCCCTCTTCCCCAAAATAATTCTTCGCAAAGGCGATATGGATGAGGGCTGAATTTAAATTAATCGTATAGGCAATGGTGATTTTTTCCGGCGGGCCGGCTTGCTTTTGCGACTGGCAACCGATCCCCGACAAAGACAGCCAGGCCAATAGCAGCCGTTAAAGTAATAATTCCGATTGTTAATATTTTTCGCGTTGCTTTCATTGGCTTCTCCTCGTGCAGCGCGATGATTACGGCGATTAGAAAAGATTACAGCGATGTCTTAATCGTAGTAATCATTGCGCTTCATGTTTCCTCTGTTTATTCTTTGCCAATTCCATAATCACATCAGGAATCTTTTCGATTTCCGCTGACTTGTCAAAAAAATAATCAGCACCCAGTCCTTTGCATTTTTCCCGATACTGGGGATAGGGATAATTAGTCATCATCAGAACCCGGATCGGCAGCTTTTTATCCCGGATATCTTTCAAAACTTCGATGCCGTTTTGGCCGGGCAGACATATGTCCAGAATCACGACATCGGGCTTGGCCTCCGCGATGGCGTTATGGCATCAGGGGCATTGTGGGCCTGCCCGACGCTTTTAACGCCGGCAATATTGATGATCGTCTGCTGCAGTCTTTCACACACGATCTTGAATCATCAACAATAAGAACTCTCATGGCAAACCTTTCAGAAATTAATTGCGATTTTACACTATCATATCCAGGAAATTTGTCTGTCAGGGATCCCTTATTTTTTTGTAGGGGAAACCTTACAGGGAAGGGGGGCTAGGTTCAAGGTACGAGGCACAAGGTACGAGGCTCAAGGCTCAAGGAGCAAGAAAAATAGGAAATAGGAAATAGGAAATAGGAAATAGACAGCTGCTTTATCACACGGAGTGTAACCGGTGCCTAAGGTTGTGTTGTAATGTCTTTGCGCAACAAATTTCTTGACACTGCCTCAGTCAGACCATATGATTGAACTATAAAAATCAGGACATTTTAATTTAAGGATCAGGGTTATGCCATTTATCACCATGAAAGAAACGATCACCAAAAGAATCGAAATACTGTTAGAAACAGTCATTGAAATTCTGGAAAACCTTGGTGAAAAGGAGCGAAATGAAGTGATCCAAAAGCTGCAAACCCGTCCGATCGCCTTAAAACCTTTCAAAAAAGATAATCTTATCAATATCATTAGCGATTTTTCTAAAACAAATCTGTATAAAGAAGATTTTTTGAAGGATCTTGAACAGGGCTTAAAAAATCTTCCGTGTGTAAATAAATGCCAATCATTACCGAACTACGTGAAGATATTTGATAATATATCAAGAAACACGGCCTTCTGAGAAAATGGCACAAAGCCAAATCGCTTTTTGAAAATAATCCCGCCCATCCATCTCTGAACACCGAATTACTTGAGCCCCGCCATCGGGGTATTTACTCCTTTCGCATTGACATAAAATACCGTGCTCTGTTTATATGCCACTCTGAAAGTATAGTTGAAATCATTGCCGTTACGAAACATTACCGAAAATGAGCTTCCTTTAACTGCATCTTCATTAACACGTCCACGGTACAATCTGGCAAGATAGTTTACATTTTGCAACCGGGTAGTTTCTAGAGACGTTCAGATGAGATGATTTTCCAGGGCATAGTGGATGAGATCGGAATTGGTGCTCATTTTCATTTTTTCCATAATGCGGCTGCGGTAGGTGCTGACCGTTTTTTCGCTGATGCAGAGTTCGTCCGCGATACCTTTCAAAGATTTCCCCCCGGCGATCAGGCACAGGATCTGAAATTCGCGGTCCGAGAGATTTTCGTGCGGCGGTTTATCCAATGCCCCCAGATGGGAAACCAGTTTCTCGGCGAGAGAGGCACTGACATACTTGCCCCCGGCATGGACTTTTCTGATGGCCACAACCAGTTCTTCCGGCGCTTCCTCTTTCATCAGGTATCCTGCAGCGCCGGCCTTGATGAATCGCAAACCGTACTGGTCTTCCGGGTGAACGCTCAGAATCAGAACGGGAATCTTTGGATGTTCGTACTTCAATTGTTTCAACACATCAAAACCGTTTCTGTCGGGCAGCGTGATATCCAGCAAAACAAGCGTGCAGTCCGTCTGGCGAACAAGCGAAAAACATTCCCCGGCGTTTTTCGCTTCGCCGGCTACTTCCATATCCGTTTCGTCTTCGATAATCTGCTTCAGGCCGCGCCGGACCACCGGATGGTCATCAACAATAATCACTTTAATCATGCTGTTTCTCCCGGCCTCCGCGGTATTTGCAGGACCAGCGAGGTCCCGCCACCGGGTTCACCACAAATCGAGAGATCTCCTCCAAAAGCCAGAACTCGTTCTTTCATGCCCAGCAGACCGAGGGATTCCGTGTTCAGAATTTCCTCATGGGTGATTCCTTTGCCGTTGTCCCTGATTTCCAGAACAAAACTTTCATCCCCGAAAAGACTTTTCTCTCCCTCTCGTAAATCGACGACAACCTTTGTTGCCCGGGAGTGTCGCACCACGTTCGTGAGCGCTTCCTGAAAGATGCGAAACACGGCAACGGCTGTGTCCTCTTCCAAGTTAATATATTCGCAGGTTGTGGCGAACTCATGCGGAATTGCCGTGCGATTCGTAAATTCCGACAACTGCCATTCCAGAGCGGCGATCAGCCCTAAATCATCCAAAATGGATGGCCGCAAAGCCGTGGATATACGGCGTACTTCGCGGATCATGTGATCGATCAAAGCATTCGCTGTATGAATCTTGTCCTGACAAGGCAACGCGCCTTTCAGACTGATCGGCTTCACCCAATTTGCGTAACAGCCAGGAGATATCCATCTTCAACCCGGTCAGTCCTCCTCCCATTTCGTCATGAATTTCCCGCGCCACCATGAGCCTCTCTTCTTCACGTATCTTTTGCAGCCGTTTATAAAGTGCCCGTAACTGCAAACGGGACGCTTTCAATTTCTCTTCCGCCTGCTTGCGCTCGGTGAAATCCTGGTAAATTACCTGAAACTGGCTTTCGCCATCCCACGATATTTCCTTGCGCAAGACCTGGAGATGGCGGACTTGACCATCTTTCCTGATGATATCGATGGCATATTCGTACGGAATGTCTATCCCTTGCTGTCTTTTTTCTCTTCTGATCTGGAACTCAGCATAGCTCTCCGGGGTATACCGCTTCATGGAAGGGGTTGCTTTCAGTTCCTCAAGGCTGTCGAAGCCATAGATATCCAGAATAGCCCGATTGGCATAAATGGTTTCACCTGCCGCGGTCACGATGCGCACCCCCAGAGGTGAGTCATCGAAAGAATGACGGAAATTTTCTTCACTGCGGCGTAACGACTCCTCCGCCTGCTTGCGATCGGTGATGTCTTGCATACTGACCAGGGCCATAGATTCTCTTTTGACTGTGAGCTTGCTGAGGATAGATGAAAGACTGCATCCCGTATTTTTTCACCTTTGAAGAGAGACATCATCACTTCCACCTCTTGATGGCTCTGACCAGTATCGATGGTGTTTGGATAGTAAGAGAAGCGTGCATTCTCCGCAGGCAGGACCAAAACCACACCCTTCCGGGGTATCGAGAGAGTGGATACAATGAAGTCGACTCCCCGCAGCGCCGGTTTATCATATCACCTAAAGCCCTGCCTACAAACTGCGTTGTCAAGGCATTCGTTTTTCGGATTTTCCATTCCCTATCTGCAAGTATCATAATGAACGGTGCATTCTCGTAGATTAATGTCAGCTCTGCTGCGCGGTCCTTGAATAAATCTTCCGCCTGCTTGTGTTTGCTTCTTGATTCCGCCTCCTTCAATTCCCGTTCAATAGCGGGAACGAGTCGCGGACAGGTTGTCCTTCATCACCCAGTCCGGGCGCCCAGTGACATGCACTCCACGGCCGTCTCCTCGCCGATGGCGCCGGAGACGATGATCAGAGGAAGGTCGATACCGGATTCCTTCAGCAAGGCGATGGCTGCCAGACCGCTGAACTGCGGCATCCGGTAGTCACAGAGGATAACATCCCAGGTTTTCTCCCGGAGGGCGTTGCGCATCGCCTCGGCCGTCTCTATCCGCTGATATTCCGGTTCGTAACCACCCTTTTTGAGCGCCCGGATCGTCAAAAGGGAGTCATCTTCCGAATCTTCGACCATCAGAACGCGCAGCGGCTTGCTCATCTTTGTTATCCTTACTTTGAAAAGCAGGAATGATTACAACGATTCAGAAACAAGATTACGGCGATAAAGGCATCGCTGCAATCGGGCATTTATCGCTGTAATCATTTCTGCTGTTGCATTTACCGAAAGATTACCCTTAAAGCAGTCAAAGTCAATATAATTCTATTTACTTATATCCATGCCACAGGAATATAGGGAAGCCAGCCGTCACCGTTACTTTCCCTGCTGCGTCACATCGACAATGATTTCCTTTTCGGCAAACATCGGAATAGTTCTGATCCCGGATGCGTTGAAGTCCAGCTTTTTTAAATCGATTTTACGCAGGTTAAAATTATCATAGGTGCGGAAATAGTAAACGCGATTAGTCATGTCGCGATAAGTTGACCACTGTGTGGTTTCACTGGCCACAATCCTGCCGGCTTGATCACGGTCAACCGCCATACCGCGGACGATGTGCAGAGAACTGACGATGTGCTGTGCCAGATTCAAAGCGCCTTCATTATTGACAGGCTCATCGGCGTATTTGGTCATCACTGCCAGGCGGACAAAACGCGCCGGCGGCGTGATATCGCCGGGCAGACCGAACATGCCCGAACCATGGCCGGTGGGATTAAAGGTCTTTCCGCCAAATGCGGACGGTTGCAGCATGCCGGTATTCATCCCGACATAATTGCGCAGATTTGTGAGCATCCACGGGAAGTCGGGCGCGTTGGTCATGATGCCCAGGGGGTTGTCGTAGATGCGCAGTTCGCCCTTTTCATATTCGACAACGATGCAGTCACCTTTCGCATCGTAGAGGATAAAGTGCGCGGGAAGCACTGCTCCACCCAGCTCCGGATTTTTAATGCCGAAGACTTTTACGCCGGCAATGGCCGCGGCCGCTTCCTTCACCGTGCTGAAGTTTCCCAAAACCCAGGACCCAAAAACAATGTTGGCAAGTGCGGGGGATTTATCTTTTGCGGAAACGGTTTGCCACTGCATGTCGCCGTCATACCAAAGCAGGCTGAAGGAAAGCCCCGCTTCGTTGAGGCCGTCGCTGACGCCATCTTCCTTTCCCAGAACATTGCCGGCGACATAACCGTATTTTGTTTTCCATTTTAATCCGGTGATCCCGTCCGGCGCTGGGCTCGTAAAGCTCCTGTTGCGGGGAACTACAATCAGGGCATAGCCCATATCATGCCCGAATTCCATGGTCCGGCCGCTGATGATCGTTCCGTCTTTGGCCTTCACCCGGAAAACCGAGCAGGCTTCGCCCTCAGTTAACATGGCCAAAACAAAAAACAAAAGAAATCCCGGGGCCAGCAGCTGTTTAATTTTCATCAATTATTTCCCCTTTCCGGAACGTAGATAGTGAATATTTATTCACTATAGACCAATCGGTTGTAATTTAAAAACACTTTATCGCAGTTTTTTGGGCAGTTTTAATTGAGATGAGAAAATTAATTAATTCAAGATTATAGACATGTGAAGAAGAAGCCGGTTGGGGCGGATCTGTTCAGTCTTTTACTAAAAATATTGCACAGGGCATCTTCCGGATGATTGCATCATCTCAGATATTTTTGATCTCCGAAAGAAGGTGATCGAATTTTTCCACTTCCACAACCGGCGATGTAGAAAAAGAAATGCCGGTCAGCATCTGTAATGCCAGGGAAGCGGAAAGTGCTTTTTCCTCGTCGGGAAAATCCAAGGTTAAGACCAGATCGTGTTCCCCTATGACGGCATACATGGAGACAACTTTCCCGCCATTTTTCTCAATGATCCGGACAGCCTTTTTGGTCCGCTTTGCAGAGGCATCCTTTAACGAATCCAGTGTATATTTCCCGAACATCATGTATATTGGCATAAATGATTGCTCCTTCCTCATTTTGTCATGATAATTCTGATCCATCGTAAACAACAGAATATGGGAGCCCAATGGGCAGCCGTTATCTGAATTTAAATTTCTTCAGGATTGCTTTTACCTTTGCCGTCAGCTGTTTGTTTTTCCGGCTAACCCATTGACTCCTCGGCATTTTTAGTATCATGTTTTTTCTCTCTCTTCTTGTTTCCATAAAGACATCCCCGTTTCGAGCAAAGCTCAAGCGACGCCTGTTTGTTTCAGGCTTTTGCCGTCAATTTAGAAGCCTTTCCAGCGGCATTTTCCGATTATTTTCACTGCTCCCGATTATTTCGATAATTTCGTAAACTATGTTCGCAACTTCACTCCTTTCTTTCAATCCGTCACTTTACTTCGTTAAAATAATTTTCCGCCTTTTTGAAATTTTCATCGGCAACATTTTTAAAATCTGCGCGGCCTTTTTTGTAGGTTCTCATCCACTCGGAGATAGCTTGCCGGCTTTCTTCAGGCAACAGAGGCGACTTTTCCCAGAATTTGTTGATAAGCTTTTCCGTCTGCTCAAGTAATAAGGTCATTGCCTGGAAATTATTGTCGAAGGCAGCTTTATTGAAAGCGATCATCTCTTTAGCGATTTGTTTTGCATCCATTTTTATCTCCTTCATCTGAGATATTTTGCAGTTCAGAATTGATCATTCCCTTTCAATATTTCCTATGTTCTGCAGGACTCCGGCCTGATCAGAAGCACCGGCACATGGGAATCATGCAGAACTTCCAGCGCCACGCTGCCGAACATCAGTTTTTTCAACCCGGTATAGCCATGGGTGGCCAGAATGATCATTTCGATACCGTTTTTCTGAGCATAAGCAGAGATGGTTTCTGCCGGCCGATCACCCTCCAGGGATTCCGTTTTCACTTTAAATCCCTCAGAACTCAGCCGCGATTCCAAAGCGGCGAGATACTTCGCGGATTCCTCCCCGGCTCTTTTCTTCATTGCGTTGAAATCAATATAGCTGGCAGATTGCCCTTCAATGGCCAGCGGAGGAATATTGTAGTGAAAGACATTGAGAATGATCGCTTCTTGCACCGCACCGTCTTTTGCCAGGTTTTTGACGTGAACCAAGGCACACTCCGCTAATTCGGAACCGTCAAGCGGAACCAAAACTTTCGAGTACATAATAATCGCCTCCTTTTATTTAGTTTGTCGAACAATGCTTATTTTTACACCCTTCTCAACCCGCAGTTTTCTTAAGCCGGTCAATCAAAGTTTCCATAACGACTTTTCTCGTTCTAATCTCCCTTTCATCTTTTGGCTCCCAGGTACAAATCATCATAAAATACATACCTTCACCTCCTTTTTCTCCCTAGCTGCGGATAAGCAGCACCGGGCATTTTGCCTCTTTCATCACTTTTTCCGCCACGCTGCCGATAAAATATTGCCTCAAACCGGTTTTTCCATGAGATGCGATTACAATAAGATCAATCTCCCGCTCGGACACCTCCTTCAGAATCTCTTCATAGGGATGACCCCTGCGCACATTGTGAATAACTTTGATGTTCCCGACATGCTGATTTTTATCAATCGCCTCCTGGAGTTTCTCATTGGAAAAAACAATGCTCTCATTCAGCACACGATCCACAAGACTCTGGTCGATGCAGTAATCGGCCACATACTCCAGAACAACGCCGCTGATGACGTGAAGAAGAAAAACTCTGGACTGATATTTGGATGCAATGCTCAAAGCGATGCGAAAGGCCTGGTTCGAGTCTTCCGAAAAATCCATCGGCACAAGTACTTTTCTGGGCTTGAACATGAAAATTCTCCTATGCTATGGACCCGGGCCGGATTTAATTTTCTCTTTATTTAACAATAGACATTATTTCTCTCCAGACAATACTCAATGATTTCGGAGGGAATATGGGGCGAAAACAGGGATTATGAAAGTTGCAGCAGAAAGGATCGCAGGTTTGTTTGGCGGTTCTTGATACCCAGTTTTTTGCGGATATTATCTCTATGGTAGTCGATGGTTTTTATCGACACCCCCAGAATGTCGGCAATTTCTTTTGTCGTATTGCCAAATTTTACGAAATCCGCCACCCGGATTTCCTGCGGGGTCAGATCGAAACAGCCCTGAGAGATCCTATGGAGAAAAGGCGAGATGATCTCTTTTGTCCGTGCTTCGATAATCTTCAGATAAGCCATTTGCTGCTCATTCAGCCGGCTGTCTTTCAGTTTTTCGATATAGGGAAGGATGGAAGCGTTTATATTGGTAAGAACATTTTCTTCAATTTCTTTCCGATCTTCCTCCCTTTGTTTGAGCAGCACCTTTAACGCCGTGTTTACCTCCTCAAGATTCCGGGATTTGATGGAAAGTTCTTCTTCTCTTTGCTTCAGATTCTCCTCGTTTTGCTTGCGTTCGGAAATATCCCGCAGGGAGCCGACAATCCAGGGCGGGCGATCTTTATCGCCGGGCATAATTTCCGCCGTGATCGAGCAGGTATAGGAAGATCCCTGATAATTCAGGAGCTGAATCTCAAAATCATGAATAGAACCTTTTTCTTTGATTGCCTGCAGCAAAATTTCTCTTCTGTTTTTGTCGGCGTAAAAATCATAAATGGACCGCCCGATCAGATCTTCTCTGGTGAATAAAGAATACTTCCTGATGGAGGGGGAAATCTCCAGAATGGTGCCATCCAGCTCTATTTCATAGTAAACGTCTTGAATGCTTTCGAAGATCCGGCGATATCTCTTTTCATCCCTGCGGAGCTGTTCCTCCAACTCTTTTTGTCCGGTTATATCGAAGATCGATCCGATCAGACCCGCGGTTCTTCCGCCTCGGTCATTGAACATTGTCTTGCTGAAAACCACAATGCGCCTGGTGCCATCGGCATGAAGCACCGCGCATTCGTAGGTCTGATCTTCTCCTGTTCGCCGTAATTCCCTGTCCGCCCGTGCATATATTTCGGCAAGATCCCGCGAGACAATTTCATGGATTTTCTTGCCGATAATATCTTTTACTTTTCTGCCCAAGAAGTCCCCGAATTTCTGATTGCCGCCAAGATAGACGCCTCGGATATCCTGATAAAATATGGGTATGGGGATCGAGTCGAGAAGCATTTGCAGGAATGCGGAAGTTCCAATTCCTTCGTCGGCACTTTTACAGGGATGTGATCTCGCGATTTGCTCTCTTTTTTTCATGGTTGAGACCTGCTGCCTTTTCTCTGATCAATGCCCATGAAAATGTTTTAACAAGTATAATTATCGAGAATAATTATACCACACCTGATGTTAAAGTCCTAATTTGAAAGTTCGGTAATATTCAACCTCATGACGTGTATTTGCGAATTTGTACTTAAAAGAACTGGTAGAGAGTCTGAGAGCTTCACTAGAGCCAGCGCCGAACTCTGGCCGCATACTCTAAATATTCTTCTCCAAATTTCTCCGACAGATATTTCTCTTCGGGTTTTACTGCCTGATATAAAAAAAGCATATATAGAATCGGTATTGTTAATAAGAGCCAGGTTGAAGACATCAAAACAGCAATTCCCGACAATAGCAGGAGAAGTGAAAGGTAGAGTGGATTGCGGGAAAAGCGATAAGCACCATCTTTTACTATCTTGATGGTCGATTTAGCCGTGTTAAACGTAGTCTTATTTTTGATGAGCACAAAAAATGCACTTCCCGCAAAACAGCCTGAAATAAAAATAAATATCAGGCCGACAACAATACGGGGCATGGTTGATATGTTGATAAAACGAAGATGGAAAAAGTATTCCAGAAGAAGGCCAAATGCCAGGCATATAAAGAAAAATACCGGAGGTGGTATACGGATCGCCGCGGAATCTTTTAAATTCTTTTCCATAATTATCCTTTTAAAACAAAGTGCCAACTGCTACCTGATAGTGCATTTTTAAAAACCAGACGGCGTCTGCTCCGGTTATTTTTTTATTTATAAAAACGCATGTACCAGGGATAGCGGGTAAATTCTTTAAATCCCATGCGTCTGTATATCGGCTCACCGAATTTGCTGGCCTGAAGGACCACGAAAGCGGCGCCTCGCTGTAATGCTTCGTTGGTTACAGCGCTGACACACGCCCCGGCAAGACCTTTGCCCCGGGCATTTTGCACTGTTCCTACCCAATAGATGCCGGCAATGGAATGCGAAAAGATAACCATGGCCGCCGAAACAGGACGGCCCGTGTCGTAGGCCACAACCAGGTGGTTATAAGGACGCAGCAGTCTTTCCGGGGAGGCAAATATTTTTTCGCCGATGGCCGGCGGCATATCCAGGCTCACGTAGCTCTGCATCGTCACAGACGCAAAATCAACAACCCCGGCCACATCAGTAATCTCGCGGATTTCCATTCCCTGCGGCAGCTGTTTAAAGGGAATCTGCTTATCCACCATCATCCCCGGCGCATCGGATATCCGATGCATGTCTTTCTGCCGGCATAGGGCTTCAAGAGCCTGATCCGCATGTTTTCGTATATAGATGCTGAATCCGGATTGCCGCGCGCAATAAAACGACTGGATGCGATCAAACGTATCGCTGCCGGAGGAATCATCAGGGGCAGGGCTTAAATTCATGGCGCAGTTGGTTATGGGACTGCGGCCGGCTCCTTTCGTCAGGACAAGATCATTTTGTTCCCATATCTCGCCTGCGGCATTCCAGCGCGCCATTTCACGAATAAACTCTGCCAGATTCAGATCACTCAGGTGCAAAATGTTTTCAGTATTCATAGCCATCCTTTAGTGTTTGATAACCGGGCATAAAACATCATAATGGAGAAGCAGGCAGCAAGCAACAAATAAGATATCATCGGGAAAATGTGATCAGGTTATTGCTGCCTTTGGCAATTACTCCCCAATAATTTTTACCAATACTCTTTTCTTGTCGCCTGCCGTCAAACTCACCATAAAAGATCTGTTCCCAGGGCCCGAAATCCAGTTGTCCATTTGTTACGGCAACAAGTACTTCCCGACCCATAATCTGTCTTTTTAAATGAGCGTCGCCGTTATCCTCTCCCGTACGATTATGGAGATATTGAGATGTCGGCTCATGAGGCGCCAGTCTTTCCAGCCATTTTTCATAGTCCTGATGCAGCCCGGATTCATCGTCATTGATGAAGACGGAAGCCGTAATGTGCATCGCATTGACCAGGACCATGCCCTCCTGAATTCCGCTTTTCTTCAGGCAATCTTCCACCTGTCCGGTGATGTTGACGAATCCCCGCCGGCGGGGAAGGTTAAAAAATAGTTCTTCCCGATAAGATTTCATTAATCCGCCTCCCAACATGATTTATGGAAAATACTGAAACCGGAGATAATTGTCAAAAAAATTATTTCCCGGCGGCATATTCCGGACACTGATCAGATGTAATTAACTTTACAAGCTTATTGCCTTATGTTATGAGAAAAAAATATCCGAAAAACAATTCAGGAGAAATAATATGTCCGGCCATTCCAAATGGAGCACTATAAAAAGAAAGAAAGGTGCTATCGATGCCAAGCGCGGTAAAATATTTACCAAAATCATCAAGGAAATAACGCTCGCGGCAAGGCTCGGTGGTGGTGACATCGAAGGGAATTCCCGGCTGCGGCAGGCGGTTATGGCGGCCAAGGAAGAAAACATGCCCAAAGACAATATTGACCGGGCCATTAAAAAGGGTATCGGCGGCGGAGAAGGGGCCGCAAACTTTGAAGAGATTACTTATGAGGGCTATGGTCCGGCCGGCGTTGCCGTATTGGTGGAAGTAATGACGGACAATAAAAATAGAACAGTTGCTGAAATTCGGCACATCTTTTCCAAGCATGGCGGGAACCTGGGTGAAAATGGCTGCGTATCCTGGATCTTTTCGAAAAAGGGCAGCATTGTCGTGGATAAAAAGGTAATTGATGAAGATGCGCTGATGGAGCTGGCGCTTGATGCCGGCGCGGAGGATGTCTTAAGCGCGGGCAATGAATTCGAGGTGATTACTGATCCTTCCTCTTTTGAAGCAGTCAAGAAAGTGATTGATGCCAAGGGCATAAAACATTTGGAAGCCCGCATCGGCATGAATCCGTCCAACACGGTTAAACTGGAATTAGCCAAGGCCGAGCAGATGCTCAAGCTGATGGAAAAACTCGAAGACAATGACGATGTGCAGAATGTTTACGCCAATTTTGACATTGATGAAGATGTTATGGAAAAACTGAGTACTTAGCTTACGACCTCGTCGTTTTCAAGCCTTGGAATGGAATATAAATTGCGCATTTTAGGAATTGATCCCGGAAGCCAGATAACCGGTTACGGGGTGGTCGAAAAAGAAGGCAGCTATTTGCGGCATGTTCTGCATGGCGAAGTCAAACCGCGAAAAAGTGCGCTGTTATCAGAGGTGTTAGTTTCTCTTTATCAGGATTTGTCGGCGCTGCTCAAAGAGACAGCCCCCGGCGCTATCGCGGTAGAAAATATCTTTTACGGCAAGAACGTCCGCAGTCTGATTAAACAGGCGCAGGTCAGAGGTCTGGTGATTTTTGCCGGAGCCAGTCTCGGTATTCCGGTTTTTGAATATTCGCCGCTGGAAGTTAAACAGGCGGTGGTTGGATACGGCCGGGCGGAAAAAAGACAGGTGCAGATAATGGTCAAGGCTATTTTAAAGCTTTCCTCCCTGCCGCCGGCCGATGCCGCCGATGCGCTGGCCGTTGCCGTCTGCCATGCGAATTTCCAAAAGGAGCAGCCCATCTGATGATTGCCCTCATTTGCGGCAAAATAGCCTATAAAGGAATCGCCAGCGTTGTTGTCGATGCCAATGGCGTCGGGTACCGCATTTTTATTCCGCTGACAACTTTTTATGAGCTTCCGGAAACCGGTGCGCCTGTGACCTTGCATGTGCACACTCATGTCAAACAGGACGCCATCAATCTGTTCGGTTTCTATACCATACAGGAACGCGACATTTTTCAGTTGATGATTTCGGTAAGCGGCATCGGGCCGAAGATCGCCATGAACATCATCTCCGGCATGGCTGTGCATGATCTGCTCCGGGCGATATCCGGAGGCGATGTGGGAAAGCTGGTGAGCATTCCCGGAGTCGGCAAAAAAATGGCCGAACGCCTGATTCTGGAGCTCAAAGAAAAAGTTATCAAGAAAATGATGGCCGAGCAGCTGCCGGCCGCCGATGACCGTCAGAAAGCCGCGGAGATGATCAAAGAGGATGTCCTTTCTGCTTTGGTCAATTTAGGCTACAAAAACAATGCGGCCAAAGACGCTCTGGATAAGGTCATGCAAATATCCAAAGAAGAGTTGACGCTGGATGAGCTTTTGAAAAAGACCTTGAAGATTCTTGCCGGCTGATATTGATTTAAGGTGAAAAGATAAAGTATGGATGCAACTGTAAAAAATCCTTTAATAAGCCCCCTGTGTGCCGAGGATGAATCCGGCCTGGAGGTTACCTTGCGGCCGGCGAAATTGACCGATTATATCGGCCAGGAAAAGGTGAAAAGCAATCTGGCCATATTCATCGAAGCGGCCAGAAAAAGGCGCGAAGCCCTCGATCATGTTCTGCTTTACGGCCCGCCGGGCCTGGGAAAAACAACGCTGGCCTATATTATTGCCCGGGAAATGGGTGTGGATATCAAGGTCACCTCCGGCCCTGTTATTGAAAGGCCCGGTGATCTGGCGGCGATTCTGACAAACATGCATGAACATGAGATCCTTTTTATTGATGAAATTCACCGCCTGTCTCATGTGGTGGAAGAGATTCTGTACCCGGCTATGGAAGACTACCATATTGATATTTTAATCGGCCAGGGGCCATCGGCCCGGTCCATGAAGCTGGAGATACCGAAATTTACTCTGGTTGGCGCAACAACCCGCGCCGGCTCGCTCACTTCACCTCTGCGCGACCGTTTTGGCATGCATTTCCGGCTGGAATTTTACACCCCGCAGGAACTGGCCATAATTATCAAAAGATCTGCGGCGATTTTGGGAGTAAAGCTTGCCGATGCCGGAGCTCAGGAACTGGCAAAACGCGCCCGGGGCACGCCGCGGATTGCCAACCGTCTGCTGAAGCGTGTGCGCGATTATGCGGAAGTTAAATCTGACGGCACAATTGATGGGGAAATTGCCAGGGCCGCGCTGGATGCTTTTGAGGTTGACCATAAGGGATTTGATCAGATGGACCGGAAGTTGCTTTTGGCATTGATTGAAAAATTTAATGGCGGTCCCGTCGGTGTGGAGAGCCTGGCGGCAGCAATCGGCGAAGAAAAGATGACTTTAGAAGATGTTTATGAGCCATATTTGATTCAGGAAGGATATCTGCAAAGAACAGCAAGGGGAAGGATTGCCTGTGCCAAAGCCTACGAGCATTTCGGGCTGAAAGCTACTGCCCAGAAAGATCTTTTTTGACAGGCTGCTGAAGTATAAAACATGAAACTATTAATGCACATCTGCTGTGGTCCCTGCACAATCTACCCTTTAAAGGAATTGAGAACTCACGGGCATGAAGTTACAGGGATATTTTATAATCCCAATATCCATCCCTATCAGGAGTACCGGAGGCGTCTGGAAACTTTAAACAATTATGCCTCCAGGGCGTTTCTCAATATTATCTGTCCGGAAGGCTATCCCCTGGAAGAATTTCTGCGCCAGGTTGCTTTTAAGGAAAAAGAGCGTTGCGAATATTGCCTGCAGGACCGTTTGAAGTATACGGCCGAAATGGCTGCGGCGGATCAATATGACGGCTTCACGACAACATTACTTTACAGCAAATACCAGAAGCATGATCTCATTCGACAAATAGGCGAGCATTTCAGCCGGCAGTTGGGTATTCCTTTCTATTATCAGGATTTTAGGGATGGTTGGGCCGAAGGTGTCAGAATTTCCAGAGAATTAGAGATGTATCGCCAGCCATATTGCGGCTGTATTTACAGTGAAAAGGAACGATTCTATAAATAATGCAATTTATGGCATCAGTAACCGCTTCTTTGCGACAAAATATCACTTTCTAAAAAATATTGTGGTATTTTCACCACAGGAATTAATCGTTTTTCGTAAGAAGTCGTCAGCAGCAACTTAATTTTGCCGTAATTATAACAACTTAATTTTGCCGAGAATATTACAAGTTATGGTACGGTTATTGCCTGTTAAGACTTAAATTAGGGAATTGGTATAATATTGATGCATTTACAGCGGACGTTAAAAAAAGAGATTATTTGCTCCAGTATCGGTTTACACACCGGTCGAAAAGTAAATATGCACATCAAACCGGCAGCGGCAGATACGGGAATTGTGTTTGTTCGCCTGGATTTACCGGGTTCCAGACCTATTCCTGCCCGGTTCGATAATGTATCCGATACGACCCTGGCGACCACTTTGGGTTCCGATGGTGTTACGGTTGCCACCGTAGAACACATTCTCTCCGCTTTCAGCGGTATGGGCGTTGATAATGCGGTCGTGGCGCTGGACTCTTTTGAAGTTCCGATTATGGATGGCAGCGCGCTGCCTTTTGTCAACATGCTCAAAGACGTAGGTACGCATTTCCAGGGAAAAACCAAAAAACTTCTCGTGATTAAAAAGCCTGTCTCCGTAAAAGAAGGCGACAGTAATGCAGTTTTGCTGCCCGCTGATGAGTTTAAGATTTCGTATGAAATCGATTTTAAACATATTGCCATCGGCCGGCAGTCCTGCAGCATCAGTTTTTCCGATGAAAAATACGAAAAGGAAATCTGTGCGGCCCGGACATTTGGCTTTTTAAATGAAGTTGAATATATGCAGGCCAAAGGTTTAGCTCTTGGCGGTTCCCTGAAAAATGCCATTGTCCTTGATAATCAAAAGGTTCTCAACAAGGAAGGCCTGCGTTTTCCTGACGAATTTGTTAAACATAAAATACTTGATGCCATCGGAGATCTTTTTTTGCTGGGTATGCCGATAATCGGCCATTTCGTGGCTTACAAATCCGGACACCGCTTAAACAATCTTTTACTTCGAGAACTGATGTTAAAAGAGGACTGCTGGGAAATTGTCAATTTTTTCGACAAGGAGGAAACCATTGGCAAAATCACCTCCTTGAAAATTCCATCTTTTCGTATTCTTGACGCAGTTCCGGTTTAATTCGGCCAAATTAGTCTTGATTTTTATTCTCAGGTTTCCTAGTATACTTCAGTAATTCAATCTTATCCCGATTTTACGCTCAAAACAGGTATATATGGATCTAGTCACTAAAGACTTCCGGAAACTATTTTATATTTATTTATTGATTTGTTTGAGTTTATTTGGTTTTCCGACGCCGGGACAGGCCATTGAGCCGACGATAAACGACATAATAATAACCAATAATAAAGAGAACGTTCTTCTCTATGCCCGATTGGTTAACGGTTTTAAGACCGAGATGGAATCCACGATTCTGGCCGGCGCGCCGGCAGTATTTACTCTGCATCTGGAAGTTTATCAGGTCAGGTCTGTTCATTTGGGATAAGAAAATAACCAGCTATGAAATTAAGCGCACTATTAAATATGACAACATAAAAAAAACATTCAGCATTTCAACCGATGGCAGCGAAACCCCGGTAATATTTCCTGATTTCGAAAGCGCGCAGAAGGCAATGGCTGATTTAAGCGGCATTGTCGTTGTGCCCCTCCAGAAACTGGTTAAAGGAAACAATTACTATCTGCAGATGAAAGTGAAGATAGACAAAGTGCGATTGCCTTTGCACATGGAGTATATATTTATATTTGTTTCTTTCTGGGATTTTGAAACTGCCTGGTATAAACAAAAATTTACCTATTAATGGAAAGAAATTTTTCTTTAAAGGCCGGATAAATATGCCAGAATGATGCTGTAATGGAAAAAAAACAAAAGACTGTTTATATAGATGATAAAGAATTAAGAAAAAGGCGCCGTGAACGGATTATTATAATCGTTGTGGGCATTCTCGCCATCGCTTTTACTTTAATTGCCAGCCAATACTCCAACAAAGATAATTTGCCTGTTTCGACCAATATTCTTGTATACAGCCTGACCAGTATTAACGCTATCCTGATTATCCTTTTGCTCTTCCTGATTGTCCGCAATGTAGTTAAATTGTTTTATGAGCATCGCCGCGGCATTATCGGCTCTAAATTAAGGACAAAACTCGTCGCCGCTTTCGTCAGTTTATCCCTTGTGCCGACAGTATTGCTTTTCATCTTTGCCATTAATTTTCTTACTTACAGTATAGAATTCTGGTTCAACATCAAGATCGGCGACGCCTTGAGCAGGTCGTTGGAAGTTGCCCAGGTATATTATCAGCAAACGGCGGAACACGCCAAGTTCAATGCCCGTCAGATCAGCGCCGATATTACTAAAAATCGTCTTTATGAACGAGACAGGGTGGAATACCTGAGGAACTTGATCAACCAGCGCCAAAAAAATTATCAAGTAGGAATGGTGGAAACATACTTTGATTTTCAGAAAGAAAATGTTGTCTTTAAGGATGCCAAACATCCTGATCTGCAGCCGGTAGTTTTGAGTCCTAAAATGCTGGAAGACATTTATTTAGGAAAGGAAGTATCGACCATTCAACCAACCAGCACGGGTGACGCCGTTATCGGCGTTGTACCGGTTTTTTCTTATGCTGTTCCAACCGAGGTCATCGGCCGTGTTTCCATCAGCTATAATATTCCCAAAGGATTTGTAGACAAACTGAGAATTATCGGTGAAGCCGCTGAGCAATATGGACAAATCAAACTGATGAAAAATCCCATCAAATTTAATTATATTGTTACTTTGTCCATTGTAACGCTGCTGATCATTTTTCTGGCGACATGGTTTGGTCTTTCCCTGGCTAAAGGGATCACGGTGCCGATTCAGGATCTGGCCGCAGCGACTGATAAAATTACGCAGGGAGATCTGGATATCCACATCGATATTGAAGCGGATGATGAAATTGGCGTTCTTGGTTAAATCATTCAATTCCATGACCAGGGATTTAAAGAAAAGTAAAGACGGACTGGAACAGGCGAATGTGAGCCTGGAACAGCGGCGTAAATATATGGAAACCGTTTTGCGCAATGTTTCGGCAGGTATTATTTCGGCTGACAGCAGCGGCGTGATCACTACCGTCAACCGGGCTGCAGAAAAAATGTTTGATATTGAAACAGAGAAAGTTCTCCTGAAGAATTACCGTCATTTGCTGATGCCGGAACACCTTTCCCTGGTGGACGAATTTTTGCAGGAAATTAAAGAAAACAATGCCAGCACTCTGGAAAAGCAAATTGAGATTATGTTTAAAGATAGGGCCATTACTATTCTCCTGACGATAACAACAATTCTGGACGATGAGGGTAACGATTCGGGTATTGTTGTTGTGTTCGAAGATTTGACCCAACTGCAAAAGGCCGAGCGCGCTGCTGCCTGGCGTGAAGTTGCGCGCCGCATGGCGCATGAAATTAAGAATCCGCTCACACCCGTTCAGCTCTCCGCGCAGAGATTGCAGCGGAAATACGGTGATAAATTAGGAGAAGATGGTTCCGTCTTCAAAGAGTGCACAAAGACTATTATTGATCAGGTGGAAGTGCTGAAAAATCTTGTCAATGAATTTTCCCGTTATGCAAGGATGCCGGTGACAACTCCGACAATCAATGATCTGAATGCTGTAGTGGCCGACTCAGTTGTTCTGTTTCAGGATGCTCATAAAGACATTATCTTTGATTATAAACCGGCCGAAAATCTGCCGAAATTCAATCTGGACGCCGAACAGATTAACCGGGTGATGATTAATCTGCTGGATAATGCCGTTGCCGCCATTAATAAAAAAGAAGGCAGAATTGCAATAACTGTCAGTTACGACGAACAATACCGGAAAGTTGTGGTGGCGGTTGCCGATGACGGGGCGGGAGTGCCTGCGAGTTATAAAAGAAAAGTTTTTGAGCCTTATTTTTCTACAAAGAAATCCGGGACAGGCCTGGGATTGGCAATTGTCAGCTCAATTATTTCCGATCATCACGGGCAGGTGCAGATTTCCGACAATACACCTACGGGAACGATTATATCTTTTCAGTTGCCTGTGGCGGAAGTTTAATGTAAAAAATATAGTATTATGGGTAAAGTGAAACAACAATTATGAACGAAACAATTCTTGTGGTTGATGATGAAGTCAGTATTTGCCAGTCTTTGAGCGCTATTTTGAAAGATGAAGGCTATCAGGTGCTGGTTGCAGGCTCCGGTGAAGAGGCATTAAAAAGTGTGGACAGTGAATTGCCTCAGCTGGTGCTGCTCGATATCTGGCTTCCCGGCATTGATGGTTTGGAAACTCTGAAGGCGATCAAAGCGGCGCATCCCAATATTCTGGTGATCATGATGTCCGGCCACGGCACTATTGAAACTGCCGTGAAAGCCACCAAACTCGGAGCTTTTGATTTTATTGAAAAGCCGCTGTCTCTCGATAAAGTTATTATTCTGGTCAATAATGCCCTCAATGTTATCCGTCTGGAAGAGGAAAACGTATTATTGAAACAGAAAGTCTCTCATCAATACGAGTTGACCGGCTGCAGTCAGATAATAAACGAACTAAAGGAAATTATCAGTATTGTTGCGCCGACCAATGCCTGGATTTTAATTATGGGAGAGAATGGTACCGGCAAGGAACTGGTGGCGCGATCTATTCATCATTTGAGTCACAGGTCGCATAAGCCCATCGTGGAAGTAAACTGCGCTGCGATACCGGAAGAGCTTATTGAAAGTGAATTGTTCGGCCATGAGAAGGGTGCGTTTACCGGAGCAACAGAAAAAAAGCGCGGCAAATTCGATCTGGCTCATGAAGGGACGATTTTTCTTGATGAAGTAGCCGATATGAGCCTGAAGGCTCAGGCCAAAATTCTGCGCATTCTTCAGGAAAAGAAATTTGAACGGGTGGGCGGTAACAAATTAATTGATATGGATGTCCGGGTTTTGGCTGCTACCAACAAGGATTTGGAAAAAGAAATGGAGGCGGGACGCTTCCGGCAGGATCTTTATTACCGGTTGCACGTCATTCCCTTGCAGGTTCCAACCTTGCGTGAAAGAAAAGAGGATATCAGGCCTTTAGCGGAAAGATTCCTGCTCGATTTCGCCCTCAAGGAGGGCCAGCCCAAAAAAGTTCTAACTGACGATGCTATTAAATTGCTTATGCAGCATGACTGGCCGGGTAATGTCCGTGAGTTGAAGAATATCGTGGAAAGGTTGATCATTCTAACTCCGGGCAACGAAATAACGGCCAATGACATCCCGACTCTTAATGCCAGGGCTGACAGCAGCGAAACAGCGGCAGTTCAGCCTGTACCTGCTGCGTCTGCCGATTCATTACGAGATGCCAGGATGGATTTTGAAAGACAATTTATTATAAAAAAACTGGAAGAAAATGAAGGGAATATTTCGAAAACAGCGGAGGCGATCGGCTTGGAGCGCAGTAATCTGCATAAAAAGCTCAAGAGCCTGAAAGTGGCAACGAAAGAATTAGACTGATACCCCAGAGGGCACGAGAGGCCGAAGACTGAAGGTGTAAATAAGATGGTTTATGCACAGTGGTGCTTTCAGCCTTCTGCCTTCGGTCTAATACCCTGATCATTACCCATCTGTTTTTTCATATCGGATATGGAAAATTTATTGAAGGGCAGAAAAATAACCCCCAGAACAGCCACTATAACCATGGATAAAAAGTGATAAACAACGGCAAAGGAAAATGCTTCAGGTTTAGCCACGCCGAAAAGCCCCAGAGCTAAAATACAGCTGAAGTGCCAACTGCCTATGAAACCAGGCGCTGTGGGAACGGCAATGCCGACAATAAGAATTATCATGACCACAAAGGAGGCCATTACAGGTAATGTAAAACCAAATGCCTTCAATAAGATATAAATTGCTAAAACATCTAAAAGCCAGACTAAAGCAGAAAGAAAAAACAGATAAACCAGAAGCTTGATATTGACAATGATTTGAAAGCCGTCAATAAAGCGATGGATTAATTCGTCAATTTTATTGGCAAATTTCCCCGGCAACTTGGCTAAAACCCGATTGAGAATCTCTAAGGCTTTTTCTCTGCGCCAGATCAGACCGACAATGCAGCAAAACACTGCCAGCGTCAGCAGGAAAAAGAGTACACTTGATTTAATCATCCAGGAAGGCAGGTCAGTGAGGAGCAGGACGATAACGGCAATGGCCAAGACGGAAAAGCTGTCCAATACTCTTTCCACTAATATCGTTCCCAGCGCCGAAGACATCTTGATCGTGCTTTTCTTGGCAATGAGATATGGCCTGGCCAGTTCTCCAATGCGGGCAGGGATTGCGGCTATGGCCAAAAATCCTACAGAGCTGACGGAAAAAAGCGAAAGCTGATCGATTTTTTCCAGCGGCTGCAAAATGACGCCCCAGCGGTAGGAACGCAGCCATTGCATGAAAATCGCAACAATTAAAAAAAGTACAACATAGCTAAACTGGATTTTTTTAAAGTCCCGGACAATATCCTGGAAATTGATTCCTCTTACCGACAAATAGACCAAAACTGCACTGACGAGAATACCTAAGATAACTTTTTTATTCATTTAATTCCAATTCCGAATCAAGCGCTACCTTTGTTGGCAGGGAACCCCGGCGAATGCCAGGGTCGTCGTCGGCTTCCTCAACGTATGTATAATACGACTCGTCGCCTCCTCCTAGCCGCCGCGTTATCATCATTGATTTGTAAATGGAATAGTTACCCGGCCCAGGTCCTGTTTAACGAATATTAATTTTTGGCCAGGTGTTCGGCGATTTTATCGTGCAGAAGCTGAGAGGACAGTTTATTTCCGATAAGTCCCACACGAATGGCAACCATAGTTAAATTTTTAGATTTATATGATACATCGAATTGAACTTTTTCGTCATTGATAAGCGTCGTAATTTTCCCCTGGGCAATTTCTTTGGCAGGAACAACTTGAATGCCGCGCATATCGGCTACAGTCTTTTCGCAGGCCTTCCATACTTTGTCGAAAGATGCATAGTAGTCGGTCTTTAATTCGCCGTTGACAAAAAAGTATGTTCCTGTGCTGGCGCCAACTGCCGCTCCGCCGATAACGAGCGCACGCAACCGGAAAAAAGAAAAGCGGCGAGCAGCAATGTAACTAACAGCGTATTATTTCTTTTCATGTTTCTTCCTCCAGTTTTATTCGTTAATAAATTTTAATCATAAGTTCGCTGTTATTGCAACACCAATTGTCTGAAAAGGATAATTAAACCTCAGGCATGCGAACTGATCTTTTCGAATTCCCTTAACAGGTCTTCCTGTTTCCATTGAGGTTTACAGGTGTTTGCACGAATATTTCAATGATCTGATCGCCGCGGCCATAGCCGCGAAGATGAGGTATGCCTTTGCCCTTCAACCGTAAAGTATTGCCGTTTTGCGTGCCTTTGGGAATTTTAATTTTTTCTTTTTCTTCCAGCGTGGGAACTTCAATAACTGTCTCCCAATGCCGCCTGAGTAAAAGAAATGGGGATGCGGCAATGTATGTCATCATCAGAGCGGACAAAAAAATCATGTTCTTCAACGCTTAAAAACACATACAGATCGCCTTCAGGGCCGCCTTGTTCACCGGCTTCACCTTCGCCGCGCAGCCGCAGGCGTGAGCCTGTATCTACACCCGCCGGGATTTTTAATTGAACATTTTTCTTTATTCTTTCTTTTCCCTGGCCGCGGCAGTTCTTGCATGGTTTGGAAATCATCCTGCCGTGACCGCCGCAATGGGGGCAGGTAGAGCTGATAGTGAATAATCCGCTGGACTGCAATACCTGACCACGGCCCTGGCAGGTGCGGCATGTTTCCGGTTTTGTGCCCGGAGCTGCGCCTGTTCCATCACAATCGCGGCAGGTGGCGAGTTTTTCCAGATCAATCGTCGTCGTCAGGCCAAAAGCAGCGTCATGAAATGAAATTTTCAAATCATAGCGTAAATCAGCGCCGGCACGGGCCCGGGAACGAGATCTGCCGCGAGTATTGCCAAACCCGAATGCTTCTTCGAAAATACCGCTGAAATGGGAAAAAACATCATCAAACCCGCTGAATCCCTGGAAGCCGGTGTTGCTTAAACCTTCATGGCCGTACTGATTATATATTTCTCTCTTTTGCCTGTCGCTTAGCACTTCGTAAGCTTCTGCTGCTTCTTTGAATCGCTCCTCCGCTTTTTTATCCCCCGGATTTCTGTCCGGATGACATTGCATGGCTATTTTACGGTAATTCTTTTTTAATTCTTCATCTGAGGCTGTGCGATCTACGCCCAGAATTTCATAGTAATCCTTCTTTGTCATGAGATTTTCTCGTGTTCCTCCGCTTCCATTTTTTTCGCCAGAGAGTTGAGCATTTCTTCATTATTTGCTTTTTCCAGAGCATGCCGGGCAAAGAGATATTTCTTTAAATCCATAGCGATTCGTCCGATATTTTCCCAGTCGGCGGTTTTTAATTCCATATTGAGGGCTTTGGCGGCCAGCCCCAAAAGCATTACATCTCCTTTTTCGACGGCGGTATTCTTTACTTTTTGCAGCCCTTCGGTGAAAATTTGCTTTTGCATAGAAATCAAGGGCGTCAGAGAAATTGCCTTCGGCAAAAAAAAGGTCACCGTAATCCTTAAATGTTTCCGGATCAGGATGATCGCTATATAAAATCTTTTGTTTTTGCCGGTAATCAGGTAACTTTCTCATAGTCAATCTTTCCTCCCTGGATATGAGCTCGCCGATTTGCTCATCGAGCAATCAATTTATTTTCGTGGTACTCTCCGGCTCATTCCACCAAACGTTTTAAGGCTTCTGCGTATTTATCCCTGGTATTTTCGATAATGTCAGGCGGCAGTTCCGGTGCCGGCGGCTTTTGATTCCATTTAATAGAAAGTAAATAATCTCTGAGGAATTGTTTATCATAACTTTTTTGCGGGCGGCCTTCTTCATAGTCGGCACTGGGCCAGAAGCGCGATGAATCAGGTGTCAGCAGCTCGTCAATCAGTATTAATTCCTCACCCAGCAGGCCGAATTCCATTTTGGTGTCAGCAATGATGATGCCGGCATTTTGTGCCATTTTTGCCGCCCGTTCATAAACGGCCAGACTGATTTTAATAATATTGTCGGTGAGTTCTTTTCCGATAATATCTTCCATTTCTCTTTTTGTTATAGCGGAGTCATGCTCTCCTTCCGGTGCTTTGGTGGTAGGTGTAAAAATCGGCTCCGGCAGCTTCGATGATTCCCGCAGCCCCTCAGGCAGCTTAATGCCCGAGATCGTTTTGCTTTTTTGATAATCTTTCCACCCGGAACCGCTTAAATAGCCCCGCACAATACATTCTACGGGCAGCGGATTAGCCTTTTTTACCAGCATGCTCCGGCCTTCCAGGATTTCGCGGTAAGGTGTGCATTCTTCAGGGAATTCTGCCGGATTAATCGAGATCAGGTGATTACCGATGATGTCTTTCATTTTGGAAAACCAGAAAGAAGACATGCGGTTTAAAATTATGCCCTTGCCGGGAATCGGATTGGGCATGATGACATCGAAGGCCGAGATGCGATCGGTCGCGACAATTAATAAATAATTCCCGACAGAGTAAATATCGCGAACCTTGCCGCGGCTGATAAAATTTAATTTAGCAAAGTCAGTTTTTTGCAGACCTTTTTTCATAATTCGTTCTCTCCTGTCATCTGATTGATGGGTTGTACTTTTTTTCATGGCCGATTGTTGAAGTCGGGGTCCTGCCGTAATTATGCCCCGGCATTACTTTGGTATCGTCCGGGAGAATGAACAGCTTTTCCTGAATGGACCTGTACATTATCTGCCAGGATCCGCCGGGCAAATCGGTTCTGCCGACAGCTTCGACAAAGAGCGTATCACCGGTAAAGACAAACCCCGGTGTATAAAGACTTATGCCGCCCGGGGAATGTCCCGGCGTATGAATCACTTTAAGGGACAGATTGCCTACTTCGATTATATCACTGTCTTTAACCAAACGGTCCGGGGGGGGAGATTGTTTGGCGCCAAACATTTTCAGCATCATCGGCGGAGTGGATGTCAGCATCACGGCATCGTCTTCATGAACGATAATTTTCGCCCCGGTGAGTTTCTTCATCTCTGCATTGCCGCCAATATGGTCAACATGTCCATGGGTGTTGACAATGTAGTTGATGCTCAGTTTATGGTTTTTGGCCTCATTGATAATTTGGCTGACATTGTCGGCAGGATCAATAACCAAAGCATCACCGGTTATGGTATCTCCGATCAAATAAGCAAAAACGGCCATTTGGCCTACCTGCATTTGTTTAATAAACATGGTATATTTCCCCTTATATTAATTTTTCTGCTTAGCATTTTTTAGTTTCTTTCGTCAATTTAAATCAATGACACTCGCTGAAAACAAGCGAAGTGCAGTTTGAAGCGTTAGTGGAATTGATCCCGAAAGCGAAGCCTGGCAGGCGGAGCTATCCGGGATCCAGCGAGTCATATTCTCCGCCCTTGGGCGAATAGATTGAGACGGAATCATTACGGCAGGAGAGGAAGGAGGCATAAGGCCGGACAACACCTAATTACCTTGAAAAAGTAAACGAAATATTTTAAACTACCGTAATGCTTCAAATATCGCATGCAGGTGCTGTGGAGAAGCAGCATAACAGGCAGCGGCACACAGTGCAGTCTCAATACTTTTTTTCTGGCGGCCACTACAGATATAATTCAATCAAAATAAATCAAATAGAGGAGAAACGATCATGTCATTTGATTATTTGCTCTCGGCAGAGCAGCTGGCATTAAAAGAAGAAATAAAGGATTTTGTTCAGTGGGTTCCCCGGCAGACGATTCTGGATATGGATGCCGATATTATCAAGTTTCCGAAAGAACTTCTCAAAGAAGCGGCAAGCCGCAATCTTCTCGGATGCCGGCATCCCCGGGAGTGGGGTGGCAGAGGAATGGATTGGGTGACGAACTGCATGGCTGTGGAGGAGATCGGAACCCTGGGATACGAAATTGCCTGCGTGTTCGGTGTCGGCGCCGATCTTGTCTGTGATGCGATTATTCTGCATGGCACCGCTGAGCAGAAGGAGAAATATGTAAGGCCTCTTCTTCGGGGCGATATCTTTGCCGCGGAATGTTTGACGGAACCGAGAGGAGGTTCGGACTTCTTTGGCGCGACGACAACCGCCGTTGATCGGGGGGACCACTTTCTTTTAAACGGGCAGAAACGTTTCATCGTCGGCGGCGAAGGGGCCGATTATTTCCTTGTCTATGCGCGCACGGACACACGCCCGGAAGCGAAGCCGCAGAAGGCCATTACCTGTTTCATTGTGGACAGGGGACCGGGGGTGGAAACCAAGTATCTCTATGGGCTTATGGGTTGCCGGGGCGGCGGGACGGCCCGGCTCGTTTTTAAGGATGCCGTTATTCCCAAGGAAAATGTTCTAGGTCAGGTTAATGGCGCCTATGCCGTTTTTGAAACCATGATGATCCCCGAGAGACTGGGAACGGCGGCCATGACCATTGGAACGGCACGGGTAGCGCTGGACGTGGCAACGCATTATACAACGCGACGCAAGGCGTTTGGTCAGAAGATCAGCTCCTTCCAGGGAGTTAGCTTCCAGGTTGCCGAAGCAGCTACACTGCTCGATGCTTCCCGGGCAATGGCTTATGCCACTGCCCGCGCGGTAGATGCGGGCATCGGCATGGATCGAATCCGCAGGATGATTTCGGAGAGCAAAAAATTCATCACGGAATCCTGCCAGAAGATCGTCCACAACTCCCTGCAGGTTGTCGGCGGCATCGGCTATACCAATATTCTGCCGCTGGAGAGGCTTTACCGTGACGTCAGACTTGCCTCCATCTGGACGGGAACAAGCGAGGTCATGTCGATGATTATTGCCCATGAGTGGTATCGTGAATATCAGCAAAGACGGGAACTCGGCGCGCGCAATTTTGCTGCGGACGCCCTGGAATCGGCAGCAGTAGATGAGATTATTTATGAATAAAATTCAATGATTGAAAAAGCTTAAAGCATTTTAATTAGCGGCGGGTAAGACTGACGGCGAAAAAGCCATCCATATTATGCAAGTGGGGGAAAGTCCGGAAATAACCATTGGTATCGATAAGATGGGAAGGGATAGATCGGGGTGGCGGAGCCACGGAAAAACGAGAATTAAGTTTGAGGAAATTATTGATAACATTTTCATTTTCCTGGGGCAGGAGCGAGCAGGTGCAATAAATCAAACGGCCGCCCCTTTTCACGGCGGCGGAGGCATTTTGGAGAACCGCATCCTGGATTTTTGTAAAGCCGGGAAGATCAGCGGCGGTGATGTGCCATTTAATTTCCGGATTGCGGCGCAATGTTCCCAGGCCGGAGCAGGGGGCGTCCACAAGAACACAGTCGAAATTTTCTGTTAATTGCGCCGGCAGCCTCTCCGTGAGGTTCGCCCAATACGTATCAATAATGGTTATACCCATTCTGGCGGCGTCTTTTTTTAACTCGGCAATTTTTTTCCCGTCGTAATCGGCGGCCAAAATGCTGCCCTTGTTTTTCATAATGGCGGCCAGATGCGTTGTTTTTCCGCCGGTTCCGGCACAGATGTCCAGAACTGATTCCGAGTTCTGCGGGTTTACCAGATAAGAAATAAGTTGCGAGGCTTCATCCTGCAGGCGCAGATACCCGTCCTCAAAAAAGCCGGTTTTCTGAATGGGAGAGGCCGGGCTGTTTAAGATTAGACCATCGGGAGAGAAAGGCGTTTCGCTTGAATTAAACCCGGCCGATGTAAGCTTTTCCTGAAGTTTATCCCGGGAAGTCTTCCAGGTATTGACTCTTAAAGTCAAAGGCGGCAGTTCATTATTTGCGGCGCATAGAGACGAAGTCTCTGCAATGCCCAGTATTTTAATCCAGCTATTGATGAGCCACAGCGGATGAGAATGAAACGCGGCCAGAAATTCAGCCGGCTGCTTTTCTATTGACGGGAATTCAATATCACTGCCTTGCCGCAGATAATTTCTTAAAACTGCATTGACCAGGCCGCTTTTGGCGGGATCAATCTTCTTGGCAACTTTAACCGCTTCATCGACGACGGCAAAGACCGGCAACCGGTTGTTGAATTTAAGCTGAAAGAGGCCGACGCGTAAAGTGTTCTTGATGCTTTCATCTGTTTTATCCCAATTGCCGCGACAGAGTTTCGCCAATATCCAGTCCAAATGACCCCGCAGACGCAGTACACCATAGACCAGATGGGTCAGCAGACGCCCGTCAGCTGTGGCTGACAGTTCATTGGTATCCAGACATTCATCAAGCAGGGGTCCGGCGAAGGCTTTATTCTTATGAACCTGATCCAGGATATCTACCGCCAGATGGCGAATTGATTTTTTCATGTCTCCACAATGTCCGCAAAACTCATCCGGCCTGCGGGCAACCGTTTGATTTTTATCGGACAGCAGCAGATAAGGAAATAATATTCATTTCTGCTCCCCTTCAGATGAGAATAGTTTTGGGATTAAAACGATGGCCCCGCAGAAAATCATCAACGGGCATCCTTTTTTTGCCGGCTATTTGGATTTCCTGTAAAAAGACATGTCCATCAGCGGCAGCAACTGCCAGTCCGCGATCTGTCTTTGCCCCGATTGTGCCCGGCGGATCTTTTACCTCGCCCTTTTCAGCAACAGCAGCAAAAATTTTCATAGTCTTTCCGGCAAGCGAAGTGAAGGCGGCAGGTTCGGGGCTAAGTCCGCGGATAAGATTAACAATATCATGGGAAGATGAGGCCCAGCAAATCCGGCCGGTTTCTTTCTTTAAACGGGGTGCGAAGATCACTGCGGAAGCATCCTGCGGTTTACGCAAGGCCCTACCAGCGGAAACCTGGTCGATAGCTGCAATCAGCAAAGCTGCTCCCTGAATAGCCAGACGGTCATGTAAATGGCCATAGTTTTCTGCGGCATCAATTACCGTTTCTTGCTGCAAGAGAATATCGCCCGAATCCATCCCTTCATCCATCAGCATAATGGTGATGCCTGTTTTTTTTTCTCCGCGAATAATCGCCCAGTTAATCGGGGCGGCCCCTCGGTATGCCGGCAAGAGGGAAGGGTGAATATTCAGGCATCCCAGAGGCGGGAAATTAACGATGCCCTTTGGTAAAATCTGGCCATAAGCGGCGACAACAACCATGTCCGGCTGGAGCTGATTAAAGATTTCCAGAAATGACGGATCTTTAACTTTTTCCGGCTGCAGTACCGGCAGACTCAATTTTTCGGCGAGCAATTTCACCGGCGGGGAGATTTCTTTTTGCCCCCTTCCGGCGGGACGATCCGGTTGTGTGACAACAGCAATAATCGGGTAAGAACTTTTATGCAGCATTTCCAGGGCAGGCAGGGCGAAAGCCGGCGTTCCCATGAAGAGAATGCTTGGTTTGGTCATAGTTTTATTTCCTTGGCAGTTTTCGTAACCTATATGGAATTACAAAGCAGGTGTCAAGAAATACCCGTGCTCAGATTATTTCCTATTGTCAATTTACGGTTCATGCTCTATGCTATCAATACATTGGGTCTTATCAAACGGAAAGGGGATGAAGAATGAAGACGTACGCCATTAAGTATGTGGATTTAGCCGAAAAGCATGCAGAGAAGATGGCCAGACGATGGGCGTTGGATGTGCAGAACAATGTCAGAACAAAAAAATACAAGGAATTGGGTGAAGAGAAAATTATCTTTCAGGGCATAAAATTTTATCGTAATTTCAGTAAAATGTTTGTTGATGAAAAAATCAGCGCTGACGCCTTGAAATATTTTCGCACTTATGCTCAGGAAGCTTTCACCATGGGCATCCCCATGGATGAGGCTGTTTATGCCCTGACTCTCTTAAGAAGGCATATCTGGCTATATGCAGAATTCCAGACGATCTTCAGCTCCGGTATCGATCAGCGGCAGGCCCTGGATACCTTGAGCCGGACTATCCTGCTCTTTGATTACGCGATGTACGAGGTGACCAAGGAGTACCAGGCGTTAATGAAAAACGGCAATGGTAAAAATAAATAAACCCTTTTGCATATTTGTTTGAACATTGAAGAGAGGAGACTGATATGTTGGGATCGATGAAACTGCTGGATGTATTGGAGGCAAACATTGATGAAATAGCGGGGCAGTGGGCGGCAGATGTAAAGAAAAATAAAAGAACAGTTCATTATTCACAGATACCTAATGATAAGTTAGTGCTGCAGGCCATCAAATTTTATAGTCAGTTGAGAAATTTACTGTTTGCTCCGAACCACCTGGAAAAGGTACAGGAGTTCTTTATGCATTATGCCAGGACATGTTTCGAAAACGGCATTCCGCTGCATGAATCTATATACGCCTTAAACATGATGCGGCGCCGCATGTGGCTGTATGTGGAATTTCAGGCTATTTTTATTAATGCTATCGAACACAATCAGGCTATTGACTCTGTTATGCGTATTATGGTCATGATTGATTATGCTGTACATGAAATAACCCAATACTACCAGGACCGCATCCGGCTGGAAGCAAAACAGCAATGCTAGAAAAGCAGATTGATGATCTCGAAAAGGATAAAGGCAGCGGGTTCTCTGCTGCCGTTTTGATTCATGGTTGATTTGGCAGATGCCGGATCAGGCTATAATACATAGTGGACGGCGAGTAATATTATTATCACGGCGAATTATAAATAAATTGATCGGCTTGCAGCGGGATTTGCAACTTTTTTTAGCCGCGATTTTTGTTTTTGGATTTTCCCAAAGTATTGTTGAGGCAACATTCAATAATTATTTAAACGAAACATTCTCCATCAGTGACTTCCAGCGCGGGTTTCTGGAATTGCCCCGGGAACTCCCCGGCTTTTTAGTTGTCTTTGTCGCGGCGCTGCTCTTTTTTCTCTGTTCCCGGCGGCTGGCGGCTCTGGCCAATCTTTTATGCGCCCTGGGGATATTGCTGATCGGCATTTATTCGCCCAGTTTTTCCATCATGCTGATCTGGCTTTTTATTTTCAGTATTGGTCAGCATTTGTTCATCCCCTTGAATCAGAGTATCGGGATGGAACTGGCCCGGGATGGGAAAACGGGCCGGAGACTGGGGCAGCTCAGCGGCATTGCCAATCTATCTTCCATTATCGGCAGTTTTGCCATCTTAATAGGTTTTAAATTTTTCAATCTGAATTTTAAAATCTCGTACATCATTGCTTTTCTGGGTTTTCTGACGGTTGCTCTGCTGATCTTTCTGATGCAAAAAAACAAACCTTTACCCGCCAAGACAAAGTTTAAACTGAAAAAAGAGTACAGTCTTTTTTACTGGTTGAATATTCTCTACGGGACCCGCAAACAAATTTTTCTTACTTTCGCGCCGTGGGTTCTGGTGACCGTCTTTAAACAGCAAACTTATGTCGTGGCATCTTTGCTGATGGCAGGCGGGATAATAGGAATATTCTTCAAACCCCTTCTGGGCAAAGCAATTGACCGCTTCGGGGAAAGATTTATTCTTACAGCCGAGGCGGTTATTCTGGTTTTTGTCTGCCTCGGCTATGGTTTTTCCAACAACGTATTCCCGGAGACAACCGCTATGTATATTGCTTTTTTCTGTTACGTTGTGGATCAGCTCCTCATGTCTGTAAGCATGGCGCGGGCGACATATCTGCAGAAAATAGCTGTAACCCCGGAAGACATCAACCAGACGCTGACGATGGGTGTTACCATTGATCATGCCTTCTCGATTTCAGTTGCCCTCCTGGGCGGCTTTATCTGGATTTCCTGGGGCTATCAGTATGTGTTCCTGCTGGGAGTGATTATTGCCGTCATTAATACTTTTTCGGCATTGCGGATCAGAACAAAGTCAAAAATGGAATTCCCGGCGAGATTGCCATCAGCCTGATTTTGGCTTATTGGCTTTTGCTGAGTCAGCCTTAAGATCGTCGAGCACAGTCTTTAAATCCTCCGCCTTGGCGATGACGACGGTGGAGTCACCCAGAGAACCCGCCTGTTGAGCCGCGCCTGCAGCCGCGATCGATTTCTTTGTTCTGGTGACTTGCCAGGAATCGCCGGTAGAGACCACTTTCAAGTTGTTCAGGTTAAATTGAATATCACGCACATGAGGCAAAGCCGAAATTTCTCTGGCGAGGGTATCGACATCCTGGGCGGAAAAATCACCGCCCGGTTTGACAAGATCTCCGGAGAGGTAGACCGTATTACCCGTGAAGGAGTAGTCTATCCTGCTCAGGTCCGCATCATGGCGTGCGAATACCATCCTCACGCTTCTGTTGACTTCGTATCGGGAAACCTGTGCGTTCTGTGCCATTTTTTTGCCTTTTCCGGTTTAATACCACACAATAACCGTCTCTTATCAAGACAGCGACCGGTCTTTATGAATTTTTTCTGGGATGACGGCGCAGCCAATCCCACTGGTTGATTTTTTGAAGACGGGCAAAGGTGGCCAGCAGGATGCGCCTCAGAAATTTCACCTGGAGCTCTAAAGGAAGGCTGTTGAGCTGTTCGGCGTCGAAGGATAGAAGCAGGCAATCTGTTTTTGCTTCGACGTTAGCCATGCGGGGAGCGCCCATCAGGCCGACTTCACCAAATATGTCCCCTATACCGAGCACCGCTAAAATTTTTTCCTGGAGAACAACCTCGGCATGTCCCTGAACCAGGACAAACATCCGCAGATCAATTTCTCCTTTGGTAATGATCGGTTTTCCGGGAGTGACCTTGATCCAGGTTCCCGTATCCAAAAGCACACTTATTTCCATTTTTTCAAAAGAATCAAAAAAAGGTATTACTGCAACAATCTCTATTAAAGCTTCTTTCGATTTATCCATGGATTAATTATACCTTAAAAATTGTTTTTTATTCCATTTCCAAATACACTAATAACCTAAAGCTCACAAGAGGGAACGTGAGTGTTCAGAGACAATGTGCGCAAAAATCAGAATCGCGATGGCCTGAAATTTTATTCCGCTTTCCAATCAAAGATGATATCAAGGCGAATTGCTGTTTTGGGGCTGTTCAAAAATGTTCAGATGCAAGGCCCCCGAGTCTTGAGGAGTGAGGCGTATATTTACATACGCCGCAGCGACGAAGGGTGAGGGAAACGCAGCATATGAGCGTTTTTCAACAGCCCCACTCACATGAAATTTTCCGGATCAACGTCAACCGTAATCTTCACCGTGCTTTTTCCCGCAGCGCGAACAAGTTCCCGGGCGATTTGATGCAGGGCTTTGGCATTCCCGCTTTTGAGCAACATTTGCCAGCGATAGCGTCCTTTGATTTTTGCCACCGGCGATTCCGCCGGACCGATTATTTCTACTTCATTTCCTGATTGCGCACTGAGCTTTTTTGCCATCTTTCCCATTTGTTGCGCCTGATCGCAAAGAATTTCCTTGTTTGTCGCCGATAAGCGCAGATTGATCAGCCGGCCAAAGGGGGGATATTTAAATTCTTTGCGGAATTCGATTTCCTCGGCATAAAAATATTTATAATCGTGGTTCCGGACATGCTTTAAAGCGTAATGCTGCGGATTAAAAGTCTGAATGATAACTCTGCCCGGCGTGCTTCCGCGTCCGCCGCGGCCGGCGACCTGCGTGAGCTGCTGAAAAGTTCTTTCGCCGGCGCAGAAATCGGGCATATTCAGTGATGTGTCCGCCGCAGATCACGCCCACCAGAGTTATGAAAGGAAAATCATGTCCCTTGGTGATCATCTGCGTGCCCACCAGAATATCAATGTCCCTTTGCCAGAGCTTCTGCAATATTTTTTCCTGAGCTCCTCTTGGTCTTCGTGGTATCCGAATCCATTCTCGCAACACGTGTTTCCGGGAAAAGCTTTTTTATTTCCGCCTCCAGTTTTTGGGTGCCGGCGCCGTAGCTTAAGATGCGGCTGCCGCGGCAGGAGGGGCAAACGGGCAGTGCTTTTTGTGCGTAATTGCAATAATGGCATTTGACCACGCCCTCGGCAGCATGGTTCTTCAGAGATACAGCACAATTGGGGCAGCGGAAATTATAGCCGCAATCCGCGCAGATCAGAAATGTGTCAAAGCCGCGCTTGTTGAGAAAAAGCAAGACCTGTTCTTTTTTCAACAGCGTCGTTTCGATTGCGGCGATTAAAGCGGCGGAAAGAATCGGAGCTTTGCCCTGCGCTTCCAACTGAGCTTTCATATCGACGATTTCAATTTCGGGCAGCGGCTTGTTTTCCACCCGCTGCGGTGATTTCCAGATAGTGGTATTTTTTATTTCGGGCATTGAAGTAGGAGCGGATGCCCGGCGTCGCCGATCCCAACACCACAACAGCCTGATCAAGCTTTGCTTTTAGAACCGCCAAGTCGCGCCCATGATAGCAAAGCCGGTCATCCTGCTTATAGGAAGCATCGTGTTCTTCATCGACTATAATCAGCTGGAGATTTGGCAGCGGGGCAAAGAGGGCGGACCGGGCGCCGATTACCAATTTGATCTGGCCGCGTTTGATTTGCCGCCACTGGTCATAGCGGATAGCTTCGGCAATGCCGCTGTGCATTATGGCAATCTGCTCCTGGTCAAAGCGCCATTGGATGCGCGAGATTAACTGCGGAGTCAAGGCTATTTCCGGTACCAGATAAATGGCGCTGCCGTCATTTTCCAGCACCCGGGCAATGGCATTTAAATAAATTTCAGTTTTTCCGCTTCCTGTAACGCCATGCATTAATATGGGGGTGAAAATATTTTTCCCCAGATTAACAGATATTTCGTCCAGCGCCTTTTGCTGCAGGGAATTTAAAGTAAATTTTGTTTCGCTTTCGCCGTTAAAGGATTTCAGAACAGGAGTGCGTATAGCAATACGTAACTGAACGAAGGCGCGCGGCAGGGTGAAGGTCGGCGGCGCGGTGAAGAACGTGATCGCCATCGCCTGCGGGATGATGACCGGTGCCGGCTTCGCCGAGAACACCCCCGCGCCGCGCTGATCACCCGCGGGCTCGAGGAAATGCGCCGCCTGGCCGAAGCGCTTGGCGGCCGGGACGAGACCGTGAACGGCCTTTCGGGCGTGGGCGATCTGGTGCTGACCTGTTCCTCGCCCACCTCGCGCAACTTCGCGCTCGGTGCGGCTGGGGCGCCGGGGTGGCCCCGCGCCGCCTGCTTCGACGGCCGCGACGTGGTGGTCGAGGGCGAGGTGAACGCTCTCTCGGTGATCGAGGCGGCCCGGCGCGCGGGCGTGGTCGATGCCGATCTGCGAGGCGGTCCACGCCATCCTGCACGAGGGCATCCCCCTGGCCGAGGCCTTCGCCCGGCTTTGGGCGCGGCCTATACGGGCCGAGGCCACCGGCCTCAGCCTGGCGATCGAACACCCGGGCGGTCCCGCGGCGCTGCAGGACCTGACGCGCCGGCTGACTTGAACCCGCCCCGGCAGGTCCGGGACTCGGGGGTCAGGACCCCGACGGTGTCTCGCCGCGCAGGCTGGCCGCCATCTCGTCGGTCACCTCCGAAGCGCCAGCGCCGCCGCGCCATGCGCCCACAGAGGTCGCCCCAGGCGTGGATCTCGATCGGGGGGCGGGGGCGGCCGGTCTGGACGAGAGGTTGTCCATCTCGGACAGGGTTTCGGCGGCATAAAGATAGTCATACCGCATCCGCTCACCCGAGGATAGATCAGCGCCGGGTCGAAAAGGTTGATCACATTCGACAGCCCGACCGCCAGATAGCGCCCGGCCCGGCGGAAGATCGACCGCGCGGAGCATTGCCGGCCTTGGCATGGTCATAGAGGCTTTCCAGCAGCACGATGATCGGCTGGCTTTCCTTGCCCCAGTTCAGCGCCGTCGTCGCCTCGCGCGCCAGGGCATAGTCGGCGACATAGGCCTCAAGACAGCCGCGCTGGCCACAGCGGCAAAGGGCGCCGTCCAGTTGCACCTTGGTGTGGCCCAGCTCCATCCCCAGGCGCTGGGCGCCGCGATAGATGCGGTGGTTCATCACGCAGCCCATGCCGACGCCGTGTTCGATGGTCACGACGGCGAAATCGGACAGGCTGCGCCCGGCGCCGAACCAAAGTTCGGCCAGGGCGACGAGGTTGGCGTCGTTGTCGATGTAGACCGGAGCCCCAGCCGAGCCGTCGCCGCCGCCGCGAGCGGCACCGACGCGTTCGGTCAGAATCGAGGACCAGAAGACCATGCCCTCGGCACAGTCGACGAAGCCGGGCAGGCCGATGCCGACGCGCCGACAGCTGCGACCGGTCGATCCGGCCTTGGCGCAGACCTGGTCCAGCAGGGTCTCGATCGTGTCCAGGAATCTCTTCGACCTGCATCGGGCCCGGCCGGCGCGGGATGGCGTGGTCGGCAATCAGCTTGCCGGCGAAATCGACGACGACCGCGGTGTGTTCGCGGTCCGACAGCTTCATCCCGGCGACGCAGATGCGCCCCGGCGCGCACGCCAAGCGACACCGCCGGACGGCCGCGCCCGGCCTCGTCCTTCGCGGGGCACGGCGACTTCTTCGATCAGGCCGGCTTCGATCAGTTCGACGAAATCGTCGTCACCGAGGCCGGGCTGACGCCCAGATCCTTGGCCAGCTGCACGCGCGGGATCAGCCCCGCGGCGCGGACAGTTCGAAAACCTGCTGGCGCAGCGGCCGCTGGCTTTCGGTAAGCGGCGGGATCAAGGGACCCACGCCCTTGCGCCCGTCGTTGGTGCCGGACCTGGTCGCCTTCGCCAGCATTCTTTCGCATCTCCGAAGTAAATTCCGCCGATCTGCCGTGTCGTGCTGCCGCGGTGGCCGTATTCTGGCCAGAAAATCGCGCAGTGCTTCCTGAAGACTTCAGCTAAGACCAGCAGAATTATTTTGACAACTGAAATTGGTGTGGCAGCGTGTGCCATCGTTCTGCTCAACTGTGCGGATTGGCCAATCCGCTGCACTGCAATCACGGGAGGACAGCCTCATGCGGAGCTTTATTTGGGCCGTTGTATTGGTACTGACGGTTTGGTTTCACCTTCGTTTGCGGAAGGGAAGAAGATCGGTGTGGCATGGGGGAACTTTCGCAGGCACGCTGGCGCTGGGAGCACCGCGAAGCCGCGATCAGGCCGCGATGGAAGCGCGGCGACAAATACATCTCGGCCGATGTGCAGGCGCTCGGCCGAAAAGCAGCTGCCGGACATCGAAGCGATGATCGACCAGGGCGTCGACGCGCTGATCATCCGGCGCTGGACAAGGAAGCGATCGTGCCCGGCGGTCGAACGGCCGCTGCCGACGGGCATCCCGATCGTCGGCTATGACCGCCTGATCGAAGACGCGCGGGCCTTCTACATGACCTTCGACAACGTCGGTGTCGGCCGGATGCAGGCCCGCGCCGTTCTGGCGGCGAGCCGAAGGGCAACTACGTGATGATCATGGGCTGCCGAGCGACCCGAACGCCGAGTTCCTGCGCGGCGGCCAGCAGGAAGTGCTGCAGGCGGCGATCGACGCGGGCGAGATCACCATCGTCGGCGAAGCCAACACCGACGGCTGGCAGCCCGCGAACGCCCAGGCGAACATGGAGCAGATCCTGACCGAGACCGACAACAGGGTCGATGCCGTGGTGGCCTCGAACGACGGCATGGCCGGTGGCGCGTCGCGGCGCTGACCGCGCAGGGCATGGCCGGGTGCCGGTCTCGGGTCAGGACGGTGACCTGGCCGCGCTGAACCGCGTGGCGCTGGGCACCCAGACCGTGTCGGTCTGGAAGGACAGCGCGTGCACTTGGCAAGGCCGCCGGCGAAATCGCCGTCGCTCTGGCCATCGGGCACCGCAATGGACGCCGTCGCCGGCGCTGCGCAAGTTCACCACGCCGGGCGGCAAGGACCTGAACGCGATCTTCCTGGCCCCGCTGCCGATCACCAAGGACAACCTGAACGTGGTTCTGGATGCCGGCTGGATCACCAAGGACGTGCTGTGCGCTGGCGTGACCGGCGTGGCCGTCTGCAAGTAAGCCGGCCGAAGGCCAAGAACGCGGCGGCGTCCCGAAGACATCGGGACGCCGCACAGTCCGGGGGAAGCACCTGGGGAGCGACCACCATGTCGGCAGTCGAGGGCTTCGCGACAGCACCAGGAAGATCCACGTCCCGGCGCCAAGCGTGCTCATCGACACGCTGGAACTCGACGCCCGGCTTCTGGGCATGTTGTGCGCCTTCGCCGCCGTCGCCTTGTCTTCACCATCTGGACGGGCGGCACCTTCGTCGGCCCGCGCAACATCTTCAACATGCCGTGCAGACCGTTCCGGTGGCCATCATGGCCTGCGGCATGGTCTTCGTGATCGTCGCCCGGCAATCGACCTGTCGGTCGGCTCGATGCTGGCGATGTGCTCGGCGTGATGGCGATGAGCCAGGCCACATGGCTGCCGCCCCTGTTCGGCTCGACTTTGGCAACCCGCTCGATCTCTGGTCCTGACGATCCTGATCGGCATTTGCGGTCGGCACCGGCGATGGGCGCGATCACCGGCTGGCTGGTCGGCTATCAGCGCATCCCGTCCTTCATCGTCACGCTGGGCGGCCTGTTCGTCTGGCGCAACGTCAACTGGTTCACCACCAACGGCCAGTCCGGTCGGCCTGACCGACCCCAACCTTCTGATGTTCGGCGGCACCGAGGGCGTCCTGGGCGCGACCGCCAGCTGGATCTTCGGTCTGGTCGCCTCGGGCTTCGCCGTCTGGGGCATCTTCGCCTCCCGCCGCAACAAGCAAAGCCACGGCTTCGTCGGTGAAGCCCCTCTGGGCCGAAGGCGTGATGATCGGCGCTGATCGTCGGCGCGATCCTGTTCTTTGTCGCCTGGCTGTCGCGCTATCCGATCCCGAAGCCAAGCTGAAGCGCCTGTTCGAGGCCCGGGGCGAGGTGATGCCGGAAGGCTATACCGCGCATGCACGGCCTGCCGATTTCGGTCCTGATTCTGATCACCGTGGCGGTGGTGATGACCGTCGTCGCCACGCAAGACCCACCTTGGCCGCTATATCTTTGCCGCCGGCGGCAACCCCGATGCGGCGGAGCTTTCGGGCATCAACACCCGCGCGCTGACGGTGAAGATCTTCGCGCTGATGGGCTTTCTGTGCGCCCTGGCGGCGCTGATCGCCCAGGCCCGCCTGCAAAGCCACGGCAACGACATCGGGATGCTGGAAGAACTGCGCGTCATCGCCGCTGCGGTGATCGGCGGCACGGCGCTGGCGGTGGCGTCGGCACGATCTACGGCGCGGTCCTTGGTGCGCTGATCATGCAGTCGCTGCAATCGGGCATGGCGATGGTCGGCGTCGACACGCCGTTCCAGAACATCGTCGTCGGCCTGGTGCTGATCATCGCCGTCTGGGTCGACATCCTCTATCGCAAGCGTCTGGGGCTGTCCAAATGACCGTCAACCGCACTCGCACCCCGCTTGTCGAACTGCGCGACATCTCGATCTCCTTCGGCGGGATCAAGGCGGTCGACCACGTCTCGGTCGATCTTTACCCCGGCGAAGTGGTGGGCCTTCTGGGCCACAACGGCGCGGGCAAGTCGACGCTGATCAAGTGCCTGTCGGGTGCCTACAAGGCCGACAGTGGGCAGGTCCGGATCAACGGGCAAGAGGTGAAGATCAACAACCCCCGTGACGCCCGCGACCTGAACATCGAGACGATCTACCAGACCCTCGCGCTGGCCGATAACCTCGACGCCGCCTCGAACCTGTTCCTGAGCAATACGCAACTGATGAAGTACAGGGCGACATCGGGATGCCTGTCGAATTCCAGCGGCCGTCGGTGCGGCATTGATGCCGGATGGCATATTGGATATGGACTTCCCATCGGTGGCGTGCTGGCAACTCAGGATGTCGTGATTCCGTATGCCGTCGGGGTGGACATCGCCTGTCGCATGAAAATCTCCGTTCTCGACATGCCGGTGGAGACGCTGGAAAAGCGATTTGATCATTATCGCAATGCACTGGAAAACGGGACGCCTTCGGTGTCGGCTCGGTCCACAAGAAACCTCAGGACCATCCCGTGATGGACGAGGACTGGTCTGTCACCCGGATCACTCGTGAGAACAAAGACAAAGCCCGCAATCAACTGGGCACATCGGGATCGGGGAACCACTTTGTTGAGTTCGGTGTTGTGACCATATCCGAGCGATTGGCAGATCTGGATCTCGACGCCGGGCAGTATGTCGCGTTGCTGAGTCACAGCGGAAGCCGCGGTCCGGGAGCGTCGGTGTGTTCGACGTATTCGAACATGGCTCGGGCAAACATGCCAAAGAAGCATCAGCATTTTGATCGCCTGGCATGGCTGGACATGCAGTCGCAGGCGGGACAGGAATCCTGACCTGCCATCGATCTGATGGGCGAATTTGCGTCCGCGAATCACGCCGTGATCCATCGACTGGTGACACAATTGCTCGGTGCGGGTCATTGCCGGAGTCGAAAATCATCATAATTTTGCGTGAAGGAACATCACAACGGTCGCGACGTGATCGTGCATCGCAAGGGAGCAACTCCGGCGGGCAAGGGCGAGCTGGGAGTGATTCCGGGGTCGATGGCCGATCCGGCGTTCATCGTGCGAGGCACGGGAAATCCGGAAAGCCTGAATTCCGCTGCGCATGGTGCGGGACGAGCCATGTCGAGGAAGAAGGCTCTGGACCAGTTCAGCTTTCGAGCCGTGCAGAAGAACCTTGCCAAACGAGGAATTCAGGTGCTGTCGGCGGGCTCGGACGAAGTTCCGATGGTTTACAAGAACATTGAACAGGTGATGTCGGAGCAGTCGGATCTTGTCGAGATCGTGGCTCGCTTTGATCCCAGGATCGTCAAAATGTGCGGCGATGGGAGCAAGGCAGAGGATTGAATGGGGTGAACGTAGAACAATTTCGTGGTTCGAACTACAATTCGGCCACGCAACGAAAACGACAAGACTCATTCGCTTATTGACTGCATTCGGACTTATGTCGACACCTGGCAACCAACCTGCAAGTGCTGACGTCTGGACTGTGCGGCGAATTCTGGAATGGACGGCAGGTTTCCTGAAACAGAAGGGTGTCGAATCGCCAAGGCTGGAAGCCGAGTTGCTGCTGCGCATGCCCGCCAGTGCCAGAGAATCCGGCTGTACACGGACATGGACAACGAGCTGACTGAAGCTCAGCGAACACAAATGCGAGAATCGGTCCAGCGTCGCGCGAAGCGGGAACCGCTCGCCTACATCATCGGCTCCCGAGAATTTTACGGTCGCAGCTTTGAAGTCGGACAGGGCGTGCTCATTCCCCGGCCCGAAACGGAGACGCTCGTTGACGTTTGCCTCGAAAGAATCCCGAAAGATGAGCCTCGCACAATTGCGGAAGTCGGGTTTGGTTCCGGATGTGTCGCCATTACCATCGCCCGGCAACGACCTTTGTGCCGTGTGGTTGCGATGGATTTGTCTGAGCGAGCGATGGCAATTGCTGTCGCAATGTGCAGAAACTGGAAGTCGCCGACCGTGTCACACTTTTGGCAGGTGACGTGCTGCAACCGCTGATGGCTGGCGGCACACTATTTGACGGGCTCGTCAGCAACCCGCCGTACATCCGAGACGACGAACGTGATTCTTTGCAGCCGGAAGTCGTGCAGCACGAACCGGCAGAAGCATTGTTTTCCGGCGTGGATGGTCTGGACATCGTGCGGCGAATCGCATTCGACGCATTGAAAATTCTCAAACCCGGCGCATTCATCGCATTGAACTTGATCCGGCCCAATGTGAGACCGTCGCCACACTGTTGAAAATGTCTGGATTCACATCCACCAGTATCCGCCGCGATCTCAGTGGTAATGAAAGAATCGTCGAAGGAATCCTGTAAGGGCCTGTGGTCATCAGAAAGGACGCTGATCGTGGACATGTTTCGTATTGAAGGCGGTCATGCGATGAAGGAACTGTACACGTTGACGGCAGCAAGAATGCGTCGCTGCCAATCATGGCCGCAACACTGGCTATTGACGGTGAAGTCGTCCTCAGGCAGGTTCCACAGTTGCAGGATGTCGCCACGATGCGACTGCTGCTGCAGTCGATTGGCACAGCGGTGGAACAGCTTGACGACGGAAGTTCCGCATCGAGCCCGTGATGTGCGATCGTCCGTGGCGGCCTACGAATTGGTGCGAGATATGCGAGCCAGTGTCTGCGTGCTTGGCCCGTTGCTGGCACGATTTGGCACGGCGCGAGTTTCCTTACCGGGCGGATGCAATATCGGCCACCGTCCGATCGATCTGCATCTGGCGGTCTGACCGCCCTGGGAGCCGAAATCGAATCGAAGCCGGATACATCGTCGCTCAAGTCGCACGACTTCGGGGTGCCAGCGTGAATCTGTGCGGACCACATGGGCCCACTGTCACCGGAACCTGCAACATCATCATTGCCGCCTCTCTCGCAAAAGGCCGCACGATCATTCGTTCCGCAGCCAAAGAACCTGAGGTTCAGCACTTCGCGCGGTTTCTCAATGCCGCCGGTGCCAGAATTTCCGGTGCGGGTACGTCGATTGTCGAAATCGACGGCGTGGACCGGCTGCACAACGTTCATCACACGGTCATTCCTGATCGGATCGAAGCGGCAACGCTGGCGATCGCGGCTGCCATCACTCACGGTGACGTGACGATCAGAAACGCACCGACAACGCATATGACATACGTCCTGAATGCCCTCAATCTGATCGGTATTCCGGTCGCGGTTACACACGACACGCTGCACATTCGTGCCAGTTCCATTCAGCGCCCGGCGAACTTGACGGCTGATCCGTATCCAGGATTGCCGACAGACTGCCAGGCGCAATTCATGGCATTGTTGTCCACAATCGCCGGCGAAAGCCGGATCACTGATACTGTCTTTCCAGAACGATTCATGCACGCCGCGGAATGTCTGAATGGGGCCGACATTCGGATTCAGGGCAACTCAGCGGTGATCCATGGTGTCACTCAGTTATCTGCGGTCCGGTGATGGCATCAGATCTGCGTGCCAGTGCTGCGCTGGTGCTGGCAGCACTAGCGGCGCAAGGTTGTTCCAAAATTCGCCGCGTGTATCATCTCGATCGTGGCTATCATGCATTTGAGCAGAAACTGAATCAGCTGGGTGCCCGCATTCAGCGTGTGAACGATTGTCCGCAGAATATTATTCCGCGTCCGCACACCGGGCCGCTGTCACTTGAAGAACTGCGCATCAGTGCAGGACATGCTGGCGGACGAGCCGGTGAGAACAATCTTCATTAGGATCTGCTGGCTCGGGTTCCTGCAGAAAACATCGAATTTCAGACGCCGGCCTTCGGATCATCCAGTTCGTTCGTGCGGCTGCGGGAAGAAGTGATGATAATCGGACGGTAGCCAACAGACGTGCGATATGCGCTTTCTCCTGCATGCTGCTTCAGCCATCGGAACGAAAAGTGCATTATCTGGTATGGAATGTCCGGCGACAGTATTTTCCGGGTCATTGAGCGAATTGAGCAACACATAAACGCTTCGCTCATTTGTATGGTCTGAATTCCAGGCCTGAACATGCCACTCAACGGCCCGTTTGGAATTCGGTACAAGTCTGACATTGGCC
>CAWJQM010000006.1:0-149504 GCA_963845095.1 uncultured delta proteobacterium
AAATGAAATCAACTATTTAACGGTTATTTTTCATTCTAATGTCAAGCTTATAATAATCGTTCCCCGATGCTATCCCCTATAAACAGACTAAAAACATCTTTTGAGAATCATTGAAAGAGGAGTAAACGGGATTGACTGTATCTCCAATTGATTTCTATTTATCACCGACTGAGTTTATAATAAGTGCTCTTCCCATTGCGACTAATCCCTTCGTCTTTATGCTTATGGCCCATCTGTTCTTTGTCCTTCGCTTGAAGCTGGAAGCCGGAAGCCGGAAGCCTCTAAAGACTTGCTAACTTTGGTTGGGCTATCTTTCCTGATGGGGCTCGCACACATTTGACTACGCGACCTTGCCCGATCGCACATTAGAAAGTTCCCGATTCTCCGTAACGTCGGTTGTTCGTTCGGCCAGAAATAGCTTGACAAATAGGCCAAGTTGAATAAGATTCGACCGCGAATTGTTTACTTTGCGTCCCAGCATCATCCAAATCACCTGATCTTATAGTTATTAAATGAGCGGGCGTAATTCAGTGGTAGAATGTCAGCTTCCCAAGCTGGACGTCGCCGGTTCGAGCCCGGTCGCCCGCTCCAATCCAATAAATGAGACTCAAATTCCGAAAGCGAAGCTGAATTTCTTAGTCGAATTCTCCCCAGGGTAAAACGAAGCGGGGTAATTCTTTTCTCCCATACAAGATTCAATATTTCGATGTTTTTCACTACTGATGTAACGAGTTTTATATGCTTCTGTCACTTGTTTACAGTGAAGTCTTTACCGGAAGAACGCATGTTAAGTTTGGGTAACAATTTGCAAAAATCACATTAATGCCAGTTAAGTTCTAAAAGGATAAGTTTTGTTTGGGATATTTCTTTTATTTTTTCGGGATCTGATAGGAAGTTGTCTCCTGGTTTCAAATCATTCGAGGTTGTGATTTTTTTAATCAAGTCAATTGTATCTTGCAACCGCATAAGAAATTCATCAGGTGCTATATAATTAACGGTTGTCTGATATACGGACAGATTATCTTTGATAAGTTTTTCTGTTTCTTTGTATGCATCATTCAAAAGCATTAAAACCGTATTATATATATCTAATGTGAGATGCGGTGCAAAGTCCCATAATAGCGAACCAAACGCATATTTCGCATACGGGATATAACTTCTGGATAGCATCGAATTATCATGTCTGGCATTTATACTGGCTAATACCATGAGTAAATTATTATAAGCTGTTTTGCTAATGTTTCCATATGGTAAGATTTGGTTGTTTAACCATCCGAGTTCTGCAAACATGCGAATGCCGTGCTTTTTAAAAACATTATTACAGTCCAAAATAGGTTCATGGTTTGTGTTGTCCAAGAGCTTTTTATTTTCAGAAAATAGTTCCATAAAGCACTGAACATATAGAAACCAGAAAAGAGAAGAAGTATCTCTGCCTGTTGGAGATGTGGCTAAAGCTTTCAATAAGTATTCTTTTGCTTTTTTAAGACTATTATAAACATCTTCTTTTGTTATAGTTTGCTCATTTAATAGATTGCCTTCTCTAAGATATTGAATCCATTTTTTTGCTCTATTAAAATAAAGAGCGCCGAGCTCAAATAAAATCGCATAATCTATATGATTGTAACTAATGATAAATTCTCCTTCAGCAACCGCTCTCTCAAAAGCCATCTCGGAAATAAAAAAATCAGTTTGGGCTTGGGCAATGTTGGAATAAATAATCATTCTAAGTAGTCTAGCTGCAACGTTGCCCGGATTAGGGAGCAATAAGTGTGAAAGAATTTCGTCCGCCTCATAAAGCATTTGCCTGGCGCGCAGTACATTGGCTATTTCGATCAACAACATGCTGCTTTGGGGGAACCGGTGCATTGCCTTGAATGCTTCAAAATGTTTTCCTGTATATTCTTCCGGAAAGAAAAGTTCCCGTTGAAATTCGCTATAAGAGGGATCGTTTTTAGATACAGGAAGCATCCTTTTTTCTAATAGATAAGGGATATAATCATAATAACTGTATGACCAGAAATATTTGATCATCCATATTTCATTTACGTGACTGTCTCCTGCACCCGATCTTTCGTTGTACCGTTCAAAACCAACTCTGACGTCAGCTACTCGTGCGCATAAATAAGCAAAGTCGGTTAGATAGATATTTGTGTCACTGTTGAGCTTTGTTTCCAGAAGTGGTTGTATTGTCAGATTGGATTCGGACACTTTCCCTGCATGGATGATGATAATAAGCTGCTTTTGGGGGCTGCTGTATGCTGAAATAAGCCATCTGACGGACATTTGGTGAGCCATGGCCAAAATATCTCGGATAGCCCTGTCGTAGAGTCGAGGTTGTTCTAGTGGCCCATTTTTTTTCGGTAACTTTAAATTGAAAGAAGCTGCGCCACTGGATACAATCGCCTTTTTGTTAACAGAACCGGCAAGATTCAGGTATTCGATGCACTTATAAAGCTCAGTTTTCAACCAACTGACATCTGCGGGGACAATTATTTCACCCTTCCCCCGAAGCTGTAAAGCGATAGTTACTCCTGCTTTTTCTTTGAGTGGATCCGGCTTTTCTATATATCCAACGGTTACTTTTCTCAGCATTTCATAATGCCAGTTTAAATCCGGCTGTTTTTCACCAAGTCTGAAGGCAATAATCCTCAGTAAAGATCGTTTTTTAGATGTATTGAGCAAAAAATGCTTTTTCAGTCTAGTGATCATCGATGCCTTAATCGGGGGTAAAGAAAAATTGGTTGTTATTATGTTCAATTGATTAATTAATGAGTTTACCGAGAGATTGCCGGCAATTGCTTCCAGAACATCCGCAAATGTTAAGTCTTCTGGCAAGGTCTTGTCTATATCGATCTTGCTGTTCATCGCGAGAAAATCAATAAATGATTTTTCGGTTTGTGTTTCAATGATTTCTTTTTTGAATGCATATTTTATTATCATGGGAATGGATCGTCGGGAAATATCGTGATCCATTTCTTTAAAGTCATAAAAACTTGTCGTTGAAGGGAATGTGTTCCAAAGCGCGTTCATTATAAGTGTTTTATTGACAGCTTCTTTTTTCACTATTTCATATCTCTTTTCTTAAGTTGCCATGTTTCATTGAATTATTTTTTTCATTTCATATTTTACTATATTTTAAAATAATCCGCTATAGTAATATAATATATTGTTTTTTATTATTGTTTAATCATTCAAGTAATAATATTTTATCATACATAAGATGAAATGACAATTTCATTTCACTAAGAAATGGAATTTTTACTCATAAACGGTTTCTGCATTGACAACTATAAGTAATCATAATAAAAAATAACCATATGATGGAATAATATACATTGTCTTCCTTTGCATCTTGTTTAGATATTGGTAATTTTTATCATTAAAAATAGAATCTCGATATTTTTTATGTACTGGCAAGGAAACAGGGGGCAAATCTTCATTAGATACCGCACACATCACTCTCAACATTATCCGATTTAAGCAGTAGTATTAAGGGTTTTTGTAATAGAATTTAAAAGAACGCAGCATCAAAGAAAGGAAATAAAAATGGGGGATGTCAGAAATGACTATACATAAAAGATACTCATTTCTATTATTTATCTTATTGGTGGTATGTCTAATTTTTGTACATTCAACGGAGGCCATATCAGTTGAACATGACAAAGTTAGTGATTCAAGTATTTCATGGAAAGAAATTCGACTAGTCTTGGATTCACATGGCTCTGCATGGTGCGGCACCAGAAGTATCGTATTCAGTGGTTATGGAAAGGACAAAGGCAAGGGAATACGGTTATTTGATCTAGAGAGCGGTGTTATTCAAGATATAACTAATGATCCCACTCACAGAAATGTAAGCTGCGCGGCTGATGGCCGGTATATCGTTTTTACGGATGACATGTTCATGAAGGATCAGGGCAGTTTATTTGTTTACGACAGAAACTCAAAAACGATAAAAAAAATGTATGAAATGGAAAGCTTGTTATTAGAGAATATAGTGGCAATGCCTTTATCGCCTAATGCTAATTATCTACTAGGCCCTGATTTACCTGTGGTGCAACAGCATGTATTACCGGGAGGTAAAGAAGTTAAATTAGTGTCCTATCGAAGAGGCATGAGTCATATCCCCGAATTTACAAAATTGCAATGGTCCGCCGATGAAAGCCACCTCTATCTTTTCGATCCCAATGGTGGCAGGCTGAATATACGTGATTTGAAAAACAGTAAGAATAGGAACTATTATTTCGAGCGCTATCTCAGAAACATACGCATCACCAAAGATAATATTTTATACGCAGATCAGATGTTTGGCAGCGATATGGGCGATGATAGCGTTACCAATCTGTATGTTTATGAATTTCCGTATCAGAACAAGCCAAGAAAGTTATTAGTCAGAGACATTGAAGTTTTATGATGCAGATGATGAGGGCAACATTGTATTTAGTAAAGAACTGAAGAATGGCCGAGGCATTTACTATTTGAAGAGGGGGAGAACGAAAGCGCAAATTTTAAAAGAAATTCCTGTGCCACACAACATTGGAATATGGCCCAGAATAACAAACAATGGCAAAGGGATCTTTTTTTCTGTACCTACCGCCCCAAGAGGCACAAGAGTATATACAATATTAATAAAACTAGATGGTTGCATAGGCAGTGTCGGCGAAGTCAACAAGCTGACCGATGTTGATTTTGCAGTTGATACCTTTAACAGAGAATTACCTGACATCATAACGTTATTGCCGGAAGTGGAAACATTGCCGGATATTAATGGATCGGGATTATGCTTTAATCTGTATTAAATGGCGAGCCTTTTCCCCTCATTGGTAATCGTGCTGGCCAGCCAGCCAATTAACCACCAGGAAGGAACAAGAAGCGCTGATGGATACATTGCTTGATGCTTGGGCGTAAACAATGGAAGATCGAGACCCGGAACAACTAAGGAGGTCAGCATGAAGAGAATTAACAAATTAATACCAATAAATAGAACCGTGCCAATTATTTCAATTATTTTCGTTATTTTTCTAAATATTTTCTCTGCATATGTCTATGCAGAAAATTCAGAACAAGCAATTTCTGTAAAGCAATGGGCTAACCCAAAAGAATATGTTGCTGATATTGAAGAGGTACATGGCATGCTTTGGTGCGGCCAAGACACAATAGCCTTGTTAAAGGGCTTAGTTGATGAAAAAACAGCCATATTTTTCTATAAAACAGAGTTAACCGATGTCAAAAAAGAAATAATTGATTTCCACACTAATGGAATGCCTTCCTGCTCTGATGACGGCCAGAAAATATATTTTACAAAAATAATGGAAGAAGAAAATCCATTAAAATTATGTATTATGATATAAAAAGCGGGAAAATTCAAAAATATTTTTCTCGTAGTGCATCGATACCTATACTAATCTCGCCGCAGCGCAGCTATTTTATAGCTCCTCCACAATTCAATCAGACATCAATATCAGAGATCAGGAATGTTATTATTATTCCCCGGAATGTAGTGGTAGATGAAAATTTACCGACAAAGATTATGACAGATATTATTGAGTGGGATCCGCTGGAGCGCCGTATATACTCATTGAATCTAAAGACCAAGATACTTTCCATCATTGACACTAAGACATTACAAAAAGAAAAAGTGAAAATTAGAGGAATGGGTAATTATGAAATTCTTAGGATTAAGGCTGTAAAGAATCCAGACAAATTATTTCTTGTTGCTACCAATTTTAATTTACCTGATAAGGAAAAGCAAACAAATGTCTACCTTTTAGATTTGGCTGATAAGATAAAATCAGTAAAGCTCTTTCTCTCGGACATTAACTCTTTTGATATATCTCCCATGGGAATAGCCGTTTACAGCAAAGTTTATGGTACAACTGAAATTGCTGGTGAAGGAACGATCTATGATCGTAATCCAGCTAAAAGATATGTAAGTATTAATTTAGTTGATGAGAGGCATAAAGAAAAAAATATAAAGAGATTACATTTTGATCCATGGCCAGGCGTTACTGGTGCTGGCGTTCTAAAACAAAAGCCAATCATGACGAAAGATGGCCTATCCTTGGCATTTATTGTCAAAAGTAGAGATTCCGCCAATGAAAGTAGATATAAACTAAATATGTTATCTATTAGGTGACATATTTACATTATTAAAATAGAGACATAAGGATGGCTGTTATGGGATATAAACCGTGGAGAAATTATGTGATTACAACTCCATACAGAGCACCAAGAAAAAAGACCGATGGAGGTACTTATTATCATCCTGGCGTTGACTATGCAACACCGGACGGCACCAGGGGCAAGGAGATCCCGGCTTTGACTGACGGTAGAGTTGTTTTTAAAGGTCGGATGAATGGCTTTGGTAATTCCATAATTATTCAAACCCGGCTTGAAGATGGGACATACATTTTAACATCATATAATCATTTGCTTACGCCATCTCCCCTTAAAGTAGGAGATGAAGTTGATAAAGGCGATAGTGTTGGTAGGGTTGGCCATTCAGGAAGAAGTAGAGGTGATCATTTGGATTTGACTATTGTGGATAATGGAGACGTTAGCGAGATCGACGAATATGGGACAATAAATCCGAATGATGCGAAAAATGATTTCATAAATGGGAAAAATTCTGGAAATACCATAAACCCAGATGATATTGATGGATATGATGCTACTGACTCTCCTGATCCCGGTGACCCTAGTGCTCCTGGTGATCCGAACAATCTCAATAATCCAGTAAACGATGCGGGTGGAAGTTTTGGTGATGGCATGGGTGTACCTCCGCCAAATATTAATTTTGATCCTTTAGTCCTTGATCTGGACGGAGACGGAATTGAAACCGCGGCTTCTGCCGAAGGCGCTTTTTTCGATCATGACGGAAACGGTTTTGCCGAGCGAACAGGCTGGGTATCCGGCGATGAAGGCTTGCTGGTTCGTGATATAAACAGTGACGGTGTCATCAATAACGGCGGTGAGTTATTCGGCGATCAGACATTATTATCTAATGGCCAAAAGGCAGCCGGCAGCTTCCAGGCGCTGGCCGATCTGGACAGCAATAGTGATGGTAAGATTGATGCCAATGATTCGGCGTTTGCCCAGTTAAAAGTGTGGCAGGACAGCGATGGAGATGGATACTCAACGGAGGATGAATTAAAGACGCTCAGTGAACTGGGGATTACTGCCCTTAACACTGGTTACACCTCTACTAATATTTCTGATGGATTGGGTAACACGCAAATACAGTCGGGGACATATAAAAAATTAGACAACACCTCCGGCCAGATGGGCGGATTTCTTGTTCAGCGCGACACTGCCTATACTATACCAGAAGAATGGCTGGAAGTGCCGGCTGAAATCGCTGCACTGCCTGATATACAGGGTTATGGGAATGTCTATGATTTGCAACAGGCAATGGTGCGAGACGTCAGTGGTGATTTACAGGATTTGGTAGAACTATTTATCGCACAAACGGATGCCGTGGTATTGACTACTGCAGGCGGTACAACTCCAATCATTTCTTCAGCGGCAAATATCCGTAACAGCACCCTTGAACAAATCATTTTTAAGTGGACCGGATCAGAGGGCGTCGATCCGGCCAGCCGCGGCGGTTTGTTTGATGCCCGGAAGCTCGCTGTTCTCGAAAAATTTCTGGGACAGGATTTTGTCGGAACAACCGGAGCAAACCCCAATGCCAATGCCGTACCATTTTTGAATCAGGCTTATCACATCCTGTTTGATATGTTCTATGGTGAGCTCATGATGCAAACTCACCTAAAGGATGTTTTTGATGAAATTACCTACAACTGGAATGGAAATACCCAAAGCGTTACAGGCGATTTAAGTGCCGCCGCCACTTACTTTCAGCAACTGATTGCAGCAAATTCAGTGGAAGGGAAATTTGCCCTCGCGGAATTTGTCCGGGCAATAGGCGGACTTGAGGGCGAAAATAACACCACATGGGATTATGAAAGTTTTAAAAATGACATGCTCAGTGGCGCCGACTCTGACCAGTGTTTTATTGTCAATTCATTCAACAAAAATTTGATTGTGGGCGATGCAGGGGGCGGCACATTAAGTGGTACTGCTAATGATGATGCGATCGCTGGCGGTGATGCGAACGATACTGTATTGAGTATTGCAGGTAATGATGTCCTCTATGGCGGCAAAGGCAACGATGTTTTATACGCCGACCAATCCGGCAGCGGCAGCAATATCTTGCTGGGCGGCGACGGTAACGACAGCCTGTTTGGATCTTACATGGGAAGCGACAAGCTTGACGGCGGTTCCGGAGATGATGTTTTGACGGCAAGCATGCATGGCCATAATATTCTTATCGGCGGAACCGGGAATGATACTCTTTATGGCAGGTATGGCAACGACTACCTCGATGGCGGAGCAGGGATCGACTGCTTATCTGGTGGCGGAGGAAATGACGTTTTCATTTATGAACGCGGTTCGGACAATGACATCATACAGCGTGACATTGCTTATTACTATTGGGGGGTGGCTAATCCGAACGGGATGGATACTGTTCAATTTGGGGCGGGATTGGTGGCGGATTCGTTTGATTATATTGGCAAGGGTCTAAATGAGGGCGGCGATCTTATTTTAAGGATCAAGGATACGGGTGAGACGTTAACAATCAAGAATTGGTTTGCTCATGAGTATTATCAGGTTGACCGTTTCGCTTATGCGGATGGAACGGCGCTAAGTTCAGCAGATATTGACAGCCGGGCGGAAATATTACCCATTACTGGCACTGAAGGGGATGATAATCTTAATGGTGTAGTGGTAAATGGTCATGACAATGTTGTTTATGGTTTAGGGGGCAATGACACCCTGTACGGTGGTTCTGGGAATGACACCCTCGATGGTGGAACAGGCAATGATGTTTTATATGCCGACCAATCCGGCAGCGGCAACAATATCTTGCTGGGCGGCGACGGTAACGACAGCCTGTTTGGATCTTACATGGGAAGCGACAAGCTTGACGGCGGTTCCGGAGATGATGTTTTGACCGCAAGCATGCATGGCCATAATATTCTTATCGGCGGAACCGGGAATGATACTATTTATGGCAGGTATGGAAATGACACCATCGATGGCGGAGCAGGTATCGACTATTTAGCAGGAGGCGGTGGAAATGATGTTTACTATGTAGATAACGTCGGAGACACCGTTACGGAAAATGCTAATGACGGGACGGATACAGTTATAAGCTCAATTACTTATACCTTGGCTGCTAATGTGGAGAATCTCACATTAACTGGAACGGCAGCAATTAATGGCACCGGTAACACATTAAATAATATGCTCCTTGGCAACAGTGCCAATAATACCCTTTCCGGTGGTTCGGGCGCCGATACAATGAAAGGTGGTCTGGGGAATGACCTATACTACGTTGATAATATCGATGACATGGTTACAGAAAATGCCAGTGAAGGTAAGGATACAGTTCAGAGCTCTGTCACCTATATCTTAGGTGCCAACATCGAAAACTTGATCTTAACCGGAACAGCCGCAATCAATGGAACCGGCAATGAATTGGATAACGTATTGAACGGCAATAGTGCGGTTAATACACTCAGGGGTGGAGCGGGCAATGATACGCTGAATGGCGGTTCCAAGGCCGATAATATGATTGGTGGACTCGGTAATGATGTTTACTATGTGGATAATCTTGGCGATGTTGTGATGGAGAATGCCAATGAAGGAACAGATAAAGTTATAAGTTCTATTACTCATACACTTGGAGCTAGCGTTGAGAACCTGGCATTAACCGGAACAGCCGCAATCAATGGAACCGGCAATGAATTGGATAACGTATTGACCGGCAATAGTGCTGTTAATACACTCAGGGGCGGAGCGGGCAATGATACACTGAATGGCGGCACCGGAGCTGATACCATGATCGGTGGAATTGGTAATGAAATATACTATGTGGATAACAGCGGCGACGTGGTTATGGAGAACTCCGATGAAGGAATGGATGCAGTCCAGAGCTCCGTCACCTATATCTTAGGCGCCAACATCGAAAACTTGATCTTAACCGGAACAACCGCAATCAATGGAACCGGCAATGAATTGGATAACGTATTGACCGGCAATAGTGCGGTTAATATACTCGCCGGTGGAGCGGGCAATGATACACTGAATGGCGGCACTGGAGCCGATACCATGATCGGTGGAATTGGTAATGACATATACTACGTGGATAACAGCGGTGATGCAGTAACAGAGGTCGCCAATGAAGGTATAGATACAGTAAATAGCTCTATTAGTTATACATTGAATCTGAACGTGGAAAATCTGACCATAATCGGAACAGCCACCAGAAACGGTACCGGTAATAGTTTGGATAATGTTTTGACCGGCAACAATGCAGTTAATGTTCTTACCGGGAACGATGGTAACGATACTATAGATGGTGGTGCCGGCAATGATACAGTTGCTGGTGGCAATGGTTCGGATACCTACCTTTGGAGAAGGACTGATGGCAAGGATACGCTCAATGAAGCAGCCGGCGTCAATGGCGAGATTGATACACTAAAACTGATGAATGGCATAACAACAACCGATCCGGTGTTAATCAAGCAGAATAATGATCTTTATGTTTTTATTGATGCTAATAATTATATGAAGATAGTCAATGAATTTCAGCAGACTAATTACGGCATTGAGAGACTGGAAGTATCCAACGGCCATTACGTCACTAGGCAGGATATCCAGACAATTGTCGATACAATGAGTAGTATCAACAACAATAAGGGCATGGATGTGATGCAGAAGTTCAATGCGATGATAAGTGACCAGACATACCATAGTATTCTGGCGCAGAGCTGGCATCAATAGGGATTAGAAGTCTCTCCGGGTTTCTTTTTACAAAAGAGCGGATGGAACAAGTGACTGTTGGGCCGAGAGGTGAAAAGACCACGCCAGAGAGAGGCAGACAAAAGTTAATTATCTCGTTACTTTATGCTTCATGGCCGGAGTGCTGGATGATTAAGCCTTCTAGCACATATGCATTGCGGATGGCGCATTACGGTGATGCAAATGAAAAACACGCTACTTATGTTCTGTGCCGCGCTTATACTCATAACAGATTGCCGATTCTCCATAAAATTATTAGACGCCTTCAAAAGAAATGCTTCTTGCTCGGATATTTCTTTCTTTTCTATTATCGTCGCCTTCAATCACTTTGTTTTTATTGTTGTTACAAATAAATATTTATCGCGATAAATCTGATCAATAAAACGGTCGACAAAGGAAAACATATTTTACTGGTTCGCTATTTATTACTTATCTTAATGGTTTTTTCTTATGCAATCATCATTGCCAATAAGCCTTGTTTTGCCGAGTCCCTTACCTACTTTTCCGCAATTAGAGACGGCATCAATCACTCCGCCAACCTTCGGGTAAGGATGGAAGACTTGCATATTGCCAATGCTCAATATCAGGGTAGTCGCGCCGAATTGTATCCGGCAATAAATATCAATAGCCGCATTGAAAGATACGAAAACCTGGATAATCGAAATCAACAAACGATTAACACCATCGGCAACGAAGTTGTGGGCGGCAATCAGAGTGCCTGGCGTGCTGCCCTGTCATTATCCGGGCAATACGATATTTCACACTGGTATAAAAAAAGATATGAAGCGCAATACTACGAGAAGATACGCGATTCTAATGTACATAGTTGCGAAACAACAGCCAAGAAAATGATCAGGGATGTAACTGAAATCTTTGGCGCGATGGCCGAAGGAAAAATCAAATTAAAATATTCCGTTGACATTCTCCGCAGGCTTCATGAAATCACCAAACTAAAAGAACAGGCTATGGCGCTGGGCCAATTTTCTTATGAAGATGTACTGAAAGCCCAATCAGATGCTGTCAATATGGAGAAGGAAATTTCCAAAATCAGGAAAGAAATCAAAGAATGTTCTGTCCGTTTGGGCAACTATACGGGGAAAAGCTATACCGAAGATACGGAAGTTACCCAATTGTCGCCTCGCGGGCAGTTATCAATGACAGATGAAATAGAAGTTATTTTGGCGATGCCAGAATATCAAACACGTCTCCGGGAACTCGAAGCAGCCCGCTCCAAAGAAAAATCAGCGGCCAATAACTCTCTGCCGGATATTTCACTGTATGCCCGTTATGATTTATACAATGCCAACCCTAAAAGCATGGAAAATACTTTTAATGATATGCGACAGGTGGGATACAGCGCAGGTATTTTGATTAGCCTTCCGCTCTTTGATGGCGGTATCCGCAAATGGGAGCGACAAAGGAATATTCATGAAGTCCGCAAGCAGGAAGAAAGCGTTTGGGTAACTTTCGCTGAGAAAAATAAGGACATTAAAACATTGCAGGCAGGTTACGATGAACTTAATAAATCTTATCATCATTATCAAAAATTGAACGAACAATACGGAAAAATACTGACAATCGGCAGGAAAGCTCATCTTCTGGGGGAGAGAAGCAATCTTGATCTTATGGATTTGGAAAAAAATGCGTTAGCTGTTGAACGCGATTTTCAGGTGCTCAAGAATTCCTTATCAATATATGAAAAGCATTTAGCGCTGGAGATCAACTATAAACAATTTATGAGTGAGCACTATGGAGACTGGTCTTGTAAGTATTGAAGTTGTATCCAAGATTCACACAGTCAGCATTGATATGGAATCCGTGAAAAGACGCTATTTTATTGAGGGCGAATTAAGCAGCGCCGAAGTGCTGCGAATTCTGAAGGATCACGGAATCCGTTCGCGGCTCAAGAAACTCAAGACAATTAATGAAATGCTGAAATATCCGACACCGCTCATCATCATATCTAAAGACCTGGAGTTTCATGTTCTGATCGGTAAAAAAGAAGATACAATTTATTTTTTTGACTGCAGAGAAAAAAAGACGCGCCACATAACAGTGTGTGATTTTGGCCGGATCTGGGGTGGCGAAGCGATAGCCGTCTATCCCCGTTTTACTAACACGGAATTATTCCTCAATATGAAATGGCTGTTTAAGGAATTCTTCAAGCACAGGCAGGTTTTTACGGCCATCATTACAGCTTCATTTTTTGTTCAAATTTTCGGTCTGGTCACACCGCTTTTTATTCAGGTTATCATTGATAAAGTTCTGGCCCATCAAGCCCTGACAACGCTGGAGGTTGTTGCCGGCGCTTTTCTGATTATTTTATTTTTTGATACTATTATGAATCTCATGCGCAACTACTTACTCTATCATACGGCTAATAAGGTCGATGCCGGCCTGGGGGCAAAGGTTTACCGTCATCTCCTCTCTTTGCCCTTCCGATATTTTGAAGTAAGAAAAGTGGGCAATATTATTGCGCGCGTCCGTGAATTGGAAAATCTACGGCAATTCATGACCAATATCTCGCTGACCGTTTTACTCGATACTGTTTTTTCCGTCGTGTTTATTGTTATCATGGCGGTTTATAGCGGGTATCTGACATTGATCGTTCTTGGCTTTGTTCTGGTAATTGCCCTGATTTCTTCTGTCGCCACCCCCATGATTAAAACGCGTCTGGATGAGAAGTTTCAGAAAGGTGCCGCCAATTATTCATTCCTGGTGGAATCAATAACCGGCATTCAAACAGTAAAGTCGCTGGCCATTGAAGGCAAGATGATTAAAGAGTGGGAAAAAAGCTTGGGCGATTACATTCTATCGGCATTCAAGTTGTCAAATCTGGGAAATGTTGCTGTAACATCATCGCAAACTCTCCAGAAAACAATGTCTCTGGCGGTGATTTACTTCGGTGTCAGCCTTGTGTTCAATAAAAGCATGAGTGTCGGCCAACTAATTGCTTTCCAGATGTTTGCTTCGCAACTGAGCGGTCCGATTCTTCGCCTTGTGCATATGTGGCAGGATTTCCAACAGGCGAAACTATCACTGGATAGAATAGGAGATATCATCAATACACCACCGGAGGTCGCGGGCGGAGCAATCACTGTAAAACAATTGAAGGGAGAAATTGTTGCCGATAATGTTTCCTTTCGCTATGCGCCGGAAACTCCACTGGTTCTGGACAGTGTCAGCTTTAAGATCGGCGCGGGAATGATGATTGGAATTGTTGGTCGCAGCGGATCGGGGAAAAGTACCATAGCCAAACTAATCCAGCGACTTTACCTGCCGGTGGAAGGCACAATATTGATAGACGGTGTGGATATTCGACACATGGATCCTTTATTTCTCCGCTACCGTACCGGTGTTGTTTTACAGGAATGTTTTCTTTTCAGCGGTACAATTCGCGACAATATCGCCATGGCCGCTCCGGATGCCGATATGGAGAGGATTATCCAGGTCACTCGCATTGCGGGCGCACATGATTTCATCTCGCAGATGCCGATGGGCTACGATACCTATGTGGAAGAAAGAGGCTCTTCTTTATCCGGTGGCCAGAAACAGAGAATCGCCATTGCCCGGGCCTTAATTATGAATCCCAATGTGCTGATATTTGATGAAGCCACTAGCGCTTTGGATTATGAATCGGAAAAAATCATCCATCAAAATTTAAATTTAATCTGTCAGGGGAGAACGGTTATTTTCATTGCCCATCGCCTTGCCATTATGCGTGATTGTGATCTGGTTATTGTTGTTGATAAGGGGAAAATAGTCGAGACAGGCACTCATGCATCTCTGGTGCGGCAAAATGGCTTTTATGCCTATCTATCTAAACAGCAGGAGGAAAATCAGTCTTCGATGAAGAATGATTACCATGATTTTAAACCGATAATTACTGAGATCGAGGAGCAGCCCGTTAATCCGTTGGGTACGTATTTTTTATGGACGATTATTGCTATTATGATGTTGGCATTGCTGGGTTTGATCTTTGTAAAAATTGATGTGGTTGTTACCGCACGCGGTAAAATTATTCCCATAGGTGATGTTAAGGTTATCCAGCCGCTGGAAACAGGCATAATTACAAAAATTCATGTCAAAGAAGGTGATTACGTTACAAAAGGAGCAATCTTATTGGAAATTGATCCATCTGTGGATACGGCTGACCTGGAAGGCCGGGAAAGAAATCTTAAATATTTGCAATTATCTATGGCCAGAATCAAGGCCGTATTGGCCGAAAATAATTATGTGCCCGAACGCCATGAAAATTCTCCGGAAGTAATTCAAGTGCAAACAGCGCACTATGAGGCATTGCAGCAAGTTTATAAATCCACACTAAACGAAAAGGAAAACGAATACCAAGAAACGCAATGTGCATTGAAAGCCATAACGGAAGAAATTGCAGCAACCAATAAACTTTTGACCATTATTCTCGAAGATGAAGGACGGTACAGAGAACTTTTGGCCATCGGCGCTGTGGCGGGTAACCTCTACCGAGACAAAATGAAGGAAAGAATGAACCTGGAGCGGGAAATAGACACCAAAACAGGTCAGGCTGAGCAATTAGCCGTGAAATTAAACAGAATTAAAGACGAAATGAAAACATTTAAAAGCAACTTCCGGGAAAAACTTCTCTCCGAATATGCCACGCATTTCCAAAGCAGAAACTCGCTGAAAGCGGAAGTCAGCAGCCTGAAATTTAAACAGGGAAAAAGGTTTATAGTAGCGCCAGTTAACGGCTATATTCATTTGCTGCCGGTAAAGACAGTCGGTGCTGTTGTTACTACTGCCCAGCCCGTTGTCGGTATTGTACCGGAAAACACCCCGCTGGAAGTTAATGCCATCGTGATGAATAAGGATATCGGCTATGTCAGGGAAGGGCAGCAGTGTGTGATCAAGGTAGATACTTTTGATTTTCAGAAGTACGGAACAATCGCCGGCATCGTGGAGGTTGTTAATCCTTACAGCATGGAAGGTGGTAAAGAGAAGGATAAAAGTGAAAGCAGCGATGCAGAAAATAAATCCGGCGGGTATCCGGTGCGGTTAAAAATGCAAGCGGAAACATTAATAACGAAAAGCGGTGATGTGCATAAGATAAAGCCGGGAATGTCGGTCATGGCCGAAGTGAACGTGGGTAAAAGGAGAGTAATTGAGTTTTTCCTTTTCCCTATTATTCGTTATCTGGATGAGGGTCTGAAAGTAAGATGAACTGTCAGCGAATGGCGTCTGCTGAAAACCCGGAGTTCTTTTTTGGTGGAAGCAGACTTATCGCCAGGATCAACCAAAGGGGAGTCGCACACAGGAACATGACAAAAAAGAGCGTTCCCGCGCCCTCGGTCAGGGCTAAAAAAGTATAATTGGCGGCGATCCAGGCCAGGACTAAAGCGGGAATGATATCCAGCCGGGATTTCCGCCGGAGATGGTCGCGCCGCCAAATGACGATTCCTGTTGCTGCTAAGACTGTCACTATGGCCCAGGCGCTCATAATTTCCAGCGACAACCTCAGCAGTCCGGGTGCCGCGGCGACAATCGCCGCACTGCAGGCGGCAGTCAGCCCCAGCGAGAGCGGGGCGACGCCGATAATAGTATAGAGTTTTCTCTGCCAGGAATTGTTCCTGTCCACTTCGGCGATAGTCAGGAAACTAATGGGCTTTCTGCCCCCTTTCCAGGCAAAACCGTAAACAAGCAGATAGCTGATGGGTATAAAAAACCAGCCCACCATATTGAAGCTGGGGATGCCGAAGTAGGCGCCGCTATCCCTCCAGACCCAGATCCCGAAGCGGGTGGCAACGGGGTCCATGCCCCAATCCAGGCTCAGCGCGATTAAGGTGACCGTCAGGATGCGCAATCCGGAGCCCAGGCGAAGCTTGTCGGCAATCAGGATTACGCTGTAGATGATGCCCACCCAGGCCAGACTTACCGACAGGGGGACGACGCCCATATTGACAAATGGTTCCCGGGGATAGTGATAGAGACCGCTGTTCACGCCGCTTGCTTCCAATAATGTGCCGTAAATAAACAGGGTCAGCAGCAATAACATTCGCTGCGTGCGGTTTGCCTGGCCGTCCAGCAGGGCATGGAACAGTGCAAGCAGGAAAAGGATATAACCAACCAGCGTGGGCAGATATTCCATAAATTTATCCCATCCTGATCATTGATAAACTAATACTTGCTGCCAGTTTATAGGCGTCCGGTCGCAGCAGGGCAGATTTTCTTATGCTTATAATGCAATAATCACAGGAATACAATAGGGGCGCATTTTTTATAGAAAGGCGCCGTTTTGCAATCAAGCGTCGATAGCGCCGACCATCAAGTCGCCGATTAGTTTGCCGAACCTGGACGGATTCTCCACTTTGCCGCCTTCGGAGATGACAGCCAGATCAAACAGAAGGTCCGTGTAGTCCTTCAAGATAAGGGCATTCTTGTCCTTCTCATAGACCGCCTTGATCTTGGCCAGCAGCGGATGGTCCATGTTGAGCTCCAGTACCCGCTTGGTCTTTGGAACGTCCTGGCCGCTGGCTTTGAGTATTTTCTCCATATAAGAGCTCATGTCATACGCATCTCCCGATAGACAGGATACGGAATCCTTCAGGTGGGTAGACGGTTTGACTTCCTTGACTTTCTCCTCCAGGCTGGTTTTGATAAAATCAAAAAGCACGCTGTATTCCTCTTGTTTCTTGTCGTCCACTTTGTCCAGATCAAGATCTCCCTTTTCGGCGCTCTTGAAAGTCTTTTTCTCGAATTCATGGAGATCCCGGATGACCCATTCGTCGATGGGGTCTGTCATGAGCAGGACTTCGATATCCTTTTCTTTGAGTCTTTCCAGGTGGGGGCTGTTCAATAGCGTGGTCAGGCTTTCGCCCGTAATATAGTAAATGTCCTTCTGGTCCGGCTTCATCCTGTTTACGTAATCGTTCAGCGACGAGTATTTCCCGTCGGAAGAGGTCGTCTTGTAACGCAGGAGCGATGCAATCTTATCCTTATTATCGAAGTCCTGGGAAATGCCGGCCTTGAAAATGTGGCCGAACTCTGCGTAGAATGTTTCGTATTTATCCTGTTCCAGGCCCGCCAAAAGATCCAGAATCTTCCTGACCAGATTTTTTTTGATGTTCCGGACGAGGGCATCCTGTTGGAGAATCTCCCGGCTGACATTCAGGTTGAGGTCCGGTGCATCAACGACGCCTTTGATGAAGGCCAGATACTGAGGCATGAGTTCCTTGCAGTTCTCCATGATGAAGACTCGTTTGGAATAGAGCTGTATTCCGTGTTTCTGCTCATGGGTAAACAAATCAAAGGGAGCCTTGGAGGGGATGTAAAGAAGGGCATTGTATTCCGTTGTCCCTTCGAGTTTCAGATGGAGATGGGTGAGAGGGGGATTCCAGTCGTGGCTGATGTGACGATAGAATTCGTTGTGTTCCTCTTCCGTGACCTCTTTTTTGTCCTTGGTCCAGATCGCCTTCATGGAGTTGAGGGTTTCTTCCCGGATGATCTTCCTGGTCTTGTCTTTCTCCGGTTTGCCGTCCGAGTCGAGCACCGGTTCCGTTCTCTCCACGTCCATAACGATGGGATAGGCGACGAAGTCGGAATGCTTCTTGACGATGCCGCGAATTGTCCATTCTTCAGTGAAATTTTCCTCGTCCTTTTCCGCTTTTTTCAGTTTCAGGAGGATTGTTGTTCCCCGGGTTTTCTTGTCCACAACTTCGATGGTATAAGAACCGTCGCCGGTGGATTCCCACTTTGTGCCCCGCTCGTGGCCGGCGGCTCTGGTGATCAGAGTTACTTTGTCGGCCACGATGAAGGCGCTGTAAAAGCCTACGCCGAACTGGCCGATCAGTTCCGGCGCCACACTATTCTGCAGGCCGGCGTCACCGATTGTTTCCAGGAATCCCGCCGTACCGCTTTTCGCAATAGTGCCTATATTCTCGACTACTTCATCGTAGGTCATACCGATGCCGTTATCAGCAATTTCCAGGGTCCTCCTTTTTTTGTCCGCGGTAATCCGGATTTTCATTTCAGTATCGTCACCCAGAAGTTCTGGTTCTGTCTGTGCGGTGAAGCGGAGCTTGTCGAGGGCGTCCGACGCATTGGAAATTAATTCCCGCAGGAAAATTTCCCGATGGGAATAGAGAGAATGGATGATGATGTTCATAAGCTGCTGGACTTCGGTCTTGAATTGATGGGTTTCTACTTTCCCTGTCATAATGCCTCCGTATTTATGTCATTTAATTTATTTAAGTGAAGGTGCAGATCAATAGCTGTTGCGGCGCTATAATGGCAATTAATTGGGGATTGTCAAGACGATAAAAAGGGCATGATAAAAAGGCCATGGATATTTGCAGTCAGCAATCTCATACGGAGAATATCTTTGATAAGCAGCAATCAGATCATATACTTTTGTATCGCCGTATAGGCATGAAAGTCAGGGTCTACCAGAACTGCCCCAACCTCAACCGCCTCAGAGAATTCACAGACCCGTTGAGGATCGATTTGCACCTTAATCGGCCAGTTATAGTTGGGTAAGCGGAAGATGATTATGAACTTGTCTTTTTCCTGTTCGCCATGGGGATGAACTTCCAGTTTCGTTCCTTTGGGGAGTGCAAATTTAATTCCAGCTATGGAAATGTCCTCGATATGAACAGCTTCAAAGTCGTGCCGCTGCCAACGGGGATCGCCGAGATAGGCGGGAATATCAACTTTCTTCCTATCCACCCGCCGGCGATTCTTCCTTCCCCCCGTAAACTCTTCATCGGCCTTAATATCACGATTAACAATAATATTGATAACTTCGGAGATGCTGAGATTTTCCTCAGCGGCAATTTTTTCGAGGGCATTGCTGATTTCGGAAGTGGTTTGAAAGCAGACGGTTGTTTCTTTGTCCATCTTTACTGATCCTCTCAAGGTTTATACAACTTTAGCAAAATTCATACCAACTGTTTAACTAACTGATACCACAAGACATCCTTAAATACCAGGCCCATCAGAAAAAATAATTGTAAAATTGTTCGACAATCATCATTCCTTCCTTTTTACTCTATATATAACAATATCATTCTATTACAACCATCAAAGGAGCGTTCTGGCGACAATTTACGATTGTAAAGAATTCCGACACTGTTAAAATATTTTACAGTTAGAGACATTTAATAAACAAGTCATCTAAAGAAACTAAAAGGTTACCCGGATAATGCAATTTTTATCGGGGCATACCTTCATATTTCAACAACACATTCCTGTTTTTCACAAAAAACAAAGCTGTTGTTTCTGTGATCCCGTTCATCCAGCCCGATGCGCCGAAATATGTCGGCCCAGGTATTTAATGCTGCGTATTCGGCTACCAGTGGATTGTTGACCGGTTGCTTTTCCCATTCCGGATGATCCTGGACAAACTGGGCGTAAACATGCTCAGCATGGTCTTCGAACTCCGCATTAAAAAGAAACGCCCGGCGGGGGCTAAAGAAGGCTAGCGGCCGTGCAAAAAGTATGTATGACCAGACCATGCAATAAGTAATGAGCGGATAAAGATACCATGGATCGCGGAGACCATCCTGCTTCATCTTCTCATTGATAACCAGCAGGTGCAGGTATTCATTATCCTGGGCATCTCTTGCCCAGGATACAATGCGGCATGATTGCTGTACCAACTCCTGGTTTTGATATTGTCTGGTCAGGCGCGCGTACTGCAGGGCTTCCCATCCCCGGTAAGGAATGCAGGCCAGTATTTCCAGCAATTTAGCTTTGGCGAGAGTAACTTTCCGGCCCGTGGCCAGGTCCATCGCCAGAAAAAAGAAACGCGCTGCCAACGAGTATTTATATCGCGGACGAGCCAGCGAAGCCTGTTGTTCCTTTTTTAAATCGATATCGATCTGAGTCATATATTGCCTCCTTGTTGCCGGTTGTTCCTGGAATTCAATTTTATACAAGTTGCTGTTTTCTCATTTCTCCCATTCAAAATAATTTATCATCCCGGCGGGAATCTGCCCTTTATCCACTTCAAATAATTCAATGAGAATATCATCAGGTGCCGGCACCATTATATACCGCCAGAATCCGGCATCAGTAATGTTCTTGGTAAAAACTATCCCGCCGGCTTTCATTTTCGCAATGACGCCTTCAATATCATCCGTCTGGATTCCAAAATGATGGATGCTGCCGCGTCCCGAGAGCCTGGGGGGCTGATCATAAAAGTGGATTCGGCCTCTGCCGACTTTCATAAATACATTTCTGGCCCCGGCAAGATCCATATCCAGAACAACTTCCCCGTTAAAATAATCTTCATAAAATTTAATACTTCTATTGAGGTCAGCGGCAAACATGTGCACATGATGCAGATGATTTCCCATATCGCTCTCCTTAACGTTTATTAAGGCCGATCAATCTCAGCAACAGCCTTTACTGTTTTACTTGCCCCTTCAACGTGTATTCTTCCGTTGTGACAGAAGGACACGAGAGGTGTCCGGTGGTTAATGCCATTGTGTGATTATTAATTTTTTTGATAACGAAAGCAACTTTTTTTCTGAGGCGAATGGCCTCAAAGGGAATTTTACGGAGGTGGTCGATTAAGAAGTATAATGATTCATAAAATAGATTTTGCCGAATAAAGAACGAATTCATCGAACAGTTTAAAAATAAATATCAGCATTTCAAAATACTTTTTCTTTGTGGGGCGGGCTATTACGATAGCTTTAGTGCGTCTATTGTGTGCGGAAATTATCATATAGTTCGGCTATGGAAGAAATATTCTTGACAGCAAAATATTTTTCCCTATAATCACAAAACCAAAATCTGTTTTTAGGCAAACCATATCTCCAAAGTACAAAGCAGCAAATAATAGTTCTACTTAGTATTAGGTGTCCGTGCACATAAAGAGCGTCTGCCAGGCGGAAATGTCGAAATGTACCAGCAGCGAACTACCCGTTAGGAAACGGGAGGGCTTTTCCATAAAGGCGGGATGTGATCAGCCACAGCAGTGGCTTGTTTTGTAAGTGTATAATATTATAGTTCTGAAATTTCTGTGAGGTGCGGCCGATGGATATGAAGCGTGCGTATTACGAGGATATTGAGCTTTTCAAAAGCGGTACAATTGTTTTCTGGACGATTGTTTTTCTTGCCGTGCTAGTCACATTTCCTCTTTATTTGTCAAACTACTACTTGTATTTATTCAGCCTGATGATGGTGTATGTAATCGTGGCGGTGGGTCTTAATATTCTCGTAGGTTCAACCGGGCAGATATCGCTGGGGCATGCCGGGTTCTTTGCTATTGGCGCGTATGCGACAGTGCTTCTCATGACCAAGCTTCAGATTCCTTTTTTTGCTGCCATTCTCGCCGCTGCATTTATTGCCGCGTTTTTCGGCTTTATTCTGGGACTGCCGGCTTTGCGGCTGGAAGGTCCATATCTGACAATAGCCACGCTCGCTTTCGGCCTGGCCATTATGCATATCATCGGCCACACGGACTTCTTTGGCGGCAGACAGGGCTTGGTTGCACCTCCGCTGGATATAGGCGTGTCCCAGCTGGGATGGCGCTGGATATTGGACTCAATGATCGGTAAGTATTATCTGGTTTTGATTTTTACAATCGTCATGGTTCTTGGGGCCATCAATATTTTAAAAACAAGAGCAGGCAGGGCGTTTGTCGCCATCCGTGATAGTGACATAGCTGCCGAGGTGATCGGCATTAATCTGACCATCTACAAAACCCTTGCTTTTGCCACGAGTGCTTTTTACGCCGGGATAGGCGGAGGGCTCTTCGCATTTGTGCTTGGTTTTTTCGACCCCTTTACGTTTAACCTGATCCTTTCAATCATCTTTATAGTTATGATCGTCGTAGGCGGCCTCGGCTCTGTTATGGGATCCATAACCGGGGCGATGCTCATCACCTACATGATGTATGACCTTTTCAAGAATATCGCTGAAGTTCCTGTTTTGGGGACTTTGCTGCTTAAATTTTCTCAGCAGTGGATGACAGTGACGGGCATGGATAATTTCAATTATATCGCTGTGGGCCTCGTCATGATCGGAATCATGCTGTTTGAACCACTGGGAATATTCGGGGGATGGATACGGGTTAAGAAATACTGGAAGACATGGCCTTTTTAAAAGGGAAGTAACAGTAACGAAGGAGAGGGGAGATAGATATGCCGTTTGGACAGTTGTTAATCGATGGATTGGCTATGGGTGCCTGTTACGGTCTTTTTGGGTTGGCGGTCGTTATTATCTACAAGACATCGGATGTGGTCAATTTTGCCGCGGGCGAGATGGCCATGTTTTCAACATTCGTTGCCTTTCATGTATTGATTATTTTCGGTTATCCTTTCTGGATTGCTTTTATAGCAGCGCTCCTCTTTGCGGCCCTGCTTGGTGTATTGGTTGAATATATCTTTTTGCGGCCGGCGAAGAATCCTACGCTGCTTGGCCTCATCGTGATCACGATCGGTGCGCAGATGCTCCTGGCCGGTCTGGCCAGTTGGAAATGGGGCGCGGAACAGAAACAATTTTCCATACCTGTTTCATACTCGGTAACGTACGAGCCGATTTCCGGTTTCATCATCAGTGAATGGGCCATGGCCGTTTTCATTACGGCGATAGTGATCATGATTTTCATGTATTTCTTCTTCCAGCACACGAAGTTGGGGACGGCCATGAGGGCGACGCAGCAAAATAAGCATGCCGCGAAAATTATGGGGATCAAAACAGACCGTGTCTTTGCCTTCGCCTGGGGGTTCAGTTCTGTCATCGGCGCCATAACGGCATTGTTATTGTCCGCCAAGGCTATTCTTGATCCACAGTTTATGATGGAACCGTTTCTCCGTGCCTTTGCTGCTGCGGTGCTGGGGGGGCTCATGAGCGTTCCCGGTGTTTTGATTGGCGGTGTAATCATGGGGCTTCTGGAGAACTTCTTTGGTTATGTCTGGCCGGCGTGGAAGCCGATAACGGCTTTTGTGGTGATTGTTCTGGTTCTTTGTGTGCGTCCCAGTGGTCTGTTTGCAAAACACTATATTAAAAAAGTGTGATTTATGAAGTTGAAGATGAAAATAAGCAACCTGAGCGTTGCGATGACCTGTCTTCTCCTGGCCATGATGCTGAGTATTTGTGTGCCCGGAAGCGGTTTTTGCGGTTCATTGAAAGATCAGGAAGAAGATGCCGTACTGCAAGCTGCCCGGCATTTTCTTGATGCTGAAGTCCGGAGGGATTATCCGGCGGTTTACGCCTGCTTTGCATCCTCCTCTGCATACACCCGATCGCACAGCTATGAAGATTATCTGGCGCAAGTTAAAGCGCTGCCCTACCGGATTGTCGGGTACCGTATCGTCACGGTGAGCTATATTCAGGATAACAATGAAAGGGTAAAGTATCCCGCCATCGAGCGGGTAGCCCAGGTCGAAGTGGAATTAAAGTTTCTGCACGCGGATACGCAGGATATGTCAGAAATAAATATTGGATTTATTTTTTTTAAAGAGCGGGGTAGGTGGTATAAAAGTTAGCCGCCTGGTTTAAAAATGTTCAGAGGCCAGAGGTTGCAGGGTGATCACTTGACAGATTTTACACTTGCAGGTTATCTCCGGAATCAGGCAGCCTAAACAGACTATGCAGTAAACAAAACATCTGAAAAGGAGGAACAGTTTATGCTTATCAGTAAAATTCTTGTAACAATGCTCGTTCCATTAATTGCAGTTTTTCTGGTTGCTACCGAAGGGCAAGCGCAGAAAAAGGGATTTGATGACAAAGAAATAAGAATCGGTTCATGGTCTCCTCAGACGGGACCGGCGGCACCCTGGGGTGCGACTTCGCGAGGTGCTAAACTCCTTTTTGATATGGTTAATGAAGAAGGCGGCATTCATGGCAGGCAGCTCCGCTTATTCATTCGCGATGATCAATACAACCCTTCCCAGACCATGGCTGCGGTAAGAGATCTGGTTGACCGTCAGGGTGTTTTGGCTTTTGTGGGCGGTGTCGGTACGACGCCCGCTCTTGCGGTGAGAGGCTATCTTGTGCAGAACAAGATTCCCCTGGTTTCTGTTATGACGGGCGCTGAGAACCTTCACGCGCCTCACGCCCCCTGGATTTGGGCTATGTGGCCGCTGTATGACGATGATGCCTCGGTTATGACGAAGTTTCTTGTGGAAAAGAAAAAATATAAAAAGATCGGCATGCTATACCAGAATGACGATTACGGTCTGGATCCTCTCGCCGCGGTAAAGGATCGCCTTAAAACCTACAACATGGAACTGGCGATTGCAGTTCCGGTCGAGCCGATCGAAAGGGATCTATCCTCGCAGATTTCCCGGCTCAAGGCGGCGGGCGTAGAGGTGGTGATCGGGTATGTAGCTCCAACACAGGCGGCCATTGCTCTGAGAAACGCGGTTTCCGTCGGTTTCCATCCGCAGTGGATTCACTCCTACAACCTGACGGACTACGTTTTAATGAACCATATCAGTGACGGTTTGTGGGCAAAAGAAAGGGTGATGACGTCAGCGTTCACGGAAGACATCCATGATTGGAGTATACCGAATATGAAAAAATATGCCGATGCCGCAAAACGGCTTGCTCCGAACGAACGCTGGGGAATATTTTACGCAGCCGGTATAGTTGCGGCAGAACCTCTGGTGCAAGCGCTGCGTCAGGTTGGCAGAGATCTGAGCACGGAAGCCCTCGTAAGAGAACTCAATAACATTAAAAATTTCAAGGGTATCGGTCCGAGAGTAAACTGGAGTGCCACTTATCATTTGCCACCGAAGGAGTTCCGTGTCTGGCAGTGCGGTCCCAAGGGAGAAGTCATCGTACTTCAGGATTGGACAGTTAATGATAGACCTAAGAAAAGATAGGGCGCCTATTTCAGGGTGCGGCATCTGAAAATGCCGCGCCCTGATCTTCCGGAAGGCGGTTTTTCGACAGATATATCTTGATGCGAATCAAGAAATAGAGAAAAAAGGAATGATATTTCATGGGCTATTTCAGTATCGAAAATTTGAGTATTAGCTTCGGCGGTTTAAAAGCTGTTAATGATATAAGCTTCAGCGTCGAGAAGAATGAAATTTTTTCCATTATCGGACCAAATGGATCGGGCAAAACAACCATATTTAATCTAATCAGTGGTATCTATCAGCCAAACGCAGGGGCTGTCATGTTAGAGGGTGAAAATATGGTGGGTAAAACCCCCGATAAAATAGCCAGAAAGGGGATCGCCCGGACCTTTCAAAACATTGAACTGTTTGCCAATGCCACCGTCATGGATAATCTCATGCTCGGCAGACACATCCATATGAAGACGGGCATCTTTGGCGGTGCTTTTATGTTGGGAAAACGATCTCGTGCTGCCCGTGAGGAGATTGCACACCGCGAAAAAGTTGAACAAATTATTGATTTTCTCGAACTTCAATCCGTCCGGGATCAATTTGTAGGCTCGCTTGCCTATGGCAAGCGTAAGCTGGTGGAAGTAGGACGGGCACTGGCGCTGGAACCGAAGGTGATGCTGCTCGACGAGCCCTCTGCCGGTATGAACACGGAAGAAAAGGACGATCTTAACATCTGGATCAAAGACATTCGGGAAGACTATAATATGACGATTCTGTTGATTGAACATGATATGAACATGATCATGGGAATATCGGATCGAGTTTTCGCCATGAGTCAGGGGCAGAAAATTGTTCTGGGATCGCCTCAGGAAGTACAGCGGCACCCCGAAGTCATAAAAGCCTACCTCGGAGAGGAGGAAACCGTCTGATGCTGAAGGTGAAAAATATAGAAACCTGGTACGATCTGATCCGCGCGCTGCATGGAATTTCCTTCGAGATCAACAAGGGAGATATTGTCGCGTTGCTGGGTTCCAACGGTGCAGGAAAAACAACCACGCTCAAAACTATTATGAGGCTTTTCTATGATCTGAAGGAAGAGCAACCGGAAAAAGGTACCATAGAATTTCTGGGGCAGCGCATCGACAGGAAAGATACATCCGACATCGTCAAAATGGGCATCAGGCTACGTGCCGGAAGGCCGCGAAGTTTTTCCCGAACTTACCGTTCTGGAAAACATTCACATAGGCGCCTATACAAGGAATGATAAAAAAGGCATCCAGAGCGATCTGGAAAATGTCTTCCATCACTTTCCCATTTTGAAAGAAAGAAGTAATCAGCAGGCGGGATTGATGAGCGGCGGTGAACAGCAGATGCTGGCCATCGGCCGGGCGTTGATGAGCCGTCCCAAGCTGCTCATGCTCGATGAACCATCTCTGGGGCTATCACCTCTTTTAACAAAAGAAATATTCGGCATTATAAAAAATATTAATGAGAAGGATGGGGTTACAATTCTGCTTGTAGAACAGAATGTTAATATGGCGCTCAAATATTCCCATTTTGCCTATTTGCTGGAAAACGGCAGAATCGTCCGCGCTGATAAGCCGCAGGTTCTTCGGGAGGATCAGGATATCAAGGAGTTTTACCTGGGTATCGCTGCGGAACAGTCTGTTAAGGGATACAAGCGCTATCGAAGAAAGGTTCGCTTTCGCTAGTCTGGCCTGTTTTAGGCTTGAAAATAATTCTATAAAACGTTTATGTCGATTGTAAAGAGCAAGGGGGAGACAATGGCAATTAATACATTGCCCAAAGCGTTGTTAAATATAGCAGAAAAACAGCCAAACCGCGTTGCCATGAGAAAAAAGGATTTCGGCATCTGGCACGATATTACCTGGGCCGATTATCTGGAAAACGTCAAGCATGTAGCCCTTGGCCTTCATGCCCTTGGTGTGAAATACGGCGAGCATGTGGCGATCATTGGTGAAAACAGGCCGGAGTGGCTCTATTCGGCCCTGGGCATTGTCAGCGCCGGGGGGGCCTGGGTGGGGATCTATACGACTAACCCGGTAGCGGAATGCGAATACGTGGTCGGTCATTCCGATGCTGTTGTCTATATCTGTGAAGATGAGGAACAGTTGGACAAGGCGCTTGTTTTCCGGGATAAGACCCCGAAACTGCGGAAGCTCATCGTCTGGGAGATGGAAGGCCTCAAGCATTACGAGGACCCAATGCTCATGAGCTTCCAGCAACTTCTCGACCTGGGGAAGGAAGAGGATCGAAAAGATCCGGGGCTTTTCTTGAAACTGACCGAACAGGCACAGCCCCAAGACATTGCCGGCATTATCTATACGTCAGGAACGACGGGACCGCCGAAGGGTGCATTGCTTGCCCATGAGGGCTATCTCTGGATCGGCCGTGCGGCGCTTCAAGTCATGCCCTCAACCCATGATGACGAGACCATTTCTTTTCTGCCCCTCAACCATGTGTATGAACAGATTTACGATATCATGTTTCATCTGACTGTCGGACACATCGTCAACTTTACGGAAAATACGGATACGGTTATGGCGGATATGCGCGAAGTGTCGCCGACGATGTTTCACGCTGTCCCCAGGATATGGGAAAAATACTATTCCGGGATTGTTCTGAAAATGGCCGATGCGACATGGCTGAAACGACAGCTCTACAAGGTTGCCGTAAAGATCGGAACACAATACAACAACAAAGCGCTGGCTAAGAAACCAGTTTCCTTTCCCCTTTACCTGGCCTATCATCTGGCATACTTTGTTGTCTTTCGGAAACTCAAGGAGCGTCTCGGCTTTGACCAGGTGCGCTTGGGCGTTTCCGGCGCCGCCCCCATTTCACATGAAATTTTAAAGTTTTTCCAGAGCATCGGGATCCCCATTCGCGAGGGGTATGGCATGACCGAAACGACGGGTATAACCCACATGTCGAGCGAAGTGGATTATAAAGTGGGAACTGTCGGCAAGGCATTACCGGGAACTGAGGTCAAAATCGCTGAAGACGGTGAGATTCTCGTAAAGCATAAAGGAATTTTCAAGGGTTATTACAAGGATGAGGAGCAGACCAAAGAAGTGCTTGTTGACGGTTGGATGCACACCGGCGACGTGGGTTTGATTGACGATGATGGTTACCTCAAGCTGACTGACCGGAAAAAGGACCTGATCATCACGGCGGGCGGTAAAAACATCGCCCCCCAGTATCTGGAGAATCTTCTGAAATGTTCACCCTATATTAACGACTCCGTTGTTATTGGAGACAAACGGAAATTTATAACGGCGCTCATTGTCATCGACGAAGAGAATGTCACCAAATATACCCAGGACAAAAAAGTGCAATATACGACTTTTGCGTCGATGACGAAAACCGAAGAAGTGATCGAGTTAATCCAGCAGGAAATCAATAAAGTAAATGCTCAGGTGGCGCGTGTTGAGAACATAAGGAAATTCAGAATACTGGACAAAAAGCTCTATACCGAGGACGGCGAAGTGACCCCGACAATGAAAGTGAAGCGCAAGGCCATCAATGCGCAGTTCGGCGACGTCATCGAGGAAATGTATCGGGGGGATTAATTTGCCTTAAGCTCCTGGGGGAAAAAAGAATTGACATCCCCAGGAGACTTCTCTATTATTCCTGCTGTCGGAAAACGATGTCTTGGCCAATCACATTATCAAATTATCAGCATTAACTATACGGTCCCTTTATCAGGGACTTTCATAAAAGGAGGACGCTATGAAATATCCAGAAGTCGCGTTTGAACCGTTTTTCAGTTGGGTTTGCCGGCCCCGTATCATGTACTCGCCGGGGTTGCGCAGCGAGGTGGGCTTTGAGATGGCCCAGCTGGGAGGAACGAAGGTAGTAATCTATACCGACAAGGGGTTGGTCGATGCCGGGGTGGCTCAGATGCTCATTGACGCTGTCGGGAAATCAGAACTGGAGCTGGTGGGTGTTTTCGACTCGATTCTCCAGGACGCCCGTATCGACATTATCAACGATGGAGCGCGGTTTTACCGGGAGAAGGGCGCCGACTGCATGATTGCTCTGGGCGGCGGGAGCGTCATGGATACGGCCAAGGCGGTAAACATTCTAATTGGCGGCGGGGAAGATGACTTTACACCGCTCGCCGCACAGGCCGCTCTCTGGGACGGGGCGAAGCCGCTGCCTCCCCATATCGCCTTCCCGACGACTGCGGGGACCGGCTGCGAGATCACGAACGCCATGGTCGTTCTGGATGTTGAGGCGCATACCAAGCTCTCGGTTACCCATCCCTACTGCAATTCCGATATCGCCATGCTGGACCCGGAACTCATGGTCAAGCTGCCCGCGAAGATCACGGCCTTCACGGGGATGGACGCATTGACGCACGCCGTCGAGGGGACGACCTCGCACTCCGCCAAACCGATCAGCGACGCCCTGTGTCTGCATGCCATCCGGCTGATTTTTAAATATCTTCCGCTGGCCGTTAAAGAACCGGAAAACATCGATGCCCGGGGGCACATGCTGCTGGCGAGTTGTATCGCCGGGATAGGGTTTGTCAATAGCCATGACAGGCGCCGTGCATGCCCTGGCGCACGCCCTGGGTGGACAATACGGGATTCCCCACGGTCTGGCCAACGCGATCCTGCTGCCTCATGTGATGGATTTCAATGTTTCCGAGAAGCCAGAGCGGTTTATGATGGTTGCCGATGCCATGGGGATCCCCGTGGACGGGAAAGATCCCGAAGCCTGCCGGAAGGCAGGCCGTGCAGGCGGTTAAAGACCTCCTCAAAGAGGTCGGTTTGACTCAAACGCTGAAGGATCTCGGTGTTCCGACTGACCGGGCAGCATTACAACCCCTGGTGGATACTGCCTCGGGGGACAGCCAGATCACCGCTAATCCGCGCTATTGTGAAGAGGAAGATATTCTGAATCTGTACTTAAAAGCCCTATAAACTCTAATAAGGAGGAGAACATCATGGAATTTTGGAAAGACGAAACAGAACCGGTCAAAGCGTTTTTAGCGCTCTTTGAGGCATCGGCCAATGATCCCGAACTGGGCGAAGGTTTGAAAAAAGTTAACCAGCTTATCTGGTTTGATTATACGGAGAGCGGCCCCAACTGTTCCTTCTGGGTTGACTCCCGCGGCGGGGAACTGAAATACGGAGCGGGGAAACCGGCCGGGGAACCGGATCTGATCATGAGCCTGTCCGCCGATGACGCCCATCGTTCCTGGTCCGACAAGCTCAATCCGGTGATGGCCATTACCCGCAGGAAGATCCGGGTGAAGGGTTCGGCGACAGGGCTGCTGAAACTGGCACCCAAACTGAAAAAGGTCGCCGCCATCTACATGAAAGTTCTCAAGGACCTGGGCTGGGAAGATAAGATCATTAAGTAAGAAAGGATGAAGCGACCCGAAGGCTGAAGGCTAAGGGATGATTAGACGGTTCCTGATTATTCGCCTGGATGCCTTCAGTAGTATTACTGGAAGCAGGAATGGGACGGATGCAGGCGGCATCCGGATGATTTGAGGAGTGTTTTATGAACGGCAATACAGGGAAAATTGTCAATGTGGACCTGACGGCGGGGAAGGCAACAGTAGAGATTCTGCCGGAGGAATATTACCGGAAGTATATCGGCGGCAGCGGTCTGGCTGCAAAGCTCTTCTGGGAACGGGGTGACTTCAAAGCAGATCCCCTGTCCCCGGAGGCGATGCTCCTGTTCATGAACGGTCCTTTTGCGGGCTTGCGTTTGTCCGGGGCAAGCCGGAACAGCGTGGCCGGTTGTTCGCCGTTGACCGGCCACTGGGGTGATTCCTCCTGCGGCGGTTTTTTTGCCCCGGAGCTGCGGTATGCCGGTTTTGACGGTATGATCCTGACAGGGAAGGCGGCCCAGCCTTCCGTGCTCCTGATGGTGGACGACAAAGTCACTCTCGAAGATGGAAGCGCTTACTGGGGGAAGGGAACAGAGGAGGTTACCGAAGGCGCTGAAGGCGAAGTACGGCAAGGACTACCGGACGCTGGTTATCGGGCCGGCAGCGGAAAATCTTGTCCGCTACACAATGATCTTAAACGACGGGCACCATGCGACGGGACGGGCCGGCTTCGGCGCCGTTATGGGGGCGAAGAACCTCAAGGCCATCGTGATCAAGGCGACGAAAAAGGAGATGACGCTCGCCGATCCGGCAGCTTTTGAGGACCTCCGCAAGGACCTCAATCGTGCGGATCAAGGAAGCCCTGGCGTCGAATGTTCTGCATGAGAACGGGACGGCGGCGAATCTGATGGGTGGTGTTTACAGCGGTGACGTTCCGGTCAAGAACTGGACCTCCAATTTCTGGGAGGAAGCGGCTGATGCCCTGACCGGCAGCACGCTCACGGACACGTATCTTACCCGCAGCGGGCGCCTGCGCCTATTGCGGAATTGCCTGCAAGCGTTATGTGGAGGTAAAGGAGGGACCGTTTGCTATTCCCGACGGACCGGGTCCGGAATACGAAACAATCGTCGCCTTCGGGACGCTGATCGGATCGATCGATCTGGCGGCTACGTGCAAGGCCGGCCGGGTCTGCAATGACCTGGGTCTGGATTCCATCTCGGCGGGCGGGACGATTGCCTGGGCGATGGAAGCCTTCGAGACGGGGCGATCTTACCCTGGATGATACGGGAGGGATCGAGCTTGAGTGGGGGGACATGGACACAGTGATTAACAAGGTTCTTCCGGCTGATTTCCCGGCGGGAGGGTAAACTGGGCGAGCTTCTGGCGGACGGCAGCGTGGCGGCGGCCAAGAAGATCGGCAAGGGGTTGGACTACACCGTTCACAGCAAGGGGATGGAGGCGCCGATGCACGATCCCCGGGGTGGCGGCCACGGCATGGCCCTGACGTATGCAGTGAGCCCGCGCGGCGCCTGCCACGTGGCAGACCCGATGCTCTTCGTGGAGATGGGGTCCCGATATTATCCGGAGATCGGCTTTGATTTTATGCTGGAGCCAAAAACGGGGGAGAACAAGGCGGAGGCGGCGGCAATGTCAGTCGCCCTGGGGGCGATCGAGAACAGTGCCTGTTTCTGCCAATTCGCCGATGCGGAGGTGACGATTCCGGATTGGCTCGCGCTGTTCAACACCGTGGCCGGTTATGGCTGGGAGGCCGGCGACATGATGGCGGCGGGCAAGCGGGTTTTTTTCCTCAAGCGCCTGATCAATCACCGTTATGGTCTGACGGCGACCGACGATGCTCTGACACCCCGCATGCTGGAACCGGGGAAAGACGGTGAGGCGGAAGGGTCGCAAGTGGATCTGGAGCCAATGAAGGCGCGGTTCTACGAATTGATGGACATCGATCCGGTCTCGGGCATTCCGACTCCGGCAGCTATGGCGGCGCTGGATATGTCCGGCGAAGCCAATCAGATCCGTTAGGGGCAACCTTTTTTCCATTGGTAGGTGTTTTATCCGGAGGGGATAGACGGAAAGATATCCCCTCCGCAGTCAGCTGCCGGGCTCCTGCCGCTGCCGGGGATGGAAATCCAAATATGGATTGTTGAAAAACGACATGTTGTACAGCTTGTCGGGCTTCTTGCGGTGGCGAGTTAATAAGTATTTGAAATAATATCACATCTCTCATGTCGTAGTTTGGCATCTATTATGCTTGTTGTTTCATAATCGTTAATTAATACAAACCTTCTCGAAAGAAATATCAGGGCGAAGGTATCCTGATGATGACCGGGTCTTTTTCAGCAGGACTATGGACGTCGTGGCAGCGAAGAGCAAAATCCGCATATCGAACCCGGGAAAGATTGATCTTTCCGCAGGTTTTTTAAGGAGGTGGATATATCCAGACTATCCGGCCTGCAGAGGCTGGTTGGCCAATCCGTAACGCATCACTGTCAAAAGCAATATCTACTTTAAAAAAGGAGGGATTGTCGTTATGTATATGGAGGCAAAATCAGTTGTAAAGCACGGGTTGGGTTTGTTGCTGGCTGTTTTATGCTCATTTATTTTTGCATCCGGGGCGGGAGCGGCCGATGTAATCAAAATCGGCATATCGGGTCCAATGAAGTTTCCCGCCGGAGAACACATGTTCATCGGCGCTCAGTTGGCGGCAGAGGAAATTAATGCCAAAGGCGGAGTCAATATTAGCGGCAAGAGTTACAAAGTCGAGATCGTCAAGGCTGATTCCAATGAGTACCTGAGCGTTCCGGATGCGGTAAGCGCTTTAGAGCGCCTCCTGACGGTGGATAAGGTTAATTTCGTCATCGGCGGAGCGAGATCGGAAGCCATTCTTGCCCAGCAGGAAGTTATGGCCGAGAATAAAATCATTTACATCATGTCCGGCGGCGGAAGCCCCAAACTCACCGAGCAGGTTGCCAAAGATTATAACAAATACAAATACTTCTTCCGCACAACTACGCCCCATACAGGTTATCAATTACGGAGTTTGAGCGCTGCCATGGATGCTCTCGCCCAGCAGATCAGACGCGATCTGGGCATTCAAAAGCCTAAAGTTGCCCTGCTCATGGAAAAGATTTTAACAGGGGATGCAATGATTGCCGTCGCTCAGGAAGTTGTACCCAAACTGGGAATGGAAATCGTCGGCACGTGGCGCCCCTCTCCCACCACCAACGACATGTCTGCCGAATTGAGCGCCATCAAGACTTCCGGCGCCCATATTATACTGACACTGTTTACGGGACCGGCCGGGATTATTTTTGGGAAGCAATGGGGTGAACTGGAAGTTCCGGCCATTCCGATCGGTACCAACATAGAGGCACAATTGTTGAGATACTGGAAATCAACCAACGGAAAATGCGAATATGAACTGGTGCTCAACCCCGTGGTCAATGCCAAGGTCAGCCCTAAAACCGTACCGATCTTTGAAAAATACGTTAAAAAAACGGGGGATTATCCGTTTTACACCGCAATGGGCGCCTATGATGGAGTGTATCTGCTCAAAGAAGCCGCGGAAAGGGCAAAATCACTCAACAGTGATCAAGTCGTAGTCGAGATGGAAAAGACTGATTATCAGGGAGTTGCCGGAAGGATTGTTTACAATGACAAAAATGATCCGCTGCCCCATGACTTAAAATATGGCGCCCGGTATTTAACCATATTCGTCCAGCAATGGCAGAAAGGAAAACTGGTAACGGTCTGGCCGGACGGCAATGAAGTCAATCCTGCCGTGGGTGCGGGCACCGGTTGGAAAGGCATCAAGTTTCCCGGTACAGTTCCGGCAAAACTGCCTCCGGTAATGATCAAGTATTGGAAAAAATCAAAATAACTTAACTGACTGTTGCGGATAAGCGCATTTTGCCATTTGCCGCTTATCCGCAACAGATCATGTTTCTCACACAGGCAGCGTCAAATACAGGGAAAGGTTGGCATCATGAACGGGATCTTTTTGGATATATTTATTCATGGCCTGGCGTATGGGGGAATGATCGCCGTGTTGGCGGCAGGTTTCTCCTTAATCTTTGGTGTCGCGAAGATTGTCAATATGGCTCACACCTGCTTTTATATGATCGCCGCCTTCATCATTTTTATTATTTCCAGCCAATTGGGATTCCCGCTCTGGATTTCCACGCTATTGGGCATTATCCTGACAAGCATCATTGCCATGATCTGCTACAAACTATTTTTTGACCGCATCAAACAACACGAAACAGCGGTCATGATTGTATCCGTCGCTTTGGCTCTCCTGTCGCAGGAAATAATGCTGCTCATCTTTGGTGCGCATTATTATCCGTTTCCTTCGTTTATTTCCGGTTTTCTCGATATCGGTGTGGTCCGGATTTCCTATAACCATGTGTTTGCTTTTTCGGTTAGCATCATTGTCGTTGCCATACTCTTTTATCTTTTGGCAAAAACACGCCTGGGAAATGCCATCCGCTGCGTTGCCCAGGACCGGGAAGTTGCCAATCTGATGGGCATCAATGTCAGCAGAATCTCCATGATCACGATGGTTATATCAGCCGTTTTGGCCGGGATTGCCGGTGCAGCAGTCGCGCCGATCTTCATGGTGCATGCCTTGATGTGGGTGCAACCCCTGGTGATGGTCCTTGCGGCTGTCGTCCTGGGAGGCCTGGGAAGCATCAAGGGGAGCATCATTGCCGCCTTTATTCTGGGCTTCGCGGAAAGCGCCGTCATTTTTCTCGTCCCGGACGGGAGTTTTCTGAAAGGAGCTGTCTCTCTCAGCGTGATGGTCCTGGTGCTGATCTTTAAACCGGAGGGGCTCTATGGCGTTGTTTTTGAGGAGGAGAGATTATAATGGGGCATTATCTGCGCTTATTCTATCAGATTATTAAAGGAGAACTCCTCGATATACCGGGAAGGGTCATTGCTTTTATCTTTGTCATCGGGTTGCTGGTTCTGCCGCTTATCTCTGATCAGTCTTATCTCCTGAGGATTATGACGCTGGCGGCAATTTATGCCATCTATGCCGCCAGCTGGGATCTGCTGGCAGGATTTTCCGGGCAGGTCAATCTGGGACATGCCCTGTTTTTCGGCGTATCCGCATATGTCGGAGGAAAACTCAATCTTGTTTTCGGACTGCCTCCGTGGGTCACAATTCCTCTCGGCGGAATTTGTGCGGTTCTGGTCGGTATGGTTGCCGCCATACCGGCTCTGAGATTGCGCGGGTTTTATCTTGCTTTGGTCACTCTTGCCCTGCCGATTATTCTAACCGGCATTATTTTTATTTTTCCGAATTTTACAGGCGGGGAGCTGGGGCTTTATGGTGTGAAGAGATTATCAAGTTCCCGGATGCTTGATTATTACATAATTGTTATCGTTATGCTGATATCGGTCTTCATCATGTATAAGATTACCGATGCTGAAAGCAAATACCTGCGGACCGGGCTTAATTCTGCATGCCCTGCGTGAAGACGAAATCACCGCCCGGGCATCCGGCATCAATACCATTCGTTATAAGCTCATGGCCTTTGCCGTAAGCGGATTTTTTTCCGGGATAGCCGGTGGTTTATATGTCCATTACATGAAAATCGCCGGTCCTTCCACGCTGGAACTGTTCTTTTCCTTTCAGGCGATTCTCTGGACAATTTTCGGAGGCATGGGTACCATATACGGCGCCGTGGCGGGCGTTTATTTACTGTACCCGCTGATTGAATTCATCAGGATCGTTCCCCGGGGAGATGACATCCGGTTCATCGTGTTTTCCGTGGTATTGATCCTCGTGCTCCTCTTTATGCCTCAGGGCCTCACCACGTGGGTCCGGGATAAAATTGAAGTTATCTGTCCGCGCTGCAAGCTGATTAATGCAGCTTATCGGCACAATTGCCGCGCCTGCCGTGCCAATCTTCAGAGAGAAAAAATGGAAATGCAGTAATTCGACAAAAGGAGGCAACGAGGATGATGTCCGTCTACAAGAACAGACCTTGGCTCAAAAACTATTTACCCGGCGTGCCCGCCGATCTGGACATCCCCGAAATTTCCGTGAATGAATTATTCGATGCGATTGTCAAAAAATATCCTGATCGCAATGCCATAAATTTCTACGGCAGGAAGATTACTTACGGAGAATTACGGGATAAAATTCTGCGTTTTGCTAAGGCCCTGCATCAATTGGGATGTGAAAAAAGGTGATCGTGTTGCGCTGCTGCTGCTCAATACGCCCGAACACATTATTGCCTTTTATGCCGCCTTGAGAATCGGTGCGGTTGTTACTGCGATCAGCCCTGTATATGTTTCTTCCGAAATCAGGCATCAGTTGGAAGACAGTGGAGCGGAATTATTGATTTGCCAGGATATACTTTATGAAGTGGTACGGAAAACCGGCATCACATTCCGGCAGGTGATTTTAACGAGCGTGACCGAATCGCTTCCGGCAATGAAAAAACTTATGGGGAAAAGCATCCTGAGGGGAGTTTACCAAAAAATGGCGGCGCCCCCGGCTGATATAAAGAACCGGGGCAATTTTCACGACTTCCAAAAACTGCTGGCCGGGCATACACCGGATCCGCCGCTGATCACTATTGATCCCAAGCAGGATCTGGTGACCTTACCTTATACGGGGGGAACCACAGGCAAACCGAAAGGTGTCATGATCACGCATTACAACATCGTGGCCAATCTTTATCAGTTTAAAAACTTTTTATCCGTTCTCGAGGAAGGAAAAGAGACATGGATAAGTTATATGCCTTTTTACCATGCCGCCGGACAGGTTATTGCACTGCTCAATGGAATCCTGCAGGGCTTTACCCTGATTGTGATGACCAATCCCGATATCGATGATATCCTGAGCGCTGTTGTAAGCACACAGACAAGCACTTTTTTCGGTGCGCCCACGATTTATGAGATTTTAAAAGACCATACGAAAACAGACCGCGTCCCCTGGAAATCGATGAAGGTGATCCTCTCCGGGGCAGACGCCCTTCATGAATACACCGCCCGCGACTGGAAGAAGCGGACGGGAACAGATATTCAGGAAGGTTACGGTATGACCGAATGCACCGCCGTCACGCATGAAAACATACCCGGCAATATCAGAATAGGATCAGTCGGCGTACCTATCTGCAATACTCTGGCCGCCATTCTCGATCCGGACAAGGACGAATTTTCTCCCCTCAATGAAATCGGGGAAATTGCCATCATCGGTCCCCAGGTGACCAAAGGATATTGGAATAATCCCCCGGCAACTCAGGATTGTATTGCCACGATCGACGGGGAAAAGTGGTGGCGGACGGGTGATTTGGGGAGAATGGATGAGAATGGTTTCTTCTATGTCTATGACCGTAAACGCGACCTGATTAAGTATAAGGGATTGCGGGTTTATGCGCGCGAGGTGGAAGAGGTCCTGAAAACCCATCCGAAGATTAAAGAGGTCGGAGTCATCGGCGTAAAAGATATAAAAGTCGGTGAAATTGTCAAGGCTCTGGTCGTTCTGGAATCCGATGCGCGCGGCAGCTTATCGGAAAAAGATATCCTCGAATACTGCAACGACAAGCTTGCCCATTACAAACTTCCCGGTATCATCGAATTTGTCGGTGAACTTCCCCGCACGGATGTTGGCAAAGTATCCCGTCGAGAGCTCAGGGAGGAGGAATGATCATGGAAGCCCCTCTCCTTGAAGTCGAAGCAGTGACAAAATCTTTTGGCGGGCTGAAGGCGGTCGACAACGCCAGTTTCTTTGATTCAGCGCGACGAAATGGTGGGGTTGATCGGACCGAATGGCGCCGGCAAATCAACACTCATCAGACTTATGTCGGGAATCCTGAAACCGACAGCGGGCAAAGTCCGTTTTAAAGGGGAAAATATTATTGACCGGCCTATCTGGGAAATCGTCAATATGGGGATTGCCTCGACGTTCCAGGTTGTTAAACCTTTTCGGCACCTGCCGGTTTTGGCCAACGTCATGGTGGCCTGCCTCTCGAAAAGGGCAAAACGTAAGGGAGAATGGATCAAGACCGTTGAGCTGCGGGCGCGGGATGCCCTGGAGTTTTGCGGCATCGCCGATCTTGCGCTGGAACCGGCATCAATCCTCTCTCATGGTGATTTAAAGAGGCTGGAACTGGCCCGGGCGATTGCCACCGAGCCGGAACTTCTTCTTCTGGATGAACCCTTTGGCGGTCTGAACCCGGCGGAGACCGCTCTTATCGCCAGATCTCTGAAACGGCTCCATAAGGGAGGCCGCTTCGGGAGGCTGCATAGTGAAGGGCCCGCCATGCTGATCGTTGAACACAAGTTGTCCGATCTGATGCCTATTCTGGACCGTGTCATCGTGGTGAATTTTGGAGAAATCATCGCTATGGGTACTCCGGAAGAAGTTGTGAAGAATCCATTGGTCGATCGAAGCTTATATCGGAAAGGAGGTATCACAACTTGTATCTTGAAGTCAGCAATCTGAGCGTGCTTTATGATCGGGCGATCGTTCTGAACAGGGTCAGCATCAACGTTGATCATGGGGAACTGGTCAGTCTTGTGGGACCCAACGGCGCCGGAAAGACAACCCTTTTAAAAGCCGTGAGCGGCTTGATCCGGTGGGAAAAGGATACCCTCAAAGGCACCGTTCAGGGAAAAATCACCCTGGAAGGCCGTGTTATTTTCGACGGGGAGGACATCACCAATATCCCGGCTTATGAAATCGCCGAAAAAGGATTGATCCTTTGTCCGGAAAGAGGAAGGCCGTTTCGGGAAATGACCGTTGAAGAAAATCTCGATGCCGGTGCATTTCTTTGTAAAAACAAATCGCTGATTAAATCGAGCAAAGATAAAGTTTACCAGCTTTTCCCAGTCCTGAAAAAAAGGTCGCAGCAGGTTTCCGGCACCTTGTCCGGAGGAGAGCGCACGATGCTTTCTATCGGACGAGCCTTGATGTCGCAGGCCAAGCTTCTTCTGATTGACGAACCTTCTACAGGGCTTGCCCCGATCGTCAAGAAGGATCTCTTTGCCCGAATTCGGGATGTTCACGGCTTGGGAATCACGATTCTGCTGGTCGAACAGGATATCGGGTTTGCGTTCGATCTTTCCACCCGCAATTATGTTTTGTCTCAGGGCAAACTCATCGCCGAGGGGTCGCCCAAAGAACTTCTCGCCGATGAAACCATAAGAAAAACATATCTTGGTCTATAAGCCCAAAAAGCGGCACGGCCCAACGGGAAGCGGCAGTATTTGACAAAGTTCTTCAGGTGGCTTATAGAATCTTCCATGAAGAGAGGAAAAAAAGCAACACCGGTGCTGGTTGGCGCCGCCCAATATACCCAGCCCAAAAATGCTGCTCCTGCGCTCGATCCGCTGGGACTCATGATCAAGGTCAGCCGAGCGGCGTTTGCCGATGCTGGTAGCGCCGGCCTGGCGGCGCTGATTGATACCGTATGTGTGGTCAATAGTTTTTCCCGGGATGATGAAAGAGCGCCTCATGCGTTGGCGGCGGCATTGGGCCTCCGGCCGCGGGAGTTCATCTATTCGACAATCGGCGGTAATTCACCCCAGAAGCTGGTCAACCGTTTTGCCCGGGATATTGCCGCAGGCAGAAGAAAGGCGGTATTGATCTCCGGTGCGGAAGCCGTTTATGCCTTGTATCGGGCATCGCGCGGGAAAACAGCACTCCATTGGCCGGACAACATAACCCTTCAGCAACTAAACGCGCATAATCTGCCTATCAATTTTGACGCCATGCTTCGTCTGGGTTGCGACCATGAACAGGAAATACTCGAAGCACGAGGCGATAAGTATGAAGAACCCAACAACAGGGTCGAAAAAACCTACGATCTTTTCCTGCCCCAGTATATGTATCCTTTCTTTGAAACCGCCCTGTGCAGCATAGCCGGCAGAACACCGGAAGAACACCGCCTCTATATAGGCAGGCGCTATGAACGCCTTTCCCGGATTGCATCTTTGAATCCCTATGCCTGGAACCGGAAGGAACTATCGGCCGAGGAAATTTCGCAGCCCTCATCGCATAACCGTTTTGTGGTCTATCCCTACACCCTCCGCATGATGTCCAACATCAATGTGGATCAGGCGGCGGCGGTGATTATGACCGGTGCGGACGATGCTGCAGCGCTGGGCATCGAAAGTTCAAAATTGGTTTATCCCATGGGCGGCGCGGAGTTGAATAATATCTGGCATGTCACACAAAGACCGCGGCTTGATGATTCGCCGGCCATTACGGAAGCGTCCCGGTTAGCCCTGCGTCAGGCGGGCTTGTCTCTGGGCGATATCGGGGTATTTGATCTGTACAGCTGCTTTCCTTCAGCCGTGGAGATTTCCCGCCGGGCGATCGGCATTGAGGAAAATGATTCCCGCGATTTATCGGTGACAGGAGGGCTGGCTTATTTTGGCGGTCCCGGGAACAATTATTCCCTGCACGCCATCGTTTCCAGCATGGAGCGCATCCGCCGGGATCGTCGCTTAAAAGCGATGGTCACGGCTAACGGCTGGTACAACTCCAAGCATGCCATCGGTATTTATGGTGCCGAGCCTCCCGATCAACCCTGGGAGGATCAAGACTATTCAGAAATCCAGAAAGCAATCGATGCTGCAGCTTTACCCGAACCTGTGGAACATGCATACGGTCCTTTAAAGATCGAGGCCTATTCTATTCGCTATGATGCGACCGGGAATCCGGAGCTTGTAACCGTCATGGGACGCCTGCAGAACGGCTGCCGCGCATTGGCCGATGTTCAGGCAGAGGCTCGTGAACTCAAAAAGCTGGAACAGATCAATCTGACTGGAAAGACAGGTGAAGCAAGATATAGCGCACTAGCAGGCCGCAATCACGTGGTGTTTGATCCTTTCCTGCAGTTGTGAATATCGGCCGCATAAACAATTTTCATTGCTGATGTCCCGCCTCTTGTTGATCCTACTGTAACATATTCATTTCCAGCTCTCCACAAGTCAATCAGATACTTCCCTGTCGATCAATTCATGGCGGGATAACTTGTTGAATTTACTTTTAAAAAATTGAATTGGATAAATAGGCTCAAGATGGCCAGGTTTCTTAAATAATCCTTGACATTAAAGAAATATTAAGGTACTGCAACAGCGTATCATAACCGGCGGTCATACAATGACCGATGTTCACAGAAGTTCCAACAGAATCATTTTGGAGTAATCCAAAAACAAAGCCTAATTTCTTCGCCTGACGACGGGTATGTTTATTAAAAGTAACCGTGTAAAAATCGGGAAATGTCTGGAGTTGACAGGAACAGAGCAATCCGCATTTCCTTTATCCTTAAGGATAAAATTTTTTTCGGCCAAAAAGTATTATCTCTGCGAGGCTTTTCCGCAGATGGACGAAAATCTCTTAAGCGCAAATCTACATCAAATCCATATTTAGGAGGTATATATGAGTAACGGGTTAGTGAATACCAGGGATCAGCAGTTTATTCTTTTTGAACAGCTCGGTATAGAGAAGCTGTTTGCAACGGAAAAGTTCAAGGATTTTTCCAAAGATGACGTATTGATGATGCAGAACGAGGCCGAGAAAATGGCCATCAACGTCATCCTTCCCACCTATACGGAAGGGGACAAGGAAGCCTGCCACCTGAAGGACGGCAACGTGTCGACGCCGAAGCTTTTCAAGGATGCCTTCAACAAGTACAAGGAAGCGGGCTGGATGTGCCCCATGAAATCGCCCGATGTCGGTGGACAGGGAATGCCGATTGTCATTGCTACGGCCTACAATGAATTGTTCACCGCCGCCAATATCGCTTTTTGCATGTACGGCGGTCTCACCATCGGCGCAGCCGGCCTGATCGAGGCATTCGGGACGGAAGAGCAGAAGAACACCTACATTTACAAAATGAATTCCGGTGAATGGTGCGGCACCATGTGCCTGACCGAACCGGGCGCAGGCTCCGATGTCGGGGCCTTGAAAACAACAGCCAAGAAGCTGCCGGACGGCACATACAGCATTACGGGAACCAAGTGCTTTATTTCGGCCGGGGACCACGACCTGGCGCCGAACATTATTCATCCCGTTCTGGCCAGAATCGAAGGTGATCCTCCCGGAACAAGCGGGATCTCCATCTTCATCGTTCCAAAATATAAGGTCAATAAGGACGGAAGCTTAGGCAAATTGAACGACGTTCATACCGGCAACGTGGAACACAAGATGGGCCTCAAGGGGAACGCCACCTGTACACTGAATTTCGGCGACGACGGCAAGTGTGTCGGCGAACTTCTCGGCAAGGAAAGAGAAGGCCTGAAGGTCATGTTCAAAATGATGAACGAAGCCCGTCTCGAAGTCGGCATGCAGGGTCTGGCGCATGGCTCCGCCGCCTATGAGCATGCAGTTCAGTACGCCAAGGAAAGGATCCAGAGCACTCCGGTATGGGAAATGAAGAACCCGGAGGCCAAGGCCGTTGCCATCATTCAGCATCCGGATGTCCGCAGGGATCTGATGTTCATGAAATCCTACGTGGAAGGAATCCGCGCCATGAATTACTTTGCGGCCTACTGCATGGATATGGCCGAAACGGCGGCAACGACGGAAGAACATGATAAATGGAACGGTTTTGTGGAATTGCTCACACCTCTGTGCAAGGCCTTTTCCTCCGACCGCGGATTTGATGTCTGCAATAAAGCCATCGATGTTTATGGCGGGTACGGTTACTGCCAGGAATATCCTGTCGAGCAATATCTGCGGGATTGCAAAATCGCCTGCATCTATGAAGGAACAAACGGCATCCAGTCGCTCGATCTGGTGGGAAGAAAGCTGGGTCTGCGCAAGGGCGCCAACATGATGGCCATGATGGGCGAAATCGGTGGAACTATCGCCAAAGCCAAGGCCATTGAAGACCTCAAAAAGTATGCCTTCAAGCTGGAAGAGGCATTCAACGCCGTGGTGGAACTGACCATGATAATGGCCGGTCTCGGCAAGAGCGGCAATTTCCTCGTGCCCATTCTGTATGCCTCTTCGTTCCTCGATATTTTTGGTGATTTGCTGATGGGTCATTTTCTTCTGCAGGCCGCGTGCATTTCCGACCAAAAGCTCAAAGCCATATACCAGGAAAAGGGCGCCGAGGATTCCAAGGGTAAACAGCGCGGGTTGGTCCGCACCAATGCCGACGTGGCTTACTATGCAGGAAAGGTCGCTTCGGCGAAATTTTTCGCAACGGAAATTCTCCCGACCATTAAGAGCCGCTGCGAAGTCATCAAGACCGGCGACAAGATTGCCCTGGAAATAGCGGACGAATCTTTTGCCATTTAATGTTGATCAATAACTTATAAATCCGGTGACGGACGCTGCTGCGACCTTTCATGGCATACAGCAGCGCCGCATCCGGGTAATCTCTCTGAGGAGGAAAGTATGTCTTATAAAATCAAAAAAGCAGCTGTTCTGGGTGCAGGCGTTATGGGCGCCACCATCGCGGCCCATCTGACCAATGCGGGGATCGAGTGCGTTCTTCTGGACATTATTCCCTTTGAATTGACCGACGCCGACAAGGCGAAGGGACTCACGGAAAAAAGTCCGGCCTGGCGGAACCGTTTTGCCGCCAATGGCCTGGCGGGTGTTACGAAGGCAAAACCAGCCGCCTTCTTTACAAAGAAAAACGCTTCCATGATCAAAATCGGCAACCTCGAAGACAACCTGAATATGCTCAAGGATGTCGACTGGGTATGCGAAGTCGTTATCGAAAACCTGAAAATCAAGCAGGAACTTTTTGCCAAACTCGAAAAGGTCCTCAAGCCGGATTGCATCATCTCCACGAATACTTCCGGCATTCCCATCAAGGACATTTCGGCGAAATTCAGCGCCAACATGAATGCCCATTTTCTGGGAACCCACTTCTTCAATCCGCCGCGCTACATGAAACTGCTGGAAATCATTCCCGGCAAGGACACGAAGAAGGAAATCGTCGACTATATGGTAAAATTCTGCGAGGAAGTCCTGGGTAAGGGCGTTGTTGTCTGCAAAGACACTCCTAACTTTATCGGTAACCGCATCGGTATCTTTGATATTGCCAACATAGTCCACCTGATGGTGGAAAAAGATATGAAGATCGAGGAAATCGACGCGATCTTCGGGAAAGCCATGGGACGTCCGGGCACGGCCGTTTTCGGCACAATGGATCTTGTCGGTCTTGATACGGGTCATCATGTTATGAAGAACCTTTATGACGCCGTTCCGGATGACGAAATGAGAGACTGGTTTATTCCTTCCGACTTCCTGACTGCCATGATGGAGAAAAAATGGCTGGGCAACAAAACGAAGCAGGGCTTTTACAAGAAAACGAAAGATGAAAAAGGCAAGAAACTCAAACTGGTTATCGATTACAAGACCATGGAATACAAACCGGCGCCGAAGAAGGTGCAGTTTGCCTCCGTTTCCGCAGCCAGTAAGGTGGAAGGCGGCGTTGGTGCCCAGATGAAAGCCATCTTCAACGGCAAGGATGCCGCTGCTGAACTTGTTCGCGAATACTTCTGCAACCTTTTCATCTATGCTGCGAACCGGGTTCCCGAGATTTGCGATAAGGTTATGGATATCGACAACACCATGAAGTGGGGCTATAATCAGAAGCTCGGTCCCTTCGAAGCGTGGGATGCCATAGGTGTGAAGGCATCGGTCGACGTTATGAAGAAGCTGAAAAAGAAAGTCCCCAAGAAGATCGAAGAAATGCTGAAAGCCGGTTGCGAATCCTTCTATACCAAGAAGGCCGACGGTTCGTACTACTATGATTTTGCAGCCAAAGGTTATGTAAAAATACAGGAAAATCCGAAAGTCATCTTCCTGCCCTCCGTGAAGGAACAGAAGAAGATTATCAAGGAAAATGCCAGTGCCAGTCTGGTTGATATCGGCGACGGCGTGGCCTGCCTGGAATTCCACACAAAGATGAATGCCATCGACGACGGCATGGTCGAAATGATTAAAGCCAGCTGCGACATCGTGGAAAAAGACTTCAAGGGTATGGTGGTCGCCAATCACGATGAACGCGCTTTTTCCGCCGGCGCCAACGTCTTCAAAGTACTCATGGCCATTCAGAAAGGTGAATGGGATTTTGTGGAGGGCGGCATTGCCGATCTCCAGAACTCCCTCATGAAAATGAAATATCTCTCCAAGCCTGTAGTCACTGCCCCCGCGGGTATGGCCCTGGGCGGAGGATGTGAAATAGCCATGCACGGTGCACGCTGCCAACCCTGCGGTGAAACTTACATGGGTCTGGTGGAAGTGGGTGTCGGTCTTATTCCGGCCGGCGGCGGCTGCAAGGAAACCGCCCTGCGTCTCACCGAAGGGATTCCGACCGGCGCCATTGAAGGCGGTCTGAATCTCCAGCAGTACTATGCCAAGGGCTTCGAGAACATCGCCACGGCAAAAGTATCCACCAGCGCCGCGGAGGCTATGGATCTTGGTTACATCCGCAAGACGGAGAATATCAGTCTGGGCCGCGATCAGCAGATCTGGGACGCCAAGCAGCTTGTTCTCGGCATGTCGCTGTACTATAAACCGGGCAGACAGGCCTTGATTCCCGTCATGGGTGAGAATTTCCGCGGTCTGATCAATGCGGCGCTTTACAACATGCGCGCCGGCAATTATGTTTCCGACTACGATGTTCATGTCTCCAGGAAGATTGCCTACATTCTCTCCGGCGGGGACTGTGCCGAAGGAACGTACGTTACGGAGCAGGAGCTGCTGGATCTGGAAAGAGAGGCCTTCCTGAGCCTCTGCGGCGAGCAGAAGACCCAGGATCGCATTATGCACATGTTGTCGACAGGCAAGCCCCTGCGCAACTAACAAATAATAATTGACAGGTCGCCGGTTCTCCGGAGCCGGCAACTGTTACATACAAGGAGGAACATTATGAGAGAAGCTGTCATTGTAGATGCCGTCAGAAGTCCCGGTGGACGTTCAAAAAGAGGCGGTCTTGCCGCAACCCGAGCTGAAGAATTCGGCATCCAGGTTATCAAAGGTCTGATGGCCAGAGTGCCCCAACTTAATCCCGCAGATGTGGACGATCTGATTTGCGGCTGCTCCTTTCCGGAAGCGGAGCAGGGCATGAATATGGGAAGGATTCTTGCCGTTGGCGCCGGTTTGCCTTGTCTGCATCCGGTATGACTATCAACCGTTTCTGCTCTTCGGGCGTGCAGTCTATCGCTGATGCCACGGCCAAGGTCAGCATGGGCTGGTCCGACGTTATCATCGCCGGCGGCGTGGAATCCATGTCGCACATTCCTATGGGCGGTTCCGTCATGCGTCCCAACGCCGATTGGCCCACTGATGCGCCCTGGGTATACATCTCCATGGGTATGACAGCGGAAAACGTCGCTGCCAGTTACAATATTTCCCGGGAAGACATGGATGCCATGGGTATGGAGAGCAACCGCCGGGCTTTCGAGGCTATCAAGGCCGGAAAATTTAAGGATGAAATCATTCCTATTAATGCTGTACAAATACAAGATCACCAAGAGTGGCAAGCGCATCCGCGAAACATTCGTTTTCGATACGGATGACGGCGTGAGATGGCCGGTAATCCTGGCGGATATGGCCAAGCTGAAATCACCGTTCAAGGCGGTGGAACATGCACAGCTGCCAACTCATCTCAGACAACGGACGGCGCTGGTTTCGTCCTGGTCATGACTGCGGAGAAGGCCAAATCCATCGGTGTAAAGCCTCTGGCGAAGATGACCAACTTTGCCGTGGCCGGCTGCAGGCCCGAAGAAATGGGTGTTGGTCCGAAATACGCCATTCCCAAGGTTCTCAAGCAGGCGGGACTGACGACCAAAGATATCGATCTCTTCGAGATCAACGAAGCCTTTGCCTCCCAGGCGCTTTATTCCATCCGCGAGATCGGCATCGAAGACAGGCTCAAGGCCGGCGACATCAACCCCAATGGCGGCGCCATTGCCCTGGGTCATCCTCTGGGAGCCTCGGGCGCCAAGCTGACTGCTCAGCTCCTTCATGAATTGAAGCGGCGCAAAGCAAAACGCGGCATCGTCTCCATGTGTATCGGTGGCGGTATGGGTGCAGCGGCCATTTTTGAGATGCTGTAGAAAAAGATTAATGCATGATTTTTACAGGGGCTGCGGCGTTTTTTCTAAGATGCCGCAGCCTTTTTTTATCCCAGAACTTCAATTTCAGCAGCGGCCTTGATAAGTTGATGAGACTGCCCGGCCTCCGGCAGCGAATTTCTGCCGGACAGCGGATACGACAGGCAACAGTTTTTTCAGGTTTAACGAGCAGTTCTTAAGAATTGTCCATCTTGATAAAATCAGGCAGATGGGTGATGATAACCTCATCCTGGATTTCCTGCAGATACCTTCTGCCTTCCCGTGAAACGTGAATAATTCCGCGCATATTCAGGGCAACGCTTTTCCCGTAGGCCTGATGATGTTTGCAGACTTTCTCCAGGATCGGGATGGACTCATCATCCAGTATGCCGTCCACCTCGATAGTGGTGATATTTTTCTGCGAATCGCCTTCTTTAATATAAATCATCAGGGCATCATTCTTTCCGGTAATAATTCTTTCTGAATAGAAAAAGAACGCAATTCCTATGCCGAACTGCTTTTTAAAGAAAATAAGTTTGGCCCGCCGCCCTGTTTTGCCGTACCGGCACGGGTGCTAAATTCCGGAATAATTATCCATGATGCTCAATAATTGAATTAATTCCGATCAGATAAACCTTAGAGAAATAAAATCAGGCGGCGGCAACGCACAGAGCTTTGGTGCTGGTCTGGAAGAAAGGAAATGAAGAAAAAGAAAAAAGAATGCACCATATATGGATTATTGAAAACAGCATATGGCGCACTATGGCCGGGGCTGTGCAGCACCTGGAGGATTATTTGTTTAAAATGGCGACTTTACAAATATGTTGAGTTGTGGCACTCATAATGCACTACTGGAATCAATACAATACGGCCTGCTGACTACCATCTTTAATTAAAAAACATGCTTTAAAGCTGATACTAGATCAACTGGAGATTGAAAAAAGGAGTTAGGCATGAAAACAAGAATAACGGAACTCTTGGGAATCAAACATCCCATCATTCAGGCGGGAATGAGCTATGTATCTTTTGTTCAATTGGCCGCCGCTGTTTCCAACGCCGGCGGTTTGGGAATTATGACCGCCAGCGAACAGACTCCGGATGAACTGAGAGCCAATATCAGGAAACTGAGAGAACTGACCAAAAATCCGTTTGGTGTAAATCTTGTGCCGTATGTTCCCCGGTACCGTGAATTAGTCCAGATTATCCTCGATGAGAAGGTGCCCGTATTCAGCCATGGGTTAGGCAATCCGTTCAAGTTGCTGAATATTCAAAAACCACCGGATATGATATTCATTCCTACTGCCGGCAATGTTAAGCAGGCTCAAAAGATGGAAAAAGACGGCGCCGATGCCCTGATCATTCATGGCTTTGAAGGTGGCGGCCACGTAGGTTATGTGGCCAGCACCATCCTTCTGCCGGAAGCCGCGGAGTGCCTCAAAGTTCCCATCCTGGCTTCAGGTGGTTTCTGTGACGGGCGCGGTCTTGTGGCCGCTCTGGCCATGGGCGCCGACGGTTTGGCCATGGGCAGCCGTTTTGCCATTACCCAGGAAAGCCCCATTCATGCAAATGTGAAAGCCGCCGCCTTGACCTGCCGGTCTGAGGATACGGTCGTATCAACCAACTATGACGGATTGCGTCTCCGCAGCATACCCAGCAAGAAAATGGTAAAATATCCGGGGTGGTGGTCCCGGCCGTGGGAGGTTATCCCCAGCGGGTTGGCGATGAAAGGGGCATTCAAGACATCGTTCAGAGACCTCTATCGTATTTTGAAAGAACTTAAAAAGTACAATACGCCGCTGATCCAATTTGCTGTCGGCATTGAAAAGGTGCGGTCCACGCTGGCGGATGGAGAAATGAATAAAGGCATGATACCGGCCGGTCAGGTGATGGGCAGATTCAAGGATGTTCCCACCTGTCAGGAATTAATCGACCGGATTATGCGTGAAGCCAACGAAACACTGGATCTGATGTGCAAGATTGAAAGATAGATTGTTCTTAATTGCTCCCGTTTGTCTGTGAGAATTAGATTTACATCATGGAGATATTATTATTGAGCAATCCTAATCTGCCTATATGTGCTTTTCCATATCCTGATATATGCTATCGGCGGGAGCGTTTTATCCCCAGCTTTTTCATCCTAAATACCAGGGTTGAAGGAGGAACGCCTAGAATAGCTGCTGCACCCTGGGGGCCGGCCACTTTCTCCCCTGTTTTTTTAAGGATGCGGACGATATGACGCCGCTCATTTTCCGCCAAAGTTAAAGCCTCTTCCGTTTCGGCACTGACCCGATTGTCCGGTTTCAATTTAGGCATATAGAAATGATGGTTCGAGCTTAGGATCACTCCTCGTTCGATGATATTTTGCAATTCGCGGACATTACCCGGCCAATCATAAAGGACGAGCTTGCGCATTTCACTTTCCGGAATGGAAGAAACGTTTTTATTCAGCCTGGCTGCATGCAGTTTCAAAAAATGATACGCCAGCAAAGGGATATCATCCTTTCGTTCGCATAATGGCGGCACATGGATAGGGAATACATTTAAGCGATAATACAAGTCAGCCCGAAAGCGCCCCTCCTGTACTTTCTTTAACAAATCGCTGTTGGTGGCAGTAATAAGCCGGAAATCGCAATGGAGAGTCTGTGTCCCGCCGACGCGCTCAAACTGCCTCGTCTGCAAAACGCGCAGAAGCTGGATTTGCAGATCCAGGGAGATGTCGGCGATTTCGTCTAAGAACAGTGTGCCGCCATTGGCCAGTTCGAACCGGCCGATTTTCCGCTGCGTGGCTCCGGTAAAGGAGCCTTTTTCATGCCCCATCAGTTCGGTGCTCATCAGCTCAGCCGGCAGGGCGCTTAACTGTACCCCGATAAAAGGTTTATCTTTTCTCGCACTGTGCCGGTGGATGGCGCGGGCCACCAGTTCTTTACCCACACCGGTCTCTCCCGTAATCAAGACGGTGGTTTCCGTACTGGCCACCTGCTCTATTTTGGTTAATACCTGGCCCATTTCCTTTCTTGTACCGACGATGTCGTCAAATTTAAGCTGGTTGAGGTTTTCCTCTTCCAGGTATTGTTTTTCCTGGGTGAGTTTTTTATTGAGCCTGTTGATTTCATCATAGGCGCTGGCATTGTCTATGGCAATAGCAGCTAAAGCTGAAAAATACGACAAAATCCCCAGATCGGTTTCCTTGAAGGTGCTCGACAGGATGAGGTTATCATAGTAAAGAACACCCGCGGCATTGTTCGAGATGGTCAGGGGCACACAGATTTTCGAGCGAATACTGGAGGATGTGTAGGCGTTTTCATCATCGGTGGCCTGCCCGGCAATAGCTCCCTGCCCCGTTGCGCGAACATCTTCGATCATCTTCAGGGAAGAAGAAAAATCGGGGCGCTCCACTTCATCGGCGGTCAGATTTCTCGAAGCTTTCAGCTGCAATCGTTTTTCCCCTTCCTTGTCCTCTTCCAGCATGAAAATGGCTCCTCTTTCAGCGCCGGTGACCCGGTTGCCGGCGGAAATGATCTTTTGAACCAGATCCCGGCGATCTCTGATTTTTACGAATTCCTTGCCCAGTTCCATAATTTCCTTCAGCAGGCGTTCCGATCCCTTCTCCCGGTCGATCAGATATTGCAGATCATCCGGAACAATTTTTTCGTCAAGGGCGGAGAGCATGCCGGCAGCGCGAATCTCCATCTCCCGGGCATGTTCCAGCTGGCCATTTTTTAACAAGTATCGGGAAAGTGCCAGGCATGACCGGGACAGTGCCACCTTATGACCGGATTCTTCCAGAAGCCGGATGGAATCCTTATGGGTCTCGATGATCTGTGAAGGTTCCGCACCTGCCTGTTCCATCATAAATGCCTGAAACCGGTATCCCAGTCCCTGCATGTAGATGTTCTTGGAAGAGATCATGTTTACAATCTCTTCCTGAAGAGATAAATCTTTTACTTGTGGGAACCTTCCCTGGTTGATCTCCCAGGCCAGAGCAAGGAGGTGGGGGTAAGGCAACACAGTTGCGCCGGTTTCTTTCTGGTGTTTATAGAAAACATGCAAAAGCTCTATGGCGTGGCTATTGTTTCCTTTTAAATAATAGGCGAAAGCAAGAAACATATGAGAAAGCATGAACGCCCCTCTGTTGTCCGTTTTTGCAGCCATTTCAGCAGACTGTTCCAGGTCGTGAAGAGCGTCATCCAGTTGCCTCATGTCCAACATGATCTCGCCGATTAGCGTGATAGCATAGGAAGCTAGATAGAGGTCGCCGCGTTCCAGACAATGGGTACGGAGAGCATCGAGCATCCCCAGACCCTGGGTATAGTTTCCTGTCTGGGCGTAACAATACCCCACCGTCATTTTACCCAGAATGGGAAAACGGGATTGGGGGTGTTTTTCTATCTCCTGCACGGATCGTTCGTAGCTTTCAACGGCTTCACGGAACCGGCCCTGCCAGAACAGGAAAAAAGTGCCGAATGCCGTTACCGAATCGATAATGTGTGGGTCATCAAGGTTTTTAGCCAAAGTCCAACCGTTTTCGAAATGGGTCAAAGCCTGATCGAAATTTGTCCGGAGCCACTCGTTTTTTGCAATATGCATTTCCAGCAGCGCCTGATAGGCAATGTTATTCAACTTTTTTGCCCGTTTTAAGGCCTCCTTGAGTGTTGCTAAGACCTGTGATGTGTCCTGACGGACTGTGGAGATTTTCGCATATTTCACAGCGGTTTCCGCAAACAACAGGTCGGAATCCTTGCCATAAAGGTTACGCAAATCTTCTAATACCTTGTAGTAACATTGAAATGCCTGTTCTGTTCGAAAACACTTGCGATGAACGTCACCGGCCTGGCTAAGCAGATGGCAGCCTTCCAGGTTATTAGGCATTTTCATCAGGTGATGACTAAGTCTTAGCCATTTGGAATCCTCTTCCGGCAGGTCGCGCACCAGTAAATCGACAATCCGGCGATGCATTTCGGCTTCGTCCTCAACTCCTGTTTCCGACGCGGCGGCCCTCTTTTGGTTTGACCGGACGGAATAGACGCCCAGTTTGGGAGAGACCAGGGTTTTCTTTTCCACTTCTTCCTGCAGTTCCGAAAGAATCTCATGTGCTTTTAACCCGGTCAGTTCGGCAAGCCAGTCAACGTTGAATTCATCATCGAACAACAAGGCCGTGGAAATGATCTTTTGCTTCAACAAAGGTTGAAATATTGGAGACATTGTGTTTTGCCTTTCCATGTACTGGCAATGGTCAGATTTAATTTAATAGATTTCTAAATATATAGTTTAAAATCATTTGTCAATTCCACTCTTGATATATGGTGTTTTGGTATCAACATTTGGAGAGCAGGTGTCTATATCCCTTTATATATTACTCTTGAGTATTGCAACTTATTTATGTAAAACATTAATATAATAGCACTAATAACTTAAGTCATAAAATTGGCATCATGCATGCATCTAGCATGTGCAAGATATTGTTTCATTTGTAGGAGAAATAGTTACGCTTTTTGTCAGGTTGCACAAAAGTACCGGGCAATGAATAGCAACTAAATTAAATTAAGGAGGTGTTATTGATGTCATCAAAGAATTATGATGTAGTGGTGGTTGGGTCAGGGATGGGCGGACTGAGTACGGCGGCTATTCTTGCTGTTAAAGAAGGGAAGAAAGTCCTGGTGCTGGAGAAGGAATCGTTCTTCGGCGGGCGTCTGCTGAGCTTTTACGGCAGAGACAGGCAAATCTGGATCCAGGGTAAACCATACGAATATAAAGATTTTAAAAAGGCATTGGCGAAGCACCGGTACATGGGTCGTTCACGATGAGCCCGATTTCGAAACGATAGTCAAAGAAGGTCAGTTTGATCATTGTATAAATGACGGCGGGCACGGCTTGTTCTGGGGCGACAAAAGCAGGGTCTCCTTCCTCTGCAAATTCTTAGGGTATCCGGTTTGGATGAAAGTCAACAAAGGATACGCAATAATAGATCACAAAGATCATACGAAGTTTTTCCAGGTTGAACATGGCCAACCTTACGGGTGGATGGCTGACGGAGGCAAAAGTGCCAGAAACCTGCTGCGTGATATGGCGACCATGCCCTTTGCAGATATAGAAAATTCCCGAGAGTCGTTGGGTGACTTCCTTGTGAAGAGAGGTTGCACCGAAGAAAAAGACTGGGAAAACTGGGTATATATCAGAAACCTGGCCGGTTCTCAGACTGCCATGGCCGATCCTTTTGATATGCATGTGCGGGATTTCCTGAAGTATCAGTCCATTGCCAAGGACATTAAACTCGATCTGGTAAAAGGTTCGGTTGCCACAATAGACGCGCCCTATGGTATTCTAGATATTGCCGAGCAACTGAAAAAAGCGATTGTTGATAACGGCGGAGATGTATGGACCGACTCGGCCGTGGAAGAAATTATTATTGAGAACAAGAAGGTCAAGGGAGTCAGGTTTAAGACCAAGAAGGGAACCGAAACAGTCGATGCATCCATTGTTGCCTGTAATATTCCTCCGAAGCATGCTTTCAAAGTTATTCCGGAGGAAAATTACCCCGCTGATTTTGTGCAGGAAGTAAAGGAGAAATATTACATTCCCGGACTCCTGACGGGATTTTACAGCTCGTATAAAATAGATTGGTTCCGGGAGAAGGGTATCGATCCCCGGAGTTTCACGTTCTTAAATGGCGTGTGCCCGCAGAAGAAAGGTCTGGAGAAACTGGATTTTGTAATGAGCAACTTAGACACATGGGCAAATGTCGCTCCCTCGGGGCTCCACGTACAAGTGTTCTCCATTCCGTTGATGCGTGAAGAGATGCATAACAAGGACAAGGTTAACGCCTGTATCGCCGAGGCCGAGCTGTTCCTCACGGACAACTGGCCTACCTGGAAAAAAGATATTGTTAACCATTTCTGGACAGCCGGTTCTGAGGCTTATGGACACTGGAGACCGATCGGCAAAGACAGGCCTGACAGCAAGTGCCCGTGGGTTGACGGATTGTATTTCGTGGGAGATCAATACGGGAAGAAAGAATGGGGTGGCGGTGTTGATGGCGCTGCGCTTTCCGGTGCATTGTGCGCTGATGCCATTACCGGCAAAGACTACGAAAAACAGATATTCCCAGTTTACCATCGCTCTTCCTGGTAGTAAATTGCAAAGCGGAGGACTGGGGCTTTATTAACTTATTAATTAAGAGCATCACAGTGTGCAGCTAAGCAGGCACACTGTGATGCTTGCCAGAAACAAGACAATCATCGAAGGCTTTATTGCGTCTTCGCAACCGGAAATTCCGTTCGCAGATATTTATTCTGCGAACGGAATAATATTTGCACAATAACAAAGACAGTCCCGGTTTACTCCTTGATTCCGGCTACTTTCCTGGCCAGTGCCATGGCCGGTTCGGAATCGTAACCTCTGAGCATCATCATCCGCTGAGCTTCCAGAGTACCCTCTCCATGGACCGTACCATACATGTGAACGCCCAATTCTGAAGAACCGGTCAGATCGCGGACCAGTTTCAGCATGCGGATGCGATTCTCCGTCGATATCCCCTTGCGGCCGACGAGATAATAATCGATGTAGTCCTTCAACTCCGGAGTGCTGTAATCTATGGAACTCGGACAAGTTGCGGCAATTCCTCCCGCAATTTCCTGCAGACAACGCAGATTCTGATGGAAGCCGCTGGCAAAAAGGTACTTGCCGACATTGCAGCACATCTGATTAGGCATGGCCAAACCGTTTCTGTACTGGGGCTCGTAGGCGGCCATCATGCTGTAAGTGCGGATGCTTTCGATGTACATGATCATTTCCCGCAGTTTGTCCTTGATATGGGAAGCTTTGGCGACACCGTTGTAATCCGCAATCAACGTGGCCGCTCCCAGCATGAGCTCCGCGACCGGTCCCTTGTAACAGAGGCCGGTGAAGCGGTGCCATGCTGCAAACGTTACGGCAAGATCGCCGGCAAACTCCACCTCCCCGCAGAGGAATATCCTCTCGGTGGGGATGAATACATTGTCGAAGATGACCATGGCATGGACAATGGGATGGGGCGCGCTCAGGGGAAACTCGAACGCATCATGAGGAGTATAATCGGGATTGGCGATCATCTTCAACCCCGGTGCATTGGCCGGAACGGCGAAGGCCACAGCCCAGTCTTCATCGCCTTTTCCCATAGCCCGGGTGGGCAGTACAAGCAATTCATTTACCATAGGTGCGGATGTAATATGAACTTTGGCCCCTTTTACCACAATGCCGTCCTTGCGTTTTTCAACGATACGCAGGTAGGTTTCCAGATGGGGTTGTTCATGGGGCCGAAGTGCCCTGTCGCCTTTCGGATCAGTGACGGCTCCGGCAAGCGAAAGGTCGTTTTTCTGGCAGAAGTGATGATAGTTCTTCACCCTTTCGAAATAGGAAGTTCCATATTTCTTGTCCACATCGGTACAAATCATCCGCAAGGCGAACAGAGCGTCCGTGCCTATTTCCTTCACGGAGCCAAAGGGGATATAGCCTCCGGCATAAAGGCACGAACGGTAGATGGTTTCACGTCGGGCCTTAAGATCGTTGCTGTTGGCCGGCAGCCGGTAGCAGCCCGTAATTGTCTCTCCCGTTTCCGGGCATGTCGTTACGCAATGTGAGGCCTGCTCCGGGTCCAGGGCCATCTCATAGGTCAATGCCAGGTGCTCAATGGCCGCTTTGAACCTGTGGTGTGAGGCAATATCGACAACTTTTTCACCGTCAACCCAGACCTCCCGGCCATCCTGCAAGCTTTCAATGTACTGTTTTGGTGTTTTTAGCGCCATATAAAATCTCCTCTTTATAATTTAATTTGTGTTCCCCTTTTCTCATCTTCGATCTTCGGAATTGCAATGGGCATGCCAGAACAAAGTAATTCAAATAACAAAACAATAATTATATATTAATAGGAAGTGTTTTTTATTGCTTATGGTCCGGCTTCAGCACGGCGGGATTCCTTTTGCGGCAAAACTCCAATTCCAATATGCCAAGTTGGCGAGGCGCAAACCGCTAGCCTTTCCCGGGTTGTGGCTAAAATCCACTGCGAGGTGCCGGCCAAATGGTTAAATTACTAAGAAGGAACGCCGAATCTGTGCATGAGTTGCCGACCCAATACGCAACATTTCGTTTGACGAAAACGATATGTTGTGACTTAATTTATTTGTCAGGGGTAGAGAGAGGGGATGAAAAGCCCTGATTATCTGTTAACACAACAACTTAAATATATTGGCACCTGTCTTGCAATCTTTTATTACTTTTGAGTCAGGGTTGTAATTGTCAACACCAACATGTTTAGGAGTTGTCCATGCTGAAAGTTACAAATCTCGAAACAACTTACAACGATATAATTTTGGCGCTAAAGGGTATATCCCTGGAAGTTCCGCTCCATCGATCCTACATCACTACCGGCTTATATGGCGATTGCGAAGCACCTGATGAAGGACTAATCCAGTGGAAGACGTCATAAGCAGCCTCGAAGGCCGGCCATTACGCGCCGGCGCCGAAGTCCAAATAGAACAGTGTCGAAATAGATGTCAAGGGTTGTTTGCAGCGTCGCTGTCCCCGTTCCACAGCGGGACAGCAACGGTAATAATATTGACCATATTATATAAAGGAGGAAGTATATGAAAATTAGATTGTGGGGATTAAGCTTGATGTTGGCAGTTGTTCTCTGCCTGTCGATGAACAGTGCCTGGGCAGCAGATGTCCGCGGCGTTACGGATAAGGAAATCAAGATCGCCTGGCTTACCGATCTCTCGGGACCGGGGAAATACGCTGGTCCTCCTATGTCCGATGTGGCCAGGGATTTTGTGGCTATGGTCAATGACAAGGGCGGGATCAACGGCAGAAAAATCAATTTGATTATTGAGGACAACGGGATCCTTCCCAGCACGACGATGAACGCCGCCAAGAAAGTGATCCTCAAGGATGGAGTGTTTGCCATTGCCATGAATCTGGGCAGTGCCGGCTCCAGGGCAATTTTGCCCCTGTGTGAGGAGAACAAGGTCGTCCTCATGCCCCACGGGGCCAATAAGGATTTCTACTCTCCCGGCAACAAATGGGTCTTTGTGCCCCATACTGTCCAGTTCGATATGGCCGCCCGGGCAGTTGACTATATTCTCGAAAAAAACAGCAAGGCACGGATCGGGATGATCTATCAGGATGACGATTTCGGCAGGGAAGGCCTGGCCGGCGCCAACGCGGCTGCCGCAGGTATGAAGACGAAGCTTGTGGCTCAGGCCCCTTACAAGACCGGTACCATCGATTTCACGCCGCACATGAACGCCATGAAGGAAGCCAATGTGGACGCTATCGTGCTTTGGACATATTTGCCGCAGTCGGCTGCCATTATCAAACAGAAAGTCAAGATGGCCTGGAATGTCGATCTGATCTCCAACAATACGACAGATTCTCCGGCGCTCTTTGCCCTGGCCGGTGAAGCGGCAGACGGTTATATGCTGGTAACGCCTTACGCTCCACTGCATCTGACTAACCTTTCGGGGGTGCAGCGCGTCAGAGAGATGAACAAGAAATACGGCAATCCCGCCAAGACGCTGGACGATCCTGCATACAACTCATACCTGTATGCGTCTTCTTACGGCTACCTTGTGGCCCTGGTCGAGGGGCTCCGCAAAGCGGGAAGAGATCTTAATCCGGAAACTTTTATCAAAGGTCTGGAAAGCATTAAAGACTATGATATGGGCGGCCTGTGTCCAAATATTACCTTTGGACCAAAGCAGCATGTGAGCAGTTTCTCCAGCATGGTGCTCAGGGCAGACGCCAAAACCAAACGCTTTGTCATTGCCGCTCCCATTAAAGAGCCCAAGACACATTAGAATTAGTCGGAAGAATGATGTTCGTCTAATCGTGTGGATCAAAGTCTATTCGTTAATGTCAGGAGGCGGGCAGGACCAGCCTCCTGACATTAATATTATCACCACCGTTGCAGTCACGAAATTCTTCCAGGCTTTGGGGAGCAACAAGCCGCTGCTGAAGCAGAGAATTTCTCCTGCGCCGATTTGGCGGCTTGCGCAGCCCGAAGAAATCAGTGTCGTGTCGTCTTATTCCTGGCAGAGGCGGCGGCCTGCATGACAAGAAAGATCATGCTTAGTGTAAGACAGAAAATATTCCGAAGATTCAAAAATCAGGAGGTATAAATTGCAATGGGTTTAATGACAGCAGATCAATATAGAGAAAGTTTAAACGACGGCAGGGTTGTCTATTATAAAGGCAAGAAGATCGATAATGTGTGCGAACATCCCCACCTTGCCGCCTGCGTCAATACGGTGGCTGTGGATTATGAAATGGCCCACGATCCGAAGTATAAGGATCTGGCGCTCGTTTACGATGAAGAACTCAAGGAAAATATCAGCAGGTACAACTATCTACCTAAAAATGGCCAGGATCTGCTGAAGCAATTGGAACTGATCATCAAGGCCACAGAACTGGGGAATGGCTATATACCCCTGGCCCACGATATCGGCGCCGATGCCATGAACGCCATTGCCATTACGGCGAGAACCATGGGCGATGCCGGTAAAGAGTATGCGGAACGCATCGAAAAATACCGGACATATCTGAAGAAGACGGACAAGTGCGTTGTCGCGGGTGTGACCGATGCCAAAGGCGACCGGCGTCTTCGTCCGTCCGATCCGGGTCAGGCTAATCCCGACTTTCACGTGCGCCTGGTCAGCAAAGACGATAAGGGGATTATCGTCCGGGGCGCCAAGGTTCACATTACCGGAGCCTCCTACTGCAATGAATTCTTCGTTATCCCCTGCCGGGCGCTGAGTGGTCCCGAGGATGCTCCCTATGCCGTTGCCTTTGCCATTCCGGCCAATACCAAGGGTGTCCGGCAGATCATTCGTCCCTTTCATGGATTAATCAACGACGATGAGTTCCCCGTGAAAAATCAGTGGAGAAACATGCACACGGACTCTCTCATTATTTTTGATGACGTCTTTGTTCCCTGGGAAAGAGTATTCCTTTGCGGCGAGTGGAAGTTTGCCGCCACCATGGTTTACAATTTTGCCCTCATGCACCGCCGCACGGGATGCGCTTACCGTATACCCTTGAGTGAGCAACTGCTGGGGGTTGCCCAGGCCATTGCCGAATACAACGGCATTGCCGACGCTCCCCACGTCAAGGAAAAGATCACCGATATCGTGATCTATCTGGAGACGCTCGTTGCACTTTCCCGATCGGCTTGTCTGGATTTCGTGGATCATGCGGGTATTCCCGTTCCCAATCCCATTACAACCAATATTGCCAAGTACCATTTTGCCCACAACTATCACCGGATGATGGAGATAATCCAGGATCTTTCCGGCGGGCTCCTGGTGACCGCTCCGACCTACCGAGACTGGTGCAACCCCGAGACTCACGAGGACATCAAGAAATACCTCCAGGGCAGTGCTAAAGTTCCGACAGAGCACAGATTGCGGATGTTTGATCTGATTCGCCGAGTGACCTCAGGCGACCAGGAAACGATTTGTCTCCACGGCGAGGGATCGCCCTTTGCGGAAAGAATGACTATTCTCATGGAAGCGAAAAAAGTCATCGCCCGCTGCAAGGCGATAGCCGAGGAGATGGCGGGAATTAAGAAGTAACTAAACCGCATTGGACTTCGATGCGGCCACCTCTTTACGGTGGCGCGCATCGGAAGCAAAGTGTTCTTGCTGGGTCTTATTAAAGGAGGTTAACGGTGAGTAAATTGAAAGGTAAGATGGCGTTCGTCGGGATCGGCGAGGTGCCGACGGGACGCTTCCCGGAAACGGCGGCGATCTCGCACGGCCTGGAATCAGCCAAGATGGCGATACGGGATGCGGGGATAAACAAGGACGAGATTGATTATGTGTTCCCAACGGCTGCAGTCTTCAATAATAGTTTTAGTAATGAGCTGGCGATCTGCCGTGTGGTGGAAGAACTGGGACTGAAAAACGTGAAAGTGAATAGCCAGATATGGGCTGGTGGGTCGAGCAGTACCGTTGCAGTGGAGTTGGCTGCAAGTTTAATCAACAGTGGTGCGGCCTCGACGGTTTTGTTTCTTCATAATGAGCGGCTGGGCACCGGTGTCAGCCTGCAGGGCGGAATTGATGTTTTTGCGACAGGGGGAATATCCGCGGAGTGGGAGGTGCCCTTCGGTCAGCATTATTCTTCAATCGCCGCGCTCTCGACGATGCGGTACAAATATGAGACGGGCTGCACCGATGAGCAGTTGGCGGCTGTATGCGTGTCCAACCGGAAATGGGCCGAGCTGAATCCGAATGCGTTTTTCCGCAAGCCTTTAACGCTGGAAGAGGTGATGTCCTCGAAGATGCTGTCGACGCCGCTGCGGGCGAAGATGTCAAACATGCTCTTCGACGGGGGATGTGCCTTTGTTATGACCTCGGCGGAACGCGCCCGGGATCTTACCGATAAACCGGTATATCTGCTCGGCGAAGGGGGTCATGTGTCACACTTTGTATATGCCCAGGAGCCGGATGTGGCGCGTTTCAGCTGGGCGCGGGCGGCAAAAGAAGCTTTTGAGATGGCGGGATTAACAGCGAAGGACATGGACATTGCGGAGATTTATGATTCCTATCCCATCTTTCAGCTGATCGGTTTTGAGGAGCTGGGTTTTGCCGAGCGCGGTCAGGGCGGCGAGATGTTCCTGAAAGGAGACACCTGGCCCGGAGGGAAGATGCCGACGACAACTAATGGAGGCATGTTATCGCAGGGTCATACGGGAGCCGGTGGTTCCTGTGCCCTGATGGTGGAGACGGTGCGTCAACTGATGGGGAAAGCCGGAGATCGTCAGGTAAAGAATGCTAAATTCGCCGTGGAAACGGCGGTTGGCGGGACATACATGGATGCCCATGTTACGATTCTGGGGACAGAAATTCCGTAACATGAAAGGAGAAAAAGAATGGATAATCAAGCAAATCAAAAACCAAGTCCTGTAGTCAATCCCTGGTCGCAACCATTTTGGGATGCTGCCCGCGAAGAAAAACTGGTGATTCAGCATTGCCGGGACTGCGGAGCGAATATTTTTTATCCGCGGATTGCCTGTCCGCAATGTTTTTCGGATAATCTGGAATGGATTCAGGCGTCGGGTAAAGGCACCGTGTATACGTACACTGTGGTGGTGAGCAATTCTCCATCGGCATTTATTGCCGACATGCCTTTTGTGATAGCAATAGTGAAACTGGCGGAAGGTGTTCAGATGCTGAGCAATATTGTGGGGTGCAAGCCGGATGATGTACGCTGCGATATGCCTGTGGAGGTAGTGTTCGAGAAACTCAACGAGAAGTTCAAACTTCCCAAGTTCCGTCCCGTAAGTAAGCCGTTGTAGAAGATAATCAGGCCGCTTAAATGGCGCGACAACCGCTAAAGGGTGGCAAGGCAGCATAAGGATCCGTAACGTGATGGTCCGGAAAATAACATTTATTTTGTTGTAACGGCTCCTAAGTAGAATACGGTTAGTGTAAGGAGAGTCGACTATGACACAGAAATATTACGAAGATTTCGATATCGGGTTTAGTTTCAAGACGCTGTCCATTACGGTGACGGAGACGCACGTGGTGAACTGGGCGGGACTGACCATGGATTTTTACCCTCTGCATATGGATGCTGAGTATTGTGCGAAGACGGTATTTAAGGAACGGATCGCCCATGGTCCTTTGATTTTCGGCATGGCCGTCGGGATGGCCGGTCTGGCGAAACAGGAGGGCGGGTCGATCATTGCCTGGATGGGGGTGGATAATATGCGGATGCTGTCTCCGGTGAAGTTCGGGGATACGATCACCCTCTATGTAGAGGTGGTGGAGCGGAAAGAGACGAGCAAGCCGTCGCAGGGTTTGCAGACCTGGCGCTATACGGTTAAAAATCAGCGCGACGAAAAAGTAATGGTTCTCGATATGAAGTTTCTCATGCAACGGAAACCTGCAAACGCCTGATCTATTCGGTCTTACCGACTTTAGGAAGGCCGGACTAAAATCTTGGGGAGGAGATCTAAAGTGGATTTTAATTTTACAGAGCAACAGAATGAATTTCGGGACAAGGTACGGGGATATGTGGACACAAACATTACCCCGTCCGTAGTCCGCGAAATTGAAGAAAAGGACGAATTTCCTCATGATCTCGTTAAGAAATTTTGTGATCTGGGTTTAGCCAAGGTCAATATACCGGAGGAATACGGCGGCATGGGTGGCGGCATCTTCGAGCTCATGATCATCAATGAGGAGATCGCCAAGAAACTTCCGGTGCTGGGCTGGAACACCGGCAACATCCTTTTATACGGGAATGAAATTATCGGTGTGAACGGCAACAAGGAACAGAAGGATGAATTCTTTCCGAAACTGGGCCGGGGCGAAATCATGTTCAGTTTCGCCATTACGGAACCGAATGCCGGGTCCGATGCCGCCGGTATTAAAACACGGGCGTTTTTCGAGAACGGGCATTACGTGATCAACGGCGGCAAGATGTTTATCACCGGTGCGGGTGTTTCGCGCTACACGGTGACATTCGCCAGGACAGCCGAATCAAGATACGGCGGAATTACTTCTTTTATCGTTGACACGACTTTGGAAGGCTACAGCACCAAGCCTATCAAGAAGTTAGGCTTTCATGGCTCCAACACCTGTGAGATTGTCTATGACAATGTCCGGGTGCTGCCGTGGTTTATTCTGGGTGGAGAAGAGAAGGGGCTGAACAACGGCTGGAAGCAGGAGATGAAGCTTTTGAATCAGGAGCGTCTGCTTTTGTCATCAATGACACTGGGAATGGCGCATGCCTCTTTTGAAGAGGCACTGGAGTTTGCCCGGGCGAAGATGAAGCGGACGGCTCCGTCAACGGATGTGCAGTCCATTCAGCACGACATAGCGGAGATGGCTTCCCAGCTGGAGGCGATGAAGGTACTGGTTTACAGTACCGCCTGGAAGGAGCAGCAGGGGATGAATCCGGTGCGGGAAACATCGATGACCAAGTACTTCTGCGCCGAAACGGCCAAACACATTATTATGAAGGGAATGAATGTTCTGGGTGAGTACGGCGCCTCGATGGATTACAATATGCAGAGAAACCTCAGGGAAATTCTTATTTTTTCCATTGGCGGCGGCACTTCGCAGATCCAGAAAAACATCATCTGCAAGTCGTATGGATTGTAGAAATCAGAATGCAAAAGAAAAGGGATGAAAAATGGATTTCGGACTGACTGAAGAGCAGGGATTTATTCGGGATACGATACGGAAGTTTGTCGCGAAGGAGTGTGAACGGGAAGCCATCAATAAAATGGATGAGGAAGAAAAATATCCCGCTAAACTCTTTGGCAATGTGGCGGAGATTGGTTTGTGCGCGCTGACGGTTCCCGAAGCCGATGGCGGCGGCGGGCCCAATGCCCTGGGTGCGGTGATTGTGACGGCTGAACTTGCAGCTATATATCCCGCTCTGGCCGGGATTTTTGCCACCCAAAGCATTTGCGCAGGCAAGGTGATCGCCGATCTGGGGACGAAAGAGCAGAAAGATAAATATCTGCCCGGCGTAATCGACGGCTCAACGCTGATTACGATCGGCCTGATGGAACCGGGCCAGGGTTACGAGGAGGCGGGAAGCGCAACGACGGCGAGACGGGAAGGAGAAAGGATAGTTCTTGACGGGACAAAATCTTTTGTGCGTTTTGCCGATCATGCCGCTTTTATGATTACGCGCACTGCCCTGGACAGCTCCGGTGTTCCGGCTTTCATGATTGTTGATCTGAAGAGCCCCGGCGTGGCTGTTAGTCCGCTGAAACAGGTGGGATTTCACGGGATGAGCTTGTGTGATGTTTCCCTGAACTCTGTTGCCGTTGCGGCCAGTGAAATTCTTGGTGGTGAGGGGGATGCAGCGGCCCAAAAGAAAAAATGGGAAAAGATTCTGGGTGCGGAGCATCTGGCTGTGGCGGCCTGCGGGATGGGACTTGCCCGGGGCGCCTATGAATATGCGCTCAATTATGCCAAGGAGCGCGTGCAGTTCGGCCGGCCGATTATCAAATTCGGCGCCATTGCCGAGATGCTGGTAGATATGGCACAGTATGCCCGCGTGGCTGAAATACTGACCTGTCAGGCGGCGTCTCTTATCGACCAGGGTAAGGATTGCCTGGTGGAAATAATTCAGGCGAGAATTGCGGCAACGGAAGCAGCACATAAGACATCGTTGTATGGTGTGCAGATATTCGGCGGCTATGGTTATGCCATGGAATACGATGCCCAGCGTTATCTGCGGGATGCCATGGTTGTGCTCACCGGCGGGGGAACCAAACAGGTTCTGAGCAACACGCTGGCGTCACTCTGGGGGTATTGAAGCATTACCAGGTCTTAAACGAGCTCAATTCAAGTATTGACAGTACTGTAAAAAAAGTTCATAGGTTTTAACATGTTGTTTTTGTTATGACGGCGCCAAAACTGTTTGTTTTAATCTGCAGAACTTCCGATACAGGCCTTTATTGATTGATCGTTTTGTGGTTTGTCCAGATTTATTGAGATGTAACTTTATGGATAGATTACGCTTTTTGATAATGAAAACAAGAAGACCTTGATTTACGGGCCGGAGAGTAAAAATGATCTTTGTGCGCAGCATATGGATGGCAGTAAACCGTATATTGTGCGTGCTTTGGCATTTTCGGAGAAGCTTTAATGTTAAGTCCTTGAAATAAATCAGTTGATATAATAAACATGGGGTTGGCACCTGTCTTGCAATCTTTTGTTGGTCTTGAGTCAGGGTTGTAATTGTCAACACCAACATGTTTAGGAGTTGTCCATGCTGAAAGTTACAAATCTCGAAACAACCTACAACGATATTATTTTGGCGCTAAAGGGTATATCCCTGGAAGTTCCTCAAGGTAAGATTGTTGCCCTCCTCGGCGCCAACGGCGCCGGTAAAACCACCACCCTCAATACAATATCCGGAATACGCAAGACGCTCGATCTGGAGATTGAAGACGGCACTATTGAATTCGCCGGAGAGATAATCAATAAAAAAGAGCCCTATAGCATTGTTGCCATGGGAATCTCTCAGGTTCCCGAGGGCAGGCGTGTTTTTGCTGAACTGACCGTTGAGGAAAATATTATGATCGGTTCCTATACCCTTGCGGATCGTAAGAAGTATCCTCTGAGCCTGGAGACGATCTTCCGTTATTTCCCCATTTTGAAAGAACGCCGCCATCAGCTTGCCGGTTACCTCAGTGGCGGAGAGCAGCAGATGCTGGCTATTGCCCGGGCCCTTATAGCCGATCCGCGGATGATGATGCTGGATGAACCGTCCCTCGGGATTGCGCCTCTGGTCGTGAAAGAGATATTTGAAATCATCAGCACCATTAATAAGGAAAGAGGCGTGTCCGTTTTGCTGGTGGAACAGAACGCCAACGCCGCTTTATCGATCGCCCATTTCGGTTACATCATGGAAAACGGTAGGATCGTGATGGAAGGACCGAGCGAAGTATTGCGTGAGAACAGGGATATCAAGGAATTTTATCTTGGTTTGACGAATGTAGGTACCAAGAAAAGCTTCCGGGACGTTAAACATTACAAGAGAAGGAAAAGATGGCTTTCATGAATCAGGATAATTCGCTTCAACTGGAAATTAAGGATCTTTCCATGAGCTTTGGTGGAATTAAGGCCATCAGGGATGTTTCCTTTGGCGTAAAATCAGGAGAGATATATTCGATCATCGGTCCGAACGGCGCCGGTAAGACAACCATCTTCAATTGCATCAGCGGTATCTATAAGCCCCAGCAGGGCAGCATCCGGTTTGAAAATCAGGATTTGATCGGGGTAAAACCGGACCGGATTGCACAAATGGGTGTGGCCAGAGCTTTTCAGAACATCGCCCTTTTCAAGGGAATGACCGTTTTGGACAACCTGATGTCGGCGCGGGTTCACCTCATGAAATACGGGCTTTTGAAAGCGGCCATATACCTGGGGGGGTGTCAGCGGGAGGAGGTTCGGAACCGCGATGCCGTGGAAGATGTGATTGAGTTTCTTGATATGCAGCGTATGCGCAAGTCTCCCGTAAGCAGCCTTTCCTATGGCCTCCAGAAACGGGTGGAGTTGGCCCGGGCCCTGGCCATGCAGCCGAAGATCCTTTTAATTGACGAGCCCGTCAGCGGCATGAATCTGGAAGAGCGGGAAGATATGGCGCGGTATATAATCGACATCAATGAAGAAATGGATATAACGATTGTACTGATCGAACACGACATGGGGCTGGTCATGGACCTTTCCGACCGCGTTACGGTACTTAATTTCGGTACGAAAATTGCCGAAGGCACACCAGGAGAAGTCAGTAAGAATCCGGAAGTAGTCAAGGCCTACCTGGGAGATGAGAAATGAAGGCAAGACGATTTTTAACGATGATCACTTTACCGGGAGAGTATTGTTCATGGAAAATGTAAACACATTCCCGAAGCTTTTGCTGGAAAAAGCGGAGCTTTATAAAGACCGACCCGCCATGCGGGAAAAGTTCAAAGGCATCTGGCAGGAATACACTTGGACTGAATATAGGGATAAGGTCCGTGATTTATGTCTGGGGTTGGTGTCCCTGGGCATGAAAAAAAAGGATCAGGCTTCAATTTTAGGCGAGAACTGTCCGGAATGGCTTTTTGCCGATCTGGCGATACAGAGTATTGGTGCAGTGTGTGTTGGTATTTATCCCACAAATTCTGTGGAGCAGGTCGAGTATATTCTCGATCACTCCCAATCGCAGTATGTCGTGGTCAAGGATCAGGAACAGGCGGACAAGGTTCTGGAGGTTAAGGAAAAATTGCCGCTTTTAAAAAAGCTCATTGTCATCGACATGAAGGGGTTGCGTCACTATAACGATCCATTGATCATCAGCTATGCTGATGTTGAAGCTTTAGGGCGGGAAATGCATCAGAAAGATCCGGCGCTTTTTAATCGTCTTGTTGCTGAGACTAATCCCGAAGACGTGGCCTTTATCGTTTATACGTCGGGCACAACGGGTCATCCCAAGGGCGCCATGATTTCCCACCGGGGCCTTATCCACTCAGTTACCCAAGGTTCTCAGCCTGTGTTGCACTTTAATGATAAGGACACGCTGCTTACCTATTTGCCGCTGTGCCACATCCTGGAGAGAGCCACTTCCATGGCCGTACCGATGATTTACGGGATAACGGTGAGCTTCGCCGAATCGATCGATACGGTTCAGCAAAACATCCAGGAGATTAGACCATCGTTTTTTGCCGCCGTTCCGCGCATCCTGGAAAAGCTTCACTCCGGCGTACAAATCAAGATGGAAGACACGACGTGGTTTAAGCGATCCATGTATAAATTCTGGATGCCCGTGGGAGTGCGGGTAGCGCAATACAAACTGGACAACACGCCTGTTCCGCTGCAATGGCGCTTGTTGTATGCGCTGGGTTATTTGTTTCTTTTCCGGGCTGTCCGGGACAAACTGGGGATGATCAATTGCCGGTGCCTCATGAGCGGCGGTGCACCTATTGCCCCGGAGATTCTGACATTTTACCGTGCGCTGGGTGTGCGGACCGTGGAAATGTATGGATCAACGGAATGCGGAACGATTACCGGTCCACAAAAGAAGATTAAATATAAATCTGTGGGAGAGCCTGTGCCGGCGTTGACGCTGAAGCTGGCCGAAGATGGAGAGATCTTGTTGAAGGGAGATGCCGTCTTTTGCGGTTATTACCGGGACCCCGAAGCCACGAAAGAGTCATTTGATGAGGACGGCTGGTTTTGTACGGGTGATGTGGCCGAGATCGATGAGGACGGCCATGTGTATATTGTTGATCGCAAGAAAGATATCATTATTACCTCCGGCGGGAAGAATATCTCGCCTTCGGAAATTGAAAACAAGCTTAAGTGCAGCATGTATATAAAGGAAGCGATAGTCATCGGCGACCGGCGGAAGTTTATCAGCTCGCTGATCCAGATCGACTACGAAAACGTGGGGAACTGGGCGCAGAAGAACAAGATTGCTTATACGACCTATCGCAGTCTGGCTGAAAACCAGCAGGTTATAGATTTGATCAAGCAGGAGATTGAAGCGGCCAATGAAGATTTGGCCAATGTGGAGTCCGTCAAGAAGTTCAAGATTCTGGAGAAAGAGCTGGACCAGGACGACGGAGAAGTGACCGCCACCCAGAAAGTGAAACGGAAGACCATTGAGAAGGTGTTTGCCAAGGAGATATCGGAGATGTACGGCGGCCGCTGAAAGTCCCGCCGGGAGTAAAATTCAGAGAGGGTATTGATATAAATGGAAAAGATTATCGAGATTCTGTTTAATGGTTTGTCCATGGGGATGATTTATGCCCTGATGGCTATGGGTTTTGTTCTCATCTTCAAATCGACAGGTGTGCTTAACTTTGCCCAGGGGGAGTTATCCATGGTGGGCGCCTTCATCTGCTACAGTTTTGCCACTCTGATGGGCATACCTTACATTTATGCTTTCTTTATCGCTTTGATCGGCGGCGTCATCCTGGGGGCGATAGTTTACCAGGTTTTCTTTCGGACCATGGTGGGAGAACCCCTGTTTTCCACAATCATGATTACCGTCGGCCTCGCGAGCATCCTCACGTGTTTTGCGGGTCTTATCTGGGGGCATGATGTGTACTCGCTCAATTCACCTTTTACGGACAAGGTTATTCACTTAGGTAAAATCACCTTCGCCCAGGGTTCGATTGCGACCATTATCGTGTCCGTCTTGCTGTTTATCATTCTCTTGCTGTTTTTTAACCGTTCTCTGTTGGGAATCTCCATGCGGGGTTCGGCGGAAGACTCCGATACGGCGCAATTAATGGGCATCAACGTGAAGAAAATTCACATGGTGGCCTGGGCTTTGGGAGGACTGATGGCGGCGGTGGCGGGCATGTTCCTCGCGGATCAGAGCTTTGTCCGCCTTTCGATGAGCCATATGGGGGTCAAGGCCATGTCTGCGGCGATTCTCGGGGGAATGGAAAGCATCACCGGGGCCATCGTGGGCGGCATCATCATCGGCGTTGTCGAGGGGTTGGCGGCGAATTATATGAGCGGTATGGAGTTGGGAAATTTTCATATGGGTGACATCAAGGACGTGGCCGCCTTTGTGATTATGATCATCGTTTTGATGATCCGGCCGCACGGGATTTTCGGCAAGGAAAAAGTGGAAAGGGTGTAAAAACGTTTATGGCGAATTTCAAGGTAAATTACCGGGAAGATACAGCACTTTTCCAGAACCTCTGGGTCAAGTCATGGTTGGTCATCTTTATCGTGGCGATGCTGCTGGTTCCTTTAATACTGGGCCGTTATGAACTGAGTATTCTCATCGAAATGGGCATTGCCGTGATCGGCGCTCTGGGCCTCAATCTCCTCATCGGTTATACGGGTCAGATTTCCCTGGGGCAGGGGGCCTTTGTTGCTATCGGGGCCTATGCATCGGGCCTGCTGGCGGGAACTCTGGGATTCCCCTTTTTGCTTACACTGCCTCTTTCCGGCCTGACCGCAGCCTTGCTTAGCCTGATCGTAGGCGTTCCCTCCCTCCGGCTGAAAGGGTTGTATCTGGCCTTGGGTACATTGGCCTTTGGCTTCATCATCGAGTATATCCTCTATCACTGGGACCTGACCAGGGGAGATCTGGGCATGGCTGTTCCCAAGATCGGAACGGAAGGTTTTTCCATAGAAACGGAGCGGCAGTTCTTTTACCTCATCATGTTTTTCGCGGCTATCGCCACAATAGTGGCGAAGAATATTGCCCGGACGAAGATTGGCCGTTCTTTTGTAGCCATCCGTGATCGTGATACCGCGGCGGAAGCCATGGGGATTTCGCTGGCGAAATATAAGATCATGGCGTTTGCCGATTTGCGCTTTTTATGCAGGTATTGCCGGAAGCCTGATGGCCTATTACCAGAAATGGATCGTACCCGGCAACTTTGACATATCTTTGTCTGTCGCTTATATTGCCATGATCGTTCTCGGCGGGGTAGGGACCGTTCTTGGTTCTATCCTGGGGGCAATCCTGATCACCGGCATCCCCCATGGCATCGTTTACCTGACCGACGCATTCCGCGGTAGTTATCCCAATCTCAGCAACCTGATCGTGGATTTGAAGCTCGGCATCTTCGGTTTAATCATTGTTCTGACGCTCCTGTTTGAACCCCAGGGGCTTGTCGGTATCTATCGGCGCATCAAGATCTATTGGAAAACATGGCCGTTTAAATATTAAGTCTATTGCCTTGCTGGTCTTTGCTGATCAGTGGAAGCGGGAGACGGTAGTTTTACGGGGAGTGATGTTTTCGGTGTTATGATTTCATGACGGGCTATTGATCAAAGGGTTGCTGATTGATGGCGAATTATTATGATCAATTAAACCAAGGAGGAGAGAGATGAGAAGCAAAAAGTGGGGATTGGGCATATTGTTAGCAGTTGTTCTTTGCCTGTCGGTGAACAGTGCCTGGGCCGCAACCGTGCGCGGCGTTACGGATAAGGAAATCAAGATCGCCTGTCTGGTTGACCTCTCGGGTCCCGGGAAATACGGCGGTCCGCCTATTGCCGATGCGTTTCGGGATTATGTGGCCTGGGTCAATGATACGGGCGGAATCAACGGCAGAAAGATCAATCTGATTGTCGAGGACAACGGGATCCTTCCCACCACGACGATGAATGCCGCCAAGAAAGTGATCCTCAAGGACGAAGTTCTGGCCATCGCCTTTAATCTGGGCAGTGCCGGTTCCAGTGCCATCGTGCCCTTGTGCGCGGAGAATAAGGTTGTTCTCATGCCCCACGGGGCCAATAAGGAATTCTACTCATCCCGGCAACAAATGGGTCTTTGTGCCCCATACGGTCCAGTTCAGTATGTCTTCACGTGCGGTTGAGTATGTTCTGGGAAAGAATAGCAAGGCGCGGATCGGTATGATCTATCAGGATGACGATTTCGGCAGGGAAGGTCTTGCCGGCGCGCGTGCAGCGGCCGCTTTCCTGAAAACAAAACTGGTGGCGGAGGCCCCTTACAAGACCGGTACTGTCGATTTCACGCCGCACATGAACGCCATGAAGGAAGCCAATGTGGACACTATCGTGCTTTGGACATATCTGCCGCAGTCGGCTGCCATTATCAAGCAGAAAGTGAAGATGGCCTGGAATGTAGAGCTGATCTCCAACAATACCACCGGCGTTCCGCCGCTCTTTGCCCTGACCGGTGAGGCGGCAGACGGCTATATGCTGGTCACACCTTACGCGCCCGGTTATATGGATCTGCCGGGGATTCAGCGCATCAAGGCGATTAACAAGAAATACGGCAATCCCGCCAAGACCCTGGATAATCCCGCATACCCGGATTACCTGTATCTGGCCGGCTGGGGTTACATTGAGGCCATGGCCCAGGGGCTCCGCAAGGCGGGAAAAGATCTGAATCCGGAAACGTTGGTCAAAGGTCTGGAAAGCGTTAAGAACTTTGATATGGGCGGTCTCTGTCCGAACATCACCTTTGGGCCCAAGCAACACGTGAGCAGCTTCTCCAGTCTGATCCTCAAAGCAGACGGGAAAGCCAAACGCTTTGTCATCGTTGATTCCATTAAGGAGCCCAAGACGCCGCAGGATTAGTCGGTCAGATCGCACGCCTGGTTAGCGCTCAATGTCTATTCATTAATGTCAGGGAACGGGATGTTATGAAAGAAATAAAAAGGCTTTCCGATCACCTCAAGAATAGAATCAGCGATTTGGCCGGCGCGCGGAACGGTGGTAACAAAGTCATCGGCTACACCCCAGGGGGATACATGCCCGAGGAACTCGTGCTCGCTGCGGGCGCGATTCCCCTGGGGATGATCCAGGGAGGTGACCCTTCTGCCGTTGCGTTGGCCGATGCATATATCTGCCGCTGGCTGGACCCCTTTTGTCGCTCCCAGATCGGGTATGCCGTTTCCGGGACAGACCCCTACTACTCGATCCTCGATTTGCTCGCCGTACCTATAACCGACAACCATATCCGTGCTGTCGCCGATGTCGTAAGCTACAACACACGCCTGGATGTATTCCCGTTCGGTGTGCCTCACATGAAAGAACAATCCGCTTATGATTACTACCTGCACGGCCTTGTTCAATTGCGAATAAAGCTGGAGGCGGTGACAGGCAATGAGATTACAGATCAGCGATTGGCGGAAGCAATGCTGCTGTGCAACCGGGAGAGAGAATTATTCAGAAGCATCAGCGAGCTCAGAAAAACAGACGCAGTTCCCATCTCCGGCAGTCAGTTTGTTGCCCTGCATCACGCATCATTTCTGGCGGACAAGAGGTTCATGGTGGAAATTCTCGAATCCCTCGCCGAGACGATGGCCAAAGCTGCCTCTCAACCGGTTCGGCGACCGCGGATCCTCCTGACCGGTTCAACCCTGGCCCGGGGCGACCATTACCTCTTGGACCTGATCGAAGACGCGGGAGGCGTTGTGGTCATGGAGGAATTTGCGGAGTGTATAAGGCCCTACTGGGAGGATATTGCACTCGAAGGCAATCCGCTGGCTGCCCTCGCTGACGGTTATTTCCGGCGGAGAGTGCCACCGGCGTGGTTCCGGCCGGGGCAGGAGCGGCGAGACTTCATCGTGAAACTGGCACAGGAATGGCGTGTCGATGGTGTCATCTGGTACCAGTTGATGATGCGCGAATCATACAAGACGGAATCATACTATTTCCAGGATTTTTTACAGCAGGCCACCGGTCTTCCCCTGTTTGTCGTCGAGTCGGACTATGATCAGACTGAAGCCGGCCCAATGCGGACAAGGGTCGAAACATTTCTGGACGTTATTGGGAAGGGAGGTCGCTGATGGCTTTTTACGATGTCCTGCTGGAGATGTGCGGATGGGAAAAGGACGACCTTCAAGGGCAGCGCCGCAGGATAGAGCAGGTTTTCTCCAAGACCGGGATCGGCCGGGAAGAGGTTGCACATGCAGAAAAAAGAGTAAAACAGCAGCTGGACATCGAACTCCTGGGGGTGCGCAAACTTTTAAGAGCATGGCTGCTGGAACTCACCGATTTGGTGCTGGCCAGGGAAGAAGGCAAAAGCATCGTGTACTACGGGTACCCCAGCATTCAGGGACCGGGCATGGCCGTCAAGATAGCGATGGGTACAGAAAGTTATGTCGGATGTCCGGATGTGGTTTTGTGTCACACTCTCGGGCTGATTTTCGATCGATTGAATCCTGTGCTTGAGGCGGCGGAAAGGCGGGGGCTTCCCCCGGGGCATGGCCTCTGCTCTCTCCAGCAGATCAGAAACGGTGGTTTGGCCCTGGGGATCATTCCCGTTCCTGACCTGGTCACCGGTTCCAGTTACTATTGCGACATGGGGTCCAAGGCTGATGAACTTCTGCATCAGATCTACGGTCATCCCGCTGTCTACATCGATGGGTCAATGGATTCGGCGTGGGGGCAGTATCCCCGGTATGACCAGCAGAGAATCAAATTTCTGGGTGCGCAGGTGAATAAGATTTTCACAACGGTCAAGGATTTATTCGGTGTGAATGTGACCCGGGAATCAATGCAGGAAGCGGGGGCTGCCAGTCGACGGCTTTACAGCGCCCTTGGCCGGATCACTTCTCTGATGATGACCGATCCTGTGCCTATCAGCGCCGTGCCTTCCGGAATAGCCTTAAACCTGGCGGCTGCTTCGACAGGCCGATCCATGACTGATGGCCCGGAGGCGGTCGAAATCCTGTGCCGGGAAGTTCAGGAAAGGGTTAATCAGGGGGTCGGTATTATGGAGAAGGGGGCGCCCCGGGTACTGAATTTTGCCGTTCATTTTTCCGATCCCGCCATCACCCACATGATGGAGAAGGCGGGCCTGGCCCTCGCTGCTTCTTTCGTGACTGTTCCGGCCGAGAAACGGGATCCCTTCCTGCGGTTTGATAATCTGGGTGAGGAACTGGCCGAAGCAGCCATGAGAGGAGGCGCCTACCATAGCACCTACGGGTTTGCCAAACGCTTCGCGCAGGCGGCGAAGGCCCTGAATGTGGATGGCGTCATTTGGGGGTATGCTTACAACTGCCGTCCGATGGCCATTGGTTCACACCTTTTCCAACAGGTTATCGAAGAAGAGGCCGGGGTGCCGGCTCTCTCCCTGGAAATGGATCTTTACGAGTCCCGGAACTATTCTGCCGAATCCCTGCGCACCAGAATAGAGGCCTTCGCCGAAATGCTCAGGACCAGGAAGGCAGCACTGCCGACTGGATGAAGATCAGTTTCGATTTTTCGATATTGTAAGTAGCTATATTTATTAACATTGACAAGTCTTCAGCGAGCTCAATTCAAGTCTTGACAGTACTGTAAAAAAAGTTCATAAACTTCAACATGTTGTTTTTGTTATGACGGCGCCCAAACTGTTTGTTTTAATCTTCAGAATTTCCGATACAGGCTTTTATTGATTGATCGTTTTGCGGTTTGTCCAGTTTTATGGAGATTTAACTTTATGGATGGATTACGCTGCGATGCAGAAGATACTTCGTTGAAGAACGTGCTGACGGGTTGTTGGTCACACGGGGTGGCTCGACGGCGGAGTTTTAATACCAATTTATGGCAAGGAGGAAAGACATGAGAAACAAAGTCTGGGGATGGAGCGTATTGTTGGCGGTTGTTCTGTGCCTGTCGGTAAACAGTGCCTGGGCCGCAGCCGTGCGCGGTGTTACCGATACGGAAATCAAGATCGCCTGTCTGGTTGACCTCTCGGGGCCGGGAAAATACGGCGGTCCGCCTCTTGCCGAAGCGATGAAGGATTATGTGGCCTGGGTTAATGATACGGGAGGAATTCACGGCAGAAAAATCAATCTGATTATCGAGGACAATGGAATCCTTCCCGCTACGACATTGAATGCCGCCAAGAAAGTGATTCTCAAAGATGAGGTTCTGGCCATAGCCATGAATCTGGGCAGTGCCGGTTCCAGCGCTATCGTGCCTCTTTGTGAGGAGAACAAAGTTGTCCTCATGCCTCATGGCGCCAACAAGAGGTTTTACCAGCCAGGCAATAAATGGGTCTTTGTTCCATATACTGTCATGCACGATATGGCCGCACGGGGGACTGAGTATATCCTGGGAAAGAATAGTAAGGCGCGGATCGGAATCATCTATCAGGATGACGATTTCGGCAAGGAAGGCCTGGAGGGTGCCCGGGCGGCAGCGAAGTATCTGAAGACCAATCTCGTGGCGGAGGCCCCATATAAGACCGGCACCATCGATTTCACACCGCATATGAACACCATGAAAGAAGCCAGGGTGGACACCATTCTCCTTTGGACGTATTTGCCGCAGTCGGCTGCCATTATCAAACAGAAGGTCAAGATGGGCTGGGATGTCCAATTGCTCTCCAATAGTACCACAAACCAACCGCCGCTTTTCGCTTTGGTCGGTGACGCGTCAGATGGCTATATGGTCGTCACAATTTATGCTCCGCTGGAGGCGGATCTGCCGGGGATTAAACGTATGAAGGCGATCAACAAAAAGTATGGTAATCCCGCCAAAACTCTGGAAGATCCGATGTTTCCCTACGCTGTATATATGGGTGGTTGGAGCTACATTGAGGCCATGGTCCAGGGGCTCCGCAATGCGGGAAGGGATTTGAATCCCGAAACCCTGATTAAAGGTCTGGAAAGTATCCGGAATTATGATATGGGTGGCATGTGTCCGAACATCACCTTCGGACCGGGTCGGCATGTGAGCAGTTTCTCCAGCCTGATCCTCAGGGCAGACGGGAAAACCAAGCGTTATGTCATCATCGATCCCATCAAGGAGCCTAAAACGCCGCAATAGCAGTCTGGCTATGTAAAATCTAATAACTATATCAGGAGGCAACATTTGTATTTATAACGGCCTCCTGATATTAATTGTTTTCAATTGATCTATCGCTTGCAGATGTTGCTTACTGCAGTTTTTGATAATGGAATAAGGTGGCAATGATTTGCGGGCCGGAGGGCCAAAATGATATGTGTGCGCAGTATATGGATGGCAGCAAAACCGTATATTGTGCGCCGCAGAGTGTTTTCGGGCAGGCTTTAAGGTTAAGTGTTTGAAATCATAGCACTTGATAGAAGAAGATGGTTGGCATTCATCTTGCAGTCATTACTGTCTGTTTGTTCTATCTATTTAATAAATACCAAGAAAAGGAGAAAAAATCGTGGATACATCATACTTGTCATTAGCAGGGAAAGTAGCGGTTGTTACCGGTGGGAGCCGGGGCATTGGTGAGGCTATAGCATTGGTTTTTGCCGATGCGGGGGCCGATGTGGCTATTTGCAGCCGTAAACTGGACGATCTGGAAAAGGTTGCTGTGAAGATCAGGGCCATGGGACGTAAAGCCCTTGCCGTTTCCATGCACAACCGGGAAGTGGAAAGTATCAAAAACGCAGTTGATGCTATTATGAAGGAATTCGGGCGGATTGATATTCTCGTGAACAATGCTGCCACCAATCCCGGTATGGGATTTCTCGTTGATATGGAAGAAAAAATGTACGATCAGATCATGATCACCAACCTCAAGGGCTATACGGTCATGAGCCAGCTGGTCGGTAAGATTATGCGCGAGCAGAAGAGCGGTAATATTGTCAACGTGTCTTCTGTCGGCGGCGTGAGTCCGGATAACGGGCTGGGTTTGTATTGCATCAGCAAAGCCGGCATCGGCATGCTGACCCGGGCTATGGCCAAAGAAATGGGTCAATTTAATATTCGAGTGAACTGTATAGCCCCGGGCGTTACCCGGACGAAATTCAGCCAGGCTCTCTGGAGCAACGAACAGCTGATGAAACAGGAAATGGCTCATATGCCGATTCAGCGCGTTGCCGAGCCGGTAGAAATGGGTCGTATTGCATTATTCCTTGCTTCGGATGCTTCGGCTTACATGACGGGACAGATTCTGGTTGCCGACGGCGGCGGATCCATCTAGCCCTGTCGGGGAGGAACGGTTTCCCGTTTGATCATCCGCGCCTGCCTGACCGAAGGCAGGGTGGTTTAAGGAGACAAATGAGCTGGTCTGGCGGGAATGACCGGCTTGCCAGCATGCGGTTTTCGTTTGGGGAAACCGGAACATCAAAACAACCCTGACGAAGGGTTAAAAAATCAGGAGGTAAAATTATCATGGGTTTAATGACGGCAGATCAATATAGAGAGAGTTTGAATGACGGCAGGGTTGTCTATTATAAAGGCAAGAAGATCGATAATGTGTGCGACCATCCCCACCTCAGGGCTTGCGTCGATACGGTAGCGGTGGATTATGAAATGGCCCACGATCCGAAGTACAAGGATCTGGCCCTGGTTTACGACGAAGAACTCAAGGAAAATATCAGCAGATACAACCATATTCCCAAGAACGGTCAGGATCTGTTGAAGCATTTGGAGCTGATCATCAAGGCAACAGAACTGGGCGAAGGATATATTCCTCTGGCCCATGATATCGGCGCCGATGCCATGAACGCCATTGCCATTACAGCGAGAACCATGGGTGATGCCGGTAAAGAGTATGCAAAGCGTATAGAAAATTACCGGAAATACCTCAAGCAGACGGATAAGTGCGTTGTCGCGGGTGTGACCGATGCCAAAGGTGACCGGCATCTGAAGCCTTCCGACCCGGGGCAGGCGAATCCCGACTTTCAGGTTCGCCTGGTCAGCAAAGACGATAAGGGGATTATCGTCCGGGGCGCCAAGGTTCATATTACCGGAGCTGCCTATTGCAACGAATTTTTCGTTATTCCCTGTAAGGCTATGAGCAGCCCCGAAGAAGCTCCTTACGCTGTGGCCTTTGCCATTCCGGCCAATACCAAGGGTGTCCGGCAGATTGTTCGTCCCTTCCACGGCCTGATCAGCGAAGACGAATTCCCCCTGGACAACATGGAACGGAAGATGCACACGGACTCTCTCATTATTTTTGATGACGTCTTTGTTCCCTGGGAGAGAGTATTCCTTTGCGGCGAGTGGAAGTTTGCCGCCACCATGGTTTACAATTTTGCCCTCATGCATCGCCGCACCGGATGCGCTTACCGTATACCCATGAGCGAACAGTTGCTGGGTATTGCCCAGGCCATTGCTGAATACAACGGCGTTGCCGATGCCCCCCACGTCAAGGAAAAAATCACCGAGATCGTAATTTATCTGGAAACGCTGACTGCACTATCGCGGTCAGCCTGTCTGGATTTCGTGGATCATGCGGGTATTCCCGTTCCCAATCCCATTACAACAAATATCGCCAAATACCATTTTGCCCACAACTATCACAAAATAGTCGAGATTATTCAGGATCTGGCCGGCGGGCTCCTGGTGACCGCGCCGACTTACAGAGACTGGTGCAACCCCGAGACTCACGAGGACATCAAGAAATACCTCCAGGGCAGTGCTAAAGTTCCGACAGAGCACAGATTGCGGATGTTTGATCTGATTCGCCGCCTGACCGCCGGCGACCTGGAAACGATTTGCCTGCACGGCGAGGGATCGCCCTTTGCGGAAAGAATGACTATTCTCATGGAAGGGAAAAAGACAATTGCCCGGTGCAAGGCGCTTGCTGAGGAGATGGCGGGTATTAAGAAATAAACAAACGACATTGGCTTCGGTGCGCCCACAGCTATTCGGTGGCGCGCATCCGGAAGTCAATGTGTTCTTGCTGGGTCTTATTTAAGGAGGTCAAACATGAGTAAACTGAAGGGTAAGGTGGCGTTCATTGGCATCGGTGAGGTGCCTACGGGACGATACCCGGAGACGGCGGCGATCTATCACGCGATAGAATCAGCCAAGCTGGCGATACGTGATGCGGGGATAAACAAGGATGAGATTGATTATGTACTGCCGACGGCGGCGCTGTTCAGTCCGCAGTTTAATACGGAGCTCGTGACATGCCGTGTGGTGGAAGAGCTGGGGCTGAAAAATGTGAAGAAGAATTGTCAGATTTTTGCCGGCGGATCGAGCAGCACCTGCGCGACGGAGATTGCGGCCAGCCTGATTAACAGCGGAGCGGCTTCGACAATTTTGTTTGTTCATGCCGACCGGCTGGGGACAGGGGTGAGCCTGCAGGGGGGCATTGATCTGTTTGCCACAGCGGGAATATCCGCGGAGTGGGAGGTGCCCTTCGGTCAGCATTATTCTTCAATCGCCGCGCTCTCGACGATGCGGTACAAATATGAGACGGGCTGCACCGATGAGCAGATGGCGGCTATATGCATATCTAACCGGAAATGGGCCGAGCTGAATCCGAATGCGTTTTTCCGCAAGCCTTTAACAATGGAAGAAGTGATGGCCTCGAAGATGCTGTCGACACCGCTGCGGGCGAAAATGTCAAACATGCTCTTCGACGGCGGATGTGCGTTTATTATCACTTCGGCAGAGCGGGCCCGGAATATTACGGACAGGCCGGTGTATCTGCTGGGCGAGGGCGGCGTAGTGACGCACTTTGTATTTTCCCAGGAGCCCGATGTGTCACGTTTCGGCTGGGCGCGCGCGGGAAAGGCCGCATTCGAGATGGCCGGATTGAAACCACAGGACATGGACATCGCCGAGATTTATGATTCCTATCCCATCTATCAGATGATCGGTTTTGAGGAGCTGGGTTTTGCCGAGCGCGGTCAGGGCGGCGAGATGTTCCTGAAAGGTGATACGTGGCCCGGCGGGAAAATACCGACGACCACCAACGGCGGAATGTTGTCTCAGGGGCATACCGGAGCCGGCGGGGCCTGTGCGCTGCTGGTGGAGACGATCCGTCAGCTGATGGGCAAGGCCGGAGATCGGCAGGTGAAAGATGCAAAATTCGCCGTGGAAACGGCGGTTGGCGGAACTTACATGGATGCCCAGGTGACGATTCTGGGGACAGAGATTCCATAGGATGAAAGGAGATACGAAGATGGATACACCCGTAAAACCAAAACCGGTTCCCGTAGTCAATCCCTGGGCGAAGCCCTTTTGGGATGCTGCCCGCGAAGAAAAACTGGTGATTCAGCATTGCCGGGACTGCGGGGCGAATATTTTTTATCCGCGGATTGCCTGTCCGCAGTGTTTCTCGGATAATCTGGAATGGATTCAGGCGTCGGGCAAAGGTACCGTATATACTTACACAGTGGTGGAGAGCAATTCCCCGTCGGCATTTATTGCGGACATTCCGTATGTGGTAGCGGTGGTGAAACTGGCGGAAGGTGTTCAGATGCTGAGCAATATTGTGGGGTGCAAGCCGGATGATGTGCGCTGCGATATGCCTGTGGAGGTAGTGTTCGAGAAACTCAACGAGGAGTTCAAACTTCCCAAGTTCCGTCCCGCAAGCAAGTAAGGGAGCGGTTAGCCTAAGGAGAGTCGACTATGACACAGAAATATTACGAAGATTTCGATATCGGGTTCAATTTCAAGACGCTGTCCATTACGGTGACGGAGACGCACGTGGTGAACTGGGCGGGACTGACGATGGATTTTTACCCTCTGCATATGGATGCTGAGTATTGTGCGAAGACGGTATTTAAGGAACGGATCGCCCATGGTCCTTTGATTTTCGGCATGGCCGTCGGGATGGCCGGTCTGGCGAAACAGGAGGGAGGATCGATCATCGCCTGGATGGGGGTGGATAATATGCGGATGCTGTCTCCGGTGAAGTTCGGGGATACGATCACCCTCTATGTAGAGGTGGTGGAGCGGAAAGAGACGAGCAAGCCGTCGCAGGGTTTGCAGACCTGGCGCTATACGATTAAAAATCAGCGCGACGAAAAAGTAATGGTTCTCGATATGAAGTTTCTCATGCAACGGAAACCTGCAAACGCCTGATCTATTCGGTCTTACCGACTTTAGGAAGGCCGGACTAAATCTTGGGGAGGAGATCTAAAGTGGATTTTAATTTTACAGAGCAACAGAATGAATTTCGGGACAAGGTACGGGGATATGTGGACACAAACATTACCCCGTCCGTAGTCCGCGAAATTGAAGAAAAGGACGAATTTCCTCATGATCTCGTTAAGAAATTTTGTGATCTGGGTTTAGCCAAGGTCAATATACCGGAGGAATACGGCGGCATGGGTGGCGGCATCTTCGAGCTCATGATCATCAATGAGGAGATCGCCAAGAAACTTCCGGTGCTGGGCTGGAACACCGGCAACATCCTTTTATACGGGAATGAGATTATCGGTGTGAACGGCAACAAGGAACAGAAGGATGAATTCTTTCCGAAACTGGGCCGGGGCGAAATCATGTTCAGTTTCGCCATTACGGAACCGAATGCCGGGTCCGATGCCGCCGGTATTAAAACACGGGCGTTTTTCGAGAACGGGCATTACGTGATCAACGGCGGCAAGATGTTTATCACCGGTGCGGGTGTTTCGCGCTACACGGTGACATTCGCCAGGACAGCCGAATCAAGATACGGCGGAATTACTTCTTTTATCGTTGACACGACTTTGGAAGGCTACAGCACCAAGCCTATCAAGAAGTTAGGCTTTCATGGCTCCAACACCTGTGAGATTGTTTATGACAATGTCCGGGTGCTGCCGTGGTTTATTCTGGGTGGAGAAGAGAAGGGGCTGAACAACGGCTGGAAGCAGGAGATGAAGCTTTTGAATCAGGAGCGTCTCCTTTTGTCATCAATGACACTGGGAATGGCGCATGCCTCTTTTGAAGAGGCTCTGGAGTTTGCCCGGGCGAAGATGAAGCGGACTGCTCCGTCAACGGATGTGCAGTCCATTCAGCACGACATAGCGGAGATGGCGTCCCAGCTGGAGGCGATGAAGGTACTGGTTTACAGTACCGCCTGGAAGGAGCAGCAGGGGATGAATCCGGTGCGGGAAACATCGATGACCAAGTACTTCTGCGCCGAAACGGCCAAACACATTATTATGAAGGGAATGAATGTTCTGGGTGAGTACGGCGCCTCGATGGATTACAATATGCAGAGAAACCTCAGGGAAATTCTTATTTTTTCCATCGGCGGCGGCACTTCGCAGATCCAGAAAAACATCATCTGCAAATCGTATGGATTGTAGAAATAGAAAAAGGGAGGATGTCAATGATGGGACAGATTTTTGCCTGTGACAATCAGGATGGTGTAGCCGTAGTAAGGTTTGATGTGCCCGGCGAACAGATGAATACATGGACAGAGGGCGCCATTGCGGATTTTGCTGTTACTTTGGCTTCATTGGAAAAAGAAAAAAGCGCCTATAAGGGAGTGATCTTCATCTCCGGTAAAGAATCCAACTTTCATGCCGGCGCCAACCTGAACATGCTGGGAGCGGAGAAGGATCTTGCTGAATTCCGCAAGGGATGTGATGAATTCAACGCCATGTTCGTCCGGCTGGAGAATCTCGGGATTCCTACGGTGGCCGCCATCAACGGCCCCTGTATGGGAGGCGGTTACGAATTTGCCCTGACAATGACGGCACGTATAGCGACAGACAGCAAGCGGACAACTATCGGCCTGCCCGAATGTAATGTGGGTGTTATTCCCGGCGGTGGAGGAACGCAGCGTCTTCCCCGTTTGATCGGTTATCCGGCTCTGGATTTCATTCCCCGCGGCGCCGTATTGCCTGCGGTCAAGGCGCTGGAAGCAGGCATGATTGACCGGGTCATTCCGGAGGGTGAAAACCTGCTGGCGAAAGCAAAAGAATTTCTGGCCCAAATTATTGCCGGTACGGCGGGATTAAAGCGGGATAAACCGGACCTTTCCGCTCTGGATGCCTCCCTCGAGGCGGCGAAAAAGAATGTTCTGAAGGCAACGCGGGGCAGGGCGATTCCGGCTCCAATGCTGGCCCTCAAGGCTATGAGCGAAGGATTGAAGGTGCCGATTGAACAGGGCCTGAAGATTGAGACCGATTGTTTTATCGAAGCCCTGAAGGCGCCGGAGTCCAAGGGAACAATCAACACGTTCTTTTTGAAAACCATGTCCGATAAGCCGAAGGCAATGATTCCCAAGGGCTTCGAAACCAGACCCCTGCGGAAATTCGGTGTTCTCGGTTTTGGGACGATGGGTCGGGGAATAGTCATCAATATACTCACCCGGGCCAAACTGCCGGTCGTCGTCAAGGATGTTGCCGGCGCCCTGGAGCCCGGAATGGCCTTTGTGCGCAGTATTCTGGAAGGGATGGCGGCAAAGAAGCGCCTGAAAGACCCTGTCGAAAGCCTGATGGCCCTGGTGAAACCGGTGGCTGAATGGACGGATGATTTCAAAGATGTCGATGTCGTTATCGAGGCCGTCTTCGAAGATCCCGCCGTGAAAGACGGGGTTTACAAGGAGCTTTGCCAGGTTGTGGCAAAAGACTGCATCCTGGCGACAAATACCTCCAGTCTGCCGGTCGATAAAATTGCGGGAAGCGTTCTGAATCCGGAGCGGTTTATCGGCGCTCATTTCTTCTCCCCGGTCTGGATGATGGAACTCCTGGAGGTGGTCCGGGGCAAAGCGACCAGCGACGCCACGGTGAATAACATGCTGGCGGTTTGTGCGGCTCTGGGCAAGCGTCCGGTAGTTTGCAGTGACAACCCCGGATTTGTCGTCAACGCGATGCTTTTCCCCTATTTTGATAAAGCATTTGAGCTGCTCGAGGAAGGTGTTGGGATGGATAAGATTGACGGCGCCATGATGAAATTCGGGCTGCCCGTCGGCCCCATCCGTCTGATTGACGAAGTCGGCATCGACGTTTCCTATCTGGTTACGACGAAATCCTTAGGCAAAATACCGGCCAAGTCCCTGGAAAGTGTTTACAAGGCCGGCCGTTACGGACGCAACAAGAACGGCAAGGGCTTCTATACAAAGGAAGGGGCTCCCGATCCGGAGGTTCTGCCCCTGATTAATCCGGACAATAAGCAAAAGGACTATACTGTTGAACAACTGCAGGAAATGCTCTTCACCCCCTTTGTTCAAGTCGGGAATGAACTTTTGCAGAAAAAGGTCGTTGCTGATCCCCGGGCGATTGATATCGGCGCCATCTGGGGGGTAGGCTTTCCTTCGGACAAGGGCGGCCCGATGAAATGGGCCGATCTGATCGGGTTAAGTGAAAAACTCTACGGTAAGAAATTTTATAAATAATAACTGACTCGCGAGCCGTCAGATCGTCCGCCGATCTTATAAACGGACGATCCGGATGACCGGCGAGAAGAGGAGGAATATTATGACAACAATGTTTCACGGCATCAGCTGTGCCGATTTGTATGACCGGTCGGTCGCAGCTTTCCGGCAGAATACAGCCATTCTTTTTAACGATGAAAAATATACCTACGATGATTTGCAGAAGAACGCCTACTCGCTGGCGAACGCGCTCCACAAACTGGGGCTGAAGAAGGGCGACCGGGCTGGTTTTCTGATGGCGAACTGTCCGGAGTACATTTTCTCCGAATACGCTTTGGGCAAACTGGGGATGGTGCGTGTTCCCCTGGCCGTACTGCTCAATAACAAAGATCACATTTACATGATGAACCAGGCCGAATGCAAGGTGCTGATCTATCACGAGAAGATGGCTGCCCGGGTGAAGGAAATGATACCCTCCCTGGAAACGGTTAAGCATTTCATCTGTGTGGCCAAAGACGGGGCTTCCGTACCCGCCGGTCATGAACATCTGCAGAGTCTTATTGCAAAAAATCCGCCGGAGGTACCCAAGGTCGAGCATGACTGCGAGGATCTGGTCGGTATTTTCTATACCGGCGGCACGACGGGCCTTCCCAAAGGCGTAATGCTGACGCAAAATACCTGGATCGGTACCTTTATCAGCGAGATGCTGCATCTTGGTCTGGATTGGGACGAAGTATTTGCCTTTGCCACACCTTTAACCCATGCGGGAGGCTGCTTGATTCTGCCGATTCTGCTGAAGAGGGGGATCTGCGAAATCCAGGACCATTTCGATCCGAAGCTCTTTCTGGAGCGGGTGGAAAAGGTGAAGATAACTTCGACATTCATCGTGCCCACGATGATCTATGTTCTTCTCGACTCACCCGGATCTCAAGAAACACAATCTGTCCAGCCTGCGCAATATCATCTACGGTGCGTCCGCGATTGCTCCGGCCCGCCTGAAGCAGGCTGTCGATACCCTGGGGCCGATATTCACCCAGCTTTTCGGCCAGACGGAAACTCCCATGATGATCAGTGCCATGTCCCGGCAGGAGCATGTTATTGCCGATCCGGAAAAGCGGATGAAGATTTACACGTCTTGCGGCAGGCCCGTAATGTCCGCTGATGTGCGCATTATCGGCGAAGACGGCAAAGAAGTGCCCTGTGGAGAATCCGGCGATATCGTCTGCCGGACAATCAACCTGATGGCCGGTTATCTGAAAAATCCCGAGCAGACTGCGGAAACAATCAAGGACGGCTGGCTCTGGACCGGCGATGTGGGCAAGTTCGATGAAGAAGGCTATCTCTACATCGTGGATCGTTCCAAGGATATGATCGTCAGCGGCGGCTTCAATATTTTCCCGAGGGAGATTGAGGATACCCTGCATGAGCATCCGGCGGTAAAGAGTGCGGCAGTCATCGGTGTGCCGCATGAAAAATGGGGTGAACTGGTAAAAGCCATTGTTGTTTTGCACAAGGATAAGTCGGCCACTGAAGAGGAATTGATTAATTTTGTGAAGTCGAAAAAGGGAAGCCTCGTTGCTCCCAAGAGTGTTGAGTTCTGGGAGGAAATTCCTCTGACGAATCTGGGTAAGATTGACAAGAAAAAGATCCGTGAACCCTTCTGGAAGGGTCATGATCGCAGGGTTTAAATGATTGTCCCTGCGGGGATATCAAGAGAATGCCGGCCGGAAAAGGTCGGCATTCCTAAAAAATGAGAATGCAAAAGAAAAGGGATGAAAAATGGATTTCGGACTGACTGAAGAGCAGGGATTTATTCGGGATACGATACGGAAGTTTGTCGCGAAGGAGTGTGAACGGGAAGCCATCAATAAAATGGATGAGGAAGGAAAATATCCCGCTAAACTCTTTGGCAATGTGGCGGAGATTGGTTTGTGCGCGCTGACGGTTCCCGAAGCCGATGGCGGCGGCGGGCCCAATGCCCTGGGTGCGGTGATTGTGACGGCTGAACTTGCAGCCATCTATCCCGCTCTGGCCGGAATTTTTGCCACCCAAAGCATTTGCGCGGGCAAGGTGATCGCCGATCTGGGGACGAAAGAGCAGAAAGATAAATATCTGCCCGGCGTAATCGACGGATCAACGCTGATTACGATCGGCCTGATGGAACCGGGCCAGGGTTACGAGGAGGCGGGAAGCGCAACGACGGCGAGACGGGAAGGAGAAAGGATAGTTCTTGACGGGACAAAATCTTTTGTGCGTTTTGCCGATCATGCCGCTTTTATGATTACGCGCACTGCCCTGGACAGCTCCGGTGTTCCGGCTTTCATGATTGTTGATCTGAAGAGCCCCGGCGTCGCTGTTCGTCCGCTGGAACAGGTGGGATTTCACGGGATGAGTTTGTGTGATGTTTCCCTGAACTCCGTTGCCGTTGCGGCCAGTGAAATTCTTGGTGGTGAGGGGGATGCAGCGGCCCAACAGAAGAAATGGGAAAAGATTCTGGGTGCGGAACATCTGGCCGTGGCGGCCTGCGGTATGGGACTTGCCCGGGGCGCCTATGAATATGCGCTCAATTATGCCAAGGAGCGCGTGCAGTTCGGCCGGCCGATTATCAAATTCGGCGCCATTGCCGGAGATGCTGGTAGATATGGCACAGTATGCCCGCGTGGCTGAAATACTGACCTGTCAGGCGGCGTCTCTTATCGACCAGGGTAAGGATTGCCTGGTGGAAATAATTCAGGCGAGAATTGCGGCGACGGAAGCAGCACATAAGACATCGTTGTATGGTGTGCAGATATTCGGCGGCTATGGTTATGCCATGGAATACGATGCCCAGCGTTATCTGCGGGATGCCATGGTTGTGCTCACCGGCGGGGGAACCAAACAGGTTCTGAGCAACACGCTGGCGTCACTCTGGGGGTATTGAAAAAGGGGGGTAAGAATAAACAACAGGGAAAAAGTTATGGTGGCAACCTGACAGGTGCCACGTGAACTGGGGAAAAGCTCTTTGCTTATGGGGGATGATTCTACGTTCCCGGCTACTACAATATTTTATAGTTCCAGTATCAACTTGATTGCCAATTAGAATCAGAGACAGCGGCTACATTCAGGATTCCTGAAAACAGTTCCGTTTTTCTGATGAATGAGATCGCAGAAAAGGGGGAATGTCCGAAAACGGGCGTTTTCCTGTCAAGAAGGGGGAGAGTCTGGGCTTTCCTCGAAGTAAGCTTCGATACTATATTATTGAGGAGGAGACGTATGAGAAAGGGTTTATTTTGGATACTGTTGTTGATTATGTGCATGTCCCTGCCGGCTGCTGCAATGGCGGCCGACGCTCCGGGGGTGACCAAGGACGAGATTACCATCGGCATGACCTGTCCCATGTCCGGACCGGCGGCCCTGTGGAGCGCCATGGCGCTCGGCAATGCAGCCTGGGCCAAACACATCAATGCTCAAGGCGGTATTCACGGGCGCAAGATCAAGTTTGTGGCCAAAGATGACGGATACAACCCGAGCCGGGCATTAGCCAATCTGACGGAGATGAAAAACGATGTCCTCGCTTATGTGAGCGTGATTGGATCGGCAACGGCCAATGCCAGCAAGGATTTTCTGGTGACCAGCAAGGTGCCGGTTGTGTATGTTCACGCCAATCCCCGCATCTGGTTAAAGGTACCGGCTGCAGAGCGGCGGCACATTTTTGTCGCTTATCCTGACTACATCGACGAAGCTGAAGCTATTACCAACTATGCAGTTACCAAACTGAATATCAAGACCATCGCCCTGTTCGGCCAGAATGACGACTGGGGAAAGGGCGCCGAGGAAGGTATTCAGAAAGCGATGAAGCAACTGGGCAGTAAAGCAAAATTTTCCGGTTTTATCACCTTTGAACCGACGGATCGCGCTGTAGGTGGCCATGCCCTGAAACTCAAGGAACTGGGCGCGGATGCCGTCGTTATCTATGGACCGCCGACTCAGGCGGCACTCATCATTAAAGAAATGTCCAAGATCGGTTATACACCGAAGATTTTCACCGCCAATCCGCTGGGTGATCCCCTGATGTACAAGATAGCCGGCCCATTGTGGGAAGGCGCCTATCCCGCCTCCTCAGCCAATGTTTCGATGCCGGGCGTAGATCCGGAGGCGGATAAATTAGTAGAAATTCTGCTGAAATACGAACCGACCATAAAGGGTCGCGAGTTTCTCGGTTTAACCGGTGCCACATCGATGATGCTGGCGGTCGAAGCATTGAAAAAAGCGGGCCCGAACCTGACGCGTGAAAGTTTCATCAAGGCAATGGAGGGCATCAAAGATTTGAAACTCGAAGGGATGGGTGGTCCCATTACCTTCTCAGCTACGCAGCGCCACGGACTGAACGGCATCCGGATCTGTCAGGCAAAAGATGGGAAGCATGTGCCGATCAGCGGTTACATGATCTTTAAACCCCTATTTTAAGGTGATTTGAAGAAAATGAGCTTATTGAAGGTAGATAAACTGACCGTTCAGTTCGGGGGCATCAAGGCCCTGACGGCCATCGATTTTGAAATGGAGGAAAAAGAAATCCTCGCCATCATCGGTCCGAACGGGGCGGGTAAGACCACCCTGTTCAACTGCATATCCGGTGTTTATCATCCGACCAGCGGCGATATTATGTATGCCGGGGAGAGCCTTCTGGGGCTCTCCCCCGACAGAATCGCCCAGCGGGGGATCGGCAGAACATTTCAGAATATTCGTCTTTTTAACAACATGTCCGTGCTCGATAATCTCATGCTCGGCCGGCACATGAAGTTTCAGCGCAACATCCTTCAGGCCTTTCTGCGCATCCGGAAGGAGGAGCTGGTTCATCGGGAGAAGGTGGAAGAAATTATTGATTTTCTTGATCTGGCGGCCTACCGGCAAGCCCGGGTGATCGATTGCCCCTACGGGGTGCAGAAACGGGTGGAACTCGGGCGCGCCATTGTCATGGAACCGAAGCTGCTGCTCCTTGATGAACCGGTGGCAGGGTTGACGGTCGAAGAGAAGAACCGCGTGGCTTATCTGGTGACGGAGATAAGGGGACGGTTCGGCTTTGCCATCCTGCTTATTGAGCATGATCTGCGCATAGTTTCCCGCCTGGCTGATCGCCTGGTTGTTTTGAATTTCGGACAGAAATTAGCAGAAGGCAATCCCGCGGAGGTGCAACGCAACCCCGAGGTGATTCGTGCCTATGTCGGTGAAGGATAAAATGAGCCTTTTAAAAATTGCCAGTATTGAAACCCTGTATTTCGATCGTATTTACGCTCTACAGGGGATTTCCCTCGAAGTGAAGGAAAACGACATCTTCACTGTGCTGGGACCCAATGGGGCGGGGAAGACCACGCTTTTAAAAACGATAGCGGGGCTCCTCAAGGACCAGCCCAAAAAAGGGATCATTGAATTTTGCGGTAAGAAGATCAGCGGTCTGTCCCCCGAGAAGATAGCTTCTCTGGGCATTGTCTATGTGCCGGAGGACCGTGGTCTTTTCCGGGAATTGACTGTTGAGGAAAATCTTGATCTGGGATGCTGGGGCCGGCGGGACAAGGATGTAAAGAACGACATGGATTTCATCTACGATCTCTTTCCCATTCTGAAAGAAAGGGGCGAGCAGCAGGCAGAAACGCTTTCCGGCGGCGAGCAGCAGATGCTGGCCGTGGGCCGGGCCATCCTGCGCCGTCCGAAGCTTCTCCTGCTGGATGAACCATCGCTGGGGTTGTCTCCCATCATGGCCCGCACTGTTTATGACACGCTGCGCATAGTCAGCCAACGTAACATGACTATTCTCCTCGTCGAACAGAATGCCCGGATGGCCCTGAATATTGCCGATTATGGTTATATCATGGAGGCGGGACGCATCGTCCTGAAGGGGACATCACAGGAGCTCAAGGAAAACGACGACGTCAAGGAATTGTACCTTGGTCTGGATCAGGGAGCAGCTTCCGAAAAGGGGTGGAAATTCTATACAAAGCGGAGGAGATGGTAATGCAGCAGATTCAAGCGAAAGCAATCCCCCACGCCTTTTTTGAACAAGTAGAGAAGTATCACGGAAGAGTGGCGCTCCGGCATAAACAATACGGGATATGGAACAAGGTTACCTGGGGGGAGTATGGGGAAAAAGTCCGTCAGGTTGCCGCCGCGATCCTGTCTCTGGAACTGCCGAAAGAACAGACAGTGTGCATATTGGGCGATAATCGTCCGGAGTGGCTGATCTGCCACATGGCCGTAATGTCTTCCGGCATGTGTACTTGCGGCATTTATGCAACGTCGTCCTCCGACGAAATCAAGTATATTCTCGATCATTCAGAGACCCGGCTGCTTTTTGTCGAAAACGAGGAGCAATTGGATAAGATTCTGGAGATGCTGCCGGAACTCAACCTGGAACTCATTGTGGTCTGGGATGAAAAAGGTCTGTGGGGCTATACGCATCCCAAAGTCGTTTTTTTCAGCGAATTTGTCCGCCGGGCGGAAGCGTTACTAAAGGAGCATCCCCGGGCAGTGGATGACAGCCTGCAGGCGATCGACCTTGATGCAACAGCGATGGTGATTTACACATCGGGAACAACGGGCCGTCCGAAAGGAGCCCTCCTGTCTCACCGGAATATTTCCATGGTGGAGCAGTCATCCCTCCAGGTCATTCCGGCGAACGAAAAGGACGAGGTCGTCTCCTACCTGCCGCTGGCCCATATTTTTGAAAACCTTGTTTCAGTCTTTATGCCCGTCTTTACGGGTGTCACCGTCAATTTCGTGGAAAGCATGGAGACACTGCCAGCCAATCTCCGGGAGATTTCCCCGACGATTTTCGGCAGTGTTCCGAGAATCTGGGAGAAGTTTGCCTCCAATATCAATATCAAAATGGATGATTCGACCTGGCTCAAGCGTTTTCTGTACAAACTCAGCTTTCAGATTGGGAAGCGATACCTTACGGCCAGGTCGTCGGGGGATGCTTCTCTGACGCTCTGGCGGGTGCTGTATTTTGCAGCTTACTGGGGCGTTCTTTATCATCTCAAGCGGCAGTTGGGTTTTGAACGGGTCCGCTGGGCGTTGTGCTCCGCCGCTGCGGCGTCGAAGGAACTTTTTGAGTTTTTCAATATCCTGGGCATTCCCCTGCGCGACGGCTACGGCCAGACGGAATCTACGGGGATCATAGCCCTGCAGCGGCCCGATAAGGATCCCCGCTACGGATATGTCGGAGAAGCCCTGCCCGGTCTGGAGATGAAGATATCACCGGACGGGGAAATATTGGCCCGCGGGCCGGGTGTATTTAAAGGATATTTCAAGAACCCCGAGCTAACGGCGGAAACGTTGCGGGACGGCTGGCTGCACACGGGAGATATCGGTGTGATTGATGACGGCTGGCTCAAGATATCCGGCCGGATGAAGGACATCATTATTACCTCCGGTGGCAAGAACGTTACGCCGGAATTCATTGAAAACAAACTGAAATTCAGTACGTATATTCAGGATGCGGTTATTATCGGCGACGGGCGGCACTATCTGACTTCCCTTATCCTCATCGACGAGGACAACGTGATGAAATTTGCCCAGGATAACCGCATACCCTTTACCACCTATGGGGATCTGACGCAGAACAAGGAGATCACCAAGCTCATCGAAGGGGAGGTCAACGAAGTTAACAAGACCCTGGCCCGGGTGGAAACTATCAAGAAGTTTCGTCTGATCCCACGACGCTTCTATGCGGAGGACGGGGATGTTACGCCGACGCAGAAGGTTAAGCGGCGGAATCTGGAGAAGCAGTACAAGGATCTTATCGACTCGATGTACAAGGGCGGAGAATAAACGGGATCGCGCCTCATCGCTGGAGGCCGCGCCGCAACCTATATGCAAAGTGAGAGTGAATTCCTATGAATTTAGTGGAAAGCTATAAAGACGATCTCAAATTGATTGAGAAACCATGGACCGGATGCTGGATTGCGCTGACCGTAATTGCCCTGTTGTTGCTTCCCTTTCTCGGTAATGAGCATTTTATCTATATGGGTACGCTGATCTTCATTGTCAGCGTCGGTGTCATGGGGCAAAATATTCTGATCGGCTACACGGGCCAGATCTCTTTGGGGCAGGCGGGCTTTCTCGCCCTCGGCGCCTTTACTTTCGGCCATCTGTCGCAGATGGGTGTACCGATAGGACTGGCATTGCTCGCGGCCGGAAGCATGGCGGCTTTTTTCGGTGTATTGGTCGGTTTTCCCTCCCTGCGCCTGAAAGGGCCTTATCTGGCAATCGTTACCCTGGGATTCGGCATTGCCGTGTATCAGACCTTTGCCAGTTTTGAGTTCCTCTCCGGGGGGCGGATGGGGCTGGTCATCCCGAAATTTCCCGCTCTCTTCGGTCTTTCCCGGGAGGTGTCGATGTACTATTTTTCCTTCTTTCTGGGGATAGCCTTTACGCTGGCCACGTATAATCTAATATCGTCTTACATGGGCCGGGCTTTTGTTGCCATAAGGGATAACGACATTGCCGCAGAGGTCTTAGGCGTAAATCTGACGAACTACAAACTCATGTCCTTCGCCATCAGCTCCTTCTATACGGGGATTCACGGCGCCATGTTCGCTATGTTCATGGGGTTCATTGATCCCCAGATGTTTAATTTTGGCGAATCTCTGATCATCTTCGTGGCGGTTGTCATTGGCGGATTGGCTTCGGTGGAGGGGGCAATTTTCGGAGCTGCTTTCGTCATTCTGGTCCCGCAGGTATTCAGCGGGTATAAAGAATTCGTTCCCGTGATCTTCGGGGTGACGGTTATTTTTATTATGATCTATGAGCCTCTTGGACTTGCGGGACGATGGTTCAAGATGCGCCTATACTACCGTAACTGGCCGTTCCGCTAATCCCGCTTTAGCGGGACGAGCGTTAATTCTCACCAGCTGCGGAGATATAATGACGTTCATTTCATGCCTCGTAAGCTTGGTGCGAGGTTGTTAATCGATGTCTGGGAGGACGCACATAACATGGTAAACTTTATTCAATATCTGATTTCCGGTTTGTCCGCGGGCAGCCTTTATGCATTGGTTGCCCTGGGCGTCGTGCTGATCTACCGCTCTACAAGAATCCTGAATTTTGCCCACGGGGACATGGCCACGATGGGAACTTTTTTTGCTTTCAGCCTGCTCGCCTGGCGCTTTCCCTTCTATATTGCTTTGCCGCTCAGCCTGCTTTTCGGTGCACTGCTGGCCGTGGTCTTCTATTTCTCCATTGTTGTGCCGGCGCAACGTCGCGACGCGACGATGCTGGGACAGATTACCCTCACCGTGGGGTTAAGCATGGTCTTTCAGGGAGCGATCGTTTATCTGTGGGGTACTGATTCCAAAGTATTGAGTTTTCCCCTTTCAGATACAAAAACCTGGCAGCTGGGACCGATTTACCTCAATGAATTGAGCATCGGTACGCTGATCGTAGGTATCCTGGGCAGTGTGCTGCTTTATCTGCTAATTCAAAAGACCCGTCTGGGACTGGCTATGAAGGCCACTTCGGAAAACCTGCCCGCAGCGCAGACACTGGGTATTCCGACGCGGACAATTCTGGCCACCTCCTGGGGCATGGCCGCCCTCCTGGGAGTTGTCGCCGGGCTCTTTTTGGCGCCGGCCCTGATTCTCGATCCTTTCTTCATGCTGGAACCATTCCTGAAGGGGTTCGCCGGTGCGATCCTGGGAGGGCTGAACAGCCTTCCCGGCGCTATTATCGGCGGTCTCCTGATCGGCATTATCGATAATCTCAGCGGCGGGTACATTTCGATGGAATTCAAAAATACGGTGCCCTTCATCATTATCATCATAGTTTTGTTATTCAAGCACGAAGGCCTGCTGGGAAAGGAATTCAAAGAACGAATATAGTCATAAGGAGAGACACTGCAGACAGATGAAAAAAGTTTTTGCGATTACCTGGAGATAATGGTGGATGGATATTTTCTTCCACTCAAATATAAATATACTATCGGGAAAGCGAGGTAATAATGGAAAAATTTAAAGAAGTATCGATGGGGGCAGTTTTTCAGAACAGGGCCATGGACCATGGTGATGAAGCGTGCGTAGCTTATCGCAACGACGCCGCCCAGTGGTTTGATGTTTCCTGGAATCAGATGAACGAGATGATCCACAATCTGGCTTATTATCTGATGGCAAAAGGAATTCAGCACGGCGACAAGGTGGCGGTATTTTCCCCGAACCGTTATGAATGGTGGGTCGCCGATATGGCGATTCTCTCCATCGGGGCGGTGAACATTCCCATCTACGCCACGAACACCCCGGATGAGGTGCGCTATATCCTGGACAACTCCGATGCGCGGATCTGTTTTGCCGGCACTGCGGTGCATATGGAGAAGGTACTTGCGGTGCGCGACAAGCTGCCGAAGCTTATGGAGATAGTCATCTTCGATAATCCGGCGAAGAAGATTGAAGGTGTTGTCGCCGTCAAGGATGCCTTCTCGTTCGGTAAAGATCATGCCGACGAGGCTCTCTTCAACCGGCGGCTGACGGCCATCAAGCCCGAAGATCTGTGCACTTTCATCTATACGTCGGGGACGACCGGAGATCCCAAGGGGGTCATGCTGTCGCATAAGAATATCGTATCCAACGTTCACCAGTTCATCGCCTATTTCCCGGAAATGGTCAGCCGCTTCCACAAGGCGCCGTCATTCCTTCCGCTCTCCCATGCCGTGGAGCGCACCGCCGTTTACTACTGCCAGGTTTTTTCCGCCAACAAGATCCACTTTGTGAAGAGTATCGAAACTTTGCTGGAGGACTTGCAGCATATCCATCCGTCCATTATGGCCTCGGTGCCCCGGGTGCTGGAGAAGATGTACGAGGCGATTACGGCCAAGGTTGCTTTGGCGCCGCCGGTCAAACAGAAGCTCTTTGCCTGGGCGCTCAATGTCGGCCGCAGGAATGTTCCCTATATCTGCAAAGGGAAACAGCGGACAGGTTTGTTTGCGCTGGAATACAAACTGGCCGACAAACTCATCTTTTCTAAATTGAAGGCAGTGCTGGGCTTAGACCAGATTTATTTTATCGGTCTCGGCGGGGCGCCTATGCCCCGAAAAATTCTCGAATTCTTCCTGGGCATGGACATACCCTGCTGTGATGCCTATGGGCTTAGCGAAACCTCACCCATGGTGACCTGCAATTATGTAGGCCATATCCAACCGGGCACCATCGGTGTGCCCGTAATCAATACCGAAGTGAAGATCAGTGATGAGGGTGAAATTCTTATTCGCGGTCCTCAGGTGATGGTTGGTTATTACAAAAACGAGGCAGCGACGAAAGAAGCCATAACGGCGGACGGATTTCTGAAAACCGGAGATATGGGCAAGTTCGATGCCGAAGGAAATCTGAGCATTACCGGGAGAATCAAGGATATTATTATTACTTCCGGCGGGAAGAATATCTCTCCGCAGAATATCGAGAACAGTCTGATGTTTTCCAAGTACATCAATCAGCTGGCTATCATTGGTGACGGGAAAAAATACCTTTCCGCACTCATCATACCGGCCTTCGAGGTTCTGGAACCGTGGGCGAAAGACAACGGCATCACATATACCGGCCGGCCGGACCTGATCAAAAATGAGAAGGTTCTGGCATTGTTTGAAGCCCAGATCAAGGAGTTCACCAAGGAATACGGACAGGTCGAGCAGATCAAAAAGTTCACCCTGCTCGAACGTGAATGGCTGCAGGAAACCGGCGAGCTGACCCCGACGCTCAAGGTGAAACGGCGCGTGATTGTGACGAAATACTCGGACCTGATTGATAAGATGTATTAAAAATACCTCTCCATATAAACAATGAAGGCTTCAATACATGGAAAAGCATGATATCGTAGTTATTGGCGGAGGTCATAACGGGCTTACACTGGCGTGCTATCTGGCCAAAGCCGGACTGGATGTGTGCGTGGTGGAACGGCAGGACATCGTCGGCGGTGCCGTTGCTACGAGAGAATTGACGCTGCCCGGTTTCAAACATGAAGTCGGTGCATATATGCATGGAATAATCCAGGTCAATCCTTTGATACGCCTGGACGAACTTAAACTTAAGTCCAAATACGGTCTCAAATACATCTATCCGGAAAAGATGTTCGAAGCCGTCTTTCCCGACCGACGCACCATGTGTTTTTACCGCGACCTGGAAAAGACATGTGCATCCATTGCCCAGTTTTCGGCCAAAGATGCAGAATCATACCGCGCTTTCTTTACGGCTTCCAACAGAATGCTGAAAATCGCCTCTGTGGCCATGTTTACGCCGGTGCCCAAATGGGGCGGTATGATGGCCTTTCTCGATGCCAGCGAAGAGGGCCGGGAATTTACCAGGACAATCCTTTCCAGCTCCGCCGATATTACTGATGAATGGTTTGAAAACGAAGCAGTCAAATTAGCCATTACAAGATTTGCCTCAGAAATGATGATCAGCCCATATGAGGTAGGTACCGGAAACGCCATGTTCTTTTCCTCGAGCCTGCACATGGGCGGATATGGACTGGTCGAAGGCGGTTCAGGGGAATTGAGCAATGCCCTGGCAGCTTGCTTGAAAGATATGGGAGGCACAATTAAATTATCCAGCCCGGTCAAATCCGTTAAAATATCATCGGGAGATGCCGATGGTGTCATCCTGGAAAATGGCGAGGAAATATCCGCCGGCAAGGCAATTGTTTCGAATGTTAACGTCCGGCAGCTGTTTCTGGATATGATCGATCAGGCCGTCTCAAAGCCGGAATTTACGGCTAAAGTGAGAAGGATCAAGCCTTCGGCCTTTTCGGCTTTGAACATCGCCATAGCAACCAGGAAAGCACCGGTGTTCAAAAACGGCAACCCCTGCGACGCCATGTTCACGGAAATAAATCCGTGGCTTGACGAGTACAGGCGCATTTTCGAAGAGTACAACCATGGCATTCCGAGCTCCAGGATGCCGCTCATAGCAGTGCCCACGGTCTACGATCCTACCCGCGCCCCGGACGGCCAGCATACGATCTATCTCTATCACTATGAACCCTACAACCTTCAGGATGGCGGTGCGGCCAAATGGGAAGAAGTGAAGGACAGAATTGCCAAGGATATTATTAATGTTCTCGGGGTTCATATTGATGGACTGGATGACGGCAATATTCTGGGGATGAGAGTTATCAGCCCTGTTGATATTGAGCGCTATAACCCTGCCATGCAGTACGGAGATATCATGCATATATCGTCATCAATCGCGCAATCCTACGGGAACCGCCCGATTGGCGGCTACGGCCAATACCGGACCCCTATCAACAAGCTATACATGTGCGGAGCCAGTACACATCCGGGAGGAGGAGTAACAGGAGGAGGAAGGGCGGCGGCTCTGCTGATCCTGGAAGATATGGGAATCGACTACAAGAAGGTAATCGGGAGATGAGCCATCAGTCAAAGCTTAAAACATTGAAGATTTTTACTTCGGATGGCAATGAGGTGCTGCAGGTCTATTCCGTCACCCGTCAGGGAGAAAATATGATTATGGATTGCAAGGTGCTTGATGCCATGAGAATGGATGTTGTCATTACACCCGATGAGGTTTTCCGCAACCTGGACATGTTGCTGAAAGCATTTATTCCCTACGTGTTTTTACTTGCATGGGTAGGGGTGAAAAGACTGTTCAAACCGCTGCCTCAAAAAAACAAATTGATTTTATAAAAACATCCCTTTATTCGCATTTCACCCCCAAAAGGGGTTGCCGTGTATCGGCAACCCCTTTTGGTTTTTCTGGATGCCGCTTATCGGCCTAATCTGTTATTTGCTCTTCTCCACAAACTTTTTCATGCCTTCTTTCTGCTCCTTTGTGGAGAAACACAGACCGAAACAGTCAATTTCAAACAAAGCTGCTGTCTCCATGTCCGTCTCTGTACCCCGGTTCATCGACGCTTTGATCAGCTTCAGCGACGAGGCGGATTTGGTTGCGATCTTACCGGCGAGCGCCAGGGTTTCGGCCAGAAGCGCTTCCGCCGGATAGACGTAATTGATCAGTCCTAATTCCAGGGCCTGTTTGGCGTCAAATGTTCCGCCGGTAAAGCAATATTCCTTGGCTTTTGTCATCCCGATCAGCCGCGGCAGCCTTTGTGTTCCCGCGCTTCCCGGCATTATTCCAAGATTAATTTCCGGCAGTCCGAATTTCGCCGTCTCCGCCGCCGTGCGGAGGTCGCAGGCCATGGCATATTCGAGCCCTCCTCCCATACAGAATCCATTGATCGCCGCTATAACCGGTTTTCCAAGATTCCATAACGTGTCGGTAACTCTTTTCGCCCGCAGCCCGTGTTCTCTTGCCTGCAGGGCATTCATTTCGAGCATTTCTTTAATATCCGCTCCTGCTACAAAGGATTTACTCCCTGCCCCTGTGAGAACCACAACTTTGATCTCAGTGTCATTGTCTGCCTGAAGAAGAAGTTCGATCAGCTTCAAGTTGACTTCCGTATTGAGTGCATTCAACGCGCCGGGGCGATTGAAAGTCAGAAGTGCGACATTCTCCTTTTTTTCGTAGAGTACAACGTTTTCTCCCATAAATTTTTAGCCTCCTGCTATTTGATAATCCGTTCCTCACTGCGAATCCGGATCAATTTGCTTTTAATGTGGCCGGTTTTGTTAAGTTCCGGCTTCCGGCCCGCCAAGGTGGACATTTTTAGGCCGGCGGATACCCAGCTTGTTCATGCGGAAGGCCAGCGTGGATGGGGGAATATTGAGGAGTTCCGCCGCTCCGCCTTTGCCTCTTACCTTCCAGTTTGTCCGCTGCAGCGCCCACAGGATGTGCCGGCGTTCATTTTCCATTAGAGTCACCCCGTCTTTTTCGGAGTAGAATTCCTTTTGCGGTGATCCCAGGTCGGGTACGCGGAAGAGGGGGCCGGAATTGAGGATCGTTCCCCTTTCGATGATGTTCTCCAGTTCGCGGACGTTGCCCGGCCAGTCATAATGGAGCAGTTTATCCATTTCGGAATTGGTGATTTTGGAAAAATTCTTTCCCCGTTTCTGAGAATAAATATTGAGAAAGAAATAGGCCAGCAGGGGAATGTCTTCGGTTCTTTCCCTCAAGGGCGGCACGCGGATGGGAAAGACGGCGAGGCGGTAATAGAGATCTGACCGAAATTTCTGCGCCTTTACATCTTTCTCCAGATTTCGGTTGGTCGCCACCACGAGCCGGAAGTCGGAACGCAGAGTCTCGCTGCCGCCAACCCGCTCGAACTCGCCGTTCTGCAGTACCCGCAGCAGACGAACCTGGATGTCCTGGCTGATCTCGCCGATTTCATCGAGAAAGAGGGTGCCGCCGTTAGCCAGCTCAAAACGCCCCAGACGCCGGTGAGTGGCGCCGGTGAAAGACCCCTTTTCATGGCCGAAAAGTTCGCTGGGAATGAGACTTTCCGGCAGGGCGCTGCAATTCACTTTGATAAAAGGCTTGTCCTTCCGGCGGCTGTGGCGATGGATGGCTCTGGCCACCAGTTCCTTGCCGGAACCGGTTTCACCGATGATCATCACAGTGGCGTCTGTTTCCGTCACCTGGTCGATCTGAGAAAGAACATGCTTAATCCCCGGGCTTTCCCCCACAATATCTTCAAAGTGCAGCGTCTGCAGATGCTCTTCTTTGTAATAGAGGGTCTCCTCACTGAGATTGCGATTCAGCCGCCTGATTTCTTCATAGGCTTTGACATTATCCAGTGCAAATGCGGCCAGAGCTGCGAAATAAGAGAGCAGTTCCAAATCTGATTCCCGAAAGGCGCTGCTGAGCAGGCGATTGTCATGATAGAGAACCCCCACAGTTTTGCCGCGCAGAATCATGGGGACGCAAATGCGGGAGCGGATAGCCGGGGCGGCGGCAAAATCTTCGTTATCTTCCGTGCTGAGGATACGGCCTGTTCCGGTCTTGGCAATTTCTTTGATCAGTTGCATGGAAGAAGAAAACCCGTCATTTTCGATCTGTTCCGGTGTGAGGTTTTTGGAGGCTCTCAACAAAAGTTTGGGCTGCAGTCCCTCGCCTTCGAGGAGGAAAATAGCGCCCCTCTCTGCACCGGTGATTCTGTTTAACGTTGACAGAATATGCTGCACCAGATCCCGGTGATCCTGAATTGTGACCACCTCCTGACCAAAAGTTAATATTTCCTTGAGAAGGTTTTCGTTGAGGGGGCGATCTTTGATGAGTGCCCGGAGGTCGTCCGGCACCAGCTTTTCATTGATGACATCGAGGACCTTGGTAGCAGTAAGGGTCAGTTCTTTTGCTTTGTCGTTATTCCCCAGAAAGAGGTACTGTCGGGCCAGTTCCAGCCGTGATTTGGCCAGTTCAATCTGGCTGCCCGACTCTTCCAGCCACGAGATGGAATTTTCGAGGGACGAGATGATCTTATCCCTGGATTCACCTTCCATCTGCCGGAGAATAGCTTCGTAACGGTAGGCCACACCTTTAACGAGAATGTTCTTCCCCCGGATCATGGACTGAATTTCTTTTTCCAGGGAAAGCCCCTCCACGGCCGGAAGATCACCTGTCTTTATAGCCAGGCAGAGTTCCAAAAGGTAGGCATAAAGATAGACTGTTGCCTGAACCCTGCGGCTCTGTTGCAGAAAACTTTGGACGCATTTTATCGCCTGCTTTTTTTCTCCCTTGAGATAATAGGCATAAGCCAGCGATGTCTGAACCGATATCCAGACCCAGTCATTATGGGCTTCCTGCGCCTCCTTGGCCGACCCCTCCAGAAACCGGATAGCTTCATCAATGCGGCCGATGTCGAGAAGGATTATACCGATATTGCCTTCTGCGTAAGCGGTGAGGTAAACATCACCTTTATCCAGCCCGTGGGTGCGCAGGGCGTCGAGCATCCCCAGGCCCTGGGTGATGTGGCCGGTTTGGGCGTAACAATAGCCCACGGTGATGACAGCCAGAAGGGGGAACCCGCCCTGGGGGTATCGTTCGATATCAGGCACTGATTTTTCGTAGATGCGGATCGCCTCCTGGAAGCGGCCCTGCCAGAAGAGAAAAAAGGTGCTGAAGTTGGTCGCCACAAGCATCAACTCGGGATCGCCCACTTCCTGGGCCAAAGACCAGCCTTCTTCGAAGCATTTTAGGGCGCTGGTGTATTTCGACCGGAGCCACTCGTTTTTGGCCATGTGCATCTTCAGCAGCACCTGATGGGCCTTCATGTCCCACTTCTCGGCACGCTCGAGCGCCGACTGCAGGACGGAAAGAACTTTGGTCGTGTCATGTCGCGCCGTCGATATCTTGGAGTATTTGATGGCGGTTTCGCTGAAGAGGCGGTCTTCTTCTGCACCATTCAGACAGGAAAGATCATCGAGGACCTTGCTGTAACACTGCAGGGCATATTCAGACTGAAAGGTTTTGCGGTGCAGGTCCCCGGCCTTGATCAGGTAACGGCATCTTTCCACATCGTTGGCAATATGGACGAGATGATGAGCGACGGCATGGGCTTTATTTTCATCATCGGGCAGCTGGCGCATCAGAATGTCGGCAATGTGTCCATGAAGCATCTTCTCTTCAGTTTCCGGAAGAACACAGCTGAATTTCTCACGCTTTTTTAAATCTTTAAATATATAAGAAACGGGGGTTTTTTTTACCAGGATACCTTCAGCTACGCTTTTCTCCAGCTGGGAGATAATTTGTGAGGGTTTCTTTTCGGCAAGAAGGTCCAAAAGGCAGTCGATAGAGAACTCCCCGTTAAACAAGGCGGCGATGGCAAGCAGCCGCTGGTCATCGTCCAGCTTGTAATTGACAGTAGACATGGGTTCCTCCGGTGATGCGGGTTTTGCTTATTCCACACTTTGTTATTTAGTGCGGAAATATTTATGCAAAAGAGTCGTAGAACAACTATTTTTAATGCAGTTTTATAGATATAATTATTATTATAAGTCAAGCCGAATATCAGGCCTGCTCAGGCTATATACCCCGATTCCACGCCATGAACCCAGGGGGAAAAATTTATTGACAGGCCGGCGGAACTTCCTTATATTCATGGTTAAAGAAAGCATTTCCTTATTTCATATACACACAAAACATTTTCCGATAACAAGCCGGACAGCATCGGGCCGGATTGGGCTAAAATGTGATTAGGGAGGGTAGGATTATGTACCGGGTCATTCAATGTGCAACCGGATCAATCGGGCGCTCCACTTTGCGCCGTATCATCGACCATCCCGATCTGGCCCTGGTCGGTCTCTATGTTTACGGCAAAAACAAGGTGGGACTTGATGCCGGCGTCATTGCCAAGCGTCCGGCAACCGGCGTGATTGCTACCAACAATATGCAGGAAATTCTCTCCCTGGATGCCGATGTAGTTGTCCATACCTCCCGCATTACCATACCTTATGCCCGGCAGAATGCCGAAGTTGAACAGTTTCTTGCATCAGGGAAAAATGTCATTTCCGTCAACGGATACTTCTATCCGGAAGTTCATGGAGAAGCGTATGCCGGGCCTCTGATGACGGCGTGCCAGCGCGGAGGCAGCAGCCTTGCCGGTGTGGGCCTCAATCCGGGATTTATCGCCGAACGTCTCGCCCTGGTCATGTCTGGTCTCTGCGCCCAGGTTGATCACATCGGTTCTTTCGAGATGGTGGACGGTTCCTACATCGATGCACCGGACTTTGTCTTCGGTACAATGGGTTTTGGTATCGATCCTGCGGTTACGGACATCACACAGGGACCTTTAGCCCAGCTTTATCTGGACCTCTATATCGAAACCTTTGCCTATGTTGCCGAGGCTATGGGGACGCGCATTGCTTCGATTACGCCCGACCATCGGCTGACACTGGCTCCGGAAGATATGAAAATTGCCGCCGGAATTATCCGCCGGGGCACCGTTGCCGCAACAGAATGGCGCTGGAATGCCGAGTTTGCCGACGGACGAAAGGTCACCCACTCTTTGCTCTGGACATCTTCGCCGAAACTGCACGGTGATGACGATCCGGTCCACTGGCGCATTGAAATTCAGGGGCGTCCTAATGTTCATCTGTCGTTCAGTCTGGAAGATCCTGATCCGGCCGTTCCGCCATCCCGGGCGGGCGCCGATGCGACAGCGGCAACAGTCATTCGGGCCATTCCTTACGTCTGTGCGGCCAAACCGGGCTTCTTTCGCTATACGCCGCTCGCGCCTTTCCGCGAGAGGTTCTCCAAAGAAGAGTAAAACGCGAGCTTTGTCCTGAAGCTGCTGCTATCAAAAAATAAAGGAGGATGCAATGGGCGACATGAACGATTACGCCGGGCCATTCCGGCCGGATTTGTCCTGGGAATGCTTCAGTGAGGAGATGAGGCTCAAAGGGCTTGATCTTTACCGCAAGATGTTTCTGGCCGTGGACGGATTCTGGTACCTTGCCGCCAAGGAACGCTTCGGTAATGAAGTAGCGATGGAGCTGGATCTCTGGGTATGGGAAAAACACATGCGCTACGAACTTAAACACCTCACCCGGATGTTCAATATCACCGGCCAGGATGTGGAGGCATTCTTTAAAGTTTCCCAGCTGATGGCGGTAGCCGGTAATATAAAAATGGAAATGGAACTTCTCACGAAGAACCATGGAATCATGCGGGCGACCCATTGTCCGACTATTGATGCTCTGGTGAAAGAAGGCGCCGGCCGTGAGCAGAATTTCTGTCGGGTCATTGAACAGCGCATGATGGATTTTCAGACCGCATTCTTCAATCCCAATATGAAGGCGGTTCCCATCAGAATACCGCCGGAAACTCTGGGATGCGGGATTTACTGCGAATGGGAGATTAAATGTAATTAAAATAAAAATGACAACGGTGAGCTGGATGCGCTGGTCAGGAACAGTGAAGCAGCTATTCGACCGGGAGATTGCGAAACACATGGAGGAGTACGGACAGGTGGAACAAATCAAGAAGAAACGTATCCTGCCTGATGAATGGTCCCCGGAAACGGGCGAACTAACTCCGACCATGAAGGTCAAGCGGCGGATCATCAACCAGAGGTTCGCCCAGGTCATTGATGAAATGTACAAGTAGCGGAGCAGTTTTCAGGTGAGGTAAAGTCCTCCGTTGATATGGAGGGTCTGTCCGGTGATGTAGCTGCCGGCATCGGAAGCCAGCAGAAAAGAGACGCCGACGATGTCCTCGGGCCGGCCGACACGCCGCAGGGGCACTTTATCAATTGCTTTTCTGCGCTGTTCGGCGGGCATGAGAGCCAGCATATTGGTATCAATCATGCCGGGGGCAATGCAATTAACGCGAATCCCGCTGGGGCCCAGTTCAAGGGCCAGAGTCCGGCTGAGCCCTTCGACGCCAGCCTTGGCGGCGCTGTAGTGGGAGCTGGTTTTGCCGCCAGTTTGAGCGATCATGGACGAGAAATTGATGATTGAGCCCCTGTGCTGCCCCGCCATATGAGGCAAAACGGCCTTGGTGCAGAGGAAAACGGATGTCAGATTCACATCCAGAACTTTCTGCCACCTGTCGAGATCCATATCCTGGAAAAGAACAGGAGTGCTGATCGCCGCCACGTTGATCAGGACGTCCGGTACGCCGAAGGTGTGCAGGCATTGCTGCACCATGGCAGAGACGTCTGCGGCCTTGCTTACGTCCGACCGGCATCCCCGGGAATGGCCGGCGGCAATTTGGTCAAATGCGGATATGCTCTCATTGGAGTCAGCGGCCAGGACTTTGGCCCCGGCCAGGATAAAGGCCCGAGCAATGGCGTTTCCGATACCCTGGGCAGCGCCGGTGATAAGAACGATCTTGTCCGGAATGTCCGGGAACCCGGTTATCTTCATCTGTGTGTCGCTTTCCATTGGCAGTTTCCTCCACGTATAGAATGGCATTGTTCTGAATAACCTCGGTGCAAAATACATCAACAATGCTTCCTGGTGGGTTATTCGGTGTCCGAGGACAGGGGTTTCTTATTCTCCCGCGGTATCAGCCCCTGTAAAAGAGCTGTCGAGTACCTGCGCGCCTCTGAGCTCAAAATCGAAGTCTCCGTTTCGCAGCACCCAGTCATAGATATTTCCCCGGCTGAATTTAACCAGGATATCCACAATTGTTCCGCAATCCATGTCGTTTCTGATTTCGCCCTTCTCCTGTGCGTCGCGAACCAGTTCTCCTAAAATCCTGAAGATCGGACGCTTCTCGTCAATCAGAAATTTCTTCTTCCTTTTGGGCCCGATTTCACTGTAATAAACTATCCTGAGATGACGAACTCCCATTTCGGCGAAGCGCTTACCCATGATCCCGTTGAACATTATCAGTCTGTCCAGAGCGGATACATCACGCGGAAGTTTGTTGTACGGTTCGATATAAAACTCATCCAACTTCAGGTATTCCTCAGCGATAATTTGCTCTTTCGATTTGAAATGGTGATAGAATGTACCTATTGAAATGCCCGCCTTCTTGCAGATATCACTGATTGTAATCTGATCATAACTTTTTTTTCTGAACATGGTGACTGCTGTTTCGAAGATCAGCTGGCGGGTGGTTAACGCCTGTTGCTTCCTTTTGGTTAATTTTTTAATACTCATATTTCCTCTTAGGATCATTAAAAATAAATCGTTCAGAATTTATATGTTTTTTACGGGTAATTATAACGGATGCTTTATATTTTCTGTTTTTAGCCTGTTCACAGCTGAATATCATCACTTTTCGTATACGAAGAACTTACTTACATGTCAATGGAATATTGCCCATTTTAACTCACATGATCTTAGCTTGCATGAAAGAAAAGATCGCCTTTCCGTGGATATATGGCAATAAAAAATTTTGCTGCTTTTTCCTTGACATTCCTCAACTACAAATCCATAATCAGTTCACCGAATCGATTATAGAGAACATATATGGAGTTGTCAAATGAGAGATGTATACATTGTTGCGGTGGGTATGACGCGATTTGGCAAGTATCTGGATCGCACGGAAAAGGACTTGGTGGCCGAAGCATTTGCTATGACCATGAAAGATGTTCCGGAGATGAAGATCAGCGATATCCAGTCTGCCTTTTTTTCCAATACAGGATGGGGATTTTATCACATGCAGCACTCCATCAAGGGCCAGGTGGCTTTGAGAAATTTGGGCATCGAGGGCATTCCCATCACTAATATAGAGAACGCCTGCGCCGGCGCTTCTACGGCATTGCACTGTGCATATAAAGATGTGGCCGGCGGCATGTACGATTGTTCTCTGGCCATTGGAATGGAGAAAATATTCAGCACGGACAAGGCCAAGATGTTTATGGCTTTCAATGCCGGGATAGATGTATCCAACATGGAAGGGCACATGAAAGCCCTGAGGGGCATCATGGATGGTATAAAATTTGATATTCCTGCAGATGACGGAGGGGCGGGCGCCGGGTCGACCAGGAGCGCCTTCATGGACGTATATGCCAGTGCTGTCAGATGGCATATGGCTACTTTCGGAACCACCCAGCGTCAGCTGGCAGTAATTGCCTCCAAGAATCACTTCCACAGTTCCCTGAACCCCTATGCTCAATTTCAGAATTCCCTGACGGTCGATGAGATTTTGCAAAGCAAGCCCGTCGTCTGGCCGTTAACGGTTCCCATGTGTGCGCCGATGGGCGACGGCGCGGCGGCGGCTATCGTATGCTCAAAAGAATTTCTGATGAAGCTCAAGTCAGTCCGTCCGGTAAAGATTCTGGCCTCCGTGCTGGGGTCCGGAACCAACCGGCGGCACGACCAACAAGAACTGGACATAGCAACAAGACTTTCCCGGCAGGCCTATGAGATTGCCGGCGTTGGGCCAACGGATATAAACCTGGCCGAGGTGCATGATGCCACAGCTTACGGCGAGCTTCATCAGTATGAAGCCCTGGGATTCTGCAAGATCGGCGAGGGGGGGCCTTATGCAGAAACCGGCGCAACCAAGCTTGGGGGAAAAATGCCCATCAACACTTCCGGCGGGCTCGAGTCGCGCGGACACCCGGTCGGCGCTTCCGGACTAGCCATGATTCACGAGTTGGTCACACAGCTCAGGCAGGAGGCGGGTCCAAGGCAGGTGGAGGGGTGCCGTTTTGGGCTGGCGGAAAATGGCGGCGGAAATATCGCTTTTGAAGAAGCAGCTATGACTATCCACATCCTTGAGCGGATGAATGGTAAATGAGCATTCACAAACGCTGACCTATTGGGTGCTTGGATAATATTTAAAAAAATCAAAATGAGGTTTACATTATGACTGGAGTAATTGATTTTTTCGATCGGGGTTGGCGGATTAACCCCCATGGCGTTGCCTACCACATGGATGGAAAGGATTTTACCTTTACCGAGATAGGAGAGCTTTCGTGCCGCATTGCCAACGCTCTTCTTGCCGCCGGTTTTAAGAAAGAAACCAAGGGGGCGGTGTGGTCGCTTAATCATACGAGATCCTGGACCTGTACGCTCTCTCTGTTTCGCGCCGGTCTCGCCTGGATACCGGTGAACCCGCGCAGTCCCCTGGAAGAAAACCATTTCATCCTGGAGTCATTTGACGCCGAAGTCATATTCTTCACAAAGTATTTCTCCGAATCTGCCTTGTCACTTAAAGACAAACTGCCGAAAGTTAAGCTTTGGATCTGCATTGACGATGCCGTGGAAGGCGCAATATCGCTTGAGGATTTCATCAAAAATCAGCCCTCAACCCCGCCGGAAATTATATACGAACCGGATGATGTTGTCGCGGTCATGCCGACCGGGGGCACCACCGGTAAGATCAAGGGAGTCATGAATACGAACAGAAGTGTTTCCACCTTTTGTATGAACTTCTTAACGACCATATTCTATCCGAATGATGAATATCCGGTAAACCTGGCGGCAGCCCCGATGACCCACACTGCAGGAGCTCTTTCACTGCCCTGTTCGGCCCGCGGCGGTAAAGTTGTGATAATTACCAAACCCGAGCCCAAGGCGGTCTTTGAAGCCATAGCGAAACAGCGCGTAACGGAATTCTTCCTGCCGCCCACAGTCATATACCGGCTCCTCGATGAGTTGCCGCCGATAAAAATGTTCCTCGGCAAACTCCTCAAGAAAATCGATTTCTCATCGGTCAAATATCTGTTGTTATGGGGCGGCGCCCATGTCGGTAGAAAAATTGAAAAAGGCGCTAAAAATGTTTGGGCCGATCATGGTCGGCGGTTATGGACAGACCGAAGCCCCGGCGGGTATCTCTACTTTCAGGCCCGAGGAGCACTTCCAGGGAGGGATAGGCAAGGTACTGGCCGACGATTCGCGGCTCGCATCTGTGGGGCGGCCCCAGATGCTCACGAAAGTAGAAATTATGGATGAAAATAACAATATTCTCCCGGCAGGACAGACCGGAGAGATCTGTGTACGCGGTGATATACTGATGAAGGGATACTATAAAGATCCTGAAAAAACTGCTGAGACCATCATTGACGGTTGGCTGCACACAGGAGATATCGGCCGTATGGATGAAGAAGGCTATATCTACATTACCGATCGTAAGAAGGATATGATCATTTCGGGCGGTTTCAACATCTATCCACAGGAAGTGGAACAGGTTCTCTGGGGTCATCCGGCGATAAGCGACTGTGCGGTAATCGGTGTGCCTGACGAGAAATGGGGCGAGGCAGTAAAGGCCGTTGTCGAGTTAAAGCCGGGTAAGTCGGTTACCCCTGAGGAGTTGATCGCCCTGTGCAAAGAGAAGTTAGGCAGCGTCAAGTCGCCGAAAACTGTGGACATCACATCCGCGCTGCCACGCAGCACGAACGGTAAGGTTCTGAAAAAGGATCTGCGTGCACAATACTGGAAGGGAATCTCTAGAAACATCTGAATCAATTTTAAATGATGCCAGTGAAAGGATCCATTTATGAAATTTCGCTTACTGCTCTGGCTCTTCGGCAGAATGATGCAAAAGGCAATGAAAAAGAACACGACTTTCCGGAAGCTGGCGTCACGCGATGACGCTGTGTACCAGCTGATGACCAATGACGGAACCGTGGTGCGCCACTATGCATTTTCGGGTGGCAGCTTCTCGTCCGCCGCGGTTGCCCACCCGCGGGCAGATTGCGTCATCCGGTTTCAGGATGCCGCCACTGGTTTTGCCACGCTGACCTCGAAGGATAAGGATGCCTTTATGCGGGGTATGAAAGCCAACAGGATCAACGTCGAGGGCGAGTTCAGGCACCTTATCGGATTCCAGAGGCTCGCGGGACTCCTTAAGAAACGTAAATCACCTAATCGCCCAACCGGGACCATCGGTTTTGCAGGCGTTGGTTTTATCGGGGCGCCTATGGCGCGATCTCTCATGACGGGAGGATTCACCGTGAAGGCTTATGATAAAAGCCCTCAGGCGCTGGAAGTGATTGCCCGTGACGGCGCTATTGCCTGTCCCGGCATCTCCGGCCTTGTTGATGCAGAGGCAGTCATCGTCATGGTGAATAATATGGACCAGGTCAACGATGTTGTCGACGAATTGTGCCGCGCCCTACCCGCCAATGCTTCTCTACCGGTTATCGTCATGAGCACCGTGTCTCCTGATGAGGTAAGACAACTGCGCCGGAAGCTCGACGGCATGGGAAGAAAAAGCATTGAACTGCTCGATGCACCGGTCAGTGGCGCCCCCCTCCTGGCGGAAGCAGGAAAACTGGCCATTATGGTGGGCGGAGAAAAGCGTGTATTCGATAAAGTTAAGCCGCTTTTGGAAGCAATGGGCGATCCGGACAAAATCTTTCACATGGGGCCACTCGGCACCGGTTCAGCCATGAAGCTGGTGAACAATATAATAGGGATAGCTGCCGGTGTTGTAGCGCTGGAAGCTATGGATCTCGGATACCGGGCAGGCTTGGATCCCGACATTATGGCCGGCGTGATAAATGAAAGCTCCGGTAAAAATTTTCTGACCGACCAGTGGCCCGCCACCAAGATGCTGATGGAAATGATGCTGGAAGATACCAAGTATAATGCCAAGGATGCCCTGTTTACCACCGGCATTAAGGATCTGGAAACCGCGGCGAAATGGGCCGGCAACAATTCCTTGAATCTGAATAGCGCCGGGCATACAATCAGCCAGATCAACGACATGGGCGTAACTGAACTTGTTTCGATAATGAAACATCTGCTGAAAAAAGCATGAGATGCGGGCATTATATTACAGAGCCAAAGAGTTGGGGCCATGACGATCGGGACAAATGAACAATTCCTTGATTCCAAGGCATCATGAAAGCACACACAGGGACTCAGTGCCAGGAAATATATTCCCGCATATACAGGATTATCCTTCCCCTGCCTGGTGAAAAACCGGGGCCGGTAAATGCCTATCTCTTTACCGGCAAAATAGTAACCCTTATCGACACCGGCACCCTCAAGGCGATTCCGGTCCTGGACCGAGCCCTCAAAGAACGGGGTATGGCCTTCTCCGATATTAACCAGATAATTATCACCCACGGCCACATTGACCACTACGGTGCGGCGCGTTCTATCGTCAAGCGTTCCGGCGGGACCGCAACAGTGATGGCGCATGAGGAAGATCTTCCCCTCATCGAACATGGTCTGGAAGTTCCACGCCGGCAATTAATAAAGTTCTACAGATTAATGGGCGTTCCCTGGAGGTTCCAGGTTTCGCTGATTTTCCTGCAGGCCATTTTCAAGTCGCTGGCGGAAAATTGTCCTGTTAACAGGTTCCTCGTCGATGGTGAAAAAATAACCATCGGGGACTACGAGGCCACGATTATAGCTACACCGGGACACACACGCGGCTCCATCAGCCTTTATCTTGAAAAAGAGGGAATCCTTTTCCCCGGCGATCATATCCTCGGACACATTACACCCAATGCCTTAGTGATGCTGGAAACCGATTTTGTCCTTCCCCGGCGGATTAGCCAGATTGAATACTATGATTCTCTCGACAAGGTAGAAAAAATATCACCACGGACAGTATATCCGGCTCACGGCGAACCCATAGATGACGTCGGAAAGACGATCGCCATGTTTCGGGAGCAGTTTTTACAACGCCAGAACAGCATATTATCCATCCTGCACACCGGTGAATACACTGTTTACCAGATTGGCAGAATACTTTTCCCCGAGATCAGGGGGAAAAGACTTCCGCTGGAGATATTTCTGGCGGTTTCTGAAGTGTACACCCATCTGCAGGTGCTGGAGAAAGAGGGCGCTCTGGTGTCTTCTTTTAATAATGGCGCCATTTATTACATGCTTCCTTCGTAAAAATCATTGTTTTTTGTTTTAGTTGTTTGTGCCGTTACAAAACTTCTCGATCACCATCCCGTCATAGATCGTTGGCACCTAAGGCGGAGGCACAGGTCTTCCAACCCAAAGAGAATACCTGGAGATGATGGGCTGCTATGGTAAGGGCAAGTTCAATAAATTGGCAAAGATCATTGCGGCAAAGGCGCCGCGCGGGCCTGTCCTGTAAATAATCAAGTCATTGAAATGAACCAGCTCAATGTATGATGCTGATCAGATACGAATAGGCAGGATAAGTGTTTCAATTCCATCCCACTGGAGCCGCCGTTGAATGGCATGAGCGGTTTCATTATGCAGCAGTCTCTGAAAAAAGTGCTCATGACGGAAAATCAGTTTCCCGGTGAAAACCATTGAACGTGAAAATTCTTTGGCCAATGATCCACACAATTTTGCTGCCGTATCAACCACGTCTGTTCCGGCATCCATCCTATAATCCGCAGCCAGTCCGAAGGATCGAACAAGGTGAACATATTTTTTCAGCCCGGCTTCTACAGATGTTCTTAACTGATTCATTTCTTCTGTGCCTTTAAAGGATCCCTGATCAACTTCAGCAATAGTTACGAAAATAAAATTTTTATAATAATGGTGGAATTTGCGATTGATGGAAAGCCATGTATGCAAGCCGAATCCGTTAAATCCGTTTACCAGTATGATTGCTGTAGGTTCTTTGGGATTCAAAGGTTCGTTATTGAATTTTTTGCCTGGATGAATTTTTTGCAGAATAACTTCCAGTTTTAAAGCTGCCTTGCGGATGTCCAGGTAATGTTTTTTAATTATATAGCATAATCCGATGAGCAGGCAGGTTATTACCAAAGTAGCCCAGCCGCCTTCGCCGAATTTCTCATATACTGTAACACCGAGTATCGTAATGCAGAGAATAAAACCAATTACATGAATAAATATGTGCCTTTTCCAGTTTTTGTCTTTTCCCTTAGCGTGAAGAAAAAAACGGATCATGCCGAATTGCGATAAAGAAAAGGTAAGAAAAACATTAATTGAATACATGACTACCAGCGCGGAGATGGAACCGCCGCTGTAAAACAAAAGGACTATTGAAGCTCCTCCCATTAGGAATACTCCGTTCTGCATAGTGAGCCGTTCGGAAAGCATGGCAAAGCGGTGAGGGAGCCAATAATCAGTGGCCATGTTGGCCATGACTCTGGGGCCATCGACAAATCCCGCCTGCGCTGCAACCAGAAGCAGGCTGCCTTCAGAAAGAATAGTAATAAGAACGATCCAGGAAGATAACGGCCAGTTCTTGAAGACTTCTCCAGCGAGAATCGCATTAAGAGTTCGCCCTTCCACCGGCGTCACCTGAAAAAGAGCATAACAGATCAAGAGGCCGGATGCGGTGAAGGCCAGAGATGACGCCATGTAAATCATGGTTCGTCTGCCCGTTTGTACACGCGGCTCCCGCATTATCTGCATCCCATTGGAGACCGCTTCTATTCCCGTATAAGTTCCGCCGCCCAGGGAGAAAGCTCTCAAAAAAATTGCCAGTATGCCGATAAAACCAATTGCGCCGATATCCTGTTTGAAGCTGCTGTTAAATTGACTGATCACAGGTCCAAATTGATCGGTATGAGAAAATATGCCATAGCCGATAAGCAGAATATGGGTTACTATAAAGATTACGAAAATAGGGGCCAGGGCCATTACTGATTCCTTCACTCCACGTAAATTCAGGATAATGAGAAGAATGATCAGGAAGGTGACAAAGATCAACTTGTATTTGTGGTAAGCCAACGGCAGAAAACTGAATATAGCGTCTCCGCAGGAAACAAGAGAAACTGTAATCGTCAGCATATAATCGATAATCAGTGCACTGCCGGATATAACACCGGCGCTGTTGCTGATAGTTTTTGTTGATACGACATACCCGCCGCCGCCCTGCGGGAAATGTTCAATGATGCGCATATAGGCATAGGCGATAATAAAAACCGTAAAGGCCGTAGCGACGCCGATAAGGATGGCGATATAAGTATGATTCCCCAGAGCGCGAAAAGCTTCTTCCGGGCCGTAAGAAGATGAAGATAACCCGTCGGCGCCGAGGCCGATCCAGGCAAGAAGTGGAATAAGAGATATCTTATGGAAAAGAGACGGTTCGTTGATATTGCGCGGTTCTCCCACAAGTTTATGCCAGAGTCTGTGTTTTAAACTTTTATTGTGTTCTGTATCTGAATTTTCCATGGCTGATTATCCTTTCGGATTATTTCCGACTCGTTCCGTTTTTTATTTGTTTCCTGGTCATAATGCGAAGCAAATTGCTGAATGTCACGTAAACCTCCTGTGGCCTTGCAGGCCTCCAGGGCACATCTACTGTCAGCTAAAAGATCATGCGCAACAGATCATGATCAGCGCAGGATAATAACCGGCATGCATATTTAGTTTTGATTTTTTATGGGAATGACAGAGCGAAATAAAGACAACTTGAAAATTAGCAATCTGCGAAATGGATCGTACTGCAACGGCAGATGTACACCAAAGCATCAATAGCAATACATCCCGTGAAAGAAGAATACGCATTTTCTGTGTTCCTCCCACATGCCGACGAGGTTAGCTGACGGGCTTGGACTTGGAAGTGTCCTATTCTTAAGAAATTCGCCCCAGAATACCGGTTCCCCCGCATCTATTTTTGGATAGATTTAGGCGTCATTAAATTACGCTGCGGTAACTATGCCCTTTTATAATAGCTGTCAAGATGTTTTTTTCCTGTTTTGGACAGTCTTGTTGATCTGTGGTTAAGCATTATTCGCGCTGGAATTTCATGTTCATCCACATTGATGCAACTATTGTTGTTAAATTGGATATCGTTCCCAAATACACGGCGCTGTTCCGGGAAAAGCTCTTTGGAATTATACAATATACCGATCACTCCAATAATTTCTTCAAGTGATTTCATAGGAATAAAATAGAATTGATTACTGGAAAATGTATACGTTCCTGCACCAGAAACCTCTCCGTTGTCCAATGTCCAAGTAGCGGCGTCCAATTCCTGTTTGGCTATTTCCATATCAACGCTGCTTTTTGCCCAAACTTTGAGACTGCCGTCATCTTCCCGGAAAAAGACAATGACCGGCACATCCAAAATTGATTTAATATATTTTAAAGCAAGCTGCCCTAATTGACTGAATACAGCTGTCCGCAGCGAAAACGATATATTCTGGTTCATATAAGTCTGTTTAATAGGAGATAGCAGCAGTAAATCTCTGCTCATGTCTTCAATGAGCGATACGCGATCCAGCCTGCCTTTGAGGAATAGATTCTGACGGTGAACCAGGTTTATAAGATAAGTAAGGAGAGAGGCAACGGTGAAATAAACTATAACATTATAAACATCCTGTGGATTAGAAATATGAAGGGAATAATATGGTTCGACAAAGCTAAAATCGAATATAAGGAAACCGGCTGTAAAAGATAAAACAGAAGCCCATGTCCCAAAATAAATTGCGCCCGCAATCGCGGGAACAAGATAAACAAAGACCAAAGAAGACGGTTGAATTAACTGTTCCAGAAGTATATTGAGAAGGGTGGTTAGAAGCAACATCGCAAGAATGATCAGTAATTGTTTTAGTCTTTTCAATTTTTTCTTTGCGAATGCTCTTATCTCTATCGAAAAACGGCTCCAAATCATTACTTTGATCAATGTTTTGCATGATCATTTACCTTTTTTATTAGCTCTATTCAGTAAAGCGTCCTTCGCGCAGTCCTTCGAGCAATTCATCCATTTGTGTATTGAACCGACTCACTTGATCCTTTAACACAGGAATTTCCGCAAGGCTGGTATCCCGGGCTTTAAGAATGTAATCATATTGATCGGCTGTAAAATCATTTTGATCTTGATATGGACCATTATATTCACTTCCTGCTGGTTCTTCCAATCTTTGAAATTCAACACTAAACAGAGGGTCATGGAGGGTAAGTTTTATGGGTTCCGGACCAACATTTAAAAAATTCATGTTCAACCGGCCTCTCCATCCCGGATCAAGCTGCAATCCTCCAAAGGCGTTTAAGCCGCGCCTGGCAAATGAAGAACGGATTCCGAACCTGCCGCAGATATCCAAAGGAAGTTGTATTTTTTCCAGTGATAATACACCGACCATTTGACCAAAGTTAACCTGGAAAGAAGGATTACTTTTAGTTAATTCTATAACTGTGCCGCATTTCTCGGAGGGAAGGGGGCTGGCGAGAATTTTCGGGCCGAGACGAAGATCATAGGAAGCAGGTTGAATCAGCTGATGGTCAAAGGGATCGATTTTCAGTTTCCCATCTCGTACCATTTCCGCAATTTTTTTACCTGATAATGTGCTCATAGGTTCCTTTCTGATTGTAAATTAAACACTTGGCGATGGCGAAGTTAATTGATTATACCACAGAGAAAGAATTATTTCTTAAGGTTTTTGTTCTCCGGGCTCAATATCCAATCTCCAGGGGAGTCAGGATTATCGAAAATTCTGTGAGCATTGGTTTGTAATCAATTATAGTTGTGACCCGGCAAATTGAATTCGGCAGAGTACAATCCATGCAGTATCCTTTTTTGGCGCAGGGAGTGTCCAGGTTGAGCCTTTTGCAATTTTTTGCTGAAGCGATATTCTTTGCCCTCCAGATAGCTTCATCCAGATTACTAACAATTTTATTATATCCGACAACAGCTATTACATGCCTGGGACCGAATATCATAGAGGCTACTCTGTTGCCCGCACCGTCGATATTCACAATCTCGCCATCAACAGTTATAGCATTGACACTGGTCAGAAAATAATCGGCGGTGAGCTGCTTCCTCCGGTCATCAAGCTTTTCTTGCGGGCTTGTGCTGTTGTCCCAGTGGTCAAACACAGCATTGCCTCTGGACTTAAGCATGAAATCAATGCCGGTTTCCCGGAGTGTCACCGAACCTCCCAGCCCGACAGTCGAATTATCCGGTATAATATTCAGGATGAACTCTTTAATAGCATCCACCGTATTTAATATTACTGGGTTAAATCCCCTTTTTTTTAACTTCACGCTTAATTCTTCAAGAATTGTTTCTTTATGCCAGACAGATACGGAATCAAATTCATTCATGGGCTATATTCTCCTTTTCACGTGATTAAAACTTCATCGTTTCATCTTTTTGATTACCATTTAGCTCATCAGTCCCGCAAACTTTTTATTCTCCATTGAAAAATAGTTTATCAATTTCCCGATGAAACAATTCGGCATCGTCATAAAGAATAGCATTCCATCCTTTTTGCCTTGCCCTTTGGACATTTCCCGGATCATCATCAATAAACAAAATTTGGTCCGGAGGTGTTTTTAATAATTCGGCAATGTCATCAAACAAAATACTGTCCCTCTTTCCCTTGCCCATGTGGTAACTGTTGAAAACATGATCAAAAAGCCTGAAGAAATCGAATCGGGCATTCAGTTTATCGAGCCAGTCTGTCTGATCACTCAGTATGCCGACACCCACGTTTTCTGACTTTAACTTTCTGACGAGATTAATCATACGTTCATTAAGCACAAAACGAGACATAAGTTCATAAGTTAAGGAAGCATTCTCACCATTGATCCCGGTTTTTCTTCTCAGAGCGTTCCAGAAGTCACTTTCCGAGCCTTTTCCCAGTATATAACCAGTTTCATAAATCGTGTCGGCTGCAGTTTGAATCAAATTGTCGCCATTCAGGCCGTTGGCTGCGGCGATAACCCGAAGGCCTTTTTTCCAACCTTCTTCTGATAGCACACCGCCAAAATCAAATAATACAAGATTGATATTCCTGTTTTTATCAGATGTCTTTTCCGCCAAGTTCATCAGTCCTCCTCTGCAAATGCCAGCGCCTTTGCCGGACCGGTTGAGTCTGATACCTTTATATCACGATTAATGATCCATGTCGAAGCCCGAAAGGCAGAAATGTTTCTTGCATTATACTAATTCCCTTTCCGATAGTAATCTATGATGAAAACAGCAATAATTTTCCCTTTGACATTCAATATGTGTAAGAGTATTTTTTAAAGGAAAGGGCCTTATTTTTCTCTCTTCATGTGCCCACAGGAGGAGAAATGCAAAAAAGCGGGAAGATCTCCAGACGCACCTTTCTAGCCGGAGCAGGCGGTATCATGGTGAGTATAGGGTTGCCCGGCGTTTTTGTAAAACTGACGGATGCGGAACAACTGGCTCTGGCAGCCGAAACCAGACGCGATGGCAGGCCCCGTCTTCCTCCCGGGCAATTTGCGGTTAAAAAAATCCAGGATATGGGCGGCTCCCCTGGAATCGCCACTGCTGGGAACTGGAGCTTACGCGTTCATGGCGAGGTGGAAAACCCAATTGTTCTTTCCTACCGGGAGTTGCTTAACCTGGAACAGACGCAAATCACTTGTGACATACATTGTGTCACCGGCTGGACTTTGCTGGATTCAAAATGGAGAGGCGTGCGTTTGACAACAATTATGGATATGGTCAAACCTCGTAAAACAGCGCGATTTGCCATTTTTGAAGCTGCCGGCGGTTATACAAGCAACGTTCCACTGACCAAGATCAGCAAAGAAAGTGTATTCCTTGCACACAGTCTCTTTGGCGAGAAGCTGCCCAAGGCTCATGGTGCTCCCGTGCGCATATTGATCCCCGACCTCTACTTCTATAAGAGTGCCAAGTGGCTTGAGGGTGTCAAATTCACCGATCGCGATGAACCCGGATTCTGGGAAACTCGGGGTTACAGTAACTCCGCCGATCCGTGGAAAGAGGAGCGTCACAACTAGAACCGATTAATTGATGCGGAGATCTTTATTGTTGACACCAGCAGAATGGAGCATACAGACAGAGGTAAAAGCAGCACGACAATCCAAAAGCATAGAGATAAGAAAAAGGGAGCAGTAAAGCTGTCCCGGCTGTTCTGGCTGAACCAGCTAAAAGGTATAAGTGTTTAAAGGTTAATTCCAGCGGAAGGCGGATGTTTAATTAAAGAAAGGAGCAGATAATGAAAAGAGCATTTATGGTAATTAGTGTCACTTTCCTGATGGGAGTAATTGTTAGCTGGAGCACATTGGCAATGGCTGCAGATTTGGGATTGGTGCAACAACTCACCAAGAATCTGGGGGTAACAAAAAAACAGGCAACAGGCGGGGCCGGTTCAATATTTAATGTTGCCAAACAAAATCTGAGCACAGACGATTTTACCAAGGTGGCTAAGGCCGTTCCCGGTATCGACAAGATGATGGCGGCAGCACCAAAAGCAGAAGGATCTACGAAAATGCTTGGGGACGCATCGTCCTTGATCGGCGGTAAAGCTTCATCAGTATCCGGAGCTGCGAATCTGGCGGGAAGTTTTTCAAAATTGGGAATGAAGGAAGGGATGGTCAATGCATTCATGCCAATCGTTCTCAACTATGTCAAGGAAAAGGGAGGGGAACCGGTGATGAACATTCTGCAAAGCGCTTTGCAGTAGAGTATGGTTGCCAATTGTGTCAGATCCTATCCAAAGATGAACGCCAATTCAGCTCAAGTTGGTTTGAAGCTCGCTCGGGTGAACTGATGTCAATCGGCATATTTACAAATATGCTGTCTTCGAAATGGTAACCATTAACATCGAATTGCTATTTGGAGATGTTTGCGGTATAAAAAAAATTACTTTGAATATAACGAGGATATTTCCATGCATTACATACCTATAAGAATCCTCTTTGTCCCACTTGTCCTTGTTCTGAGCCAACCTGTCACATTACAGGCAGCCACGCGTCTTAACTATTTCATTTGGGGGGTTTGCAATGAGTGAACGTAGATCTTATCGCTCCTGCGTTAGTTACATCGATAAAAGCAGGGAATATTACGCTGCGCATGGATACAAACAATCGTATACCTGGGCATACCATAAGAGCGTCCCTTTCTCACCATTAAGGAAACCGTTATCAGCGTGCCGGATCGGTTTGATAACGACGGCTTCGGATGTCGATGTCGGGCCGGGCATAGAAGGCCTGATGAAAAAGAGAGATGTCTATGCATTGACATCCGGTCCCACCCCCGCTCGCTTGTTTACCTCGCATCTCTTTTGGGATAAAGATGCAACGCATACCGATGACCTCGAGAGCTTTTTACCTTTGAAGCGTCTCTCAGAATTCGCGGCTGCCGGCCGCATCGGATTCGCTTCACCGAGGTTCTACGGCGTGCCTACCGAATACAGCCAGGGCCGGACAAGACTCAAAGATGCCCCTAAAATTCTGGAGTGGATTTTGGAAGACGGCGTGGATGCAGTGCTCCTGACGGCCCTTTGACCTGTATGTCACCAGACCGTGTGTCTGGTTAGCCGTCACCTGGAAGAAAACGGAATACCAACCGTTGTCATGGGTTCAGCACGCGATATTGTTGAGGAATGCGGTGTTGCCCGTTTTCTGTTCACGGATTTTCCTTTGGGAAACCCCTGCGGCAAACCATGGGACGCCCGGATGCAAGGTTCAATCGTCGATATGGCGCTTGATCTGCTCGAAGGTGCCTGGGCGCCGCGTACAACGGTCCAGACTCCTTTCCGGTGGCTTGATGAAGACTGGCGGAATAATTTTATGCGCGTTGATGAAAGCAACCGGGAAGCCCTGGCTCGTGCGGGAGAGGAACGGCGCCGATTGCAGGCTCAGAAAACAGAAAGGGGCAAAGGACAATCATAGGGACAGCTGTCCCTAATTGAAACGGGCGTTTTGGTGGTTAAGTTTATGTCTTCAAATAGTTTTAAACAAAAAACGTATGGAACTAAACTTACCTCCCTCCCCAATAATTGTCCTACAGGTTAGGTTATAGTTCAGCCGTTGTTAATATTCACCTCATATACGCTTTCGGCGCTGGAGTCGTACAATGAAGTGAACGTGCGGCCTCACTATGCGGATAACAAGATTTCTTTCCGGTATCATCAACATGGCGACTTTTGAAAAACATTCACTTGTCGGTGCATGATTCGGTTTCAGCTTTCATTTATATTCATCGCCATCAATTTTACGGAATCATTAAACAGCATAAATATGCTTTTATCCGAAGCTGTTTTCTCGACAAACCCTACGCCGAATAGCGGATGCTTGATCACGTCATTGACCTTGTAGGTTTCTTTTATTGAATAACTCTTCAGAGGGGTTGACGGCGCCATATTGCTGATTTTGAGACCCCATTGCAGCGGCGCGTCGTTGACGGTCGCCTTTGCCGAAACGGATTTTTTAGCCCGGACAGCACCAGGTGTGCGAATAGCGGCAGTCTTTTTTACGGCCGGCATTGTCCCCCGGTATTTATGTTCAGCGCCGCAGGTTTTACATTTTACGCGGTTTGCCACATCATCCACTTTGAACAATATCACATGAGACAGAACTAACTTACATTTCAGACAATAAGCATCAATATTTTCACCGACAGAATTCACAATCATCTCCTTATAGATAAATAAAAAAAAGTGCAGAAGATTTTTAGTAAACAGCCTTCTGCTCTTTATCATGATTTTTTTAGATAATCTTAATATCTCCCGCCGCCGCTTCTGGGGCCTCTGTTGAATCCTCCACCGCCTCGATTACCGCCGGCGGTGCCGAAGTCTTTCTTTGGCCTTGCTTCATTGACAGTAATTTCCTTACCATCAAGCATTCCGCCGTTGAATTTTTTAATCGCCTCAGCAGCGCCTTCTTCGGTTTTCATTTCGACAAAGCCGAAACCTTTGGATTGACCTGTAAACTTGTCTTTAATGATTGATGAGGATGCAATTTCTCCTGCTTCAGAAAAGTTGGATTGAAGATCATCATCCGTGATCTTATAAGACAGGTTGCCGACATACAAATTTTTGTTCATATTAATTCCCTTTCTTGTTTATTACTTCTTATTCCTTCATTCCCCGCTGGGGTCTCACAAAGCATCAAAATCACTCAGTATATTTCCCGGTTGAGAAGGAAGGAATAAGTGAGGGGCTTGCATGCCTTACCTCTTAAGCTTTTTTTAAAAGCTCGTTGCCGCTTAAAGCGAAAAACCACCATGCTCTCCGAAGCTTTGGTGGTTGTGTCTTGGCTATTAGGAAAGGTTTAACTAAGAAAGGTTCAACATTTTATAATATAAACACAATTGATTTTGCTCTGTTTATTAAACTGTCACATTAAAGATCGATAGTCAAGAGACATTTTCCAGAGACATTTTCCAGCTGCTCAGGTATCGCCACTCCAAAAGCGGGTGCGCCATGCGTTTCATCTTTCCACGGGTAATTTTCTGTTTTATTTATTCGGGCGCATGAGGACTTAGTAGATCAATCAAGCAGCTTTCTTTTTTCAATTATTGATAGAATTGTTGAGTCCATTTAAATTAATTTTATATTAGCATTATTCTTTTTTAAAAAGAGAGAAATAAACAGCTGTATTTAAAACTGATTGAAATCTAGAATTTTAATCACTATTGACGATTTGGTTGTTACAGGAAGCAAGTCTTGCACTCGATCTTTACACCTTCTGTCAAGAATGCTTCGTCCTACGGCATATAATCCTTTTGCAATGTCTCGACAAATCCTTGTTTTAGCTTTTCGAGATGAAGCTTTATTGTCTCGAAGTTACTATCAAACGTTAGTCTCCCTCGGATCATTTTGATAATCAAATCCTGAGAAGACTGTGTTTCTGCATCTAAGATAGACCTGATCTCCTTCGCTGTATCTTTTTCAGCAATCATGGCCATATCTCTTCCCAGTAATCTGATGCTCGCAAGTTGGTTGTCGAAACTTTCTTCCTTCAATAAGTCGGGCTCATTCTTGTAAAGCCTGTCAAAATTTCCTGCATGTTCGTATTCCTGCATTATAAACAACAAATCCTCAGCATCTTTTGCACGTTCGTTAGGTTTTTCATTCCATGCAATGAGTTTCATGACTGCCAAACTCGGCAGGGTAGGCACATTGACATCGAGTTCAGGATCGGAATTCAACCTGATCATAATGGAATTTTCAAACGCCTCTTTAAATCCGACTATACTCATAAATATTTTGTGTTCCGGTGGCCAATCAATTTTTACTTGTGTGCCAGCAATTGCACCAAAAGGAACTATATCAATTGGAATATAATTGTCGAAGAGGTACCTTTGTGTGTTCTTTAGTGCGAGCGAATTTGCCTGTTGAGATTAACGCACTGACTAACTTGTCAAACTGTTTCCAATCGGCAATATTAATGCCTACGTCAATATCTCTGGTCATTCTGCGAGGATTGATGCCATAACAATGCTGCAATATGATGTCCCGCGCAAAAGCGCCGACCACAAAAAAAGAGATATTTAAGATACCAGCTTCTTTGTTAATGGTAAGAAGAGCTTCTATTGTTTGCCGGTCAATCTTCCCTGATAAGTTGAACAATATATTTCTCATAGATTATTTTTGCAGTCTCGATGTTTCGCTGGTTTCCTGTTGCCATAAGATCGGCATAAATCAGCATTGGGTGTACTAGGTCCTCATGTTCCGTTTTTTCGTTATAGCCCCAAAACTGATTGAGGATTTCAACTTCACCGACCGGATCCCTTTTAAGTCTGTATTCAAGTAATAGATCATCGAGATGTTCCTTCGTCGTATAAATCGTAATTATTTCGGGATTGAGATACTTCGTTATCTTTGCAGCAGCAACTTCTCCGCCCCATTTCGCTTTTAAGGGATCCAATTTTTTCTGTTGCCACCAGTTGGCATGCTCACCTTTATAACGCCCCAGTATCTGTTTAGGCCTTAATCGCTCGGGGTAAGCGGTTATCCATCGTTGGAATAAGATATCTTTCTGAACAAGTCTGTAGCCTATCTTTCCCATATCTATTAAATAGCCCAGAGCTGTTAAGTCTTTAATAACCTGGCCAACTGCGCCAAGAGCGACCTTTGCCGTTTCAGCAATTTCCCGCAATGGTGTATTTTCTAGCCCAGGATTGCACAATAATGCATAGATCATTTTGAGCCCTGTTGGGTTGAATGGTTTGTTTGCTGGAGTTCGCCTCGTCTCTGGCGGTCTGTTACCTTTTACAAGAATATATATTGGTGGCTGATTTATGAATATATTACCGGCTGTATCAATGAATTCTATACAGTTCTGTATTAGCTCTTCCGCCGTATGAGCGTTTACATGCGTTGTGACTATTAAAGGTGGGTGAGGTAATTTTTGTTTGTGCATGAGCAATAACATCTTATCTATATTTGTGAAGGTATTCTTAATCTCAGCACAATATCTGAACACCTTGCCATTTATCTCAATATTTAATTCGGTATCAGGTTGAAAATCGAAAGTTTCCCGAGGTTGTTTAGTTAGATTTTTGATCTCAAATTGCAGGTGGGCATTCTTTTTAAATGCTTTAACGGCAAGTTTAAGGATCTCATCTTCTTTATTAATTTTTACATTATCCATGGCGTGTTCACTTTTTTAATATGTTCATTAATTGTGAACATATATAAAAGTTGAACAAATGTCAAGGTGTTTTTAAGAAGGTTATTCTCATAATTTGTTGAGTAAATGTAAATATTTTAATACTTTATCTTCAGTTCAGATATTAGCAACAGGAAGATAATTGTTCATTTTATTGTCTTGTTCATAAAAATTGAACATTCTTGACTTATTCAGAATTTAGCTTGACGAGAACGGTATCTACAATAAGTAGAAACCTATCCTACCATCAAAACATGAATTCAGAAACTGACTCCCTAAGGATTGACTTAATTAGAAGAAATTCTTCGTCGTTTATGACAGGTTTCTTAATTGTAATAGGAAATGATCGTATTAAGAGTTACAGAGGAGTTTGGAAAAAGGCATTTGAGGAAGCTGGACTTGGCTATAAGATATTCCATGATTTCCGGAGAACAACTGTTAGAAATATGATACGGGCCGGAATTCCCGAAACGAGTTGACATGATGATCAGCGGTCATAAGACCCGCTCTGTCTTTGATAGATACGACATCGTAAACGAGTCAGATCTCAGGGCAGCATCTCAGAGACAGGAAAGTTATCTTCAGGCACAAATGGGCACAATTCCGGGCACAGTCACCAAATTTGAAAACAAAAAAGGTCAGACAGTAACTGTCTAACCTTTTGATTTCACTTGGTGCCGGAGGTCGGAATCGAACCGACATGCCCTTGCGAACGGGGGATTTTGAGTCCCCTGCGTCTACCAGTTTCACCACTCCGGCATGGGCAGCGATTATATAGACGGGGTTCGAAAAGTCAAGCTAAAATCTGTTGACAACCGATAAACGCGCATGTTAAAGGGGCTGCACATTTCGTCAAGTCTTATTGGGGGTGTAGCTCAGCTGGGAGAGCGCTTGAATGGCATTCAAGAGGCCAGCAGTTCGATCCTGCTCATCTCCACCAGAATAAAGGGTTTCAGGATTTTCCTGAAACCCTTTTATTTATCTGCGTAAATATTGTGTAGACAAAGACAGACATTATGCGCTAATCAGAAAGCAATATAAATATGTTACAAACATATAGAACAGTCACAAAGTGCATCATCGGAAGTAATTTGGCGCCCAAAGAACTATTTGCGGAATATAAGTAGTTATCAATAAGACAACAATACATGCAGCATAAAATGGTACCATAGGCCTGATCAGTTCAGCAATTGACGTATTGGTCATTCGGCAGGCCACAAAAAGATTTGCCGCAAAGGGTGGCGTTATTAGTCCGATTTCCAGGTTCAGCAGCATAATGGCTGCAAAATGTATGGGATCGACGCCGTATTGAACCGCTATTGCGGAAAAAAGCGGGCCAAAAATAATAATACATGTATTGGTTTCTAAGAACATTCCCATAATCAGTAGAATTACATTAACAATCATCAAAAATACGATTTTAGATTGGGTTATATTCATCAGGAATTCAGCTGCCAGAGCGCTGACGCCAAGCAGGGAAATCATGCGTCCGACCAAAGTTGCGGCTGCAATTAAAATGCAAATTGTTGCAGTGCTGATGGCTGAATCGCGAATAGTCAACGATAATTTCATATCAGGCTTCATCTTGAAAAACAGGGGGTAAATAAACCAACCGGCGAGCAATCCATAAAATACCGAAATGGCGCCTGCTTCTGTAGCCGTGAAAATTCCCCCATAAACACCGCCAAAAATAATCAAAGGCATGACCAGGGCTACGGTAGCCTTGGGGATAGTTTGTTTGATTCCAGCGGCAAACGGCTTTAATCGGAAAGGTTCGGCGGGTTTTTCCTGCGATCTGCCGATAATGAGATAATTAACAATCATATACGCAATACCCAGGACTATTCCAGGCATCAGTGTACACATCCAGACTGCCAGGACGTTTTGGTTTGTCGCCAGGGCATAGACAACCCCCGGTACACTGGGAGGGATTAAAATTCCGAGAAATCCGGCTGAAGCCAAAAGAGAGGCAACATATTCTTTTCTATGACCTGTCTTGATCATTTCCGGTATCATGATGCCGCCAATGGCGGTAACTGTAGCCAAAGAGGAGCCGGTGATGGAACCAAATAGCATTGCCGATAGCACCAAAACTGAACCTAAGCTTCCCCTGAAACGACCCACAAAGGAATTGATAAAGCCGATTAGAGAACTGGAGATACCGCCCTGGGCCATTAAATTCCCCGCTAAAATAAAAGCCGGTATCGCCAGCAGAGGAAAGGAATCAAGGCCGAACAAAAATGCCGGCGGGATGATGGCCATATTAATGTCGTACATCAGATAAACTGCCAGAGCACCAACGATGATACCCCATGCGATGGGAACTCGAAGAAACATCAGGCCAAGGAAGACAATAACAAATACTGAAATTGCGATCATAATTCATTTTCTTGTTTTGTAGTTGAATTATCTGTCAGTTCCGTAATCATTTTAATCAGGCTGTGCAAAGCTGTAAAGAACAAACCTAAAAATATTGCAAAGTCAATAATCCACATCGGTATTTCCATAGCCGGTGTTGACTGCTGCATTTTGTAAATTTTCACTGTAAAGGAAAGGCACAATATAGAAAGAAAAATACAAGTTAACAGTACAATCAGATATCGGAATATGTTGGAATATTTTATAAATTTTCTTCTCTTATTTTCATTCTTTATTTTGTCGAATCCGGCCATCAGCAAGTCGATCTCAATATTTCTATTGCCGTGAGTAGCAACAGCCGCGCCAAAAAACACAAAAGCGACAAAGGAATAGCGGATAATTTCCTCCGACCAGGGTATTGGAATGTGGAATATGAAACGCGAGGCAACCTGCACAATTAAAAAAAATATTGCTACGACCATCAGAATTGAGGTAACAAATGTTTCGGCTTTGGCAAATTTCGCCTCGACAGCTAAGATTCTCTTCAGCCATTTTTGTTCTGCAATGATTCCCGGCATCGAGTATCTTGCCTCCCATAAAAAATATTTTTAATAATTATTGGCGTGATATACTTTGATATCACGCCAATAATTACTCGCGTGCAAGCTTGTTACTTTCCCTGGGGATACATTTTATCGACGATTTCTTTGCCGTACAGTTTCATATATTTATCACTTCTGGCCATTTTTTTGCCGACATTCATAATATCCTGCTGAAATTTGGGGCCGGGTTCGATGATCTCACATCCAGCAGCCTTCATTTTTACAATGGCGTCAGCGATAAATTTTTGCTTGAAATCGGAATAGTATTCACCGGCATAGTTCACTGCCGTCTGCAATTCGGTTTGTTGTTTCTTCGTCAGGGAATTCCATTTAGCAGTGTTGATCATTAACAGCATTGCACTGTAACTATGATTGGTCATTGTCTGATATTTCTGAAATTTGTAAAGCCCGAAGGAGTAAACAACCGTGGGACCAAGTTCCTGCCCATCTACTACTTTCTGCTGCAGCGCCGTCACAAGTTCCCCAATAGCAATGGGTGTTGCCAGAGTTCCGACCTCTTTGAAGAAGTCCACCAGGAAAGATACCTCCGGAACCCGCAGTTTTAAACCCTTGAGGTCATCTATTTTTGTCACTGGTTTCTTTGAGTTGGTGACAATGCGGAAATCATTGTCGAGAAGTTGCAGAACGGTGATGTTTTTGGGCGCCAGAAACTCTTTAATTTTCTGTCCTACCCAGCCTTTATAATACTTTTCCTGTACCTCTTTATAATTTCTGAACATGCCGGGGAAGCTGGCAAAAGTAACTTTCGGTTCCAGCGCACTTACGGAAAGGTCTGCCACCAGGCTCGCATCAATAGTGCCAAGCATCGTAGATTCAGCATTTTCTCTTTCACCGCCTAAAACGCCGCCCAGCTGATTATCAAGAATAACACTACTGCCCATCTCTTTGAGTTTTTCATTTATTTTAGCGAGAAAATTTGCCATCGGATGTGTTTTAACGGCAACTGTGCTCACAACTATCTTTACCGGCTTTTCCTGTGCCACAGCAATATTGTTACTAAAAAAAGCCAAACTTAAAATTACTGCCAGAATTAACATGGTGCTAAAATACTTTTTCATATTGCCTCCATCTTTATTCTTCGGTTTTAACATCAGCTTTTATTGACTGTGCTTTGCACAATCCATTTAATTTTTAGAACAATTTAAGAGCGTAAATATCTTTCTCCTGTTGTCGAATAATCTAAGCATCACCTCCTTTTCAATAGTCTGATTACCGAGCATTATTTCATTACCGTCCACTCGCACCTTGATTGAATTTGGACGACCAGCCAACCGTTATCCAACTACGCTCCGGATTTTTAATTGTCAAGAAATAAATAAATGTTTTCAATAATTGATCGTTTGAATTGAATCTTGAAAAATGGCTGAACTCCGACTAAATATGTGGTAGTGTTCTTATACGCCGGTCTTCGGTATTGTGAAGGTATAGGTGAGTGACATACACCGCGTTCTAAAAGCATTTTGATTCTGAGGCCGAAGGGAACTGTAACCTTTATGATCATTAGTCAGGCAAGGCCTGCGAAGCAGTTGTTCCGATAGTGTCTTACGGAATAAAAAGTGATCAAGGAGGAAAGAAAATATGATCCCCAAAATACAAAATGTTCTATATGCAACTGATCTGAGCAGGAACTCAGCCTATGCTTTCCGTTACGCAGTGAACACGGCGACGAAGCACGATGCAAAAATTCACATGCTGCATGTCGTTGAGTCCATTTCCACTCAAGTTAAAGCTAAAATGTTTTCAACCGCCGAGAAGAAGAAGCTCAAGCAATTGCAGCAAGATGCTCGAGAAACCATGCTCCGGCGGATTGAAGAACGTCTGAAAGAGTTTGCCGCAAGGGAATTTAAAAGCGACCCGGACAATTTGCAGCGGGTTGCGGGAATCCACGTAGTAGAAGGTGATCCGGCTACGGAAATATTGCATAAGACGGATGAACTGGACTGCGATACAATCATTATTGGAACACACGGGAAAGGAGCAATCGGCCGCGCCTTCCTCGGCAGCGTTTCCGAAAAGGTGCTTCGCCGGATCCGCAAGCCCGTATATATCATCCCGCTGCCGAAAGGTGAAACCGACATTTCTATGGGGGATATTTAAACAATCGCGAGCAGTTTTAAATTTTTAACATATAAAACAAAGAAAAATCAGCAAGCCGATTCATCGCTTGGTGCCCCGGCACTTTGCATCACTGCAGGACGGCTGCCGATTTCCTTAGTAATGGTTTTGCCCAATCAAAATTCAGGGAGGTGGAAAAATGTGGGATGCTGCAAAGTGTGATTTATGCGGTGATTGTCTGGTCAAGTGCAGGTATGTCGATTACGATAAGGAAAAGGCGGCGCGCGAAATAAAACTTCTTATGGAGGGAAAAGCGGCGGACATTCTGGACAGGTGTATTACCTGTAATGCATGTTTTCAGTATTGCCCCACCGGGGCTGATCCGGCTGATCTTATCTATAAAATGATCGAGAAGATCGGAACCGGTTCTCTTGTTACAACTTTTAAACCTTTTATTGATTCAGTGACCAGGGCGTTTGAAGAAGGCAGCGGCAGCGGCGGCGGCCAGGTGATTGCCGGAGATCCGGACAAGCCTGTCCTTTCTTTCGATTCCTTCGTGTTTAAGCAGTTTCCGCAAGGTACACTGGAAAGCAGGATGTTCAGAGGCATGACCGTAGTCCAGGGGAAAAAGATATGCTTCGCTGGTCGGCATGGGTCATATGGGCGGAGCTAGTCTTGCCGAAAGATACGGTCAAAAGGTGATCGAAGGGTTTGCTCATTTAGGCAAAGACATCGTCTACATTCATAATGAAGGATATGTTCTGGCTCACGTCAAAGCCAAAGAGCTCGGTATTAAAGTGCCCTACAAATATATGCATCTGTTTGAATATATGCGCGACTACCTCAGGAGCAATAAAAATGATATTACCATGCTGAACAAAAAAGTTGCCTACCAGCCGAACTGCGCCGTCAGGTGGATACCCGAGCAGAACATCTGGCTCGATGAGATATTGGAACTTATCGGGGTCGAGCGCGTTTCCAGAAAATATGAGGGCCTGAACGCCCTGTGCTGCGGAGGGCCGGCTCTGGCTGTGAACAAAGAGCTGGGGCTGAACATGCAAAAAGAAAACATTAAAGACGCGCTCGATAACCATGCGGAGGCCATGATCATAATCTGCCCCATGTGCGATGCCATGATGCGCGATCAGATATCGAAGGCCGGGTTGCCTAAAATATTTATAACCGATCTGTGCCGCATGGCTCTGGGTGAGATATCATGGCCGGCAAACTGAAGTGTCTATGTTTATTAAATGGAGGTGAATAATGACAAGGAAAATGAAAATATCGCTCGGGGAAGCTGGAGATCGTGCTGCTGAACTCATGCAGAAGGGTTATCATTGAGGGCCGGCTGTCCTGCAAGTTATGTGGGAAGCCTTCGGCATTGAAAATGAGGATATTCTGTGGAGTTGCATTGCCTTCAACGGTGGCATAGCCGGTCATCAGATGGCACCCTGCGGTGCAGTATCAGCGGCAACGGTTTGCACAGGTCTGCTTCATCGTTGGCCCCTGGCGGACAAGAAAAGAGCCAACCAGGAGAGACTGGAAGCGCGTGAGGATGCCAGCCACCTTGTCAGAAGTTTCTTAGAGAAGTTCGGCAATATTACCTGCAGCGGTCTTGTTAATCTCGATTTTTCCAAGCCGGCAGTATACCGCGAGTTTCAGGAATCCGGAATCTGGAAGGATAAATGTAATAAGTATGTCGAGTTCGTCATTGAGAAACTTTACGAATTCCATGATAAAAGAAGTGCCGGGCGAGCACCGCAAAAAGTTCTGCTGTATACTAAGCCTGGTTGCCAGTTTTGCACGAAGGCCAAGCTAGACCTCGAAGAGCGCGGAGTTTCTTACGAAGAAATTACCATCGAGGGTAATCCTGAGGCTCTGAAGGAGGTAATGAAACTGTCCAATGGTGAAGGTATAGTGCCGATTTTGGTTATGGGGGAAGATGTTAAAGTCGGGTTCGGGGGTGGCTGAACAGTGTAGAATGCGACAGTTTGTCGCATATTAACTTGATGAGGATTTTATTAATCAGTTATTATTGTTTTCCTTGTTCAGCCTGGCCAGTTCGGCAATCATAATTTGGCGAACAAAAGCTGCAGTTTCTTGAGCGGAAAGGCCGGCGAATCGTTCATAGGGGATTTCTTCTAAAACCCTTACTCTCATCCGGTGTACGCCCGACGTATTCATTTTCCATTTGGGCAATGCTTTGCCCGTATTTGTTAACACTATCGGCAGAATCGGCACCTGGGCTACGTGGGCCAGGATAAAAGCTCCCGGCTTAAAGTCTTTAATCTCGCCGTCAGGCGATCGGGTTCCTTCGGGATAAATGAATACGGAATTGCCTTTGGCGAGCGTTTTTTCGCAGTCTTCCATCATTTTTTTGACTCCATCCTTATTGCCGCGGACCAGCTCGATATATTGATTAAGTCGCATATTCCAGCCCATAAAAGGAACCCGGAACATTTCGGACTTGGAGACGATTTTGTAAAATAAAAAAAGGCGGAAATTAACAAGGATATCCAGCTGCGACTGATGATTGGACACAATGATGTAAGTTGCGTCTTTTCGGCATCTTTGTCTTCCTTCGGTTTTAATCCGCCAGGTAGGCATAACCCATGTATAGGTGGAGGCCCAGAAACATGTGTAGTAATGCAGGAATCGCAGATGCTGATCGAAAGGCAGCGTGACAATCCAGATCAGCAGCGCGCCGCCATAAAAAAATGGAAAAGTTATCCCGATAAAAACGAGAATTGAAATTGATAATATTTTCCCCAGCATATTCTACCTTGAGTAAGGGAACTTGCCGCCCTTCAGTGATGGTCGTCAACCCTCGGGAACAATCATCTTCAGACGCGTCTCCCAATGCAAAAATAATTTTGGTTAAACGGGCGACTGTATAGTACTTCTGGATTGACCAGTCAAGAAACATTAGCCTGTTGTGCAAAAATCTGACAACTATTTCTTCTTATTATTTTTTTGTCATTATCTGGTTGACAGGCCTGTCTGTTCTTTCTATATTGCCTGGCACAAAAGATGTCTTGGTCAGAGGGATAAATCTCTACACGCTTTGCGGGACCTCAATGAATATTCAGTCCTCTCCGTGGTATCGTTGGTACATTTTTGCTGTTTGCGCCGGCATGTACATTATGTCCAATTTCTGGCGGGTCTCCACCGCTGTCATCGCCGGTGATCTGAGCCTTGACCTGGGCCTCTCCCCGGATATTCTGGGACTCCTGGGCGGGGCTTTTTTTTACAGCTTTGGTCTGGCGCAACTGCCGATGGGGCCATTGCTGGACCGCTTCGGGTCCCGCGTGGTCATCAGTTCGCTGGCCTGCATCGGGGCGGCAAGCGCAATAGTCTTTGCGTTCTCCACCAGCGGTTCCATGGCGATACTGGCCAGGGCAGGAATAGGCGTCGGCATGGCCGCCGCTCTGATGGGCTCCTATAAAATATTCACCACCTGGTTTTCTCCCCGGGAGTTTGCCACTCTGGCCGGCTTCTTGATTTCGATCGGGAATCTGGGGGCCATTGTCGCCACCACTCCACTGGTCTGGCTGAGTAAAGCAATTGGCTGGCGCGGCGCCTTCCTCTGTCTGGCAATGATAACTCTGCTCATCGCCGTCATAGTATTCCTGGTGCTGCGCGATCATCCTTGCCGGCAGGCAGGTATGCCGCCTCAGGCCGCACCCTCGGGGAATGATATTTTTTCCGGACTTCGCACCGTCTTTGGCAGCGGCCTTTTCTGGCGGCTCGCGCCGCTTGGATTTGCCTCCTATGGAGCGCTGATAACTGCTCAGGGCTTATGGGGCGGTCCTTACCTTATGCACGCCTATGGCCTGAGTAAAGAGGCGGCCGGCGGTATTTTGCTGGCCGTTCCCATCGGGGCCATTTGCGGCTCACCTCTCTGGGGGAGATGGTCCGACAGACTGAAGCGGCGTAAATTGCCGGTCTTGTGGGGACAAGGGGCCATGCTGCTTGTCTTTTCCAGCCTGACCATGGATCTGCATTTACCCGGCTGGGGGTTGTTGCTGCAATTCTGGCTGCTGGGGTTAACCTGCTCCAGCAGTTTTATTATCTATGCCCAGGTAAAAGAGACCTTTCCCCTCTCCATTGTCGGTACCGCTCTGACTGCCCTGAATTTTTTTATCATCCTGGGCGCCGCGATGTTTCAGCACGTCATGGGAGTCATCATGAATAACTGGACACCATCGATAACGGGAACCTATCCCTTGGCGGCCTACCAGTGGGGGTTCGGCATTTCGGCCGCCCTGCTGGGCCTGGCTATCATAGTGTACATCAGCAGCCGTGATACCGGTGCTGATGTCTAAGGCGGTCGCTAAATTATTTTCCTGTCAGGTAGTGTTTGCCGGTAAGAAGAGGGTGGCGATAGAGCATCCGGGGACCGGCATATTTCATTACCGCCCTGATCCTTTCCCTCATATCGGGCTTATAGCAATGGACAGGGCATTTCGAGCAGCGGGGCTTGTTTTCCCGCAGGGGGCATTTTCCCAGGCGCTTTGTGACATAGTCAAGAAGTCTTCTGCATTCCGGACAAAGACCTTCTCGTTGGCCATGATGAGCGTCACAGAAGATAGCAATCATCAGTCCGGCCGTCTTTGCCTCAGTGTCTGTATCTATTATCGCATTTATAATTCTTTCAGATCCTTTTTAATCTTAATCCGGCCTTCTTTTTTCATGGCCTCCTTATTTCCCTCCAGCCATGATTGCATGGTTTCTTCACGTTTGATGGAAGTAAAGATTTTTGTATATAAATCTTTTTTTGCCTCAAAATCTTTCCGATCAATATTGCTGGCCTCTTTGAATTTGAAAATAAGATAAGAATTGTTAATGAGAAACGGTTTTTCCGGATATGGTTTTTCGGCGGTGAGCTGGGTCAGGGCTTCCGTTGCCTCCGTGCTGGCTCCGACTTTCGGTATGTTGCTGCCGGGCTGAAACAGACCGGTTTCATTAATCTTCAATCCCTTCTCCCGGGCGATTTTCTCAAGGGCATCTCCCTTTTTCAAGTCGGTCATAATTGCCAGCGCTTCTTTTTCGGCGATGTTCTGCTTTTCATTTTCGATATAATATTTTTCCACTTCCTTGCGAATATCATCAAGTTTTGGCAGGTAAGCAGCCTTCTTATCCACAACCTTTATAAGATAGTAGCTGTTGTCGGTCTTAATAACTTTACTGATTTCATTTTTCTGCAAATCCAGAAGTATTGCGGCCAGGTCTTTGGCGGAAGCAAACTCCCGGGGCGTTTTATTCACCGGGAAAAAATCCAAGTGGCGACTTTTAAATTGATTTTAGCGGCGTAGGCCGTGAAATTGTCTTCCTGATAAATAGTATCATGCGCTTTTTTCGCTTCGGTGTAAGCATTCTGCATTCCCCGCGAGTTCATTAATTCTTTGAGAACCTCGCCTGCGCACTTGGGAAAACTGTAATTGCTTGCCGTCTTTTGCTTTATATTTGTCGCTATTGCGATTGAAATAATCGCGAAGATCAGAATCGCTGATATTGGCGGGTGCAAAATCACTTGCCGGCAAAAGAAAGATAGTTAATCTTGACCTGTTCAACCCTGCGGAACAGCTTGCTGTTGTTCTTTAAATAGTTTTCTAAGTCGGCTGTAGTCGGGACAATATTCTTTTTAATATCTTTCCCGGCGATTTGAATAAAACTGATATTGATCTTCTGATTTTGCAGGGCATAAACATCAAAGATTTCTTGTTCGGAAATCTTAATGCCTTCGCGAATAAGAGCTTCGATCTTATTGCCCATTAAATTGATTTTTTGCGCTTTTTCAAAATCTTCCGCCGATGTTTTATTGTAGCGCAAAAACTGGTTATATTTCCGCTCATCAAACACACCGTCGGTCTGCAGGGCAGGCAACGACATCAGCGTGTTCTTTAATTCCTCGTCGGACACTTGAACCTTTAAATCGGCAGCCTTGGCGATGATTACCTGGCGGTTGAGCAGACTGTCGTAGGCTATTTTCTTGAGCCCCATTTCTTTGAGTGCTTCCGCTGTCAGTTTTGCGCCATAACGCAGCCTGGCCATATCCATCAATTTGCTGTATTCGTCATGGAACTCCCCTTCGCTGATAACTTTTCCGTCAACTACGGCAATGGCTTCCGCCATCCTGCTGCCTCTACTGGAGCCGAAATAGAGCACAAAAACAAAAATTATTATTCCCAATATTAAAGACATTAACCAGCTGCGGGCGTGTCGACGCAAAAAACTAAGCATAAAATCACCTCAAACTTTAATAACTGCCTTCAGGCAATAGAAAGTTTTGCTTTAGTATTACAGTCATTTACAAAATGCAAATACAAAATGAGCCTCCCGGCAAGTTAGTTTTGGGAATATGGCCCTCTGGATCCCGAATGGCTTCGTCTAGCATTCGTAACCTAATAACCTGATAACCTTAAGGTCACGCGAGGTCACGCGAGGTTACAAGACCGAACTACGCCTTCGGGATCAATTCCACTAGCGCTTCAAACTTCGCTTCGCTTGTTTTCGGCGGGTGTCATTGATTTAAAAAGGCGTTGATTAGGGTAAAGAAATACGGTATAGGAAAAAACCCGCGAAGGACTAATTATTTTAAGGTGTTAAAAATACAGGAGGAAAAATGTTGTTTGATTATATTTTGGGGAAATTCTCCAATGATCTGGCTATCGACCTTGGAACGGCCAATACCCTGGTTTATGTCAAGGGGAAGGGCATAGTTTTAAATGAACCTTCGGTTGTGGCCGTACATAAAGATTCTCGAGGAATGAAGAAAGTTCTTGCCGTCGGCAATGAAGCGAAAAAAATGCTGGGGCGTACTCCTGGCAATATTGTCGCCATCAGGCCGATGCGGGACGGTGTTATCGCCGACTTTGATATCACAGAAGCTATGCTGAAGCATTTCATCTTATGCGTGCATAACCGCAAATCTTTGGTGCGCCCCCGTATTATTGTTTCTGTTCCCTCGGGAATTACACAGGTTGAACGGCGGGCAGTCCGCGAGACGGTCGAATCGGCCGGGGCCCGAGAAATATATCTTATTGAAGAGCCGATGGCTGCGGCGATTGGCGCCGGTCTGCCTATCGCCGAACCGACGAGCTCCATGGTCGTTGATATTGGCGGCGGCACTACGGAAGTTGCAGTCATATCGCTGGCCGGCATAGTTTATTCCAAATCTGTCCGCGTGGCCGGCGATAAAATCGATGAAGAAATTGTCCAGTATATGAAGCGTCAATACAGCCTGCTCATTGGAGAAAGAACTGCCGAAATCATCAAAATACAGATCGGCTGTGCTTATCCCATGGAGGAGATGAAGACAATCGCCGTCAAAGGCCGGGATCTGATTTCAGGAATTCCCAAGACGATTGAAACCAGCTCAGAAGAAATAATGGGAGCCATTGCCGAACCGGTTACACTTATTGTCGATGCCATCAAAGACGCATTGGAAAATGCGCCCCCGGAACTGGCCGGTGATATAGTTGACCGCGGTATAGTGCTGACCGGCGGCGGCGCGCTGCTGCAGAACATTGACATTCTCATTCGCGAAGAAACAGGATTGCCCATAACGATTGCTGATGATCCTCTTTGTGCTGTTGCCCGGGGCGCCGGTATGGCCCTGGATCAACTCGATGTGCTCAAAGAGGTTACTATTCAGGTGTAATCTACTTTTTTCTCATGGGTAAATAATGTTTTTCTTCAGGAATTATAAAACCGTTATTTTTATTGTAATTCTTCTGGCTGTAGTTCTTATTTTTCTTGCCTATAACTTCAAGCAGAAATCCCCCGCCGGATTAGTAACAAAAAGTGTTTTAGAAGTGGCGGCGCCCGTTCAGCATGGTTTGAATGCTTCCGTGAAAAGTGTAATCGATTCCTGGCACCGTTATTTATATCTGGTGGGCATGGAAGAAGAAAATAGAAACCTCCGCAAAAAAATTGATGATTTGAAGTCAGCAATTGAATTTATATCAGGAGGGTCATCATGAGGCGCAAAGGCTGCGCAGCCTTCTGGCGCTCCAAGACGATTATGATTTCAATTTTGTAGCCGCCCGCGTAATTGGCCGGGAACAGATTGGCCTTTCCAGCACAATCCTGATCAACAAAGGCAGTGCTGATGGGCTGAAGGTCGGCATGCCGGTAATGGCGGCGCTGGGATTAGTCGGCAGGGTGATTGATGCCTCCTGGCATTCGGCCAAGGTGCTCCCCCTCATTGACGAAAACAGTAATATCGATGCCATTGTGCAGCGCAACCGCACTCAGGGGATGATTCGCGGTGCCGGTTCCCGTGGCTGCGTCTTGAAGTATATTTCTAAGATTCAGGATGTGCAGGAAGGAGATATCATCATTTCTTCCGGCATCGGCGGAGTATTTCCCAAAGGCATGATGATTGGCCAGGTCAACCATGTTGATAGACTGGATGCTGGCCTTTTTTTGAGAATTAATGTGACTCCGTCTATAGATTTTTCCAAGCTGGAAGAAGTCTTGGTAGCCACTTCTGCCATTGATGAACAAAAAAGGAAATAAGGATGATTTATTATTTGGTATTGCCTTTTCTTTCCATACTATTAATTGTGCTGCAGAATACTGTTGCGGATGTAATCTTTTCCGGCCGGCTGGTTCTGGAAATATCGATTATCATGTTAGTCTATGCCGGATTTCGTTTTACTCCGCTGAAAGGGGCAATATCGGCGTTTGTTCTGGGCTTTATGTCTGATTGTATTTCCGGTACAGTTATAGGGCTGTTTACTTTGATTTATATTCTGATTTTTCTGTTATCGTTTCTGGTATCAACGCGATTGATTACCGAAAGAATGCCTTTTATTGCCCTTTTTACTTTATTCTGTGCCTTTTTTGAAAAATTAATAGTCGTTTTGTTTTACAAATTAGTCTATGATTTTGACATATTATATACACCGGCTGTTTTCTTGCTGCAGGGGTTAATTATCGGCCTGCTGGCTCCGGTATTCTTTTATTTGATGCGCAGAGTAGAGGTTTTTTTCTATGGCAAACCGGCACAGTCTGCTCAATGGACCGGAACCGGCCGAATTCCGGCAAAAACTTAAACTTGTCATTGTCTTGATTCTGATTGCTTTGAGTATTCTTCTGGTCAGGCTCTGGTATTTACAGGTTATTCGAGGCGATGATTTAAAGCAAAGATCGGAGAATAATTCGATCCGCTTTCGCCGGATTATGCCTCTGCGGGGACTGATCATGGATCGCAACCGGCAGGTTGTTGTCGATAACCGTCCGTCTTTTGATGTGCTTTATCTGCCCGGCAAAGGGAAAAATCCCGATCTTTTAGTGGAAAAAATCAAAGAACTTTATTCCCGCCGATCACTGGATTTTTCTTACGACCAGCCTTTCCCCCGGCAAATGAAACCATATCTGCCGGTGAAGCTGGAAAAGAATGTGAGCATGGAAAAAGTTGCCGTGGTTGAAACCAATGCGCTGGATCTGCCCGGTATTTACATTGACGTTTCCCCCATCCGGTCGTATCTGGATGGCGAAATCATAGCTCCAGTTATCGGCTATACCGGAGAAGTCAGCAAAGAAGATCTGGAAAAGGAAGAGGAGTATGCTTCCGGCGATATAGTCGGCAAGCATGGCCTGGAAAAATTTCTGGATTCTTATATCCGGGGCGCGAGCGGAGCGGAACTGGTTGAAGTGAATGCTCACGGCAAAGAGATTAAAAATTTGGGGCGGATTGACCCTATTTCCGGTTATAATGTTGTGTTGAATATTGATATTGATCTGCAAAAAACCGCCTGGGGGGCATTTGAGGGCAGATCGGGCGCCGCCGTTGCTTTGGATCCCCGGAACGGCGCTGTACTCGCCATGGTAAGCTCACCCTCCTTCGATCCCAATTTATTTAACAGCGGAGTTTCGAGTGAGCAGTGGAGAAAGATTGCCAACAATCCCCGGACTCCCCTGACCAACAGAGCAATTTCCGGACAATATCCTCCGGGGTCAACTTACAAACTGATAGTTGCCGCCGCCGCACTGGAAGAGGGGATAATCACTCCGGATACTAAATTTATGTGCAATGGTTCTTATGAATTCGGTAACAGGACATTTCGTTGCTGGCAAAAAAATGGTCATGGACATATTAGTCTGCACAGGGCTATGGTCGAATCGTGTGATGTCTATTTTTACAATGTCGGGCGGATGCTGGGCGTGGACAAGATAGCGCATTATGCCAATCTCTTTGGCCTGGGCGGGGCGACAGGCATTGATCTGCCCAACGAAAAAAACGGTTTGATTCCGACGCGGCAATGGAAGTTGGCGAAGATGAAGCAACCCTGGCAATCGGGAGAAACCATATCAATATCAATTGGCCAGGGATTTGATCTGGTGACGCCGCTGCAGCTGGCTTCCGCTTACAGTGCTTTTGCCAATGGCGGGACCCTATGGCAGCCGCGTTTGGTAAAAAGTATTGAAACCGTGGACGGTAAAATTTACAAGGATTTTTTACCGGTAGAGAAGGGGAAATTGGCTCTAAAAAAAGAAACCGTTGATTTGCTTGGTTCGGCCCTGTGGGGTGTTGTTAATGAACCGGGGGGCACCGGGAAAGCCGCCCGCCGACCCAATGCCGATGTTTGCGGCAAAACAGGAACTTCCCAGGTTATTGGTTTGCCGGAAAATGAAAAGGGCCGGCGGGAGAAGAAAATTGGCGTGTCGCAGAGAGATCATGCCTTATTCGTCTGCTTTGCGCCGCGCACAAACCCGGAGATAGCGGTGGCGGTAATTGCGGAAAACGCCGGCCACGGTGGTTCTGTTGCCGCTCCTATTGCCCGCAAAATTATTGATGCTTATTTTGAAGGAAAAAATAAAATTAATCAGACGCAAGTTGTAATGCAAAATCAGCCGGCAATGAACGGGCGTCAATAATGGCGACGCCTGTTGCCTGCCGCTGATTTAATATTTGAGGGAGTTATGATTTTTTTTAAATTTGATCGCCGGATTTTTCAATATTTTGACTGGACGCTTCTCTTGCTGGTGCTTTGTATCTGCGCCGTTGGCATTATAAATATTTATTCTGCCGTCTTCAGTCTGAGCGAAAAGCAAATCCCCCTTTATTTAAAGCAAATCCAGTGGGTTGCGCTGGGCGCGTTTTTTATGACTATTGTCTTTCTGATTGATTACCGCGTAATTAATGAAGGCGCCTATATCATTTATGGCATCTCGGTTGCGCTGCTGGTGGTTGTTTTTCTTTACGGCTATACAACTAACGGTTCGCAAAGATGGATTTCTATCGGCGGTTTTTCCGGCCAGCCCTCGGAATTAGTGAAACTGACAATAATTTTGGCTTTAGCGCGGTATTTCGATGATCATAAATCCAATGAACCTTATACTTTAAAAGAACTTTTCATTCCCTCCTTAATGGTTCTGGTGCCTTTCTTGCTGATCCTGAAGCAGCCGGACTTGGGTACGGCCTTGATATTAATAATCGTTTTTGCATCGCTTGTTGTTTTCATCGGCGTCAACTGGAAATCGGTTGCTATTGTGGCCGCCGGAGGCATAATGCTCATGCCGCTAGGGTGGTACTTTCTGAAGGATTACCAGAAAGACAGATTAATCACATTTGTTAATCCCGAGAACGACCCGCTGGGAACAGGCTACCATATTATTCAATCAATGATAGCAGTGGGTTCCGGAGGAATATTTGGTAAAGGATTTTTAAAAGGTTCGCAGACGCAATTGAAGTTTTTGCCGGAACAGCAGACAGACTTTGTTTTTTCCGTGTTTGCCGAAGAATGGGGTTTTATCGGTGGATTGTTTTTGATAATTCTTTTTATGTCCCTGATCTTCTGGGGTTTGAAAATTGCCTTGCATTCGAGAGATTTATTAGGCACATTGATAGCGTTTGGCATCACTGCTCTGATCTCCTGGGAAGTTTTCATCAATATAGGAATGGTTTTGGGAATACTGCCGGTTGTCGGTATTCCGCTGCCCTTTTTGAGTTATGGCGGTTCTGCGATGATTGTTTTAATGACGGCGATCGGATTATTAATGAATGTCAGCGTACGCAGATTCATTTTGCAACGCTAAGTTGGTCAAGGAGACGCTTATGTGGGAGAAAAAGAAAGAAGTTGAAGAAGTTCGGGCGTTTTTAGGCAAGGGAGCCGAGTTCATCGGCAAGCTTATTTTTAACGGCGCTGTCCGGATTGACGGGGATTTTCAGGGTGAAGTATACGGACAGGGCTCGCTGGTTATTGGCGAAGGCGCCTTGGTGAAAGCCAATATTGCCGTTAACAGTGTTTACATCGGCGGCGAGGTTCAAGGCAACATTGATGTCAAAGAAAAAATTAATATCCATTCCACCGGCAAATTTTACGGTGATGTCCGCACGCCGGTATTTATCATGGAAGAAGGTGCTTTTTTCGAGGGAAGGTCGAATATGACGGAAGCAGCAGGAGGGAAAATAACAGTTGCCCGGGCAGTCTGATCTCATTTTTTCCTTATGCCGTCAACCATACGTTAATATTGATAATGTTGATGGTATTAGAAAATAAGACCGCCGGTCACAAAAAAGCTTGACAAGCAAAATGGGTTGTGATTAATAACGCGCGGTTTTAACAGTCAGGAGTGTATTTTTTTCATACCTCCTGATGAAAGTAAATACTTCAGGCAATTTAATAATCTATGGCCGAAATTAACGAGAGTGCTAAATATGTGAGGTAAACCGTGGTTAGCGTTATTCCTGATTTAACTATTTTTATCCAGATGATTACCTTTTTGGCTCTAATTTATATTCTCAACATTCTTCTTTATAAACCAATCCTTTCCATAATTGAACGCCGCAAGAAGCATCTCGCCGAGTTGGAAAACGAAATTAAGCTTTTTAATGAATCTGTTGACAAAAGAGCCGCCGAATATGAAGAGAAATTGAAGCAGGCCAAAACAAGCGCTTCCGAATTAAAAAAAGAAATAATTCAAGAGGGGGCGGACGAGGCAAAAAATATTATCGATGCCGTACGCAATGAAATTCCGGTTCTGATGCAGGAATTCCAACAAAAGATGGATCAGGAAATCCAGGAGGCCCGCCAAACCCTGGACAGCCAATCCCGTAAGCTATCCTTAGAGATTGCGCAAAAAGTGATGGGGAGGGCTGTTCAATGAAATTTTCTTTCCAATCAGCAAGAATGCCTTTATTGTTCTTAGCCATGTTTCTGCTCCAGGTTTCGCTTGCTTATGCTTCCGGGGGGGCGGATGCCGGCCATGAAGGGAACAAAAAATGGTTTGACTTCTTCTGGAAGACGTTTGATTTCATAATCCTTGTGGGGTTTCTGTATTGGCTGCTGGCGGCCAAAATAAAAGAATTCTTTGTCGGGCGGCGTCAGGATATCAAAGATTCACTGGAAAATGCGGTAAAACAGAAAACCGAGGCCGAAGGTAAATTTCGAGAATATTCGGAAAAGATAGACAAAGCTTCGGCGGAGATCGACGGTATCTTTGAGATGATTAAGGCTCAGGGTGTAGTTGAAAAGCAAAAGATTATCGAAGATGCCGAAAAAGTCGCCAGGAAAATTAAGGAAGATTCTCAATTGCGGACGACGCAGGAACTAAAGAAGGCTTCTGACCAATTGCGGGCGGAAGCAGTAAGGCTTTCCGTACAAATGGCGGAAGAAATTTTAAAAAGGAACATTACCGTGCAGGATCACGAGGCGATAGTCAGGGAATACATGGAAAAGGCGGTGAATAAAAATTGATCAGCAATATTTCCAAACGTTATGCGCGCGCTTTTTTTGATATTGCGGCAGAAGAGAAAAAGATTGAAGACTATTATAACGAGCTTGCTCAATTTTCTTCCTTTCTCAAGTCAGATAAAAATCTGCGTGAATTTCTAGCCAATCCCGTTTTTGAACAGGCAGTTAAAAAAAACGTTGTGGAAAAGATTATCAGCAAACTTGCTCTCTCCACCATGACAATCAATTTTTTAAAGCTGCTGGTTGATAAGAAAAGAATTGAAGTTGTGCCGGATATTGCAGCACATTACAGGCAAATGATGGATGAAGCCCTGAAAAAAGTAAGGGTGAATGTGAAAACAGCTTTTCCTCTTTCCGAGGAGATGCAGGAATATATCAGTGACAGCCTGGGAAAATTAACCGGCCGCAAGGTAGACATGGTTGTGGAAAAAGACCCCGCCCTTTTGGGAGGAATAGTTATCGGGGTTGGCGATACACTTTACGATGGCAGTATCAAAAATCAATTGAACAACATGAGGAATCTCTTAGGGGAGGCAAGATAAGGCATGGAAACAATTAAAGCGGAAGAAATCAGTCAAATAATTTCTGAGCAAATTAAAAGCTATGAAAAAAAGCTGGATATAAGTGAGACCGGAACTGTGTTGTCCGTCGGCGACGGTATTGCCAGAATTTACGGTGTTCAGAATGCAATGGCTATGGAACTTCTGGAATTCCCGGGTGGCATTTTAGGTATGGTTCTTAATCTGGAAGCGGATAATGTCGGTGTTGCGGTTCTGGGAGAGGTAACCCATATTAAAGAAGGCGATATTGTTAAAAGAACCGGCAAGATTGCCCAGGTTCCGGTCGGTGAAGGACTGCTTGGCCGCGTCATTGATGCAACGGGAACACCCCTGGATGGAAAAGGCCCGATTGAAACCAAGGAGTACCGGCGTATTGAAATGATCGCTCCCGGCGTTATTCAACGACAGCCGGTTAATGCGCCGATGTACACGGGCTTAAAAGCAATTGATGCCATGACCCCGATTGGCCGCGGTCAGCGGGAATTGATTATTGGCGATCGTCAAATCGGTAAAACAGCAATTTGCGTGGATGCCATCATTCGGCAGAAAGATACCGGAGTTAAATGTATCTACGTTGCCATCGGCCAGAAAAAATCTACGGTCGCCCAGGTCGTGGAAAATCTGAGAAAGCATGATGCCATGTCCTACACCTGCGTTGTGGCCGGCTGCGCTTCAGGATCCGGCAACTCTTCAGTATATCGCCGCTTATGCCGGTTGCTCTATCGGCGAGTATTTCCGCGACAAAGGCCAGGATGCCTTGATTATTTACGATGATCTTTCCAAACAGGCTGTCGCCTACCGGCAGATATCTCTGCTGCTGCGACGTCCTCCCGGACGTGAAGCTTATCCGGGCGATATTTTCTATAACCATTCCCGTCTGCTGGAACGGGCCTGCCGCGTGAGCGAAGAACTTGGTGGCGGTTCTCTTACCGCTTTGCCGGTTATTGAAACACAGGCCGGTGACGTTTCCGCCTATATCCCGACAAACGTTATTTCTATTACTGATGGTCAGGTTTATCTGGAACCAAGTTCATTTTTCTCCGGCGTTCGTCCGGCAATCAACGTCGGTTTGTCGGTGTCGCGCGTCGGCGGTGCGGCGCAGGTTAAAGCGATGAAACAGGTAGCCGGAACTCTCAAGCTTGATCTGGCGCAATTCCGGGAATTAGCGGCATTTGCTCAATTCGGCAGCGATTTGGACAAATCAACGCAGGCACAGTTGGACCGTGGTGTTCGCCTTGTTGAGCTGTTGAAACAGCCGCAATTCCAGCCCATGTCTCTTTCCAAGCAGATAGTGGTGCTTTTTGCGGGAACTCGCGGTTTCATTGACAAGTATGAAGTGGAAAAAGTCCGTATTTACGAGGATCAGCTCCTGAGCTTTGTGGAAGCTAAATATCCGGCAATCATGAAAGAAATTGAAGAAAAGAAAATTATATCTCCGGAGCTGGAAAAGAAGATGAAAGATATGCTGACGGAATTTGATTCAGTCTTTGTTGCTGAGTAAGTTAAAAAATTAATTGGTTGAGGAGAATTTTGTAGTGGCCTCGCTGAAAGACATAAAAAGAAAAGTCGGCGCTGTTCAAAAAACTAAGCAAATTACGCGTGCTATGAACATGGTCGCCGCGTCCAAATTTAAGGCAGCGCAATTGAGGATGGAAAATTTCCGCCCTTATGCTGGTAAGTTTATGGATGTACTCAACAGCCTGGCCTTGCGTGTGGACACCATGTCCCATCCTCTGCTGGCCGTTCGTGATCCGAAAAAAATTCGGGTAATCTGTATGACTTCGGATCGCGGTCTTTGCGGCGGGTTCAACACCAATTTGATCAAGTCCACCGAAAGATTTCTGCGGGATAAGACAAAAGAAGGCAAGGAAGTTTCCCTTATCAGCGTGGGCCGCAAAGGAAGAGATTTTTTCCGCAAGAAAGTAAATGTACTCAAGCAGCGGGTCGATGTCTTCAGCAAGTTTGACATGACCCTGTCGGTTTCCATCTCCGATGACGTGATCAAACCCTTCATTGATGCGGAATATGATGAGCTCTATTTGATTTATAATCAGTTTGTCAATGTTGCCGTGCAGCGTCCGACGGTTGTTCGATTATTCCCTCTGCCGTCCATCGGACAAAATGTCGAAATTGATTCTGCAAACTATCAGGATTATGAATATGAGCCGTCCGACGAAATTTTATTGCAGAAACTTCTGCCCATGTACGTTCATGTTTTAGTTTATCGAGCGCTTCTGGAAACATCGGCCGGCGAAAACGGGGCGCGGATGGCAGCCATGGATAATGCGACCAGGAATTGCGAAGAATTAATCAGTTCCTTAACGCTGAAAATGAACAAGGCCAGACAGGCTGCAATTACAGCAGAACTGATGGATATTGTCGGCGGCACTGAGGCTTTGTCTAAGGGATAAAATAATGGCCGCATTTTGCGGCAATGGGAATTCGTTAATACGACTATTGGTGAGGAGATAGTTATGAATATTGGAAAGATCGTACAAGTTATAGGACCGGTTGTGGACGTTGCTTTTGAAGAGGGAAAACTTCCCAGTATCTTGAATGCAATCACTATAACCAATCCCGCTATCAATGATCAGGAAGATAATTTGGTTATTGAAGTTGCACTGCATATGGGAGACAATGTTGTCCGCTGCATAGCCATGGATATTACGGACGGTCTCGTGAGGGGTATGATCGCCAAAGATACAGGCGCCCCCATTATGGTACCCGTCGGCAAAGAATGCTTAGGCAGAATATTAAACGTTATCGGCCGCCCTGTTGATGGTCTGGGGCCGATCAACGCCGAACATATGGCGCCGATTCACCGCAAATCACCGGCTTTTCTGGAGCAGGACACATCAGTCCACGTTCTGGAAACAGGAGTAAAGGTTATCGATCTTCTGGTGCCCTTCCCCCGCGGTGGTAAAATGGGTATGTTCGGCGGCGCCGGCGTCGGCAAGACAGTTGTTATGATGGAAATGATCCACAACATTGCTCAGCATCACGGCGGCATCTCGGTTTTTGCCGGTGTGGGTGAGCGAACCCGTGAAGGAAACGATCTTTACCTGGAAATGAAGGAGTCGGGAGTTATTAAACAGGCGGCATTGATTTACGGTCAGATGACCGAGCCCCCCGGAGCCCGCGCCAGAGTCGCACTCACGGGACTTGCCGCTGCGGAATATTTCCGCGATGAAGAAGGCCAGGACGTGCTTTTGTTTGTTGATAATATATTCCGCTTCACCCAGGCCGGTTCTGAAGTTTCTGCTCTCCTGGGACGCATGCCTTCCGCAGTCGGTTACCAGCCGACACTAGCCACTGATTTGGGTGAACTGCAGGAACGCATTACCTCCACATCGGGCCATTTTCGTACCGCGCAACCGGCTCAATACAGGTCCAGCGCCTCCGCGTTTATCGCGCAACACCGCGCAGAGGTCGATGCGCGCCTGTTGCTGGGGGATGTCGCCGGGTTTCCCGGTGTGCGTATTGGGTATAATCAATTCGCTGAAAGAGGGGGGGACACAATCGTCACCCTTCACCTTACGGCTATCAAATTATCGCCGAGTACATTGCCGAATTTATGCGCAGGAATAATGTCTGGCCGCCGCTAGAGCCTGTGCGCCTTCGGCCAGCGCCGTTTCAGGCACACCCACTGCTCTGGATACTCCCTGATCCAGTCCTCGAAATAGCGATGCACGATCTCGGTGATGGCGACTGCCTGTTCCTTGATCGGCGCCTCCGGAAGCGGGCTGACCAGCGGATCGTAGACGGTTATTCGATAGCGCCCACCCGGCAGTCGCTCGGCGCGCGACACGACCACCGCCGCGCCGGTGCGCAGGGCCAGCCCGACCGCGCTGGTGTTGGTTAGCGCATCGACGCCAAAAAAGGGCAGCAGCTTGCCGGTATCCGGGCGCGTATCCATGGCCATGATAATACTTTCGCCCGCGTCCAATTCCTTAAGCAGCGGACGCGGCCCGGCGTCGGCGGGTATTAAATTCTCGCCGAAAGATCGGCGCAGCCCCAGCAGCAGCTCTTGTATGATGGGATTGGATTCGGGCGCAAAGATGGCGTTAATCTTGAAGCCGTACTTGCGCGTTACCTGGGAGGCAACCTGCCAGGCACCCACGTGCGCAGTGATAAAAACGGTCGCCCGCTTGCTTTCCATGTGCTTGAGCGCCTCTGGCTCGAGCACAAACTCAATGCGCTGTTCGCGCTGCTCCCAGATTTGTTCCAGTTTGAGCAACTCCGCCGCCGAATAACCCAGGTGGCGGAAAATCTGCCGCGTGGTCTGTTCTCGCCATTCCTGCGATTGGTCGGGAAAGGCGATGGCCAGATTGTCGCGGGCCTTTGCCGCCTTGTCTGAGAACCTGGCCCAGCAGCCCAAACGCCCAGCCGGACAACTGCAGGGCGTGCTCCACGCTCAGCTTGCGCATGAGCCAGAACACAAAACGAAACGCAGTGGCTTCCACCCGCTGCGCGGCAGCAACCAGCTTCGGCGCCTTACGCGCCAAACGCTTTGGAACCAGGTAAAACTCGGGCACTCGGTCTGGCTCAGCCCTGACCGGGGTCTCGGTGTCCGAATACCCGGTCCCAGAGGGGTGAGCTGACGCCGTAGCGGCCGCCCTCACCGGAGAAATGGTGTTTCAGGTGGTAGTGCTTGAGGAACCTGGCCACCGGGTTGCGCATCGGAAAGTGGTGCGTCGAATAGTGGATATAGTCATAGATCAGGTAGCCGATGATAAAAAAGGCGCAGAACGGCTGGATCCAGGGTTGCGGGATGAACAGGCCGAACAGCAGGTACAGCACCACCATGATGGGAATGGCGCCGGCGGGCGGCATCACCAGCCGGGTCTTGTCTTTCGGGTCCTCATGGTGGTTGCCGTGAAACAGGAACACCAGCCACTTGCCCAGCTTGCTTTTCGCCGGGAAGTGAAACAGGAAGCGGTGCAGGCAGTACTCGGTGAGCGACCAGGTGAACTCGCCGGCCACAGCCGATGGCCAGTACCGGCAGCAGCGGCAGCTGGTACAGGGCGAAGCTGCGCCAGATAGCTAGCCGGCGATAGGGCCCCACATCAACAGCGGCGTGATGGGGTGAACGTGGGACAGCCGCTCGAGCAGTCGTTCTCGAACAGGCGGATGGATTGGTGTTGCTTTTCAGGCTGCATAGGAATCGATGTCGGCGTCACGGCCGCTTCCTCTGTTTGCTTGTAGAGTGTCTTTTGGCCACAGGCGTTTGGAGCAGAACCAGTCCTCGGGGTGCTGGCGAATCCAGTCCTCGAAAATGGTGTGTACCTGCTGGATCATATCGGTGGCCCGGGCGGTTTCATCGGCCCCGGGGTCGGGGGGGCGCACAGGCGGGTGAAACGTGACCCGGAAGCGCGCGTCCTGCAGGCGCTCCACCTGCACGGGCACCAGGTCGCAATTGAACTTCAGGGCGAGCTTGGCGGGCAACAAGGTCGAGATCTTGTCGTGCCCGAAAAACGGATCGGTTTGCCGTCGTCCACCCGCCTGATCCATGACCATCGCCGCCGTTCGGCCCTGTTTCAGCGCCCGCATCAGCAGGCGGGCGCTGCTGTCCCGGGGCAACAGCTCGCAGTTCAGGGCGTGGCGCGAATCCAGCAGCAGGCGGTCCAGCAGGGGGTTGGTGGGCGGCGAGTACAGGCTGGCGTTGGGATGCCCAGTTTT
>CAWJQM010000007.1:0-67963 GCA_963845095.1 uncultured delta proteobacterium
ACTTTACTTCAAATCGTTACCAATGATATCATGCCATTTATTAGATTCTAAGGGTAACTTATTTATACGATGGTCTGGAACCAACGGATACATGGTTGAGATAGTGCGGCATCGCCTGGAAAACAGGCGGCAAACGGAGAAAACAAATATCAACCAAAGCATTATGAGAAACCGATATACTCGACGCAAACCGATATTATAGCGGCAAATCCCAAATAAAATGAGGCTGGCCATGAAAATCGAACCGATTACCGCCAAACCAGACAAGGAGGAGCTTAATGAGCGCCTGGAAAAGATCCGGACGCTGATGGAAAAGGAGAAACTGGACTATTACGTCTCATTCTCCCCGACCAACGTTTACTACCTGACCAATTTTGCCAACCTGGTACACGAGCGGCCCTTCATCCTGGTGATAGGCAAGAAGGGGCCGATGAAGATGGTCTGCCCCCTGCTGGAGTCCACGCATGTGAAGAACAGGGCGCGATGCGACCTGGACTATGTAATTTACTACGAATTCCCGGCGCCGGAAGGGCAGAACTGGTATGACGTCTACCGCCTACTCTTCAAGGACAGCGACCGCGTGGGCCACGAGACGGCCATGCCGGCCGGCATACTCAAGGAGACGCGCGGCACCAAGGTAATGACAAACATCATCGAGGAGGTGCGCGTCATCAAGACCGACTACGAGATAGGCCGCCACGTGCACGCCTGCCAGGTGGTGGACGAAGGCATGAAAAAGCTTCTTGAGACCACACGGGTGGGTGTGCCGCTCATCACCATATACAGCGGGTTGGTGCAGGCCATGATGGCCAAAGCTCTCTTCGAAGTGGCCGACCTCAACCTCATCGCCAGCAAGTTCCAGGGCGCGGTCTGGCCGCCCTCGATATCGCATGACCCCCATATAATACCCACTCCCTTCATGATTATGGAAGAAGGCGGTCCTTCATGCTCCATCGTCGGCGCCATAGTGGACGGCTATGGAGTGGAGATAGAGAGGACGCTTTTCCTGGAGTATATACCGGAACACGCCAAGAAGCTCTTCGACACCATGATGAAGGCCCGCGAGCTGGCCTACAATCTGGCGCAGCCCGGTATGGTATTGGAAGAGATCGACAGGCAGGTAAGGCAGGTCTTCATTGACGCCGGCTATGAGAAGAACATCATCCACCGCACGGGACACGGCTTCGGTATCACCGGGCACGAGGACCCTTTCCTGGCACTGGGCGATAAGCGCAAACTGGCCCCGGGCATGATAATAAGCATCGAACCCGGGATTTATTTCAAGGGTAAGGGGGGCTACCGCCACTCCGATACCGTGCTGATCACAGAAAACGGCAACGTTAAACTTACGCACGCGCCCGATCAAATGGAAGAACTGCTCTTCAAGAAATAAGGGGATTATGAATATGAAAGAACCGGTTGGCACTCAACCCCAGGAATACAAAACTGGCGGCGGCAGCGGGATGTATATCCTGGTCGTATGCACCCTGCTGTATGTCATCAACTATATTGACCGGCAGGTCTTCTCGGTCGTTCTGCAGCCCATGAAGGTGGAACTGGGGCTGACCGACACTCAGTGCGGCCTGGCACAGACGCTCTTCATCCTGGGCATGGCGTTTTTCTCCTTCCCGGTGGCCTACCTGGTCGACCGCTGGAGCCGCAGCCGGACCATCGGCATCATGGCCCTGCTCTGGAGCCTTTTCACCCTCCTGACCGGCTTCGCCAAGAGCTTTACAACCCTGATCATCCCGCGCACCATGGTGGGAGTTGGAGAATCGGGTTTCACCGCCGGCGGCGTGGCCATGGTCAGTGCCGCCTACCCGCCGGAAAAGCGCGCCCGCATGCTGGGCATCTTCAACATCGGAATACCGCTGGGCGCAGCCATCGGTACGATAGCAGGCGGTGCCATCTCCGCCGCCATGGGATGGCGCTGGGCATTTTATATCTTCGCCGCTCCCGGGATCATCCTGGGCATCCTAGCCTTTTTCATGAAGGACTACAGGACGCCGATCCAACCGGGCACGGCCGGCGCCAGGCTCAATTTCGGAAAGTCCATTACTGCATTATTCCGCATCCGCAGCCTGGTCCTGTATTTCTTCGGCTACGGTATTTTCTGCTTTATGACGGTGTCCGTTTTGGTCTGGTCACCGGCGCTTTTGATGCGCCTGATGAACATTTCCGAGAAATCGGCCGGCATGATCGTGGGTGGATGGGCGCTGATGGCCATTATCGCCGCCCCGCTGGGCGGGTGGCTGGCCGACCTCTGGCAGAAGAAGACCGGTAAGGGCCGGCTCTACCTGCCTGCCCTGGCCTCTGTCTTGGCTGCCATCGTGCTGATCATTATGGTGATACTGAGGTTCGGCCCCATCGGTATAGCCCTGGGTTTCATCTACGGATTTCTCTCGGTGGTCGGCTCACCGGCACTTAACGCCGTCTCACAGGATGTGGTGCCGGCAGCACACAAGGGTCTCTCCATGGGCATGGCCGTGTTCTCCGCTTACATGTTCGGCGGCGCCTGGGGGCCCTCAGTGGTGGGTGCCATATCCGACGCAATGGGAGGGGGCGCCGATGGCCTAATCACAGCCATGTTGTTCACTACCATCGCCGGCTTCATCGCGGCATTGCTGCTCTGGCTGGCCGCCCGTACCTACCCGGCGGATATGGCCAGGGTCCGGCATGAAACACTGATAGCCAAATAAGTGCGTGGGAGGAGATATGAACCTGACAACGCTGCTGCGCTTGCAGGCAATTTATTTCGTGTTGGGCTTGCTCTACAACGGACTCAGCTTTTACCTCACATCCATAGGTAAACCGGCGCTGGCTCCAACTAAACCCTTGCTGGGAGCCATTTCCATGGTAGTTTACGTGCTATTCCTTATCCCTGGCTACCTGCGCAGGATCACCCTTTACCGGATACTGATGGGGGTTGCCATTATCGTGATGGGCTATGGTGGCGTGGTCACACACATCATCAATATCTTCACCCAACCCCAGGTGTACAGTTCAATCGCGGCCTGGGTGGCTGCGGTGGGCATTAACTTATTCGGCCTAACGTTGAATATCGTAGCGGTTCTGGGCAAGTTTAAGAAGACAGGAACTCCCTGATTTTCCTTATACGGCTATATGAAATCTGAAATGCTGTATAATAAGGGGAGAGACCAGGGGACATCCATTAAAAGGCCCATGTCAAGGAAAAAACATCCCCCTGCAATGAGTTTGCTTTTCGCTCGATTCTGCTTCATTGCCCCAATGCGGTTACATTGCACAGCCGTTATGGGGCGATAGGTCTTTTTCTTGGCATGATCAGGGATAACGGCAAGACATGCCTGGAAGAAATAAAAAGGAAAGATGTAGAGGCATTTATCGAGCACGAGCAGGACAGGGGCAACAAGATTACAACGATAAGAACAAAACTTGTTAGCGTTCAGGCCTTTCTTCGTTACCTCGTTGAAGAAGAGATTGTTTCCCCGGATGATATGATGTAACGGGGAGTGGTCACTGGCTCAAAGGCGTCGTGCCTGAACTATGCCGCATTCTTAAACGGGTCATCCTGCAACCAGGGCACCTGTTTAAGCGCCTCAGTAAGGACTATACACGGGAAAGTTCCCCCCATGAACGGTAAGGTTGGTCCCAGCCGCTTGTAAGGAAAGCCCATGCGGCATATAAGTTTGTAGAACCGCTCATCCGTGATCATGTAGCAGTTGCTCAGGCGATGTGTCAGAAGAAGACGATAGGTCATTTGGCAAAGCATCTTGAATACATTCCTGCGCTCGTTGCTTCTTGCTTCTGACGAGACTATAAAACGAGAGATCTCCGCGGCGCTTTCAAGGGAAACAGCTCTCTCCGTGATCGCAAAGTGATCTAAACAGGGAAGTCCTCGCGGGTTGGGGGGGATAAGCCGGACACATCCGAGCAGCCTGCTTGGATTCAAGATATCCCATACGGAGAGTTGGAAAGAGTAAACATCCAGCTCATCATACTCGGCTTGTTCGGGATAATTCACTGCGGGTAAATACTGTTTTTCTATGCAATAGGTGCGATAACGGAATCGGAACAGCTTTTTCATTTCCTCAGGAGAATGGGTCGTTTTTCCAATCAATATTTGATTCCTCCAATAGATGAATATGACACTTCATTATATTCTGCAGCAATGCACTCAGGATAAGCAGGGATTAGATACCGGCTTCGTCTTACCTGTTGCGATGCCCAAATCAATTTATCCTTAACAGGCCCCAAAGCATCTATATGTTCCATAACGATAGAGAACTCAATAGACTGCCCGGGGGAAAAGGATCTATCCATTTCGAAGAATATCCCCGCACCATTAAAGTCACGTGTAACGCCTTTGCAGGATTCCAGCTTTACAGGCACTTTACCTTTGTAGCGCGGCGCCCGGGATTGTACAGATATTTTCATAACCTATCCTCCAACGTTTAATTTCTGTCCTCATAATCTGTGATGATCAATAATGCCTGTTGAAGAGCCGAAAGCGGGCTCAGAGGAATAAAATCGTCTCTCGATTGCTTTATCTATGTCGTCAATATGGAAAGGTTTGGAAAAACAGACGTCGGCACCGGCAGCGGAGAGCTCTTTTAATGACTTAGAAGAGCCGCTCATTCCAATTATGTATATTTCGGGATGTTGCAATTTAATGAATTGGCAAACTTCAACACCGCCGAGTTTAGGCATTTCGGCATCCGTGATCACCGCGTCACACGAATTATTTTGCAGCCATTCTATGGCCTCCATCCCATTATAAGCAGTACCTACTTCATGTCCGGACATTTCCAGTATAGAAGACAGAAGTCGCACAATCTCCACGTTATCATCGACAACCAGCAGTTTCATGGTAGACCTCTATAATTTCTCTTTAAGTTGTTTGTCTAAATTATTTCCAATAGTTGCTTCCTGTTAACGTTTAAAGCCCCGAGAATATCGTGTCGGAAAACCAAGCAACACTCTGCTATTTGCCATTCGACGGCAGTGAGAGACCCTGAGCATTTTCTATAATGAAATCTTTTTGATTGCCGGGGGATATTTTGATGAATTTATATGGTATGGCTACGGGCTCTCTTCCTGTCGCCATTGTGCGATAGGTCAGAATCCAGGTAAAACCTGTCGTGGTGTCAACGAGATAGGCCTTATCATCATTGCCAGCCACAACCTGATATTTTGGTGCTTTCTCCGCGGCAAAAGACAAATTGCTGAAAATAATTAAGGCAACAGCAATAAATATCATCAGCAATGCCTGTTTAAAATATTTTGCCCGGCTAAGGACTCGGGTTTCATTCTCTGAATAGTTCTTAATCATTTTCATACATCCTTATTGCAGCAGTATTTCTGTTTAGTGCAATGGTTAAGTGCCGGAAATAATTTTAATTCAGCAATAAATGTTATTATTTTTATTGAAACTCAGCGATTATTTAAAATGAAGTTACAGCAAGAGGTGTACCAGAGAGGCAGTATGTTTATAACATATTGATATTACAAGTTAACATCAAATTTATGTTCGGGCTGATAGTCTGGATGAATGAGTTAAGTGAAGGAATTATCCTACAGGTAAAAAGGTTCAAACACAGTAATGTCTTTGTCCTGCTGCAATCTTTATATGTATGATTTTTCCTTCAACCCTGGCGATACTCGGTAGGATCTAAATTATATTTCTCCAGCAGGTCATAAAGATCAGCTCGATACTTGCCGGCCAGTTTGGCGGCCTGACTGATGTTACCCCTGCTGAGTTTCATTAATTCAATAAGATAGCTGCGCTCAAAATCATGCTTTGATTCCCGAAATGGTTTGAAGGCATTTTCATCAATTTCCCGGGTTGGCAACACTATCATGTCTTCACTGATCACATCATCTCTTGCCAATACGGCGGAGCATTCAATAACATTTTCTAATTCCCTGACATTACCGGGCCAGGAATAAAGCATCATTTTCGTTAAAGCCTGCGGCGTGACGGTTTTGATATTTTTATTGAGCTTCACGGCAGTTTTTTCTAAAAAATATTCCATCAGCAGAGGAATATCTTCTTTTCTCTCTCGTAAGGCCGGCATTTTAATAGGAATTACATGTATCCGATAAAAGAGGTCACTGCGAAAATTCCCGTTTTCCACTTCCTTGGCGATATCCTTATTGGAGGCCGAAATAATCCGTATATCGACCTTGACGGTCTTCTGCGAGCCCAACGGATAAAATTCCTTATCTTCAATAGCCTTCAGAAGTTTCCCCTGCATGGCCAGGGGAATTTCTGATATTTCATCGAGGAAAATTATCCCGCCGTCAGCCTGTACGAAATGACCCTTTTTACTGGCAACAGCTCCGGTAAACGCACCCTTTTCAAATCCAAAAAGCTCGCTTTCAATCAGGGTATCGGGAATAGCTGCGCAATTTAAGGAAACGAAAGGCTTGTCCTTTCTTTCGCTCAGCTGATGCAATGCTCGCGCAATCATTCCTTTACCTGTTCCGCTCTCGCCGCTGATAAAAACATTGGAATTAGACTCCGCAGCGAGATATGCCAGATCAAAGACTTTCTGCATAGCGGCACTCCGGCCGATGATATCCTGGATCTTATGATCCTGACTGATAATGCTCTTTAGTCTTTTCACTTCCCTGGAAAGGTTGGATTTCTCAATCCCCTTTTTGATTTGTAAAAGCAGATCCCGATGGTCAAAGGGCTTGGTCAGATATATGTAGGCGCCTTCCTTCATGGCCTCGACCGCACTTTCAATGGTGCCGTATGCGGTCAAAATGATAACCGGAAGTTCGGGGTCGACCACGCGGATGCTCTTCATAAGATCGATACCACTGCCCGATGAAAATTTCAGATCAAGAATGGCCAGCTCATATTCATTTTTAGCAGCTAGATCTTTTGCTGTCTTGATTTCCGAGGCTGTTTCCACCTGGTAGCCTTCGGATTCGAGTCTCATCTTCAGGACTTTCAGGATGTTTAAATCATCATCAGCAATTAAAATTCTATCCATCAGAAACCTCTTGCTTTTCAAGGGATTGATTTTTTTCTTTTTTCCAGAGACATATCAATCTCTTTAATCTTCTCCAGTGTTTTTTCCAACTCTGCTAACTGCTGCTCGAGATTTTCTATCTGCTTCTGGCGCGATACCAGTTTGTTGTTACTGTTCATGACCGTGTCGAGAAGATTAATCATTACTTCGCTGTTTTGCCCATATTTGCTTTGGGGATAAGTCTTGATGATTCTCTGAAAACAATTCAAAGCTTTGTGATAATCTTTCTGCTTATTGGCTGGAGATGCATAAATAATACCCATCTCAAAAAGAACTTTATCGCCAATTAGTGGATGCGCCGCAATAATTTGCTCATAAGTATTCAATGATGCCGGAAAGTTTCCCTGTTGTCGAAGAGACTGTGCTTTCAGAAAATCCGACCTGGCCAAGAATCCTTCATATGTGCGGACACATCCATTTATTAAAATAAGCACTATTATTATGCAGGCAAAGAAAAGGTAAAGGTGCTCCCTTCGCCTACTTTGCTTTTTACCCATATATTCCCTCCATGTGCATTGATGATATGTTTAACTATGGCCAGGCCCAGTCCCGTTCCCCGGACTGCCCCCCGCCTGTCATCGACACGTTTGAATTTATCGAAAACCTGAAGTAATCCATCCTCCGGAATACCTATGCCATTGTCCTTTACGGTTATCTCTATAGAATGGTCATAACTTTTATTCACCACGGAAACAGTGATCTTTCCTCCATCCGGCGTATACTTTAAAGCGTTACCTAATAAATTTTCGAGTACTTCTTCAATTCGTTCACCATCCATGTGCATTAGAGGGATGTCTGTCGGAATTTCCAATTGTACATCCATTTTCTTATTACGCATAAGGGGCATCAACTGCAAAACACTTTTCTCTATGATGGCCGCAATGTCGGTCTGCTGAAAGGAAAAAAACATATCCCCAGCTTCCATCCGCGATAAATCCAGAATACGGTTGACAGATGATATCAGCCGCTCACATTCCATCTTGATTATTTCAAATAATTCATCTTGTTTTTCCGGAGCTTTTGCTAAAACACCTTGCTGCAGCATTAAAGACGCTTCCTTGATTACCGTCAAAGGTGTGCGTAATTCATGAGACAAATGACTTATATAATCGATTTTCAACTGGTCGATCTCTTTTAGTCTTGTGCACATAACATTGAAGGAATCTGCCAGTTCTTTGAGTTCCGGCGGCGAGGAAATATCCAAGGGGTCACATATTTTACCCCCCGCGATATCTTTCGTCCGTTCACCCAGCAACTTCATGGGTAAATTTATTTTCCGCGTATTAATAAAAGTTATGATGATGACAAAAATAACAGCAAGAAACGCGGAGCCGGTGATAAAATTGGTAACCCGCTGGGACATATCTTTTGATTGCTGCAATTTGGAATTCCTGTCTTCAGTTGCAATTTTTATCAGATTGCGCAGCTTCTGATCTATATTAAGGACTATTTGCTCCCGGCTGGTTAAATACAGCTGGTCATTCGCTTTTTTTTGCTTGTGACTATCCATTAAAGCTTTGTGTTCTTTTTCCAAAGCATCGTAACTATCATGATTAATTCTGATATCAGCAATAAAACCGCTTTTGACCTTTGTATCCGCGAGCTTTTCCAGCTTATTTACGTTTTCCATAAAATCTTTTCTCATTTGCTGGAACTGCTGATAATAATCCTGATCTCTGGAGATAAGGTACTTGTCTTCTGCCGCCGTCATGCTGTATATAGCCGTCAAGTGCTTCCTCGCTAAACCTGATGATGCTGGTTTCCTGCCTGATAACGGACTCGATAAGATGATTAAGTGCATTCAGGGAAATGATCGTATAAATACCGCTGATACTGACCAAAAGAATAATAAGAAAATTACTGATAATCAGTCTATTGAAAATTGTAAGTTTCAGGATTTTGACTCCCGCGGAGATTGAATTTCAATTAGTATAATCATTTAAAATTGCAAATCAAATGCCGCCTGTCGGATGACCTCAAAAAAAAAAGATAACTAATGCTGTTTTACATGGTCACCTACCTGCTCTTCCTGTTGTCCACACACCGGCAGAGTGAGAAAAAATTGCTGATTTGCATTGATAAGGGGCAGTTGACAGTCGCGGGTTGCCGGAGACATCGAGGCCTGGTTAAAAAAATCAATTAAAAAATAGTGAAAATATCTTGTTGAATAGGCGGTGCGCTAATTTCTTTTTTCCTTAACCTGCTACCCTTGATGGTCTCGTAAAAAGTCCGTCACACCGGTCTTGTGACCTCGCGTGACCTTCAGGTTATCAGGTTATGAAAACCGGTGTCCAGTTTTTTGTAAGCCTTTGAAATCTCTGGATTCCGGCTCGCGTGCCCTATAGGGTATTCGCCGGAATAACGATTATGAGGCTTTTACGACTTTTTACGATTCCGCCACCCTAATAAATATACCAAAGTACGATTGTTCAATGCTCATCGTACGTTCCATTCTGAACAGAATAGCTAAGTATCTGTATCCATATGGAAAAAAGAAAGTGTCGGATTCCTTTACAAACCCCCAAAGTAATAATATTAATTATTACGCATACTAAAGTTAGATGGCAGTCAGACATAGTTTTACATCACCAATTAACTGTCGGATATCTTTACAATTCATGGTTCTGGTTTGGGCAGCAGGGGCTTCATTTTCTCAAGTATAAAATATTTTTTTATAAGAGAAAGTCTTTATTTATCAATAGATTGTAAGAAACGTTCAAGAGTTTTAAGCAGATCGATATCATTGCGGAATATATTATGCATATAGCATCAATAGTTTAGATGTAAATACAGTACGTTAAGGAGGCCCCGTTCCGATTCGGCATATAACTAATCTCCCTCATGTAATTATATCGACTTACTGATTTTACTCAATCCTTTTCTCGTTATCATTTAAATACTGCCGGAGGGAAAAACGAACAAATAGTTCCAGAGATATTCGATTAACCTTAAGGAGGACAATGAAAAAACACTTTATCGCAATCAATTCTACAATGGCAGTAATCGTTTGTTTTTCCTGGGGTCAATATGCCTGGGCGAATTGGTATCCATATGACGACTTTAACGGGAGTGCTTTCGATACAACAAAGTGGTCTCCTTTTATTGTAGGTGGTTTTTCTTTGAGTGAGACGGGTGGAAATCTAGTGTTGTCAGGGACGGGTAACGCTGGCACCCCCGGAAATATTTACTCGACTCCCCGGGGCGTCCTTTTTGCGACAGCTTTGGATATTCCGAGCATTAACGGAGGATATTGCATATTCCGATTTTTTTTCATCGCCAATTCCCGCTGATTCTACTTGGTCTACCTCACTTATTCTGGGTGTTCGCCAAATCTCCGCGGACCAAATTACTAACGATTATTATATGATTCAAAGTGTCAAAAATAGGTACTGTGAAATTTTCTTTGGGCCGGGCATATCACCGGATCTGTCGGCGGACCTATATTCGATGGTAGCTATCCCTTATACTGGTGGCGACGCAGGTGCAATTGGTATATTTGGAAACGAGGGCGGCCTTTATTTCAGTATCATACTCCTTCAGGCTGGACCCCTTTTGGTCAAACCTTTGCTGCGGAATTGGATGATAATGCTCGCCTATGGACAGGCGGAGTAGTCGGAGACGGCATCACTATGAGCGCTAAAATAGGGGTATTTATGTGAATTCGATTCCCGAACCAGCCACGATGCTGCTTCTCGGCTTGGGGCTAATGGGTTTGGCTGGAGCTAGAAGAAAGTTTAAGAAGTAACGAAACAGATAAGTGATTTATTCTCGGAGGGGCAGGGTCAGAAATGGCTCTGCCTTTTTTATTCCTATGAACCAGAGAAGAATAGTAACGCGTGACAAGTGACGACCTCGTAAAAAGTCGGGAAAGCCTCAGAATCGTCATTCCGGCGAATACCCTGAAGGGCACGCGAGCCGGAATCCAGATATTTCAAAGACTTACAAAACCCTAGACACCGGTTTTCATAACCTGAAGGTCACAAGACCGGTGTGACGGACTTTTTACGAGACCATCAATAGTGACGAGTGACGGGAAAAAGCTAAAAGACATCCACCTCCGTCAGGGAGCAAAACCCGGCGCATGCGTGGTGAAACCTCTCGGAAATTCTCCCGACTTCGCGCCGGCGGAGGACATAAAATTTGTTTGATGGTTCGATTGTTCTTTGATTGAAACCATCATTTAATTTTTGGTTTAATCTTCAAGATTGAACCAGTGAATGATGTCTTTTTACAAATTCGCCAGGTTTTAGAACTTCTATGCCCTCGAAACCGGAAACTTTTATTAAATGCTTATCACCACTTATGATAATTCTGCTTCCACTTGCTATGGCGCAGGCAAGGAATTTATCATCATCAGGATCGCTACACACAGGTTCAGAAAATCCTTTAGCGTCGTACAACTCTGCCTCAATAGTTACCAGATCAAGAATTGGTTGCAAGTCAATTGAGGGGAATTTATCGGCAAATATTTCACCCACTCGATAGTATTCGCTAAGTATCTCTTGAGAAATTACCAATTGAATTTTACCGTTACGCCATGCGTTGAGAATTTGATAGGGTGGTCCGCCGAAAAAGACGCCGGATATAAAGACATTAGTATCGAGAATTACCTTCACTTGCGGCCTCGTGCCTTCGCAATTGCTTTATAAACATCAGATCGCTTTAACCCTTCTTCCTTTGCTTGCTTCCGTGCTTTGGCAATCAGTTTGATCAAATTCTTCCATAGATGGTTGGGAGATGGATTTGAATATTACCACGTCTTTCTCTCCCACAACAACAAATTGCGAGCCAGCCTTAAATTGAGTCGTTTGCGTATATCCTCAGGGATTACAACTTGCCCCTTTGAGGACATTTTAGTAGTTGCCAAATTTGCCATATTACACCTCTTGAAAATTATCTTACTGGTAAGATTTATACTGTAAGAAATTTAATTTTGCAAGCCTGACTTGGAAAGACATAGGAAAGATAGCGAGCGAGAATGAAGGCTAAAGGATAAAGGTCCAAGGTACGAGCTACGAGGGGCAAGGGGCATGGAGTAAGGGAACAAACAGTAAATAGTAAATAGTGACGAGTGACGGGAAAAAGCTAGAAGACATCCACCTCCGTCAGGCAGCAAAGCCCGGCGCATGCGTGGTGAAACCTCTCGGAAATTCTCCCGACTTCGCGCCGGCGGAGGACATAAAATTGAATTATTGCTATTGCGACACAGTCCATCGAGGGAGAGGGGAAAATATAATAATGCAGCTTGACCTTATATGCTGCTATGTGTTAGTGTGTAATACACGTAATCCATGCATGACACATAGTGAGGTTAAGCAATGTCTAAAATATTAAATGTTCGGCTTACAGATGATATATCATGCCGTCTTGACTTTCTAGCCGAGAAAACAAATAGACCAAAAAGCTTCTATATAAGAGAGATTCTTATCCGGTATCTTCCAGAGATTGAAGACGCCTATCTTGCTCTTGATCGTCTTAATGACAGAAACGCCAAATATTATTCAACAGAAGATATGGAGAAGATTCTTGACCCATAGTATCCAGTGGCATGAAGAAGCAATAAATGATCTTAAAATAATTGATCGGAAGACGCAAAAGAAGATCATCGCCAGGATAAAAGAATACCTTTCAAAAGATCCACTAAGCTTGGGTAAACCGCTCCAAGGAATTTTTAAGGGGCTTTATCGTTATCGCTACGGATCATATCGCATAGTTTACGCCATAGACAGAGAGTCAGTGATTATTCTGATATTGAGAATAGCGGACAGGAAAAACGTTTACGATGATCCTGTGAATAAATTTTAGTTCAATCTTCAAGATTGAACCAGCGAATGGACATCCATGAGATTGCTTCGTCCCTCCGCTTCTCGCAATGACAGGAAGGGCAGAAATTAAAGGTCTCATTGGTCGGGGCGACAGTCATTGATTACACTAACTGAATATTTAATCGCCTGCCAAGAGAAAGTGCAGCCTTATCTAATGTTTTTAGAGAAACAGATGAATTTTGAGGATCCAATAGCCTATCGAGTGCAGATCGGCTTGTTCCCATTCTTCTGGACATCTCAATCTTTGATATTTTTTTATCGACCATAAGTTGCGTTATTTGGTTTGCAACGATCTCTTTAATTGCGGCTGTTTCAACTTCTGCTAAAATACCCTCATCCTGAAGAAAATCATCAAAATTGCTTCCGATATTTTTGTGTTTCATAATTCACCCCTTTTTGAACAAGGACTTTCTTTGTTTTGCTAATTCTAAATCTTTTTTCAAAGTCTTTTGAGATTTCTTAACGAAACCATGCAACAAAATTATTTCGTTATTGTGAAATGTAAATATTACTCGTGCCAATTTATTGTCTAAATTAGACCTCACTTCCCATAAACCGCTTCCCATTGATTTTACTAAAGGCATCCCTATTGGCCAGCTCATTTGTATGACTTTAATGTCTCTGCCAACAATTTTCCTTTCTTCTATCGTTAAATCTTCAAGTAGCCAATCCCTGACGGGTTCGCTCCCTGATTCTGTCTTGAAAAATTTGACGGATAATAGAGCGTTAATTTTCACAGTTCCCTAATGTACCAATATTGGTACAATGTCAAGTAATTTTACTTGCTGGTTCGATTGTTCTTTGATTGAAACCAGCATTGAAAGATTACCGCCCAGCATGCGCCGGGCAGGCTGTTCACTGTCGTGTTCGAAATGACGAACGCTTTTGGTTCAATCTTCAGAGGATATTCAGGGGACATAACACTTAATTCAGCCAATTCGCAAAATAAATATGTGTTATGTCCCCTGAATAAACGCCACATGTGTCCAGAATAATCCAGGAGATGAATTCATTGGCGATGTCTCGTGAATAGTGAAGCGTCTTTGGTGTTTTGCACGCTTCACGAATAACGCCCTTAATTTTGGGGATATTTTTGTTTGACTTTCCAGCCGCATAAAATATATAGATATCGGGCATCTGTAAATTAGAAAAATAGCGGGTGAGCCACGAGTAAACCCGGAAAAGGTAATCAAGACGCATTAACTTTTTAACGAAGGAGGAACAAAAAATGAATAAAGTTGTACAGAAGACTTCCCTATCCAGACGATCATTACTGAAGAAGGCCGGTGTCGGTCTCGCTGCCGGTGTAGGCATCGCGGCCGGCATGGGCGCCTCGGCGCCGGCGGTTAACGCCCAGCCCACGCTTCGCTGGCGCCTGGCTTCCAGTTTTCCCAAGTCGAACGGACGCGCTCATCGGCCCCTCGGAGGCTTTTGCCAAGATAGTGGGCGCCATGTCCGGCGGTAAGTTTACCATCACAGTGCACCCGGCAGGCGAACTTGTCCCCGCCTTCGGCGTGGTCGACGCGGTGCAGAACGCTACCGTCGAGTGCGCCCACACCGCGCCCTACTATTTTTTCGGCAAGGACGACACCTTCGCCCTGGGAACCGCAATTCCCTTTGGCCTCAACTCCCGCCAGATGACAGCCTGGCTGTTCGAGGGCAACGGCCTGAAGCTATTTCGTGAGTTCTACAAGAGCTACAACATCATCAACTTTCCGATGGGCAACACCACCGCCCAGATGGGCGGCTGGTACCGCAAGGAAATCAAGTCGCTGGCCGACATGAAGGGCCTCAAGATGCGCACCGCCGGGATTGCCGGAAAGGTGATGGAGAGGCTCGGCATGGTGACGATAAGCACGCCCGGCGGGGAGATCTATACGTCGTTAGAGAAGGGGACGATCGATGCCGCCGAATTTGTTGGTCCCTACGACGACTATAAACTGGGTTTATACAAGGTAGCCCCCCACTACTACTATCCCGGCTGGTGGGAGGGCAGCGCGCAGACCGACCTCTATGTGAACATTAAGGCCTATGAGGCGCTGCCGGCCGAGTACAAGGCCATGATCGAGGCGGCGGCGACACGCTCGCACGTGCTGATGCAGGCCATATACGACGCCAGGAACCCCATCGCCCTGAAGCAATTGGTGGCCGCCGGCGCCAAGCTGCATCGCTTCCCGAAGGACGTCATGAATGCCGCCTTCAAGGAATCAAATGCACTTTATGCCGAGCTATCCGCGAAGAATCCCCGCTGGAAAAAGATATACGATGATTACATCAAGTTCCGTGCTGAACAAAATATGTGGTTCCGCTTTGCCGAAGCCAGCTTCGACGACTTCATGCAGGCGCAGAAGCTTTAAACTATTTCGCACTTTGTCAAAAAAACCCCGCGCGGTCCGAACCACGCGGGGTTTTTTGACTTTGCCTGTAAAAAAATAACTGCTACAAGATCCTTTTACACTGAGCTGCGAGACTGTCGAGCAGTCTAAGGGCAGCTATTCATGGTTCGACAAGCTTACCACGAACGGCTAACTATTCCACTAATTTTGTTACAAGTCCGAGCTACTTCTTCTTGGCATCCTGATCTAGCGACCGTTTGACCGCCTCCATCGGGTCTTCTTCTTCCTTCGCGGCGCCAACGGCTTTCGGTGCGCTCTTGTCATCCGCCGGCTGCGGCGTTGACATTTTCACCGGATCCTCGTCCTTGGCGCCGTAGTCCCCTTTCTCAGCCTCAATCTTCATGGTTTCCAGATTCACGGCCGGGGCCTTATCGAGACTGTTGGTGACGAGAGTCGGGAAAGCGATAGTCGCGACGAGCGCGATTAGCTGAATACCGATGAAGAGGACCGCGCCTTTGTAAATCTGTGCCGTCGTCACTGCCGGGATAAGCTTGTTCGTGACCCGGTCGTTGTAATCATTCCTGGGCGCTACGCTTCTCAGGAAGAACAGGGTGAAGCCGAAGGGCGGCGATAAAAACGAGGTCTGGAGGTTCATGGCGATGACCACACCAAACCAGACCAGGTCGATGCCCATCTTGGAGGCCACGGTGACCAGTAAGGGAATGACGATGAACGCGATTTCGAAGAAGTCGATGAAACAGCCCAGAATGAAAACCAGGACGTTCACCAGGATCAGGAAGCCCAGTGTGCCGCCCGGCAGCTTGTCAAACAGGTGCTCCACCCAGATATGGCCGTCGGCGGCGTTGAAGGTGAAGCTGAACACGGTCGCTCCGATCAGAATGAAGATGACGAAACAGGTCAGTGACGCCGTGTTGTCCAGCGCCTGCTTGAGCAGGCTAAAACTCAGCTTGCGGCGGGAGACGGCCATGATGAGGGCGCCCGTTGCGCCCATCGCTCCGCCTTCCGTCGGCGTCGCGATGCCGAGGAAGATGGTGCCCAGCACGAGAAAGATCAGCACCAGTGGCGGCAGCAGCACGAACACGACTCGTTCGCAGAGTTGCGACAGCAGTTGGAGGCGCAGCCAGCGGTTGGCCAGGGCGAGGACAAGCATGACAAAGGCAGCAACGGTCATCGCCAAGGTGAAAAGCTCGTCTTTCGGCGCTTTAACCTCGTGACCCACCAGCAGGGTGATGATGCTGTCGTGCAGATAGCCCCAAATGAAGGCGGCGGCCACTGCGATTAGCAGTAGTACCAGCAGGGATTTGTGCCCGCTGGCGCCGTTGGCTTCCCTGTAGATGCGCGCCTCCGGCGGCAGGGCAGGAACAAAGCTCGGTTTGAAGATGGCCAGGGCAATAATAAACAGGGAGAGCAGACCCACCAGCAGCAGGCCGGGCACCACAGCGCCGGCGTACATGGCGCCGACGGAGACACCCAGTTGGTCGGCCATGACAATCAGTACCAGAGAAGGCGGGATAATCTGGGCCAGTGTACCGGAGGCGGCAATGACGCCGGTGGCAATGCTCCGGTTGTAGCCATAGCGCAGCATGATGGGTAGAGAGATGAGGCCCATCGAGATCACCGCCGCCGCCACGACTCCGGTGGTCGCCGCCAGCAGCGCGCCGACTAAAATCGTCGCCAGGGCGAGACCGCCGCGCACCGGTCCGAATACTTGTCCGACGGTTTCCAGCAGATCCTCGGCCATGCCGCTCCGCTCCAGAATAATTCCCATGAAGGTGAAGAAGGGAACGGCCAGCAGGGTTTCGTTCTGCATGATACCGAATATCCGGAGCGGCAGGGCCTGGAACAGTGTCGGGGGAAACATCCCGGCTTCCATGCCGATAAGGCCGAAGGTTAGACCGGTGGCCGCCAGGCTGAAGGCAACCGGAAAGCCGGTGAGCAGGAACATCAGCAAACCGGCAAAAAGCAGGGGAACGAAGTTGTGGACGATGAATTCCATTTAGCGGTCCTCCGACGGCGGGGTGCCGGCCGGCTTCGCTACGGGGGTATCTTTACCCGCCTGGCTGTGGGCGAGCGGATCGGGAATCAGGCCGCGGAGGAAGGCGATGCGCTTGATCAGCTCGGAGGCGCTTTGCAGAAGCAGCAGGGCCAGACCCAGCGGCAGAAGAAGAAAAACCGGCCAGCGGATGAGCCCCGTTGCACTTGATGACATTTCTCCGCTATAAAGGGCCTTGACAAAGAGCGGCCAGGATAACTGGATCAAAAGCAAGCATAGAGGCGCCAGAAAAACAAGGATACCAGCGATGTCAATCCACGACCGGGACCGCGCCGATAAGCGGCTGGAAACGAAATCAATACGCACGTGGACGTTCTTCAGGAAGGCATATCCCGCGCCGAGCAGGAACACTCCGGAGAAGAGGTACCACTGCATTTCGGTGAAAGCGTTGGACCCCGTATGAAAGACCTTGCGCGCAATGGCGTTACCGGCACTGAGGAGTACCGCCGCAAGAATCAGCCACTTGATGCCCTGTCCGACGCGTCCGTTGAAAGCGTCAATCAGGCCGGATACCTTAAACAGAAATTTCATATCGACTCGAATCTAATGGTTTTTTTAAATAAATGCTACAGAAAATCTTGAATGTCAATTAAATAAACATTAAATAAACATCAAAACTTTATGCTTTTTTCTGCAAGAATTATTACATCGTTTTTTTTCATGATGAGCGAAACCCTACGCAACAGATCAGCCCGTTTTTGTCCGGACAACGGGGATACTTTTTTTTATGGCGCGCGGAATCGGCCGAGGAGAAAAAAGAGGGGAAAAAAAGGAGTCAGAAATATCATTAACTCCTTGTTTTTTTTGGTCGGGGCGGCAGGATTTGAACCTGCGACATCTTGCTCCCAAAGCAAGCGCGCTACCAAGCTGCGCTACGCCCCGTTTTTACTGCTGAGATCCGTTTAAGACCAGGCTGTTCTTAAATTTCGCCACTGCCTGACCGCGATGACTCAATTTGTTCTTGATGGGAGCAGGCAATTGGGCCGCTGTCATTTTCAGTTCCGGAATCCAGAAAATCGGATCATAGCCAAAACCGTTGGAACCGCGCGGTTCATCAATAATTTGCCCCTGCCATTTGCCTTCGAAGGAATCGAAAGTCCCGTCCTTTCGGTAAAGAACCAAGGCACATTGAAAGGAAGCGATTCTTTTTTCCTGCGGTATATCTTTTAATTTCGCCAAAAGCCTGGCATTGTTTTCTTTGTCCGTCGCCCGGGGTCCGGCATAGCGCGCGGAATATATGCCCGGCTCTCCGTTTAAAATATCCACCAGCAGGCCGGAATCATCCGCCAGCACTGTTTCACCGGTAAATTTGGCAATAATTCTGGCTTTTTTTAATGCATTTTCCAGAAAACTACTGCCGTCTTCAACAATTTCCGGCACTCCGGAATAACTGTTTAAAGAGACCAGTTCAATCCCCGTTCCCGAGAGCATGAATTCGACTTCTTTTACTTTGCCCTCGTTTCCCGACGCGAAAACAATTTTCATTCCTGCCAATTCCCTGCAATCTCTTTTTGCCGGGCGGTAATTTGTTGAATGCCCCTGGTTGCCAGTCCGGTCATTTTATCCAACTGCTCTTTATTGAATGGCAGATGCTCGGCAGTGCCCTGTACTTCGATAAACAGGCCGGCGCCCGTCATTACAAAATTCATATCGACCTGGGCCTTCGAATCTTCTTCATATTCCAGATCGAGAAGCAATTCACCATCCACGATCCCGACACTGACGGCCGATACATAATCGTTTACGGGAATTTTTTCTACGATGCCGGCTTGTTTCATTTTTTTGAATAAATCCACCAGCGCTATAAACGCTCCGGTGATTGACGCCGTCCTCGTTCCCCCGTCCGCCTGAATAACATCGCAATCAATATAAATCGTTTTCTCGCCGAAGGCAGTCAGATTCGTCACCGCCCGCAGAGATCTTCCAATCAAGCGCTGGATCTCGTGAGTCCGGCCCCCCAGGCGGCCGCGCGCCGATTCCCGGGCCGTTCTGGTCTGCGTGGACATCGGCAGCATCGAGTATTCGGCCGTTAACCAGCCTTTTCCTGTATTTCTCAGGAAAGGCGCCGTCTTATCATCAAGGGCTGCCGTACAAATAACTTTGGTATTGCCGAATTCGACAAGAACGGAAGCAGTATCTTTCAGATAGTTATTCGTTATTTTAATGGGCCTCAGTTCATCCCATCTTCGATCAAAGCTTCTTTTTATCAAGACGTCACCTAAAAAAATAATTTAATGCTCCTGGCCAGTGCTTTTGCTATTTCGGACTGACTGCTTGCGGAAAGCAGCTTCTTTCTTTCCTCCGGATTTGTAGCAAAGCCAATTTCCACAACCACCCCGGCGATACTCATTCCTTCCAGAAGGGGAGTATCGGCTTCCCTTAATCCCCGTCCTTTACGGGGAAAAAGTATATCCAGGTTTTTTTGGATAATCTGAGCAAACCTTACCGAATCGTTGAGATATTTATTCTTTGTATCCTTCGGTCCATCCTTGACCTGCTTTTTGGGGTCAGGCATACTGCTGAATCCGGGGTAATAGATTTCAAATCCTTCGGCATTTTTGCCAAAACCGGCATTAATGTGGAGACTTAACAGGACATCCGGCTTAATCTTGGAAATATGTTTCCGGCGGTCTTCACAACTGACGGTTATATTGGAATCCCGGGTCAGGACAACTTCATACAGGCCATCTTTGGCCAGTTCTTTCTGCAAAGCAAGAGCGATGGCGAGTGTAACATCCTTCTCTTCAGTTTTATCCGTCACTTTCACACCGGATTCCTGGCCGCCGTGGGCAGGATCAATCACGACCAGATGCTTCTTTTCCGCAGCACTTAAAGACGGCAGCCCAAACATAACAATGAAGAGAAGCAGCAATCCTGTAAGGAGCATTATTTTTTTTGTTGGGCAGATCATTATTTCACCTGATTAAAAAGTTTGCGGTTGATTACAGCAAACTGTCCATGTTTGTCAACATCCAAATAACTATAATTATTAATTTTCAGGATTTGCGAATTCTTTCGATCGATTTGACCGCTTTCAATTGCTTAATTGCCACGACTATTTGATTGAACTGCTTTAAATTGTTTACATCGATGACAAAATTACAGGTAGCGATCAGGTCATGTGTTTCTACCTGCGCATAACTGATATTTACATCAAATGAGGAAATCGTCGAACTGACTTCAGTTAAAATACCCTTGCGGTCATCGCAGACAACTTTGATACGGACGGGATAAGTCTGTTTCTCCCGGACATTCCAATCAACCTCGACAATCCGTTCCAGATCAAGATTTTTGACGTGCGGACAGTTCCGCGTATGCACCGTAATGCCGCGGCCGCGTGATATATATCCTGCTATGTCATCTCCGGGGATAGGATTACAACACTTGGCAAACTTGACCATGACATTGTCTATCCCCGTCAATGATATGCCGAGCGACGGCATCGCTTCTGTTTTTTTCTTAATTTTCTCCGGCGCCGGCCCCGGGATTTTAGCCGGTTCTTCCGTGAGAAAATGGTTAACAATCTGTCGGGGGGAAATCCGGCCATAACCGACCTGAGATATCAGATCATCAAGGGAATTTACGCCATGCTCGGTAAATAATTCTCGAATTTCCTCCGATTTAACATAGCTGCTGAATTTTAAATTATGCCTCTTAAATTCTTTATCCAGCAGATCGCGCCCCAACTCCAGAGAGCTTTTCTTTTCCTCCAGGTTAATCCAGTTTCTAATCTTGGCAATCGCTCTCGTTGTTACAACATATTTCAACCAGTCCTTGCTCGGGTGGTGGCCGGCTTGTGTTGTGATCTCTACCCGGTCTCCATTTTGCAGTTCATATTTCAGCGGAACAATATTCCGGTTAACTTTGGCGCCAATGCACTTGTGCCCGACATCCGTATGAATGCTGTAAGCAAAATCGATTGGCGTTGCCCCCTTGGGAAAAGCTTTCACATCACCTTTGGGCGTGAATACATATACTTCCTCCGGAAACAGCGCCAGTTTCAGATTGGACATAAACTCCCGCGGATCTTTTATGTCCTGCTGCATTTCCAGCATTTCGCGCAGTTTCTTTATTTGAGAATCTTCATCGTCTTTAAAGGTCCGCCCTTCTTTATATTTCCAGTGCGCGGCAATGCCCTTTTCCGCCCACTCGTGCATTGCTTTTGTCCGAATCTGTATTTCCAGCCTCTCCCCATAGGGACCGATGACTGTAGTATGCAAAGATTGATAATTATTGGCTTTGGGCATAGCAATATAATCTTTAAACCGGCCCGGCACCGGCTTCCATAAGGCATGAACGGCACTGAGCGCCTCATAACATAATTTTACATTATCCGAATCCAGGATCAGGCGAAAAGCGATGAGATCATAGACTTCATCAAAATTAAGATGCTGCTCCTGCATTTTTTTATAAATGCCGTATAAATGTTTGGCCCGGCCTTCAACTTCTCCTTTAATGGAAAATTTTTCCAGTTCGGCCCGAATAATTCTCTTCACTTCTTCCGTGTAAAGGTCGCGCGATTCTTTGGTTTTGACAACACGCCGGGATAAATCATTATATTCGTCCGGAAGTAAATATTGGAAAGAAAGGTCTTCCAGTAATATTTTCATCCAGTTAATGCCCAAACGGTTGGCCAGCGGCGCATATATATCCATGGTTTCTTTAGCAATATAATCCCTTTTGTCCGGGGGCTGATACTGCAATGTTTTCATGTTGTGGATACGGTCGGCCAGCCGCACCAGCAGAATACGGATATCCGCCGACATGGCCAGGATCATCTTGCGAAAATTTTCGGCCAGCCGTTCTTCCTGGGAACCAAAAGAAATGCGGCTTAACTTGGTCAGGCCGCTGACCAGAAAAGCAACGTCTTTACCGAATTCTACTTCGATTTGTTCCTGGGTGGCTAAGGTGTCTTCGACAGTGTCGTGCAAAAGACCGCTGATAATGGTTGCGGCATCCAGCTTCATATCAGCCAGAATGCCTGCAACTTCCATCGGATGAGTTAGATATGGTTCTCCGGATAGTCTTACCTGCCCCTGATGCACCGTTGCCGAATAGATATAAGCTTTCTCGATCATCTCCAATTCTTCGGCAGGCAGGTAAGATTGCGCTTTATCGAGGATGTCGGTAATTCGTAGCATGAAAGTTCCCAGTTAATCTCAACGTCCGGTGGCGGTTCAGCCGGCCTGATTTAAACCTTCGGCGATATTTTTTTGAATTTCGGACACTATTTTCTCGAGAGGATATATCTTTGTCTCTCCTGATTTTCTAATTTTCAACTCCACATTTCCCGAAACAAGATTTTTTTGACCAATTGTTACTCTCAAAGGAATACCGATCAGGTCGGCATCTTTGAATTTTACCCCTGCCCTTTCATCACGGTCGTCGAAAATAACCTCGATTCCCGCAGCCAGCAATTCAGCATAGATTTTCTCCGCGGCTCTGAAAACATCTCCCTCATTTACATTTACCGGAGTGATGATGACATGATAAGGCGCCAGGGGCATAGGCCAGACAATGCCATTGGCATCATTATTCTGCTCAATACAGGCGGCAACAGTTCTTCCTATCCCTATTCCGTAGCAGCCCATAATCATCAATTTTTCCCGGCCGTCTTTGTCCAGATAGGACGCCTGCAGGGACTTGCTGTATTTCGTTCCCAGTTTAAAAACATGACCTACTTCAATGCCCCGGACAAAATGGATGTCACCGCCGCAGCGCGGGCATTGATCATTTTTTTCCACAACGCGCAGATCAGCAAAGGCTTCCACAGTGAAATCGCGTCCGATATTGACGTTCTTGAGATGATAATTTTCTTTATTGGCTCCGGTAACAAAATTAACCATGTTCATCACCGAATAATCGGCAACAATACGTGTCTTGATGTTTGCGGCGCCGGCAAATCCGCGGGGCGCGCCGGTGGCCTTCAAAATCATTTCGTCATCGGCGAGTTCCAGCTCATTGGCGCCCAGATAATTTTTAACTTTAATCTCGTTGACTTCCTGATCACCGCGAATCAAAATTGCGCATGATCGGCCATCGGCATTAAAAATCAATGTCTTTACGATATCGCGGGGTGTCACTTGCAGAAAATCGCAGACTTCCTCAATCGTGCGCACCTCGGGAGTATGCACGCTTTCCTGCAATAGCCATTCGTTCTCGGCTGTCTTAACGCTCTCCGGACGGGCGGTTTCCGCCTTTTCCAGATTGGCGGCATAACTGCATTTATCGCAGACGACCATGGCATCTTCACCGGATTCGGCCATGACCATAAATTCATGCGAATACTTCCCGCCAATGCTGCCGGAATCGGCTTCCACCGGGCGGAATCTTAAACCGCACCGTCTAAAGATATTGTTATAGGCGGCAAACATTTTTCCATAGCTGACTTCCGCGCCGGCTTCATCGGCGTCAAAGCTGTAGGCATCTTTCATCCCGAATTCACGGCAGCGCATCACCCCAAACCGGGGACGTACTTCATCCCGGAATTTTGTCTGGATCTGATAAAGATTGCGGGGCAACTGGCGATAGGTCTTAATATCATTGCGAACAAGGTCGGTAATAACTTCTTCATGCGTCGGCCCCAGGCAATATTTGCGTTCATGACGGTCCTGAAACCGGAGCAGTTCTTTGCCATAATATTCCCAGCGGCCCGATTCCTGCCAGAGTTCGGCCGGCTGAACCATCGGCATAAACACTTCCTGTGCCGAGGCTTTATTCATTTCTTCACGAACAATTTGCTCTACTTTACGGATAACCCGATAACCCAGCGGCAGGTAAGAATAGATACCACTGGTTAATTTCCTGATCATGCCTGCCCGAATCATCAGCTGGTGGCTTATAACTTCGGCGTCGGAAGGAACTTCCCTTCCCGTGGGCAGAAACATCTCTGAATAGCGCATTGGCCCCCCTTTTATTTCTGTTCTAATGAATTTATTTCTTCGAGTAAAACCGGTACAAAATCTTTTTCTGCTACCTTCTTGTAGGTAACTCCCTTTTTAAACATCATACCAAAACCTCTGCCGCCGGCAATGCCGATATCGGCCTCTGCCGCCTCGCCCGGACCATTAACCACACACCCCATCAAAGCCACTTTCAAATATTCTTTCCGGCCGGCAAGTGCTTTTTCAATTTTCCTGGTCAATCCTAAAAGATCTATCTGGCAGCGACCACAGGTGGGACAGGAAATTATTTCCGGACCGACTTTTCTTATTCTTAACGAGCGCAAAATTCCATAAGCAATAGGAATTTCCCAGACCGGATTGCCGGTAACGGAAACTCTGATGGTGTCGCCGATTCCTTCATAAAGCAAAGCGCCAATGCCCAGTGACGATTTTATCGCTGCATCAACTAATGTCCCCGCTTCCGTCACGCCCAGATGCAAAGGATAATCCGTTTTTTGGGCGATTGCCTTATAGGCTTCGATCATCATCGGCACATTGGATGATTTCAGCGACAATTTCAACCGGCTGAAACCTTCCTCTTCCAGCAGCTCAATATTTTTCAGAGCGCTGGCCACCAGAGCTTCTGCCGTAGCGCCCCCGTATTGGCGCAGCAGATCTTTTTGCAGCGACCCCGCATTAACTCCGATTCTGATCACCACATCCCGCTCTTTAGCGACTTGAACTATCTGACGGATTTTTCCCCGGGCAATGTTGCCGGGATTAATCCGGATGCCGGCGACTCCCTGCTTCATTGCGTCTATGGCCAGTTGATGATGGAAGTGGATGTCGGCGATCAAGCGGGATGCAGATTCTTTTGATAATTTCCGGAAGGGCATTTACCGCTTCCTGATCCGGTACGGTCACGCGGATGATTTCGCAGCCTGCTTTTTCCAGTTTTTTGATCTGGGCAACTGTGGCTTTTACGTCGGAAGTATCCGTGCTGGTCATGGATTGCACAGCAATCGGTGCATCGCCCCCGATCGGCACGCCGCCTAAATTTATTTTTCTTGTTTTCTTCCTTTGTATTTTCGACAAATCATCCACGAACTTCAAGCTTTCACTGTTTAATGATTAAAATTTATAACACGGAGCCCTTTTCCTGACAATGGATAATTTGCTGGGATTGGCAGATTAAAAGAAAGCAGGTATAGAAAACAATTACTTTTATTCTTAGCATTGCCGATGACACTGCGGCGTCCGGGATGCAGCGCCGGCGGGGGACAATACAAAACGCCGGGCAGGCCGGGCCTATAAAGGTGCCGCTTGAAGGCGGAGGGGAATTATTTGCCCTGCCAGCAGTGGAGGCATAATTGATTCTCCGGAAGCCCGATGGCGGCTATCATATCTTCAATCTCCAGATACTTCAGGGAAGTAACGTTGAGATCGCGGCGAATCCAGTCAATCATCCGGGCATGCTTCGCCCCTGATCGATCAAGATATTCCTCGAGATTATCCGGTTCCTTCCCTTCGAGAGCACGAATTGCCTTGCGGCAGGCCAGCTCCGCCGATGATCGCGTCGAAGATGCATATATGCAGGGAAACATTAAAGGTGGACAGGCGGGCCGAATGTGGATTTCGCGGGCCCCGTTATCCAGCAGTTTCTTGATGGTGTAATTCTTCAGCTGTGTGCCGCGGACAATGGAATCATCACAGATAATCATCCGGTTGCCGTTAATAACGTCATGCACTGCGCTGAGTTTCATTGTTGCCACCAGATCCCGTATCTCCTGAGTCGGCGGTGTATAGCTGCGTCCATAACCCGGGGTGTATTTGACGAGAGGCCGGCGATAAGGTATTCCCGATTCCATAGAATAACCGATCGCATGACCGACTCCGGAATCGGGTATGCCGGATACGAAATCCGCTTCCACGTTATCGCGCTTGGCCAGATAGCTCCCGCAGCGCTCCCTTGTCCGCTCCACGCCGATTCCGTCATAGGTGGAAGAAGGATAACCTGTATAGATCCACAAAAACGAGCATATTTTCTTTTCGCTCCCTTCGGGTTTCATTTGTCTGATTCCTTCGGGAGAAATTAATGAAATCTCGCCGGGACCCAAAAACTGGACGAGTTCATAGCCCAGATTTTCAAAAGAACTGGCTTCGGTGGCGACAACATACGATTTTTCATTGCGGTCTTTCTTTTTGCCGACGGCCAGAGCAAAACGGCCAAACTTGTCCCGGGCCGCATAAATACCATCCCGGGTTAAGACTAATGCGCAGATGGAACCTTCAATGGCGCCGCGCATGGAGGCTATTCCTTCGACAATATTGTCGCCGCGGTTAATAAGGCGGGCCACAATCTCGACATTGTTGATGCCACCGCCGGCCATTTCACTAAAGGACACGCCTTCGTTGAGAAGTTCGCTGATTAATTTTTCTTTATTGCTGATAAGACCGCTGGCCACAACAGCATAAGCTCCGAACTTGGAACGGATGATCAGCGGCTGGGGGGATTCATCATCGATTGCCCCGATGCCGAAGCATCCTTCCATTTTCCGGTAGTCGTCAATAAACCTCGATTTAAACTGGGCCTGAGAAATGCTATGGATCGCATTGTGGAATCCCTTGGCTCCCAGGACCGCCATACCACCGTTTTCCGTGCCCAGATGGGAATGATAATCTGTTCCGTAAAAAAGTGTTTGGACACAATTTTCCTGTGAAACTACTCCGAAGATACCGCCCATTGATTTCCTTCCTCTGAGGAGCCCTTACAAAATAAATGTTGCTTTCGCATCATTTCGCTGCGGCTCCTATGCCGCTTCGCAATTCTACGGCATAGTTATTTTTTACAACGGCTTAATCCAAATTAGCAATCGCGTTTTTTATTCGCTTCAAACCTTCTTCAATATTTTTCAAGGATGTTGCATAAGACAGACGGATATGACTGTCGCTGCCGAAAGCGGCGCCGGGAACTGCCGCCACATTAGCCTCATCGAGCAGATAATCAATCAATTCGGTAGAGTTGGTTATCTTTTTACCGTGATATGAACGGCCGTATATTTCAGCAACATTGGGAAAGACATAAAATGCCCCTTCCGGCAACATACATTTTATGCCATTAATTTCATTGAGCAATTGCACGATAACATCTCTTCTTTTCCGGAATTCCAAGACCATCGCAGCCACGACACCCTGATCTCCGTTAAGGGCCTCGACGGAAGCCTTTTGTGAAATGGAAGCCGGATTGGAAGTGTTTTGACTCTGAATTTTACTGATGGCGGCAATGATCTGGTCCGGTCCGGCAGCATAACCGATGCGCCAGCCGGTCATGGCATAAGCTTTGGAAACGCCGTTGACGACAATCGTCCGGTCTTTCATTTTCGGTTCGACTGTTGCTATATTGGCAAAAGGGAAGTTCGCATAGATGATTTTTTCATAAATGTCGTCGGAAATAACCAGGATTTCGCTGTCCAGGACAACCGCCGCCAGGGCCTTTAATTCCTCCGGGGAATATGCCGCCCCGGTTGGGTTGGACGGGCTGTTGATAACTACCGCCCGAGTGCGGGGTGTTATCGCCGCTTTGAGCTGTTCCGGTTTCATTTTAAAGCCGTCTTTCTCCAGAGTATCGACAATTACCGGCTGACCGCCCGCCAGAACAACAATATCGGGATAAGAAACCCAGTAAGGAGCGGGAATAATGACTTCATCCCCGGCCTCAAACAATGCCTGGGCCAGATTGTATAAGGTATGTTTAGCCCCGCAGGAGACAACAACCTGCGAACGTTTATATTCCAGAGCGTTATCGCGCTTTAGTTTGCCGATAATCGCGTCTTTTAATTCGTCGGTGCCGCCTACCGGCGTATATTTGGTAAAGCCGGCTTCAATGGCTCGAATTGCCGCTGTTTTAATATTTACCGGTGTATCAAAATCCGGTTCGCCGGCGCCGAAGCCGATCACATCCCTGCCTTCCGCTTTCAGGGCGTTGGCTTTTGCCGTAATCGCCAAAGTTTCCGACGGTTTTATTTTCGCTACTCTTGCTGCTAATTTCACAAACTACCTCCTGCCGTTATTAAATTTAGCCAGTATTTTTCTATGCACATGATCCGGCAGTAAACCCTTTACGGAACCGCCGATACTGGCGACCTGCTTGATGATCTGGGAGCCTGTATAGAACCATTTGAAGCCGCTCATCAGAAACACTGTTTCAATTTCTCGGGATTGCCGGCGATTCATCAGGGCCATCTGGAATTCGTATTCGAAATCGGAAACAGCCCGCATGCCTCTTAAGATTATATTGGCGCCTGTTTTTTTCAGATAATCAACCAGCAGCCCCGCATGACTGTCCACCCGGACTCCCTCTATATCTTTAATTGTTTCCTGAATCATTTCCACCCGTTCTTCCACTGTAAACAAAGAAGTCTTACTCGGATTGTAGGCAACGAGGATGATAATTTCATCAAACATGCGAATGCCTCGTTTGATAATATCCACATGGCCATTGGTGATCGGGTCAAAGGAACCGGGATAAACAGCAATTTTACTGCCAAACTTTTCCTGTGTCATGGGCGCTCCATTTCTAAAAAAGTAAGTGCGTTGTCGCCATATTTTCTTTGATCTTTGATAATATTTTGGGCATCTGCAAGCGATGCTACATCTTCTCTTGTTGAATGCTGAATCACAATTACGGCTTCCTTAGCCAAAACCGGTTTTTCCTTTAACAGTTTTAGAGTTTTTTCCACTAATCCCCGGCTGTAAGGAGGATCAGCAAAGACAATATCAAACTCATATCCCTGCTGAAAAAGTTCGCTTAGACCTGTGCTGATATCCCGTGCGATAACCCGGCAGCTTTGATCAAGATTGCAGGTGACGATGTTTTTTTGGGCAATTGCTGCAATTTTCTTATCTTTTTCAATAAAAACGATCTCTTTGGCGCCCCGGCTCGCCGCCTCTATTCCCACGCTCCCCGAACCGGCAAAAAGGTCCAGAAAAGTTTTTTCCGTCAGTGGACCCAGTAAATTAAAAAGAGCTTCCCGCAAAAAATCGGAGGTCGGCCTTTCTTTGGACAGGGAAGGAAACTGTAATATTCTTCCCCTGGCTTTACCTCCGATAATTCGCATAATCTTTACACAATATTTTCATCGGCCGCTTATTTATCCTTCTCTGAAATCTGCCTGGCCTGCCTGTTTTTTTTCTTTTCCCTGGCTTCCTGAGCCTTCAGCCTGCCGAACTTAGCCGCCCACCAGAGAGGCCCGGAAATTGCGTATCCCAGCATCAAGACAAAAGCCATGATCTCCGGCATGGCCACTATGATAATTAAGATAAGAACCAGGAATAAAAAAGACATAAAAGGCTTACGGGCAAAAAGCTTCATATCCTTTCCGCTGTAATACTTGATATTACTGACCATCAGCAAGGAAAGGATGACGACAAAGAAAAGCATGTAAGGATTATGAAACTGTCCTTCGACACCGGCATAATTAAAAAAAAGAACTGTCGTGGCAACAACCGCCGCCGCCGCCGGAATCGGCAAGCCGTTAAATACTTTGCTTTCAATAACGCCGATCTGAATATTATAACGCGCCAGCCGCAGCGCCCCGCAAACAACAAACATGAATGCGGCAACCCAGCCCCATTTGCCGTAAAAGAACATTGCCCAGTTGTAGGCCAGGAGGGAGGGAGCAACACCAAAGGCAACCAGATCGGACAAGGAATCATATTCGGCGCCAAATTTACTTGTAGTGTTGGTCATCCGGGCAATCCTGCCATCCAGACCGTCCAAAACAAGCGAAACTAAAATGGCGACGGCGGCAACAACAAATTTTTCCTGGATGGAAGCAATGATAGAATAAAAACCGGCAAATAGAGATGCAGTGGTTATGAGATTAGGTAAAACATAAATGCCCTTTTTGATGCGGATTTTTTTAAACGCTGTTTCTTTATTCATGATGGTCTCTTAAAAAAAGTCGTTTAATTAAATTACGGCAAATATCCTAAAGGCGACTCACCGGCCCTGACCTTCTGTCCGATTTTAACAATAATGCGGGAACTTTCCGGTAAATAAACATCAACCCGTGAACCGAAGCGGATCAGGCCGAACCTTTCACCTTTTTTAACTGTATCTCCTTTTTTCACCCAACAAACAATCCGGCGCGCGATCAGACCGGCAATCTGCACGGCCCAGATGGAAGAACCATTTTCCGTGAGAATCTTTATTGCATTGCGTTCATTGTCACTGGAGGCCTTATCGAGATTAGCGGATACGAATTTTCCTTCGTGATAATCAATTGCTTCAATTTTACCATTATACGGAATACGGTTGACATGGACACTGAAGACATTCATGAAAATGCTTATTTTTTGATATTTACCGGCCATTGAGCCGGCCATTTCGATATTTTCCACCTTAATTACTTTACCGTCAGCAGGAGAAATAACCACCTTCTCCTCTTCCCGAAAATGGCGCTCCGGATTGCGGAAAAACCAGAGAATAAAAAACGAAATCAGGGCAGACAAAATGAGCAGCCAGCAGACGCCTAAAAAGGCAACAAAGACGGTGATTATGAGGGAAATTACAATAAAGGGATAACCTTCTTGAGCAATGATGCTGTCATGTTTCATAAAGTAATCATCTCTCCTGAAAACAAGGACTCGTTGATATTATAATTAGGTAAGCTTGTCAATATATCTTTAATCTTTGTCAGTGAGTAACCGGCTGGATAGATCATATCAGCCTAACAAGAGGCGTACTTTAACCAGTCTGTCCGGAATCGATTCTTTGATCATGCCGAGTTTTTCACAGAGCTTCTGCATTTTCATATTGCTTGATTCAATATAGCCGAAAAATTCTTTCAGTCCCTTGTCTTGGGCAATACCAATGAGATAATCCAGCAATTTGTAAGCCAGCCCTTTGCCTTGATAATTGTCATGAACAATAATGGCAAATTCGCATCTGGTCATGTCACTTTCGACGGCAAAGCTGCCGATGCCGATGATTTTTCTTTCCCCGTTTTCTTTCACTTCGGCAACAATGGCCATTTCCCGGTCGTAGTCTATATTGCAGGAGCGGACATGCATCACGTGCGTAATGTTTTTTATCGTCTGGTAATAACGTCCCCTGATAGTTTCTTCGGAGAGAGTCGTAAACATTTCGTGCTCTTGCGGTTCGTCTTCCGGTTTGATGGGACGCAGCACAACATCTGTTCCGTCCGTCATGCGCCAGTTGGTCACATAGCGCGTGGGGTATGGAGTGATAACCAGATGCGAATAAGTGCCGGGATCATCGAGGCAATACTTGTCCATGACTATTTTTGCGTCAAGGACAATAGCTTTTCCCTGAACCACACCGATCGGATTTATATCCATTTCCAATATTTCCGGAAAATCCATGACCAGGTGCGAAAAACTGACAATCATCTCTTCCAGCTGCCGGAAGTCAGCGGGGGTTTTGCCGCGATAGCCCTGCAGCATTTTGTAAACGTTTGTTTCTTCAATCAATCTTCGGGCGAGTGTTTGATTCAGCGGGGGAATAGCCACGGATATATCTTTGAACAGTTCAACACCGACCCCCCCGTGTCCGAACATAATCACCGATCCGAATGTCTTATCCTTCTTTGCTCCCAGAATCAGTTCGTAGTCAATCATTTCGATCATCTTCTGCACGATGATTCCTCTGATGGAAGCCGCCGGCGCATTTTGCTTTACGTGTTCCAGTATTTTTCCGTATTCTTCCCGCAGCGCTGCCGGTGTATTGATGCCGACGGCTATGCCCCCGACATCGTGCCGGAAAATTATTTCCGGTGAAGATATTTTCAGAACAACAGGATAGCCGATTTCGGCTGCGTACTTCAAAGCATCATCCACATTTACCGTCAGGTGCGATTTTACAGTGGGAATGCCATAATTGGAAGAAAACGCACCGCTTCATCATCGGTTAATATCGGTTTCTGGAGGCGGCATATTTTCCTGATCATTGTTCTTAAGTTATTAGTCGGCGGCGATTCGTCAATGGAAAGCTGCGCTGGCGTTTCATTAACCAGCATGATATTTTTTTCGTAGTTATACATATACATATATGCCCGGATGGCGTCTTCCGATGTTTCATAGGCGGGGATATCTTCTCTGGCCAGTAATTCCCGGCCTTCCTTTACAGCGTTGCCTCCCAGCCAGGCGGTGATCACGGTTTTCCCGGCTTTTTTGACCACCGGGATAATCGCCTGCGCCAGATCATCCGATCCGGCTGCGTCCTGAGGTGTGTAAACGACAAGAACGCCGTCCACGCTCTTGTCTTCAAGGCAGGCGCTCAGCGCGCCGATGTAACGTTCCACTTCGGCATCGCGCATTACATTGACAGGATTGCCTCGCCGCCAGAAATCGGGCATGATAGTTTCCAGCTTCTTCATTGTATCAGAGGACAACTCCGCCAGCATGCCCCCGGAGTTGATCAGCCGGTTGGCTGCCATCGTGCCCATTCCTCCGGAGTTGGTTATCACTGCGAGATTCGGACCCTTGGGCAGGTTGCGTGAACAGAGGACTGCCGCCGTAGTCAAAAGATCTTTTGCCTCCCCGACCCTGACCATGCCCACCCGTCGGAAGACGGCATTAAAAACATCTTCAACACCGGCCATCATCCCCGTATGGGTGAAGTGTTCCTGATAATCGCTTTCCAATGCCCGGGGTTTAAGAACGACAATGGGCTTGCTGCGGGCAAAGGCGCGGGCGGCGCTGATAAATCTTTTTACGTCGCCGATTTCATTTTCCATGTAAAGAATGATGCTTTTTGTATGCGGATCACTGCCGAGAAAATCAATAATACTCCCGAAATCAACATCCACTGCAGATCCCAGCGAAGCGATTATACTCAGACCGATGTGTTCGCTGATGACCCAGTCAAAAAGAGTACGCGGGAAATTGCCGGTATGAGCGATAAAAGCAATATTGCCCAACGGGGCATTGGTTCTCAAAGTGGTGGCATTGAGGCCGGTATGCGTTCTCATAAATCCCAGCGAGCCGGGCCCGATAAGACGCATATTGTATTGTCTGCTGATTTCCAGTAAACGGCGTTCTCCCTGGAGGCCGGCTGATCCCGTTTCGCTGAATCCCGCCGACACAATGATAACACCATCAACGCCGGCTTTGCCGCAATCTTCAACCGCCTGCGGAACTTCTGCCGCCGGAATAACAATTAAGGCGAGGTCAACGTGTTCGCGCACATCCAGAATGCTCTTGTAGCAAGGCAGTCCGGATACGAAAGACTGTTTGTTGTTAACCGGATAAAATTTGATTTGATCATTGGAACTAAGGTTGTGCAGCAGGGCATTGCCGAAGGAACGGTTTTTATCGGTTGCACCGATGAGCGCAACTGTCTGGGGATTGAGCATGCGAAAAATATCGCCCATCTTCATTTTCCTTCAAGGATTAATATTGTATTTGATGTGCTGATTATCAGTAAATATTTTCGTCTGTCAAGCTGAATGAATCTTGCTGATATATATCTTTAATCTTCGTCAATTCCTCTTTCAATCGGTACTTGTTGACTCTTATCTGCGCCATCTATATAATCGGCTATAAAATTATTTTATTTCACAGGCCTTCAACTCATGTCAAAAATTCGCTGGTCGCTTGTCGGGGGAGTTTTCGTCACCATCACCTTCCTCACTCTTTTGGCTATTCACCTGGAAGTTTTCCGGCAAAACTCGGAGCCGCCGCCTGTTCAATCGGCAGCGGTGCAGCGTCCGGCCGAAACATGGATGAACATTTATCAAAACTACAAAAAGATCGGGGTGGTGCACCGTACTTTTTCCGCTGCCGATAAAGGTTTTCACTTTACCGAAAAAGTTTTCATGCAAATCAACACCCTGGGAGTAATCCAGCCGATTAGTATCTCCACAAAAGGCGACCTCAATACCGATATGACTGTTTCTTCTTTTAACTTTGATTTAAGCTCCAGTCTGTTTCGCTTCAATGCCCATGGATATGTTGCCAACAAACAAGCTGCTCCTCTTTACCGGCATGCCGGATGCTCAGCAGAAAAGTGAAATACCCCTCAAAGTGATACCGCATATGAGCGGCAGCATTTACGACGCCGCCTTTCGCGCGAAACTGGAAAAAGACACGACCCGCAATTTCAGCATTTTCGACCCCTCCACTCTGGCCATGCGATCAATCAAAGTCACCCGGCAGGCCGACGAAATAATTCCGGTCATGGGGAAACGCATTCTGGCGCAAAAATACTGTGCTGATTTTATGGGCGCCAATACCTGCGCCTGGATAGGCAAAGATGGCGAGGTCTTAAAAGAGACAGGGATTATGGGCCTTTCCCTGGAAAAGGTAAGTCCCGAAAAAGCGCAGGAAGGAATTGCTCAAGACGGCAGCATTGATCTGACACTAATCGCATCGATACCGGCTAATGTTAAAATTGACGGGGCGGAGAGATTAAAGCAGCTAAAAATTAAAATCAGCGATATCGGCGGAATATTCCATCAGTTAAACGGCGGCCGTCAGAGCTTCCGCAAAGGCGTATTAACAATCACCAGAGAACAGATAGCTTCATCGACAACACAACACCCCGTCCAGGAACTTCCGCCCGATATAACCTTTTTCCTCCAGCCTTCACCTCTGGTTCAGGCCAACCATCCGCAAATGAAGGAACAGTTGGATAAAATTATCAAACCCGGCGACTTACCCGAACAAAAAATCAGGAAGATCGTTTCCTGGGTTTATCGCCATGTGGAAAAAAAACCGGTTGTATCTGTCCCTAATGCGCTGGAAGTGTTGAAAAACAGAGTCGGCGATTGCAATGAACATGCTGTCCTGACTGCCGCCTTATTGAGAACTGCCGGAATTCCCGCACAGATAGAAACAGGGCTGGTATATATGCGCGGGCGGTTTTATTACCACGCCTGGAATATCGCTTATTGCGGAGACTGGATTACTGTTGATGCCGTATTCAATCAGTTCCCCGCCGATGTAACCCATATCCGGCTGGTCCGCGGTGAAGGAAGCGAACAGTTGGATTTGATGGGCGTTATGGGAAAAATAAAACTGGAGATACTGGAGCAGACAAAATGATTCAAGTAAACGAACTCACAAAAGACTATGGCACTACTGTTGCTGTAAATAAACTCACTTTGAGTATTTCGGCCGGTGAAATTTATGGTTTTATCGGCCCCAACGGCGCCGGTAAAACCACAACTATCCGGATGATGGGTGGAATACTGGCGCCAACATCCGGCAATATTATCATCGGCGGCCTGGATATGGCTCGCGACCCCGTGGCAGCCAAGAAAATGATCGGCTTTGTGCCCGACAGGCCGTTTCTTTATGAAAAATTAACCGGCATGGAGTTTCTTCAATTTTCGGCAGATCTTTACGGTGTCAAACCGGATACTTTCCCGCAAAAAGCAGAACAACTGCTGCGCCAGTTTGCCCTCTGGGATTGGTCCCATGAACTGATCGAAGCTTATTCCCACGGCATGAAACAGAGGCTGATCATCGCCGCAGCCCTGCTCCATGACCCGCAAATACTGATTATCGACGAACCGATGGTCGGTCTCGATCCCGCGGCTGTGCGCATGGTTAAAGATATTTTTCAGGAGCTCGCCCGCCAACAAATAACGATCTTTCTTTCCACACATACTTTGAGCGTCGCGGAGGAGTTATGCCACCGAATCGGCGTAATTCATAAGGGCATGCTGCTGGCGCAGGGTAACATTGATGAATTGCAGCATATTGCCATGCTGGGTGAAGCCAGACTCGAAGAGGTCTTTCTCACAATAGTTAAAGAAGATACTTTTTTATGAAAATCATTATCCTTTTACTAAAACCGCGCCTTCTCGCCGCTTTTAACAACCTGCACCGGGGCAGCAACAAAAACGTGCTGGCTGAGACTCCTGATCTTCGGATTAATCGGCCTTGCTTTCTGGACCGGCACATTTGCTATCTGCTACCGCATCCTGATTTATTTTCAGAGCGTACAGGACTTCGGCCATATCCTGGCCATGAAACTTCTTTCCATGATGGTGCTGACTTTTTTTGCCCTGCTGATCTTCAGCAATATTATCAACTGCCTTTCCCATCTTTATCTGAGCCGGGATTTGCAGCTTTTACATTCTTTTCCCGCCTCGGCTCAGGATATTTTCTTCTCTCGCTGGCTCTCCAGCACATTTGACAGTTCCTGGATGATCATCCTCTTCAGCCTTCCGGTATTCCTGTCTTACGGCATTATTTACAAAGCAGGCGCTTTTTTCTACCTGCTTGTCTTCCTGGCAATTATTTTCATGTGTCTGCTCACCTCGGCGCTCAGCGGTATTCTGGTGCTGGCGGGAGCAAAAATTCTGCCGGCAGGACGTATTCGCACAATTTTGATTATTCTGGGCGTAATTTTAGTTTTAATTCTCGTCTCGGTTTTACGTCTGACAAGGCCGGAACAGCTGGTTAACCCGGATAACTTCGCGTCTGCCGTTCTTTATTTAAGTTCCATGCAGACTCCCGACTCGCCGTTTTTGCCCACCACCTGGATTACTGATGCTATTCAGTCCGCTCTCCATAAGAAATTTGGCAGATCATTGTTTAACATTGCCTTGACCGGCAGCTGCGCCTTTATGCTAATTTTCTTTGCCGGCGTCATCGCTTCCAAAGCCTATTTCAGCGGTTTTTCCAAATCACAGACAACACCCCGGCGCCTTTTCAACCCGGTAAAAAACAAAAGCCTGCACTGGGGGAATTTACTCAATTTTCTCCCTCCTACGGCGAAAGCCTTTGCCCTGAAAGAAATTCGAACATTTTTCCGGGACTCCACACAGTGGCCGCAACTGTTTCTGATGGCGGCATTAATTGCCATCTACCTTTATAATTTTTCCGTTTTGCCGCTGGATAAATCGCCGCTCCGAACTGTTTACCTGCAGAATCTATTTTCCTTCTTAAATATGGGGCTCGCGGCTTTTGTGCTTTCGGCCCTGGCCGTCCGTTTTGTCTTTCCGGCAGTCAGTGCCGAAGGGGCTGCTTTCTGGATCATTCGGGCAGCGCCGGTGTCTCTGAAGACTTTTCTGTGGATTAAATTTTTCGTTTACTATTTTCCGTTGATCATCATGGCGGAGTTTCTTGTTGTGGCCTCGAACTTACTGCTGCAAGTTTCATCCTTCATGATGGTTTTGTCGATTCTGACGATATTCTGTCTCGTGCCGGCGATGGTGGCTATGGGAATTGGCTTAGGGGCAACCTACCCGGATTTCCAGTCTGAAAATCCGGCACAGGTAGTAACGAGTTTTGGCGGCCTGCTTTTCATGATTCTTTGCTTTGGCTTGATTGCAGTAGTGATTATTCTGGAGGCCGGGCCGGTTTATTCTGTTTTCATGGCGGGGATGCGACACCGAAGCTTGGCTCTCTGGCAGATTGTCTGGCTCATCGGTTCCTTTACTTTAGCCCTTTTAATCTGTATATTTGCCATTGTTTATCCCATGCGTCTGGGCGCAAGAAGTTTGCAGGACCGGCAAAGATGATTAAACCGGCAAGGATGATATTGATGAATTTTCAAAAACAAAAAGAACAGGTAGCGCTTTTATCTGTTGTTTCCAACAGCGCGCTTGTCTCTATGAAGCTTGTTGTCGGCTTGATCATTGGCTCCGTAGCTATCATTTCCGAAGCAATTCACTCCGGAGTCGATTTGCTGGCATCAATCATTGCCCTTTTTTCTGTGAAAACATCGAGCAAACCGGCCGATAAAGATCATTCCTTCGGCCACGGCAAAATTGAAAATATTTCCGGCACAGTTGAAGCTCTGCTGATTTTTGTTGCCGCCGGATGGATTATCTTCGAGGCATTCCAGAAATTAAGCAACCCGAAACCACTGGACAATCTGGGGTGGGGCATCGGCATAATGCTGATTTCCAGCATAGCCAATATTTTTGTATCACAAAGGCTCTTTAAAATCGGCCGCGAAACCGATTCGATAGCGCTGAAAGCTGATGCCTGGCATTTGCGGACAGATGTGTACACATCGGCCGGGGTCATGATTGGCCTTCTTATGATGCTGTGCGGCCAATGGTTTTTCCCGCACATTAATTTTTACTGGCTGGATTCGGTGGCGGCAATCGCTGTTGCTTTGTTGATTATCAAAGCGGCTTATGATTTAACCGTTCAATCAGCCGGCGACCTCCTGGACGCCAATCTTCCGTCCGAGGAAGAAGAATGGATCCGCGGGGAAATCCTGAAATATGGCAAGATCTTTCACGGCTATCATCGCCTGCGCACCCGCAAAGCCGGCCACTTCCGTTTTGTCGAATTTCACCTGAAAGTGGAACCACAGATGACGGTTGCTGATTCTCACTCCATAACGGAAGCGATCTCCCAGCATATTGAGAGCAGGTATCCCCACACGAGCGTAACTATACATGTGGAACCCTGTGATGGAAATTGCGATGATAATTGCCAAGAAGGTTGTCTTCTTTCCGAGGAAAAGCGGCGCGAAATTCAGAAGCAGATAAACGTGACGCCCTCCGTCTGAGAAGTTAGAACCTGGCGCTGTCTGGAGATAACCCCTGATTATTTGTGCAGTAAGAGCGCATTACAGCCGGATTAAAGCGAAGTCGGCAATTCTCCAAGAAAGTCAACGAAATTTGTCTTGATTTTACCTGCCGGATGAGATAAAAAAGCGCGCATTTAACTCAATTTAACTAGAAGCTGCTTTATCCTGATGGATTGAGATATTGAAAGGAGCTTTCATGGCAAAGTACGATTCCAAATCATTGAGAAATCTGGCCGTTGTGGGACACGGCGGCACAGGCAAAACATCTCTTTGTGAGTCCCTCTTGTTTGTTTCCGGAAAATCAGAGCGATTGGGGCGTGTTGATGATGCCACCTCGGTCATGGATTATGAACCGGAAGAACAAAAACGGCGGGTATCCATCAGTTCAGCGGCAAATTTTGTGGAATGGGACAAGCACAAAATCAATTTTCTCGATACGCCGGGCGATTCCAATTTTTCCTTCGATATCAAATGCTCACTGAGCATTGTGGATAATGCAGTTGTGATCATTGATGCTGTCGGAGGCGTGGAATTTCAGACTCAAAAAGTATGGGAACTGGCCGATGAATTCAGTCTCCCCCGGGCAATTTTTGTCAATCGTATGGATCGTGAACGCGCCAACTTCGAAAAAACCCTGGACAGCATCAAAAATAAATTTAAGCAAAAGGTAACACCCCTTTGCCTGCCGATAGGCGCCGAAGACAAATTTAACGGTATTATCGATCTGATCGCTTTTAAAGCCTATTCCTTCAGCGACAATAAAGGAACCGGCAAGCTAATGGAAATCCCCGCTGAGTTGCTGGACGAAGCAAAAATGTTCCGTGACACAATGGTCGAGGATATTGCGGAAGCTGATGATGAGCTGATGAATAAGTATCTGGAAGCAGGCGAGCTCTCTCCGGAAGAACTCAAAACCGGTTTGAAAAAAGGGGTTACTTCCGGCAGTCTGATCCCGCTGATCTGCGGCTCGGCGATGAAAGGCATTGGCGTTTCTTTATTGCTCGATCTTGTCGTCAGTTCTTTCCGCTCTCCGGCAGATTGTGCTCCCCAAAAAGGCAAAAAACCGGGCACTGATACTCCGGAAGAAAGAAAGCCCACCGAAGATGCACCTTTCTCAGCCATAGTTTTCAAGACTATCGCCGATCCTTACGCAGGCCGGCTGACATTGTTTCGCGTATATTCCGGACAACTTTCGGCTGATTCCAGCGTCTACAACTCCACCCGCAAGATCACGGAAAAATTCGGCCATATTTTCTTTCTGGAGGGGAAAAATCAAAAGCAAACCGACATATTAATTCCTGGTGATATAGCCGGTGTGGCTAAACTCAAAGATACTATTACGGGCGACACTCTCTGTTTCGAAAAAGCCCCGATCATTTTTGATAAAGTGGAAATACCTCATCCCATTATGTCTTTCGCCATCGAGCCCAAAACGCGCGGAGATGAGGATAAGATTGCTTCTTCTATCCATCGCCTGACGGAAGAAGACCCGACAATTGTTTTCTCCCGCAATGTTGAAACTAAAGAAATGATTCTTTCCGGAATGGGCCAGGTGCATATTGAAGTCAATATTGACAAGATGAAAAGAAAATTCGGCGTCGAAGTCAATTTGAACACTCCCAAAGTTCCCTACAAGGAAACAATCAAGGGAAAAACAAACGTTCAGGGCAAATACAAGAAGCAGTCCGGCGGACGCGGTCAGTTTGGCGATTGCTGGATTGATATTGAGCCTTTGCCGCGCGGCAGCGGTTTCATATTTGAAGATAAAATTGTCGGCGGCGTTATTCCCGGTCAGTACCGCCCGGCTGTCGAAAAGGGTATTGTGGAAGCTGCGGCCAAAGGAGTGATTGCCGGTTATCCGGTGGTCGATTTTAAGATAGCACTGACCTTCGGGTCATATCACACGGTGGACTCGTCGGAAATGGCTTTTAAAATTGCCGGATCTATGGCCTTCCAAAAAGGCGTCATGGACTGTCAGCCGATTCTTCTGGAACCGATCGTCACTATCGACATCGAAGTTCCCGATGAATACATGGGAGATGTTATCGGCGATTTAAACAGCCGTCGCGGCCGTGTTCTGGGTATGGATACCAATGGTTCCAATCAGATCATCAAAGGTCAGGTCCCTCTGGCTGAAATTCTAAAGTATGCCCCTGATCTGCGTTCCATGACCAGCGGCAGGGGGAATTTCACTTACACCGAGTCCCATTATGAAGAAGTGCCCGCATACATTGCGGAAAAGATTATTGCTGAGTCGAAAAAAGATAAGGAAGAATAAAATCATAACCTGCGGACATATTTGCGGCAGTCACAACAGGTATTTTTTAGCGGCAAAATGATCGGAACGACAAACTGTAATCATATAATCATCAATGCTTTTTTGCTGCGGGTGTGTTGAAAGTTTTTCGGCTCATCCGGAAGATATATATTCGTATTTACTTTTTCTTATAAGTTTTGCATTAAAACCTTCATCCAGAATCCAATATTTCAAATTACCGTTATTATTGACTGATTTTCCGATGAATTCCGGCAAGAAAAATACCCTTGACTTTTCATCTTTTGATCTTATTTTTTTATCAGTACTTCTGCTCTGATAGTAGAAAATTACTCCTCTTCTGACCCTGTTGAACCAACAACCTGAGATTTCGCCATCCCCGAGCTTTGCATGAAAAGAGTTTCCCAAAATTTCCGGCATTTGTCTTCATCAGTAGGGCGATTTAACCAAGGGAGATTGCATTTAATAATGAAGTATATTTATTTTTTCATATAAAAAACTCGGAAGATAATTGCTTCCCTTAATAACGGAGATTTAATGCGATAATCTTTGGTGACGGACCATGAAACTGATAGTTCTGAAAGCACCAATTAAAAGCCCCCTCGGATGTAAAATTCCAAGGGGGCTTTCACGAAGAGTTCAAATCAATAATCTCAACAAGACTAACCGATCTTTAAGAGGAGAGTAAAAGGAGAGGTCTTTTTTAAAAGTTTGACAATTCCAATGAATTTATTTCCTTGCATTTTTTGTTGATGGAGGTGACTAAATGGCTGCCATCGATAAGCTGGATTATGACAAAGTTATAGAAGTTGCTCGGAATATGGGATACGATCCCAAAAAACCAAAAGAGTTGAGTCAATATATTAAGAAAATTTCCAAAATGGATCTATGGGATATATCCAGAATCCTCTTCTTTGGCGATAGCCTATCAGTAAGAAGAGGTAATTAGTTTGAATTTAAAATCTGTCCGGCGATAAATGAAATAATAAGTTCATTTCGTATCTGCATCAGAATTACACATCTGCCGGACGGACATTTTTTTCTAAAAATTGCAGAGCATTGCGTTGATGGGTTCCCGCCCAGTAAATTTTCTGGCAGTGTGGACATTTGTTGTATTCGCTGCAATTGGCAAAAACAAATTCCGGAACCAAGTTACGCACCTCTTCTTTTGCTGCCGGAGTCAACTTTTCATTACATTTCAGACAAATCCGGAATAATTTTTCCTTTTCTATTTTTAAAGAAAATTGATTAATTACTTTGGCCAGCTGGCCGCCAATCTCATTACCTGCTACCAGATATATTTGACCGGCAAATTGGCGCTCCAGCAGATCAAGTCTTCTGGTCAAAACAATTCTTCCTTCAGCATGTGCGATATTCAGCAAATCTCTGCCTGCGGCCTGCGGAAAAACAATAGTGTCATAACCGAGCAGACGCAGCCATTTGGCTAATCTCGCCAGAGAGGCATCGGTAACATATTTAATATTTTCAGACATAAAGCCGTTGTCCAACAATAATTTTTAACATTTTAATATCGGAACCGGCATAAGGGGCCGTAACATATCGGCTGGAAATGTAATGGTCTTGCTACCAGCAGGGGTTGTTATTTCGTAACGGCCCCTAATATTGAGAGGGGGTTTTAGGTTCTTCAATGATCGGAGGAGGTTCATTGGCACGAAGCTCTTTGCGCAGATCACGAATAGTTTTATTCAAACGGCTGATGGCGCGGTTTAAACGGAATCTTTCAATTATCCCCAGGAAGCCCGTAATAATTATTCCAACCAGCAGAGATATGAAAAGCAGCATGTACATGGGAACGACCACATCAACGAAATTATAATATCTAAGATGAACCGGTGCTTCATTTTCCAGAGAAAAAGTAACGATAAAGAAGGCGAAACCGATGAGTAATATTAAATACAATATTTTCATTTATTATACCTCCCGATGATATTTCTTAAAAAGAGGAGCAAGTCGATTTGCCGTTACCTGAATATCCTCCGGAATAACCCTTACATCATTTACAACACTCATAAAGTTAGTATCACCTTCCCAGCGAGGAATTACGTGCACATGAATATGTTCTTCAATACCTGCGCCTGCTGCTTTACCGAGATTCATTCCAATATTGAAACCATCCGGATTCATTGCTTCTTTGAGCACTTTCACCGTTATATCTAATAAGGAAAATATTTCGCTTCTTTCTTCCCCGGTTAAATCTTCAATTTTAGCGATATGCCGCAGCGGAAGGATCATCAGATGACCGCTCACATATGGATATTTATTCATCATCACAAAGCAGGATTTGCCCTCTTCTATTACATAACTGTCGCATCTGATCGAGGATTTACATAACACACAGCCTTCCGGCTTTTCCCCTTTGATATACTCCATACGCCATGGTGCAAAAATCGTATCCATCTTTTAAATACCTAGAGGTTAATTATCCTACCCGATACCCCTTTGTCAATTTCTAATATACCTATCGACCTGTAGACTGCAAAACGTCTGTCTGTGGGTGATCCGGGATTGAAAAAAAGCACGCCCTCCTTCTTGTGGCAGGCCGGCGCATGGCTATGGCCATAAACAATACAATCCAAGCGGCCTGTCTGCGCCGCTATTCTTTCCTCAATTCCCGCAGGTGTTCCCCACCCGTGAACAACTCCAAACTTAAATCCCTGTATTTCAAAAAGCAGCTGGTCGGGTAATTTTTCTTTGACAGAAGGATAATCCATATTGCCGCAGACCGCTTTTACCTCATGACCGGCAAATATATCCAAAACACGCAAATCAACCAAATCACCGGCGTGAATGATAATATCAGCATCAGCAAAATGATCATCGACAATCTTTTTTAATCTTTCGTCATAACCGGACAAATGCGTATCGGAAATAACGCCGATTTTTACTTTTTTCGTTCCCATATTTCAGGGTAAGTTATTAATCGGCAAGAAATAAAAAAAACAAGGTTTATTTGCGCATGGCATTCCCCTGTTTCGGAAAAGCTTTTAGTTTGACTTTACCGGAAAGTAAAGCTAGTATTTCTGCCATGAATACTATTGAAAAATCTTTAGACAAAATTGCCGAAAACATATTGCATATTGATGAGGCTTCGCTGGCTGCTCTCTGGGATAAATATAAATCGAAAATGGAACATTTTTCTTTTTCGCCGGAGTGGGAGAAGTCTGTTATTATTTTTTCCATAATCAACGCTGTACGAGTAAAAAACAGTGTTATTAATGAACAAATTCTGCAAAAGCAGGCGGCTGCGAATACGGCGCTGCCGAAAAGACCTCCGGGCAAACCCAACTTACAACTGGTTAAGTAATGGACAAAGATGCAGCTTGGGAAAAAATAGCAAAGCTCAGAAAAACTATAGAATACCACAACAATCGCTATTACCAGCAGGATGATCCGGAAATTTCCGATAGTGAATATGACCGTCTGATGCGCGAACTCCAGGCGCTGGAAGAGCTCTATCCTGACGAGTACATTGCTTCCTCCCCGACTCAGCGCGTGGGCGCTGCCCCGCTGGCTAAATTTTCTTCTTTTGAACATCCTTCACCAATGCTTAGTCTGGCCAATGGTTTTTCCCGGGAAGAGATTGTTGATTTTGATGTCCGCATAAAAAAACTGGCGGCCTTGAATAATATTTCCTATGTCGCCGAACCGAAGCTCGATGGTTTGGCGGTCAATCTTGTGTATGAAAAAGGCCGGTTTATTCACGGTGCTACTCGCGGCGACGGCTTTACCGGCGAAGACGTAACGCAAAACTTAAAAACCATCTCAACCCTGCCCCTGCAAATAAATAACTCCGGAAGACAGCCTTTGCCGGATTTTGTCGAAATTCGCGGCGAAGTATACATGGAAATTGAATCACTGACCAAACTAAACCGCCGCCGCCTGGATGAAGGAGACGAACCCTTTGCCAATCCCCGCAATGCCGCCGCCGGTTCTTTGCGCCAGCTCGATCCGAAAATTACCGCCCGCCGTCCCCTGAACATTTTTCTTTATGCGGTCGGCAAAGCGCCGGGTTTCCCTTTCTCCAGCCATTGGGAAGTTCTGCAAATCCTCCAATCCTGGGGTTTTCCGGTTAATCCACTGGTCCAAAAGGTCAATGACATTAATATTTTTCTGGAATATTTTGCCCGGATGGGAGATCTGCGAAAATCCCTTCCCTACGAAATTGACGGCGTTGTGCTCAAAGTAGACGATCTTGCCCTGCAGGAGAAACTGGGCAATGTTTCCCGCAATCCCCGCTGGGCATTGGCCTGCAAATTTCCGGCTACTCAGGCAACAACTGTTCTTCATGATATTATTATTCAGGTCGGCCGCACAGGCAGCCTGACACCGGTGGCGATCATGGAACCTGTCAATGTCGGCGGTGTGACCGTCAGCCGGGCTACGCTGCACAATGAAGATGAAATTTTAAAAAAGGACATCCGTATCGGGGACACTGTCATCATTCAACGGGCCGGAGACGTCATTCCGGAAGTGGTTAAAGTTGTATTCTCCAGGAGAACCGGCAAGGAGAAGGAATTTCAAATGCCCAGCCACTGCCCGGAATGCGGTTCAGAGGTCGTGCGCGAGGAAGGTGAAGTCGCCCACCGCTGCATCAATCTCTCCTGTCCTGCGCAAACCAAAGAAAACATTAAGCATTTTGCTTCACGCGGCGGTATGGATATTGAAGGCCTGGGAGAAAAAATTTCCGCTCAGCTTTTTGATGCACAACTCATTTACGACCCGGCCGACCTCTATTTTTTAACAAAAGAAAAACTGCTGGAACTCGACCGGCATGGAGAAAAATCAGCGCAAAAATTGATTGAATCTCTGCAGCGCTCCAAGAATCCCCCGTTAAATAAATTCATTTATGCCCTGGGCATCAGGAACACCGGTGAGCACATAGCTAAAATTCTCGCGCGCGAATTCGGCAGTATTGATAAATTAATGGCGGCTACCGTTGATGATTTGACTGCCGTTTATGAAATAGGCCCCGAAATAGCCGCCAGTGTCGTTCATTTTTTTTCCGAGCCGAAAAATAAGACAGTGATGGATAAATTCCAAAAGGCTGGTGTAATGCCCCAGGAGATGAAAGTGACCGCAAAAGACTCTCCTCTGCAGGGACGATCTTTTGTTTTTACAGGTTCTCTGGAAAGTATGCCGCGTAGTGAAGCAAAAGCAATTGTCGAACAGATGGGCGGCTCCGTCCATTCCAGCACAACAAACAAAACGACGTACGTCGTGGCCGGCCGGGAACCGGGCTCTAAACTCGACAAAGCCAGGTCATTAGGAATTACAATTCTGGGCGAAGATGAATTTTTAAAGCTGGTGGGCAGATAATACCATGAAGCGGGTGCATGTTTATATCAGCGGATATGTGCAGGGAGTTTGTTTCCGGGCGGCGACAAGACGGGCCGCCGCAGGCCTAAATCTTACCGGCTGGGTGCGCAATACGGACGATGGCCGTGTGGAAGCAGTTTTTGAAGGTGAAGATGCGCCGATAGATAAAATGCTGGCCTGGTGCCAAGACGGCCCGCCCGCCGCCAAAGTGAAAAAGGTTACAGCATTGGAAGAACACTATACCGGCGGTTTTACCGAATTCACCATAAAGTATTGATAAACTTTTACATTGCGGTTTCTGTTAATAATATCACAGCGGCAAAAAGCTTGCCGCTGTTGATCGAAAAATTAGCGGAATAATCTGCACCGTGAGCCCGGTGATTATTTGCCTTGGAAAACCGGCGCCCTCTTCTCCATAAATGCTACGGCGGCCTCAATCATATCATCCGAGGGAATGGCAGCGGCATTTTTTTGAGCAACATATTCCAGACCAGGATGAATCCCCTTGTCCCGACTGTAAATAATTACATCCTTCGTCCCCTGAACGGCCAGGGGCGAACAGGCGGCAATCTCCTGCGCCAGTTTCCGCGCTTCCGCAATCAGGGCCTCCCGGTCTGTGCAGATCCGGGTGATGAATCCTATTTTCAACGCCTCATCAGCGCCGAAATCCCTTCCGGTCAGTGCCAGTTCGCGGAACCACCCATGACCGATAATGTGCGGAAGCCGCTGCAGCGTGCCGACATCGGCAATAAAAGCCACGCGAACCTCCCTTACACCGAAGACGGCATCCTGTGTGGCGATGCGGATATCACAGGCGGATAACAGGTCAACGCCTCCCCCCAAGCAGTGACTGTGGACCGCGGCAATGACCGGTTTGCGGCATTTCTCGATCTGATTCATGCCATTCTGCGCTTTCAGAATCATCAGACGCAGTTTTTCCCGCGTGCCGGCATCCATCTGGCTGTATAAAGAACCCAGTTCCGTCAGATCCGTTCCGGTCGTAAACGATTTCCCTTCGGCCCGCATGACAACAACGCGAATTTCCGGATCCTCGTCAAAAGCAGCAAAATGTTCTGCCAGCCCTCTATAAAAATCAAATCCCATGGCATTGCGCTTTTCCGGTCGATCCAAAATCAACCAGGCGATATGCCCTTCCCTTTCCACGCGGAAAGGATCCTTAGCCTGCATCATAATAAACAACCTCCTTGTATGAGTTCATATATTGTTTGATTAGATTAGAAGGGGTTTTTGCCTATTCTATTGCAATTCCCTGATCGCTTCGGCAAAGCCTGCAATAGAATTAACAATCGCTGCATCATCGACGCAGTAAGCAATCCGGAAATATCCGGGGCTGCCGAAAGCACTGCCGGGGACAACCAGGATATTTTTCTTCAATAATAATTGCACAAACGCCAAATCATCCGCAATCGGGCTTTGGACAAATAAGTAAAACGCCCCCTGGGGTTTCTCAAATTTGTAACCGGCCTTCTCCAGACCTGAACAAAGCAGATCCCTTTTTCTTTTATAAACATCAACATCAACTTTGACATCCTGCAGTCTGGCAATAATCCTCTGCATCAGCGCCGGAGCGTTCACAAAACCGGAAATACGCGTGCATAGAATCAATGCATTGAGCAATTCGGCGACTTCTTCAATCTCCGGGTGAACGGCAATATAGCCGATTCTTTCTCCCGGCAATGATAATGTTTTCGAATAGGAATAGGCAATTATGCTGTTTTTATAAAAGGTTAAAATATTTGGCACTTTAACATTATCGTAAACTATTTCGCTGTAAGGCTCGTCGGAAACAAGATAGATGGTCTTTTGCAGTTCATTGCTTTTTTTGTCCAACATCCGCGCCAGTTCGGTGATGTTCTGCAGGCTGTATACTTTTCCCGTGGGATTATTGGGGGAATTAATTAATACTGCCTTGGTCTTATCGTTAACGGCAGCAGCAATAGCCGCAACATCGAGCGAAAAGTCGTCCCTGGTTTTCGCTTTGCGGAGAACACCGCCGTAATTGTCAACATAGGCGTTATACTCCATAAAGAAAGGCACCGGCACAATGACTTCGTCCTGCGGATCAAGCAGGGCCTTGAAAATCACATTAAGAGCTCCACCGGCGCCGCAGGACATAATGACATGATCGCCGGTGAGTTTGAGGCCTTGCATCTTGTTTATTTTGTCGGCAATGAACTGCCTGGTTTCCGCATATCCGGCATTGGGCATATAACCGTGTTTATTGGCAATAATTTCCTGTGCCATCTTTTGCAGCTCTTTCTGGAACTTCTCCGGCGGCTCGACATTAGGATTACCCAGACTGAAATCATAAACCTTATCAGCCCCGAATTTCTTTTTGAGAATTGCACCTTCTTCGAACATTTTTCGAATCATTGATGATTGCGCACCGGCTGCTTTAATTTTTCGGGCAATAGACATGAAAAATACCTCTTATATTTATCAGTGTTTGCGTCGTCTTAATAAAATAAATATTCCCAGCAATACCAGGATTGCCGGTAACAGATATTGTGAATATTTGGAAAGCTCAAAGCCGAAAAATTCATTGGCGAGGAAAATTCCTCCGGCGGCCGTGATAAACCAGCCCCCGAAATCTTTGAATCTTTGAATAATAGTGCAAATTCCGATAACAATAATCAGCACCGGCCATGTTTGTCCAAAAGAGTATACTCCCGCTTTGCTCAGATAAATCAATACACCCAAAGTAATTAAAATCATGCCGCCGGTAAGAATATTGCGCTTTTCACTTGGCATACAACTTTCTCCTCCTAGAAATATATTTGACGGCGGATTTTTATCCGCCGTCTTTCAGCAACATTATTGCCTTTCTGCCATTTTTATCAGTGGCTTGAACAAATCAATCGGAATGGGGAATACTATTGTAGAATTATTTTCCGCAGCAATCTGATTAAGAGTCTGCAGATACCGCAACTGTAAGGACATCGGCTGTGTTTCCATCAGCTGTGCCGCATCAATCAGTTTCTGTGCTGCCTGGAATTCACCTTCGGCATTAATGACCTTAGCCCTTCTTTCTCTTTCCGCTTCCGCCTGCTTGGCCATTGAGCGTTTCATTTCTTCCGGTAAATCGATGTGCTTAACTTCCACCAGCGATATTTTGATACCCCAGGGCTCGGTACTGCGGTCCAAAATAGCCTGCAGATGCATGTTGATCTTTTCGCGTTCGGAAAGTATTTCATCCAATTCCATCTGACCGCAAACGCTGCGGAGAGTAGTCTGGGCCAGCTGCGAAGTGGCATAGAGATAATTTTCGACATTAGTGACCGCGGCATTGGCATCGATAACGCGGAAATAAACAACGGCGCTTACCTTGATGGATACGTTATCTTTCGTGATAACATCCTGGGGAGGCACATCCAGCGTAACGGTGCGCATATCCACTTTGACCACTTTATCAATACCGGGAATGATTATAATCAATCCGGGTCCTTTGACATCTCTGATTCTCCCCAAGCGAAAAACAACCGCCCTTTCGTATTCGTTTAAAATACGGATGGCGGAAGCTAAAAACATGATCACCAGTACAATGACAACAATTGTCGGGATAGAAAAAGTTCCAATCATTTTATCTTCCTCCTGTAATTATTTATAAATTATTGTTCCTTCTTTATTTCTTCCACGCTCAAACTAAGACCATCAATTTTGAGAATTTTTACTTTCGCTCCCTTCTTTATGGGATTCTTACTCGTCGCCTTCCAGTATTCACCTTTATAAAATACTTCTCCCTCGTTCGCTATTTCGGTAACTGCTTCGGCCTCAGCATTGATCATAGCTTCCGCACCGGAATAATGATTACGTAATTGCGCCTTAAGCGCCAGCCAGATAACAACGATGAAGAATGCTGACGCCACTACAACAGCCGGAATCAGAACCTGCAACGAAATCCGCAAAGCCGGGTCGGTTGTATCAAACAAAAGTAGTGATCCCATAATTAATGAAATTACACCTCCCACAGTAAGAATTCCATGACTCATTACTTTTATCTCGGCAATAAACAAAATCACACCAAATATGATCAACAATATTCCTGAATAATTCACGGGCAGAGTGGACAAACCAAAAAAGGCAAGCAACAGCGATATTCCGCCAATAACTCCCGGTAATATTGCCCCGGGCGTGGATAGCTCAAAATACAAGCCCGCCAGACCGATGAGCAGGAGGAGATAAGAAATGTTGGGATCAGAAATCGCCGCGAGGATTCCCTGCCGTGTACCCATTTTCTTGTTGTTAATTACAGCATCCTTGGTCGATATTTTCTTTTTACCGCCGGCCAGTTTTATTTCTTTCTGATCAATTGCCTTTAACAGAGTTTCTACATCGGATACCACATAATCGATGACATTCAATTTCAGCGCTTCTTCGGCAGTTATTGATTCGCTTTTACGCACCGCCTTCTCCACCCATTCTTCCGAGCGTCCTTTGGATTTGGCAATGCTGCGAACGTAGGCAGCAGCGTCATTTTCCACTTTCTTCGACATAGTTTTATCCATCCCGCCGCCACCAAGACCGATAGATACGGGATGAGCTGCTCCGATGTTGGTGCCGGGAGCCATTGCCGCAATATGAGCAGCTGTAGTAATGATAACTCCGGCTGATGCCGCGCGAGCTCCCGGAGGATAAACAAATACAATCACCGGAAGCGGTGCATTAAGAATACTTTTGGCTATCTCACGCATCGCGGTATCCATTCCCCCCGGCGTATCGAGCAAAATAATAAGCCCTTCCGCGCCTTCTTTGTGGGCATCATCAATGTTATTGGCGATATACTTTGCCGTGGGGGATGTGATTACACCATCAACGCTGATCATATTAAATACCGGTTTTTTCTCTGCGGCCAAACCGCAGACACCGCTTGCTAATAGAACCAAGCTTAGTATGGAGATAATTTTCTTGAACATCGGAGCTCCTCTTCTTTTAACGGAAACGATAAATTAATTTTTCAGCTCTTTCATGATCACTTGCACATCTTCCCAGACGAGCTTCTTGGCCGAAGGATTACGCAGCAGATAGGCCGGATGATAGGTCGGCATTAATTTGATCCCCTCATAGAAATGAAAACGGCCGCGTAAGACACTGATCGGCACTTCAGTTTTCAGCAGTGTTTGGGCGGCAAATGTTCCCAGAGCACAGATTACCTGCGGAGAAATACTCTTTAGCTGCTGTTTTAAAAACGGCTCACATGCCGCAATTTCATCAGGCAGAGGATTGCGATTTTGCGGAGGGCGGCACTTGAGAATATTGCAAATATAAACGTCCTTGCGGCTCAAACCCATTGCTTCAATTATCTTCGTCAACAGTTGTCCGGCCCTGCCGACAAATGGCAACCCTTGCTCATCTTCATCCGCCCCGGGAGCTTCCCCCACAAAAACAATTTTTGACCGGGCATTGCCGTCACCGAAAACAAGATTATGCCTGGTTTTGCCCAAACGGCAGAGCCGGCATTCTGCCATATCTGCGCAAAGCATACTCAAATCTGATTCTTTTTTTAGTGCCGCAGCACTGCCGTATTTCTGCGCTCGTTCCGGTTTTTTCCAGTCCATGCGGTTAGCATATTTATCCGTTTTTTTTACGTGGCTTTTCAGAGCTTTTACAGCCGTAAGCAACTCTGCACGCAATTGACGCTGCAACGATTCTGTAAGAGCTTCAACCATTACTTTTTGCTTTTGCCTTTCCGGCGAATTGCTTCTTTAATCCGGTCGAGAATCTTGTCCGCAGCCTCAATTTTTGTCATCTTCGGGAAAGATTCCGCCTTGCCGCTGGTGTCAATTATAGTAATAACATTAGTATCCGTCTGAAAACCGGCGCCCTCTTCACGCAAATTGTTCGCCACAATGAAATCCAATTTTTTTTTGCGAAGCTTCTCCCGGGCATTGGCCAGAAGATTCTCAGTTTCCATCGCAAAGCCGACCAGAATGCGGTTGCCTTTGCTCTTGCCGATTTGGGCAATTATGTCCGGATTTCTTTCCAGCATTAGAGGAAATGGCTGATTATTTTTCTTTATTTTTTCTTTCGCCAAAACAGCCGGCCGGTAATCGGCAACGGCGGCAGCTTTGATTACGACTGTCGATTTTTCAAAATGCTCCAATACCGCTTCATACATTTCCTGCGCTGTTCGAATTTGGACCACTTTCTTGCCCGGAGGCAGCGGCAGGTCCGTCGGTCCGGTAATTAAAGTAACCTCGGCTCCCCGCCTGCGGGCAACTCTGGCCAAAGCATAGCCCATTTTCCCTGATGATAAGTTAGTGATGAAGCGCACCGGGTCCAACGGTTCTTCTGTCGGCCCTGCGGTAACAAGAATTCTTTCGCCGGTTAAATCTTTGGGTGTCAGCAGCGCCTCAATTTCTTCGACTATAGCGGAAGCATCAGGCAGACGGCCCGCACCTTGTGTCTTGCAGGCCAACTCGCCGTAGCCGCTATCCATAATGACATAGCCGTATTTCTTCAGCCTATTTATATTATCCTGAACCAGAGGATTAGCCAGCATCTTATCATTCATAGCCGGACAAATAAGAGTGGGTTTGTCGCTAGCCATGATCGTGGTCGTCAGCAAATCATCGCCAATACCCGACGCTATCTTGCCGATGATATTGCCGGTAGCCGGAGCGATAACAAAGGCATCGGCAAATTCGACAAGACTTATATGGGCCATATCATATTTGGCGGTGGGAACCCACATGTCCGTATAAACCATATTGCCGGAAAGAGTCTGAAAAGTTAATGGAGAAATAAATTCCCCGGCGCTTTTTGTCATAATGACTTTAACCTGAGCGCCTTCTTTGATCAGAGCACGGGTTAATTCCGCCGCTTTATAAGCGGCAATTCCGCCGGTTACTCCCAGGACAATCTTTTTTCCGCTAAGCATATATTTTCATCACTTTTCTTTGGAATATAACAGTGTTTAAATGCAAGATCAAGGCATAATATCGTTAATATTATTGAAGATTTATTCTTCAGCCGGCAATAATTATATATTGTTGTTGATCGCGGCAAAATTAGATGTCCGGAATTGCTCGTCTATTTCTCGATAAGAGGGCAATGGAAATAAGTAACCTGACGGTGTAATTCTATATAAATCCATTTTTATGCTCTGGAAAAAATAGAAATAATCCTGAAAATAAGTCTTCGTGTCGATATTGCAGCCGCCGAATTCAAAGGTTACCATCTTAACAGCATTAGCCTGGAACATTCTGGACGCGCCGGAAAATAGATCCATTTCATGCCCTTCGATATCTGCTTTCAGCAGGGAAATAAAGTCAATTCTATTTTCAGCACAATAATTATCCACAGTATCAATAGATACTGTTTCCGACAGCCACCTGGTGATACCGATGTGATCAAGCTTTCTTTTTGTCAATGACCCGCCGGTATCTTCCGCGTCATAATACAATTCCATTTGTGATGTCTGCCTGCCCAATCCTAAGTTGTTTGCCACGACCCGGCTGTCCTTTCCGGCTCTGGCGGAAAGCGACGAAAATAAGCGTGCAGAAGGCTCAAAGCAATGTACCCGGAAATCCTCGTTTCCCATTACTGATAAGACGACATCCAGGTATTGTCCTCGATGCGAACCGACATCAAAAATCATGAATGGAGACCGGCTGATTTCTTTCATTTTTTCTACAACGCCTTTCTCCCCGCTGAAATAAACATCATCTCCGGTGCCGATGCCCATGTAGCGATGGCATTTACGAACTATGCTCTCCAATATATTTTGCCCCTGTTTATTTCCGAATAAACTTGCAATTGCCCTGTTCATGTTCTTATCAATCCCCGTTATTATTCAGTGTGTGATGATCATAGCCTCTGGCTTAAGTGATGTCAACGTGAAACTCTTTAAAAACATCGGCATCTTGTATTCAGGCTGACATAAACCTTTATAAGGCTTTCCGGAAATTTGTCTTGCAAAAGGCATGGAAAGAAATTATACACGCGCGCAGACATTGCATCTCACAAATCCGGAGAAAATTATGAAAAAATTTAACTCATCCGTCACAATTATAGCTATTATTGTTGGTGTCCTTATTATCGCCCTCCTGGGCGGGCTTTATTGGGGAAATTATCTGGAAAGGGAAAGTCCATCGATCAAATCTAATAATGATTTCCTCATGATTGGAAAACAAAAGAAACTGGAGATAACCTTTGCCGATCAAAAGAGCGGTCTGTCTCAAATAGCTGTGGAAATTATTCAGAATAATAAGGGGCAAATATTGGCCGCCGAAAATATTCCTGCGCGGGGTAGCAAGCAAAAAACAATAGCTTTGACCATAGACACTGCCGCTCTAAAGCTGCAGGATGGACCTGCTGTAATTAAATTTACCGCTGCCGACCACTCTTTCTTTAAGAATGAAACCGTTTTATCTTCGCCGGTCACCATCGATACCGTGCCGCCCCAGATATATCTTCTCAATCCTGTCAACCATATCAATCAGGGCGGCACCTGCTTCCTTGCTTTCCGTACATCAAAACCAACCGCACTAAACGGCGTTTACGTAAATGATTACTTTACTCCCGGTTATACGATAGTGGTCGACAACAAGCCTACTTCGGTCGCCTACTTTGCCCTGCCGATTGATGCGATAAATACAAATACGACAATCAAAGTATTTGCCCGAGATACCGCCGGCAATGAATCCAATATAGCAGTTCCCTGCCTGATCAAGGCAAAGAAGTTCCGAGCCGACAAAGTGAATCTGAGTGAAGCTTTCCTCCAGCAGAAAATGCCTGAATTTCAGGCACTGGTCCCCTCCCTGCAGGGAAAGACACCAATGGAAATATTCAACTATGTCAACGGGCAGATGCGTGATGATAATTTCCGCACACTGCAGACTATCTGCCAGAAATCTTCGCCCAAAAAACTCTGGGAGGGAACATTTCTGCGCATGCCCAAAGGCCAACCGATGGCTTTATTCGGCGACAAAAGAACATACATGGTTGGGGGCAATGCAGTAGCAAATTCAATCCACTTAGGCGTCGACCTGGCATCGACTGCTCATGCGGTAATTGAAGCCGCCAACGACGGTATTGTTGTATTTACCGGCGTCCTCGGAATTTATGGTAACACGGTTGTTATTGATCACGGCCAGGGTTTGTTCAGTCTCTACGGGCATCTGTCCACAATTAATACTGCCGCGGGGAAGGCAGTGAAGAAGCAGGAGGCAATCGGCCATTCCGGTATCTCCGGCCTCGCGGGAGGCGATCATTTGCATTTCAGCATTCTTGCCGGCGGGCAATTTGTGAATCCTCAGGAATGGTGGGATCCGCACTGGATTAAAGACAACGTGACGATAAAGATGGCTCAGTAGTAGACTGAAGACTGAAGTGCTCTGAGGGCTGAAGACTAAAAACAAACGCGTCACGCTTCACGTACGACGCTTCCCGTTTAATTAACCTTAGCTTTTGTTGATGTCCCGATGAGTAACATTAACAATATACTTCATTTCCGAAAAATGTGCGCCTAATTGATTGGCCATAACTACGGAACGATGTTTTCCGCCCGTACAACCTAAGGCAACATTTAAGCGCACCTTGCCTTCTTTGTCGTACAAAGGGATTAAAAAAGTCATTACATCTAAAAACTTATTCAGAAATATTTTACTTTTTTCATCGTTTAAAACAAATTCACGAACAGCCTTATTTTGCCCGTCAAAATTTTTTAATTCTGAAATAAAATACGGATTAGGTAAGAATCTTACGTCAAAAACCAGATCGGCATCCGCCGGCAGTCCATAACGGTATCCAAAGGAGATAACATTAACTATCAGTTTCTTATGATCTGAATCCGGCAGAAAATGCCGTTGAACAATATCTTTCAGCTGATGAACATTTGTCGATGTTGTATCAATAACCTGATCTGCCATCTGTTTCAGGGAGGATAACTTCTCTCTTTCCAGCATGATGCCGTCCATGACCGAACCTTGTTCGGAAAGAGGATGCATGCGTCTGGTTTCACTGAACCGATGCACCAGCGAATCATCACTGGAATCAAGAAACAGAATTTCAATTTTATAACCTTTTCCTTTAATGAGGGCGAAAATACGTTTGTACTTTTCCAGAAAGCCCCTTTCGCGCAGATCCATAACCAGGGCGACGCGTTTTATTTCCGGAGAAGACTGTACGGTTATGGCTAAGAATTTTGGCAGTAAAACAACCGGCAGATTATCGACGCAAAAAAAGCCAATATCTTCCAGTGCCCGGAGCGCTGTACTTTTACCGGAACCGGAAAGACCTGTAATAACTACAACCCGGAGATTTATCATAAATTATCCTTGAATAGTTGTTCGATCGCTTTTTTTAACAGATTTTCGCCAAAAAAGCCAGCAGACGGTATATGAATGCGCAGGCAAGTCAACTTTATGCCGAGTATATGTGTATAACCTTTTGCCATCCGGAAACCGGTGCCGCTTTTTTCAATTCGAATAACGGCAGCAAGTTTTGTATTAATTTTTATTCTGTCAGGATTAAGCAAAGCGTCGACGGGTATTATTCCCGTTCTTTCAGTATGAATATAGCGGTTGATTTTTTTATTGCCACCGGCAATTAATTCCCCTTTTTTGTTTCTTTTAACTACCGCTATATCGTCTGCTACCCAATAACAATCACACGCCGCCGACTTCAAGGCTGCGGTCGTTTTTCCGATGCCGCTGGCCCCGGTGATCAGAATGCCCTTCCCTTTTGCTTCCAGAACAACGCCATGCAGGGAAATGGTTTCCAGGTATTTTTCCCGGATCAGCCCGATCAAAATACTTCTCAAATAATGCTCATCGTATTTCGATGCAGCAAACGGAATATTTAATTTTACGGCGGATTTTTTTAAAAAAACCGGTATTGACAGAGAACTGGATAATAAAATAAAGCAAACATTATGTGAAGAAAGATCTTCCAAAAGATGAAGGCGAAATCCCGTCTGCAAAACAGATAATTGATTTAAAACTTTCGGAGTTAATATGGCAATGGTTGGAGGATCCTTTTTTTGCGGGCAAGAAGGCAACCTATTGATAGTGCGAACATGAATTGCTGTAATTTCTTTGCCTAAACGCGCCGCAGGGAACAATTCTTTTATCCCCAGCCTGATGATCCTTCCTTGAAATATTTCTCTTAGAGATAATTTCTTTTTCATGGATGAATGATTTATACATTATTAAAGAAGACAGGTCTCATCCTGTTCAATAATAATGTTATATAAATCACTATTCGATTTAGCGTCCGTGAGCTTTTTGCGGAAATTGCCCGTTTTCAACATTTTGGAAACCTTGGCCAACGCTTTCAGGTGCTGACCGGTGCAATTCTCCGGAGCAAGAAGCAAAAAGAAAAGGTGCACGGGCTTGCCATCAATGGAATCAAAAGGAACCCCATTCTTACTCCGGCCGAAGGCCAAAATAAGCTCTTCGAGGTCGCCGATTTTGCCATGAGGAATAGCGACACCATCGCCAATTCCGGTAGAGCCCTGTTTTTCTCTTTGCTGCAAAACATCACATATCTGTGACTTATTGAGATCTCGGCTCCCTTTTGTAACCAGCGACGCTAATTCGGCAAGTGCTTCAGTTTTACTCCTGGCCTGCATATCATCGTTAAGATAATCCAGCTTTAAAATTTTTTCCAGCCGCATTTAAATTTTCCTGACTTGCAAACCAACCTTAGCAACACTATCTGCTGCGGCACTGAATTACTTATTCAAATGCCTCGCCTGTAGTTCAAAGACGCGATAGAGGCAATTTCTTCTTTCAACTGTTCGTCTCAATGAGGGCATAATTTCCATCATCGCGACGGTAAACCAAACTTACATTTTCCGACGAAGAATCGCGATAGATGATAAAGCGGGTTTTACCGCCTTCTATTTCCATTACTGCTTCATCAAGGGACATAGGTTTTAAAACAACTTTGCGGGTTTCTACGACTTTGCTTGTTGCCGATTCTTCCTCCTCTTCGCCTTCTCCGATTTTTTCTACGGCATGGCGGATACTGCGGGGTTTATGTTCCCTGAATTTTTCTTTTTGTTTTTTCAGTTGTTTCTCAATCTTCTCAATACAGCTGTCAATCGCCAGATGCATATCTTTTGCTTCTTCTTTGGCATTGACGTTCAGGCCATTGGCACTGAGATTAATTTCTGCAAAGCACCGAAATTTTTCCGTGGAAAGGATAATGTGGGCTTCGGCAGGCATATCTAAATATCTTTTCAGTTTTACTATTCTTTCTTCTGCATAAATCTTTTGCCAGTTCTCACCTTCACCATTTCTGAAAGTAACCGAAATCTTCATTATTATTCCTCCCTGATTTGTTTGTGCTCCTACAATGCTTATCGCCGCTTTGACTTTACAAAAACAGCCTCTGGCAAATAAAGGCCAGTCATATAGTGATGTGAAAACTAAAAGTCAATTAATATTTTATCTGATCTATTCCCTATGATCGGCACTTCAGCTGATCGCTCTAGAAATATTTTTTCCTTTTTGACGAAGGCAATATGCCCATCATCTCTCGATACTTGGCAACAGTCCTCCTCGCAATAGTAATTCCTTTTTGCTGCAGCAGATCAACAATTTCACAATCGCTAAAAGGTTTTTTGGGATCTTCCTTATTGACCAGATATTTAATCTCTTCTTTGACGCTCTTGGATGCGATTGTTTCGCCGGTGGTTCTCTGGATGGAACTACCGAAGAAATATTTCATTTCAAAAATGCCGCGGGGAGAATGCATGTATTTATTCGTGACAACACGGCTGATAGTAGACTCGTGCATTTCTACATCATCGGCTACATCCCGCAGAATTAAAGGTTTAAGAAAGTTAATGCCCCGATCAAAAAAATCTCTCTGAAATTTTACAATACTTTCGGCAACTCTGTAAATCGTCTTTTGACGCTGCTGAATGCTTTTTATCAACCATGTCGCCGACTGAACCTTCTCCTTAATATATTTTTTCCCGTTTTCTTCTTCATTATGAGTCGCCATGACACCCTACTCCTGCCATAACTTCCCGGTAGAAATTACTTATTCGCAGGCGCGGCAACCCGTCATCGTTCAGAATTATTTTATATTCGTCTCCTGATTTCACGACATAAACATCAGGAATTATTGCTTGAACTTTTTCTTCCGAAAATATGCTGCCCGGTTTTGGTTCCATGTTGCTGATCAAAAGAACTGCATTTTCCACTTCGCGCAAAGGAATTTTCAATTTACGGGCTATGTGCACATAACTTTTGAGCTCTAGATCTTTAAGATGATCTTTAATTATTTTTTCAATGATGGGATTTTTGACACCCAGCATTCTGGCCTGAATCAAAAGACACTCCTGCAAATCGCGTGCGGCAACCCCTGCGGGATCAAATTCTTGAACTTTTTTCAATACAGCTTCGACAAATTCTTCCGTTACTTTTTCTAATGCGGCAATTTCCTGAATCGTCGCACATAAATAACCGTTTTGATCAAGGTTGCCTACTATTTGCGAGCCAACTCTCATCTCTTCATCAGTTAAAGGAGAAAGCTTCATTTGCCACATTAGATGTTCAGTAAGTGACTGGATCTCCGTGACCATATTATCCCAGACGGGAGCTTCAGAATCTTTACGGTCATAAGATACGCCGACCGGGCCGTAATCTTCCAGATAATTGCTCCAATCAAACTCTTCACGGCCATCCCCCTCGCCGGTCAGCTCTTCCGTGCGCTCGACTACTTTTACATCCTGCTTTTCAATTGACTGGACATCATCTTCACTGGCTAAATGAATTTCCTCTTCATTGCCCTCGTCCGGCATCGCTTCCTCCAGCAGAGGGTTCTCTTCCATTTCCTGGTTAATCGTATCGACAAGTTCCAACCGCGACAACTGCAGGAGCTTTATGGCCTGCTGCAGCTGGGGCGTCATAATTAACTGCTGCGAAAGTTTAAGATTTTGTTTTAATTCAAAAGCCATACTTATCAACTTTTATCTATTCGATATTATAAACTGAAATCTTCACCAAAATAGAACTTCCGGGCCAACTCGCTGTTGGCGATTGCTTCAGGTTCACCTTCAACAAGGATTTCTCCTTCATTGACAATATAAGCACGGTCACAACAAGAAAGTGTTTCCCGTACATTATGATCCGAAATAATGATGCCGATTCCTTTTGCTTTTAATTTAGCGATTATTTTTTGGATATCAGCAACTGCCAGCGGGTCGATACCGGCAAAAGGTTCATCCAGCAGAATATATTTCGGCGATGTAACTAAGGCCCTCGTAATCTCTACCCTTCTTCTTTCTCCGCCGGAAAGTGAATAAGCTTGATTTTTAGCAAGTCCCGCCAGATCTAACTCTCCCAGCAGTTCCTTGAGCCTCTCTCTTCTTTCATCCTCCTGCAGGTTAAGTGTTTCCAAAATTGCCAGTATATTTTCTTCCACGGTTAATTTGCGAAAAATCGAAGGCTCCTGAGGCAGATAATTCAGCCCTCTCCTTGCCCTTTTATACATAGGATATCTTCCTATATCTTCGCCGTCCAGAAATATCTTCCCATCATCGGGCTTAACCAAGCCAACAATCATATAAAACGTTGTTGTTTTGCCGGCGCCGTTTGGACCTAACAAACCGACAACTTCACCCGGTGAAATCGACAAATCAATATTATTGACAACTTTTCTCTTACTGTAAATTTTAGTTAATCCTTTTGCCGACAAATTACTCATTTTTTCTATCTTTAATTATTTTTTATTTTCATTTTTCTCTTGCGGATAGATGATGGCCTTCACTCTTTTTTTCGGATCACTTTCCACTACTCCGCGGTCTTCATTGACAAAAACTGTTACTTTGTCTCCCTTTATCAAGTTCTTCCCATCGCGTAAGGTGGCGTTACCGGTCATAATAATCTGCCCGCTATCCTGAAAGTATACGGCCTCGTCTCCCGTGGCAATGCGTTCTTTTTGTGTTACAATAACATTTCCTTTAGCTTCAATTTTTTCCAGGTCTCCAGTACCTTCGATTTCTTTAGCGCCGACTTTATCTTTTTTGCCAGCTTCTTTTTTGTAGTATAATAGCAGACGGTCTGACTTTATCTCTTTATCGCCCTGGGTAGCCACCGCATTTCCTGAAAATACTACCAGTTTTTTTTCATTAAAAGCATCCATTCGGTCCGACACAATTTCAATGGGCTCTTTGGAATTGATTTTATTTATCTTTACTGGATTATCCTTGGCCTGAACGGAAGAAAAAAACAGTAATATAAAAAATGTAAATAATATAAATATTTTCTTACTTTTCATTAAGTTTCCCGGTTAATTTATTTTTGCTTTTACGGCAGATAAAAGGTTTAATTCTCCGGTATTCATATACAGAGCAAGTCCTGTTCCGCTTATTTTCATCCTTTTATTCTCCATCACGACCGGAGCGTCCGTGTAAAATTTTTTTTCTGCATCGGAATATTTAAGATAATCAGTGGTAAAACGATCTCCCGAATCGGACACAATGGCAACGTTGCCTTTAATTTCAATATCTTTTTTGTCCGTCAGCATTTGACCTTTATCACCGTTCATCACATATACTTTCTTTTCCGCTGTCGTCAATGTTATTTGAACATGATCAAATACGGCAAGATTTTGTTTTTTGTCAAATTGGGCAGTCTGAGCTTTTACTTCCCATTTGGAGTTCGCTTCTCCTACTTCCGTATAGACAAAATCTTTAATCTGCAGATCAACGTGATCAGGCAATATCTTCAATATATTCTTCGGCTTATCGCTGAATTTATGGATGACATAGCCGGCAATGGACGCTGTTGCCAATAAGATAATTCCAATCAATATCAGAATTACTTTTTTTTTGCTTAATTTCATCTGACCTTAAAGTCCGACTCTTTTTACTTCATTCTTATCCATGATTCTTTTATACCATTCGACAGAAGACATGTAAAGATTTAAGGTTAGTCATTAAGCACCGGCCAAGCTCTGTCGGGCCAGGCAAAAATATTTCTTTAATAAAATTATTATATATGTAAGAATTTACCTTAAATTATGCGGCAAACAAGCGGGTGACGGCCCAATTTGACTCTTGTCTTTGTCACCTTTACAAACCAACTAAGATATAAGGCCGGTCTACATATGGTTAATGAGAACAAACTGGAATTGTTACAAAAAAGAATCCGGAAACTGGAAAAGGAAATTGCCATTCACCAAAGTGTTGCCAGAGAGCTGAAAGAATCCGAAAAAAGATACTCGCACTTTTTTGAACATTCTCCCGTTATGGTTTACCGAACTGATAAAAGAGGTAAAGTCGTTGATATCAACGAATCCGGCGTCGATCTTCTGGGTTACAGCAGCCGCAAAGAAATTATCGGAATGAAAACGCGCTTTTTTTACGCCGATCCGGAAGACCGTGTTCATCTTTTGCGGAACGTCAATAAATTTGGTTTTGTCCGGGAATTCGAAACACGCTTGAACCGTAAAGATGGCACGATCATTAATGTTCAGGTGTCAGCAGTACAGCGTAATATAAATGGGAGCATGGACGGCTACGAAGGATTTGTTCTTGATATCACAGGCCGCAAAGAAGCCGAGCGAGCTCTGATTGAATCCGAAGAAAAATATCGCACAGTAGCTGAAAATTCATTGGCCGCAATTTTTATTCATCAGAATAAGCGCTTTTGTTACGCTAATCAACGCTTTGTCGAATTGCTGGGGTATGACTCACAGTCGGAAATTCTCGGTAAAACCTTTTGGGCAGTCGTTCATCCCGAAGACAGGCAAGTGGTTAAGGAGAGGGGTTTAAGAAGAACCAAAAAAGACTTCTTCCCCCATCAGTATCCCTTCCGGGCTCTGAAAAAGGACGGCGCGGTCATCTGGGTGGAATTAAGAGCCGCACATGCCTCATATATGGGGCAGCCTTCAGTTATCGGGAATTTTATCGATATAACCCAAAGCCGACAGGCGGAAGAAGAAATCCGGCTCTTAACACAAAGGCTCATTGAAGCCGGCGAAAAAGAGCGGAAGCAGATCGCTGCCGATATTCATGACGAGTTCGGTCAAGCTCTGACATCACTGCATTTTGACCTCGAAGCGATGCAACGTTCATTACCCCGCGAGGCCGTTGAACAGATAAATAAGTTCAGTAGTCTTATCGCCAGTATCGAGAAACTTGCAGATTTCGTGAGAAAAACGACTTCTTACATCCGCCCTGATGTATTGGATCATCTTGGTTTGATTCCTGCTCTGGAATGGTATGTGAAAGAATTTATTCAACGGCATCCGGACAATAAAATCAAAATGAAAGTTACCGGTTTTAAAAAAAGACTCTCCCCGGAGACAGAAATATTCTTATATCGATTTTGCCAGGAGTGCCTGACGAATATCCACAAGCATGCCCAGGCCACTTCGATTAAAATCATGTTAACTAGCAGTTATCCCTGGGTAATATTTGTTATCAAGGATAACGGCATCGGATTTCAGCAGTCGAAAAGCGGTTTACCTAATAATATTAAAACGCACGGAATAGGGCTGCAGAGCATGAAAGAAATAGTTGCCTCCTTACGGGGTAATATGGATATAATATCAAGCCCCGGCAAAGGTACGTCTATAAGAATCGAATTGCCTTTCAATGGAGAAAAAAATGAGTAAAATAAAAATTCTGATCACCGATGATCATGCTATTGTGCGCGATGGTTTGAGGCAACTCCTCAGCAGCCAGACAGATATGGAAGTCGTGGGAGAGGCGGAGGACGGTAAACAGTGTTTAGATAAAGTAAAAACGCTGCATCCGAATGTAACACTCCTGGACATCGCTATGCCGCAGCTCACCGGGCTGGAAGTAATCAGTCTCATTAAAGAATCAGTTCCAAAAACACAAGTAGTTGTTCTGTCGATGCATGCGAAAGAAAACTATGTCCGGCAGGCGCTGGCGGCAGGAGCTCTCGGATACGTTATGAAGGCATCCCCCAGTTCCGATATTCTGGAAGCTATCCGAGCGGCTCATCGCGGAGAATATTTTCTCAGCTCCAAACTGCGCACAGAAATTATTGGCTCCTATGCCAAGCGCAAGGTGATAAATCCGGCGGCAAGCGGCTATGATCTTTTGTCGGAAAGAGAACAGCAGGTTTTTCGACTGGTCGCACAAGGATTCTCAACAAGTAAAATCGGAGAGATTCTTTGTGTGAGCCCCAAAACAGTGGAAAAGCACCGCACCAGCATTATGAGTAAATTGGGAGTTCATGATCGCCTCGGTTTGATGAAGTATGCCATTAAAATCGGAGTGGTTGATCCGGATCTCTGGGAAGATTAACCATTGTCATCCGCTGGAGAAAAAGTAGCTAAATCCCCCCCCCTTTAATAGGGCGACCCCCCATTGATTGTTTTGTCATCCTCCTTTACAAGGAACCATAAATAAAAAAAGAAGGAGGTTTTTTATGGATGTAAGCACTTTAAGTATCATCGGAATTCTCTTGTCACTGGTATTCATCATCGTTCTTGCTCTTAAAAGGGTGGCATATTATTTTGATTGCCCCCCTGGCAGCCGTCATTGTTGCCTTGTTTTCCAGCATGGATATCATACCAACTCTTTATGGACCTTATATGAAGGGTTTCGTCAATTACGCCGGCAAATTTTATTTATTGTTTCTGGCCGGTTCTCTCTTCGGCAAGTTTATGGAAGACAGCGGCGCCGCGCGGTCGATTGCTGAAGGCATTTTAAAGGTGATCGGGCGCAAGAGTGCCATTGCCGCCATCTGGGCGGCCGGCATTATCGCGATTGCCCTGACTTACGGCGGTGTGAGCTTGTTCGTCGTCGTTTTCGTTATGATTCCCATTGCCCGGCCCATGTTCAAGGATTTGAATATTCCCTGGAATTTGTTCGCTATTTCTTTTGCCGTGGGTATTGGTTCTGTGACCATGACCATGATGCCCGGCTCCCCGCAGATATTGAATATCATGCCCACAAAATATATGGCTTCCACACCGATGGCGGCACCGGCACTGGGCATTATCGCTTCAATTTTTGTTCTTATTTTCACCCATATTTACATATTGTATGCTGTAAAACAATACAAGACGAAGGGAGAAGGCTATGTTGCTCCCGCCGGAGTCGGTTTAGTGAGCGTCGCCGATGTTTCTCTGGAAAAACTCCCCAACTTCTGGCTCAGCATTATTCCCCTGGTTGTGGTTATCGTCCTGCTGAATGTACTTAAACTTGATGCCGTTATCGCCCTGTCCGCCGGAGCATTGGTTTGCTTCGTATTCTTCTTCAAGAACTTCCCCAGCATTCTGGATACACTCACCAAGGGTGCAGTTAATACTGTTATTCCGATCGTCAATACCTGCGCTGATGTCGGTTACGGTATGGCAGTTGCGGCTACAGCCGGTTTCAAAGTTATCACCGCCTGGATGTTAACGCTGCCCATGCATCCGATTGTTTCTTTGTCTATTGCCACGAATATCATGGCCGCCATTACCGGTTCGGCTTCCGGCGGTTTGGGAATCATCCTGGAAACATTATCAGCGAAATATCTGGCTCTGGGACTCAGCCCCGAGCTTATTCACCGTGTTTCCACCATGTCCGCAGGATGTTTTGATGCCATGCCGCATAATGGCGTTGTCATCACCTTCCTGGCGATCGCCGGATTAACGCACATGAATTCTTATAAACACATATTTTTCGCTCATATCGTGGCGACACTGTTGACCCTGATAATCGTAATTCCTCTCGGAATTATGATGTACTAAAAAAGCAGTTCTTATCCCTCCTGGACGGCTGTGATCAGGAGGGATATAATAATTTTTCAGTTCCGAAACATTTAATAAAGGAGGATTTATGTCAAGACCATTTGAAAAAGTTGCTGTTGTCGGCGCCGGTTTGCTGGGCGCTCAGATTGCTCTGCTGTCGGCTTATGCCGGATATAAAGTCAATCTCTATGATACCAAGGAGACCGCCTTCGAAGATACCTACAAAAGACTCGTTGGAGATTTCAAGAATAAGGGCATCACCCCCGTTATACCCTGGGATAGCTGGGAGAAGCTAAAAAGCGAAATTCAATTTAGCACCGACATGGCCGTTGCGCTGAAGGACGCTGATTTTGTTATCGAAGCGGTATTTGAAAATTTAGAAGTAAAACTCGATGTCTTTAAAAAAATGAATGAGAACGCCCCGGCCAAAGCCATTTTTGCATCGAACAGCTCTTCGATGCCCATCTCCCGGATGGAAGCCGCAAGCGGCCGGCCGGAAAAATGCATCAATGCCCATTTCTACCAGCCATTGCAGGGTATGATCATGACCGATATCGCGCCCGGTTCCAAGACTCTGCCGGAAGTTATGGAAAAAGGCGAGGCCTGGATTATTTCTCTGGGCTGTGTTCCGCTGAAAGTAAAGAAAGAAATTCTGGGCTTCTGTTTCAACAGTGTCTGGAGGGCCATTAAGAGACAAACCCTCTATATGTGGGGCAATGATTATGTTGATTTCCGGGACATCGATCGCGCCTGGAAGATCTTCAGCAAAATGCCTATCGGACCTTTCGGCTTGATGGACATGGTTGGCCTTGATGTAGTTTATGATATCGAAATGGTATATTACAATGACTCGAAAGACCCGAAAGACAAGCCGCCGGAGGCGTTCCTGGAAAAGATTAAGAGGGGTGAACTGGGCGTAAAGACGGGCAAAGGTTTTTACACCTATCCCAATCCCGAATTCCTCAGCCCGGAATTCACTAAACCGAAGAAATAATATACTATATTTTTCCGATTGCACTTTCGCATCAGAAAATAAATAAAAGTATAGACAAAACAAAGGAGGTATAAATATTTATGAAAGAAAAAGTCATTTTCACCGCGGCGGTCACGGGAAGCATTCACACCCCCACCATGTCGCCATATCTGCCCATCACCCCGCAGCAAATTGCCGATGACGCCGTCCGTGCCTATGAGGCGGGCGCGGCGGTTGTTCATGTCCACGCCCGCAACCCGGAAAACGGTATGCCCTCTCCCGATCTGGGATTGATAAAAGAGATCATTACAAGCATCAAGAGCCGCTGTCCCGCCGTCATCTGCATCACCACAGGCGGAGGGCATGGGCATGACCCTGGAGCAACGCGTCGCTCCGGTGACCCAGTACAAGCCGGAACTGGCCTCCTGCAATGCCGGTTCCATCAACTGGGGTCTTTTCCCGGCTTTGGGCCGTTACAAGGAATGGAAGTATGACTGGGAAAAGACGATGCTGGGGATGACGGAGGATTTCATTTTCCCCAACACCTTCAAGACCCTGAGGGAATACTGCGCCTACTTCAATGAGACGCAGACCAAGCCGGAGTTTGAGGTATACGATGCCGCTCATGTGAACAACCTGGCCTTTCTGATTCAGGCCGGCTATATCAAGACGCCCGTCTACCTGCAGTTTGTGCTGGGCATTCTGGGCGGGTTGGCTGCCACTGTGGAGAATCTGATGTTCCTGGTCGAGCATGCCAAGCGCAATATCAAGGACTTTGAGTTTTCCGTCTGCGCGGCGGGAAGAGCACAGTTCCCTATGTGCACACAGGGCCTCCTGCTGGGCGGCAATGTCCGGGTCGGCCTGGAGGACAACCTCTACCTGGACCGCGGCAACTTGGCCAAGAGCAGTGCAGAGCAGGTGGCCAAGATCATCCGCATCGCCAAAGAACTCGGCATAGCACCGGCAACTCCGGAGGAAGCACGAAAAATTCTTGGCCTGAAAGGCATCGACAAGGTTAATT
>CAWJQM010000008.1:0-58563 GCA_963845095.1 uncultured delta proteobacterium
TCTAATTGCTGATCTAGATTGCGTTTGGCCAGCGGCTGGTAATCTACAGAAACAGCACCGTATATTTCACTGGCAACTGCAAATATTTTGTCTTCCACCGGCAGATTCCAATCATAGATGGGGCGGTAATTGCCGGGCGCCGGCGAGAATCTGGACTGTCTTTTCCGCCAGTTCCAGGCCTCCCTCACCGCCGAGGCGGAATATGTCGGCCGGAGCTATGTTCATGCCTTCGTTTTCCGCAGCCTTGATGACTGCCTTAATCTCTTCATCCGTATCAGAGGGGAAACGGTTCAAAGCAATGATGCAGGGCACATTAAATTTGGCGATATTTTCGTAATGCTTCCGGAGATTGGCCATACCCAGAACTGCCGCCCGGGGATTAGGCATATCGATATCCGTAAGCTCGATGCCGGCATGGTATTTAAGGGCGCGCACCGTGGCCACGAGAACAACAATGCGGGGCTGCAAATTGCCGTAGGGGGCGACGATATCAAAATATTTTTCCGCTCCCAGGTCAAAACCGAAACCTGCTTCCGTGACAACATAATCGGCCAGCCGCAGAGCCAGGTCGGTGCTGATAACGCTGTTGGTCCCCTGTGCTATGTTGGCAAAAGGTCCGCCATGAATGATGGCCGGCACTCCTTCCGTCGTCTGGACAAGGTTCGGGAGCAGGGCGTATTTCAGGAGCGTCGTGACGGCGCCTTCGATGTTCAGGTCTCCGGCGATGACGGGCCTGTCATCATAAGTAAAGCCCACCATTATTTTCCTGATCCTGTCTTTCAATTCCGCATAAGATTTTGCGAGGCAGAGGATGGCCATAATTTCGCTCGACGGGACTATATCAAATCCGGTCTCCCGGGGAACGCCGTTGATGGAGCCGCCGAGGCCGACAACGATATCGCGGAGAAACCGGTCGTTCATGTCCAGGACACGACGCCAGGTGATTTTTCGGGCGTCTATGCCGAGGGGATTGCCATGATAGATGCTGTTGTCCAGCAGAGCGGACAGCAGATTATGAGCGCTCTCGACGGCCGGGAAGTCATTGGTAAAATGGAGGTTGATTTCATCTGCCGGATGGACACGGGAAAGTCCTCCGCCGGTGGCGCCGCCTTTCATGCCGAAAACCGGACCGAGAGACGGTTCGCGCAGGGCGGCGATTGTTGATTTGCCCAACCTGGCCAGGGCCTGGGCAAGACCGATGGAGATGGTTGTTTTCCCTTCGCCGGCGGGAGTGGGGGTCATGGCCGAAACGAGGATCAGAGAGGAATTGGGACGACGTTCAAAACGGCGGATCGATTCCAGCTTTACCTTGGCCTTGTATGGGCCGTAGCATTCCAGATCATCTTCCTCCAGGCCGATCGATGATGCGATTTCTACGATGGGCTTCAGCCTCGCTGCAGTATGTTCTTCTTTTTTTACGTTTCCCATGGCATCACTTGTTAATAACGGCACGAAACCGGATATCAATATTGTCTTCATCGCTGATGCGGGCCAGAGCATTCTTCAGATCGATAATCTTGACTGCCGGCGGCAGGGAAAAATAGCAGGTCATCTGAAACACACTGGCGCCGGTGACGGGATTATCGTCAACATTGGTGGAAATGTCGTCGATGTTGATGCCCTTTTCCTGCAGGGCATTTGCAGATCCGGTGAATTATTCCCGGATGGTCGATTGATGTGGCAACGAGTTTGTAAGGGATGGAAGGCGGCGCCTCCCGGTGGCTGGGCGCTTTGGTCTTGCGGACATATATTTCCAGCCCTGTTTTCTGGCGCAGACTGTCGAGATCCAGGATAAACCTTTCCAGATCATCTGTGCTTCCGGACGTCAGAATGATCATGCCGAATTCATTTCCCAGAACGCAGCCGCGGGAACGCTCGATATTGATGCCGCGCGCGGTAAAAAAATTGGCAATTTCTTTGGCCAGTCCCGGGCGGTCCGGCCCCATTGATGAAAAAACCACGTATGATCTCATAGTTCATCTCCTCATGATTTTTGATTAAGCCCCTTAAGAGACCATTTAATAATAGACCCGCATCGGCACACATGAATTATGTTAAGAATAATTTTGTGAAGTAAATTAAGGAATGGGGAAATCACAAACAACCCCGATCCGGGCCGGAAAGGCTTCTTTACTTGCTAAAATTCAAATTTTTTAGCACGATAAGCCTTCATAAAATTCATGCAAAAATTGTCCCTTCCGGCCAGCGCTTCGGCTGCAATTATGTTTGCCATCATGCGCTTGTCTATGGGATTGATGATTGCACCATCCAGACCAATTGCGACTGCCATGGACATGAAAGTCTGATTCACGAATGATCTTTCCGGTAAACCATAGGATATATTGGACATACCACACATGGTGTGCACACCATCAAATTTTTCCTTGATCAGCGCAATCGACTTGAGAAATTCAATGCCGAATGTTCTGTCCACGGAAATTGGCTGCACCAAGGGATCTACGTAAATATGCTCCAGGGGAATCCTGTTCTGCACAAGCCCGTTAATCAGTTTATCGGCAACAAGTAACCGATCTTCTGCTGTCTTAGGTATTCCTTCATCGCTCATGCAGAGAGCCACAATCTTGCAATCCGTCCCGGCCAATAACGGAATCATCTTGTTATACCGGTCCGACTCCAGAGAAATGGAATTGATCATAGGTATCCCCTGATGCACAGACAGACCGGCATTGATGGCCTCAGGATTGGTAGTGTCGATGGAGCAGGGACAATCCACAACGGCCTGCACCGTCTGGACAAGCCAGCTAATATAATTTTTTTCCTCCTCCAGGAAGATCCCTGCATTTACATCAATATAGTTTGCACCAGCCTCATATTGCTGACGTGCCACCGTCTGAACCGCATCAACATCACGGTTCCTGATTGCCTCTGTAATAGCTTTGCGACTGGCATTAATTAGTTCTCCAACAATAACCATGTTGACCTCCTTGGTCTTTATTCCGTATTGCCAGAATACTTAAAACTTTATCCCTTTCATAAACCTGTCTTGAAAATCATTTTGAAGGGATAGTTCCACATATTTTATTTCTTTGGCTAAATTTACTGCTCTTTGATGGTGTCCATCCGATAGGAGGCATAAAAGCGCACCGACGCCTGCTGCGTTGCCGATAGCCTTTATTTTTTGCTGCGGAAACGGCGGGAGAAGGCCCACAGTGACTAAACTATCCGCCCTCAGGCTGGTTCCGAAAGCACCTGCCAGCAAAACCTCTTCCACATCATCAAAAGTTATTCCGGCCTCCGCCATCAAAATCTCTATTCCGGCCCGCATGGCACCCTTGGCCAGTTGGAGTTGGTTAATGTCTCCCTGGGTAAGATACACATCCGGGGTAAGATGGAAAATATGACCTGTTTCACCGAGGGTCAAACGCCTTCTTATGGCGGGAGATAATTCTTCCGGCAGACTCTGGAAGTCTTTCAAGCGACCTGTCTTGCTGATCAATCCACTACCAAGCATCTGGGCAACGGCATCCAGGAGACCTGATCCACAAAGACCTCTGGCCGTATGATCGCCGATGATCGAAATTTCCACATCGTCGGTGATATTTACCTCAGAAATAGCACCCTGCACTGCTCTCATGCCGAACTTAATAGATCCGCCCTCCAGCGCTGGACCGGCAGCGGTAGAACAAGCCCAGATATTACCATTAAAGGCTAAGGCCACTTCCCCGTTAGTGCCGATATCTAAAAGCAATCGCGGAGGTCCTGATTGATCCAGATCGGCCGCCAAGGCTGCAGCCACAGTGTCTGCTCCCACGTATGCGGAAACCAGCGGTAAAATCTCCAGTTTTGTCTGGCTAGGCAGAACAAGTCCTGTCTCGCAGGCCCGGAGAGTGTAGGAACCGGAAAATACGGGATTGAAAGGAAACACGCTCAGACCATGGGGATTAATCCCCAAAAAAAGATGGGTCATAGTGGGGTTGCCCACCAATGTGATCAGGTAAATACTCTTGCGATCGATCGAATGCTTGGTTAATAGGTTGTCTAAAAGTTCATTGATGGTCTTTGCAACTGCCTTCTGCAAGGCTGAAAGCCTTTTTGGTTGCTCATCAGCATAACTTATACGGGAGACCACATCCGCACCGTAGGAAGACTGTTCATTTAAAGCAGCACCTGAGTCTAATATTTGACCGGTATGTAAGTCCGCAAGATAAACAGCGACCGTTGTTGTTCCAAGGTCTACGGCCAAACCAAATTCCTTATTCTCGGTATCACCGGGCTCAATGCTGATAAATTCATTATCCAAAGACGTAAAAGTGGCCTTGAACTCTGATTTACGCATCAAGACCGATATTTTTTTCAACGCCTCCAAATCGGGTTGTTTTAAATCCGGTAAGACCTGTGTTATTCTCTCCCAATCGGAAATCTGATTTTGGCCGGAGTTGATCTTCAGATTTAAATATCTTTTATTGATACGTTTAACAAAATCGCCGGAAACAACCTTATCTATTTCTTTACCTTTTATTCCGCTGTTTGATGGTTCTCTAGAAATCATAACTTCCATACCATCCTCAACACAGATCATACAGGCCAATCGAAGGTTATTTGAGGATTCTTCGGCGGATAATATTTTATTTTCCATATCCTTAAATTCACCGACTTCTCCCGCAAGCATCTTTACTGAACATTTCCCGCATATTCCTTTGCCCCCACACAGAGAATTTATAACTAACCCGGCCCTTTGAGCCGCTTCAAGAACAGTACAGCCGGCAGGCACCGAAATCGTCTGTTCTTGTGGGAAAAAGGTAATCTTGCGTTCGTCGCTCATACTTTGATTCCTTAAGCAAACTGGGAATATTTCTGTTTATAAAGGTTTTCGTCATAAGAAGCGCGACGCCCTGGGCAGTTCTCGCGAGGACAAAGCATGCAGGATTCGAAATTCACTGTGGTGGGAAAGATTATCCCGGAAACTGAATGGGAAGGAGACATCATGAGGCTAGGCAACAAGGTCACGCCGACGGCTGAAAAGGAGTCGCCTAAAAGCTCAAAAAGGACCTTTTGTTCGGTTAACGGAAAGTCCTCCAGTGACCCGGGATTTTGATGAGAAGTTTTTCCCGGATGGTAGTTCTCTTCCAGGTGACTTCCCATAGCCTTAATGGCGCATAAGAGGGCGGATTCCTTCAGTGACCCCGCCCAGAAAATCTCTAAGGCTTCCTTTTGCCTCTTAGACCATTCATCCAGTTCCAGACCGCAGGAGGCCGCGTAAATGAAAATGCGATGAACCTCTTTTACATTAACCGACAGGACACGGCTGTGCAACCACTGCCCCTCGACCCGGATGGCTTCTTCCGTTCGAGCTTCGATATAGACCGGCCGGTACATAGCTTTCGGCCGAGCTACCTGCCCAGCCTCATGAAACAGGGACATAAATCGGGAAAGCGTGCTTGCACGAACCCGCAAGCGGCGTTTTAAGGACTCTATGTCCGGCGTATAAGTAATATCGCTTAAAATATGAGTGTTCATGTATGAATGTTCTTGATGTTGAATTTGCCCCAATCAGGGCCGGTAATTTTTGCCGGTCTCCACGAATGCCCGCAGGTTTTCCCGTTTAACATCTATCGGACACTCGCAGCCGGAGGTGAGCATAAAGCCGCCGCCTTTCCCAACCTCTTTGATAAGCTTTTTACAATAATCGATCATGTCTGCCGTTTTCCCCACAGAGAACAGACTGGCGGAAACGTCGCCGCTGATACACATATGACCGCCCAATACTTCCTTGGCGCGGAAGATGTTAGTCGTACTGTCGAGGTCGGCCACACACTTGCCTTTGGGCAGTTTTTTGAAATAAGGAAGGTTTAGGCTCCAGTCGGTATCCAGATGCAGCCAGGGCATGATGCCCTCGGCCACGAATGCATCCACATACCGTTGAAGAAAAGGCCATTCGAAGCGCTCAAAGATCGTCAGGGGATAAAGGGTAGCTGAACCGCGCTCCAAAACGATAAAAGCCATTTTCATCTGCTTGTTTTTGACCATCTCCAGGGCATTGTTAATGAGATCGTCGCAGCAGGCCTGCATTGCTTTTTCCACCTTGTCCGGCACCTGGCGGAGATCCTTGCTGAATTCCATCAGGGTGCGGCTCAAAGAAAAAGCCATCATCACCGAATCCACGGCAACGCTCAGCATGACTGGAATCCCCTGCTCTTCACAAATTTTCTGATCCTCGCTGAAAATATCGTGGCCGAACTGCTGGAGTTTGACCAAATCGGAAAAAGGCCGACCGCTCATTTTCTCGTAATGCTGTTCCCAAAAGGCGTTCCAACCCAGGCTGGCTATCGCATCATAGTCCTCCCGTCCGAAAAGGGGACGCTCGTCTATCTGATAGACATCATCCTCCCCTATCTGTTTACCGGGTGTCAGGTTTCGCACTGGCGCACCAGAAAGTTTGCCGGGGACCTGGTCGTAGTAAAAATTAGGTTTACTGACGAAATCGTAGCCGAATTCATGGTAACATTTTATAATCGACTCCCGGGCTTTGTTGTGGTCTCTCCATGCCTCGCCCTGGGTGATGCCGCACAGTTTCGCTGCGGCCGATATAAGAAGGGGAAAGATCGGAGGACGGTCAACTTCCGAGAGACCTACCGCGGCGGCGAACCTCTCTAAGGCGTTCATCGTATCCTTGGTCATGTCATCCTCTCCTTTCTTCGTTCATGAACGCCTTGCATTGATTAAGGCCGTCCATGGCATCGGTAGTGAATCCGTCCGCCCCCACAAATTCCTTGACCGTAGCGGTTACTACCCCGCCGCCTACGATAACTTTAAGGGAATCTCTCAGCTTCTGTTCTATCAAAATGTCCACCACTTCCTTCATTGGTTTGAAAGCGGGTGTAACTAAAGCGGAAAAACCGAGAATATCAGGCTTGAACTCTTTAACCGCCTCGATAAATGCTTCAACAGGAACATTCACGCCTAAGTCCCTGACTGCAAAACCAACACCCTGGGCCATAGAGGAAAAAATATTCTTGCCCAAATCGTGAATATCGCCTCTTGGAGTGCCCATAAGTATGCGACCTATAAAATCGCCTTTCTCGGCACCTAAGGAAGGGGAGAGAATTACCATGGAACGGCGGAACAGATCTGCACTCAGCATAAGATCACTTAGATAATATTCTTTTTTATCATAGCGCTCCCCCACCAGTGCCATACCTTGTTGTAGTTCTATCAGAATGGGGAGACTGGGACTGCCTTCTTTTAAGCGTGTTCTGATAGTTTCGAGGACAAAATCTTCGTCGAAATCGGCCAGGGCCAATGGTAAATTTTTAGTCACGTTCCTTCTCCTTTGATAATTAATCTATTATTCAATGCCCTCCGGCACTATACAGGCCGAGTAATTGATACTCTGACCAGTAATTTCCATATTAACAGTCTATGGCCGGTAATTTTTGCCGGTCTCCACGAATGCCCGCAGGTTTTCCCGTTTAACATCTATCGGACACTCGCAGCCGGAGGTGAGCATAAAGCCGCCGCCTTTCCCAACCTCTTTGATAAGCTTTTTACAATAATCGATCATGTCTGCCGTTTTCCCCACAGAGAACAGACTGGCGGAAACGTCGCCGCTGATACACATATGACCGCCCAATACTTCCTTGGCGCGGAAGATGTTAGTCGTACTGTCGAGGTCGGCCACACACTTGCCTTTGGGCAGTTTTTTGAAATAAGGAAGGTTCAGGCTCCAGTCGGTGTCCAGATGGAGCCAGGGGATGATGCCCTCAGCCACGAATGCATCCACATACCGTTGAAGAAAAGGCCATTCGAAGCGCTCAAAGATCGTCAGGGGATAAAGGGTAGCTGAACCGCGCTCCAAAACGATAAAAGCCATTTTCATCTGCCTGTTTTTGACCATCTCCAGGGCATTGTTAATGAGATCGTCGCAGCAGGCCTGCATTGCTTTTTCCACCTTGTCCGGCACCTGGCGGAGATCCTTGCTGAATTCCATCAGGGTGCGGCTCAAAGAAAAAGCCATCATCACCGAATCCACGGCAACGCTCAGCATGACTGGAATCCCCTGCTCTTCACAAATTTTCTGATCCTCACTGAAAATATCGTGGCCGAACTGCTGGACCTTAACCAAATCGGAAAAAGGCCGACCACTCATTTTCTCGTAATGCTGTTCCCAAAAGGCGTTCCAACCCAGGCTGGCTATCGCATCATAGTCCTCCCGTCCGAAAAGGGGACGCTCGTCTATCTGATAGACGTCATCCTCCCCTATCTGTTTACCGGGTGTCAGGTTTCTCACCGGCGCATTGGTAAGTTTGCCGGGGACCTGGTCGTAGTAAAAATTCGGTTTACTGACGAAATCGTAGCCGAATTCATGGTAACATTTTATAATCGACTCCCGGGCTTTGTTGTGGTCTCTCCAGGCCTCGCCCTGGGTGATGCCGCACAGTTTCGCTGCGGCCGAAACAAGAAGGGGAAAGGTCGGAGGCCGGTCAACTTCTGAAAGATTTATTGCGGCTGTAAACCGCTCCATGGCGTTCATTGTATCCTTGGTCATGTCATCCTCTCCTTTCTTCGTTCATGAACGCCTTGCATTGATTAAGACCGTCCATGGCATCGGTAGTGAATCCGTCCGCCCCCACAAATTCCTTGACCGTAGCGGTTACTACCCCGCCGCCTACGATAACTTTGAGGGAATCTCTCAGCTTCTGTTCTATCAAAATGTCCACCACTTCCTTCATTGGTTTGAAAGCGGGTGTAACTAACGCGGAAAAACCGAGAATATCAGGCTTGAACTCTTTAACCGCCTCGATAAATGCTTCAACAGGAACATTCACGCCTAAATCCCTGACTGCAAAACCAACACCCTGGGCCATAGAGGAAAAAATATTCTTGCCCAAATCGTGAATATCGCCTCTTGGAGTGCCCATAAGTATGCGACCTATAAAATCGCCTTTCTCGGCACCTAAGGAAGGGGAGAGAATTTCCATGGAACGGCGGAACAGATCCGCACTCAGCATAAGATCACTTAGATAATATTCTTTTTTATCATAGCGCTCTCCCACCAGCGCCATACCTTGTTGTAGTTCTATCAGAATGGGGAGACTGGGACTGCCTTCTTTCAAGCGTGTTTTGATAGTTTCGAGGACAAAATCCTCGTCGAAATCGGCCAGGGCCAATGATAAATTTTTAGTCACGTTCTTTCCTCCTTCTCTTGAATCGTTTCAGTATTTCATACCTTTGGGAACTATCGGGATTGCAATTACCACTCTTATTGCCAGGTCAAAATTAAAGTCCCAGATATACCTTCCTAATTCGCTCGTCGGCCAGCAGTTCATCGGCTGAACCTTCGGCGATGATTTTGCCTTTGGACATTACATAATTACGGCTGCTGATATTGAAGACAAAACCGATGTCCTGCTCCACGATGACCATATTAACCCCCATATTCCTAATATCTTTGATCTTCTCATAAAGATCTTCCTTGGTTTTCGGGGCCAGGCCGGTAGAAGGTTCATCAATCAACATCAGCTTCGGGTCGGTCATCAGGGAACGGCCGATGGCCATCATGACCCGTTCCCCTCCTGAAAGGGTGCCTGACACCTGTTTGCTTCGTTTTTTTAGGATGGGAAACAAGTCAAAGACCAGTTCCAGCTTGCTTTTAATTTCTTTTTTCTCCGCAAACAGAGCGCCGGCCTTGAGGTTGTCGAGTACTGTAAGTTCGGTAAACGGCTTGGCCCGTTCAGGGCAGACGATCAAACCGCTGCGAGCAATCTTATGCGCTGGCAGGTTATCAATTCGATTTCCTTGAAAAAATACTTCTCCGCTTGTGACTATGTTGCTGAAAATGGATCGCCGACCCCGATTAATTTCCCGCTCCCAACGAGTCAAACCGGCAATGGCCCGAATTAAGGTCGTTTTCCCGGCGCCATTGGGCCCGACCAAGGCCACCAACTCGCCAGCGTCAACTGTAAAACTGGCCTCGTTGAGAACTACGGCCTTATCATAGTAAACTGTCAGGTTTCGCACCTCAAGAAGCATGGAACACAACCTCCTTGCCGATATAGGCTTTGATGACTTTAGGGTCGTTTACGACTTCTTCCGGAGAGCCTATGGTCAGGACTTCTCCGAAGTTGAGTACGATGACCCGATCAACGATGCGCATCAGTTCGGCGAGTTTGTGCTCAACGATGACCATGGACATCTCTTCGGAGTGAAGGCGACCGAAACGGCCGCCTTTATGAAGCCGTCGAATGGAATTGGCGATTAACTCGGTTTCGGCCGGGTTCAGACCGCCGAAGGGCTCATCCAAAAGCATCAGTTCAGGTTCCGTCGCGATTGCTTTGGCGATTTCCAGACGCTTTAGATCACCGTGGGAGAGCACATCCGCCCTTTCCAGGGCCAGGTCCGCAATGCCAACAAACTCCAGGGCATCCCTGGCCCGAATCTCCATACGCTTGGTCCATTCGCCTCGCTTTTTTCTACTCACCAGCGAGGCGACAACGACATTCATGATGCAAGGCATATTGCGGAATGGTTTGACAACCTGAAAGGTACCCACCAACCCGCGGCTCACTATGTCCCATGGATGGTGTCCGGTTATATCATGGCCTTTGTAAATGATCTTCCCGGCCGTCGGCTTAAGTATGCCCATCATATGGTGCAGTAAGGTGGTTTTGCCGGCGCCGTTGGGCCCGATCAGGGCCACGATTTCACCTGGATAAAGTGAAAAAGATACGTCGTTCAGGGCCGTGAGGCCCCCGAACTTTTTAGTCAAACCCTTGACTTCCAGAAGCGGTTCACTCATATCAAATGACCTCCTCCCGCAGTTCCCGGCGTGAAACCTTACCCACATCCGTTTTAGGGATCTCCCCGCGGAAGACAACTATCTTCGGGATCTTGAATTCAGCCAGTTTACCCTTGCAATAAGCTTGGATATCATCTTCGGAAATTTTTCCCCGGGCGTCCCCTTCGAGCACAACCACCGCCTTGACCACCTCTCCGGCAACCGGATCCTTGACGCCGACCACACCGACTTCCTTGACCCCCGGATGATCCTTGATCACATCTTCGACTTCCGTAGCAAACACTGCATGGCCTTTGTATTTGATCATGTCGCGCAAGCGGTCATAGAAATAGAAATAGCCCTCTTCATCCATCCTGCCCAGGTCCCCGGTTCTCATCCAAAGGTCGTCGTTTATGCGGCAGAATTTTTCCTTGTTGGCCTTATCCGCCTTCCAGTATCCTTTCATTATCTGCGGGCCCTGGACGGCAATCTCGCCGATTTCACCGACTTCCAGATATTCATCCTTTTCGGGAGATAGAATGGCGCACTGGGTCGAGGGCAGGGGCACGCCAAAGGAGCCGCGTTTTATTCGATCCACTGGATTGGCATGGGTGACGCCTACGGCTTCGCTCATGCCATACCCTTCGATAATCTTGACGCCGGTCCTGCGTTCGAATCCCAGAGCCGTATCCTGAAGCAGGGCATCAGCCCCGGACATCACTAATTTCATCCGCGACCATTTCACAATGTTAGTTTTTTCATAATCCTTTCAGAAATTCGTATATGGTCGGGGCGCCGACAAAAATGGTTACTTTATAGTCTTCGATGTCGTTGAGAAGGTCTTCCAAATCCGTCGTGGCCGAAATGACCATCGTTGCTCCGCGGATAATGCCCTGGGTTATATTCAGTTGCCCGGCGGCATGATAGAAGGGCATGTAGGCAGCCATCACTTCCTGTCCCTCGACGAACCTGCTGCTGAACGTGGAAAACAATTGAATTTCATCGGCGATATAATTGTAATGGGTCAAAATCGCGGCCTTCGGCAGGGATGTGGTTCCGCCGGTATATTGAAGCGTGGCCACATCCTCTTTGGGATTCCATTGGATGGTCGGGGGGCTGGGCGGATATTTCTTAATCAGATCCTGAAGGTTGTAGATACCTTTCCGTTTAAATATTTGGGGAGAAGGTAGAGCCATTTTCTGGTAAACCGCGCTCATTACACTTTTCCCTATAACCCTCTTCCACCGTGGCAGATACTCGCCGATATCAGTCAGGATAACGTTTTTCAGAGGAACCCCGGATTTTTCCACAAAATCATAAAGAATATTTTGACAGATGATATTTTCTGCGCCGCTATCCTCAAGTTGATGCCGGATCTCGGATGAAACATACATCGGACTAATCAGTGTCACCCTGGCCCCGGCTTTCATGGCCCCATAATAGGCGATGAAATATTGGGGCGAATTGAGCATGAGAATGCCTACTGTGTCTCCTTTCTTGATGCCCAGATCGGCCAAAGCACAAGCCAGGCGATCTACGTGATCTTTGAGTTCGGCATAATTGATCTTCTGGCCGTAGAAAATAACCGCTGTCTTTTTTTTCCATTTGGCCGCTGCCTCGTCAAAGGCCTGGGGCAGCGATTTGAGAGGAATGTCTACCTCATATGGCGTTCCGGAATTATAGAATTTTAGCCAGGGTTTTTCGTGGTAAACCGTCATCTGACAATCTCCTTTCCATAAGACGAATCCATTTTTTATGTCTGGTCGGGCTGTTTTTTCCTGTTGGTCTGAAGAGGCGCCCCGCAAGCTCTGCATTCACGGCGAAGAAAGCTGTTAATAACCTTGCATCGGGGACATTCAGCCTCGAGTTTGTCTCGCACCCAATAGACAATCCCTTCGGGCATAAGCAGAATAACGGCAATTATGATAGCGCCATAGATCAACATCCGTACTTCAGGGATAAAACGCAATAGTTCCATGACCGGATAGAGGATGTATACACCAACAACAGATCCGGCAATGGTTCCCATACCGCCGAAAACCGTCCAGATAATCGGATTAAAAGAAAATATCAAATCCAACATTGCTGGGGAGGCGATGCGCAGGACATGAACGTAAAGTCCCTCCGGCCAAGCCGGCAAAAAATGCGCTGATGCCGAAAGCCAGCAGCTTGTATTTAATGGTGTTGACCCCGACACATCGTGCCGAGATTTCGTCCTCCTGGATTGCTCGAAGGACGATGCCCAGACGGAATATCTTGCTTTTGGCATGGGTTAGCAACCACATGGCCACAATAGAGAAGAGCATCACCACAAGGGTGATGTAATAAACAATGACTGGGTTCCTGGAAATGGTCTGTATTCCCGAAATGCCTGTTTCACCGCGGGTCCAGTCGGAAAAGGCAAAAACAAGTCCTATAAGGATAATCGGATAGGCTAAACTGACCAGCGAAAAATAGACACCCCGCAACCGTAGCGAAGGCACGGCTATAAGCAATCCAGCCAGAATACTCATGAAGGCGCCGCAGGGAATACAAACCCAAACTGGCAGGCCAAGCTTCAGGTTCATAATGGCTGATGTGTAGGCAGCGACGGCGAAAAATGCACCTTGTCCCATGCAGAACTGTCCGGTGAATCCACCCAACACATTCCAGCTGGCGGCAAAAATGCAAAAGATATTCATGTAAATAAATATTTTTACGGCATATGGGTCGCTGATCGCCAAGGGAATAAGAAAGAGACATATAAGAAAAATTAAGGCAATAGTCCGGCCGGGAACAGTAAATACTTCCTGCGTGATTCTTCTAAACTGACGCTTAATGAATCTCATAATCTTTCTTCCTCGAAAAGTACGCCGAAAAGGCCTTCCGGCCGGATCAAGAGAATAACGACCATGATTAACATGGCCACTGATCCCTTGATGAAACTGCCGGACGGCACTAGAAAGACCACCAGGACTTCTGTATAGCCCAGAATAAAGGCCCCGATAAAACTGCCTTTAACACTCCCGAGTCCGCCCAGAATCACGGCGGCAAACATCATGACCAGCGGATGGGACCACATATTCGGCTCAATTGTTATGGTCGGAGAAACAATAATCCCCGCCATGGCTGCCAGGAATACCGCTACAGCAACGCTGATCATGCACATTTTTTTAACGTCAATGCCCATTAGATTGGCGATTTCCCGGTTTTGGGCGGTCACCCGCAAGGAAAGCCCAAGTCTTGTTTTGAACAATAAGATCTGCACGGCCAACAGGCAAGCCAGCGTTACAATAAAGATCAGCAGATCCTGCTTGGGCAGTGTGACACCAAAAAGTTCCATTGTACCCGGCACGAATGCATTGACAGAGAGGAAAGTGCTTTTGAATACAAGTAATAATATTTCCTGGAAAACTATGGCTAAAGCCAGCGTGACCAGTATCACGGGGCCTTCGTGCTCGCGGATGCGATCTAAAAATAAAACATAAATGACTATGGCCAGAAGGGAGGCACTGATGAGCACCACTGCTATTACGGGCAGTATAGGCCAGTGGAATATCATAACCAAGACATACACGGCATAAGCAGCCAGCATAAAAAAGCCGGTGTGGGCTAAGTTGATGATTTTTGCCACCCCGAAGACCAGGGAAAACCCTACGGCCAGCGAAGCGTAGACTGCTCCAATCATGGCCCCTTTGATCAAGATGGTAGCCAACATAAGTTTAAATCCTTTCAAATATTGTTCATTTAAAAATGAACGGTAAGGACGAGCTATGTTTTTCGGATAAGTCCCCTGATGTTTATTATCAGCGGGGACTTATCCGAACACGGCTTTATATCGGTTATTTCTTTTTGTGATGCTCAACCATCCAGGGCGGCAGTTGGTATGGAACAGTACCTTTATATTTGATACCTTGAAATGATCCGTCGAGTGGTGGCCACACGCCCTCCATTTTACCCTTTTGCCATTGACCACCCAGCAGCATCAATCCTTCAGGCCCTACGGGGTTGTAATGGGTGTATGGCGAATTCATACCGTGGGCCGAAAACTTCCCGCCCGCACCGACATATGTGAGTTGTTCAAGAGCAGCGACTACTTTATCGGAGTCTATGGAGCGCGCCTTTTCGATGGCTGCCTTCAAACGATATACATTGTCATAAAAATATGTGGAAAAAATATCAGGAAATTCATTATACGTTTTGGTGTATTTGTTATAAAAAGGGATAGTTTTGTCTGTTATTGCAACAGGAAGAATTTGGACACCGGTGTAGACATACTCCCCCTTACCGTTCGTACTTTTCCAAAAAGTTGGGTATGTGGCCTCGCCTATGGCGCCCACAATAGCGGCTGGAACTTTATAATTGGCCCACTGATTGCTAAACGGCAACCCGGCAGGACCATACATGACGACAAATATGATATGGGCTCCCGAGTTTTTTATGGCCAACAATTCGGCACTCACATCCGTTGCATTGGGGGATGGGCGCCATATGCCGACAACTTCGCAACCCATTTTTTCAAAGACTTTCGGCGCCACAGTGACAAGCACATCCGTCCAGGAGGCTTTCTCAAAGACGAGCGCAATTTTGACTTTTTCTACACCCAAATCCCTCTTCACAATATCCCTGACCATCTCCACGGATGCCAACATATATCCTTTCGCTATTATTTCATTGAAGCAGGTAGTAGGCACTGAACCAGTACTTATATCTGTTGTAGTCATCCTTAACCCGCTTGGAAAGGTCTGTGTGCATCCCTTCGGTAATCATTATTTTCTTGTAATCCATGGCATTATCCACCATGGCCATAACCGAATCGGTCTTCCAACCTCCGATCAGGAAATCGACTTTATCCACAGTAAGCAATCTCTCTACGGCGGTTGCGGCATCGGTCACGCTCATTAATTCATTGGAGTCCCTCCTTATCAGTTGGATGGATCGCTTCTGACCGTCGACGTTTATACCACCACTGTTGTTGATCTCTTCGCTTGCCATGGAGATTCCATTGGCGAGTGCTTTGCCAGAAGCATGGGACAGAGGTCCGATGACGCCGATTTTGATTGGTTTGGTTTGTGCAAGGACCTGTCCGTTAAGGGTAAATATCGCCAGAATTACTAAACTGCCAATTAGAAAAGACAACCAGACTCCCTTTTTCATACGACTTACCTCCTTATAAAATTGTTTTAAATATCTGGGACAACCATTAAATTTAATTCAATTAGTAAGTGCATTATTATATTTGCTATTGCGAAAAACGTCTGATCGCAACATAGCGACTCACCATTTGCATTATCTACGTCCAAAGGTAGTTTATTCAGCAAGGGGCATGCCAACATTATTTAACTAAATATATTAAGTCTTTGTATAATTTATTTATTGACAGCCTTAAGTCATTATTTGATATATCAAGACAGAAATTGAAATATCAAATTTTCAACCAATATTATTCGGCCCAATACTTGAAAAGAGTGACTCAAAGGAATTGTTATATAGTAAGTTATTGAATTTAAATACTATCCTGGTGCACTTGCAATTTGAATACACCATGGCTTCGCCTTTATGATGTGCAGCTTCTTCATCCTGGAATATAAAGTGTTACTGTTTATATCCAGTAACTCAGCTGCGCCCCCCGGACCAGATATTTTCCAGTTCGTTTTTTCAAGAGCGTCAATTATTAACCTGCGTTCCATTTCCTTGAGGGTAAAAAGACCGGCGTCGGAGAGGCTGGCTGCGCTCGCTTTCAGGTCGGGACATTGAAAGAGATCACCAGTATTCATGATGACGCCTCGTTCGATGACGTTTTCCAATTCGCGAACGTTACCGGGCCAATGATAGGACAATAATTTGGCCATTTCCTTTTCTGGAATCCCCTTGAATGATTTCCCCATTTTCTTCGAATATAATCGTAGAAAAAAGTTGGCCAGAGCAGGTATATCTTCTCTTCTTTCCCTCAGTGACGGTATTATAATGGGAAAAGCGTTCAATCTATAATAAAGATCGGCTCGGAACCGGCCGGCTGCAACTTCTTCTGATAAATTTTTGTTGGTGGCAACTAAAAGACGAAAATCGGAACGCAAGGTTTCCCGGCCGCCGATACGCTCAAATTCCCCGGTCTGCAGTACCCTCAGTAAATGCAATTGGACTTCATGAGTAATTTCTCCTATCTCGTCAAGAAAAATGGTGCCGCCATCTGCTAGTTCGAAGCGTCCCATCCGCCGTTCCACCGCACCGGTAAATGCACCACGTTCATGGCCAAATAATTCACTGGAAATTAGGTTTTGTGGAAAAGCACTGCAATTTACCCTAATATAGGGTTTATCGCATCGTGAGCTGTATCGCTGGATGGCCTGGGCCACTATTTCCTTGCCAACCCCGGTCTCGCCCAAAATCATGACGGTTGTTTTGGTGCCAGCCACTTGACGGACCACTGATAATACGCGTTTCATAGCCGGACTGGAGGCGACAATATTATCAGTATCAAAGCTTTCTAATTGTTGCGCTTTCAAATATTGTGTTTCATCATAGAGGCGCTGATTTAATTTATTGATTTGTTCGTACGCTTTGACGTTGTCCAGAACGATGGCTGCCAGAGAAGCAAAAAAGAACAGCACATTAACGTTCTGCTCTTTGAAAGTGCTCTCAAAGAAACGATTATCATGATACAGTACACCAATAATCTTTCCCCGGAGCAACAAGGGAGCAAAGATACGCGATTTAAAATGATGAACATTTTCAATGCATTTATTTGCTTCCCGAGACAGGACTTGAATATTGGGTTGCCGTTCAACCATCATTTGACGGATAATATTCATGGAGTCGGCAAATTCAGGCAGCTCCAAGTCATCGGCTGTCAGGTTCTTGGCTGCCCAGAGCTTGACCGGTGAAGCAGACGATTCATCCGCTTTTAAAAAGATTGCTCCCCTTTCAGCGCCGGTAATGCGGTTGACAGCCAAAAAGATGTTCTGAACCACTTCACGGGTGTCGTGATGGTTAATAGCTTCTTGACCTAGTTTAATGATCTCGGCCAATGTATTGTCTTCCACTCGAAAGTCACGAACAAGATGTTCTAAATCAGTTGGAATCAGTTGCGGGTCTAATGGATATAAAACAGTTTTGGCGGCGGTCACTAAAGCGGTTGCTTGTTCTCGGTCGCCAATTTGCAGCAAGAGGCGACCCAGTTCAAGTTTAGTTTTAGCCGATTCAATCGCAAATCCGGATTCCTCAAGCAGGTCCAGCGACTGTTTCAACATTTCTATACATTCTTCGGGTTTCTTGTTGTGCCTATCTAGCATGGCCAAGCTGCGCTTGGCCACAGCTTTAACAACTATGTTTTTGCTGTTTAATGAATTCTGAATTTCTTCTTTCGGAGAAACACCGGGCAATAATTGATAATGACCTAGCTCCATGGCTGTGCAGATCTCGACATAATAGTGTAGTGCCTCGATATCATAATGTTTTGTTTTGCCTATTTCCAAGGCTTCGATCAGGAATCGTTGCGATTTTTTAACATTACCTTTCTGGTAATAGCAATAAGCCAAATAGTATGATGCGAAAAATCTTGCAAATTGATTTTGTCCTTTACTAGCAGCCAAAGTGTTCGATATCAGATCAATCGCGTCATCGAATTTATGGGTCAACATAAGTATGCTCCCCATGTCAATTCCAGCAATAGTCGCGGTTTCATAATCATTTATCTTTAAGGAATGAAGACGAATTCCATCAAGAAGGCCTAACCCTTGGGATATTTGCCCGAGGCAAGCATAGCCAAGTCCTATCGTAATTGCCACACGAAGAGAAAATTTGTGCATTGGATATTTTTTTGCAAACAACGGTTCGTAAGTTTCAAAGACTTGTACGGCCAACTTGTAGCGGCCGGTAAAGCCATATCTGATAATCGCTGCGGAGGCCATACTTCGTTTTACGTTCGGATCGTCAATGTCTTTTGCCAAAGCATATCCACGATTGAAATAAACTTTAGCTATATCGGTTTTCTGGCTAATAAAATTATTAGAGGCTAAATGCATCAGCACCTGGGTCTTATACAAAGGATTGTTTAACTTTTCGGATCTTTCCAGAGCTTCTTGCAGAAGTGAATTTACCCGGGTTATGTGCTCGATTGCCAGATGATCTTTTGAATATCCTATCACTGTTTTTACATACAGCTCATCAGCCTCAATGCTTTCAAATGTCTTGAGCTCTTGAATTGCTTTGTCGTAACAGGCCAGAGCCCTTTCTGAATGGCCATTTCGTCGATACTGGTCCCCTGCCAGATACAAAATCTCACAGCCCTTCAAGTCGTTTTCTATGTGGAGCAACTGGGCTGCAGCCCTTAATATACCCTCACTGTCAGGAATTTCTTTCAGGAAATAATTAGCAATGCGGCGGCGCAGGTTCTTCTGCACATTGATGGGAATAGCTGCCTGCAACTGTTGTCTCTTCTTAGAGTCTACAAAGGAAAATACTCCGATATCATGATTTTTCAAATGGCCGTCTCTGACAAATCCTTCAAATGCCTTCATGATTTTTGTGGCTTTAACTTCTGCAACGGCCTGGATCCAATCGATAGAAAAGTCCCTTTCGAACAAAGAAGCTAAAAGAAGCAAAGCATCTTCATCGTCCTTTTGGGACAGATCGCTGACAATAGTCGTCATCTTGGCAGACACCATATAAACAAACCTCTCAGCAGGCGCACTTTTACCATACCTTTGAACAAACAATCAATAAATTTTTGAAATATCAAAAATCAATTTAATTCTCAAGCCGCCTCCAGCAAATCTGCTATAAACTCCGCTTTGCAAAGCTCCAAAGTCGTAATACTTTTTTTCTCATTAATAATTTTCTTTTTGATAAAGCACTGTTCACCGATGTTAAACAGCCCACAACATCGTTTAAAAGAAGTTAAGTTAGTATTATTTCAATTTTCTAATACAAAAAAGGGGAATTTGGGAACATTTACTGAAAAATGGTCAGAATTTATTGTCCATGGGTAGCATACATGGCAGCAAGGATTCGAGGAGAAATTATCGAAGGTAAGAGGAAATTGCGACCGGAACAAAAAGAGGTGAAAAGAAGTAGTTCGATTTGAAATTAAATTGATTATTTTCCGGCAATTGCAAGCCCTATATAAGCCCGGCAAGGAACCTCCCCGCTGAAAGAATCCTTCCGCCCTTTTCAAGCATATCAACCTTATCCTTTTTTACGACCTGATAAATATAGGGAATTGACAGCCTTTCCCGGAAATAGAGGAGGTTCGGGGACAAAACAGTATCATTTAGTTTTACTTCAACGGCAAACCAGGGCTTGCCGTCAATGGTCACAAGAAAATCCACTTCCCGTTTATCCACATCTCGTAGATAAGAAAGCTCCGCCCGGTAGCCTTCGTTATCGGTGATGAAATGCACAAACTTCAGCAGGTGTGAGGCGATCAGGTTCTCAAAGCGGTTGGCTTCATCCTCCACCTCAGACCAGTCCCACAGATACAGTTTCGGCTCTTTTTTAAGCGAACGGATTTTTTTTGACGAGAATGGGTAGATCCGGAAGTGATAATAAAATGCTTCCAGAATATCCATCCAGTGGGAAACTGCGCGATGGCTGACTTCCAGGTCTTCCCGGATGGAGTTCAGCGACAGGCTCGCACCAACCTTTGCGGGCAAAATATCGCTTAAAAGCTTCATATTGCCGAGATTCCGGATTGCTTCTATACCCTGAATGTCTTCCCGGAACATCCTTTCAATTTTCTCATTATGCCAGCGTCTGAGCTGCCTGATGTTCTGTTTGGTGAATGGCTCGGGAAAACCTCCGAAGGTATCGAGTTCACCCATGGTCTCCTGATAATAATCACGGTCCAGCGTTAACTCGCCAAGCATTGCGTAAGCGCAGGATAAACCCTCGATTTCGGCCAGAGTAAAGGGGTGCAGCCGGTAGTAATGATACCTTCCCTGCAGGGAATCGCCGCCCCTGCGGTAAAGGTCAAGTCGCGCACTTCCCGTAACGAGGAACTTGAATGTCTCTTTATGTTTGTCGTATTCTCCCTTGATGAGTCCCTTCCATTGCCTGTGCTTGTGAATTTCATCGAAGATAAGAAGTTCTGTATCGCTTGGCCAGATTGCTGCCATGATCGCCTTCCGGTCAGTCCGGTTATCCCAATTGAAGTAGGCAGGGTTTTTGAAGTGTGTTCCCACAAAATTCCGGCAGAGGGTCGTCTTGCCCACCTGGCGCGGCCCGCCCACAAAGACCATCTTGTCCTTCAGATCATCCAAAATATACTGTGTCAGGTATCGTTCTTTTAGCATGTTTGAATTATACATGATTTTTGCCTGAAAGCAAAATATTTAGCGGATATTTTTGCTTTCAGGCAAAAATATTAGGGAATTAATTTGGGTAATTCCAGATCAAGATAGATTGTCTTTGCTTTTAAGTTAGGCGGAGCTATTTTATTCAAGGTATAAATGGGGATAAATTAGTTTAGCCGTCGATCAGCCCACATTCACCGCATCATTTTCGCCCTGATACTCGAGGTAAACATCCGGCGCAAGAAGAATTCAATAGGGGCACAAATAAATAAGGGGTTATGGAGGAAAAGTCCATAACCCCTTGCAATTATTTGGTAGCGGGGAGAGGATTTGAACCTCTGACCTTTGGGTTATGAGCCCAACGAGCTACCTAGCTGCTCCACCCCGCGATATTGCTGTATCTAAAAGCGTTGGTTTTAGACCACTATCTCCAATATTTGTCAAGGAGTTATTTGGCCTGATCCTTTTCATCATCCGGTAATGTATATTTTTATTCAGTTATATATCCCATCAACCGATAAATCAACTTTGCCGCCATAAAATCGGGGGCAACAATGCCGGGAATGGGCGCCAGTTCCACTACATCAAAGCCCCGAATCCGGCAGGAGCGCGCAACTGTTTTCAGCAGGCGCAGAACATGGCTCCAGGAAAGCCCCCCGGGCTCCGGCGTACCCGTCGCCGGCATGATGGAAGGATCAAAGACATCGAGATCAATGGTGATAAAAACATCCCCTCGTAAATCGCGGCCAATCGTCTCACACCAGTCTTTGTTTTCTAAAACAAAATCAGCCGAATAGGATTTGACTGTGCTTTTGGGCAAAAAATCGGCTTCTTCCTTGCTCATGCTCCGGATTCCCACCTGGACGAGCGGGCAAATTTCCGAAATCCTGCGTGCTACAGAAGCATGGCTGTATGGACTTCCCTGGTAGCTTTCCCGCAAATCGGCATGGGCATCCAATTGCAGCACCATCAATTCGGGGTATTTTTCTTTGAGGGCTTCAACAGCCCCGAAGCTGATGCTGTGTTCGCCCCCCAGCATTACCGGTATCTTATCCATTGCCGCGATTTTGGTAATTTTCCTGCGCACGGCGCCGACCAAGTGTTTGGGACCGCGTGCATCAGTTGCCAGAGGCGGGGTTGTATGGATTCCCGCAGTATAGGTCTCTTTTTTCAGCTCTTCATCATAGAGTTCCATATTTGTTGATGCTTCAATAATCGCGAGCGGTCCCCGGCGGCTTCCCGGTTGATATGTTGAAGTTAGATCATAAGGAACCGGAACAACTACGAATAAAGCGTCACGCATTGAACATTCCGGATAAATTCCACTAAACTTCATAGGTCTAATCCTCTCTTTTTATCATTATTATGGGCATGTCCATTTATTATTAATGGCATTTGCTCCCGGTTCTGTGCGGCAAAAAGCTATTTTATCCGGTAATATCCCAGATAGAAATTCTTATTTTCGCAATAGGCAAACGAATAGTGATTGATCCAATCACCTAAAGCAACAAACGTTTTTTTCTTTCCGGCAACGGTATAATGACGCATAACCGGCAGGTGACAGTGGCCGACGATAATGGCATCGTAATCTTCCTGTAATTTTTCCACGGCAAAAGACAGCATTTTTTCCACCAGCACATCACCGTCTTCTACTGTCATTTGCTTGCTGGCCATCGAACTGAGGCTTGCCAACGACCAGCGAACGGATGCGGGAATAAAGCGCTGGAAATGATAAAATGGCCGGCTGCGTATAAGTCTACGGAATAACAGATACTTAAAGTTAGTCTGATCGGTTGTGTCGCCATGAGCAATTAAAGCCCGCAGGCCGTTTATTTTAACATCAGCCCATTCCTCAAAGACTTCCATACCCAAAACGTCGTGAAAATATTCCTGAAGAAAAAAATCGTGGTTGCCTTCGCTCAAATGAATACGGATGCCTGATTTCTGCAATTCGATCAACTTATTGATGATCATAATAAATTCCGGATAAATTTTATCTTTGTTGCAAAACCAGAAATCAAACAAATCTCCGACGATATAAATATCAGTAACGGCGGTTACCTGGACTTCTGATCCGCCTTTATCGATAAGCGCTTTCAGCTGACCGTTCTTAATATCATTGAAAAAATTAAGTAAGTGAACATAGCGCTCGTCGGTCGCTTTCCTTAAATGAGTGTCAGAAATAAAGATTGCTTTCATTTTATCCGGATTCAAAAAGAATATTTTAATTGTCCTTTATCAGATAAATGCGCTGAACGTCAACATCCACCTGGAGTCATAATTGATTCTTGTCATATCCGTATTTTTTTGCTAGTTTGCAGCCGACCTGGCAAATGCCCAAATAATTTTTAAGGTAGACTAATGATCAGAAAACAGGAAGCAATTAAACGGGCTAAGGAAGTATTACAAATTGAAGCGCAAAGCATTCTTCGCTTAATTGACAAAATTGATAAAAACTTTTCCCGTGCTGTGAACCTTATTTATAAATCGAAGGGAAGAGTGATTATTACGGGCATCGGCAAATCCGGTTTAATCGGCCACAAGATTGCCGCTACTCTGACCAGTACGGGAACACAGGCGATTTTCCTTCATCCGGTGGAAGGCATCCACGGTGACCTGGGAATCGTCACCAAAGAGGACATTCTCCTGGCTATCTCCAACAGCGGTGAAACCAGAGAACTTATGCCCGTTATCAGTTCCGTCCGTCACATCGGCGCCCCGGTTATCGCCTTTACCGGCAATATGTCCTCTAGCCTGGCCAAAATAAGCGATATCGCTATTGATGTCTCCGTGGAAAAAGAGGCCTGCCCTTTCGGCCTTGCCCCCACATCCAGCTCAACTGCGGCTCTGGCTATGGGAGACGCCCTGGCAATTGCCCTTATTGACAAAAGAAAGTTCCGGGAAAAAGATTTTTATAAATTTCACCCGGGAGGAAGCCTGGGCGCAAGATTGAAAGCGACAGTCGGTGATGTCATGATTGTCGGCAAGCTGATTCCGCAGGTACCGGCAGGAACGGATGCCCGCAAGGCAATTAAAGAGATTGACGACAAAAATGTCGGTTTTGTATTGGTCACAGATAAAAAAAATATCCTGCTCGGTATTTTGACGGATGGCGATGTCCGACGTCTGATCAGCAAAGGGATACCCATTGACGGAAAATCAATTGACGATTTAATGACCCGCAAACCTAAAACAATTGACGAAACTGCCTCTCTGGCCGAAACGATCGAACATATGCAGAAAGATGAGATTACCGCCCTCGCTGTTATCAATAAAAAAAGGGAACTCAAGGGTTATCTGCATATGCATGACATATTGGGCCGTGGTGGATCGATCAACATATCTTTAACTTATTAAAACAGGAAAGCTGACATAGATGTCCCTCTACGAATTTGACGGCAAAAGGCCGCTGGTGCCGGCGGATTCATTTGTTCACCCTACTGCCGCTTTAATCGGCGATATCCGGCTTGGCCATGAATGCTGGGTTGCCCCCGGTGTTGTCATCCGGGCGGAATTCGGGCCGGTTGAGATTGGCGACTGCTCCAATATACAAGATAATACCATAATCCACGTCAATCCGGACGCGAGTGTGATCATCGCAGAAAATGTGATTGTTGCGCACGGTGTAATTCTTCACGATGTCAACATAAAGACCCGCTGCATCATCGGCATGGGTTCCATCCTGATGTTTAATGTAGTCTGTGCAGAAGACGTCATTGTGGCCGCCGGGTCGGTCGTACCTAAAAACATGCATATTCCTGCCGGCAAGATTGTTTCCGGCAATCCGGCGGAAATAATTCGCGATGTATCGGAAAAACAAAAGTTGATGGCCAGGGAAGGGATAGATGTCTACCGTGACCTTTGCCGGAAATATCTTACGACCATGAAAGCAGTAAGCTAAATCATTATAATTTATCTGTACTCATTTCCCCGAAAAACGGTATTATCTTCAGACAAATAACAAGAAGGAGTCAATCATGAAAAAACAAGGCAAAAATCTGATTTTGTTTATGGCGATTTTTTTCTCGCTGGGTATTGTTACCAGGGCAGGCGCTTTAGAACTGGGTGCGCGAGCCTATTTATGGTTCCCTGATCTTAAAAAATCGGATATCCAGACGACTGTGGCCGGCATCCAGGATTCGAATATCAACACAAAAGATATGCTGGGGATCGGGAATAAGGCCACTTACTCCGCCGAGGCCTATGCGGGAGTGGGAAAGCATCATGTGAGCCTGATGTTTACACCCTTCGGTTATTCGGATAATACCGTTCTCACTTCTGCTCTGAAATTCAACGGCGTGACCTATAACCCCGGCACATCAGTCCAGTCTGATCTGCAGTATTCGATGTTCGACCTTAAATACCAACGCGATCTCATTAATCTGGAAAACATCCTTGCCGGTTTTTCCCTGGGGGGTATTGCCCAGATCAAGTATTCTACCGGCAGCTTTACACTAAATGCCGCCGGCGCCGGTTTTGATCAAAAGAAGTCGTTCAATTCCGTGATTCCCATGATTGGTCTGGGCGCCCATATCGGACTGCTGGCCAACCTGCTGGAACTGCGGGCGCAGGCTACGATCGGGGGGTATAGTTCCAATAACTATTCCTATGAAGCCCTGGCGGATTTGTCCCTCACGCCCTTTCCGTTCCTCGATATCCATGCGGGATATAAGATGCTTCAGCTGAAGATGGACACAAACGATTATAAAATGGATATGCTGTATACCGGGCCTTATATAGCCCTGACGGTGGGATTCTGACGGTGGAAATCACAGCAGCGAGGCAATAAAAAGGCAACTAGAAATAGCTCCAGACCAGTTTGATCAGCCGTTCCGGAAAAGAGGCTTTTCCAGGAACGGCTGTATGACAACTTTATATGCTTTTTTTGTCGCGACTGATTCTATAAATTCTTCGCCAGGACGGCGGCGCCTATTGCCCCGGTAAGCTGGGTATATTCAGACACCTCCGTTTTAAATCCCAGTGCTTTTTCCAGGGCTTTGATCAAACCGATATTCTTGGCAACACCGCCGGTGACCATCAGCGGCGTCGTCAAACCGGGGCGCGCCGCCAGCGCCGCAATTCGTGATCCGATAGATTCATGAATTCCCGCAACTATGTTTTCCCTGGCAACTCCTTTGGCAATGAGCGAGATGACCTCCGATTCGGCAAAGACGGTGCACAGGCTGCTGATCTGCGCAGGTTGGAGAGCCTTCAGCGACAGAGCTCCAAAATCATCAAGATTGATTTCCAGCGCCCGCGCCATTACCTCCAGAAAACGACCGGTTCCGGCGGCGCATTTATCGTTCATCACGAAGTTTTTTACCCTGCCCTTTTCATCCAGCAAAATTGCCTTGCTGTCCTGACCGCCGATATCAATGATAAAGCGGATCTTATCATTGAGAAAATGTGCCCCGGCAGCATGGCAGGTGATTTCGGTGATGGCCTTGTCGGCAAAATCAAGGCTGCTGCGACCATAGCCGGTAGATACTATTTTGATGCCCGCAGTATCGTTTATCCCTGCTACCTGCAGAAGTTCAGCAAATACTTTTTTCCCGGCGGCGGCGGAATTATAGCCAGTAAAACCAAGGCTGGTGCCGATCAGCCGGCCATCCTGCATTGCGGCGGCTTTCGTGGTGATGGAGCCGATATCGATACCTACTGTGTACATTATTTCCTTTCCTTGACTACTTCCATAAAGGCGTCAATGCGTGTTTCAATCTGGCTTTCGGAGAAGAACCTTTCATCGACCATATCCGCCTCGATCATCAATGAAGGCAGTCCGCGCTTTTCCTGCACAATGCGTTGAATGTCGAGCTGCCCGAAGGAATAAGGCTTGCAGCTCCTGTTGGAATGCATGACCAGGCCGTCGGCACCGTATTTGTCGATCATCTGCACAACAATCTGCGCCATTTCATCGATGCCGATGTTCAAATAAATCCGGGAGTAGGCTTCCGCCATGGATTCAATAAAATTGTTTTCATCGATGTATTTCAAAGTGCCGCACCAGGCCGAGGTATATGTGTCGGCAACCAGGCAGGCATCGGCGGCGGCAAATTTCTCGGAAAGCCATTTGGTCCGATACCAAACCGGCAGGTTATCCCAGAGCAGACGGTATTTTTCATTTTCGACTGCACCGATGCCGTCGGCAATGCGCTGCTCCATTTCCGCGAGCAACCCTTGATAATAATCGACAGCCTGCTGGGTTCCCCGCAAGGTGACGATTAAGGCCAGATGGAAAAAGGCGTCAAAAGCGGAAAGCGGCGCCGGTTTGTTTCTGGCTGTATCCAATACCGCCTGCCAGAGTTTTTGGCCTTCGACGGAAAGCCTGCCGACTTCTTTCATCCGGTCGTTATCCATCTTCCTGGCACAAGCTTTTTCCAGAAATACAATGTATTCTTCAATTTGCCGGTGAACATATTGGCGGGCTTCCTGCGTAAATTGCGTATGGCAAAAAGGCGTATCCAGAATAAACAGCGGCACATTAAAATATCGGGCCTGTACTTCATACCATTTCAGCACCGTGCCGCAGATATTATTGCCGCAGACCAGCATATCGGGTTTGGGCAGGCCGCCAATGGGGCCGCCGTTGACCGTGGCACAGGAAATATCGCTGCGGGCATAAGAGCAGAGATCACTGGAATAACCCATGGCTTCGGCCTTCTGGCAAAGATCTATCCCCATTTTGCTGGCACCGATCATGGCGCCGTGGTTTTCCGGATAAACAGGAATAACATCCATCGCAATCAAAGGCTCCACCGGGCCGCCGCTTGTGATCCAGGCAACTTTTTTGTTGTTTTGCTCGGCCGTCTTTGCTTCAATATAATAGTTCGTCATGATGTCTTTCATCTTGCTGACGGATTTGATTTTTCTCTTTTCTTTTTCGGAATCTTTCTCAGCCATTATTACCTCCATAAAGATGTTATTACGATAATGTTTCCAAAAACGCCTCAATGCGTGTCTTTAATTGACTCTGGGCCTGCTGTTGATCCTCTACTTCCAGCAGCAGGCTGGGAATAGACGCATCAGCCAGCGCATCTTTCAAATAAGGGTAATCAAAAGCGTGCGGATCGCAGAATTTCAGCAGCATAAAAATTACTCCGTCGGCCTTGCTGTCTCTGGCTATTTTGATCAGATTTGTCGCCCGCGCATTTTTATCCATATGCTTGGCCGGACAAACCGGACGCTGCAAATAACGTTCAGCGATTGCCGCAACAGGCTCACCGGTGGTTTTTATTATCCCCTGATAATAGCGGGAGCCGGTGCAGAGATCATCACCGACGACCACTCCCCCGGCATCTTCGATGACAGGGTAAATGTCCGGCTGACTGCAGAGGCCGCCGGAAATAATTAAGCGCCTCGCCTTAGTTGCCTTGGCGGTACCGCCTTTGGTCTCCAGTTCGGCAATTACAGTCTGCAGAATTTTCAAATAGTCGTTTCTGTCCATGATCATAGCCGCCCGCACCAGCGCCGAGAGATCCTTGCCGTTAATGATGCCGGGATTATTTTTGTTCAATTCGTGAACCTTTTCCAGCCCGCTGCGGATTTCATTGTAAAGGACAATAGATTTTCGGATGTCGTCGTCGGTAATCTTGACCTGCAGCGATTTTTCCAGATCCCTACGGAAGAGGTTCAGCACATCGAGCATATAGTCGCGGGCGCTTTTTGTGTCCAGTTTCACCGGTAAGACAACATCGAGATGGAAACCGTAAGGAACATTCAGACGCCAGATATCCGAGAGCCGCTGCACTGTGTCGCAGGTATGGGGAAAGATCATGCCGTCAAGAAACTTTAAATCCCCGGCGAGCGCGTCTTCCAGAACGCCGCGCACCAGCGAACAACAATATGTCTGCAAATGGCCGTCGGCCAGGAGAATATTCTTGTTGGAGCCAAAAAGCCGCAGCGGATGCGCCCCGGCGGCATGGATAATTTCTTCCGGCGCATAGGTGCACATGTAGCCGATAATTTTCTTGCCGCTTTGCTTCTGAAGTTTCCTCGCATAGGTAATCGGGTCATTTACAACATCATGGATTTCCTTTATTGCTTGCATTAATTATATCTCCTTAATCAAAATCATTTTTCTCCTGCAATATTTACCGGCTTCCTGCAGCTTGGCGGTCTCTTCTTTCTCCAGCACATTATAAGCGATTTTGCCGACCAGCGTTTTGGGAAGATCATCGCGAAACTCAATGGAGCGCGGACAACTCCATTTAATGAGGTGATCCCGGGAATAGTTGATCAATTCCTTCTCCATTTCCGGACTCGCGTCCGCCGGATTTTTCAGGACGACGAACGCCTTTACCGCCTGCACCTGGGCTTCATCGGGGACGCCAATGACACAGGCATCCCGCACCTGCGGATGCTTGTACAGAATTTCCTCCACCTGGGCGGGATAAACGTTCATCCCGGACGATTTGATCATCCTCTTTTGCCGCAGCTTGAAATAAAAGAACCCGTCTTGATCCATGGTGCCGATGTCGCCGGTATGCAGCCATATTCTGCCGTCAGCATGCAGCTTGAGCGTATCGGCGGTTTCCTGGGGAGCATCCAGATAGCCCATCATCACGGCGGGGCCGGCGACGCAAATTTCGCCTTCCTGCCCGATGGCCGCTTCCTCGGTCGTACCGAGAAGGACAATCTTCGCCAGCATATCCGGGAAAGGCACCCCGATGCTGCCTTCACGATAAGTGCCGATCGGCATCGCCATTATCGCCGTGACCGCTTCGGTCAGTCCATAGCCCTCCAAAAGCTGCACATTGCCGCCCCGCTTTCTGACCATGTCTTCAAAACGTTCTTTAACCGGCCGGGGCAGAGAATCCGCGCCGGAAAATGTCGCCCGCAGGCAGCTGAGATCGGCTTTATGCATCTTGGGATTGCGGGAAAGGGCGTCAAACAGCGTGGGCACGCCAATGACAAAAGACGGCTTTTGAGAGCTGATAATATCGGCTACCGTTTCCGGCGTAAAAACCGGCACCAGAATACTTTTACCGCCGCCCATGAAACAGGCATTGACGCAAACGCCCAGGCCGAAACCGTGAAAGATCGGCAGAATCGCCAGAATGGAATCGGCGCCCGAGAGCTTGCCCCATTCCGACACCTGTTTTCCTTCGCTGATAAAATTCATGTTGGAGAGCATGATGCCTTTGGGCACGCCTGTTGTTCCGCCGCTGTAAAGAATAACCGCCAGGTCATCCGTATCCATCTTGGCCTGAGGCGCCGATGCGTACTTCCCCCGCATCAGGTCAGCCCACCAGCGTACCATGGAATCAGGCGGTACTTTGGGGATGAGGCGGCCTTTGGTCAGATTGAAACCGATCCGCTTGAAAATGTTCAAATAATCAGGAATTTTTGCCAGAATCAGAGTTTTCAGCGGTGTTAAAGGTTGAACTTCCTTGAATTTGCCGTAGAAGGCATCCAGGGTCAGGGCAAAGCGGCTTTTTGCCACATTCAGGTAAAATTCAATTTCTTTGGCGGTGGACAAGGGATGAATCATGCTGCTCACCGCCCCGAGTTTATTGGCGGCGTAAAAACAGATGATCCCTTGCGGAGATGTGGGCATCGAGATCGTGATGGTGTCGCCTTTTTGCAGGCCCAGCGCGGCCAGGGCATCGGCGCACTGGTCAATCTCGGTCATGAACCGGCTGTAGGTTGATGTGTATCCGAGAAAATCATAAGCAATAGAATCGGGGTTCGCCCGTGCCGTTTGGGCAAGAGCTTCATACATGGTGACGCGGGGATAATCAATTGTCTGAGGCACATTGCCATAATGCTTCAACCAGGGCTTGAGCTCGTACATCCAAAGACCTCCTTACTTCCATCAGATCATATTCAATATGAGTCAAGTCATATTGTATTTAACAACGTCTGAAACCGAAACAAGATAGCTTCCTTTTTATGACATCTTCCAGCGAATATAGCCGATGACGCCGCTTGCGCAGCTGACAAAGCCCAGGGCATTCAAGGCCGCACCCGCATAGCGCCAGAAATCAGACGGCCACAGGGCAGGATCCGCCGTAAAAGCATTTAATATGGACGGTATAACCAGCAGCATGACCAAAGCGGAAACCAGGCCATAAACAATAGGCCATTTGCGCAACCCGATCACCAGGGCGGCAATAATTACCACCCCGAACACCGCAATAGCCAGCGACGCCGTAGGTCCGGGGGAACGCAGACCCTGGGATCTCAGAATCAATCCGGCAATATTCCAGGTCATTGTTCCTATGCAATAGGCTAGTTGAAAATAAAAAACTGTTTTCATCCTTTCCCATAGCCGGTTGCCGCCTGCGTCGACATTCAATTACCTCCCGCCTTTTTCATGAGCATATAGCGATTGTTTTTTAGTGGAGTTTCCTTCAATTGTCAATTGGATGTTTCGTCAGCGGCCAATATTTCATTGACAGACAGGAATGCTCATTCTATACTTCAGAAAACAAGAGGTAACTCTTATCAACTTTATTCTGTAAATCGTATTAACAGTTTCATTTGGGGCATTGCGTTGGAGGAAAAAGCAGGATCATTAACCTTAGTGTTCAGGATCAGGAAAAAAATTGCGCAAAGAAAGGAGTATTAAAGATATGAGAGGCTGGAAAAATAATCTGGTTTTATTGTTAACAGGTTTCGCCCTTTTATTTGTTACGGCATGTGCAACGACCGTTAAGCCTACCCTCAAGGCGGCCAACTATAGCCCCGTAAGTGTAGCGTCATGCAGTCCGGCAAAAAGTTTCTGGAAGGATTGCGTCAATTATCCCTTCCCGGTAAAATACAAGACAGCCCGGGACTCTAAAGGAATAAACTGGGAAATTGCCTATATGGACGAGTATTACGGCAAAGATCCCAATCCCAAAACTCTCGTGATTATTCACGGCAAGGGCGCCAATGCCGCTCACTACGGCAACATCATGAAATTCGCGCTGGAATCCGGCCTGCGTGTGATTGCCCCCGATATCCCCAACTACGGCAAGTCGCTGCCGGGTAACCTTAATAATCCGATTAACCGAACCCTTAATTCCACCCGTGAAGTCATTTATGACCTGGTCGTCAATCAGCTCGGGGTCAAGAAAGCATTTTATCACGGGCATTCTTTGGGCGGCCAATGGGTTATCGGATATGCGATTCTTTATCCCGCGGCAGTCGAAGGTTTGATTCTCGAATCTCCGGCCGGCCTCGAAGAATATGCCGGTATATATTTCAATCCGCAATTGCTGGAAAAAGATGAAGTCTGGGCAAAAGTTCCCTGGATGAAAAGTGCGCTCGACAGTGAATTTAAGAAAACTGCCGAGGACATTAAAGCTTTCTATTATTTCAAATCAAGAGACCCGAAAACCGGGCAACTGAGCGACTCGAAAGCCGGCTATTTCAAAGTCCCCAACGAATATGCGACATTCCTTACCGACACCCGGGTTAAAATGATTGATGCCAATAAAGCTGAGTATGACCGCTATGTGATAACCTACATCATTGATATCTACACTTTAGGCATAGAAATAATCGCCGAAGACCCCAACAGTTATGCCAAACGCGCCAAAGAGATAAAGTGCCCGATATTTCTGGCCTTTGGCGACAGCGAACCTTTCATTCCCACAACTCTTTTAAGCGGTAAAAAGAGCCTGAAATTTGATATCATTCAGCCCTTTTACCGGATGATGACGGCTGCCGGAAACACGCCTCAGGTGAAGCTTTATGCCGGCGCCGGACACTTTCCCCATACGGATGCTGCCGATCAATTCAGCAATGATACTGTTGCCTTCATAACAGCGGGCAAGGTTGACGGCACAGTCAATCCGGAGAAATTTGTCCGATCAAAATACCTGGAAGACCTGCCGCCGGATATTACTGCTTTTTTTGCCAAAATGGACAGCGCTGCGCAAAAGCAGGATCTGCAGGCTTTTATGAGTGCTTACTCTGATTCCTTCAAGAGCGACGGCCGGGATAAAAAGGCCTCCGAAGTTATCTGGAAGCAGTATATCGGCATGCTGACCAAATATAAACACCATTTGACCAATATCGAAATTAAAGGCGACAAAGCCGTGATTGCCGGTTTTGTGGAAAATAACTTTGGGGAAGCTGCCATCAGCCCGGGCTTTATGCTGATCAAAGAAGCCGACGGCTGGAAATACTGGGGCAACCAGAAATAGAAACTAATTACAATTAAAAACTAAAAACCGGCGCAGATTTTCCCCAATTGCGCCGGTTTTTTTAAAATAACATCAGGATAGACTTGGCCGAGATTCAGGAAATTGACCTCAATCAGGTTATCATTTCGGGGGGAAATCCTGTTGTGGTTGACGCGCTGATGGTCCTGAAGGCAAAAGACTGAGAACGTTTATTCAGATCGTAATTTAACAATCCACCCTAAATATACTCCGATATCTCAAAATTCCGGCCTCTATTATAAGGCCTCGCTCTTTGTCTCTTCTTGTAGAAGAAGCCCGCCATACGGTAAAGTTACTTGATGGTTATTGATTGAGATTCCCCATGGACTGATCTGCCCCCGAAAATTGATGATAACATTTTATATTTATAAAGATGGCATATATACCTGTATAAACAATTACATCCATTCTTCTAAAAAATAATTCAAAAAAATTGTTGACAGGTTACGCCGGTTTCATTTATAACACTAGTTATTAATAACTAGTGTTATAAATAGCGGAGGTTGCCTTGCCTGCAAATGCCAGGATTTCACGAGAGGATATCATTAATGCCGCTTTCAAAATCGTTCGCAAGGGAGGATGGGCGCAGCTGTCAGCAAGATCCATTGCCAAGAAGCTCAAGTCGTCCACCATGCCCATTTATTCCCAATTCAAAACCATGGAAATGATCGAAAAGGAAGTCTTTAAAAAAGCTGTGGCTTTACAGACCAAATATTCGCGGGAACAGTATACAAATGTGCCGGCGCTGAATAACGGGATTGGTTATGTCCTGTTCGCCTGGGAAGAACAGCACCTTTTTGCGGCCATCAATGATGATAAACACATTCCCCTGCGGATTCAGTACAGAGATGAGCTCTTTGACGCCCATGTGGAAGAGCTGACCAGGAATCCAAGGATGGCGGGTATATCCCGGGAGCAACTAAGCTACTTCCAGTTCTTAGGCTGGGCATTTGTTCAAGGCATTGCCACCCTGAAGCCCTGGATTGCAGTACCGCAGGGAAATTTCGATAAGGAGAAGCTGATCGAGTTGATCCGCGATGGGTCAAAGGCATTGACATATGGCTTTATTCAAAATCAATCCCGGTCTTTGAAACAAAAGCAAAAAAGTAAAAGCGAACCAGAGAAGATTGAAAAGAGGGCTTTTAACAAATTAACTTAACACAAAAGGAGGTTGTACAATGAAAAGAAAGTTATGGAGCGGATGGGTTATTGCAGCAGCGATTGCGATTTGTCTTTTGTCACAAGTTACCGTCCAGGCAGCCAACATTGATCCGGCGGTAGGCGAATATGTCGAAGGAAAATACATCAACAAGGCACCCGCCTTTTCTGTCCAGCTGCCCAAAACCTGGGTCGCCCAGAAACCATGGCCGGGTGAAACCTATCGTATCGCGAACCCCAATGAATGGTTGATTCCCGTGTCAACCCTGATCATCACGGACAAAGCGAAGGATGCACCGGCTCTGGGCAGCGATGCGGCGGGAGAGGCCTACCTGAAATTGCTCAAGGACACGAATGAAGGATCTTCACGGCACAGAATCGAGACAAAAGAGATGGTGAACCTCAGTGACGGAACCCCGGCAATGGCCCTGATTGTCAAGTGGAGATTCAAAGATGGTCAAACGACGCTCGTTACCGCTGTTTTGGTAGTCTACAAGGATGACAAAGTCATTAATCTGACCAATACGACCGTGGCGGGAGGAGCACCGCCGCCGGAGATTCTGTTGGCAATTATCAAGACGCTGACATTCAAGTAATTGACGGAAGATTAAAACCTTGCTTTCGGGCTTCGCGCTTCACGGCATAAACTGTGAGGTGTTGAAGCCCCTGAGCAAACATTAGGAGTACTCCATGAAAAAAGATTATTTTTGTCGGATACTGGCATTTCTCATTGTCCTGGCAATAGGAATTCCAGCTGCGATGTCTTATGCCGCTCCCAAGGATACCGTCCGGGTGGGCATAAGCTATGACCCTTCAACTGTGAACATGCTGGAGATGAAGACCGGGATCGATATTCCCGTAATCCTGACGATGCATGAAGGGTTGATGGCCACCGATCGAATAACCGGCAAGCGTATCCCCGGACTGGCCGAATCGATCCAGGTGATGCCGAATCCGAAGGACATCAAGATCAAGATCAGGAAAGGCGCCCGTTTTCATACCGGGGAACCGGTAACCGCCGCCGATGTCAAATGGACTTACCAGCAATGCATGAACCCGCAGAACACCAACATGATGGCGGGACCCCTCGATGACATCGAATCCATCGATGTGCTCGATGACCATACCCTTGTATTTCACTTTTATGAGCCTTACGCAGCCTGGCAGGAGCTGATGTGGATCGGCATCTGTTCCAAGAAATACTACGACAGCGTGGGGCCGGAAAAGTTCCGGAAGAACCCGGTGGGAAGCGGTGTCTTCAAATTTGTCGAGCGGAAGGTGGGCGAGTCGGTGACCCTGGCCGTGGACCAGAATTACTGGGATGTCAAAGGACTGAAACAGACATACAAAGCCGACCTGCCCAATTTCAAGTATCTGCAGTTTGTCACCGTTCCCGACGACCAGTCGCGCCTGGCCATGCTGGAGACGGGCGAACTCGACATTGTCGGGGAGATCCTGCCGCATCAGTTAAAGAGCCTGCAGAAAAACAAGCGAGTCAGGATCAAGCGGATCGACAATGTGCCGAGCCTCTTCGGGATTGCCCATAAGACTTTCGCCGATCCCATCATGAAAGACAAAAACTTCGGCCATGCCATCATGCACGCCATCAACCGCCAGGAAATCGTCGACAAGATCTTTCTCGGCGAAGGATATCCTCTTTACATGTACGCCAGCAAGACGGAACTGGGGTACGACCCGAAGATAAAGTTCGAGTTCAATCCCCAAAAAGCCAAGGAATATCTAAAAAAGTCAAGTTATAAGCCTGGTTACCCGATCGTGCTGACTTACACAAACATCATTCCCAATGCGCCGCTGGTCGCCGCCTCCATTCAGCAATACCTGCAGAATATCGGGATTACGGTGAAGCTGCGTCAGCTCGAGGGCGGAACCGCGGCAACCTACAACCGCAACAGGGACCCGCAGATCGGGGGACTATTGCTTTACAGCTGGGCCGGCGGTCGTGACCCCAGTCTCAGGCTCTTACTTTCCACAAAGAGCACCAGCCCCTACGCAGCCTATCCGGACCGGCCGAGAAAAGAGGAGATGAATGCCCTGATCGATGCCCAGGCCCGCGAGCTGGATGTAAAAAAACGGGCCGGAATGCTGAAAAAGATTCACGAAATAATATTGGAATATACTTCCAATACATCGCTTTACGGGCTGAATATGATCTATGCCACTTCTGACCGGGTGGAGTATAACTGGACACCCCAGGAGGCGTTTATTTTCAATCTCCAATTCGTAAAAGTTTTGAAGTAGTTGACTATTAAAAAAGCAGATAAGAATTAAATCCTTTCCTTTGGCTTCGCGCTTCACACCATAAGTCCGTGAAGCGTTGAAGCGCTAAAGAAAAATAATCGGGAGGAGGTTTGCACTTTGAAAAAAGATTATTTTTGTCGGGTTTTGGTATTGCTCCTGGGGATCGTGCTGGCGATGCCAGCCGTTATCACTTATGCCGGCCCCAAGGACACCGTCCGGGTGGGCATAAGCTATGACCCTTCAACTATGAACATGCTGGAGATGAAAACGGGAATCGATCTTCCCGTGATCCTTCCGATCCATGAAGGGTTGATGACTGCCGACCGGTTAACCGGCAAGCGTATCCTCTGGCTGGCCGAGTCGATCCAGGTGATGCCGAATCCGAAGGACATCAAGATCAAGCTCAGGAAAGGCGCCCGTTTTCATACGGGGGACCCAGTGACCGCCGCCGATGTCAAATGGACCTACCAGCAATGCATGAACCCGCAGAATGCCAATGTGATGGCGGGACCCCTTGATGATATTGAATCCATCGATGTGCTCGATGAACAGACGCTGGTCTTTCATTTTTTCGAGCCTTACGCGGCCTGGCAGGAGCTGATGTGGATCGGCATTGCTTCCAAGAAATACTACGACAGCGTGGGGCCGGAAAAGTTCCGAAAAAACCCGGTGGGAAGCGGTGTCTTCAAATTTGTCGAGCGGAAGGTGGGCGAGTCGGTGACCCTGGCCGTGGACCAGAATTACTGGGATGTCAAAGGACTGAAACAGACATACAAAGCCGACCTGCCGAATTTCCAGTATCTGCAGTTTGTCACCGTTCCCGACGACCAGTCGCGCCTGGCCATGCTGGAGACGGGCGAACTCGACATCGTCGGGGAGATCTTGCCGCATCAGTTAAAGAGCCTGCAGAAAAATAAGCGGGTCAGGATCAAGCGGATCGACAACGTACCGAGCCTCTTCGGTCTTTCTCATAAGACCTTCGCCGATCCCATTCTCAAGGATAAAAACTTTTGCTATGCCATCCGGCATGCCATCAACCGCCAGGAAATCGTCGACAAGATCTACCTCGGCGAAGGATATCCTCTTTACATGTACGCCAGTAAGACGGAATTAGGGTATGACCCGAAGATAAAGTTCGATTTCAATCCCCAGAAGGCGAAAGAATACCTGAAAAAATCAAGCTACAAGCCGGGCTACCCGGTCATGCTGACATATGCAAGCGATACTCCCAATGCGCCGCTGGTCTCCGCCGCCATTCAGCAATACCTGCAGAACATCGGGATTACGGTGAAGCTGCGTCAGCTCGAGGGTGGAACAGCGGCAACCTACTCCCGCAACAGGGACCCGCGGATCGGGGCGCTATTGCTCTACGGCTGGGGAGGAGGCCGTGATCCCAGCACCAGGCTGTTCCTTTCCATAAAGAGCACAAGCCCCTACTCGTCCTATCCCGACCGGCCGCGCAAGGAAGAGGTCGATGCCCTGGTTGATGCCCAGGCCCGTGAACTGGATGTAAAAAAACGGGCCGGACTGCTTAAAAAGATTCACGAAATGATGTTGGAGCATCCTTCCGGCACAAATCTTTACGGCCTGAATATGCTCTATGCCACTTCTGACCGGGTGGAGTATAACTGGACCCCCCAGGAGGCGTTTATTTTCAATCTCCACTTCGTAAAAGTTTTGAAGTAATTGATGATTAAACAAGAGGAAGGTTCTTCATGCAGGGATACATTATCAAGCGGATCGCGATTGCGCTTCTGATCATATATGTTGTGCTGACCGTGGTGTTTTTTTTGTTTCGCATGGGCGGCGCGGATCCGGTGGCGATTATGCTGCCGCCGGATGCCACACCCCGGGACCAGCAGGTATTGACGGAGAAATTCGGTCTGGATAAATCCCTGCCGGTTCAGTATTGGATTTTTGTCCAGAATGCGGTTCAGGGCGATTTCGGCCTGTCCTTCAAGTATTCCGAACCAGCCCTCACCGTCCTTTTCGGCCGCCTGCCGGCGACTATCAAGCTCGGGATTGCAGCCTTTTTCTTTGCTTTCTGCGTGGGGATTCCGATCGGGATTATTTCAGCGGTACGGCGTGATTCCTGGATCGATCGTTTCGGCAGAGTTTTGGCCCTGGCCGGCATGTCTCTGCCCTCTTTCTGGGTCGGGATGATGCTGATCCTCTTTTTCGGCGTCAGCCTTCGCCTCCTGCCCATTTCGGGCAGCAGTACACCCCTGCATTACATCATGCCCGCCTTCTGCATGAGCCTCTTTCCGATCGCTCTTTTCACCCGCCTGAGCCGGTCGGCCATGCTCGATGCCCTGAAGAGCGAATACGTGGTGATGGCAAGGATCAAAGGGGTGCCCGAGGTGTACGTCATTATGCTCCACGCCTTTAAGAATGCCAGCATCACCGTGGTGACGGTCGTCTTCAGCGTTTTCGGGGCCTTGATCCTCGGCTCGGTCGTCGTGGAGACGATCTTTGCGTGGCCGGGCATCGGCAGGCTGGTGATGGAATCCTATTTCGGCCGTGATTACCCGGTTGTTCAGGTATTCGTCATGTTTGTCACCTTTATCGTCGTGGTGATGAACCTCCTTGTTGATATCGTCTACGCCTTCATCGATCCCCGAATACGCTATCAATAAAGGATATGTTTCCATTAACAGTAATTGAAGGATAAAGTCATTGTTTGCAAAATTGAAGAAAACTGACAGGAGTATTGAAGAACGGGCCGGACGCATCAGTCTGCCTTATGTCGGCCTCGCCTGCCTGGCGCTCTTTTTCCTAACCGTTATTTTCGCCGATCTTCTTGCTCCTTATGATCCTTTCGCGGGGGATCTCGCGAATCAGACCCTTCCGCCCTTCTGGCAGGAAGGCGGATCTGTAAAAAATCTTTCTCGGAACCGATATGCTGGGCCGGGATGTTTTAAGCCGTCTTATCCACGGATCCCGCATATCTCTTCTTATCAGCGTGGGCTGCATCGCTTTCTACGGAACCATCGGCATCATGATCGGCCTGATTTCCGGATTCGTCGGCGGGAAGACGGATATGTTCCTCATGCGTGTCGCGGACTTCTGGATTTCTCTTCCCGCGATCATCGTCATCTTCATCCTGGCCAGCATCCGCGGTCCCAGCGCCGAAACCATCATTCTCGCCTTCGGGATCATGGGGTGGCCCAACTACGCCCGCATCGTGCGGGGTGAGACGCTGAGCCTCAAACAACGTGATTTCATCCGCCTGGCGCGCGTGGCCGGGTGCGGAAACCTGCGCATCATGTTTTCCCACGTCCTGCCCAATATCTTCAATACCATTATTATTCTGGCGACGATCGACATTGGCGGGATCATTGTTCTGACGGCGACGATGAGCTTTCTGGGCCTCGGCACCCAGCCGCCGTCCTGTGACTGGGGCCTGATGCTGGCCGAGGGGCGACAGTATATAACTTATGCCTGGTGGCTGGTTGCCTTCCCGGGCATTGCCATTGTAATCGCCGTGCTTGGCTTTAACCTGACCGGGGACTGGATTCGCGAACTCCTGGACCCCAAACAGAAACTGCGGTGATGAAAATGGCATCTTCAAACATACCAACAGAGAAAGTACTCACCGTCAAGGATCTGCATACCTTTTTCTATACCAGGAAAGGTGTCGTGAAGGCCGTTGACGGTGTCAGTTTTAGCGTAGAAAAGAAAGAAATCGTGGGACTGGTCGGGGAGTCGGGATGCGGCAAAAGCATTACCTCCCTTTCCATCATGCGCCTCGTTCCTCAGCCGGCGGGCCGGATCGTATCGGGAGAAATCATTTTTCAAGGCGAGGATCTCCAGAAAAAGACGGATGAGCAAATGCGGCTAATTCGGGGTGACCGCCTGTCCATGATCCTGCAGGACCCCATGGTTGCCCTCAACCAGCTCCTGACGGTGGGTTACCAGATCGGCGAAGTGCTCAAATACCACGGAAAGGGGAACGGTTCTTTTCGGGAGAAGTGCATTCATTTACTGGAAAAGGTCAGGGTACCCTCTCCGGAGCGGCGGATCGACGACTATCCCTTTCAGTTCAGCGGCGGCATGTGCCAGCGCGTGCTGATCAGCATCGGGATTGCCAACAATCCGGACCTGCTGATTGCCGACGAGCCGACAACGGCCCTGGATGTGACCATCCGCGCCCAGATCCTCAACCTGATGCGGGAAATCCAGCAGGAATCGAATACGGCGATTATCCTGATCACCCACGATCTGGCCACGGTGGCTCAGATCTGCACGCGGGTGCTGGTCATGTATGCCGGAAGGATCGTGGAGCAGGCCCCGGTAAAGACCTTCTATAAAAACCCGTCGCATCCCTACACGGTGGGTCTCATCCGGTCGGTGCCCGTGCTGGGCCGCCGCATCGACCGGCTCTACTCGCTGGGCGGCAGCCCGCCGAATCTGCTGCATCCGCCGCCCGGGTGCCGTTTCGCCCCGCGATGTTCTCAAGCGATGCCGGTCTGCCATGAACAATACCCGCCGGAAGTGACAATTGCGGATAACCATCAAGTATCTTGCTGGCTTTATATAAAGGATTAACGATGCACGATTCCACCATTGTTTCAGTTAAGAACCTTCGGAAGTATTTTCCCGTGACCCGGGGAACGGTTTTTTCCAAAGTGGTCGGGCACGTCAAAGCGGTTGACGATGTCAGTTTCTCCATAGAAAAAGGTAATACGCTCGGCCTGGTGGGAGAATCGGGCTGCGGCAAATCGACAACGGCCAACCTGATTCTCGGGCTTGATCCGGCTACGTCGGGAGAAATCACGGTTGCGGGAAGAGACATTACGCAGATCAAAGGGCGGGATCTTTTTGACTTCAGGCGAAGCATCCAGGCGGTCTTTCAGGACCCTTTCCGCTCCCTCAATCCCCGGAAAAAGGTCAAGCAGATCATCTCCGAACCGCTTTCTGTTCACCATGTGGGAACAAAGGCCGAACAAGCGGCCCGGGTCAGGGAACTATTGGAACTGGTGGGGCTCGAACCCCATCATGAGGGGCTTTACCCTCATGAATTCAGCGGCGGCCAGCGGCAGCGCATCGCTATTGCGCGGGCCCTGTCCCTCAACCCGGAGGTTATTGTCCTCGATGAACCGGTGTCCGCACTGGACGTTTCGATCCAGGCTCAGATCCTTAATCTGCTCATCGATCTCCAGGCGCGCCTCTCCCTGACCTATCTGATCATTTCCCACGATCTGGCCGTGGTCGAGCATGTCAGCAAGCACATCGGCGTGATGTATCTTGGCCGGCTGGTGGAGCTGGCGCCGCGCGGAATGCTTTACGGCAATCCCCAACATCCCTATACACAGGCATTGCTGGATTCCGTGCCGGTTGCCGACCCTGAAAACATCAAGGACGCCACCCTGGAAGGGGAAGTGCCCAGCCCGCTCAATCCGCCGGCGGGATGCACCTTTCATCCCCGCTGTCCCGAGTGCCAACCCGAATGTCAAACCCTGGCGCCTCAGATGAAGGAAATTGAACCGGGACATTTGGTGAGTTGTCATCGGCGATGAAAGAAACAGGCCTGTCGTAATTGCAGAAAATAAATAGAAATAACCATTCTTTGAGGAGGAAATTTTATGAAATATGAATACCTGACCGTGGAAAAATATGAAGGCATAGCAGTTGTGTCACTCAACCGGCCTGGTTCCAATAATACTTTAAGCGTTGATCTTATGCTGGAACTGGAAGCATTGGCTGATGAACTTCAGTCTGATCTTGATACAAGGGCTGTTGTTTTCACCGGAACCGGGAAAAATTTCTGTCTCGGCGCGGATGTTATGGATCCAAAGCAGGCAGAGATAGCCACCGGTCCCGTGCTGAAACGATATCGCGGCTATTCTGTCGGGCCGAGGATGATTACCAAACTCAACCAGATACCCCAGATTACAATCGCCGCCATCAATGGAATTTGTCTGGGAGGCGGCACATGTATAGCATCGGCTCTTGATTTCAGGATTGGCGCTGATAATTGCCGGTGTGGTTTACCGGAAAACAATCTGGGAATGAATTTAAGCTGGCTTGCTCTTCCTTTGATTACAAATCTGCTGGGACCGGCCAAAGCAAAACGTTTCGTTATTTTGTCAAAAAATGAATCTGCTCAGACGCTTTATAACTGGGGTTGGCTCGATGAAATAATCCCCGCCGACAAATTGAAGGAACGGGCCGTGGAAATGGCAAAGGAATATGCTGCTAAAGCGCCGCTGACCACCCAGATGATCAAACGGAGTGTCAACACGCTGGTTCAGGCGCTAGATCAGCCGATCATGCACATGGACTCGGAACAATTTATTCTCTCTACCATGACAGAAGATTTTAAAGAAGGTATCGAAGCGCTCCTGCAGAGAAGGCCGCCTATTTTTAAAGGCAAATAAAATCAGGCAGCAGCAGAGGAGACTGAGAACCGGCCCAGAAATTATCAGAAAATTTTATCATTAGTAAACTGAATAAGAACAATCTGTTTTTATGCATTCTATTGAAGTGATGAAATTTAACACAAAGGAGCGAAGATGAAAGATAAAGTTATTATCACAGCGGCCTTGTCCGGGGCGGCTACCTTTAAGCAGCAGAATCCGGCTATTCCTTATACCCCCGATGAATTTGCACAGGAGGCAGCCCGATGCTTCCAGGCCGGAGCACGCGTGGTACATATACACGCCCGCGACGAAATCGGCTTCGCGACTCCAGACATTGCCAAGGTGCGGGCCATCTATGATGCAGTGAAAAACGCGGCTCCTGATATTCTCATCAACATCACTTCCTCGGCGGGAAATACAGCAGAAGAAAGAATTGCCCCGATAATTGCCATCAAACCGGATATGGCCTCCCTCAACACCAACACGATGAATTTCAGTATCATCAACAGAAACACGGGGCAGATCGCCTATGATAATGTTTTTACAAATACATTTACGATGCTGCAGGATTTCGGCAAGGCCATGGAGGCAAACCGGGTGAAACCGGAGCCGGAAATCTATGACCTGGGCGGTCTGGATAATTGGACGCTGATACAGAAACAGGGCATTTTCAGCGCCCCTTTCAACTTCAATTTTGTCTGGGGTGTGGCCGGCGGTCAGCGGTTTCGTCCGGAGGTTTTTGTTGCCCTCGTTCATGCCCTGCCCCCCAACTCCACCTTCACGACCTGTGGTGTCGGCATTGATCAGTTCCCCGCCATCACCATGTCGTGCCTGATGGGCGGACATATGCGGGTCGGGCTCGAGGATAATATCCGCGTGCCGACCGGGGAATTGGCCAGGGGCAGTTATGAGCAGGTGGAATGGGCGGTGCGTATCGCGGAATCATTGGGTAGAGAAGTCGCCACACCTGCAGAAGCCAGACAATTACTCGGTGTAACGAAGAAATAACCGCCAATAATATAAAAGAGGGGCTCGGAAATGGAATCAGGCATAAAAACGGTTACACTGGTCGGGGCGGGGACAATGGGCGTAAAGATTTCCGCCCATTCTCTGATCTCCGGTTTCACGGTGCGGCTCTATGACGCTTATCCCGCGGCCATTGAGAAGGCAAAAACCTTGGTAAAGGCCGAGGTCGAAGCAGGCATTCGGAGCAGATCGATGACCAGAGAGCCTGCCGATATTCTACGGAATATTTCCTTTCATAACGATTTAAAAACAGCCGTATCGGGCACCGACCTGATCATCGAGGCTGTTCCCGAATCTCTGGAACTCAAGAAGCAGGTGTTTTCCCAACTGGATGAGATAGCGCCGGCACATACAATCATCGCCACCAACAGCTCATCAATTCCCATTACTAGAATAGAGGGAGCTGTGGTAAGAAAAGACAAGGTCGCCAACATCCATTTTTATGCGGCAACGGTTATTAATTCAGCCTTTGTGGATCTCATGCGGGGAACACAAACCAGCGATAATACCTTTGCCCGGTGCCAGGAGTGGATCGAGAGTCTTGGTTGTATCGCCTTGATCGTGAAGAAGGAATGCATGGGGTTTGTCTTCAACCGCATCTGGCATGCAGTGAAACGGGAGGTCCTGGCTTCATGGGCCGGTGGATACGCCGATTTCAAAGACATCGACCGAGCCTGGAAACTTTGGTCCGGAATGACGGCCGGACCATTCGGGATGATGGATTATGTGGGGCTGGATGTCGTCTATGACATAGAGATGGCCTACTATCTGGACAGTAACAACCCGATCGACAGACCGCCGGATGCCCTGAAGGCAATGATCGACCGCGGAGAGTTGGGCCTGAAAACGGGAAAAGGATTCTATGACTGGAGCGATCCGGAATTCCTCAAACCGGAATTTACCGCCTTGAATCCAAAAATAAAACCCCTATAACCGAAGTCATTAAGAAATCTGCCTTTTAGAAGATGATGATCAAGATGATCGTTCGTCATGGCTTTAATAAAGAATTATACCGAACGTGCAGTGAAAAACATACAGGGAAAAGATTTTAAGGCATTCGGTTCGGTAGGATGCAATGCGCGGCGCATTCTTATTGTCTGCGCCCTTCCGCCTTTTTAGGGGCTTGTCATATTGCTGGATTTTGATAAATATTATAGTACGTTATTGGACTAACGACAATAAAAAACCCGCTATTTCTAGCGGGTTTTCTACTTTATCGGATATTATCGGATTATCAAATGGTAGGCGGTGCTGGGATTGAACCAGCGACTTTTATTTTGTGAAGGTAGGGCTCTCTTTATATTTTAAAGTATTCCATCGCAACTCACATTCATGAGACCAGGGCAGACATGCGCTCGATTCAAGACTGCTGGATTACGAGCATGTCTTTACGAAGCAGCTCCATACATACCTCTCTCCCCAATCACTTATCGACAAGTTCTAAAGATACGATCATGATCATCTTATGAGGAGGCTTGCGCTTTTGTCAATCTTTCCCGAACCCACATCCGGACCAGGCTGGAAACGCCCAACCCTTTTTCGTCGGCTACCTTCTTGAGTTCGGAAACCGTTGAATCGTCCAGCCTCACGGTCACAAGACGTTCCTTCCGAAAAACAATGTCTTTCGGACGAGGAAGAAAATCCTTCACCCTGATTGCATTTCCCAGATCAACATCCGACGGCTCATCGGCGTATACAATTTTCTTTTTCATAGCGTTCTTTTCCTTTCCGCCAAAAGGCCGCTCCGAAAATCCTGACCTTTCCACCTCGGTACGTGAACCGGACGGTCATGATCTCGTCGCATACTTTGCCTAGACAATAATACCGTTGTTCATTATCGCTGTGTTGCGAATCTTCAAGTATGACGCGCTGTTCATCCTGAAATGCCTGCTGTGCATCTTGAAACGACACCCCATGTTTGGCGAGATTGTCCAGGTTCTTGCTGTCGTCCCATTCGAAATCCGGCGCTTTCATGATGCTAATGTATTACAAAAATCATCGTTTGTCAATGGGAAAAGCCCCCCCGACATTCTCACTATTCCGATTCACGTCCCAATCCATTGCTACACCATACGCCGGACAAAGCCCCCTAACCTGCTTCTTCATGCCAGCAAAGAAGTAATCGCTGGACCGTCACAAGCCCCTAAGAAAAATTATCAGGCGATCCGTGACCCCGCGATCGGCTATTTTTAACCAAGGCAGCAAAGCTTATTTTTCAGAGCCGTGCTTGCTTCCCATTTCGTCCATGGTCTTGTCAATTCGTGCATTCTTTATCGTTCTTCACTTTGTCTTCCGGCACTAACCAAACTGGACGAACTTTTTGCATCAAAAAAAGAAACTCCCCAAGCATCACCCACAAGCATAAAAGAAAAGGGGTCACAGAATGAACCGTAACCCCTTGATATTCCTGGTAGGCGGTGCTGGGATTGAACCAGCGACTTCTACCGTGTGAAGGTAGCACTCTCCCGCTGAGTTAACCGCCCAAGTGCCTTGTGCTATAGCCTAAAGTCACCTCGATTTCAAGCGGAAAAAATTTACCCTTTCGAATGCGGTATTTATCTTCACACATTCATCGGGCAATTGCCGATAAACAGCATCTTGCTTTTTTAATAATTTGATTTACCGGAACTAGCCTTGTTGCAGACCCTTTATATATACCTGCAATGCTGACTTGGTTGTAGAATAGATTTTCCCCCTTCTTTTGCTTTCCGCACCGGAAAAAATGTGGAGAGTTATAATCCCGTTGAGCATTCCCCAAATTGCAAACTGGGTATATTTAACATCAATAGTTGCTGGAAATTCTTTAGTATCAACACCAAACTGGAATATATTCCCGATTATATTGATGGTGTTTCTCATCGCCGCTATAATGTTTTTATTTTGCTCTGCGGAGAGATTAATTTGATCATTTTGCAGCATGAATGTAATAAGTATCCTGAATAATTCAGGTTCATTGAGAGCACTATCTATATAGAGAGAGGAAAATTCAAACAGAGAATCAGTGGCGGTTTTCTTTTTGTTAAAAAGATCGCAAGCCAGCTGATGAAATCTATCAATATCATTCAGTAAGATTTGGGCACAAATTTCCTCTTTGCTGGTAAAGTGAAGATAGATTGACCCTTTGCCCAGTTCGGATAATTTGGCAATTTCATCAACTGTAACGTTCCTGACGCCTTTGGTCAAAAAAAGCGTGCGCGCCGATTGGAGGATAAGGCTTCTGCGGTTATCCTTTTCTTTTTCTCTGCGTTCTTGAAGCCCCATAATACACCCCCTTAAGTTTGTCTGTGTTTCATATGGCTTAACTGGTTCTTGACCAGTGGTCGTCACATGACCGCAGGTTTATCGGCCTTGTAAATCAATTAATTTTCGATGTCAAGAGGAATAAACAACTCTGGCAGTAATTAGTGAAAGCCTTTAAATTTCGGTTTATTCCCCGTAAATTTATATTCCTCTCATCTTATGATATATTGTTTGACACGAGGTGCTCATATTGTTAAATCTTCAACCATGGGAAAAAATAAAGTCGCAAAATTTCAAACCTTTCTTGTTTTTCTTCTCTGCCTCTCAATTTTGTTGATAATTATTTTGGAAATAATATTGGGCATGTTGCCACCCACAGCCAGAGACGTTCTGATACATCATCTGGCCATTCCCAAGCTCTGGCTAACCAATGGCGGATTCTACGAGATTAAATGGGCTGATTTCTCCTATTACCCGATGAACGTCGATCTGCTTTACCTCATCCCTCTTTATTTTAATCAGGACTTCATTGCCAATTTTATCCATCTAGGCTTTGGCATTGGGACAGGCTGGCTGATTTATCGTTATCTCAACAATAAGTTAAGCCGTCTGGCGGGGCTTCTGGGCGTTTTTATTTTTCTGAGCACACCGATTGTGGTGCGCATGTCTACGGTGGCATATGTGGATCTCGGTCTGACTTTTTTCACAACCGCTGCCATCCTTGCCATGGTCCGCTGGCGTGATGAGAGCTACCAGAACTCCAGATGGCTCATGTTCTCTGCGATCGCTATGGGCCTGGCTTTGGGGACAAAATACAACGCGCTGATAGCCTGGCTTTTTCTGTCGTTTTCTGCCGTTTATTTATATTCCAGGGACACCGGCAAGCAGTGGCCGGCTGTCCGGTATGGCGTAATCTTTTTTCTGGTTTCTCTTCTGGTATTTTCTCCCTGGCTGATAAAAAATTCCCTCCTGACGGGTAATCCTCTGTATCCACTTTTTAAGGGCTTTTTCCCAATCGGTATGAGCGGTGTTGCCAATGACGCCGGCGCCCGTTCCATGGTTTCCGGTGATACATACATGGGCCTGTTCCAGATGCGGGAAATCATGTACGGGGAAAATTTCTGGGAAACGCTGCTGACTCCGATTCGTTTTTTTTTCCAGGGGCAGGATTATTCCGACCGCTACTTTGACGGTGTGCTTAATCCGATTCTGATTATCCTGGTCCCCTTCGCTTTCATGGAAAAATCACTCCGTGACCAGAAACTGTTTTTTGTTCTCTTTGCCGCTTTCTTCATTCTGGCGGCCTTTTTTCTCGATCAGCTCCGCATCCGCTATATCCTTCCGGCGATACCCATTCTCACCATTCTGACCGTCATGGGCATCATGAATCTTTTCGCCTGGGCGGCCCGGAAAACAGGGCTCTTCAGCTATTTCTGTTTCTCTGCCCTCTTTTTGTTTCTGCTAATGTTCGGGGGCAGGAATATTGTTTATCTGCACAAATACTTTCAGAGTCTGCAGCCGGTGAAATACGTTCTCAACCAAGAGACAAGGGATGCGTATCTCCAGCGTTATATCCGAAGTTATGCGGCGATACGTTACATCAATGAGCATACTCCCGAAAACTCCAGAATAAGATTACTTTTTCTGGCGGGACGCGGTTACTATCTGGACCGGATCTATGAAGATGATGCAACTTATGGCATGGATATCATGCGCGGACTGGCCGCAAGTGCCGGCGAGAAAGATAATTTTCGGAAATACCTGGAATCACTGAAATGCACTCATTTGCTGATCCGCGAGGATTTGTCCGTTCAGTTTCTGCGGGACAATTACCCCCCGGAAACGATTGAGCGGTTATTTCAGTATCTGGGAAGCGAGACGGAGCTAATCCATCGGTCCAACGGTTACGGTGTATACAGGATCATCCCCTCCGGGCAACCGCTTTAATTGCCGGATGTCGCAGTGTTGTCTTTACATAAAAAAAGGGAGGCCGGGAACTAATCCCGGCCTCCCTCAAATTAAGCAGCGATATTTCCTTTATTTTGGAGCCAGAGTGTCGGTAGTGACGGCACCACTGGCATCCATTATATAGGTGCCATTCAGGCTCGCGTTAGTAATGGTTATGGCTCCTCCGGCGGCAACTCCAATTGTGTTGCCCGGGCTGGCCTTGGCGGTCGTATAAATAGTTCCACCGGTCGTGGCAATCGTATCAGCAGGTGCAGTGGCACCCGGATTGTCGCCCAGATAGGTCTGAATAGCCGTGTAGACATTCTTGGCATCGGATTTGACGGCGGCCATATAGCCTCTTGCTCTGTAGGCTGAAAACTGCGGAATGGCAATTGCTGCCAGGATGCCGATAATGGCGATAACAATCATCAACTCAATCAGTGTAAAACCTTTCTGACCTTTTTTACTAAAAATCTTTAACATATTTTCCTCCTTTTATAATGGCTTTGAAATTCTTATTTTTAACTACTCTATTCAATTAAATTTTTACCCAATTTTTTATTAGCCCCGATCACCTCCTCCAACTTAATAAATACATTGTTTTTGCTGTGACAATTTCACCTTGCTTGCAAAGCAATTCATGTGCCAAACAAAACAGATATCCGAGAACTTTTGTGAAAGCCTGATTTGGCTTGACGTTGCGATCAATGAATTTATTTTAAGCACTAATGAGCTCAGTAAAAATTGTCTTTAGAGCAGGTAAAACAGGTGATTTTCACCAGGCAATTGTCAATTTCCTCTTTTATAAAGGCACGGTCCTGTTTAAATTCCACACCAGCGGCGGTATTTTCAGCTAGCACCCATGATTTAATTATTCCACATAACTCCAAAATATGATAGGGATTAACCTATAAACGTGAGGGGGAGATAATGTACGAAGTTACGATAATAAAATCGTTTTCGGCTGCGCACATGCTGGCAGCCATCGGCGGAAAATGTGAAGAATTACATGGCCATAATTTTAGGGTGGAAGTGACCGTGGCGGCGCCGGAATTAAACTCCTCGGGAATTCTGATTGATTTCCGCGATGTAAAGAAATGGCTTCAAGAAATACTTGATAGTTTGGATCACAAGCACTTGAACGATTTGCTGTTTTTTAATCAAATAAATCCTTCCTCGGAAAATATTGCTAAATATATCTGGCAGGAAATGAAATTCAAAGCAAAACTTGCTGAAGTGAACATAGTCCGTGTTAAAGTTTGGGAATCGGAAAACGCGGCTGTAACTTATATAGGGGATTAGAACTGATAAAATGATCGACATCCAAAATCAGAAAGATTACCGCAAAATAGATATCAACAAGGTTGGTGTTAAAAACATTAAGTATCCTGTTGTTGTTCTGGACCGCGCCCGCGGAACACAACCGGTAAATGCTACAATAAACATGTACGTCAATCTGCCGCATCACTTCAAGGGGACGCATATGAGCCGCTTTGTAGAGGTGCTGAATGAATTTAAAGGGCAGATCAGCATGAAAACATTTCAGGCGATATTGGAAAAAATCCGGCAGAAACTCCATGCGCACTCTGCTCATATGGAAATTGAATTCCCCTATTTTCTGGAAAAGAAGGCGCCCGTTTCGCAGGCGAAAAGCTTTATGGAATATCACTGTCTTTTTACCGGAGAAAACAACGGCAACCAGAATGATTTTTTAGTAGGGGTTATCGTTCCGGTGACCACCGTCTGCCCGTGTTCCCGCGAAATCAGTGAATTTGGCGCCCATAACCAACGCAGCATTGTAACGGTTAAAGTGCGTTTTAAAAAATTCTTCTGGATTGAAGACATCATAAAAATTGTGGAGGAATCAGCCAGTGGAGAAGTGTATTCCCTGCTGAAGCGCATTGATGAAAAATATGTTACCGAAAAGGCTTACGAAAATCCGAAATTTGTCGAAGATGTCGTCCGAAGTGTGGCGGTAAAATTAAACGCTGACGATAATTTTATCTGGTACAGCGTTGAGGCGGAAAATTTTGAAAGTATCCACAACCATAGCGCCTACGCGTATTTAGAGAAAGGATGAATTCATGCCCGCCAGAAAATCGAGCCGTTTCTTTAATTTATATAGCCCAGGGTTTTATCCGCACGGCTGTTTGTATTCCGGAAGTCAAGGTTGCGGATACTGTTTTCAATACGCAAAAAACGGTCGAATTAGCCCGCCAGGCGGCTGCGCAAAAAGCAATTCTGGCCATCTTCCCGGAACTGGGACTGACCGCCTACTCTAATGAAGATCTTTTCCATCAGGATGCACTGCTGCAAAGCGTGCATGAGTCCCTGTTCACCATTAAGCGAGCCTCCGAAAAAATAAATATGATTATGGCGGTGGGGGCACCCCTGCAAATCGATTGCAAGCTTTTCAATTGCGCTGTTGTTTTTTACCATGGCCGGATTCTCGGCGTAGCAGTTAAATCGTATTTACCCAATTATCGTGAATTTTACGAAGGAAGACAATTTACCCAGGCTGCGGCAGCGCTTTCCTCTAAAATAGAATTAGCCTCGCAAAAAGACATCCCTTTTGGCGCAGATATAATTTTTCAAGTTGCCAATGTGAAGAATTTCAATTTTTTTCTGGAAATGTGCGAGGATCTCTGGGTCCCTGTTCCGCCATCGAGTTTTGCCGCCATGGCCGGAGCAACCGTCATCGGCAACCTGTCCGCATCCAACATTACCATCGGCAAATCTGAATATCGTCATCAACTGGCCGCCAACCAGTCGGCGCGCTGTGTTGCCGCTTATCTGTACGCAGCTGCCGGCCCCGGTGAATCGACAACTGATCTGGCCTGGGATGGCCATGCCATGATTTATGAAAATGGCAATCTGCTCGCCGAATCGGCCCGTTTCTCTCGGCAGCAGCAAATTATTTACAGCGATATAGATTTGGACCGTCTGGCGCAGGATCGAATGCGCCTGAACTCCTTCAGTCAGAATGCCCTTACCCACAAAGATAAGCTTTCTTTATTCCGCAAAGTTGAAGTTCAAGTAACGGTTCCGGAGGGACGGATTCTCCTGAATCGAGAATATCCGCGCTACCCTTACATCCCTGCGGATCCTTCCAAGCGTGATCTGCGCTGCTATGAAGCATATAATATCCAGGTGCAGGGACTGGCCAAACGTCTCCAATCTTCCGGTATCAAGAATATTGTTATTGGAGTTTCCGGGGGGCTCGATTCCACACAGGCACTCATTGTTGCCGCAAAAACAATGGATCTTTTGGGTTTACCGCCTTCTAATATTAAAGCTTATACTCTGCCGGGTTTTGCCACAACAACAAAAACATACAGCAACTCCCTTAAACTGATGAAAGCTCTGCATGTCGAAGCCAATGAAATTGACATCAAGCCGGCAAGCATGCAGATGTTTAAAGATATAAAACATTCTTTTGCCGCCGGTAAAAAGAATTACGATACCACTTTCGAAAATGTGCAGGCCGGACAGCGGACATCCTATCTCTTCCGCCTGGCCAATATGAGAGAGGCGCTGGTCTTAGGCACCGGTGATTTAAGCGAGTTGGCTCTGGGCTGGAGCACTTACGGCGTCGGTGATCATATGTCCCATTACAATGTCAATACCAGTGTGCCCAAAACTCTCATCCAGCATTTGATCCGCTGGGTCGCGGGGAGCAATCAATTTTCGCCGGACGTTTCCAACATCCTCCTGGATGTCCTGGATACCGAAATATCACCGGAATTGATCCCCGGTAAATCCGGCAGCAGCCCTTGTCAAAAAACGGAAGAGTTTATCGGACCATATGAACTGCAGGATTTTAACAATTTTTATATAACGCGTTTTGGATATCAACCAACAAAAGTCGCCTTTCTGGCCTACTGTACCTGGAAAGACAAAAACCGGGGGGTTTGGCCGGATATACCCGCCGATAAGAGAAATTCCTATACTTTAATAGAAATTAAGAAATGGTTATATGTCTATTTATACCGATTCTTTAAGACATCCCAATACAAACGTTCCTGCGTTCCCAATGGACCGAAGGTCGGCTCGGGCGGATCGCTCTCGCCCCGCGGCGACTACCGTGCGCCCAGTGACAACGAACCGGATGTCTGGCTTAAAAACTGGGAAAATATTCCGGAGAAAGATAACTGAATACCGCTGGTTCTGCATTAATAATTACTTTTATTGCCCTTTGAGTAAAGCTTTTTTTAACTTTTCCGCAAGAAGGCCGGAACCTGTTTCCACCGGTTTATCTTCATATACAACGCTGAATTCACGGCTTGAACTGTCCGTCCCCAGATACTCCGCCAATACTCCGCGGCTGTGAACATCTTCATGACAATAGACACAAAGATTTTCCCAATTGCTTCCGTCCGCCGGATTGTTGGAATGATTGCCGTCTTTATGATGCACGGTCAACAGTTTTCTTTTAGATTCAGGAAATTCACGGCCGCAACGGGCACAAACCGGGCCATGAATAGCCAATGACCTTTCCCGGTAATCCTCTCCTGCCGGCAGCTTTTGGGCGGCCTTCATCTCCCGCACTGAATCTTCGGCCGATTTATTTCCTTCTCCGGCAATAATTGGTTTTTTATCAGTCTTGACTTTGCCCCATTTACTGCTGAATGTTACTTTAGACATAAAAAAAATTATCCTTTTGCGCGCGGTGTGCTGAAAAATACGTACAGGAAAGCGCGAACCCCCTTAGCCACGGCAAAGACATTTTTAGCAGTCTGAAAAACAGGCAAATTCATGGTCTTCGGAGCAATGTTTTCAATACTATTGAAGACATTCTTTATAACCAATTGAAAACGGCCTATCGTCTCGGTAAAATTTTGCACTTCCCGATTAACGGCTGCTGTAGAATTGTTTATATTCGCCGTTATTTCTTCCAGATTTTTCAAAATCATGGGCAAATCCTGATTTAATGTTTCCAGAGTAACCGCAACATCCCTGGTCGTTCGCCATATTTGGATGAGAACCGGAATACAAAATATCAATAACAAGATAATCGCAATACCAGAGATTATTAAAAAAATTTCCAGATACATGGATTTCTCCTTAATTCATGAAAACTTTGGTTAAAATGTCATTTCCCGCAGAAATATTTTTCTGTTAAGCTGGCTTTCCGGTTTTCTCTTCACGATAAGCATCGACTCCGGCATCAATTGCTTTTTTCAGTCTGTTTTTATTACTCTCGACAACTTCGGCGCTTTCCTGGGCAAATTCACTGACTTTATTTTCTACTTCTTTCACTTTTTCCTTGGCCACTAATTCCAACTCCTGCAATCGTTTTGCTGCCGATTCATAAGCCAGCTTACTTTTCTCAGCGGCTTTTTCATATTCTTCTTTTGCTTTATTCAGGAGTTCTTCCGTTTTCCGGGCAATATCTTCCCGTGTTTCCTTGCCGCTTTTCGGCGCATACAAGACGCCTAATACCGCACCAATCAGACCACCGACAATTAAACCCTGAAGTAAACCGCCATTATTGTCCGACATATGCCACCCCCTTAATGACTTTAATGTTTTAAATATAAACCAACTTTTTTTCGAAAGCAATATTTACTTATGACGAACAGCCATAAAAAAACCGAGCATCCCTAACGGGTTGCTCGGTTGTTGTCCTGCAAAATTGTTATGAGGCAATTATTTCTTTGCCGGTGCAGCAGGAGCAGCGGGTGCAGCGGGTGCCGCAGGTGCAGCTGTTGCCGCGGGTGCAGCTGTTGCCGCAGGTGCAGGTGTTGCAGCGGGAGCTTCAACTTTCGGAGCCTCTGCTGGTTTTTGCTCTTCTTTTTTGCAGCCTACAACTGCCAGAGACAGAGAAGCAAAGAAAAGCACGCTAATAAAAATGGCAATCATTCTTTTCATTAAGCATATCCTCCTTTCACAGATTTCATAATTTTTGGGTATTTGATTACCCCAACTTTTGATCGGAGACATTACGCTTTTTTTTGTCCTTGTCAAGATAAATTTAACAATATATAAGTATAATACTATAACCAAAAGGCGGCAAAATGATCCTGGGAATTGATGTAGGCGGCACTCATACGGACTCGGTTTTAGTAGAAAATTTTGTGGTCAAAAAAAAGGCGAAAGTAGTAACCGATAATGACGATATCATGGCTTCGCTTTTATCCGCAGTACAAAAAACCGTTTCAGACGAAAATATTAAAAATATCAGAAGGATAGTTCTTAGCACGACAATTTCCACCAATGCCATCGTCCAGGATAAAACTGACCGGGTAGGCATGGTTTTGCAAAATGGGCCGGGATTATCTCCGCAGTTATTAAATGCAGGAAAAGATTCCCGCTTTGTCGAGGGTTATATTAACCACCGCGGCATATCCATACAACCGGTAAATAAAGAAGAAATAAAAGATGTCGGGGAATATTTCCGCGAGGAAAATATTCAGCAGATCGGAATAACGGGTAAATTCTCCTCCCGCAACCCGCAGCACGAGATAGCTATTGCGGCACTGCTCGAAGATGAGCAACGAAATTTCTCTCTGGGTCATCGTTTATCAGGACAGCTTAACTTTCCCCGCCGGGTTGCTACAACATATCTTAATGCCGCTGTTCACAATATCTACAGGGGATTTGTCCGGCAAGTACAGCAATTTTTACGCGAAATTCGGCTGGATGTTCCCGTTTATATTCTCAAAGCAGACGGTGGTACAATTTTAATTGATGAGTCTCTTTTCTATGCGGCGCTTACCATCCATTCAGGACCGGCCGCCAGTATCATGGGAGTATTGGCCACAGCGGGAGTTAAAGATGATGCCGTGGCCCTGGATATAGGCGGAACAACAACCGACATTTCTGTTTTCGCCGATGGAATCCCCCTGCTGGAAATATCCGGGGTGACAATCGGCGGGCGAAAAACGTTGATTCGGGGGCTCTATACCAAATCCATCGGTATCGGAGGCGACAGCGCCGTGCGGATAAAAAATGGGAATATCACCATAGGCCCCGATCGGGAAGGTCCGGCGGCGGCTTTGGACGGCTCAGCGCCAACTCCCACTGATGCCATGATTGTCCTCAGCCTGACTTCTCTTGGTGACAAACAAAAAGCCACGGATGCAATAAATATTTTAGCAAAACAATTGAATATGGATGTGGCATCGGCAGCCCGGGTCATTCTGGATAAAGTTATTGCTGTAATTGCCGATAATGTCCGCCAGGTAATAGAGGAAATAAATAATAAACCTGTTTATACCATTCACGAACTCTTAGAAGGGAAAGTAATACGGCCCCGCTCGGTCTATGTTGTCGGCGGGCCTGCTGCGGCTATTGCGCCGGGCGTAGCTTCCCTGCTGGGCTATCCTTATAAAATTCCCGAGCACTCCGAAGTAGCCAATGCCGTGGGCGCGGCGCTCGCCAGAACGACTGCAGAGGTAACCATGCTGGCCGATACGGAAAAAGGAGAATTAACCATCGCTGAAGAGGGAATTATGAAGAAAATCCCTCATAATTATTCATCCAGCCAGGCGATCGAAGCAGGCCGTGAAGCTCTGCGGACCAGGGCCGTCAAAATGGGGGCGGATTTAAATGACCTGGAAATGGAAGTAACCGAAGCACAGGAATTCAACATGATCAGAGATTTTTATAAAACGGGGAAAAATATTCGCACCAAGATGCAGATCAAGCCCGGATTGATTTCAGCCGGTGCAGCAAGGAATCAGTAAGATGACACGCAAAGCAAAGAAGACAGGGCTGATTTTTTTTCCGGCTTTCGACTGGGCGATTTCCGAAACGCATCCGGAAAGAGAAGAACGGCTTCTCTACACGCAGGACCAGGTTTTTGAAGAAGGTCTGCTGGATCTGGAAAACATCGTCGAATTTAAACCTGGTTTGGCCACCTATGAGGACATTAACCGCTGCCACATTTGTGTTCCCGATGCGCAGAACCTGACAACTCCCTCGCATCTGATTTCGGCCGGCGGCGCCATAACCGCAGCACAAAAAGTTCTGCGCGGAGAAGTGGACAATGCCTTTGCCCTGGTCCGGCCGCCCGGACATCATGCCATGCTTGTGGCGCATGGAGCGCGAGGTTTCTGCAATATTAACATCGAAGCTGTCATGGTCGAATACATCCGCAAAAATTTCGGCATCAAAAAAATTGCCATTGTCGATACGGATTGCCACCACGGTGACGGTACGCAGGATATTTATTGGAATGATCCTGATGTTCTGTGCATTTCCCTCCATCAGGACGGCCGCACACTCTATCCGGGAACCGGCTTTACAGAAGATTTCGGCGGCCCGAATGCTTTAGGCGCTACGATAAATATTCCCTTGCCTCCGAGAACATCTGATGAAGGTTTTTTATATGTTTTAGATCACATAATCAGGCCTGTTTTGGATGAATTTCAACCGGAAATAATTATCAATTCCGCCGGACAGGATAACCACTACAGCGATCCTATCACTGATATGTGTTTCAGCGCTCAGGGATACGCCCTTTTAAACGAAAAACTGGCCCCGCATATTGCCGTACTCGAAGGAGGCTACTCGATCGAAAGAGCTCTGCCGTACGTCAATGTCGGCATCATCCTGGCTATGGCCGGCCTCGACTACAGCTTTGTTCGTGAACCGGATTATCATCCTGATAAAATCCGTCAATCGCCGCAAATATCAAAATTTATTGCAGAAGAGGCAACGGAAATTCTTAATATGTGGAAAAACAGGAAGAGCATGAAAGCTCGGGTTGTTGGTTCAGCAGCGTATGTGCGGCGGACAAAAAATATATATTATGACACCGACGGCATTTCCGAAAAACAAACCGAAACAGTGCGCGTTTGCAATGAATGCGGTGGATTAGTCATGATCGATTCTCAAGCCGACACCGGCAAAAAAATCTTCGCCGTGATTCTCCCGAATCGCTGCTGTCCGGAATGCCGCTCGAACGGACAAATGTTTTTTGATCGGGTTAATCGTGGGCAATACAGCAAAGTTTATTGGCAGGATCGTGAAAAGGACGTATTTATCGTTAAAGAATAATTTTAATTATGGAGTGAAAAATGGACGAAAAAGACATCAAAGAAAGAACAGCGCAAACGGCAAAATTACTTTTTTCCGGTGGTGCCAAACTCGATCCACCCTACCATTTATGGCGGGAATTCAACCACGAGCTGGCGAATGATTTTTCGCGTTTTATCACCGGCAACCTTTATTCCCGCAGTGTTTTGACCATACAGGAAAGGCAGATGGCAGCCTGTGCCATGCTCGCCGCTCTCCGGGCAACAGATGAGCTGAAATTGCATGTCAATGCTGCCTTAAACGTCGGCTGCGACCCGCATAAACTTACTGAAATATTTTTTCAGACGGCAACCTATGCCGGCATGCCGGCAGTCAATGAAGCGCTGGCTGTATTTAAGCAGGTTCTGCAAGAACGCAAAGAATGGCCCCTT
>CAWJQM010000009.1:0-79488 GCA_963845095.1 uncultured delta proteobacterium
TTACAGCATCTTCCCCGATAAATCAATTAGATACTTACACGGCAAACGGTTTTAGAAATATTGGATATATTGATCCGGACAATAGCAAAATGATATTTGCCAACCACGATAATTAATGGTATTTATCGCTTGACAAAGAAAGGATCACCCCATGAGAAACCGGACGATACTGATTCTCCTGCTGTTGCTTCTGGCGTCTTATTTTGTTTCGAAGTATGATTTGATAACGCAGGCCAAAATAACGGCTGCAAATATCATCTACGGCGAAGAATTAAGAAAGATAAAGGGGTTTCTGGTAGTTGTTGAACAGACTAACGCCGGACTGAAAATCGAGGGTCTGTCCGACGAGTCGATCCGGCAGGAGCTCATCTCCCGACTCGAACGGGGGGGCATCAAAATACTTCGGGAAGACGAGTGGAAAAAAGTTCCGACCAGACCGGTATTACATTTAAAAATTATTGCCGATAAAAATAAAGAGAGTTTATCTTCAGTTGTCGTCACGCTGGAGGTAACAACAAGCACGACTGAGCTTCAGAGCTCCGATGTTTATTCTGCAGAAAAAGAAAAAACGATCTGGCTTACATCCAGCATCGGTGAAGGCGGCAATATCAAGATTCGAGAAAAGATTGATGAGCTGACAAAACTTTTTCTCAAAACATACTCCGGGAAATAAAGTCAACTTCCGCGGAATATTCTGACCAATAATTTGCAGCTTATCTTTGAGCCGAATAATCTTCCAAGGCTGTTTCGTCAATGAGTAATGTCAAAGAGCGAACAAAGAGAGAAGATGCCCGAGACGGGTCGACGGGCGCAAACATCCCGCCGGCTGAATTCAGGCAGTTGCTTCATGTTATCATTGCCCTGGACCGCATTCGAATGAATATCCAGATGTACCCGCCCGGACACTCACTCATCGCGGAAAGCAGCGCTGACGCTTTTGAGATGATCCAAAGGATCCTGCGGCAAAAGGCCGAATTGTTCATTGGTTTTGCCCAGGACAAAACCACGTTCGGAGAAACAGTTCCCGACAAGGAAAAGAAAAATGCAGCCTTCAGGGAATATGCGCGCAGCCTGAACAATCTTCAAATTGTTTCTTTCACTCTGCACCGCGGTCTGAAAAAGGAAGAGCTGATCGATTTCCACCGCATTCTCGCCGCCAAACCGGCGGATATCTGGGCCATGGGTAAAATAGAATCTGTCTTTACCCGCGCCGGCATCTCGGGCATTAAAGTCAAGGTCATCGATGCGGATCAATTCAGCTCCGAGAGAAAGAAGGAGGGTATTCCGCCCAGGCCTGATCAGAAGGCAAAAGATATTAATTTCTGGCAGGAATTCTTTGGCCAGACGATATCGGCAGCGGAGAAGCAAGGCTCGGAGAGCACTCCGACAAATCAGCTCAAAACCAGTCCCGCAGATGCCATTCGTCTGCTCAACCAGCACCGGGATAATTGGCCTTCGGCCGTTTTAAGTTATGAGAAGATGGTCAGAGATTTTTTTTCGGAAACAACAAAAGAACGGCAGCTCAGCGGCGCCAGACATGAAAAACTGGCCCTCGTTAATTCTCTTCTTGCTGATATTCATCCTGAATTAAAAGAACAACTGATCAGCGTCGTGGAGCGCCAGCTGACACTTCATCCCCCGGCAGCCATCGACAATGACTTTATGAAGTTCTTTCCCTCGGATATCGTTCTGGAACTTATCCGGGGGGCCGACCAGAAAGGTTCTCCGATATCCCCTACTCTGGTCAACCTCCTCAAAAAAATTACCGGCGTCCGGGAAGATGCCCCTTCGCCCGATCCTGCCCGCGAAAAGGAACTCTCCTCCAAACACGCGGAAACTCTTCTCCAACGCGAGCAATATGAAAAATATGTCCCCAAAGATTACGACCGTCTATTGCAGAAGGCGGCGGGAACATCAGCCTATGATGAAAATATTGAGCGATCCTTGTTTCCGGTACAGGAGTATTTGCAGACAATATCCAGCGAGTACGTCGATTTCCGTATCTGCAACCTGATCATTCTTTTAATGGACGAGGAGATGGAGGCAGATGACTATCTTGCCTGCTCCGCAAAGCTGCTGCGATCCATACCGGACTTTCTCCAGAAGGGTCATTTCGCCTTCCTGACGACAGTTCTGGAGACCATGCGGCGTCATGCCCGGGAAAAAAACGTCGAAGCTATCCGGCAAAGCGCTCTGGTTGTTTTACAATCCCTGTCGGATAAGGAAAAAATAGCCAGGCCCGTTTCCCAGTTTATCCTCCAGGAAACATTTGATACCAATGTTCTGAGGAAATTTCTGGTCGAAAGCGGTTTTCAGAATCTCTCTTGGCTGTTCGACCTGTACCTTAGCCCGAACGCGCCCTGGTCTACGATATTAACGGCAATCATCAAGGGTTTTGGGCAAAAAGCGACTGAGGAGGCTGTCCAAAGGCTTCCCGATCAGGAGTCACAAAACATCATCCGGTTGCTGACCTTCATCCGCGAGATGAATGACCGATCTTTTACGCCCGCCCTGGCCAGCATCTTTCAGCATGCAGATTGGACTGTGCGCAGAGAGCTCATTAAAACTCTTATTCAATTGGATGATCCTGCCGTTATTCAACTTCTCCGGAAAAGCCTGCAAGACGAAAATCATGCCGTTGTTTTGGAAACAGTCGGCATTTCCTGCCGTTACCGGCTGGAAGATATGATGACGGATTTGACATCCATGATCAAAACCAGGATCATTCCCGAGGAAAGCGCCATTCTCAATGAATGGATTGTCACCCAACTTGCCCAAACCGGGCATCCCCTGGTCATCCCTCATCTGGAGAAAATTGCGGCCAGCTGGGTTTCTTTGTCGCCGAAACATCTCGCCCGAATGAAATTGGCGCTGTACCGGAATCTCCATCATTTCCCGAAAAATTCGGTTCTGCAGCTGCTGAAAAAAGGAAACAGATCCAGAAACAAAGAAATTCGGGCGATCTCGGCCAAGATTTTACAGGGCAAGGAATAGAAAATGGATTTTGCAGAAATTCAAGCAATGATGATCAGAGTGGTGAGCCACTTTACGGCGGCCGTTGAAAATACCGGCATCTATCCGGATGACCATCCCCTGGTCATTTCCTTCCGGCAGGACACACATAAACTTCTTGCAGAAATATTCGAACGGAAAAAAGAAGTCACCATCATGCTGATCGGTGACAGACTGATGGCGGACAAGCGCCCCCTGATCATGTCCGGCGCCGGTAAAAACGCTTTGATCCAAATCTTGAAGAATAATTCGATAGAGCGGGTAACCTTCTCCAAAGGTCTTCCTCTTTCCGAACTTACAGATTTTATCAAAGCCGTTTCTACGGAAAGTCTTGCGAACGTGCGTTCCCCGCGCCATATCCGGTGGGGAAAACTCGAGATCAAAGACTACGATGATCAGGAAATGGATGATATTGATTCTCCGGAAGAAAATATCAACACCATCTACGACATGGAAGCGCTGACCACCGAGCAGAAAATCAACAACATCTACCGGAATACCCTGAGCGGGGAATCAATCAATGTGTCGGACACAGATGAGCTTGTCCGCCATTTCCTGGAGAGTATTCGCCGAGAGGCTAATCCTCTGCGGCTGCTGGCGGAAACAAAATCAAACGACGAATACACATTCACCCACACGGCCAATGTCGGCATTTTGACCTTGTTTTTTGCCGAACATCTTGGGTTTCAGGGCTCGGACCTCAGAAATATCGGGGTAGCCGCCCTGCTTCATGATGTGGGTAAGGTGACGACACCCGAGGACATCCTGTCCAAAACAGGGTCTCTGAACCCGGATGAGCGGGCGTTAATGGAGACGCATACGACCAAGGGAGCCTTCAGACTGATGGAACAGGCAGGTATACCCAATATTGCGGTTCTGGGCGCCATGGAGCATCACATGAAATATGACGGCAGCGGTTATCCCCGCATCAGGGGCGGCTGGGAACAGAATATCGTCAGCCAGATGATCACTATAACTGATGTATATGACGCCATGCGGACAATAAGGCCTTACCGGCCGATTCCCGTGCCGATGGAAAAAGTCATCCATCTGTTCACGAAAGGAAGCGGTTCCGATTTTAATCCCTATCTCGTCGAAAGGTTCCTGAATCTGATGGATATGTAATTCCAATTCCAAATACCTGAAGGTCACGCGTCAAGCGCTACCTTTGTTGCAGCAACGCCCGGCGAATGCCTGGGTCGTCGTCGCGGTATCATCATTGATTTGGAAATGGAATAATCCGCCTTACCCGGCTGGCGCCTCCTAAATTACCTGTCTTTTACCCTCTGCTTCTCGGGAGGATAGTCCAGTTCTTCACTGGTCCGAAGGTTCCGAAAGATGACCTTTCGCTCTTCATACGAAACTCTCATCGATACGGCATCGCCGTTTTCGGCCTTTTTCATGCCTGCGGCCTTCAGTTTTGCCGCTGCAACCACTTTCATGGTCGGGTAATCTATCCCGATATCCGGCAGGGCCATGAGGGCCAACCCGGGCGCCGGCGCCAGAAACAGCCAACATCCCAGGATCGCGGCGCAGGCAACCGAACAGAAGATGCTTTTGCCTTTTGAATATATTTTCATTTTATAAACCTCCCAGAATCTGGATGTAAAAATCATCGAAGGCGACGGTGTGCGCTGAATTATCGAGGTCTCCCATCCCGACCAGGCCTATCTCCTTGCGGCTCGCCGGATATGAATCCAGGACAAAATCGGACGTGCGGATGGTGCTGCCGTCGCTCAACAGATTGACCGGGGAAAATCCGGTACGGGGAGATGGATTGATCACCCATGTTACCGTGTTATAGGGTGCTGTCGGAGCGCTGCTCATCATCGAAAAGTAATCATAGCTTGTCTGATTGCCGTACCAGTAGGCAAGCGTGCTGCCGCTCAAAACAAAGTTGTTGGGTGGCCAGCTCGGATTGATAACGGGCAGCGTCTGTCCCGGGTTGCCCACCTCCATCCAGGCCGAATAGTAACGCGCCCGCTGCTTGTTGGTGGCGACTGCATCCTTGACCCTGCTGTCGTTGGTGAAGGTGAATGCGGAGGCGTCGCCGTAAAACACCTTGATGTCATTGTAGCGCGTGGTCACCCCGCCCGCCGTGACAAACCTGTCCTCCACCCGCACGCCGATGGTGGCGTTGTCGTTGACACGCCCGTCCGGCCAGATCTGATATCCCGTGACCTTCTGATCGGGATCAGGAGGGTTTCTCTCTCCCGTAGCCGGATTCTTATAACTGGTGGGATGCCCCAGCAGGGCATAGGCCAGCCAGTCCTTGGTGGGCACACCGGCTGCATTGACTTTCACTTGCCACAGGACGATGAGCAGCCGCTGGTTTAAAGAGTTGCCCGGCGGTTTGATGGTGTTGGGTATCCGATCGCTGCTGCCGTGGTTGTCGTCTCGATAGATCATGTAAGTGATGCCGTATCCCTGGTAGTAACGATAGGGATCATTGCCCGGGGGAGTCTGACCTTCAAAGAGGGGGCTTTCATGCCAGCGGAAGGCGATGCCCGTGCCGGCGGCGGGCTGATTGAGGTCCCAGCCGACCTTGACCTGGGCATCGTAATTGAGCGTGTGGTACTGCAGCCAGCTCGCCTGCAGGTTGGCGGCAATGGCATTGGAGATGGGGGCCACGTGCCAGCCGATGTAGCGCCCGGCTTCCTCGGGATCTTCAAACATGTAGCCTACCTCGGCCCAGATGCTGGAAGGCGGCCCAGTAGGCATGGGTGCCGCCGGTGGCGATATATCCGGCAACAACGACCCGGTCTCCGCTGCGCGACGTATCCAGGGCATCCAGATTGCCGGAAAATTGACTCGCCGAGGCGGGAAGTGCCGGCGGTGTGTAATTTGGCGCCGGCGGCGGCGTTGTTGAGGTGGAACTGTAGAGACCAAGGAAATCGGTGTAGGTTTTTTGCGCCTGGAGCTGTTCCCCGGTCAGGTCCAGACGGGCCGCCTGGGAAAACACCAGATAGCGGTTTGCCGGGATGATGGACGTGGTTGTAGCCTGGGACCAGGTGATGTTTTCGAGCTGTACATAACCGCCCACCAGCCGGGCGGTTTGATAGGCATAAAGCCTTCCCGCCGTAGCATCCATAAAAGTGCCGTTTTTCTCCGTGATGGCGCCGAGGCTGTTGATGTTGAGGATCAGCGGCGTCACCGAGGAACCCTTTGTTATGGTCTGGCTGGTGTTCGTCGTCGGAAAAGCAAGATTAATGTAGGCGGAGACTCCGGCGGGAATGGTCACCGCGGAGGCCAGGTTGTAAGTGACGGTCTTCGACCCGGGCGTCGCCCCGGTAACGCTGCTGATGGCCACGGGAACATTCGGCCCGACCTGCAGCCTCGCGACAGCACCCCCGCCCGGCGCCGTCGGAATGGCATAGTTCAGAGGGAAACCGGAACTGGGCACGGTGGCCGCAACCGACGCCGAAGCCACGCCGGTGCCGGCGGCAGTCTTGCTCCAGAAAGGATAGACACGCACCCGGTACCGGGAAATGCCGGGAAATACGCTATACCAGATTCCGTTGACGCTGCCGTCGTCCATATTGGTCAACTTGGCCTCCGGACCCACCGATCCCGGGTTGCGAACCTCGCTGATCGCGTATCTCATGCCGGATTCGGCCATGTAACCCGCTCTGCGCACGGCGTTGGAAGAGAAAACACTGAGCACGGAAGTGCCGAACAGCGAAACCATTCCGACCCCGAGGGCGGTAAAAATAACCATTACGACAATCAGAAAGACCAGGACGCTGCCCCGCTGGCGAAGGTCAGTGTTTTCCGATAATTGGAACTTGGGGATAAAGAGCCTGTCTGTTTCATATTCGTGCCTCTCCTTGAATTAAAATCACGGGTGCACAACCCTGCTTCTCGGGAAAATACGGGTGTTGAAGGAGCTGGGGATGTAACCGGTGACGGTAAAGCCGATATCGATGAAGGCCAGATCATCGGCGGCCACGTTATAGACATTGTTATAAGTCGCGTTCAGCTGGAAGGCCGAAACGCCATCAATCAGGACATTGTCGATCAGGACAGTGTTTGTCAGTGTGGAAAGATAGATATTGGTTCCGACGAACTTAATGGTTTTGTTTGCCCCTGACGAGTTGGCGAAGGTGATCAGAGAGTTGTCCGTAAGAGAGGAAATCGAGCTCACACCCTTGAGTTCGACGCTCATTCTGTCCAGGGCCAGTTGAGCCTTCATCGCCGTTTCCGAATTATTTTTGACCAAAAAATATCCGTCAAAAAAAGTGTTCATGAACAAGCCGACAAAAATGCTCAGAATTCCGGCCAGCACCAGCGCCACAATTATTTCGATTAAGGTAAAACCGCTTTCCCGTTTTAGCATATCGCCTCTCAAAAGTAAGTAATCGGATCGCCGCTTGTGGTCCGCTGCGCGGTAAGGATGCTGGTCACGCTGTGTCCGCCGGCCCCAACGGTCACCTTGAGATTGGTGCTCGTGGCGCCCCCTGCAAGCACAGTTTCGTTGCCGCCGGCATCGTAAGTGACATAATTCCGGGTCAGGGTCACGCTGGCGGGCATGTTGTAGATCCCCGTAGTATAATCCCGGGCCATAATGTTGGCGAGCGCCGTTGTATAGGTTGCCGGCGTGTTCATCTCCTGCACGTAATCGGCGATAATCCGCTCCATCCACATCTCAGCCATTCCCTCATGACGCGTGATATGAACCGGGTCGCCGCTTTGGGTCAGCTGCGTTCCCATATATGTGAGAAAAACAACGCCGATGATCGCAGCGAACACTATGGACAAGATAATTTCAATCAGCGTGAAACCTGCCTGCCGGCTATTTTTTAAGCGAGAATATTTCATGGGATAAATCCTGTTTCGGGGGTTATAATTATGGTTGACCCGGCGCCGGCCGGCACCGAATTCACCGCAATCGTTAAAGCGGTAACAACCGGCGAATTGGTGGTCGGATTCGTATAGGCTGTGTATGGCTTACCGGCGGCGTCAAAAAATACCGTAAAGGCGCCCAGAGTGATTTTTTTACCGGCCAGCGACACTTTTACATTTTCTTCGCTCGGCAGAGTAAACTGATTGGTCGTTGCATCCGGGTTCGTGGACCGAAACAGCCAGTAATCAGTGCCGTCGCATTTGATGCCCCAGACATCACCCCGCTTCATAGCCGCCGACTGAGCGTAACGGATATGATTTTTGACGACGGTATCCTGGACGGCTCTGTCCATATCCGACGTGCCGATTAATCCGGAGATCACGACAAATGCCGTAATCCCGAGAACGACCAGAACGGCAATGATCTCGATCAGGGAAAACCCTCTTTGATCTGAAGCTTTCCAGCTATTTTTTAGGATACTTACCATTTGGTTGTCCTTTTTTTCAGGTCTGCCGGATAGAATTTTCTCTGCAGCATCAGGGCCAGATAACCGCCGACGACCAGGCAGGTTGCCGTCAGTCCCCAGAATGGAAGCAGGAACAACTGCTTGCCGAATTTCAACAGCGGCAACGCCGCGTTAATGATGATAATTTCCAGATAAATGAAAACGGCGATCCTGGCAACCTTTAATCCCGCCGCGGGCCTGCGCCACAGCAGCAGGCCGATGACAATAAGCCAGATCGCGAGAAAAAATACGATGCCCGGCTGAATTCGCATCCAGGAAGAACCGGCAATATTGCCGTAAATATCCCTCATACCCAGATAAAGCACCAAAGCCAGGGTCAGGTGGGCGATTCCGGCCATTATGAAATAGAGAAAACTATCTTCTGCGCCTGCCATTCTTCATGGCCCCAACAGGGTTCAGGCTCGACAGCCGGGGTTTGGTCAGGAAATTCCGGATGTAGTTAAAAGGATTGCGCTGCTGATCAGCGATCTTTTGCATTACCTGCAAGGTCAGAGCTTCCGGCGGCTGGACAACCTTCAGCTTGCTGATTTTGTCGGTTATTTCCTGATATTCTTCCATTAACTTCTCCCGTCTCTTAATTGATATACAGCTGCCGCCCCGGAAAAGTCACATCCGATCTTCCGTCAGCAATCCCTTTAAGCGCTCCAGACCGCGGTAAATTCTCATTTTAACGGCGCTGAGCGACTTTTCGGTAATTTCGGCAATCTCTTCAAAAGACAAATTCTGCGCATATTTCATGATCAGCAGTGCTCTTAATTCGGAATCCAGGGCGGACAGAGCAAAATCAATTTTCCCTGATTCCTGGGCGGCAATTATCTGCGCTTCGGGAGATTGGCCTTCATTTTCAATAGATTGATTGTTTTCCGCCTGCTCAAAAACCCGGCCGCTTTTATTCTTTTTCAAATGATTGCGAATGCAATTCAGGGAAATTGTATACAGCCAGCTGAAAAATTTCCTTTGCCGGTCAAACCGCCAGAGATTGTTATAGGCTTTGATGAATGCTTCCTGGGTAAGATCATCGGCGTCCTGATAATTTCCGGTCATCCGGAAAGCCAGATTATAGATGAGGACTTTATAGTCGTCAACGAGCAGGGCGTAAGCCTGTCTGTCTCCATTTAATATCCGGGCAATAATCTCCGTTTCCGTCTGCTGATCCATCGTCATTGCCAAATCCAGTAAACCGGGAGGAATAAACGACCCGGCCGCAAGCAGCGGGGTATCATACTGATTCCGTCTCAATCTATTCGCCCCAAGGGGCGGAGAATACGACCCGATGGATCCCGGATAGCTCCGCCTGCCAAGCTTCGCTTCCGGGATCAATTCCACTAACGCTCCAAACTGCACTTCGCTTGTTTTCAGCGATGTATTGATTTATGCTATTATCTTCACCGAAGAATATCAAGTAAATTCAAATATTATGGTAAAATATTTTGGACAAATAAAAATAAAAATAGTAAGTCTAGGCAAATTTAAATTTGGGGTTGCGTCAATGCTAGGAAACAAGACAGTTGCTGTTGTGGTCCCCGCTTATAACGAAGAAAAACAGATTCGCCAGGTTGTCGAAACAATCCCCGACTTCGTGGACCGGATAATTATCGTCAACGATTGCTCCACCGATAAAACGGCCGCCATAGCTGCGGAATATATCAACAAGAATAATCTGCCGCCGGCCGGCGGGGAAACGGACATTTCTTCAGATGCCGGAAAATAAATATAACCGCGCGGATAATTTATTAAAGGTACGCAAGCAGGCTGATATCGATTACTTCATTGCCTCCCGAATTGTTAATGACGATCCGGCGACTGACCGCGTAATTCTAATCAATAATTTAAAAAACGGCGGTGTGGGTTCGGCTATTGCCCGCGGTTACAAATGGTGCCGGGACAATAATATTGATTGCACGGCGGTCATGGCGGGAGACGGCCAGATGGACCCGGCGGAGCTCGCCTCCATCTGCCTGCCGGTAATCGAAGAAGATATTGATTATGTCAAAGGCAACCGGCTGATTCACGGCAGCGCCCGTCTGATCATTCCCAAAACCCGCTTTTTCGGCAATTCCATTTTATCCATTTTAACCAAAATTTCTTCCGGCTACTGGCATGTTTCCGATACGCAAACAGGTTATACAGCCATCTCTCTGAACGCCTTAAACGCCATTGCGCTGCATGACATTTACAAAAGATATGGCATGCCCAATGATATGCTGGTCAAGCTGAACATTGCTTTCTGTACGCTCAAGGAAGTCAAAATCAAGCCTGTTTACAATATCGGGGAAATATCCAAAATGAACGTAACCCGCGTGATTCCGCGTATTTCCTGGCTGTTATTGAAGTCGTTTTTCAAGAGATTATGGGTTAAATATCTCTTTCGCGATTTTCATCCCCTGTTTTTGCTTTATCACTTTTCTTTTATTCTTGGCCTTTGTTCCATACCTTATGTTTTTAAAATTATTTCCCTGGTTTGGGCGGGGGAAGCTGTTTCTCCGGTGACGATGCTGGCTTTCTTCTTTCTCTTTACCGGCAGTTTCCAATCCCTTTTATTCGCCATGTGGATGGATATTCAGGATAATGAAAGACTGTACAAGTCTTAGCAACTTAAATCCAGCAACAATAAATTATTGAGAGTGCAAAAATGAAAAAAAATAAAAGACTCACATTGCCGTTGTCGGCGCAGGAAACTGGGGGAAAAATTTAGTCCGCAATTTTTTTGAACTGGGTGCGCTGCAGGCGATCTGCGATGAAAACCCGGCGACGCTTGCCCAAATGAAGAAGACTTATCCTTCCTGCGAGTTGCTGAGTTCATTTCCAGACCTTCTTGCCCGCCGGGACATTCCGGCAATCGCCATTGCCACTCCGGCGGAAACCCACCTGGAACTTGCCCGCCTGGCCCTGCTGGCCGGAAAAGATGTATTCGTGGAAAAACCGCTGACTCTGGCCGAAAAAGATGCCGGAGAACTGATAGCTTTAGCCCGGAAGAAAAAATCAATACTGATGGTCGGTCATCTGCTGCAGTATCACCCCGCTTTCATCAAGCTCAAAGAACTCGCCTTTTGCGGCGATCTGGGACGCATCAATTATATATATTCCCACCGTCTCAATCTGGGAAAAATCCGCCGGGAAGAAAATATTCTCTGGTCCTTCGCCCCGCACGATATTTCGATGATTCTTGCTCTGGCCGGTGAAGAACCCGAGAGCGTCCTGGCTACCGGCGGAAATTATCTGCATAAAAAAATCGCCGATGTCACGACTACTCATCTGGAATTTTCCTCCGGACTGAAAGCGCATATTTTCGTTTCCTGGCTGCATCCCTTCAAGGATCAGAAACTGGTGGTGGTCGGCGACCGGAAGATGGCTGTTTTCGACGACACCCTGCCCTGGGAAGAAAAATTGCTCAGCTATCCGCATCACGTTACCTGGGAAAATAATGTTCCCGGTGCCCACCCGCGGCATACCGGAAAGAGTTTCTCTTCCTTATGCCGAGCCCTTGAAGATAGAGTGCGAGCATTTTCTGTCCTGCCTGAAGAGCAGAAAACAGGCCCTGACGGACGGCGAAGAAGGCTTGCGCGTCTTGAAAGTCTTAAATGCTGCGGAACGGTCATTAAAGGAAAATGGATTAAGAATCCGTTTGAAAACGATCCGTCTTCCGGCGTCAAAGAAAATTACTATATTCATCCGACGGCTCAGATAGATGACGAACGTGGAAATCGGGGCCGGAGTAAAAATCTGGCATTTTTCCCATATATTAGCCGGATCGAAAATCGGCGCGAACTGCTCGATCGGACAAAATGCGGTTATCGGACCGGATGTAACCGTGGGCCAGGGATGCAAAATTCAAAACAATGTTTCTCTTTATAAGGGCGTCACTCTGGAAGATAATGTTTTTTGCGGCCCGTCCGCGGTTTTTACGAATGTCATCAATCCCCGTGCGGAAATTAAGAGAATGGCGGAAATCAAACCGACACTGGTCAAAAAAGGAGCAACACTCGGCGCCAATTGCACAATTGTCTGCGGCCATACGATCGGCAGCTATGCTTTTGTCGGGGCCGGGGCGGTTGTCACCACGGATGTGCCGGATTTCGCCTTAATGACAGGCAATCCTGCCCGGCAGAGAGGCTGGATCTGTCGATGCGGCAACAAACTGACCGGGAAATACAACTGCCGCATTGCGGCAATAAATATATCTTGAAAGCTAAAAAAGGTTTGCAGATAATGAAATGAAGATACTGCTCATCACCAGCAGCTTCCCGCGCAATGACAGTATCAGCGGCATGTTCATTCCGGATACTATCCGCGCACTCAACGACTTGGGTGCCCGTTCATGTTCTCACTCAGAATTGCTCTCGGTGCACACGGCGCAGTGAATCAATTATGGGCAGGTGTGCACGTCACCTATTTCGGCTGGGGGGGCGGCAGCATACCGCTCGTGGAACTGATCTCGCGGCGAGGCTTCCGGAATGTTTCTTGTCCTGCAGTATTTATTCAACGGTTTTTTCGCCGGACGCCGTATCTGCCGCAGCTGGCAGCCGGACATCATCTTTGCCGAATGGTTGATTCCGGCAGGATTTATCGCCCGGATGCTCTCTTTGTTTTCCGGCATTCCTTACGCTTGCCGGGCCCTGGGTTCGGATGTTTATATCGCCGCCGAAAATCGCCTGATACGTCCGGTGATCAGGCATATTGCCGGAAAAAGCGCTTTACTTTTCGCCGACGGTTTTGATCTTTGCCGCAGAACTTCCGCTCTCGCCGGCGGCAAAGAATGTTTTTTTGCCGCAACATCCCGAAAACTGGACAATAAAAAAGAACCCGGAAACTTGCCTTCCCAACAAGAATGATCCTTTTACCTTCTGCTGTATCGGCAGGCTCCATAAGGTCAAAGGCCAGGATATTCTCATTGCGGCCTGTGCAATACTGCAAAGCAGAGGAATGGCCTTCCGCTGTTATCTGGTCGGGGCGGGCGAAGAAAAAGAAAATCTGGAAAAAATGATTTTAAATTTATCTCTGCAGCAAAACGTGATATTGACCGGCAGGGTCGCCGACAAAGATGTTGCCGAACTGCTCGGCAATGCGGATTGCCTTGTCATCCCTTCGCGCAGCGAAAGCATTCCTCTGGTGCTGTCCGAAGGTCTTGCTGCGGGCTTGCCTTTGATTGTCAGTAATGTCGGTGACATGGGTTTTCTTGCTGAAAAATACAATTTAGGTTATGTTGTGCCGGCGGAAGACGCTGAAGGGCTGGCCGATGCGCTCTATGAAAATGGGTGATGAGAAATTGCGCAGCGCTTTTTATAATGCCCGGCGCTATGCGGAACTGTCCTCGCTCTTATCAACGGAGTCGGGAGCAAGAATAATTTACGATAAAATATGCCGGAGTCGTAAAAAACATGAAAAGCGGCCAAGGCTAAATGGCTTTGTGGTCAGAGGTGTGCAAAAAACATTATGACTGCAGAAAAAGTATTGGTTACCGGCGCCGGCGGTTTTATCGGCAGCCACCTGACGGAAAGACTGACGGAACTGGGATACGATGTGCGTGCTTTTGTCCGCTATAATTCCGGCAGCAACTGGGGCTGGCTCGAAAAATCACCCTGTCTGCCGCAGATCGAAATTTATGCCGGTGACATTCGTGATTATGATTCCGTCCGCAGGGCCATGCAGGGCTGTACAGCAAGTATATCATCTAGCCGCACTGATCGGCATACCCTATTCCTACGATTCCCCGCTGGCTTATATTCGGACAAATATCGAAGGCACATACAATATCCTGGAAAATGCGCGCCTGGCCGGACTGGAAAATGTGGTGATAACTTCCACCAGCGAAACATACGGCACCGCTCAGTTCGTCCCCATTTCCGAAAAACACCCGCTGGTCGGTCAATCCCCCTATTCCGCATCGAAAATCGCCGCCGATCAGCTGGCCTTAAGCTACTGGCTTTCTTTCCAACTGCCGGTAAAGATTGTCCGGCCGTTCAATACATACGGCCCCCGCCAGTCATCACGGGCCATTATTCCCACCATTATCAGTCAAATATTGTCCGGTAAAACCACATTGAATTTAGGCAACATAACTCCGACCCGCGATCTGACATTTGTTCATGATACCGTGGAGGGCTTTATCAATATTGCCCGGAGTGCGAAACTCAACGGTGAAGTGACCAATATCGGCAACGGAGCGGAGATATCGATAAAAGATCTGGCTTACGAAATTGCCCGTCTTTGCAGCGTCAAAATTAAACTGCAAACAGCAAAGGAACGCCGGCGGCCGTCGGGCAGCGAAGTCCAGCGCCTTTTTTGCGACAACAGCAAACTTCTCAAAAGACAAAGTGGCGACCCCGATTATTCGCTGGAGCAGGGACTTCTCCGGACGATTGATTGGATGAAACAGCACATGGATTCTTATAAACCCGATATCTACATAAAATAGCCGGAGAAAAAGGCATAATTTAAATCAAGGATTTCTTATGAAAGATTCCAATCCGGTAATTCCTCTTTTCGATCTTAATTACGGCCCGGAGGAGGAAGAAGCCGTTTTACGCGTTTTGCACAGCAAATGGCTGACGATGGGCGAGGAAATTGCAGCGCTCGAGCAGGAATTTGCCGCCTTCTGCGGCGTCCGGCATGCGCTGGCCGTCAGCAGCGGGACAACCGCCCTGCATCTGGCCAATGTTGTCGCCGGTGTGAAACAAGGCTCGGAAGTTATCTGCCCCTCGCTGACTTTTGCGGCCACCGCCAATGCGATTATCTATACCGGCGGCACGCCGGTTTTTGCCGATATTGCTTCAGCGGATGACTGGACCATCTCACCTGCAAAAATCGCCGAAAAAATAACCCCGCGGACAAAAGCCATCGTGGTCATGCATTACGGGGGGTTTGCCTGCCGGATGGAGGAAATCAGCGCCATAGCGCGCTTGCATAAAATTGCCCTCATTGAAGACGCCGCCCATGCCCCCGGTGCGTCTTACCGGGGAAAAAACTGGGCGCAATAGGCGACATTTCCTGTTTTTCTTTTTTTTCCAATAAGAATATTTCCACCGGCGAAGGAGGCATGATCTGCACAAACAATGACGATTATGCCGCGCAGATAAAAATTATCCGCTCCCACGGAATGACCAGCGGCACCGTTGACCGCCATCGCGGCCATTCCTTCAGCTACGATATCACCGCCCTCGGTTATAATTACCGCCTGGATGAAATTCACGCCGCCCTGGGACGCGTCCAGTTCGGCAAGCTGGACGAAGGCAACAAACACCGCCGGCTTGCCGCCGCGCGCTATAAAGACGGATTAAAGAAAATACCGGGGATAAAATTGCCCTTTGCCGGACGCAGGCGGAGGCGAATTTTCACTTTTTCCCTGTTCTGCTGGACGACTCCGTCAACCGGCAGGATTTGATGTCTTATCTTCGGCTCGCGGGGAATTCAAACCAGCATTCACTATCCGCCGGTTCATAATTTCAGTTTTCACCGGCAGCTTTTCCCCACGCCTGATCTGCAATTAACGGAACATATTGCCGGACATGAATTGACCCTGCCCATGTTTGCCGGCATCAAGGATGAGCAGATAGATTTTATCCTGGACTCATTAACCGGTTATTTCAGCAATATCTAATTCGTCTGGAGAGATTCTGCGTGCCGTCAAACAACAATTCGGATTTTAGCAACTCTCCGGCCGATATGAATTCCGGCGCCTGGGAAAAAAGGAGTATTAACTACGGCGCAACCTTGCGCAGCGTTCTTTTTCAGGGCATGCCTGATCAGGGCCAATGAACATTTTCATCTCAGCCATCTGAGATTCATTTGGCAATGCCTTGACGATCGCCCGAAGGCAATGAAAATTCTCGATGCCGGCTGCGGATACGGCCGGATATCGCTGCCGCTGGGGCAGAAGTTCCCGCAGGCGCAAATCAGCGGAATGGATATCAGTCCGAATTATTTAAGAATCTATCGTCAAAACACGGGGCGGGACGCTTTTATCGGGACGGTGGAGGCAATCCCACCCCAAATAGGAACTTTCGATTATATTATTGTTGTAACCGTGCTGATGTATCTGCCCGAAAATAAATTAAAAGAAGCATTTTCGTGTTTATTTGCCCATCTCAATCCGGACGGGAAAATAATTCTGATCGAACCGGACAGATCCGGCATAGCTTTTTCAGACGGGATGCGGGCTGACCAAACTTCTGCGCAAAGACAGCAATATCAACACCGGAGGCCGCTGTTTCTCTGCCGCGGAAATTGCCGCGGCCGTCAGCTTTACCGGGGGCAGCATCATCAGGGAGGAGCGCATCCCGGCAACAACTTTTTTCTTTGGGCCGATTTATCTGCTGACCAAAACTCTGCCGGACAATTGGACGCGCCCTTTCTTCCGGGGGCTCAATGCCCTGGACGGTTTATTAAGAAATACCCGGCTGCCCACCCTGTGGTCATTTTATTTGATCGAAAAAAATAAAGCGCAACTGAAATGAATTCCTTGGCCGGCATCAGGAAGGCGAATATGAAGTCAAAGATACTGCCCTCCCAAACTCCCCGGGAAAACGCTGGTACAGCCGGGTGCTTTTTGCCGCGGTGCTCTCGGGTGTGATCTATTACATCTTTACCGCCGTTAATGATCTGGCCCGATTTGATTATCACCTGAACTGGACATACCTTTTCCTGAGCTTTTTTTTCACCCTGGCGGCCTATTTAGCTCAGTTCATTATCTGGCTGTTTTTAGCCCGCTCCTTTGGCCTGCATTTCTCTCTTCTGGCGGCGGCCAACGCCTGGAGTCTTTCGCAGCTGGGCAAATATATACCGGGTAAAATCGGCATTCTCCTCATCCGCATGGATATTCATCCGGAAGTTCCCAAAAGAGCAATGGCCGTGGCCACCGGAGTTGAATTTATTACCACGATGACGGCATCCTGCCTCCTGGTGCTGCTGGCGATGGCCTTTATCCCGGAGTGGTCATCATCTTCCTCCCTTCGTTTAGCGGCTTTGGGCTTAGCCGGCCTTTTTCTGATAATCTTATATCCGCCGATTCTTAAAAGAATAACTGATCTGGCCTTCACTCTGATAAAGCGGGAACCATTGACTGACCTGCCTTCCTATGGCCTGTTGCTTAAACTGGTCGGAGCCAATATGCTGGTAGGCCTTCCTTACGGTCTGGGACTTTTTTTCGCCTTTAACTGCTTTTATCCCCTCGGCTGGAATTATTTTTTGATCATAACCGGCGTTTATTATGCCGCGTCCCTGATCGGTGTGGCGGCGATCTTTGCCCCGGCGGGGATCGGCGTCCGTGAAGGCATTGTTTTCCTCATCCTCCCGGCCCTGATCTCTAAACCGGTCGTGATTTATGCCACAATTCTTACCCGGATCATCATCACCATGGTTGAATTATTTCTTGCTTTGCTGTTTTTTGTTCTGGATAATTATTTCGCTCGACAGCAATCCGGAAAAGATAAAGAGATAATATCATGATTTCTGCGGAAAACGGCTTTGCCCTGCCGGTCAAATGGAACCTGCGCCGAAATTCTCAATATGCCTTTGCCGGTATTGCCCTGTTTATTTTCCTGCTGATTATTTATTCCAACAGTTTTTACGGCGATTGGCATTTTGATGATTATTTCAATATTGTCAGCAATCCCTACATCCAAATTAATGATTTTTCCCGGGATAATATTAAAAAATGCATTTACGGATTGGCTCAGGAAAGGCCGTCCCGGCCCTTGTCTTACCTCAGTTTTGCCGTTAACTATTATTTCGACGGGACAAATGTTTTTGGTTATCACGTCGTCAATTTTGTCATTCATTATCTGGCGGCGGTCTTTCTGTTTTTGTTTATTTTCAATACTTTGCAACTGCCTCTGCTGAGGGATAAATTCAAGTCTACGGCCTATCCGGCTGCCCTGCTGGCGGCCCTTCTCTGGGCGATCAGTCCGGTCTGGGTAACTTCCGTAACCTATATTGTCCAGCGGATGGCCTCGCTCGCCGGTCTGTTTTACATCATGTCTCTTTACTTTTATCTGAAAGGCCGGACATCCGCTAAATTCAGTTCCTCCGTTTTCTTTTTTATCCTGCTGCGCCGCAGCCGGCCTGGCGGCCGTCCTTTCGAAAGAAAACGCGGCCATGCTGCCCGTCGCCATTTTCCTGTATGATCTGCTTTTAATCCGGGGGGCGGGCCAGGACAGCATGAAGAAATATGTTAAAATATTCTTCCTGCCGGCAGCGATTATGCTGATCGCCGCTTTTATCTACGTCGATTTTTCGGCGGTCTTTGACGGCTACAAAATGCGCGATTTTACGCCGCTGCAGAGAGTGTTAACCGAGCCGCGGGTGATTCTTTTTTATCTGTCCTTATTGTTTTTCCCCGTCAATTCCCGCCTGACTCTGCTCTATGACATCGAGGTTTCCCGTTCCCTGCTGCATCCCTGGACCACGCTGCCGGCTATTTTGCTCGTTCTGGCGGCGTTGGGTTTTGCTTTTTATCTGGCCAAAAGGCGCCCGCTCTTTTCCTTTTGCATCATATTTTATTTTTTAAACCATCTGATCGAGGGTTCGTTTTTCAATCTGGAATTAATCTTCGAACATCGCAATTATATACCGGCGATGCTTTTATTTCTTCCTGCCGCCATTTTTTTTATTTCTCTGCTGAATTATTTTTCCGCGAAAAAGTTTCTGCAATGGGCTGTTTTTGCAGCGGTAATAATTATTCTTGTCGGCCTGGGCAACGGCACCTACCGCCGTAATTACATCGTCTCCGATGATTTCCGCCTCTGGTTTGACAACAACGAAAAATATCCCCAATTGAGCCGCACGCACTCCAATCTGGGCAATGCCTACCTGGCGCAAAACCAGAGAGAGAAGGCCCTCTCGGAATACGAAAAGGCCATGTCCCTGAATAATTTCGGCGGAATTTACGCGCGGGCGGTGCAGGAACATAATCTGGGCCTTTATAAATATGCTGAAGGAAAATACGCTGAGGCCCTCCCCTATTTTGTCAGCTCGAGCAAAATTCTGCCCTCCTACCTTTCGAATACAATTTTTATTGCCCGCATTCATCTGTTAAAGAACGAATTTTCTTCTGCTTACAATATTGTCCAGCCGGCATTAGAAAAATACCCCCGCAACTCCGATCTCGGCGAGCTTTTTTGCCTGATCCTCCTGCGGACAAATAATTTTTCACAAGCGGAAAACTATGCAAAATCATTTCTCCAGAACAATTCGGCCGTCCTTCCCGCTGGCTGTGATGGCCCAGACTGCAAGGCAGAAAGGCAATCTGCCGGCAGCGATTAATCTCTGGAAGCGCTACCAGAATTCGCTACCGGACGACCGTCTGGCCAATCTGGCTTTAGTGGAACTTTATGCGGCAGGGAATGATCAGATAATGCTGAAAAAAGAATTGGCTAAATTATACTGCCTGCAGGGCGACAAGCCTCTCGCTGCCTATATTAATGAAAAATCCGGCCAGAGAAATCTATTCGTTTACCGGCCGGATTATAATTTGATCAGGAAAATAATCAGCGGCAGCCGGGAAATGGACTAACGAATCTATCCGGAGAAATTACCGGGAGGATAAAAACCGCCCTCAGTCACATATCCGGTTGGGTATTGCGGCACTGTCCCCCTTGTAACCGAGTTTTTCCGCCGCATTTTTCAATTCTGATGCCTGCTGATATTGTTTTTTGTGCTTCCAGATGCAGGAAAGGTAGAAATATGGCTCCGGATCCAACGGATTTAATTTTATCGCCTTTTGAAATTCCGGAACAGCTTCATCAATTTTATTTCTGGAAAGCAAATAAATGCCGTATTGATGATGCGCAAATGATGTCGGATTTTCCGTCTTTATCCCGAATATATGCACGGGAAGGGAGGCAATGGCAATCAGCGCAATTGTCGCCGGCACAGCCAGAGAGATCATTACTTTCTTTCTGCGGCGGATAAAATCGGCGAGGACAAATATATATTGCGCCGCCAGCAGGATAACAAAAGGGAAACTGACGATCCGATAACGATCGGAAATGAAAAATACTACTGTGGATAACATCAATCCGGCGAACATTAACTTAAGAAGAAGTGCTTTGCGGTCCCGATGAGGAATTGCCAGCAGTCCCATGATGGCCAGAGCCATCAGCAGGCCCGGGGGAATAATCGAGTATTTCAGAATGGAGGAAAACCCTTTGCTGAAGTCGTAATCAAGGTTAGTCGCCAGTTCCTGACTGTTGATGAAAAGAAGAACTTTCGTCAACAATAGTCTGAGGGCATCAAAAGGCCGGCTCGCCATATCATCCAGCCCTCTTTTATACCAATAGGCATCGGCTTCCTGGGCGGTTAATTCCCGTCCCATGTTCTTCGATGCCACATCCTGAGCTTCATACATATAAAGATAGGGCTTATTTGATGTGCCGGGAATTAATTCATAGATTCCTGTGGCGCCGGAGTGATTCCCGATGTAGAAATTAAGGCCTCCTTTGGCCGGAAAGGGTGAAAGTGATTTTTCCAGGTAATAATTGTTCAGGCTGAACGGCAGGAGTACAAAAAGAATCCCCAGGATATAGCGCAGCGCCGCAGAGTATTTTTTTTTATTGGGATTATTAAAGAATACAATCCCGCTGATGATCAGGACCGAGCAGAGGATGATATTCGGTCGCCCCAGACTGGCCAGACCGCCGATAATTCCCGCCAGATAATAATAAACGCCCCGGTCCGGAGAATCTAATTGCCTTGATTAAGAAGGTAAACGATAAAAGCAGCAGGAATATGGAGACGGATTCGCCGACCGGCATTCCCGCAAACCAGATCAGGGGCGCATAAACCGCATAAATAAAAGCCGCCAGCAATCCCGTCCTGACGTCAAATATTCTGCGGCCGATCAGGTAAACAAGCAAGGCCGACAGGGCGTCAATGAACAGCTGCACAACTACGGCCGCCAGCACGCTTTCCTGGAACAGCAAAATAAAGGGAATCAGATAAAAGGAATATAAAACATTCATGTTCATGGGAATCACGTAGAAAAAATTCCCTTCAATAATTTTCTGGGCGATGATCAGAAACGGCAATGTATCGGGAACATAATCGACAGATAAAAGCGGTGTTTGATAAATCTGGAATAAGTGGACAAAGCGCAGGAGAAGAGCCAGAACAAAAATCAAAGCGCATAGCACCCGGGAACTCGACGCTGCAGAATACAAAAAGTTTTGCCTGCCCATTAATTAATCCATTTTTTATCTGAGCCGTGGACTGGTGTCGGCAAGATCAGTTTTTTCTTCGTGAGAATAAGCGCCGGGATTGGTCTTTCTCATCTCAGCAGATTATATTTGAGAATGCAGTAGAGAGCCCGAATGCCGTCCTGCCAGTTAATTTTTTTACCTTCTTCGTAAGTGCGGCCATAATAGGAAATCCCGACTTCATATATCCGGCATTTAATTTTCGATATTTTGGCGGTAATTTCCGGCTCAAAACCGAATCTGTCTTCTTCAATGTTGATCGACTGGATGAATTTCCCGCCGGAAAGCTTTATAACAGGTCTCGATGTCGGTCAGGGTAAGATTGGTAAACATGTTGGAGATCAGAGTAATTATTCCGTTGCCGACCCGGTGCCAGAAATAAACAACCCGGTGCGGTTCTCCGCCCATGAATCGTGAACCGAATACCACATCGGCTTTATTATTAATAATCGGCTGGATCATTTTGGGGTATTCTTCAGGATCATATTCCAGATCGGCATCCTGAATGATGATGATATCGCCGGTTGCCGCCCGGATACCCTGCCGCAAAGCGGCGCCCTTGCCCTGATTGCCGGACTGATAGATAACCCGGTTGATCTTCGGTTCAATCTTTTCCTCCAGGATTTTTCTCGTCCCATCCGTCGAGCCGTCATCCACAACAATGATTTCTTTGTCGGTATAAGGGGCATTCAGCACGGCATCGATTATTTTTTCGATTGTGCCGGCTTCATTATAACAGGCGACAACTACAGAAAGCTTCATAAATATTTATTCCCGGAATTAATGTAAAGCTGAAATCCGCCATTAAACTACACAGAGTAACGCCGTAAGTCAAAGAAAAATAATATTAATTCAACCGTCGATCCGTCAGCGACCGCCCTAAATTTACTAGTGTAAATGCTGTGCAATTATGCAATAATACACCTGATGATATTATGCTGGGAGTCGTGATTAGAATGTCCGATAAGAAAAACATTTACGTTACCCAACCCTTTCTTCCCCCGCTGGAAGAATTTATCCCTTATCTGGAAAAAATCTGGGAGAGCAAATGGCTGACCAATGCCGGGCCGTATCACCAGGAACTGGAATCGGCTCTGGCGCAATATCTTGGTGTGGAGCACCTTGCTCTCTTTGCCAACGGCACGCTTGCCCTGATCACCGCCCTGCAGACCCTGAGGATTACCGGCGAAGTCATTACAACACCGTATTCATTTGTGGCCACGGCTCATTCTCTTGTTTGGAACTCCATCACTCCCGTTTTTGTCGATATTGATCCGGCGGACTGCAACATTGATCCAGGTAAAATTGAACAGGCCATCACCCCGCATACCTCTGCTATCATGCCTGTTCATTGTTACGGCAATCCCTGCAATGTTGAACGGATCCAAAAAATCGCCGATACTTACGGGTTGAAAGTTATCTACGATGCGGCTCATGCCTTTGGCGTGAGATACAAGGGGGAAAGCCTGCTTAACCACGGGAATTTGTCAGTCCTGAGCTTTCATGCCACCAAGGTTTTCACAACTTTTGAGGGGGGGGCTATCGTCTGCCCGGATGCAAAGACAAAACAGCGGATAGATTTTCTCAAGAACTTTGGTCATGCCGGTGAAGTCACCGTGGTTGCTCCCGGAATTAACGGCAAGATGAATGAAGTGCAGGCGGCTTTCGGAATGCTTCAGCTTCAATACATCGACGCAGCCATTGAGCAACGACGGAGAATAGATGTTTTATATCGAAAATTGCTGTCCGGTCTTCCCGGCATCACCTGTCTTGGCCGCCGATCGGACGCGACCTGCAATTACTCTTACTTTCCGATTTTTGTCTCTTCCGACTATCCCCTGAGCCGGGATGAGCTCAATTCGAAACTGCGGGATAATAACATCTACGCCCGACGCTACTTCTACCCTCTGATTACCGAGTTTCCCATGTATCGGGGGTTGCCATCATCTGAGCGCAGCAATTTACCCGCGGCCACTGATGTTTCCGGCAGAGTGCTTTGTCTGCCGATTTATCCCAATCTGTCCGAAGAACAAATTGCTGATATTGTCGAAGTGATTGCATCCTCGAAAAGAGCCGGCCAATGAAACTCGCCATTATGCAGCCATACTTCTTCCCGTATATTGGCTATTTTCAGTTGATTAATGCAGTCGATGAGTTTGTTCTTTATGACAACATTGAATTCACTAAAAAAGGCTGGATTAACAGAAACCGGATTTTAGTTAACGGAAAAGATTCCTTCATCACTATTCCGCTGAAAAATGATTCCGATTATCTGGATATAAATCGCCGCCGGCTGGCTGCAACCTGGGCTACAGAGCGGGATAACATTCTGAACAGAATAACCCAGTATTACCGGAAAGCGCCCTATTTTGATTCTGCTTATCCGGTAATTTCCAGCTGTATTTTGTATGATGAAAATAATTTGTTCCGGTTTATTTTAAATTCTCTCGCCTTAGTGAAAGAATATCTGGGAATAATGACTCCTTTGGTGATTTCCTCAGCGCTGCCCATTGACCATGGATTCAAAGCAGAGAAGAAGGTTATAGCCATCTGCCGTGCGAGGAAGGCGGGTGTTTATATCAATCCCATCGGCGGAATTGAACTTTATAAAAAAGACCTCTTTAGGAATGAAGGCGTGGAATTATTTTTTCTGCAATCTCATGATGTACGATATGAGCAGTTTGGCAATGAGTTTGTCCCCCGGTTGTCAATCATTGATGTAATGATGTTTAATTCCCCCGACAGGATCAGTGAGTATTTGAATCAGGATTATTCGTTAATTTAACAAAATGATCTTTAATATGCGAAAGTTGTCCCGCGGCGATGAAATATATAACAAGATCAGAGAAATGATGCATGTTTAAGTGGAAAAAACTGGGAAGAATCTTCAATCCGGCCGATCGTCAAAATAAGGTCTGGCTGCAGGAGTATGCTCAGGCCCCGGCGGTTTTACTTTTTGACAAATTCGTTCGAGTCTATTTCTCCTGCCGGCCGCCGGCGGATAAGGATGGTCAATATGTAAGTTATTCAGCATTTATTGACCTGAACAGATACAATCTCTTTGAGATATTAAATGTTTCCGTCAAGCCAATTTTCGAGCTGGGAGGCCTGGGAACTTTTGATGAGTTTGGAACATACCCTGTATCCGTTATCAGGAGCGGTAAGGAAATATTTGCTTACTACGGCGGATGGACAAGATGCGAGTCTGTTCCGTTCAATGTGGCCATCGGTCTGGGCATAAGTTCTGATGACGGCATAACTTTTAAGAAATGCGGCCATGGTCCCGTCTTGTCTTATACTCCGGACGAGCCTTTTATTATCAGCGGGCCAAAAATTCGGAAATTCAATGGTCTTTGGCAGTTATGGTACATAGCCGGGAGAAAGTGGATTATCGCCGAAGGGAAGCCCGAACCGGTTTACAAGATCCGTCTGGCCGTCTCGCGTGACGGCTTCCAGTGGGAGAAATTGAACAGGGATCTTATTGCCGGCAAAATTGAGGATGAAGCCCAGGCCAGCCCGGATGTAATTTTTCAAAACGGCAGGTATCACATGTTTTTCTGTTATCGATACAGTTCTCATTATCGAGGTAAAGACAGAGGCTACAGAATAGGATATGCTTCTTCCGCTGATATGCTGAACTGGGTCAGAGATGATTCCAGAGCCGGTATCGATGTGTCGGAAGATGGCTGGGATTCCGAAATGGTGTCCTACCCCCATGTATTTGAGCTGGACGGGCATATTTATATGCTCTACCTCGGAAATTCAGTTGGCAGGTATGGTTTCGGCATAGCTCAATTAGAAGGAAGCCTGATCTGAAACGGATGCTTTTTTATGAAATGGCGCAAACTGGGCAAAATATTTGACCCGACAGAACATAGATTGGCCAACGGGTGCCTGGAATATGCACAGTCGCCGCAGGCGCTGGTCTTTGACGATTATGTCCGGATATACTTCTCCACCAGAAGAAAAGATCCGGCCAATGGCAAGTATTTCAGCCACATTTCGTTTGTGGATATGAGCGCTGACTTCCAGGAAATTATTTCTGTCTCCTCCCATACGGTAATAGAGCTGGGCGCTTTAGGGTGCTTCGATGAACACGGCATTTTCCCTCTGAATGTTCTGAGATACGGAAATGTAGTTTACGGTTATATCGGAGGTTGGAACAGAAGGGTATCTGTTTCCGTAGATACTTCTATCGGTCTGGCCGTGAGCCGGGACAATGGTGTTACGTTTAACAGGACAGGTGACGGACCGGTGCTGACATCTTCACTGAAGGAGCCTTTTCTGGTGGGAGACCCTTTTGCAGCTATTTTCAATAAAAAATTTCATATGTGGTATATTTTTGGCGTTGCCTGGAAAAAGTTGGCCGAAAATCATCCGCCGGAGCGAATTTACAAGATAGGCCACGCCTCATCGGATGACGGCATGGCCTGGAATAAAGAAGCAGAAGGACGGCAGATTATTGCCGATAGTATCGGGGCCGAGGAGAGCCAGGCGCTGCCGACTGTTGCTTATTTCAACGGGTGCTACCATATGTTTTTTTGCTACCGGGAATCCTTCGATTTCCGGACCAACAAAAAACGCAGTTATCGAATTGGTTATGCCTGTTCTGCTGACTTAATAAACTGGACTAGAAATGATACGGCTGCCGGAATTGATGTTTCCGGGGGATCATGGGATTCAGATATGCTCTGTTATCCGCATGTTTTTCATTGCCGGGAAAATGTTTATCTTCTTTACAACGGCAATGAATTCGGCCGCTCAGGGTTCGGCCTGGCAGTTCTGGAGCAAATTTAATGAATCTGGTATATGCTCAAAGAAAAGCTTCTCCCGAAGCGATCTGCAATCATTTAATTGCCTGCAATAAAGACTTTATTCCTCCTCTGGAGGAAAAGGTCAATATTGCAGAGTATTCGATGAAAATATCTGAAAAGTCGATAACGTTTGAAGCGTGGCATAGCGACTTTTTGATCGGACTTGTTGCCGCCTATTTTAATGATTACACTTTACAGAATGCTCATATTACCAGCGTCAGCGTAATCCGATCTTATACAGGAAAAGGCGTTGCCGCGAGATTATTAAAAAATTGTATTGATTATGCCCGGGAAAATAGTTTTAAAAACATTTATCTGGAGGTAAAAAGATCAAATCATCCTGCCATTAATCTGTATAAGAAAATTGGGTTTGACGTTTATGAGGATAAAGATATTATGACATTAATGAAGCTGGTCATCGGCGATAAAGGAATACTATGAGCATCCCCAGAAACTACAACAAGGAATTGAAGGATACGGATAACCATAAATACGCCTACAATTTTGATTTCGAAATTATGCATCCGTTCATATTGAGGTCATTGCAGCCTTTTTTCCGGGCAGGAAATTTGCTGGAATTGGGAAGTCACAAAGGAAATTTCACAAAAAGACTGCTGCCATTTTTCCATGACATTACCTGCCTGGAAGCTTCAACGGAAGCAATTGCCGCCGCACAAAAAGAATTGGGGAGCAGCGTTAAATTTATTCCGTCAATTTTTGAAACTGCCGTTTTACCGGCGAAATACGACAATGTGATCATGATCCACGTACTGGAGCACATTGATGACCCCGTGATGGTTCTAAAAAGAATTCAGGAAGAATGGCTGTCCGAAACAGGCAGATTCTTTCTGGTCTGCCCTAATGCCCATGCCCCGTCAAGGCAGATAGCCGTAAAAATGGGCCTAATTAGTTCTAACTCCGCTGTTACCGCAGCCGAAAAAGAACATGGTCATCGAGTGACCTATTCTTTTGATTCGCTGGAACGAGATGTCAAGGCGGCCGGGCTAAAGGTGATACAGCGATCGGGAGTTTTTTTCAAGGCATTGGCCAACTTTCAATGGGACAGATTGATGAACACGGATATAATTTCACCGGAATATCTGGAAGGCTGTTACCAGCTGGGGCAGCAGTATCCTGATTTATGTTCCAGTATATTTTTATTATGTGAAAAAGGATGAATAATGAAAATATCTTTTATTATAGCTGTCTACCGCAACGAAGGCGCGATTTCCGGAACTTATGAAAAAATAAAATCCTTGTTCGGCGCTGCACTGGCAGGCTTGGAGTATGAAGTTATTTTTGTGGATGACGGCTCGGACGACGGATCGTTAAAGGAAATTTTAGCCGTCAAGAATTGTGACCAAAATGTCAAGGCCATAACTTTTACGCGAAATTTTGGCCAGATGGCGGCCATGCTGGCCGGTTTCAAAGAAGCAGGCGGCGATGCAGTCATCAACATTTCGGCGGATATGCAGGATCCCATAGAACTGATTCCGCAAATGATTCAAAAATGGCAGCAAGGAGCGGAAATTGTCATCTGTTATCGCACGGATCGTTCGGACACATTATCGGCCAAGTTGTTCTCTTACGTTGCCTATGGCGCCTTGCGCCTGTCTGTGCCGCAAATACCGCCGGGAGGATTTGATTTTGTGCTGATGGATAGAAAAGCTTTGAATGAATTTAATTCCATAGACGTCCGCAACAGGTTTTTCCAGGGGGACTTGCTGTGGACCGGCTACAGGACCAGCTTTATCCCCTATGTCCGCCTGAAAAGAACCATAGGCAAATCACAATACAACTTTGCCAAGAAACTGAAAAATTTTATTGACGCTTTTCTCGATGCGTCTTATTTGCCGATCCGGTTTATTTCGTCAGTCGGCATAATTCTTTCCATCCTGGGTGTAATCTATAGCTTGACCATCGTCTACAGCTGGCTGCGCGGCGGCACTCCTTTTTCCGGGTGGGCGCCCATTATGATTGCCATGCTGATCATTGGCGGTTTAATCATGGTCATGCTCGGCGTCATCGGTGAATATATCTGGCGTATTTATGACGAAGTTCGCAAAAAACCCAATTATATTATCAGAGATAAATATTTATGAGGTGGACATGCCGTATCCGCTGAACTCAGGGAAAGATGCCGGCTGCCATTGCTGCTGATCTTATTTCAACGGAGCCGAAATACAGACATTATTTTGGACTTATTGACAGAAATTGTAAAAACCTCATTATCTAAGTTATATGGCTGGGGATGCCAGCGATAATTAGTGAGGAAATAATCGGCATGCTTAATTTCCGTCAATTGCAACCTTTTAAGGTCGGACCTTTCCAGCAATATTGCATTATTGATCAAAGGCGGAATCACATTGGCCGATAATTTTATTGTCAGGCCTTTTGTCGTTTTTAACGATGTATTCCAGGCCCTGGCGAAAAGACAAACCCCAGTAATCCAGTTCAAAATTCACCCCGGGATCATTTCCGGCCAGGAGATTGAAATAGACATTCTGGAAAGGATGATGGCGAATCATCGAATAAGATGTTGTGAGAATTCCCGCAATCATGACCGCCGCCAGAAATATGCCGGCGCCGGCCCCCCGACCTACACGTATTTCCTTCATTAAGTCCAGCAGACGGGAAAATCCGCTCATGGCAATGAGCAGAAATGGCGCATAGATAAAATACATGTGCCGCCAGCCGTCATAGAGCGCCGAATTAAGAATAATTACGGCAGCCAGCGGTGCGAAAAAAAGAAGCATAAACAAAATGTCCTGCTTTTCGCTGTCATTGGAATAAAGAATAATTCCCTTCCGGATAGCCCTTCTGATGATCACCGCCAAACCGAGGAGAAAGAAAAAAATATATAGGAGGGGGGTTGTTATCGCCATCCAGGACCGGGATATAATGCCAGGGGACTTCCGTTGACTTGATGAAATTCCCCCCAATAAAAGATATCGTAGGAAAAAACCGCATATTTTTTCATTATGGTAAAGGCAGCCAGCAGATTACCCACCGGGTCCGCCCAGAGATAAGGCCAGAAAAGCACCATCAAAAGAAAAAAAGAAACCAGATAGATGATCAGCGGCAACAGCTCTTGGGATAAATTCTGCCAGGGGCGTTCTGTTTTGATCATATCCATTCCGGTCAGGAAAACAGCCAGGACGGGAATAAAAATACCCGTTATCCGCTGATCGACGAGCAGAGCCGTCGCCAGGGCAAACAGTAAAGCATTAGGAATATTTCTTCTGTTTAAATACCGGATGAAGAAATAAATGCAGATAATAAAAAAGAGAGGAACACGACTATCCTTGCCGTAAAAAGAATCGGCAAAAATACGCGGCGAAAGAATTAAAAAAAGGCCGGCGGCCAGTCCCAGGGGCCAGCTCTGAAAGCGGTTTTTGACGATCAAATAGAAGAAAAAGACGCTTAAATAAAACAGGAGAAAAGTGCACAGATGCCGCATATAGTATGCGGCGGGCATTGCGCCGCTGTAACCAAACAGCAGATCGAGAGCATACATGGGTAAATCAAAGATGACGCCGTAATGTTTAGCCGAATAATCCGCCAGCGGCGGCAGTGCTGCCAATTCCGGCGTCTGAAAACCGGGCAGCAATATTGCGGCCGCGTATTTGGCCGAAACCATGCCGATCTGGCGATGAGACTGCTCATCCCAGGAAATACCATAATCTTTGTACGACAAAATACCGATGATCAGATAAGCAAGAAAGAAAACAAATACGACAACATACTGTTTTTTATCCGCGAAGATAAACCTTCCCTTTCCGGAAACCCTGTCGGCTGCGGAATCTTCCTGTATTGCCGGGATATCGCTCATACTTATTTTGCTTCCTCTCCCAGCATGGTCAGGCCTTCTCTGATTTTTTGCTGATATTCCTGATCCGCCGCCGGCGTTTTCATTTCGGCAATTCTGAGAAACATTCTTGCTTCCCGGATTTTTCCGACCGTAGCCGCCGACATACCCAGGTCGAAAATATCCTTATAATCGGCATTCGGATCAAAGGGGTTGACATATTTGGAGAGCACCCGATATGCCTCCCGATATTCTTTCGTTTTTACATGGGATGCATACAAATTCCGAAAAACGTTATTCTCGCGGGCGGTCTGCCCCATTTGCAAGGCTTTCGAATACAACAAGACCGCCTGCGAATATTGTCCCTTGCCGAACAGTGCGTCAGCTTTTAAGGCGTAGCCATGAGACATATCCGGATAGTGCGAAATTATATTGGCGGCATGCGCTAAAGCCTGATCGTATTGCCTGCGGATAATGTAGATGCTGCTGAGAATATGGTTGGCGCCATAATTAGTCTGGTCCGAATTGTATATTTTCGCTGCTTCATCCAGGATCCGCTGGAGCTGTTCTGCACTTTGGTCCGTATACTGAATTTCCCGATAGGCAAAAGGATCAATTATTTTCAACTCATATTTTTCGGCTATTTCCGGATAGCGGGTCTTTTTCACGTAGAGCACTTCTTTATGATCGAAGCAGACAGGCACATATTGTCCATCGGCGGCGGCTATTTTCTTGAAAATAGGCCGGTTGAGGGAAACTGCAATGAACGACGGATCATATTTGGAAATAAAATTCTGGAAAACATTCGCGTTGGAAGTAGCATTATTGGCCTGCGCAAAATCCGTATCACTAAAAATAGACATCTGCATATCCATGTAAATTTTGAAATTCGCACCCAATGCCCAGGGAAGATATCCTCCCGAATTGGGTTCATTCAGTATTCTGCCGCCCTGGACCTGGCTGACTAAAAAATTAACAACTCCGGTGGGCAGACTGGTGGCATCAAGAGGATAAGCCGGGCGATTTTTAAAAAAAATGCTGAAAATCAGCAGCGGGAGAACAATCAGCAAAACCGGCAGCGCCAGACCGGTAATCCGGCGCGGCAATTGGAAATTGGCCGCCGCCAGGCGTATTGAGTGCGCAAGCAGCGGAACGGACAGGAGGATGAATTCGTAGGTGAACCGGGCATGTCGGGTCAGGAGGAGAAGTCCGCAGCAAAAAAGAATGCCGTGACTGACGCGCAGTTGCCTTTTCCAGAGACTGATCAGAAAACACAACACTGTCAGCAGGACAAACATATTATGCAGCGAGCTGATCAATCCGTTCAGTGTAACGGGGGCAAAAACGAAAAAATTCGCCCATGAGATGTTCTGCAGTTCAGCAACATACAGGTGCTGATAGGCGGCATTTTGAAAGGATACGGCAAACGGAGTCTGAACAAGTTCAATGACCCGTGGTGTGACAAATATCGTATAAAAAACTGCTATTAAAAGCCATTTTGTTTTAGTGTCTGCTGAATATGGAGCTGATTTTTTTTTGTACTGCAGATAATATATTTCCGCCAGATAGGCAAAAACAATCGCCAGCATGACCGGATATTCGATGCCGTGAATATTGCTCCAGAGTATGCCGAAAAAAGGCAACAGCCAGATTTTATCCCGTTTAAATTCCAGGATATAAAGAAAAACTATAATAAACAGATACGAAAATAAATGGGGCCTGACCAGTAATTCCCGGAATAAGATGGCAGTAACACAGGCGATAAAGAGAAAAATGCCCAGCAGTAATTGTGTTGAATTTGCCGATTGCCGAGTAAAAAAACGATAGGCAAAAAAGGCAGTCAGAAAATAAAGAGCGCACCTTAAGACTATCAAACCGAAATAGCCGGACCACTGAAATATTTTATAAATAATGACCTGGAAGAACCAATAATAATTATACCAGGATTTGGGCGGGGTAATGTAAGAGAAAAAGGCATCCCGGGCTATTTCCCCGTTCTGCCAGAAGAACCTCCCCCCGGACAAGTGGTACCACAAATCCGTATCGTATCCGACAATCGGCCAGGCAAGTAAATAATATGCGAAAATTAGAAAAAAAAGGGAAATCAGGGAAAGAAGATAATATTTATGGCAGGTTATTCGTTCATATATTTGCCCGTAGATGGGGGGTGTTTTTATCATCCAGACCTGAATAATCTCATTAACTGCAAGATGACCGAATATAGATTGTTATTGGGCAGCCGCGAAGTTGCCGCTAGCGCTGACCGGTTGACCACCAACGCTGGTAATACTGATGGTAATGGGATTTCCGCTGGCAACGGTGGCGCCAAAATCAGTGCCTAAATTAGCCAGATTAGCTGCGCTGCCGTATCCGTTGGCGCCCGTAGCGTAGGTAAACAGTTCGGTGTTGGACGGGGCGGTGCCTCCGGCGTTCATCATGTATTTAGCCTGAGCAGCGGAAAGTCTGCCTTTAATTTCGGCAATTGCCCCCTGGGCGCTCTGGGTGCGTGTCTCCTCAACCATGCTGAGGTATTTGGGAACGGCAACGGCCGCGAGAATCCCCAGGATAACCAGAACGGCAATTATTTCCACGAGGGTAAAGCCTTTTTCATTCTTCATACGCATATCGATGAGCTGACAGCTCTCTCCTGAAGCAACCAATAGAACAGTGCTTCAGCATTGCGTAATGCTGAAGCACTGCTATCTCTTAGATTATTCTCATCAGACCTTAGGCAACTGCCTTTTTCCTTTGGCCTTATTGAGCGGCGGTGAAGTTACCCGTCACGGCAGTTGCCAGAGCTGTGCCACCCACACTGGTCACCGAAATCGAAATAGGACTTCCGGTGGCGACGGTAGCAACAAAATCAGTGCCGACGTTGGCCAGATTGGCGGCGCTGCCGTATCCATTGCCGCTTGTCGCATAGGTGAACAACTGGGCATTGGTCGGAGCGGTACCGGCATTGGCCATCATGTATTTACCCTGAGCGGAGGACAAACGACCCTTGATTTCAGCTACTGCGCCCTGGGCGGCTTTAATCCGGGCCTCTTCAGCCATGCTCAGGTATTTGGGAACGGCAACGGCCGCGAGAATTCCCAGGATGACCAAAACGGCGATAATCTCAATGAGCGTAAAGCCTTTCTGGTTTTTCAATGCTAAAACATTCATAGTACAGCCTCCTATAGTTCTTATAGTTCTTATAGTTCTTATAGTTCTTATAGTTCTTATAGTTCTTATAGTCCCTATAGTTGTATTAATTATTTTCTTTTAATCACTCAAGTTCTCTTCGTACTGCCTTATTGAGCGGCGGTGAAGTTACCCGTCACGGCAGTCGCCAGAGCTGTACCACCGACGCTGGTCACCGAAATCGAAATTGGACTTCCGGTGGCGACGGTAGCAACAAAATCAGTGCCGACGTTGGCCAGATTGGCGGCGCTGCCGTATCCATTGGCGCCTGTCGCATAGGTGAACAATTCGGCATTGGTCGGAGCAGTACCGCCATTGGCCATCATGTATTTACCCTGAGCGGAGGACAAACGACCCTTGATTTCAGCTACTGCGCCCTGGGCGGCTTTAATCCGGGCCTCTTCAGCCATGCTCAGGTATTTGGGAACGGCAACGGCGGCGAGAATTCCCAGGATGACCAAAACGGCGATAATCTCAATGAGCGTAAAGCCTTTTTGGTTTTGCAATCGTCTTGTTTAACATTTTTTTGCCTCCTGAATTATTTTTGTTAATTAATTTACTAGACCAATCTTGTTTTCTTGGTCATAAAACAGCAAATTATATACCTGCTATGTCTAAACATCCCCGCATACCTTTTCAGTCACGGTGTCGTAAAAATACCTTGGTAATATTTAGATCAAATCGTCAATAAATGCAACATTTTTTTGTATTTCCGACAAATCAAAAATTTTGATTCTTTTTAAAATCGGAAAACACCAGAAAAAGGCGATGAATATAGCGGGCGGGATAATCGTCTGTCCGGCACTATGCCGATTTGCCGATAACAAAAGGCAATCGGGTAAGCAGCTATAACGGTCCTATGCAAGATACACTATTGAGTATTGAGAGAATGATGAAACAGAGGCGGCTGCAGATATTTCTTTTTCCTGCCATCTCATTTAGTCATTTTGGTCAGATCCCACATGGGCATGAAAATGGCCATGGCAAAAAAACCGACCACAACCGCCAGACCAACCATCAGAATCGGACCGATAGCATCCGCCAGACCCTTGACAGCATAAGCAACTTCGTCGTCATAATGAATGGCAACCTGACGCATCATTTCTTCGATATTCCCGGATTCTTCACCGATGGCAACCATATCGACGACCATTGGTGTAAAATATTTTGCTGCTCCCAGGGGGCCGGAAATTCCCTTCCCTTCCTTGATGCGCTCGCTTACCTTTTCGAATTCCCGGGAAATGGCGGCGTTGCCTATTGTTCCGGAAAGGACTTCCATTGTTTTAATTACGGGAACCCCGCTGGACTGCAGAATGGCAAATATACTGGCAAACCGGGACATGGCCGCCTTTTGAAACAGTGATCCGAAAAGCGGCAGCTTCAGCAAGAAAGCATCGCGGGTATAACGACCCGGCGGGGTCTTGAAAAACATGCTCAACCCGATAATCGATCCCACCACGAGAGTCAGCAGTATATACCAGTAATTGGATAATCCCTGATAAAGAAACATGGCTAACTTCGTCGGCCAGGGCAGATCAATGCCGGCTTTGGCAAATATGCTGGCAAATTTAGGAATAACAAAGGTCAATAAGACGAAAAAGGCGATCACCAGAGCGCACACAACAATAATCGGGTATTGCAGCGCGGATTTAATGTCGGATTTAATTTTTGCCTCGTGTTCGATAATGTCGATCAGACGGTTGAGAACATCGGGAATAGCGCCGCTGATCTCTCCGGCATTGATCATGCTCAGATAAAGGGGGGAAAAGACTGCGGGATGTTTTCTCATGGCGTCATGGAGGGACAAACCTGCTTTGATGTCCGAGCTGATGGCCACAATGACGCGCTTCAGCGTCTCGTTCTGGGTCTGGTTTTCGAGAACCAGCAGCAGTCTGATGATCGGAATACCGGCCTGCATCATGGAGCGAAACTGCTTGGTAAAGAGAATAAGATCCGTCATTTTGACGGCAGACATACTCTCTTTCAGTTTATCCAGCAAAGAGCTGCCCGCTCCCGTTTTCACAGCGGACGTCACCTGGGAAGGAATATATCCTCTGGCCAAAAGAATTTTCTCGGCTGAATCCTGCGATTCGGCCTCGATCGTGCCGGATACATTTAACCCGCTTTCATCAATCGCCTGATAATTAAAATTTTCCAAACCTTTACACCATAACCGCTGAGGCGGCTTCCTCCATGGTTGTGATTCCCTTGATTACTTTCGTAGCGGCATCATCCTTCAAAGTCCGCAGCTTCCCTTCGGACACGGCCTTCCGGGTGATTTCCTGGGCTGATTTTCGCTGCATGATCATTTCCTGAACACTTTCGTCGTTGACCAGAACCTCGAAGATGCCCGTTCTTCCCTTATACCCCGTGTTCATACACTGGGAGCAGCCTCTGCCGTGCTGGAAATTGGCGTTCGGTATTTTGTCCAGACCCCAGGCGGCAAGAGCCGTCCTGGATGGTTGATAGGATTCCTTACAATACGGGCAGATTGTGCGCACTAGTCTTTGAGCAAAGGAAACCAGCAGCGCTGAGGCAACGAGAAACGGTTCAATTCCCATATCGATGAAACGGGTAACGGCTCCGGCGGCGTCATTAGTATGGATGGTACTGAGCAGACGGTGACCTGTTTGCGCTGCCTGAATGGCAACCGCTGCCGTTTCTGAATCTCTTATTTCTCCGACCATGATAACATCAGGGTCCTGACGCAGAATTGCCCGCAGACCTCCCGCAAACGTCATGCCGGCCTTACGGTTGAGCTGAACCTGGCAGATACTGGCGACCCGGTATTCGACGGGGTCTTCCAGTGTAATTATATTTGTGTCCGGGCGGTTGATTTCGCTCAAGATAGAATACAGGCTGGTGCTTTTGCCGCTTCCCGTCGGTCCGGTACTCAAAATCATGCCATAAGCTTTGCGCACCATAGTTGCAATTTTTATCCGGTCATCGTTAACCATGCCGAGGCGTTCGAGGGAGTAAACACCGGCGCTCATATCCAGAAGGCGCATGACAACGTTTTCTCCATAAATCGTGGGCATGGAAGAAACACGAACATTGATTTCTTTGCTCTCCATCTTCAGCGTAAAGCGCCCGTCCTGCGGTATTCGAGAAATTGTAATATCCATATTGGCCAGGATCTTTATCCGGGCAATAATCGACAGCGACAATGATTTCGGGGGCGAAGGCACATCGTGAAGCTTCCCGTCAATACGGAAACGCAGCTGAATACTGTTCTGTTGAGGACTTATATGAACATCACTTGCTCCTTCACGGATTGCCTGGCTGAAAATGGAATTAACCAGGCGAATTACGGGGGCTTGACCGGCCAAATCCTGCAATGACGCAACTTGAAATTCTTCCTTGCTTTGCTCTTCTTCCTGGACATCATCCTGGGATTCGATTTCCATCGTTTCCATCAGGTTTCCCAGGCTGGATTGCATGCCGTAAATGCTGCTGATGAGCTGATTTACTTCCCTCTCCGAACAGACAACAGGTTCAACCTCGGCATTAGTGAGTACTTCCAGGGCATCCAATGTATTTATATCCAGCGGATCAACCATGGCAATGGTCAGTAAACGCCCTTTTTTTCTCAAAGGAGCTATTTGGAACTTCTGGGCAATATCGCTTGGTATAATGCGCGCCAAATCGAGGTCTAAAGGGAAAGTCTCCGGGTGATATTTGGGAATTTTGAGCTGTTGACTTAAGAGATCAATTATCTGCTGCTCATTGACGATACTCTGACGTGTCAGGAACTGGCCAAGTTTTAAGCCTGCTTTCTTCTGATCGATCAAGGCCTGCCGCAGTTTTTCCTCGGTTATAATTCCTTTTTCTACCAGCATTTCACCTAAACGTTTTTTTTCTTTCATTTAACCTCCGCAAAATCACCCTATCATAAATAACTTCTTTATACAGCCCTGCAAACAATGAGTGCTAATAACAAATAACATAGCCACTAGTTAATTAATCTGACGAGTTCTTATCCTATCAGCGATTAAATATGCGATTGTTAAAAAAAATCGTATTTTCATTCCATTGGGACACAATTTTTGCTTCAGCAGCATTATTGTCCGGCAGTTTACTGATTGCTGCCTGCGTCTCCTGCAGGCTGCCAAAGCTTTGATCCAGAGCAACCGTAAATGTCAGACCGTTTTTTCTATTCCAGAAGGAAAGAAATACTGTCGGCGGCATATTTTTATTATTACTCGCATCATAAAAGTAATTATAAACAGATTTTATATCTTTGCCGTTTTTCAGGATGACGATTAAACTTCCTTCCGGAATTGGTTTGACCGCGGCAGGAATCGCCGGTATGATTATTTTTTCGCCTACCCTTAACAAATTTTTGTTACTGATGTGAGCGTTGGCTTTATTAACCTTAGTGATAACATCCTGGTTAACTTCACCGTAAATGTTTTTACTTGTCTGCCAAAGGTTCATACCTTTTTTCGCAGTTAATACCCCCAGAATTTTCGGCATTTTCATTTCGAGAGTTTTATTTTCCGGAATAATCAATTCTGGAGGAGAAGGCACTGCTGCTACTGCTACTGCCGGTGCCGGAGCAACAGACGCTGGTTTTTGCTGTGTTTCCGGGGCAGCCTTAGGTGCATTTACCGGCAGACTTAAATCAACCCCCCTGTCTTGCAGAAAAAAAATACCGGCGGCAATAATGAGCAGTGCGGCAATAGTTGCCAGGCTAGCTGCCGCCCATTTCCTGCTTTTCTGCAGAGGCGACATTTTCTCTTTCCAGCACTTTCTTACAAAAAAAAAGCCGGCTTTCTTTTCCCCCCGAATAATCAGCGTCAAGAGAACCTGATGACACAGAGAGACTACTTTTCGCGGGTATCCGCGAGTGGAAAGATATATGGCCAGAATTCCCCCCGGACTGAATAATTCCGGTCCGCTTTCCATGTTTCTGGCGACACTGATCCTGTAGTGAATCATGGCACGCATTTGGGCAAAGTTCAAAGGCTGAAGATAATAGACAAGATTGATGCGATCGGTAAGATTCTCCCGTTTCTGGATGACTGTTTTGAATTCCTCCTGGGCAAAGATAATGATCTGCAGCAGTTTGAAATCATTGGTTTCGTAGTTGAGAAATTCCCTTAATATTTCCAGGCAATTTTCCGGAATTTTCTGGCCTTCATCAATGATTAAGACTACCGTCTTGTCTTCGTTGACGCCTTTAATGAAGAGATAATCCTTGATCTTCTCCTTTAATTGCCATTCATTCTCCTTGCCGTCAATGTCCTTAACGTTGAGGATGACGGCGACATTACGCAGGAAATCAACGGCATTGCTGGATGAAGGATCGAGTAACAGGTGAGTTTCAATTTTTTCCGCATCTTCCGCAGTGGAGCAGAAGCTTTGAATCAGTTTGCGGCACAGAGTGGTTTTTCCTGTTCCGATATCACCGATTACTACATTCAGGCCCCGGCGTAAACGAACGGCTAACTCCAGTTTTTGTAAACATGCTGTATACTGCGGCGATTGAAATAGAAATTCCGGCTCGGGCGAGTTGGAAAATGGCTCTTTCTTTAAATTTAGAAGATTGAAGTACTCCATTTTGTGCTTTTAATCTCATCACTCAAATATTAAGCTGGCGATTGTCATTTAAATATTTACTGTTGCGCTTTATTTTGCAGGCTGAACAACTTTAGCCCCCGCTCCTCCATTGGGTTCATTGGAACTTTCCTGTCTGGGAACCGGATTCCTGTTAGATGGGCAACCTGTAAAATATGAGGAGTAATAAAGATAAGTACTTCTTCCATGGCGTCGCTTTTGCCGTCCGCCTTAAACAGCCAGCCCAATACAGGTATCTCTTTTAACCACGGCCAGCCGGTTTCTGAATCTGATTTCGTCTGTTTGGTCAGTCCGGAAATAACTATTGTATCGCCGTCTTTAATAATAAGAGAGGTTTCCGTCTGTTTCTTCAGAATAATGGGATTACCCAGCATGCTGGCTGCACGCGTAAAGTCCAGTTCGTCTTTTTTGACCAGTATCTTCATCTTCAGATTGATTCCGTCAATGACGTGCGGGGTGATTTCCAATCTCAGGACGGCATTCTCAAAAGTCACCGTCTGCGTCGGCGCCTGGCCGGCACTTTGCGTCAGCGTTACAAAAGGAACTCTCTGCCCGTTTTCGGTAAATGCCACCTGATTATCTAATGTCGTTATGGAAGGACTGGAGAGAATATTCAATTTACTTTCCTTCTGTAATGCCTGCAGCTGCATTTCCAGGATATTGCCGCCAATTGTTCCGAATAATAGAGCTAAAGAACCGGCCGCAGTAGATGTTAGATTGGACGCTTGAAAATTAGACGCAAAACCTGTTCCTCCAATGCCGACCGGACCGCCTGCTGTCGGAATTATATCGGATGTAGTGTTCAGACGGCTACCGCCACTCATTGCGGTATAGTCGCCACTGTTATATCTGCCCCCCCACATAACACCTAAATCACGGGCTACAGATTTAGTCGTTTCCACGATATTGGCTTTGATTAATATCTGCGGTGTTGGTTTATCTATCTTTTCAATTATCGGCAGCATTTTCATTAAATCTTCACGGATTGCCGAAATCACCAGAGAATTGCTGTGCTCATCCCTGTTCACTGAGCCGCGGGGCTTGCCGTCTTTATCTTTTGTTAAAAAATCCTGGAGTGTTTTGGCGAGTTTGTCGGCATCGGCATAATCAATATTAACCAGCACCGGCGGTAAAAGCGGCTCCACCCATAAAGAATCGCGTCGGCTGATTTTTTGCTTAATATCCTGATCCATATCTTCGTTAGTCATTACGCGCAGAATGTCGCCTTCCCAGACTGTAAGATAAAGAGTATGTGCTCAGCAGGCCGGTAAAAGCCTGATTCCACGGGACTCCCCGAAAATCGACATTTATTTCACCTTTGACATCGTTTTTTACAATAATATTCAAATCAACAGACCTGGCCAATGCCCGCAGCACTGATTTGAGCTCCGCCTGCCTCATGCTTAAATTAATTTTCTTTATCGGGCAGCTGCTTGACGGTTGTTCCCGATAAAGCCGCAGATACCTGCTTTGCTGATAATGCTGGATAAATCAACTTTCTTGGGGCGTGCAGCAGGGGAGTTGCCTTGAGAATTCTCCGCCAATGTACTCCACTTTTCAAAGAGGGGGTCTTTTTTCGTGTTTTCCAGGCCAAGGCGACAACCCCAACATAATGATAAAAAAAAGATACTTAAAATCAGTCGAACAATATTTGTGCTAATTGCCGAGCATTTCAAGGTGATAATCCTCCAATGCTAAAAGTTTATTATTCTTGGATAAACACTTCCAGTTCACTTCCCGTATTTCTATTACTGATAATGACCTTGGAAGGCCTGATCTCTTTTAAAACATAGCCTTCCATTTCTAATTTATCTCCCGGGCTGTATTCCAGCCCATTGATAATTGCCATCTTTTTTGCACCGGCATCAAGATAACCGGAATAAATAATTTTTACTGCGGCCACGGTAGTGCCGGCGGCGGCGCCTTCTCTGGCTGCCCAGTCTTTATAGGCATTTCTTTCGATAAAGGGATTTCTTGGCCAATCAGCTTCCGCGCGAGTAATAATATAGGCATTCACGGCAGCCAAAGGTTCATTGATTGACGGCACTGCGGCACTGCTGTCCGTGCTGATTGCTGACTTTTGAATTGTGGCGGTACTATTTTTTGCTGAACCGGCAAAAAATAGTTCATAGACGGCATATAATACAGCACAGGCCATCAGCAGCTAAAATTATAATCTGTCTTTTATTTAACTTTGGCATAATTACTGACTTTCAGATTATTTTCCCGTTTCAATCCAAATTTTCATTCTATATTCTATGGAATCCGGGTATGGCTGTATCCGGATCTCTTCGATGCTATCCAAATAAGGAACACTCCCCATTTCAATCAGCAGTTTACGAAAGTTCAGAAATTCCCCTTTGACAACTGCATTGTTCAGCATAAATTGGGAATCACTTGTAAAGGTGGTGAGATCAGGCGTCAGAGAAACAGTCATGATCCCCGATTTAGCCGCCAATGTGCGGAATTCTTCCTGAAATTTGCCAGTCTGTTCGCGGGATATATTCGTTCTCTTCGGCAAAGACAAAAGCAGTGATTCCTTTTTTTCCATATTTTTCACTAAAGTTAAATATTGGGGCCGCAGATCATTCTGCTCTTGTATTTGCTGGTTTATTTGTTTGATATTTTCATTCAATCGCGCATTGTAACGATAAAGAGGAAATATGCCGAGCAGACAGATTAAAGCTATAATTCCACCGCAAATAACCAGATACGAAATGCTTTTTTGAGGAATATCAAATTTCGAAACATTCATATTCATTTACCAATCTTGGCATTGAGCGTAAATTGCAGTACTTCACTCTTCTTAAAGTTGATGATATTGCTTTTTTCCAATTTGGCCATGCTCAACATTGGAGAGCTGTCTAATTTCATTATATATTGCGCCAGATAAGAATCCAGCATATTGCGGTCGCCGGATACCAGTCCTTCCAAGGCAATTACGTCACCGATGCTTTTATCTGTTTTATCCGTTGTTTTATCTGTTTTATCTTTTGCAGTTCTGGCCAAAGTAACCCTGAGATTGAGCAGGCGTATGTTTGCCGGTGTCAGATTCGAAATTTCGCCAATTGCCGCCAGATTCGTATATCGCTCCGCATATTTCCTGGTAAACTGTCTTTTTATCGCCAATTCACCGGACATTTTTTCTATAAAATCTTTCGTCAGGAGAGGATTATAATTGGTTATGTCTTTTTTCAACTTAGCCAGTTTATTGTTTTGCAATCCGGCTTCCAGACCTTGAAAGACTAAAGTAGTAAGCGAGATAATTAATGCCACAGCGAATACAGCCAAAATACCTCTGTTGAGTCTTCGAACAGAAGTTTCTTTGTTTTTTTCCTGATAGGTAAAAATGAAATTAGGGGTTTCAAAATTATCGGAACACGAAAGCCCAAAAGCGGGGACAAGCGACATTTTCTCCTGAATGGATATCGTTTTTGCATCAACCTGCCGAATCATCTGCTGGGTAAATGGATCAAAGATATCAATTTTAATGCCTACTTGTTCATTGATATATTGAATAATTTGTTGATAAACACCCATCGCCGAGGAAATATAAATTTTCCCCACTTTATCAAAACCAAATGAGGAAGAATAGTGTTCCAGGGTTCTTTCCACCTGACGGACGAGTCTTTCCAGCGCCGGCATGGTCATCTCATATATTTCTTCTTTACTTAGTTCAAATCCCGGATCTTTGGGAGTCAATTGAGGGGAATCAGGAGCAAGACTGAAAAGAATCTTTCTCGCTTCTTCCTTGCCGATTCTTAAATCAGGATAATTTTCGTTAAAATCTTCAATGATCGATTCCATAATGCTGGTTATGCCCGTCTTTATTCCTCTCGTCATAACCAGGTGTTCTTTATTGTAGATGTCTATCCGTGAAAAATCATTGCCGATAAACAAACTGGCAACGGCGCCGTCTTCGAATGGCATCCCTTTCTTCCGGAGAATGTTTTGAATTGCAAAAGGAGTTACGGTAATTCCTGTAAGGGCTATTCCAATATCAGAAAATATTTTTTTGACGCTTTCCAGTTCGGCTTTCGGCGCCGTATAGACCATCACGGAATATTTAGGGATTCCCTGATCAATAATTTCACCCTGCAGTTCGAAATCGAATATGTAATCATTTTCGTTGAAAGGATTTTCTTTCTTGGCAGTCCAGTATATAGCGTTTTCGAGCTGCTTCTTGGCCACGCGCGGAACTTTAATGTGCTGCACATTAACATCGGCGGCGCTCATCAATACCCAAATGTTACAGTTCGCGGGATTGCCGCAAAAAGAAATCAGGGATGACTTTAATATCTCCTTGAATTGCGGTGATTCTTTGGCAATTTTACTGTAACCGACAATCTTGTAATCAACTAAAACCGGTTTGCCGTCATGGGCCCTGGTTGTTTTGCATAAACGAAGGAAACCATGACCTAAATCTACACCAACAGTGTATATTTTCTTTTCGGTAAGAAATATTTTGGGCAAACTCATGCCCTTCTTTGGTAATTCTGATTTTTTTGAGGAGGAATCTGATGGTTTCTCCGCGGCAGCAAATCCGTCTGTGCTATTTCCACGTATCACATCAAGCAGCTTTTCTGTAGAGGTAATGTCGTCTGTGGTGGCCAAAAACACATCTCCCGAAATTTGTTATTCATTTTTTACACGATTTTAATTTCTTTTGCAATATATTTTATTAAAATAAATCTGCTAAGCAATTGGAACTTCAGAAAATTGACGGGGAAGGTAAATTTTACCAAAGCCAGTGAGGTGCTGATTGCATGTTCATGGGAATCAGAAATAAAAAAAGGAGTTGTCCTCTCGAAAGTAAACTCCTGAATTAGGCTGGAGGCGGCATCCGGATTTGAACCGGAGAATAACGGTTTTGCAGACCGCTGCCTTAGCCACTTGGCTATGCCGCCGTCAAAAAAAAATGGAGCGGGCGAACGGATTTGAACCGTCGACGTCTACCTTGGCAAGGTAGCACTCTACCACTGAGTTACGCCCGCTCGATAAGAACGCGGTGACTATAACAAATAAAGTCTTCTTGTCAACAAAAAAGTGCTAAGAATCGTAAATCAATTATTTCCCAACACGCCGGTAAAATTTTATAAAATAATTCGCACCAGAATATATAGTCAGGACAAAGGCAATATAGAGAATTATCGTTCCGACAAGATGTGCGTCCACTCCAAAAATCGGATAATGAATCAGTAAAGCAGTCACCGCAATTATCTGCGCTAAAGTTTTTTTCTTGCCTAATCGGCTCGCCTGAATGAAAAGACCTTCGGATGAAGCGATGCTTCGGACTCCGTCGACAACCAAATCCCGCATAATTGTTATAGCGACAATCCACGCCGGAATGCGGCCAAGGGGAATCATGAGAATCATTGCCGTATTGACGATAAGCTTATCAGCAATGGGATCAAGAAATTTACCCATTGTGGTCACGAGTTGATATTTTCGCGCAATATAACCGTCGACCAGATCAGTAATCGCTGCCGCAACAAAAATAATCGCCAGAACAAGGCTCCAGAATTCACCCGGAGATGCCAGCAGAATAAAAAGAAAAGGCACGGCAGCGATCCGGATTAATGTAATCGTGTTGGGCAAATTGAATATTACGCGTTTGGCGATCATAATTCCAGGCTTGGTCAGGTTATCTCTTCAGGATGAAAACTTCTCATCAATTTCCGGGAACTCTTTTCCAGTCTTCCAAAAACATTGCAATCCCCTTATCCGTCAAGGGATGTGCAGCCAGTTGGGCAATTACTTTAAAGGGAATAGTGGCAATATCGGCCCCCATTAATGCTGCGTCCAGCACATGACGCGGATGACGGATACTGGCCACAATTACTTCCGTTTCAAAGCCATAATTATCAAATATCGTCAGCATCTGCTCCACCAGTTCCATGCCGTCATGGGCAATATCATCCAATCTGCCGACAAACGGACTGACATATCGCGCCCCGGCTTTCGCCGCCATCAGGGCCTGCAGAGGAGAAAAAATTAAAGTTTGATTTACATCGATGCCGGCATCGGCAAACATTCTTGTTGCTTTTAAACCTTCGGGGCATATAGGAACTTTAATGACGACATTTTTACCTAAACGCGCCAATTTCTTCCCTTCGGCAAACATAGCTTTGGCTTCCAGACTTACGACTTCCAGACTAACAGGCCCGTTTACGCTTTTAAGGATTTCTTTGACTACCTCGTTAAAACCCTTTTTTTCTTTGGCAATAAGCGAGGGGTTGGTCGTGACTCCATCTACCATCCCGAGGCTTAAGCCCTCTTTAATTTCTTCAATATTAGCCGAGTCAATAAAAAACTTCATAGCTCCCCCTGTTGCCGATTTTTATTGTTTTTTTTCTAAAATGTAGCGATCACAGCATTCCTTACTGCAAAAGTAATAGTTTTTACCAGCTATTTCTTTTTTATATGACTGACTTACAGGAACATAGGTATGGCAAGCAGGATCTTCCATCAGATCTTCTCCTGCCGCCGGTGTAACTTTAGGCTGACCAGATTTTATCCGGGCTGATTTTGCCCGGTAAAAGTATCTGATTATCCTGTACAAAAGATAAAATAAAAACGAAAATAAGATAAAACGGATTAACATAAATACTATCCCGTCCGATACTGCTTTTCCAGCAATTCCACAATTTTATGATCGGTTAGACGGTCTCTCAGACCGCGCACCGAAATTCCAAAAACCGGATGAATAAAATAAGAAGCAATTTCATGGAGCGGCTCCAGGACAAAACGCCGTCGATGGAGTTCCGGATGGGGCACCATTAAATCATCTTCAGTAATTATATCCTGCCCGTAGAAAAGGAGATCCAGATCAATAATTCTGGGCCCGCCTTTAATTTCTCTGCTTCTGCCCTTGTTATGTTCGATGTCTTGCAAAACATGCAGCAACCGGCGGGCTGCAAGCGTTGTCTGGATTTCCGCTGCCGCATTCACAAACCAGTTCTGGTTTTCCATGCCCACCGGTTCTGATTTGTAAAAAGAGGACATTCCGGTTAATTGAATTTCACTTATCCGGGAAAGGCTCTCCGCCGCTTCTTTGCAATTCTGCAAAGCATCTCCCAAATTAGAACCAATGCCAATATAACAGAAAATGCCTGTCAAATCTTTATGACCATTTGATAACTAATTTCTATTCCGCAATCCTAAAACATCCTGCATGTCATACAGGCCGTTTTTCTGGTTGACAATCCATTTTGCCGCACGAATCGCCCCTTTGGCAAAGTTATCGCGGTTATGAGCGCGATGAGTGAATTCCAGGCGTTCACCAATGCCTCCAAAAATCACCGTGTGCTCGCCAACAATGTCGCCGGCCCGGATTGTCTGAATGCCAATTTCTTTCTTTGTCCTTTCCCCGATCAGGCCTTTTCTGGCATAAACACCAACCTCGTCCAGATTGCGCTCCAGCTGGTCGGCGATTACCTGCGCCATTTTCATCGCGGTGCCGCTGGGAGCATCTTTTTTCAAATGATGATGAGCTTCAATAATTTCCACGTCATAATCGTCATTGAGAATTCCGGCGCAATACTCCAAAATCTTGAACATGACGTTGACACCGACGCTCATGTTGGGCGCAAGTACACAGCGTGTCTTTTCGGCCAATTCTTTGACTTTTTTCATTTCATCAGGTGTAAATCCCGTCGAGCCGATTACAATAGCCCGGTTTTTCTCGCCGGCAATTTTTAAATAGTTCAGCGAAGCCTGATGATTGGTAAAGTCAATAACAACATCAGCCTGATCGATGCAGTCGACCAGTTTATCGCAGACCAATACCCCGGTTTTTCCCAAACCCAAGCCCTGGCCGACATCGCGTCCAATAATGGGATGACCTGTTGCTTCCACAGAACCAACTACCTTAACATCAATCATCGAGGAAATCAGACTGATAATTCTGCTGCCCATCTTTCCGCCAGCTCCGGTAACAACGACTTGAATCATAAAGCAATCTCCTTAATATTTAATAGTCTGTTACATGCCAAATTGCTTATAATTTTCGCGGTGAACTTTACATCCTTCAATAAACCAGAAAAACCAACCGGCTGTTATTTAATCAGGCCGTAACTGGTCATGACTTTTTTTAATTTATCCAGATTGCTATCGGACATTTTGCATAGCGGCAAACGATATTCGTATTTTATTTTCCCCATCAACGACAGCGCCGCTTTTACCGGAGTCGGATTTACTTCAATAAACAGCGCTTCAATCAACGGGCTCATCTTGTGATGCAAAGCTCTTGCTTTGACCAGATCGTTTGCTGCATAAGCATCGACCAGCCCGGCCATATCCGCGGGCACAACATTGGAAACTACGGAAATGATTCCCGCACCACCCATAGCCAGAAGCGGCAGCGTAAAAATGTCATCGCCCGACAAAACCGCAAAATCATCCCCGCAGAGGCCGATGATGTCGCTCATCTGTTTAATTGATCCGGAGGCTTCTTTGATGCCGACGATGTTTTTTATTTTCGAGAGCTTTGCCACCATTTCCGGCAGGAGATTGACTCCGGTGCGGCTCGGTATATTGTACGGCACTATGGGAATGGGAACATTTTCGGCTATCATCTTGTAGTGCTGGTAAAGGCCTTCCTGCGTCGGACGGTTATAGTATGGACACACGATCAGCGCTCCATCTGCGCCCGCTTCATAGGCATGTTTGGTTAAACGCAGCGCCTCGGCGGTGCTGTTGGATCCGGTCCCGGCAATAACCGGCACTCTTTTCTTCACGGCATTAATTGTAATTTCGATAACGCGATCATGCTCTTCATGGGTCAAAGTGGCCGATTCACCGGTTGTGCCGCAGGGCACAATACCGTCCGTCCCGTTGGCAATTTGAAATTCAATAAGCTCACGCAAAGCCTCTTCGTCGACCTTTCCGTCTCTAAACGGTGTGACAATTGCAACTATGGCTCCTTTAAACATATAAAAATATCCTCCTCATGTTCAATTATTGGAAATTTATTTCAGCCGCAGATGCCTCTGAGCAATTGCCATTCTCTTCACAGAGCATCAAACGGTAATTATATATTTTCCCTTTTACAGCGGAAGTATCGCTAAAACTTAATTCCCTCTGATCCTTGTTTGACTGCAGTTCCTTCTTTTAACTGAATTTGACCTATTCTTGCATATGTTCGCGGACAGTTTTTACATTCCTGGCCGGGCTGTACCGGCTTCGCTGCTCTCTATGATTATATGATTAATCAATCCTTTTTTATCCTGAAAATTCCATTTTATCAAAACCGCATCTCCGCTGGGGAGCGCCTGCATATTTTTAACCAGCGGTTTATCGTCCGGCATTGCCGGATAGGGGGCCGGATTTCCTTTGAAACCGCAGCCCGACAAAATGATCAAAAGCATTATTAAGAAACTATTTTCTGCCCGGTTTTTTTTCAATTTCGCTGATCCTTTTCAGCACGGCTGAAGTTGCCGTGCCGCCAATATGTTTGCGCGAGTTTACCACTTTCTCGAGCTTTATCTCTTCCTGGATATCGTCGCTAAAAACGGGAGAAAATTTTTGATAATCTTTTAATGATAATTGATCCAGGCTTTTGTTATTTTTCAGGCAATAGGCAACTATTTTCCCGACAATTTCATGAGAATTGCGGAAAGGCAATCCCTTTTTCACCAGATATTCAGCGACGTCCGTGGCCGCGGAAAATCCCCCCGCAGCAGCCAGACGCATTCGGCCGGAATTGAATTTCGTCTCACGAATCATTTCCGTGAATATGTCCAGGCAGGCCTTGACGGTGTCAACCGCATCAAAAAGCGGCTCTTTATCCTCCTGCAGATCACGATTATAGGTCATGGGCAACCCTTTGAGGAGCGTCAGAATCGTAAAAAGGTCTCCGTAAACCCGCGCTGCTTTACCCCTGATCAACTCAGCAACATCAGGGTTCTTCTTTTGGGGCATAATACTGCTGCCTGTCGTGTAGGCATCGGAAATCTCCACAAAGCCGAATTCGTCTGATGACCACAAAATCAAATCTTCGCAAAAACGACTCAAATGCATCATAATAAGTGATGATGCAAAAATAAATTCCGCAACAAAATCACGGTCGGCAACAGTGTCCATGCTGTTTTGGCCGATCTGCGGGAAATTTAAATACTTTGCAGTTTGGCTGCGGTCAATGGGCAGGCTTGTCCCCGCCAGGGCGGCAGCTCCCAGGGGCAGCACATTAAATCTGCGCCTGCAGTCGCGCATTCTTTCTGCGTCCCGGTCAAACATTTCCCAAAATGCCAGCAGGTAGTGTGAAAGCAAAACCGGTTGAGCTTTCTGCATATGCGTGTAACCGGGCATGATGGTTGCGATTTCCCTTTTGGCTAATATTACCAACTGCGACTGCAAGGCTTGCAAAGCCGCCAGCACGTTATCAATTTCGCTGCGCAGAAAAAGCCGCACATCTAAAACAACCTGATCATTGCGGCTGCGGCCGGTATGAAGCTTTCCGCCAAATTCGCCTATCCGTGAAATCAGTTGCCTTTCAATCGCCATATGAATATCTTCGTCAGCCGGATTAAAAGCAATTTTGCCCTGCTCCATGTCCTGCAAGATGTTTTTCAAGGCGGCCGTAATTTCCTTTGCTTCTTTTGCAGTAATTATTCCCTGCCCGGCCAGCATTGTAACGTGGGCAATACTGCCTTCGATGTCGTAACTATACAACCTTTTATCGTAGTGAATGGAAGCGGTGAATTTTTCGACGTTTTTCGCCGTCGGTTTTTGAAAACGCCCGCCCCAGGGCTTTTTTCCTGCCGTCATAATTCATCTCCGTTTACTTGTTCCTGCCCTTTCTTGGGCGTAGTCATGGAGCCAGGAATAACTACCGCTGATGCAGGAAACTTATCTATCCTCCGCTGCCCGGGCAATGATGACCAGGTAAAGAGCTGTCCTTACCTCTTCAGTATGCTTTGTATGATCAGCCGCAACGCATTCAATTTGATAAAGCCTGATGCATCCTTTTGATTATATACCCGATCTTTTTCAAAAGTCGCAAAATCCTCGCTGTAGAGAGAATTGGGCGATTTACGGCCTGCAACAATGCTGTTTCCTTTGTATAATTTCATCCGCGCCGTTCCGGTGACATTTTCCTGGGTGGCATCAATATAAGTCTGCAGTGCCTTCATCTCCGGCGAATACCAGAAACCATTGTACGCAAGCTGAGAATATTTGGGAATAAGCGAATCGCGCATGTGCATTACTTCCCTGTCCATGGTAATCGATTCCACGGCACGATGCGCCGCCCAGAGAACGGTTCCACCGGGAGTTTCATAGACGCCGCGCGATTTCATTCCGACAAAGCGATTTTCCACCATATCGACGCGACCGATACCGTTTTCCCCGGCGATATCATTCATGCACTCCATGAGTTGAGCGGGAGACATCTTTTTGCCGTCAATTGCCACCGGATTGCCTTTCTGAAAATCGATTTCCACATATGTTGGCTTATCCGGCGCGGCCTCCGGCGATTTGGTCAGCACAAAAATATCCTCCGGCGGTTCCGCCCAGGGATCTTCAAGAATTCCGCCTTCATGCGAAATATGTAAAAGATTGCGATCGGAACTATAAGGTTTTGCCCTCGTCAGGGGTACCGGAATTTTATATTTTTCGGCATAGTCAAACATTGATTCCCGGGAATCGAAATGCCAGTTGTCATCTTTCCAGGCAGCAATAATTTTAATTCGCGGATCCAGGGCGTAATAAGTCAGCTCAAAGCGAACCTGGTCATTGCCTTTTCCGGTAGCGCCATGCGAAACGGCTTCGGCTCCCTCTTTCTGGGCGATCTCAATTTGTCTCTTGGCAATCAACGGTCTTGCCAGCGAGGTTCCCAGGAGATAGACGCCTTCATAAATGGCATTAGCCCGGAGCGCCGGAAACACGAAGTCACGGGCAAATTCTTCCCGTAAATCTTCAATGTATATTTTACTGGCGCCGGTATTGATTGCTTTTTCCTTAGACCGGTCAGTTCTTCCTTTTGCCCTAAATCGGCGGCAAAGCAGATAACTTCGCACTTATAAGTTTCAATAAGCCACCGGACGATAATCGACGTGTCCAAACCGCCTGAATACGCTAATACGACTTTTTTAAATCCTGCTGACAATGTTCATTCCTCCTACAATAATATTTTCAAGATTGCTTTTTGAACATGCAAACGGTTTTCCGCTTCATCAATTACCACCGAATGCGGACCATCAATAACGTCAGCGGTAATTTCCTCTCCGCGGTGCGCCGGTAGACAGTGCATGACCAGAACATCTTTTTTTGCTTCTTTTAAAACTTTCCTGTTGATCTGATAGTTTTTAAATATCTTTTTTCTTTCTTCCTGTTCTGATTCCTGCCCCATGCTCGCCCAGACATCAGTATAAAGGATATCTGCATTTTTTGCAGCCTCAAAAGGATCGCGATAAAGCACAATTCCTTCCGGCGATTCTTTTTTCCCTCTGGCCATAATATGCTTCATCAGGGTCATAACCTTCCGGGCAAGCCAGAGCAAGCTCAAAGGGAAGTCTGCGCCGCGGCTTCAATCCAGGTATTGGCAATGTTGTTGCCATCGCCGATATACGTTACTTTCAGCCCTTTATAAGAACCTTTTTTCTCCGATAATGGTAAACAGATCGCTCAATATCTGGCAGGGATGCAGAAGATCAGTCAATCCATTAATAACCGGTATTGAAGCATGCCCGGGCAAACTCTTCGACACTCTCCTGAGCATAGGTCCTGATCATTATCCCGTTTAAATAGCGCGACATCATCCGGGCCGAATCAGCAATGATTTCCCCGCGGCCGATTTGCGTATCACGGGAATTCAGAAAAAGGGCAATACCGCCCAGCTGGTACATTCCGACCTCAAATGATATCCTCGTGCGGGTGGAGGATTTATCAAAAATCATCCCCAGCGTTTTCCCCTTTAAAGGAGCGTGGGGCTTCCCCTCCTTTAAATCTTTTTTAAGTCTGCGGGCGTGGTCGAATATTTTATCAAAATCGTCAAGATCAAGCTCATAAACACTCAAAAAATCTTTTTTCATTTGCCCTCCATCACTTCATCAAGAATAGCTGACGGCCAAATCCACATCTTGTTTCGAAATAATCAGGGGCGGAACAAAACGCAGCGTTTTGCCGCCGGTGCAATTAATCAGCAGTCCTTTTTTCAGGCACTCGTTGACAATATCGGCGCCTTCAATAGTGAGTGCGCAGGCAATCATCAAACCCATTCCCCGGACTTCTTTAATAATTTTATGCTTGAGCCTGCAATTTCCTGAGCGAGCCAGAAAATATTCTCCCCTCTCCCGGCAAGCATCAAGCAGCCCTTCCTGCATAATAGTTTCCAGGGTTGCATTAGCGGCAGCCATGGCCAGAGGATTTCCGCCAAAAGTAGAGGCATGATTACCCGGACTAAATGCCCTGGCGATTTTATTTGTCGCCAGCATCGCTCCGACCGGGAAACCATTGCCCAGGGCTTTGGCCAGAGTCATGATATCGGGCGTAATGCCGGAGTGCTCATAAGCGAAAAGCCGGCCTGTCCTGCCCATTCCCGTCTGAACTTCATCCACAATCAGCAGTATATTATGCCGGTCGCATATCTGGCGAACCGCCGCCAGATATTGAGCTTCAGGAATATTTACCCCGCCCTCTCCCTGAATCGGCTCAACCATTATGCCACATGTTTTTTCGGTAATGGCGGATTCCAGAGCACCCAAATCATTAAAGGGAACATATGTAAAACCCTCCAGCAAAGGTGTAAACCCGAATTGAAATTTTTCCTGACCGGTGGCTGTGATTGTCGCCATCGTGCGGCCGTGAAAGGAATCTTTCATGGTAATCAATTCAAATTTATTCTCGCCTAAATATTCATGGGCATATTTACGCGCCAGCTTAATTGCCGCTTCGTTGGCTTCCGCGCCGCTGTTGCAGAAAAACACTTTATCGGCAAACGAATTATCCACGAGCATTTTAGCCAATTGGGCCTGCGGTTCGGTATAGTACAGGTTGGAAACATGAGTTAATTTTTCGGCCTGCTGCTTTACGGCGGCCACCACTTTAGGGTGGGAGTGCCCCAAACTACAGACAGCTATACCGGAAACAAAATCAAGATATTCCTTCCCTGCGTCGTCCCAGACCTTCTGGCCCAGGCCTTTGACCAGCACAATGGGAAAACGTTTATAAGTATTCATGATATTTTCATCGGCCAGCGCCATTATTGCTTTTTCGTTCATTGCCTTCACTCCTTATTTCTACAATATGTATCTGCTCAGATCCTCATCTTCCACAATTTCATCTAACTTTTCATCCACATATTTTGCGTCAATTACTATGTCCTTTTCCTGCATATCCGGGGCTTCAAAGGAAATGTCTTCCAGCAGGGTTTCCATAATTGTATAGAGCCTGCGTGCTCCTATATTTTCCGTCTTCTCATTAACCTGCGTGGCAACCTCCGCAATTTCGGCTACGGCATCATCAGTAAATGATAATTTTATACCTTCGGTTGCCATCATTTCGACATATTGCCTGACTAAAGCATTTTTCGGTTCGGTCAATATCCGGACAAATTCTTCTTTCCCGAGCGAATCGAGTTCTACCCGGATCGGGAATCTCCCCTGCAATTCCGGAATTAAGTCTGAAGGCTTCGAAGCAGTGAATGCCCCGGCGGCGATAAAGAGAATGTGATCAGTTTTCACCATTCCGTAGCGAGTGTTGACATTGGAGCCTTCTACAATAGGCAGTAAATCTCTCTGCACGCCTTCGCGGGAAACATCCGGACCATGAGCCGAATCGCTGCCGACAATTTTATCAATTTCATCCAAAAAAACTATTCCCGACTGCTCCACTCTTTCCACGGCAGTTTTATGAACCTTATCCATATCAATTAACTTCTGCGCTTCTTCTTCGCCAAGTATTTCCAGGGCTTCAGGCACCTTGACCGTTCTTCTTTTCTTTTTTTGCGGAAAGGCATTGCCCAGCATATCTTTAAGATTGAGGCCCATATCTTCCATGCCCACGGCGGAAAATATTTCGATCATGGGGCCGCTTCTGGCCTCGGTTACATCGAGTTCCACATTTCTGCCGTCCAGTTTGCCCTCTTTGAGCAGCTGCCTCAACTTCTCCCTGGTCGCATCCGCTTTTCGCGTTTGATCTTCCGCCGGCGGAGCATTTTCTTCACTGCTTTCCGGACCCGTCAGCATATCGCTTACTTTCTTCTCCGCCGGCTTTGCCGGCAGCAATAAATCCAGCAGTCTTTCCTCGGCAATTTCAGCAGCCTTGACCTGAACAATTTCCTGTTCCTCTGATTTAACCATGTTTATAGATAGTTCCACCAGATCGCGAACCATAGATTCAACGTCGCGGCCGACATAGCCGACTTCTGTAAATTTGGAGGCTTCGACTTTTAAAAAGGGTGAATTATCCAGCTTCGCCAATCTCCGGGCAATTTCGGTTTTCCCCACACCTGTCGGACCGATCATAATAATGTTCTTCGGCGAAATTTCATCGGCCAGTTCTTCCGGCACATTCTGCCTGCGCCACCGATTACGCAGAGCAATAGCCACAGCCCTTTTCGCATCGGCCTGGCCAATTATATGCCTGTCCAGTTTTTCCACTATTTCCCGGGGAGTCAATCCATTATCGGACATTTTTTATGCAATCTCCTTAACTTTGTTTCTTTTTTTTTTCTTTCGTTTTTTCTCCATCAACTTCAAGTTCTTCCAATAGTTAAATGATCATTAGTGTAAATACAAATTTCCGCCGCTATCTTCATTGCCTCCCGGGCAATTTCGGTCGAAGATAAACTGGTATGACGCACCAGTGCCCGGGCGGCAGACTGCGCGTAAGGTCCGCCGGACCCAATGGCCATAACATCATCATCAGACTCGATGACATCGCCATTACCGGAAATTATCAGGGAATGATCCCTGCTCACCGCAATCATCAGAGCCTCCAGATGTCGCAAGACCCGGTCGGTACGCCAGTCTTTAGTTAATTCCACGGCTGCCCGCAGTAAATTCCCATTGTACTGTTCCAGTTTTTGATCAAAGCGATCAAACAGTGTAAAGGCGTCGGCGGTGGCTCCGGCAAAACCGACAATGACCTCATTATTATAAAGCCTGCGGACTTTACGGGCGCCGTGTTTCAAAATTGTCGTATCCAATGTAACCTGACCATCGCCGGCCACAGTGACATTGTTATCTGTTTTTTACCGCTAATATCGTTGTTCCTCTTAATATGCATTTCTGCTCTCCATTTGTTTCTGGATCCTGTGTCGCGCTTCGCTTGTACGGGATAAATTCGACTAAGGCTTTTCCCGGCGGCTTCGCCTTGGAAAAAGCCAAGTCTCATTTATTTTTAGCCCGCGGATGTGCTTTATCATAAATTTCCATCATGCGGTTAATATTAACCGCCGTATATTTTTGTGTTGTAGAAAGGCTCTCATGCCCCAGCAATTCCTGAATCGACCGCAAATCAGCTCCGGCATTCAACAGATGGGTAGCAAAAGTATGTCTCAAGGCATGAGGACTGATTTTCCGGCCGATTCCGCTTTTCTAGTCGCTGCATCAACAATGCGGGCAATGCTGCGACCGGTTATTCTTGCACCCCTGGTATTCAGAAACAGGGGACTTTTAAAAACATCCGCATCAACTTTTTTTCTGACTGCACTGGTCCTGGCCAGATATTCCTCCAGAGCAAGTCGTGCCGGACCTCCGATTGGAACAATTCTTTCTTTTCTCCCCTTCCCCCTTACTTTAACCAGCGCCTGATTAAAATCAAGATCGATCACATTAAGCCCGGCCAATTCACTCAAACGCAAACCTGAGGAATAAAATAATTCCAGCATAGCCAGATTCCGCAAACCCGCTAACTGAATCGTCACTTTGAACATTCAACAGGGCAAACATTTCATCAACCGACAGAAAATTGGGCATATACTTTTCCGTCTTCGAGGTCTGGATCATTCCCGCCGGATTATTTTTAGCCTTGCCGTTGACGAATGAGAAACTTATAAAAAGATCTCAGTGAAGATATTTTACGATTCACCGATAACTTTCTTTACTTTCTGCCGGAACAGATATCCCAAATACGACCTTATGGTCTCGGTCTCAACGCCGGCGATTTCATCTCGATTTTTGATAAAATTATTTTTATGGAGAAATTCTGCAAATTCCTCCAAATCGCTTGTATAGGCTATCCGGGTATGCTCGGAAACATTGCGCTCTGCCGTTAAATAAGTCTGAAAATCCCGAATGAGATCATTCATATTGCTTTACATCTTATATTTGCCGAAATCTTCCGCGGAAAGATTTTCTAAATACTCTTTGATTTTATCTTCCTTCAACTTATCCAGATCGGTAATTTTGATGCCAAAATCAATATTGCGTGATTTTTCGATAACAGTTTCATCGACAAATATCGGTGCCTGGGCACGCAGTGCCAGGGCAATGGCATCGCTGGGCCGGGCATCGACAGTAAAACTTTGTCCTTCCCTGGATTAAATAAATATTGGCATAAAAAGTATTATTGCGAATGTCGCCTATTTCAATTTTACTTACCGCTACATTCAATACTTTTAAACATTCATTGAATAAATCATGAGTCATCGGCCGGGAAAAGACAATTTTTTCCAGTTCCGTAGCAATAGCGCTGGCTTCAAAAAGACCGATCCAGATCGGAATAGCTTTATTTTCCTGCATGTCTTTCAATATCACAATGGGCGTATTTGTAATTGGATCAATGGTCAATCCAGACACCTTCATTTCAATCAACATTCCCAACCTCCTCGATCAATTTGCCGCGCAATGAATGTAAATAGGCTTTGGTAATTGTTACCTGCTTTAACTGGCCAATCAAATCCTGATCTCCTTTAAAATTGACAATTTTCCAGGAACTGGTTCGTCCCATTAAATCATTTTCCGAGTTTTTGCTTTTTCCTTCAATTAACAATTCCTGCCTGCTGCCTTCCAATTCCGTATTTTTCGCGAGTGTGTGCTTATCCTGAAGATCCTGCAACAATTTCAGCCGCCGCTGTTTTTCACTTTCAATGACTTTCCCTTCCAGCTTTTCCGCAGCAGTTCCTCTTCTTTCTGAATACTTGAAAGAAAATGTAGAATCAAACCTGATTTTTTCCATCATGTCAATGGTTTCTTGATAATCGTTTTGTGTTTCACCCGGAAAACCGACAATTATATCCGAAGTTATACTTATCTGCGGACAAGCTTGACGTAAAAGATCATCTTTTTCAGGTATTCTTCCACCGAATAACCCCGGTTCATCAGGGTCAGAATTCTGTTCGAGCCGGATTGCACCGGCAGATGAATATGCTCGCATAATTTTTCTTCCGCAGAGAAGCAATTAATCAACTCCTCCGATAGATCCCGCGGATGCGATGTTGTGAAGCGGATTCGCTTAATGCCGGCAATTTTGCCGATTTTCTTGATCAATGCGGTAAAATTCAGATCATTGCTCCAAATTTTTGCCATAGGAATTAACGTTCTGCCCCAGCAGAGTAACTTCTTTAATGCCCTGATCGGCCAGTTTCTTAATTTCCTCGATAATTTCTCCCGGCGGCCGGCTCATTTCCGGACCGCGTAAATAAGGGACTACGCAGTAAGCGCAATAATTATTGCAGCCCTGCATGATCGTCACAAAGGCGCTTACCGCTCCCTTTGCCGGTGGTGCATAAATACCGATGGAATTGAGCGTTTTATAAAAATCAGTTCGGGTTATTTTTTCCCTTTCCCGGCTCACGGCGGCGACCATTTCCGGCAAACGATGAATATTGTGCGTTCCGAAAACAAAGTCCAGATGACTTATTCTTTTATGAAATCTGCTGCCTAAATGCTGCGCCAGACAGCCGCCAACACCAATAATCAATTCCGGATTTTGGTTTTTGAGCAAACCCATCCTTCCCAATTCACTGTAAGCCTTTTGCGCCGCTTTTTCCCTGATGGAGCAGGTATTGAGCAGGATCAAATCGGCCAGTTTCAGATTATCAGTTGTTTTATAGCCGCTGCCGGCAAGCAGGGCCGCCATTTGTTCGGAATCATGAACGTTCATCTGGCAGCCAAATGTTTGAATATATAAGTATTTATTTTTCATGTTTATCCAATCTATTAATATGTTGACCGCATTAATATTTCACCGGATTATAGTCAATATGTTTTTATAAAATTTTTTTATTTCTGCTGCTGTTCATAGAGTAAATTACTGAGATTACCGAATTCTGCAACGGAAAGCGTTTCTCCCCGGCGTCTGCCGTCAATGCCCGCAGAAATAAGAGCATTTTTTATTTTTTCCTCTTCAATATCAGCCAACAACGATGAATTCTTCAAGTTATTAATTAACATTTTACGACGCTGGGAAAAGGCTGCTTTTACCAATGAAGTGAAAAAAGATTCGCTCCATAATTTCATTGCCGGTTCTTGAAAAAAAGTTCCCTTGATCACGGCCGATTCGACTTTGGGCTGCGGATAAAAACAAGTTGCCGGAACATCCAATATCTTCTCCAGGGAAGCAAACATCTGTAAAAGTACGGACGGCACACCATAAATTTTATTATTCGGCTCGGCAACCAGCCGCTGGACAACTTCTTTTTGCAGCATCAGAGTAAAATCGCTGACAACGGAACGGCAGGACAACAATCGGAAAATCACCGGGCTGGATATATTGTAAGGAACATTACCGAATACTTTAATTTTACTATTGTATGTACTTGATACTAAATTGAAATCAAATTTCAGAATATCGCCGGAATGAATTCCACATTCCCCCTGCCGGCCAGCTTATCCTGCAATATTGCGACTAAATTTTTATCCAATTCCACGGCAATTAATTTCCGGGCGTTCTGCGCCAGACCTTCCGTTAAGACACCGATGCCGGCGCCAATTTCCACTACAACGTCTTGCGGGGTGATATGGGCGGCCGTTACTATTTTTCTGATGATGTTCTGGTCGAGCAGAAAAGATTGTCCTAATTTTTTCCGTGGCTTAACATGGTAGTTTTTGATTATATCTTTGGGTGTGTCCATATAGGCATTTCTTGCTTCGGTGCGGCATTAAAAATTAAAGGCTTAATAAAAAGATTCAGAGGCGTTCCGCTGCATATGATTTTTTATTAAGTCGTCAGCGGCCAGCGCGATACCGCGTTGAGATCCAACGCATCGCGGCAGCCATTTTTCAACATTATTTCGCCGATGGCGGCAATCATGGCGGCATTGTCCGTGCATAAAATTATCGGCGGAATAAACAGCTCTATTTTCCCGTCTTTTGCCGCTTTCGCAAACTTTTCCCGCAGCCGGCCGTTGGCGGCGACTCCGCCGCAAACAACAACCCGATCAATTCCGTTCTCCTGAGCCGCCCGCATCGTTTTCTCCACCAGCACATCTACTATTGCTTCCTGATAACTCGCCACAACATCCGGCAATTGACTCTGTTCGAAATCGCGGCCCCGTTTTTTCAGCATTGTCAATAATGATGTTTTTAACCCGCTAAAACTGAAATCCGTCGAATCCTTCATTGCCCGCGGAAAGGCAATCGCCAGCGGATTACCATGTTTTGCCAATCTATCAATAACAACTCCCCCGGGATACCCCAGATTCAGCAATTTTGCCGCCTTATCAAATGCCTCGCCGGCGGCGTCATCCCTTGTTTGCCCCAACAAAATAAAATCATGGTAATTTTTGGCCAGATAAATATTCGTATGGCCGCCGGAAACAACCAGCGCGACAAAAGGAAAGGCCGGGGGCTTTTCGGCAAGAAATGAAGCCGCGATGTGGCCCTCCAGGTGATTAACGCCGACCATTGGAATGTTCAAGGCATAGGCCAGAGCTTTCGCCGCCGATAAACCGATTAACAGCGACCCGATAAGGCCGGGTCCGCGGGTTACGGCAATGCCTTCAATTTCTTTAAGCTCCACCTGAGCATTGGCCAATGCTTCCTGCAGCACCATATTTATTGCTTCAATATGTTTGCGTGAAGCAATTTCCGGCACTACACCGCCGTATTTACTGTGATCCTTGATTTGTGATGCAATAACATTGGAGCGCATTTTCCCGCCGGATACTACTGCTGCCGCTGTTTCATCACAAGATGATTCAATTCCTAAAACCAGCATAAATTTCCATTTCATAATTATTTCTTTGCCAAATAGGCGAAGTACATATATAAAAGTCATGGCGATTTGTAAATATACTTTTGTTCTCCAGTCAATAAGAAGGTTCTTCATAAATGGAATTTAAGACGGATTTTTTAATTTTAGGCAGCGGTATTGCAGGATTGAGCCTGGCTATAAAGGCGGCGGCGCTCGGCAGCGTGGCCATTGTTACTAAAAAAGAAACGTCGGAATCAAATACAAATTATGCTCAGGGCGGCATCGCTGCCGTCACCGATGAAACCGACAGTTTTTCCGAACATATTAACGACACCTTGATTTGCGGTGCCGGACTATGCAGGAAGGAAGTTGTCGAATTTGTCGTCAAAGAAGCGCCGCCCCGTATCGCCGAACTGATTGACTGGGGGGTTAATTTTACCAAATCCGAAACGCCGCCCTACCCTTACGACCTGGGAAGGGAAGGAGGCCATACCCGCCGGCGGGTATTGCATGCAAAAGACCTTACCGGTTATGAAATTGAAAGGGCTTTGCATGAAAAAGTTGCCACACTGCAAAATGTGATTATTTATGAAAATCATATCGGCATCGATTTAATCATGGAAAAATCAAATTCCGGCCAACCCCGGCGCTGCCTCGGCGCCTATGTCCTGGATATCAATAACGGGGATATTCACACCTACCGGGCCAAATATACGATTTTATCAACAGGCGGGGCCGGCAAAGTTTATTTAATTACCACCAACCCGGATATTGCCACCGGTGACGGCATTGCTATGGCTTATCGTGCAGGAGCAAAAATTGCCAATATGGAGTTCATTCAATTTCATCCTACCTGCCTTTATCATCCGGAAGCCAAGGCTTTCCTGATCAGCGAAGCGGTGCGCGGCGAGGGGGGAGTTCTAAAGCTGAAAAACGGACTCCCTTTCATGGACAAATATCATGCCATGAAAAGCCTGGCTCCGCGCGATATCGTGGCCAAAGCAATCGATACGGAAATAAAGAAATCCGGAGATGAATATGTTTTGCTGGATATAACTCACCGCGATCGCGCTTTTCTGATTAACCGCTTCCCGAACATTTATCACAAATGCCTGGAATTCGGCATTGATATCAGCCGTGATCCGATTCCTGTGGTGCCGGCAGCTCATTATATCTGCGGCGGCGTTGCCGTCAATGCTTATGGAGAAACTTCTATCCCCCAGCTTTTTGCCTGCGGTGAAGTTTCCTGCACCGGATTGCACGGAGCCAACCGGCTGGCCAGCAATTCATTACTGGAGGCGGTTGTCTACTCCCATCGTGTCTGCTCAAAAATAGCTGCCGACTATGCGCAAACACCGCAAAGTGAAACCTATATTGCTCCCTGGGATTCCAGCGGAACCACGGAAAGTGACGATAGCGTTGTCGTCACCCATAACTGGGATGAGGTGCGCCGCTGCATGTGGAATTATGTCGGCATTGTTCGATCAAATAAAAGGCTGGAACGGGCCGAGAGAAGAATTGAACTAATCCAAAAAGAAATTGATGACTACTACCGCAATTATAAAGTAAGCAAAGATCTGATTGAACTGCGCAACATAACAATTGTCGCCAAACTGATCACCCGAAGTGCCGGACAGCGCAAAGAAAGCCGCGGTCTGCACTACAATATTGACTATCCGGAAACGCACGAAGATATGAACTTAGATACCGTTATCCTGAAAGAACAGTAAAATTCAGTTGCTTTTCTTATCCGAATACCCGACTGAAGATGAAATCTAAATTCTTTAAGAAGTTGTTGACATTGAAAATCGACGCGAGGTCCTCATCCTTCAGATATTTTGTGACTTCCGGATCACTCTGCAGCAGGGCTTGAAATTCCAGGCCGTCCTCCCAGGACTTCATGGCATTGCGTTGAACAATGGCGTAGGCATCTTCTCTGGTTGTGCCTTTTTCAATTAAAGTCAGCAAAACCATCTGTGAAAAAATCACACCGTGGGTCATATTCAAGTTATAAAGCATTCTTTCCGGATAGATGACGAGCTTATCCATCATGCCGGTAAACCGGCCCAGCATAAAATCCAGCATGATGGTGGCATCCGGTCCGATGACTCTTTCCACTGATGAATGGCTGATATCACGTTCATGCCAGAGGGCAACATCTTCCAGTGCGGCAACTGCATAGGAACGCATGAGCCGGGCAAGCCCCGATAAATTTTCGGAAAGCACCGGATTGCGCTTATGCGGCATGGCGGAAGAGCCTTTCTGACCCGGTGAAAAATATTCTTCAGCTTCCCGCACTTCCGTTCTCTGGAGCAGCCTGATTTCCTGAGCAAATTTATCAATCGATGACGCAATGATGGCCAGAGTTGTAAAAAATTCCGCATGACGGTCACGTTGAACAATCTGGGAAGAAACAGGGGCCGGTTTCAGACCAAGTTTGCGGCAAACATATTCCTCGACAAAAGGATCAATAAAGGAAAAAGTGCCGACAGCACCGGATATTTTCCCTGTGCACACGGATTCCTTGGCATGAAAAAGGCGCTGCTGGTTGCGCTGCATTTCCTGATACCACAGGGCCATCTTCAGACCGAAAGTAATCGGCTCCGCATGAATACCGTGAGAACGGCCGATCATTAAAGTTTTTTTGTGTTCGTAGGCTTTTTTCTTTAAGACAATTAAAAGATCATTGATATCGGCCAGCAGAATATCTGCAGCTTCTTTTAACAGAACAGCATAGGATGTATCCAGAACATCGGATGATGTCATGCCCATATGTAAAAAACGGCCGTCTTCTCCGACCTTTTCGGTGATGGAAGTCAAAAAGGCGATAACATCATGTTTTGTGATTTTTTCAATTTCATCGATGCGTGCGACATCGATCGCCGCTTTTTCTTTAATGGTTTTTAGAGCACTTTCCGGTACCTGTTTAAGCTGCACCATTGCTTCGCAGGCAGACAGTTCCACATCGAGCCATTTTTGATATCTGTTTTCCGGGCTCCAGATACTTACCATTTTCTCCCGGGAATATCTTGTAATCACATCGTTCTCCTTAGGTTAATTTATGTTCAGTTGCCTCACAGACAAAATCACCGATCGGAAACATTGAAATTGTTTTTATTACGACTTTTGGTATTCAGTCAAGAATTAATCTGTTGATCAATTAAAGATTGACAATTGACAGTTGAAAATATAATTAAACCATATATTTGACAGGATGGCCTCAATATAATGAAGCAACTTCGGGAAACAACTCAATATACTGCATTCGAAGAAATAATGAACAGCATTACTTCCGGAGCAGGCCTGCTGGTCAGTATTGCCGGACTGGTTTTGTTAGTAGCAAAATCAAGTGTTTCCGGACAAGCCAGCCATGTTGTCAGCAGCATTGTCTTTGGTATGTCACTTATACTCCTTTACACGGCATCGACCCTTTACCATAGTTTCCAAAGACCAAAAATCAAAAAATTTTTTAAAATTCTGGACCATTCCTGCATCTATGTTTTAATTGCCGGCACATACACTCCTTTTATGATTATTGTTGTGCGAGGAGTCTTAGGCTGGACTCTTTTTGCCGTCGTCTGGTCGTTGACTGTTTTGGGAATTATTTTTAAGGCTTTTTTTGTCAACCGCTTTAAAATTGTTTCCACTGTCGCCTATGTCTTAATGGGCTGGCTGATTATTTTTGCCATTAAACCTCTTTTCCAGGCGCTGCCTGAAGCCGGAATTGCCTGGCTTGTAGCCGGCGGTCTGGCTTATACGCTGGGCACAATCTTTTATATCTGGAAAGGGTTGCCGTTTAATCATGCCGTCTGGCATTTGTTTGTTCTGGCAGGCAGTACCTGTCATTTTATAGCTGTTTTATTTTATGTTCTACCGGTAAAAATATGACCACAACTGACCCGAACTGGAAACAAAAAATAGTAGAGCCTCTGGTTGCACTCTCCGGCATTAAACCGGGCATGAGCATTTTTCTGGGAACAGGCGTCTCCGAACCACGGACTCTTGTCAAGCATCTATTATCTTCGCAGATGGCTAACTTGAGCGATCTGGAGCTGATTCAGATCATCAGCTTAGGCGATGTTATTACCTTGAGCACGTCACAAAATAAAAGAAAATTCCGGTTGAAAACTTTTTTTTCCGGATGGCTGGCCAGCGAAGCTATTACAGCCGGTTTTGTCGATATGATCCCCTGCCCGTTTTCCAGTATCCCGAGGCTTGTGGCATCCGGCGCCATCAAGATCGATGCCGCTTTTGTCCAGATATCGCCACCCGACGACGCCGGCTTTTCCAGTCTTGGAGTGTCCGTAGATATCGCCAAACAGGCCATGGCCAAGGCTTCTCTTACCATTGGTGAAATTAATGAAGCAGTGCCCCGGACAATGGGCGATACCTTTGTGAATGTAAACGAATTTCAGTATCTGATTAAAGCAGAAGAACCGTTAATATACTTTAGCCGGTTGCCGGTGGGTGACATCGTAGATAAAATGGCCGCCAATATTGCCACCATGGTTGAGGACGGCAGCTGCCTTTCCTTTTTCCCGGGACTGCTCTATGAAGCTTTAGGTAAATATTTAAAGCATAAAAACCATCTGGGAATCCATACCTACACATTCACCGATGTCTTGATGGATTTAATTAAATGCGGTGCGGTTACCAATAAAAAGAAAAAATCTTTTCCGGGAAAATCCCTGACCGCCTACGCTCAGGGCACTCCGGAGCTGATGCAGTGGCTGCACAATAATCCTCTTATTGAATTTCAGGGTATTGATCTGATTGCCGATCACTTAAAAACGGGTTTGATTGACAAGCTTGTTGCTATTTTGCCGGCACGAAAAATTGATCTTACCGGGAATATTGCTCTTTATGTCGGCAAACGGAACATTACCCCCGGACCCGGACAGATTCAGGAACTATTTACCGGCGCTGAACGTTCCAGGGGTGGAAGAGCGATTTTTGCGCTGCCCAGCCGCAACCTGAAAAATGAATCCAATATCTTGCTGTCCGTGGAAAACTTCCCCAACCAGTTCACTACCCGGGAATCATTGGATTTGATTGTAACTGAATACGGCATTGCCTCGTTTTTTGGAAAATCCGTCCGGGAAAGAGCACAAGCCCTGATCGATATTGCCCATCCGGATGATCGCGCCCAGTTGGTTTTGGCGGCTAAAAACGCCCGGATTATTTATGCCGATCAGATTTATCTTCAAGACTCCGGTCATTTTTATCCGGAAAAGATTACCAAAACGCATCAATTTTCTGATGGCGTAAAAGTATTTTTCCGGGCTATTAAACCTTCCGATGAAGAAGCAATGCGGCGGCTTTTCTATCGCTTTTCCGACGATACCGTCTTTTACCGCTATTTCAGTCCCATTAAAACTATGCCTCATTACAAAATGCAGGAATATGTCAATGTAGATTACCGGCGCGACATGGCCATTGTCGGCATCGTCGAAGAAGCGGGAAGAGAGGAAATAATTGCCGAAGGACGTTACAGCCGCCACCAGGATAATTCTCTGGCCGATACGGCATTTGTCGTTGATGAAAAATTCACCGGCAGAGGCATCGCTTCAGTCCTGCTGGAAATGTTGATTGGACATGCCCGGGAAAAGGGAATTACAGGTTTTTCCGCCGATGTTCTGTCTGACAATAAACCCATGCTCAAAGTTTATTCAAAATTACCTTTTGCTGTACAATCAAAATTGCAATATGGCGTTTATCATCTAACCATTAACTTCTCCGAAGAAGAACCGTCCCCGGTTAATTTTGTTTAGGCGGCTGACCATCTTCACTGATATTTTCTTTGCAGAAATGAACCTTGAAATATCAATTTTTAAATGTTAGAAGTTCCATACTTTCTAAATTAGTGGACATTGTTCTAAAGGAGATAAACATGCATAGAATCTTTAAATATATGATTTTCCTGCTTATTGTTATACTGTCCGCAGGAACACTTTGGGCAAAGGACAAGTATACAGTAACCGTATTACCCTTCACCTTGAACAGTTCGGAAAATATCGAATATGTCCGACAGGGCATTCAGGATATGCTCATGACCCGGATTGCAGTTTCCAATAAAATTGAGGTATCCGGTAAAGACAGCGTGGCGGAAGAATTGAAAAAATCCAATATTAAAGATATTTCTCCCGCTGAAGTATACAATATCGGCAAGAAATTAAAATCCGATTATGTCGTTTGGGGCAGCATAACCAAAATTGGCAACAGCATCAGCGTTGACGGTAAACTGGTTGATATTACGACTGCAAAATCTGATGTCGGTCTTTTCACTCAATCTCCCAGCCTGGATGACGTAATTCCCAAAATTAATGATTTTTCGCAGAAAATTGTGCAGCATATCCTTGGTGGTGATGCTCAGACCGCCGGACAACCTGCTGCCGCCTCGGCCCCTGCCGGCGCAACATCAGTCGCGCCGGGAGTTTCCCGTGAATCACTCATCATCGCCGGAATGAAATCAGGTAAAAGAGGGACACTGACTTCTGTAATCAATACCGACTTCATCAATGCCCCGGATGACCCTTTCAAACGCAAGGGTTTTTGGATGAGCCAGCATTTTCCAACAGAATTTAAAGGCATGGATGTAGGTGACGTCAACGGTGACGGTAAAAACGAAGTAGTTCTTATTGATGAACATAATGTTTACATCTACCAGAAGATGGATACTGACTTACGTCTTTTGCAAACAATTGCAGGAAAGCGATACGAAAAATATCTCTCGGTGGACATAGCGGATATCAGGAAAAGCGGCACCAAGCAAATTTTTGTAACATCTATCAATGACAATAACCTCAATTCCTTCGTTTTAGAGTTTAAAGATGGAAAATATGTTAAAATCGCTTCCGATTTAAAGTGGTTCTTACGGGTGATTGACACTCCTTCGGGAATTCCTCTGCTTCTCTGCCAATCGTATGGACTGGATCAGATATTTGACACACAAATTTATGAAATGGTCTGGAGAAACGGCCGTTTTGTCGAAGATCAGAAAATGAAAATACCCAGAGGCCTGTCAATTTACGGCTTAGTCATTGACAACTTTGGCACCGGCGGTGATGAAAAAGTTATCGCTTTGGATGAATTTGACCATATCTGCATTTTCCGAAAAACAGATAAACCTTTTATCCAGCTTAATACTTTCGGCTTTAAGAATGACGATCTTATCTGGAGAGGTGACGAAGAGTTTGGCGGCAGCAATAACTACATCGAAAACGCAAGAGATAAATCGACAAATGTGGAAGCAAAGAGCGCTTATATAAATTTAAGGATTCTTACCTATGACTTCAATAAAGACGGGAAGAAAGAACTGATAATTGTTAAAAACTTATCTGCTTCCGGTCGTTTATTAAAAAATGCGAAGATGTTTACCTCCAGTGAAATCTACAATTTGGAGTGGGATGGATTAGGCATGGCCGAAAATTGGAGAACGAAAAAAATTAACGGCTATGTTGCCGATTATATCTTCAAGGATATCGACAACGACGGCAAACCGGAACTCGTTTTGGCCTTAGTTTTATCAGTCGGCACATCGGTTAGAGATAAGAGTGCTATTGTTGTTTATAAGATAGACACCGCTAATCAATAATTATTGACAAATTATAGGCTGTTGTATATAGAGCGTCGGTCGCATTCGAATTGCTTTTGTCTCTGAAAGGCGGTGTAGCTCAGCTGGTCAGAGCATACGGCTCATATCCGTAGTGTCCCCTGTTCAAATCAGGGCACCGCCACCAAAATCAAGCAGGGTTTGGGAATTTCCTCAAGCCCTGTTTTAGCATAAATGGCAATGAACAAAAAAATAATGAAATCAGACGAGCTTAATTTCAAACCTTCCGTGTTCATTCGCAATCGTCATCTGCAATCAATTCTGGCCAGCTCCCGTCTGCGTAACCTGGGCAAAAATTCCCTGCTGAGCAAATCGCAGGAATTAATAATTACCACATCCGGTGGTACCCGTTTACTTTCCTTTTTATCGCCTCAGGCCAATCCCAAAGGGTTAATTATTATGATGCACGGATGGGAAGGGTCTTCTTCCTCCGCTTATGTGGTGGCTGCCGGAAAATATTTTTTTGACCTGGGTTTCTCCGTTTGCCGCCTGAACCTGCGGGATCATGGTGAATCCCATCATTTGAATGAAGGTCTTTTTCATGGGGCGCTGACTGAAGAAACATTCGAAGCAATCAGCCAGTTGGCTCTGCGGGCCGACAAATTCACCTGTATATATTATCGGCTTTTCTTTAGGGGCGAATTTCGCCCTGCGCATGGGCCGGCAGCATGCCCATCAACCGGTCCAGGGATTAAAGCATATTTTCGCTATCAGCCCGCCGCTTGATCCTTATAAAACAACTTTAGCCATCGACAACGGTCTTTTCTTTTACCGCCAATATTTTTTAAAGAAATGGAAGCGATCTTTGCTGAAAAAACAGCAGCTCTTTCCCCATAAGTATGACTTTCGCAAAATGCTGCAGGCAAAGACCTGCATGGATCTGACTGAAGCCATAATGCCTTATTACCCTGATTATCCTTCATCCCGTGACTACTTCCATTTATATACTTTAGACAATGAGTTCTTTCAAAATTTTAATTTGCCGGTTAGCATATTCATCGCCGAGGATGATCCGGTTATCCCGCTGGAAGATTTTCATAATTTACAGGAAAATAAATATTTTCAGATATACCGGCAAAAATTCGGCGGTCATTGCGGATTTCTGGACTTATTCCCCTTTCACTGCTGGCTTCAGGAAAAAATTGCCGCGATGATTCTTTGATTGCAGGTTTTTATGGATATAACTATCTTCGAGCAGAAAGATGTAATACCATCGCTCATAGTCAATAAACTGGCTGCGATACAGCTTGATTATAAGGAAAAATACTGGCAGATCAAGCATTCATCCAAAACAGCCGCTCCTCAACTGGCTGCCGGGGTTGTTCTCTTGCTGAACTATAAGCAAATGAGTCCGGGTAATTCCGAGTATGTGTTTCAGCTCATTAAACGTTCCAGCAGGGTATCTCAGGCCGGCGATATCAGTTGCCCCGGCGGTATGCTTCATCCGATGACCGATAAACTTCTCAGCAGTGTTTTCACAACGGGATTATTTCCGGCGTTATCTTCAGAAATATCAAGAGCTACCCTTGATAAAGACAGAGAATCTGTTCATTTAATACGTCTTTTTTTAACTAATGCCATCAGAGAGGCCTGGGAAGAAATTGGCCTTAATCCTTTGCGTGTTTCATTCTTAGGCGCCCTGCCCTGTTACTCTCTATCCCTTATTGCCCGGACAATATTCCCTACAGTATGTCTTACACCGGAGCCTTTTGCCTTTCGCTTAAGTTCAGAAGTGGAAAAAATTTTAGAAATCCCCCTGCGTGCTTTTTTTGACGCCTCTCAATACGCTCTTCTGGAATTGGAAACACCATACGGCGATCCGCTTCATTCTAATCAATTCCCCTGCATTATACTGACCGATGCGCAGGGGGAAAAGGAAATCCTTTGGGGTGCGACTTTTTATATCATTACTAATTTTTTACGGATTATTTCTGAATGATAGTTTACCGGTTCCGGATTCACCTTCCATATTCAAAAAAGTCTTATCAAAAAATTATATTTCCGGGAACAGCCGATAGATACCTGCATTATAATCAAAAATATTAAAATAAAAGCCACAATCACCGGAGGAAATGATGGGTAAAACATTCAAGAAAGTTCTGATCGCCAATCGCGGCGAAATAGCCGTCCGCATCATTCGTACCTGTCAGGATATGGGTATCAGAACCGCGACTATTTACTCCGAGGCGGACAAAAGCTCCCTGCATGTCCAGCTGGCGGATGAAGCATACGAAATCGGAGCGGCGGAAGCAGTGCATAGTTATATCAACATTGAAAAAGTACTCGATGCTGCCGAACGCTGCGGTGCTGAAGCGATTCACCCCGGATATGGTTTTCTTTCCGAAAATCCCGAATTTTATGAAAAAGCCGAAAACCGCGGAATAATTATTATCGGTCCTTCCAGTGAGTGCATGTATAAGGCCAAACCTAAAAACCGTGCCCGGCAATTGATGAAGATGATTAATATTCCCGTAACTCCCGGTTCCGATGAAGCCATCACCGATACCGGCAATCAAGGCATCCGTCAGGCGCATGAGATAGCCGCCGAAATCGGCTACCCCGTCGTTGTCAAGCCGTCCGGCGCAGGCGGCGGTATCGGTATTATAATCGCCAGAAATAAGAATGAACTGGACAAGGCGATAGAAGCTGCCAGATCCCGGAGCCAAAAGGCTTTCGGTCTTTCCGACTTCTACATCGAAAAATATCTTACCGGAGTCAAGCACGTCGAATTCCAGATACTCGCGGATCAATTCGGCAATGTCGTTCATCTCGGCGACAGAGATTGTTCTGTCCAGCGCCGGTTTCAAAAAATGATCGAAGAATCTCCCTGCGCCGTTTTGACCCCCTTTTTGCGGATGAAAATGGGCGCAGCGGCAATCGACGTAGCCATGAGCTTGAATTATGTAGGGGCTATGACTGTTGAGTTCTTCTATGTTCCAGGTAACCCCCGGGAATTTTATTTCAACGAAATCAACTCGCGGCTGCAGGTCGAGCATTGCATTACGGAAATTTCAGCGGGAATCGATCTCGTCAAACAACAGATTAAGATCGCCGCCGGCAATCAGCTCGACATCAATCAGGACGATATTTCAATAAAATTGCATGCTCTGGAATGCCGGATCAACGCGGAGGATCCGGTCACTTTTCTTCCATCGCCGGGCACAATTACAAAACTCCGTTATCCGTTGGGGCCCTCTGTCCGGATCGATGAAGGCATTTACGAAGGATATACGGTTCCTTTTTATTACGATTCATTGCTGATGAAATTAATGACCTGGGGCCGGGGGCGCGACGAAGCCATCGCCCGCATGAGGCGGGCACTGGGAGAATTGCGTATCAGCGGAATCAAGACGACTATTCCTCTCCACCGGGCAGTTCTGGAAGATGATGATTTCTTGTCCGGCACATACACAACCGACCTGCTCGATAAACCCACGCTTAAAAATAAGATCATGGAGAATGCAAATAAATAACGGTCAACAACCTTTGCAACCTGGCAGCAGTATTATATTGACACACCGGCAGTCTTTTCCTATACTCCCGGCGCAAAGGAAAGCATTTATCAACTTACTGTTTGGAGCGAGTGAAAAGGCATGAATCCCAATGTTTTTAGAGAATATGATGTTCGAGGTGTAGTCGATCAGGATTTAAATGAAGAATTTGTGTTGGACTTAGGCCGTGCTATTGGCACATATGCAACCCGGCATAAGGTAAAGACCATGGCCATCGGTCGCGACTGCCGTTTAAGTTCTGATGCCTATCACAATTTCTTAATAAAAGGCCTCAGCTCGTGCGGTATTCAGACAATCGATATCGGGCTTTGTGCTACCCCCATGCTTTATTTTTCTATCCGTCACCTGAAAATTGACGGCGGAGTCATGGTCACGGGCAGTCATAATCCGCCGGAATTTAACGGGTTTAAAATATGTATCGGCAATGACACCATTTACGGCGACAGAATTCAGGATTTGCGAAAAATCATCGAAGCCGGCAAATATGCGACCGGACAAGCCCTTGTCAAAAGCAATGATATATCCGAAGAATATGAGAATTATCTTTTTGAGAATGTTTCCATCAATAAAAAGCTGAAAGTAATAGTCGATGCCGGCAATGGAGTGGGCGGACGTTTTTCCCTTCCCCTGCTTCAGCGTTTGGGCCTTGACGTAACAGCAATCTATGGCGAGCCGGATGGCCGCTTCCCCAATCACTTTCCCGATCCCACAGTGGAAGATAATTTAAAAGAACTAATCCGTCTGGTCCGGAAGGAGAAGGCAGATTTAGGAATAGCCTTCGACGGTGATGCCGATCGCATCGGCGTAATCAGCGATAATGGTGAAATCATCTGGGGAGACAAATTACTCTTGCTTTTTTCGCGCTACATTCTCCGGGAAAAACCAGGTTCCACGATTATCGGCGAAGTAAAGTGCTCCCAGACTTTATACGATGACATTAAAAAGCATTCCGGCCGGCCTATTATGTGGAAAGCGGGACACTCCCTGATCAAAGCCAAGATGAAAGAGGAGGGAGCTGTTCTGGGCGGAGAGATGAGCGGACATATCTTTTTTGCCGACCGTTATTTCGGCTATGACGACGCCATTTACGCTGCCGTGAGACTGCTGGAGATTTTATCCCGGACCGGAGAAAAAATCAGCACCCTGCTTGCCGATGTGCCGAAAACTTATGCTACGCCGGAAATTCGCATTGACTGCCCCGATGATAAAAAAGCTGCTTTAGTAGAGAGGATTAAAAATCACTACCGGAATACCCCCGGCCTGATCGATATTGATGGAGTGCGCATTCCCTTCCCGGACGGCTGGGCGCTTGTCCGCTCTTCCAACACCCAGCCGGTCATAGTTTTGCGTTTTGAAGCTTCTTCGAAGAAAAGTCTGCAGCTGATCCGCCAGGAAGTCGAAGGCCTGCTCAATAATTAACATTAAAAGAACAAGAAACATCCATTGGCGAAATAACCTATTCCTGCAACTCCGCAACGCATCCGGCAGCCCCATAACCCGGATGCAGTGTTGGGCAAAATAATTGACAGACAAACGCAACTTCCTTATAGTCAATGAAAAAAGAGAGGGCTCGGGATGAAAGAATCCATTGAAACTGTAGCCGTTGTCGGAGCAGGCGCCCTGGGTGCCGCTTATGCCGGAATGCTTTATGAAATGGACAGCCGCTGTGTCTGCTTTGTCGCCGGCGGCGATCGTTATGACAAGCTTTCCCGGACCGGTCTTATTATCAACGGCAAACACTATGACATCCCTGTTCTCCGGCCGGAGGATTTCGGTGCACCTGCCGATCTGGTCATTGTTGCCGTAAAAAATCAGCATCTGAGTGCCGCCCTGCGGGACATGAAAAACAGGGTTGGTGCGGAAACCATCATTATCTCCGTGATGAACGGCCTGGAGAGCGAAGAGCAGATTGCCGCCGTCTACGGCAGGGAAAAGGTTCTTTATGCCGTATCCGTCGGGATTGATGCCTTGCGGGAAGAAAACCGCGTTAATTATGCCCGGCAGGGGAAAATTTACTTTGGCGAGGCGAAAAACATCATTCTTTCGGAAAGGGTTAAGCGTGTTCAGGAACTGTTCGCCAAAGCGGGAATTGATTATGAAACGCCGCCGGACATGGTTCATGCCCTCTGGTGGAAGTTCATGATCAATGTCGGAATCAACCAGGCCTCGGCCGTGCTTCGTGCTCCCTTCTCTTTGTTTCAAACCTCGCCTGCGGCCTTAGATCTGATGCAGTCCGCCATGCGGGAAGTACATTTTGCTCTCCGCAAAGACCGGAGTTCATCTGACCGAAGAGGACATTGATCAGGCCAGTAAAGTTCTTTCGAATATCAACCCCCTGGGTAAAACTTCCATGCTCCAGGATATTGAAGCCGGCCGGAAAACGGAAGTGGAAATGTTTGCCGGAAAGGTGATTGAACTGGGCAGAAAACTGAATGTCCCCACTCCCGTAAATCAGCAGTTCTTCGATGCCATCAGGAAAATAGAGGCCGAAAACAGCCCGACTGATAAGACTTGATTCCCCGCAGGGGATGCAAATTAAATTATCAGACAGTTACTTATGATGGTCTCGTAAAAAGTCCGTCACACCGGTGAAAACCGGTGTCCAGTTTTTTGTAAGCCTTTTAAATCTCTGGATTCCGGCTCGTGTGCCCTTCAGGGTATTCGCCGGAATGACGATAATGAGGCTTTTACGACTTTTTACGACTCCGTTACTGATGATCGGCAACATGGCGCAGAGGTTTAACCATCTCCTCCTGAAAGTTGTTATTTCTCAAAATAACTGCGGATGTTCTCCAGTGTTCTTTCCATCAGCAATTGCCGGGCTTCCCTGCTGGCCCACGCTATGTGGGGTGTGATGAAAAGCCTGTGTTTATTGCGCACTGAAAGAAGGGGGTTGTCTCCGGCAATAGGTTCGGAGCTCAGCACGTCCAGCGCGGCTCCGGCAATTATGTTTTCATCGAGGGCCAGCGCCAGAGCGTGCTCATCCACAATACCTCCCCGGCCCATGTTCAGGAGATACGCCGATGGCTTCATCCGGTTAATCCGGTCTGCGTTGAGCAGGTTCTTCGTATCGCTGTTCAGCGGACAATGAATGGACACCACATCAGCGTTACTCAACAATTCATCCAGCGGCAGATGCGGGTAGCCCGCAGCTGCCAGATTTTTACCCGATGTCGAGTAATAGGCAACACGTGCACCGAAAGCCTCCGCGACCTGCGCAACCCGTTTGCCGATATTTCCCATTCCGATAATCCCGAAGAGCTTGCTTTTCAATTCCCAGAACTCACGGTTAAGGTTGGTAAATATCGGGCTTTGGGCGTAGTCGCCCGATTTAACGTAATCATCATAGTAGGCGCTGCTGTGCATTAGATAGAAAAGCATGGAAAACGTGCTCTGGGTTACCGATTCGGTCGAATATCCGGCAACATTTTTCACGGTAATCCCCTTTTGGGCGGCATATTCCAGATCAATAATATTCGTGCCCGTGGCCACTACGCAAATCAACTCGATCTCGGGGCAGGCATCCATCACTTCACGGTCGATGACAACCTTGTTGGTGAGCACCACGTTATGCCCGCGAATCCGCTCAATGCGCTCCGACATCAGAGTGCAGTCATAGCCGGTATAATCGCCCAGCGATGTAATTGCCGCAAGGTTATCCACAACACCCAGTGTGACTGCATCCAGAAATACTATTTTAACCGGCTTTTTCATCGAAATTACCTTCCTTTTATATAAATGTTTTATCTGGGCAATACAATATGACCGGCAAAATATTTAATCAAACCTCTTTTCTTGCCGCATTAATAAGAAAATTAAAATCAAAAGGCCGGCTCCCCCTGGGGATGCGCAATCAAAATGGCCGCCCGTCGTTTGCTTGCAGCCGGCGTCAATAAACATTGTCTCACGGGTCAAACCTCCTTATCTTCCGCAACATTATATTTGACATACAAAGTTGATTTAATTATATCTTGGTCGCATACAAAACACATTTTATTTAATAATCACTTATTACAAAATCTATAAATATTAGCACTAAAAAAGATATGACACCGGAAATGACAAAAATAATAGATTCTGTGCTCGAAAGAGTCAGAGATCCCGCAAGCAATCTCTCGATCGCCCAACTCGGTGCTGTGAAAAAAATGCATTACGCTGAAGAAGAAAAAGTTCTCTATATCTTTACCGATCTATTCAGCCATATGCCGCAATGCGTGACCTGTGCGGCCCTCGCCAATACCATAATAGCTTCGGCCATAATCCGTAATCTGACGGCTGAGTTACAGAAAGAATTTCCCGCACTAGCCATCGAGTTCGTCTGAAGGAACTGAGTAAAAACAAATCAGTAAACTGACTTTAAATAAAACCCCTACTATATAATTCTTACTATTTTATGATATCAGGCAGATCAGTTATTGCCAATATGTCATAAATAATGTTTGACATCAAAAAATATGAAACATAATATCTAGTTCTCTGGACGAAATTCGTTTTTATCGCGCCGGTCATGCTGATGGGGAGCCTGACACGGATGAGTTTTGGAGATTACCGCAGCGTACCGGAAGCACGGGCAGTTCTCAGTGAAGCCATAAACGAGGTGGTTGCTTTAGCCAAGGCGAGCGGGGTGACACTGGACACTGATGTGGCAGCCAGAACACTGGCCTTTATTGACAGCAGTGAACCGGGCATCAAGCCCTCGATGCAGCGCGATGTGGAAGCCGGGAAGCCTTCCGAACTGGAATCGATGATCGGCGCCGCGGTGCGTCTGGGCATCAAACACAATGTCCCGACACCGGTCATGCGTTTTGCCTACGCGCTGTTAAAACCACGGGAATTGCATTGCGCATCATTAAAAAACAAATAAGATGGTAAAAATATGCGATTAAATCTGCGAACCGAAAAAAAGCCAGCCGCCGGAGTCCGGGCTGTTTTCATTGCCTGCCTGCTGATATTTCTTTCTTCCGGCGGCAATTGTCGCTTTGGCCGACGAGGCAGGCCCGGCTATAAAAATAGAATCCTTCGGCGCTGACTGGCAACAGAAACCATGGATGGAACGGCTGGAACCGGCGCCGGACGAATTGCTGGAATACCTGGCCTATCAAAACAAACTTGATGGATTTTCGGAAGTGCCGTCCGCCGCTGAACCCGTTCAGGAAATTGCCGACGTTTTTAAAGAAATAAGTTTTTCTCTTTCGCCGGCTTTGAATAAATTGCTGGAGGAAAGACTGATTGGCGTTTTCTGCGTCAATGATCTGGGCAGCTCCGGGTTTACCGAAGAGGTTGTCGATGAAGACAGCGGGAGATCATATGCCATCATTGTTCTGGACCGCGATGTTCTTTTAAAGAGAAAAGCCAATGCCTGGGCAACCTGGAAAGAAAACAGCATCTTTCTGCCTCAGCAAAAAAATGGTTTCAGGCTGCAAATGATTATTGAGTCGGAAAAAAATGATACGGTGCATAATGCCGTTCGCTATCTCGTGCTGCATGAGTTGGGACATGCTCTGGGGATGATGAGTAATGTGCATCCGTCCTGGATACCGTCGGATAAACCGCTTGCTCTTGATTATCCTTTTGTCCGGCTTTCCTGGCAGCCGGACGCGCAGCGAAAGCCGGAGAGCCTGTTTGATGACCGGTTTCCCGAACGAAAGAAAATAAAATATTATACTTTTGCCAGGGCGCAGCTGACCAATGATCAGATGCCGGCTGTCTATGCTCAGCTGCAATTCACGAATTTTGTGAGCATGCAGGCGGCAGCCAATGTGTGGGATGATTTTGCCGAATCATTTGTCACATATGTCCATGTTTTGCGGGGCAAACAACCCTGGCAAGTCCGGATTGAAAACGAAAATAACCCACCTGCTGTCGTCAACTCCTGCTGGCAGGAGAAACGCTGTGCCGAAAAGAAATATTTTTTAGACAGATGGTTTGAAAATCCCCGCCCCTAATCATGATACCATTTCTGCAATGATCTCCCTGATGGGCTTGATCTCCGAGATGAGCGCCGCGACCTGACCGGCGCCGGCGGGGAAAAGATCAAAATCTCCCCCCATCCAGCCCTGGGGGGCGTTCATTAGATTGTATTCCCCGGAAAGATCAAAAGCCGGATCAGCGGCCAGATCGATCATTTTCTGATTGGGGATGACCCGCATCATCATGCTTTTCAAGGACAACAATCTTGTCCCGCCGTCACCGCAGGCCAGAATGGCATTCTTCCAGGCCGCAGGAGCCGGTGACTCTTCCGAAGCGATCAGGCGTGTGCCGATCTGCACCCCCTGCGCTCCCAGGGCCAGCGCCGCCCGATACCCGCGCCTGTCGGCAATTCCTCCCGCCGCCACAACAGGAATCTTTACATGATCCACCACCAGCGGGACAAGTATCATCGTTGTGGACTCGGAGCCTATCGACCTCAGACCGCCGGATTCCAGCCCGGAAACGATCAAGCCATCCACGCCTTCCTTAGCTGCGCGGAGCGCATGGGACAGGGCCAGCATAACATGAAATCCCTTCATCCCCAGTTCATGAATGAGGGGATAAATCTTAGACGGCGACCCTGCCGAAGTGCTGACAAATTTTACCCCCGCTTCGGCCAGGATTTTCAGTATCTCCGGATTGGCGGGATTCATGATCATGATGTTGGCCCCGAAGGGTTTGTCCGTTAATGACCTTACACCGTTCACCAGCTGTCTGGTTTCCTCGGGATTGCTAAAACCCAGGGAAATCATGCCGAAGGCTCCCGCCTCGCAGACTGCGGCAATATACTTTGCATCATTCATCGCCCCGATGGGCCCCTGGATAATGGGATAACGGCTTCCTAAAATTTCGAGCAAATTGGACATTGCAGCACCTCTCTTTATTTTTTAGATCAGTTAATTTTCGTCTGAATTTCTCCCCTGTTCCTGAACACAAATTGAACGGACGCACAACGGTTTTATCAATGCCCGGAGAAACATAGAACTGCCCCGGCCCTTAAACCCGTTCATAAATTGTCGCCGGCGCCTGCCCGCCTCCGGTGCATAAAGTCACCAGCGCATACTTCGCCTTTCTTCTCTGCAGCTCGTGGATTGCCGTAATGGTGAGGCGGCATCCCGAATTGCCCACCGGATGCCCCAGGGCCATGGCCCCGCCGTTGACGTTCAGCTTCCCGAGATCAGCCTGCAATTCCTTGGCCCAGGCCAGGGGGATGGGCGCGAATGCTTCGTTGACTTCAAAAATGTTTATATCCTCCATTTTCAGCCCGGCTTTTTTTAAAACCAGCTGCGTGGCCGGAATGGGACCGGTCAGCATGAGAACCGGGTCTGATCCGATAACTGCATTGGCAACTATGCGGGCAATCGGCTGCAGCTTAAGCTCTTTTACTTTCTCTTCGCTCATGAGAATTACCGCCGATGATCCGTCCGTAATAGTGCTCGAAAGGCCGGGCGTCAGCCATTCCGTATTGGGCAGCACTTTCAGCGATTCGAGCTTTTCCACCGTCGTGTCCGGTCGAATGGTCTCGTCGGTATCCCTGATGATCTCTTTGCCTTCCTTATCGAGTCCTTTCATGGGCATAATTTCTTTTTTAAAATATCCCCCCTGCGTCGCCTGATGGGCTTTCTGATGGCTGGCGACGGCAAACTGCTGACATTCCTGCCTGGTAATGCCGAATTTGTCGGCGATCTTCTGGGCGGAAGCGATTTGATCAGGAATGCCGTATTTTTCAATATACCCTTGAGTAATCGGATGGCTCATCGGCTGGCCGGTGTAAAGCGTGCCGTTCATGTCGGACATGATGGTATATTTCGACATAATTTCACAGCCGCTGGCCATGACAACATCCATGTTGCCGGAGGCGATCATCATGTGAGCAAGCTGAATGGCCGTGAGGCTGCTGCCGCATTGCCGATTGACCGATACGCCGGGGGTTTTGATCGGCAGCCGGGAAGAGAGGATTCCCATTCGGGCGATATCGAAGCCCTGCTCGCCCAGTTGATATACGCAGCCGGTCACAACTTCCTCAACGAGCCCGGGATCGAGATCGATCCTTTGAAGTGCTTCATCCAGCACGGCCCCCAGCAATTCGGGTGCGGTCCAGTTGCGCAGATAGCCGTTTCTGCTGCCGATCGGCGTCCTTACAGCACTGACAACGAATACATCTTTCATAAAATGCCTCCTGTTTTTTTATCAGTATTGCTTTTTCGCAAGAAAGCATAAGGCAGGACGCCATGTTATGTCAATCGAAGAATAAATAAGCCATAAAAACCAACCCCTTGACTTTTTTATCAATCAGGAGCACATAAAAACAAAAGCAAGATGGCAAGAATCATAAACGCTGCTGAAAAAGAGAATTTTTC
>CAWJQM010000010.1:0-25239 GCA_963845095.1 uncultured delta proteobacterium
CGATGCTTGGAAAAGGCGTTGGTGTGCACGAGTCGTTTCGAATATCCGTCCCTTCCTTATGGATATGTCACTTCGCAGCAAGCAAATAAATATCAGACATTTAAATCCAGCAAAACAGCTAGATTGGTGTCTTTTTAGAGTCCATACAAAAGATTTTAAACTACGACAGCACAAAGTTTACCCTCTCCTTTTTATTCCGGAGAAGATGTTTTCCGCGGAATTGAAGCGGGAACAGTTCGGGCGTTATATATAATGGGTGAAGATCCCCTGGAGAATATGGCTAATCCGGCAAGAATCAAGAAATTACTGAACAAGCTGGATTTAATTATCTGCCAAAGTCCATATCGGACATCCCTGTCATCCTATGCCCATATCAACCTGCCAACGGCCACACTTCCGGAAAAATACGGTTCGATTGTCGATCTCGGGGCAGGGAACACCTTCTTAATCCGGCAATGAATATTTCGTCAGGTGCGATGACGGATCTGAATATTCTGACGATGCTCCAAGATGCCCTGAAAAAATGCAGTGCCGCCGATACAGGAGAAAAGTATACGGCTGTCGGCAAAGGGACCGCTGCTTCAACGCAAACAACAATAGAACTTGTTGATATGCCGGACTTGGACAAAACCTGTTTCCCTTCATCATGATAGCGGTGGCTTCTGTTTATGGTGATGGAATTATTTCCCGGCAAAGCCCGGAACTTTCGCAGATTAAAAACGGCCTGAAAATAATTATGAACAACGATGATTTGGAAAAACTTGATCTGGTGGAAAACGATGCTGTGACAATTATGTCGCCGTTTGGCCAAGCGTCAGGCCATGTGGAAACTTCCTATAATCTCCGGCGCGGAAATTTGCTGATCATGAACGTAACGGGAAATTCGGCGGCTTTGTCTTTGTTCGATGGCAAGAATGCCGCCATCCCGGCAAATATCCTGAAGATGGAGGCACAATAGACAAGTGGAATTAGCTGTCCTCAAAATAATTATAATCTTTGCGGTAATATTGACCGCTATTGCTTATACAACTCTTTTAGAGAGGCGTTTTCTCGGTTTTTTCCAGATCCGTCTGGGGCCAAACCGTGTCGGGCCATTCGGATTATTTCAGCCGATAGCCGATGTCATAAAACTGTTTTTCAAGGAAGATATAACAGTGTCTCATGCCCACAAATTTTATTTCATCGCGGCGCCTGCCATATCAGTTGTCGCAGTGCTGACCTGTTTTGCCGTTGTTCCGTTTGCCGGTAATGTATACGTCGCCGATATTTCGGTTGCCGTCCTTTTTTTAATGGCCTTTTCCTCCATGGGAGTTTATGGTTTTTTGCTGGCTGGCTGGTCTTCCAATAACAAATATTCCGCGTTGGGCGGATACCGGGCGGCGGCGCAAATGGTCAGCTATGAAGTGCCGCTGGCTTTATCTCTGGTTGGAGTACTGATTCTGGGCGGCACAATGAGCCTTGTAGATATTGTCAACAACCAGAATGGACTATGGTACATTTTCAAGCAGCCTCTGGGATTTATCATCTTTGTTGTCTGCACTTTTGCGGAAACAAATCGCACACCATTTGATTTTTATGAATGCGAAAATGAGCTTGTTGCCGGCTATTTTACCGAATATTCTTCGATGAAATTCGGCTTATTCTATATGACGGAATATGCCCACATGCTGCTGGCTTCCTGCCTGATTACAATTTTTTATCTGGGCGGCTGGAATGGTCCTTTTCTGCCGCCTCTTCTCTGGTTTGTCATCAAAGTGTTTTTAGTGCTGTTTGTGTTTATCTGGGTTCGGGCTACCTTTCCTCGTCTGCGTTATGACCAGTTGATGACATTGGCCTGGAAAGTTCTCTTGCCGCTGGCTTTCGTGAATTTATTTATTACGGCTGCCGTTGCCGTAGCTTTGTCGTGAGAGGAAGAAAATGTTTAAAATTATGGCGCTGCTCGGGGATTAAAGCTTACTTTGCGGCAGTTTTTTGCAAAACCGATTACAATGAGTTACCCGGAAGAAAAATGGGATTTCCCCGCGCGATTCCGGGGACAGACAGTACTGATCAAAAATGAAAAGGGAGAACCTGTTTGTGTCGCGTGCGGCTTATGTGAAAAAATCTGTCCCTGCTCCTGTATAACAGTTTCTCCCACCTCTGACGCTGACGGAATTCGCCGGATGGAGCATTATCAGGTCAATCTTCTGCGTTGCAGTTTCTGCGGCCTGTGCGTGGAAGCCTGCCCCGTTGATGCCATTCGCATGGGACACGGCTATGAGTTGGCCCAAAGCAGCAGACAAGCTTTGATTCTGCAGGAAAACAGTTTGTGGTTGAATTATTCGAATACCGGAGATTCATCATGCTTGAACAAATAATATTCTGGATTACTGGTTTTGTGCTGATTGCCGCGGCCGTAAGTGTCATCGCCATGAAGAACCCGGTTAACAGCGTCATTTCGCTGCTGGTAGCGATGTTTGCCCTGGCCTCATTCTATGTTTTAATGGGCGCATATGTCGTCGCTCTCTTTCAGGTAATTGTTTATATCGGGGCGATCATTGTTTTGTTTCTGTTTGTTGTAATGCTGCTGAATATAAAAGATATCCGGCAGATACTGGTTCACGATTTCCGCACATTAATCATGAGCGCATTGGCGATTATCGTTATTGCAGCTACTGTCTGCTTGTTCTGGTTTGCGCTGCAGATAAGAGTTAACGCAACAGGCGTGTACGCGCTGCAAGCCCCAGCAACGCTGAAAGCGCTAGCTCTGGATATTTTCAGCAGGCATTTGCTGGCTCTGGAGCTGACTTCAGTTCTTCTGTTGGTGGGAGCAGTTGGCGCGCTGCTCATCAGTCGAAAGTTAAGGGGGTAATTGTTTGATGAGTCTTTATGCCTTTTTGGGTTTTGCACTTATTATATTTACAATTGGCGCCGTCGGTTTTTTTATCCGGAATAACATTATTGTTCTTTTGATGTCCGTAGAACTGATGCTTAACGCCGTCAATCTGGTGTTTGTGGCCTTTTCCCGCTACCTCTACGGTATGGAAGGCCAGATTTATGTCTTTTTCATCATGGCTATTGCCGCGGCGGAAGTTGCTGTCGGGTTGGCCATTGTTGTTTCATTATTCCGGCTTTTCGGATCACTGGACATTAGCAAAATGAAATTATTGAAGAGATGATATGCAATTAATATTTTTACTTATCGCCTTACCTCTGCTGGGTGTTTTAATCAACACTGCCGGAATAAAACATTTCCGCGAAAAGATTACCGCGACAATTGCCTGCGGTGTTGTCGGACTTTCGCTTCTCTACGCGCTGGTCCTTTTTTACCGGATGCATTCATTACCCTCTGCTCAGCCGATATATACTTCTTCTTTATATCAATGGTTTGCCGCCGACGCGCTGCAGGTTAATATTGGATTTCTGCTCGATCCATTGTCCATGGTTATGGTCCTGGTAATTCTGTTTGTCGGCTTTCTTATCCATATTTATTCCGCAGGCTATATGAAGGGTGATCCCGGCTTTAACAGGTTTTTTATCTACCTGAATCTGTTTATCTTCTTTATGCTGATTCTGGTTCTGGCCGATAATCTGATTTTGGCTTTCGTCGGATGGGAAGGAGTGGGGTTGTGTTCCTATCTGCTCATTGGCTTCTGGCATGAAAAAAAATCGGCTGCCGACGCCGGACGCAAAGCATTTATCGTCAATCGCATTGGTGACGCCGGTTTTATTCTGGGCATATTGCTGATTATTGTATCTTTCGGCACAGTCAATTATCTGGAGCTCAAATCATTGCTGGCGGGGCAGCACGCGGTTACGGTCGGTGCAATCGGAACAATATCCATACTTCTGCTCATCGGCGCCATGGGCAAATCTGCTCAGTTTCCCCTTCATGTCTGGCTGCCCGATGCTATGGAGGGACCGACACCAGTCTCCGCTCTGATTCACGCCGCGACAATGGTTAACGCCGGTGTTTATCTTTTGTGCCGCATCAGCCCCTTTCTTCAACAGGCGCCTTTTGTGCTGCCAATTATCGCCGCCGTCGGGTTGACGACTGCTGTTTACGCCGCTCTTTGCGCTTTTCAGCAGAAGGATATCAAACGTGTGCTGGCTTATTCCACAATAAGCCAGATAGGATTTATGTTTGTCGCTGTCGGTTGCGGTATATATATGGCGGGAATATTCCACTTGACGGCGCATGGAATATTTAAAGGACTGCTCTTTCTGGGCGCCGGGGCGGTTATCCACGCTCTGCACGGGGAACAGGATATGAATAAGATGGGCGGACTTAATTTACGTCTGCCGGTTGTGTCGAAAACATTCCTTATTGGTCTTTTGGCGCTGGGCGGAATTTTCCCTCTATCCGGTTTTTTTAGCAAAGACGCCATTCTCTGGGGAATATTTGACACCTATGGATCATTACCATGGCTGATCGGATTTGGCGGAGCACTGGTGACGGCCATCTACTGCGGCAAATTATACGGCCTGGCTTTTTCCGGCGCGAGCACTTCCTCAGAAAAGCTGCATCTGCCGGGGAAAATAATGACCTACCCGTTGATTATTCTGGCATTTTGCGCCGTATTTCTGGGAATACTGGGATTGCCCCTTTTGACCAAGATGACTTTTTTTGCTGATTTTCTTCAGCCGTCTTTTGCCGGTGTTGAAAATATCCTTGAGGAGACAAGCTCCACGGCGCATATGCAGGAACTGATCCTGATGTTGATTGCCGGTATCAGTGTCATCCTGGTTATCGGGCGCTCGGTGCTGTTGTTTTCCAAACACAGACAGGAAACAGTCTCCCGCGAACAAGCTCATCCCCGGACAGTGGCTTGTCTGTCCAACGGTTTCTGGATGGATAAACTCTACGATAATATTTTTATCCGGCCTTTTGTCATTATCTGCCGCTGGAGCGCAGTCTTCATTGACCAGAAGCTGGTGGACGGAATTGTTAATGGCCTCGGTAATGTTTCGCTGAGTGCCGGTCTTGGCGTTGCCAAATTGCAGACCGGTTATTTGCGTTCTTATGCCGGCTCGATTGTTCTGGGCATATTTATTTTTACGGGTATTGTTATCTGGTTTCTAAAAGGATAGCCGCTATGCAAATGCATGTTCCGTTATTATCAATAATTGTTTTCCTGCCTTTAATCGGCAGCCTTTTTGTGCTTGGTTCCCGCAATAGAACGGCCATGCATTACGTGGCTTTAGTGACCACACTGGCAACTTTTGCCTTCAGCCTTGTTCCCCTTTTTTACTTCAATCCCGAATTGGCAGGTTTTCAGTTGGAAGAATATTTTCCCTGGATTCCCGCCTGGGGAATTTCCTATCATCTGGGAATTGACGGACTCAGTCTCTTTCTTCTTCCGTTAACCGGATTGTTAAGCGTGCTGGCCGTGCTTGTGTCCTGGAAGCGCATTACAGTTAAAGAAAGGGCCTACTTCTTTTCCTTCTTGATTCTGGAAACGGGCATGTTGGGAGTCTTCGTTTCTCTCGACACCATTTTATTTTATGTTTTCTGGGAAGCAATGCTGATTCCGATGTTTCTGATCATCGGCATCTGGGGCAGCGCCAACCGGCGCTATGCCGCCATAAAATTTCTGATTTACACAATGGCGGGAAGCATTTTCATGCTTGTTGCCATGATTGTCATGGCTATTTACACTAAACAATACGGCGGCCATTTGAGTTTTGACATCACCGTCTGGACACAACTGAAGTTACCGGAAAATATTCAATACTGGCTTTTTGCCGCCTTCTTTATTGCTTTTGCCATTAAAGTGCCTGTTTTTCCCTTCCACACCTGGTTGCCCGACGCTCATGTGGAAGCGCCGACAGCAGGTAGTGTCCTGCTGGCCGGCGTTCTGCTGAAGATGGGAGTTTACGGCATCCTGCGGTTTTGTTTTCCTCTTTTCCCCGATGCTGTGCGTTATTTTACTCCGTTAATTATGATTCTCGGTTTAATCGGGGTCATTTATGCGGCCTTTGTGGCCTTTGCCCAAACTGATTTAAAAAAACTTGTCGCCTATTCCAGCGTCTCCCACATGGGGTTGATAGTAATCGGCATTTTTGCCGCAAATGCGACCGGTATCAAAGGAGGAATACTCCAGATGATCAATCACGGACTGAGCACGGGCGCCCTCTTTATCCTCGTTGGCGCGCTCTATGAAAGAACAGGGACGCGCAACATGGAACTCATGGGAGGACTGGCCCGACGAGTGCCTGTTCTGGCGGCCTTCTTCATGATAGTTACTCTTTCTTCCATTGGTTTGCCGGGGCTCAACGGATTTATCGGAGAGTTCTTCCTGCTTCTGGCGGCCTTCCAATTCCAGTGGTGGCTGGGAGCTCTAAGCGCGATAACGATGGTATTAGGAGCAATTTATATGCTGTGGATGTATCAGAGAGTCATGTTTGAAAAATCACGCGCTGCTGCCGAAAAGACTTTCGGTGATTTTTCTCTGCGCGAAAATATTGTGATGATTCCCGTAATCATCATGTTTGTATTTATCGGTTTTTATCCTTCATTTTTCCTCGACCGGATGAATAAAATATCATCAACACTTGCGGCGGACATGAACAGAGGCGCAATTTCTCACACAATATCTGCAGGTGAAAAATAAAGATGTCAAACTATTTCCTATCCGATATTAATACTATCAGCGTTCTGCCGGAAATTACTTTGCTTGTTTGCGGAACTGTTTTTTTATTCCTGAAAAAAAATACCCTGAAGCTGCCCCGGCTTTTGTCTTCATTAACAATTCTGACAATATTAGCGCTGCTGATCTTTCTTCCCTTTTTCTGGAATAGAGAAATTATTGGTTTTTCCGGCGCTATTTATCGGAATAACCTGGCTCTTGTTTTTCATTTTATTATTCTACTGGCGGTTTTTTTAGCCCTGATTTTTTCTGCTGATTTTCCGGTCGACAATGAGAATCCGGGTGAATATTATTTTCTGATTCTCGTTTGTGTTGCCGGAATGAGTCTTATGGTATTTTCCCGTAATTTATTGATTGTTTTCTTGGGCATGGAGATTCTTTCACTTGCTCTATACATCCTGACGGGCTTTTTCCGTAAAATCAGGGAAGGTATGGAGGCTTCGATAAAATATTTTCTTCTTGGTTCATTTTCCTCCGCTGTTTTCCTTTTAGGGCTTGCTTTTATTTACGGAGCAACGGGACAAACAAATCTTGATTTTCTTCACCCGGCAATCAAGACATCCTTGGACAAACTGCCGCTTCTTTACGTCGGAGTAATCCTGATAATCACCGGTTTAGGTTTCAAGATCGCTGCCGCTCCCTTTCATATGTGGGCGCCGGATATTTACGAAGGTGCGCCGGCCAGCATTGCCGCATTACTGTCCGTTGCGCCCAAAATTGCCGCTTTGGCAGTAATTTACAACATAGGCATGATGCTGAATCTTTTCACACCCTACGCATTTATTGCCGTAATAATAGTCATGTCCATTGCCAGCATGATCATCGGCAATTTTGCCGCCTTGAAACAATTAAACTTAATCCGGATGCTTGCCTATTCCGGCATCGCTCAAGTCGGCTATATTTTAATCAGCCTTACAGCTCTTCCCCAAGGCGGTGGCAGAGCAATGTTGTTTTATCTTTTTGTTTATATCTTCATGAACATGGGTGCATTTGGAATTGCAGTTTTACTCACCAGAGAAAAAGGCGGTAAAGTTAGCATTGACGATTTGGTTGGTCTTGCTTCCAAGAGACCTTTGCTCGCTTTTGCCATGTCCATTTTCCTGATCTCACTGGCAGGCATTCCTCCGACGGGAGGATTTTTTGCCAAGTTTTATGTTTTCAAACTCGGCTTAGAAGCCGGTTATCTCTGGGTAGTAATTGTGGCCATTATTGCCACGATAGTTTCCGTGTATTATTATTTCCGGATAATTATCCATATGTATATGAGCGAAAATGAAGATCGTTTGTTTATCCGGAGACAAGGGTTCAGCATTTCCAATACAGTTCTTATGATCTGTGCATTTCTGCTTTTGCTGTTCGGCATAATCTCCGAGAGATTGCTGAATATTGCAATGACTGTATTATAAGCGGATCAATGTCTGTAGCGGGGCAAAATAATAGAACGATAAAAGCGGTAATTTCTCTCTGTTGTGTAAGTGATTGATTTTATTTGGCTGGGGAACAAGGATTCGAACCTTGATTGACGGAGTCAGAGTCCGCTGTCCTACCATTGAACGATTCCCCAGCAGGAAATACCCCTGGTTTCGCCCGTCCAGGTCGTTGCTGCGGGAAACAGCTGACGAGCGGGGTGTATATAATGCGATTGGTTTTTTATGTCAATTGATTTTCTTAACTCCGGAAATATTTTTATCTGATTTCTTTCTGCAGGCGAATCGCAGCGGGATTCGGGACGACGGATAGACAAATTTTTGCCCTGGGCCCGGGTCTAATGTGCCGGAGTTTCTGCCTGCCCGGCCATTATTTTTGGATATTGTTTAAATTGAATTTGTGATTTTCCCTCTGATGTGCTAGGAAGCAGCGCGTAAATCAGGATATTTTGCAGAGATGGGATTAAAAAACAGATAATATGTAACACGGATCGATAATATCAGGAGAGAAGAAGCTTTGAACAAGATTATTGAAAACACTAAATTATCCGAAAGCGTAGTCAAAATGGTGCTGGAGGCGCCGGTAATTGCTCAAAAGAGAAAGGCCGGTCAGTTCATCATTTTGAAAATTGATGAAAAGGGTGAACGAATTCCGCTGACTATTGTCGATTCCGATAGCCAGGCCGGAACAATCACCATCATCTATCAGGTTGTAGGCAAGACCACGGCATTACTGGCCCGGATGAAAGCAGGCGATGCTTTGCAGGATCTGCAGGGGCCTCTGGGCAATCCGACCGAGATTGAAAATTACGGCAAAGTCGTTTGCATAGGCGGTGGCGTCGGCGTCGGCGTTGTCTATCCGCTGGCGGTTGCCTTGAAAAAAGCCGGGAATGAAGTTATTTCCATTATCGGAGCGCGCACCAAAGATTTGATAATTCTGGAAAAGGAAATGGAAAAAGTCTCCGATAAGTTGATTGTTGCCACCGATGACGGCAGCTATGGTTTTCATGGTTTTGTCAGTGTGGTTTTGCAGCAGCTTATTGAAAAAGGTGAAAAGATCGATCGTGTTTTTGCCATTGGCCCGGTGCCGATGATGAAAGTGCTCTGTGATGTAACGAGAGCCCCCGGTATCAAGACGATTGTCAGTCTCAATTCCATAATGGTTGATGCCACGGGAATGTGCGGAGCATGCCGCGTTTCCGTAGCCGGTAAAACAAAGTTCACTTGCGTTGATGGCCCCGAATTTGACGGGCATGACGTTGATTTTAAATTATTATCTAACCGCCTGAAGATGTATTGCGATCCTGAACGCGAGGCGTATGAAAATCATAAGTGTGGGTGTGATGGAAACTAAAGAGATTAAAGAAAAAAAGGAAAAAGTGCCGCGGCAGAAAATGCCCGAGCAGGAACCCCAGAAAAGAATCCGTAATTTTGAAGAAGTTCCCTTTGGTTATTCGGCCGAAACCGCAATTACGGAAGCCAAGCGCTGCATCCAGTGCAAAAAGCCCGGATGTATTGCGGGCTGTCCGGTGGATGTGAAGATCCCCGAGTTTATCAAGGAAATTGCCGAAGGCCGTTTTATCGAAGCGGCATGGAAATTAAAAGAAACAAACGGCCTGCCCGCAGTTTGCGGCCGTGTCTGCCCGCAGGAAGACCAATGCGAAAAATTCTGTATCCTGGGCAAAAAGGGCGAGCCGGTAGCTATTGGACGTCTGGAGCGTTTTGCCGCTGATTTTGAGCGCAACAGCGGCAACATCGAGATTCCGCCGGCCGTTAAACCAAACGGCAAAAAAATAGCGATTGCGGGCGCCGGCCCTTCAGGGCTGACAATTGCCGGCGATCTGGTGAAGCTGGGTTATGATGTGACGATTTTTGAGGCTTTGCATAAAGCAGGCGGTGTTTTGGTATACGGCATCCCGGAGTTCCGTCTGCCGAAAGCAATCGTGGAAGCTGAAGTTGAATATTTGCGCAAGCTTGGTGTAAAGATCGAAACCAATTTCGTAATTGGCCGCACAAAAACCATTGATGAGCTTTTTGCGGAAGGTTTCCATGCCGTGTTTATCGGTGTCGGCGCGGGCGCTCCCGTTTTTATGGATATACCCGGCGAAAATTTAAGCGGCATTTATTCCGCCAATGAGTATCTGACTCGTTCCAATCTGATGAAAGCTTATCTGTTCCCCGAGTATGACACGCCGATTGTCCGCGGCAAGCGCGTTGCCGTTATCGGCGGCGGCAATGTGGCCATGGATTCAGTGCGGACGGCACTGCGGCTGGGGGCCGAGAGGGCAATGATCATTTACCGCCGCACTGAAGTGGAAATGCCCGCCCGGAAAGAAGAAGTCCATCATGCGCAGGAAGAGGGTGTGGAATTCCTGATGCTGACCGCGCCGGTGGAATATATCGGCAATGATGCCGGATGGGTAACCGGTATGAAATGCCTTAAAATGGAACTGGGTGAAGCCAGATGCTTCCGGCCGAAGAAGCCCGGTGCCCATTAAAGGTTCCGAATATATAATTGATGTTGACACCGTCGTCGTAGCCGTGGGCACGATGGCCAATCCGATCATTCCTGTAACTACACCCGGCCTGGAGACAAACAGAAAGGGCTATATTGTTACTCGGGATGAATCAGGGCTGACCAGCCGGGAGGGCATTTATGCCGGCGGCGACATTGTCACGGGTTCGGCCACAGTAATTCTGGCCATGGGCGCCGGACGTAAAGCGGCCACAGCAATTCACGAATATTTATCGAAAAAATAATACCAAGCCGCATGTAATTATCATTTTTCAAGCGTCAATTACCGGTAAGGTAAGTTCCTTGTTTATCAAGGGCATCCCTCTCGGGATGCACTTTCTGTCTTTGCTGACCTTCGGTGGCTTCGTTGCAGGTTTCCTTGACGCGGAATAATTGACAGAATAGTATCGATTGTGATATTGTAATACCATAATGTATCGATGGAGGTATTGGTATGCAATCAGTTACTGTATCGCCGAAATATCAGGTGGTAATACCCAAAAACGTCAGAGAATCATTAAATCTTCGGCCAGGACAAAAAATGCAAGTCGTAGAATATGCCGGAAGAATTGAACTTATTCCTGAACGTGAGATCAAGGAGCTCCGTGGATTTCTCAAAGGCATCAACACAGAATTCAAGCGCGAGGAAGACAGGTCATGAATATTGTGGATTCTTCAGGCTGGCTTGCTTATTTTGCTGATGAAATAAATGCAAAGCATTTTATGACACCATTGAGTAATCCAGCCACGCTTATAGTTCCTGCAATAACCATATACGAAGTATTTAAGGTCATTCTTCGGGAATCCAGTGAGAATGATGCATTGCAGGCTGTTGTGGCCATGCAAAAAGGGAAAGTCATAGATTTAAATACATCATTGGCATTGACAGCAGCAAGGCTGAGTCTGGAATATCAACTTCCAATGGCAGACAGTATTATTCTGGCAACAGCCCAGGAGTTCAAAGCTACTATATGGACTCAGGATGTGGATTTTAAAGATATAAGCAAGGTCAAATATTTTCCCAGGAAATAAAAGCACAACAAGGTTAATCCATCCGAAATATGGGCAGAATATCAGATTCTATCTTTGGTCGAAACAAGCATGTGTGCCCCTGGTGGCTGTGCTTTACGTTTGACAACGTTTTCCGCAAAATTCTTCAAGACCCGGTTGAAATTATTCAACCCTATATAAAAGAAGGAGATAAAATTCTGGATGTCGGACCCGGCATGGGTTATTTTACAATTCCCCTGGCTCGGCTGACAGGCTCCAAAGGACATGTAATTGCGGCAGACATCCAGGAAAAAATGCTGCTTGCTCTGAAAAAGCGGGCGGAGCGGGCAGGCGTTCATGAACGCATTATTTTGCATTTATGCTCACCGGATTTACTGGATGTCAGGGAAAAGGTAGATTTTATCCTGGCTTTTTGGATGCTGCATGAAGTGCCCGATAAACATCGATTTTTAAATGAACTTTTCGGTGCTCTGAAAGAAAACGGGACTTTTTTGTTGGTCGAACCGTTAATGCATGTCACAAAAACCGGCTTTGAAGAAACGGTAAATTTAGCAGTAAAAACAGGATTCACTCTGCGGACAAGACCCCAAATATTCATCAGTCGGGCGGCGTGGTTAGTGAAACTTGCTGAAAATGAGCGCAGAGAAGTTATGAGGCAATAGTTTCACTTATCCCGCACAGCGGAGGGGTATCCCCGTGGTTAGTGAAACTTGCTGAAAACGAGCGCAGAGAATTATGAGGCAATAGTTTCACTTATCCCGCGCAGCGGAGGGTTATCCCCGTGGTTAGTGAAACTTGCTGAAGACGCGGCAATGGGAACACTTTCCTGCTAGCAGTTAATTCGTGGAAGTGACTTCTAAAATGAGCAAGAAATTTGAGAACACACAAGATTACCATTGATAATCAATGACATATTGTGGTAACGCAATCATGTGGAAAACAGCATATAGGGAAGAATGCACCAATTTTAATATCACGATATGCCGGTGTGCTGGAAACTTACTTTCTAATTTAGGAAGGAACAATCACCTGTGACCGAAAAGCCAACCTACCAGGACCTGGAAAAAAGAATCAGCGTTCTCGAAGAAGAATCAATCACAATCAAAGGCCGGCAGGCGGAGGAAGCACTGCGGGAGAGCGAGTCCAAATATCGCAATGTCGTAGAGAATGCCCAGGAGGCTATCCTCATTGCCCAGGATGCGCGGCTGGTCTTTGTCAATCGTGCTGCTTTATATTTGACGGGCTATTCCGAGGAAAAATTTTTATCCGTTCCCTTCACAGACTTTATCCATCCCGATGATCGGAATATTGTGGCCAGTCATCACTTGAAGAGATTGATGGGTGAGGAAGTTCCCCCTGTTTATACTTTCCGGGTTGTACGCCAGGATGGGAGCATCAGATGGGTCGAGCTCAATGCAGCAATTATCTCCTGGGAGGGAAAATCCGCCACTCTTAATTTCTTGAGTGACATCACCGAGCGCCAGCGCGTAGAGGATGCGTTGCGGGAGAGCGAGGAGAAATACCGGCTGCTGTTTGAAAATGCGGGTGAAGGAATCCTGATTATTCGAGGCGAGTTTATCGAGTTTGCCAATCCTGCCATGGCTAAAATACTGGGACAATCTATTGAAATCATAAAAATCAAACCATTCGTTTCCTTCCTCCATCCTGATGACCGGGCAATGGTTATCGATCATCACGTTCGAAGAATGCGGGGTGAGGATGTAAAGACGGGCTATGATTTCAGAATAATTACCGGTACCGGGCAGGAGAGGTGGTTGCACATTAATTCTCAGGTTATTCCCTGGAATGGCGCACCGGCCTCGTTGAGTTTCGTCATGGATATTACCGACCGCAAGGTGGTGGAAGAAGCGCTGCGGGAGAGCGAATTCCGTTTTCGCGAACTCTTCGATAAAATGAAAAGCGGGGTTGCCGTTTATGAGGCGATCAATGATGGCAATGATTTCATATTTCGGGATTTCAACCGGGCTGCGGAAGTCATGGAAGGAGTGACGAAGGAGATGGTCATCGGAAGGTCTATTCTGGAAGTTTTTCCCGCAGTTAAGGAATTTGGTCTCTTTGATCTCTTTCAAAGCGTTTGGAAAAGCGGGATTCCCCGGCACTTTCCGGTCAGTCATTACAAGGATACACGCATCGACGGGTGGCGTGAAAACTACGTATACAAGCTTCCCGCCGGGGAACTGGTGAGCATCTATGACGATGTTACGGAACAGAAAAAGATGGAGGAGGAGATCCGGATGCTTTCAATTACGGATGCATTGACCGGATTATTCAACAGACGGGGATTTATCGCCCTGGCCGAGCAGCAGATGAAAACGGCAAACCGTATCCAAAAGAAACTGGTTTTGTTTTATATCGATCTGGACGGCATGAAGGCTGTTAATGACCGCTGGGGGCATGAAGAAGGTGATCACTTGCTGATGAGTTCAGCAAAAATTCTGAAGCAGACATTCCGGGAATCGGATATTATCGCCCGTCTGGGTGGAGATGAATTTACCGTGCTGGCCGCTGAAATTGCCGAGACTACGGACATAGCCTTGAAGCGTCTCAATGAGAGAATAAGGAGTTACAACGATCTGCCGGATCGGCGCTATAAAATTTCCATGAGCATCGGAACGGTCATTTATGATCCTTTGACGCCCTGCACTCTCGACGAGCTGTTGTCCCGGGCCGACACCTTGATGTACAAGCAGAAAAAAGAAAAAGCCCAGCGGACAGACAGGGTAGCGGCAACAGCTTCTTGAGAATCCTCCCGGTGATATTCTTTCCATTTCTGCCATACATTCATCGACGACAGTTCAGATTTTATTTAGCACCTCAATTTTCAGCGGAAAAAATTGAGGTTTAATCGACTTGAATTGAAGGAGGTTTGTTTTTTATGGAAGATCGTCAGTTGGGCCGTGTCCGTTTTATTTCCGGGGATAATAAGGGGCGATATCCTTTCTGCCATTCAGTATATATTGCCGGAGAAAAAGAGCGTATTATCATTGATCCCGCCAGCAGCCTCGATAAGCTGAAATTATTGCAGCAAAATGAAGGTGTTGATACTGTCTGGCTTTCGCACAGCCATGAAGATCATTTCGCCTTTTTATATCTTTTCGAGAATTGTCCTCTGCGGCTTCCTTTGCGGGATTATCCGCCGCTGTCAGACATTAATATTTTCCTCGACTGGTATGGCGTGGAGGAGGGAAGTAACCGCGAGAGCTGGCGTGAAATGATGATGCAACAATTCCGCTATACCCCGATCAGGAATGCCAATTTTTTCCAGGATGGTGAAATTGTTGATTGCGGCGCGGTTACAGTGGAAGTAATTGCCACTCCGGGGCACACTCCGGGTCATTTATCTTTCTTTTTTCCTGAAGAAAAAATTCTCTTTCTGGGAGACTACGATTTGACCCCTTTTGGGCCGTGGTATGGCGATGTTTATTCGGATATTGATGAGACCATTAAATCGGTGCGTCGTCTCCAAAAAATACCCGCAGATATCTGGATTACGAGCCATGAGAAAGGTTTTTTTGAAGAAAATCCCGGTGAATTCTGGCAGAAATATGAGAACATTATCTATGAGCGCGACAATAAAGTAATGGAATATTTAAAACAGCCCAGGACTCTCGATGAGATACTTGCCGCCTGGCTGATTTACGGCAAGGCTCGCGAACCTCTTTTCTTCTATGAATTCGGTGAACGATCGCTGGTTACAAAACATCTGCAACGCTTGGAAAAACAAAACAGGATTATTCTCGATAAAAATAAGTATGTTATGATTAAGTAGATAAGGGCAAAAACAATATTGATTCTCGGAGAATTAACTTGATAAAATAGCATCAGGGTTGTAAAAATGGACAAAACATACGGACGCGGAGGGATGAAGTGTATTGGGAAAAAGATGTGGAAACAATTGATCGGAAAAAATTGGAGGAACTTCAATTATCCAGGCTTAAAGATACCATAGCTCATGCCGGGAAATCATATTATTACGGGAAAACATATAAGGAGAAAAGAATTCAGGCGGATATCATCAGATCGCTCTCCGACATTCAAAAAATTCCTTTCACCACGAAAGATGATCTGCGCGAACACTGGCCGTATGGCTTTATTAGCGTTGACAAAGACGAACTTGTCCGCATGCATTCTTCTTCCGGCACTACAGGCCGGGCCACTGTCATCTTCCATACCGCCAATGATCTGGCCGTGTGGACTAACCTGCTGGCTCGCTGCATGTACATGGCCGGAATGCGCAAAAGCGATGTCTTCCAGAACATGATGACTTACGGTCTTTTTACCGGAGGACTGGGGTTTCATTACGGTGCGGAAAAAATCGGCGCGATGGTTATTCCGGCCGGTGCGGGGAACTCCAAACGCCAGATTCAACTGATGATGGATTTTGCTACAACCGTGATTCACGTAATTCCCAGCTACGCTTTGCATCTCTCCACGGTTTTTGCGGAGCTTAACCTGGATCCGCGCAAAGACACTAAAGTTAAAATAGCCTTTGTCGGAGCAGAGCCGCACACGGAAAAAATGCGCAGGAAAATCGAAGATATTTACGGCTATAAAGCTTTCAATTCTTATGGACTATCGGAAATGAACGGTCCGGGGGTGGCCTTCGAATGTCCCCGTCAGGATGGTTTGCACATCTGGGAAGACAGTTTTCTGGTAGAAATAATAGATCCCGAAACGCTGCAGCCTGTAGCGGACGGCGAAGAAGGCGAGTTGGTGATGACTACATTGCAGCGCGAAGGAATGCCTATTTTGCGGTATCGCACCAAGGATTTGACCCGCATTATTCCCGAACCTTGCCTCTGCGGGCGCACTCATCGCCGCATAGAGCGGATCAAGGGCCGGACTGACGACATGTTGATTCTCAAGGGAGTCAATATCTTCCCCATGCAGATTGAAAAGAGACTTATGGATATACCGGGAGTAGGAACTAACTTCCTGATTATTCTGGATCGTCAGGAGTTTAATGATTCCATGACAGTCAAGGTGGAGGTGAGTAAGGAATACTTTACCGGCGAATTAAAGCAACTGGAGATGCTGCGCAAGAGAATAATCGAAGAATTGAAAAGCGAAATTCTGATTACTCCAAAAGTTGATTTAGTCGGGCCGGATATTCTGCCCAAAGGAGAGGGGAAGGCGGTCGGGTAATTGACAACCGCAAAGACTAACATTTTCAATCCAGGAGAAAGAATATGATTGCCTATCAGCTTTCCATTTTTGCCGAAAATAAACCGGGCAAACTGGCGCAAGTGACTTCCGTGCTGGCCGCAGAGAATATCAGTATCCGGGCAACTACAATATCGACTTCGGATACTTTCGGCGTCATCAGTTTGATTGTGGATGACCCCCGAAAGGGCGGAATCTGCTCTGACCAAAGCGGGCATGACTGTTCATTTGCGGGGTGTGCTGGCTGTCCTGATACCGGACAAACCCGGTGGGCTGGATCAATTAACTCAACTGCTCTATAAAGAGGCTGTCAATATCAACAATGCCTATGGTTTTGTTCTGGAGGCTTCCCGAAAAGCAGTTTTTGTCGTTGATGTGGACCAGATGGAAAAAACAGAAAAACTGCTGGAAGAGCATGGATTTCAGACGCTGGATACAGCGGCGCTTTCGGCAATTGAACCATTGCTCAGTACTAAAAATTAGATAGGGATGGCCTGGGGGGACTTTTGTCTAGGGGAAACAGAAATCGAAATTTCATTTTCATTAAAAAAAGGGAGCCAGATCATGACGCATGCAGATAAAAATAAATATTATCAAAAGCATCCCGGCCGGACAAAAGTTGATGACGTCTTAAAGCAGAAAATTCTACACAAAGTAACAGATAACAACTTGAGCTGTGCCCTGGCGGAAGAAATTGCCCGGTCGGCTCAGGTCACCCTGAAGGAAACAGGAGTTGCTCTTGACCTCTTGAATATCAATATCGTCGCCTGCCAGCTGGGGCTCTTTGGCTATAGCCCGCAGAAGAAAATTGTGCAGCCGGCAAAAGATGTTGTTCCCGGATTAAAAGATGAAATTTTGCAAGCACTTATCGGCGGGCATCTCCCGTGCGCAGTTGCCTGGGAAATTGCCCGAAAATTGAACCTGCCGCGAATGAAAGTTTCTGCTGCCTGCGAGGCATTGCAAATTAAGGTTAAGCCTTGTCAGCTGGGCGCTTTCTAATTGTAATAACCCCGTAAAAAGTCCCCGGCATGCGCCGGGCTGCGCATATGCGGAGTGAATCCGGCGTATGCCGGATGGGGCGCACGCTAAAATTACGCCTCACTCCTCGGGATTTGCGCGCCTTGCCTCTGAAGCTTTTTACGAGGTTATCAATAATAAAGTTTCTGGTAGCTCTCCAGAAGGCGGATCATTAAATCGGCATTTTTTCGGGCGCCGGCTATAATTGCCTCCATACTTAACGGCTTTTCCACAATCCCGTTGCCATAATTATCAATGGAACAGACCGATGCGTATGGCAAATCCAATTCCTGCGCAATTACCGCCTCACTGGCCATAGTCATTCCCACGATATCGGCGAAATTTACCATCATACGGGTTTCTGCTTTTGTTTCCAGCCGCGGACCAGTCGTCTGCCAGTAAATGCCTTCTTCGATGACGGGAATTCCGCCATTATTTGCCGCTGCGATCAGCTTGCGCCTTACTTTTTCATCCAAGGCAGGAGTAATATGAATGGCTTTATTTTGCTGAAGAGTGGGCGTTGCCGTTAGTGTTAAGAAATCATCCGGAATTACAATATTGCCGGGGCATAAATTCTTTTTTAACGACCCCGTGGAGTTGATTCCCACCACTTCTGACGCCCCCAGGTCGCGGAGAGCACTTAAATTGGCACGGTGATTGATGCAATGCGGGAGAATATGATCTGGCGGGTTATTGCCGTGCCGGGGAATCAGAGCTATTTTATCGGTAACCAGGGCAGTTGATGTTCCAAAATCATTCTTGACTGTTACTGTCCGGCAATTCTTCAACAAATCGCTTTTTTCCATGATTATTGTACCGGAGATAACTCCCAGAATACTCATAATTTCCCCCCTGGCGATTTATATAAAACATGTGACTATTTAGCAACCAGAAAGTGTCTTCAAATAGCAATTGACATTTCTTAAGGCATTATGACATAAACTTCAGCAGCAAAAAAGGAGGATGTCTGTCATGACCAATGAGTATGTAACCGCCGCCACCGACGATAATTTCGAAGCCGAAGTGCTCAAGTGCAGCAAACCGGTGCTGGTTGACTTTTGGGCGCCATGGTGCGGTCCCTGTAAAGCTGTCGGCCCGTTTGTGGAAGAACTGGCTGAGCAGTATAAGGACAGCATCAAAGTTATGAAAGTGAATGTCGATGAAGGTCAGAAAACAGCACTGAATTATGGAGTGCGCAGCATTCCCACCATTATTCTTTTTAAAGACGGGAAGATACTGGATACAATTATCGGTCTTGTTCCCAAAGAGAGGCTGGAAGATTTCATCAAGAAGGGTTTATAAATAGCGCGATGGCCAATAAAACATTAAGAGCGGGCTTAATAATTTTTGCAGTCTTTCTTTTGTGCTGCGCTGCCGGCTGTTCTTTTTTTAAAAAGGAGCAGATGGTAAGAAATTCGCCGGAGGCACTTTACATCCGTGGTTCCGCTGAGTTTCAAGATGGCAGTTACAAAAAGGCACGGGAATATTTTATTCGTCTCAAGGACGAATATCCCCTGCATAGTCTGGCCATACTGGCTGAACTGGGTATCGCCGACTCTTTTTTTACCGATAAACAATACCCCGAAGCAGAAAATGCTTATAGCGAATTCCTCAATATGCACCCGACTAACGAGCATATTCCTTATGTCATTTATCAATTGGGGATGTGCCACTACAATTTAAAGGGGACAATTGACCGCGATCAGACAGAAACAATCAAAGCCCGCAAGGAATTTGAAAGACTAATTGCCCGTTTTCCGGACAATAAATTTTCCCTGGCAGCGGGTAAATACTTGCGGGAATGCAAACAGGAGCTGGCCGAACAGGAATTTTATGTAGGCCAATTCTATTTCCGGCAAAAAAAATATTCGGCTGCTTTAAACCGGTTTGAGATGATTGCACGTAATTATGCCAACCTTGGCCTTGATTACAAGATAGAATACTATATCGGTGAAACGAAGAGAAAGATAGCCGAGGAAGAAAAGCTAAAACAGAAGGCGACAAAAAAATAGCAAAGTAAGATGAGCCGCTCTACCAGTCCGGATCAGTCAGATTAATAATAGAAAGACTTGCACCGTTTTCAAGTCATAATGATTGCCTGTTGACCATTGACATATCAGACCGCTCGTTTTAGTATCCTATCAAGAAGTAATGTTACATCCATTTTGGAAACATAGGGCGTGGAAAAGAACGTACGCCGCTGCGGGGGCAAATTACGGATGGAGCGCTGAGGGAAGATCATTTTAGTGTTCAAGTCTTTGCGCTGTATAATAACTGCAATAAGGGATTCAAGAGACCGGCGGGGCAGAAATAATGGCACGATCCCTGTTGTTTGTTCGACTACTCAAGAAAACTTTTTCGCAGCGGTTCTTCTACGCCCGGCTCAGTAAACTGCCGTTCCTTGGAAGCATCATGGATCGCCTGTTCTTTGAGGGCGACGACATCATCTACCTGCCCAAGAACAAGGCCATTGCCGTTAATGAGGACGTCCCGGCGCCCGGTCATGCGGTGCTGCCTTCTGCCGTCGTGGATCACTTCATCGAAACGGCCAGTTACCACTGGGTGATGAATGAATGCATTTGTCGGGCCGCGACGAACTGCAAGGATTATCCACAAGACCTGGGATGCCTGTTTCTGGGGGAAGCGGTCATAGGAATCCATCCCGAACTGGGACGCCGTGTCACAAAGCAGGAAGCCAGAGAGCATATCCATCGGTGCCGGCAAGCTGGGTTGACGCATCTGGTCGGGCGCAACAAGATTGACACCGTCTGGCTGGGTGTTGGTCCCGGCCATAAACTGCTGACAATCTGCAATTGCTGTCCCTGCTGTTGTCTCTGGCGAATGCTTCCCTATTTGACCGAAAGGATCAGCGGCAAAGTTGTGAGAATGCCCGGCGTGACCGTGACTGTTAGTGACCGCTGCACCGGTTGCGGCATCTGCCTGGATGGCGTGTGCTTTGTAGATGCCATTCATCTGGTTGAAAATCGCGTCATTCACACGCAAGCATGCCGGGGATGCGGTCACTGCGCAACTGTCTGTCCCTCAAACGCCATAGAAATCGCATACGAAAATGACAGGAGCGTTCAGGATTCAATTGTACGTCTCTCTCGCCTCGTCGATCTTTCGTGACGGCGGCATAGTGGATGTGGCCGGCATGCCTGATCCGGACGAACCGACCATAATAAGCACAATTCACGCCCGACGGTCATCTGCACAAAAAAATTCTGTGACCAGTTCTTTAATGGCCAAGATTCCCTTGACATACAAGACCGGGTTTCTTATAGTTTGCCCGGGACAAGCAATATCTTGTCGGACTTTATACGTATGGTTATGCTTAGAAATCCGTCAATAAATAATTTGGAGAGAGTGCAATGGACATTATTGAAACCATCAATAAAAGAAAATCAATCAGGAGCTTTAAGCCTGATCCTGTGCCACCAGATGTGTTAAAGAAAATAGTCGAGGGGGCTTTGCGTTCACCATCAGCATCCAACAGCCAGCCCTGGGAGTTTGCAGTAGTCAGCGGGACTAAGTTGGAGGAGATTAAACAGGCCTACCTGGATAATTCTCAAAGCAAACCCAACTTTGATGTGCCCATCCCATTTAAATATCCTGAACCCTGGAACTCAAGACAGGCGGCAGTTATGGCAGGAATTCTCGGTAAGATGGGAGTAGCACGCGAAGATAAACAGAAACGCAGTGAATGGGCGTTAAATGCTTTTAGACTTTGGGGTGCTCCCAGTTGTATTTATATTTTGCTGGACCGCTCTTTTTATTCTGCTGATGGTAGCACAAATGTCTGGAATTTATTTGACTGCGGCCTAATCACTCAGAATATTCTCCTGTTAGCCACGGCGAGTGGATTGGGATCGATTCCGGCTATCCAGCCTGTGCTTTATCCTGACCTTCTCCGCAAGATATTGAATATTCCGGACTCCAAGTTAATCATACTGGGTATACCCCTGGGGTACATAGACTCAAGTCATCCCGTCAATGAATTTCAAGCGATGCGGGAACCACTGGAGAAAGTGGCCAGGTTTTACGATTAGTTAGCCCTCTTTCGGAAAAGTCCAGGGCCAGGTCATGAAATGAAAGTTTTATTTAAAGCCCGCCATTCCAATTCATTGCATTTTGAGTCTTTTTTGCTTGGAACTGGCAATCCGCACCTCAATTCCAAACGGAAACGCTTGACTTAGCAGATGAAAGCAATATCAGTGATACGTATTTAGTTTCTCAAAATTGTTTATTGAGCTTTCTGTCAACAACTTCCTAAAAGCATTAAAATAGCAAACGTACTGAAAATACTTTACTTCAAATCGTTACCAATGATATCATGCCATATATTAGATTCTAAGGGTAACTTATTTATACGATGGTCTGGAACCAACGGATACATGGTTGAGATAGTGCGGCATCGCCTGGAAAACAGGCGGCAAACGGAGAAAACAAATATCAACCAAAGCATTATGATTATGAGAAACCGATATACTCGACGCAAACCGATATTATAGCGGCAAATCCCAAATAAAATGAGGCTGGCCATGAAAATCGAACCGATTACCGCCAAACCAGACAAGGAGGACTTAATGAGCGCCTGGAAAAGATCCGGACGCTGATGGAAAAGGAGAAACTGGACTATTACGTCTCATTCTCCCCGACCAACGTTTACTACCTGACCAATTTTGCCAACCTGGTACACCAGCGGCCCTTCATCCTGGTGATAGGCAAGAAGGGGCCGATGAAGATGGTCTGCCCCCTGCTGGAGTCCACGCATGTGAAGAACAGGGCGCGATGCGACCTGGACTATGTAATTTACTACGAATTCCCGGCGCCGGAAGGGCAGAACTGGTACGACGTCTACCGCCCGCTCTTCAAGGACAGCGACCGCGTGGGCCACGAGACGGCCATGCCGGCCGGCATACTCAAGGAGACGCGCGGCACCAAGGTAATGACCAACATCATCGAGGAGGTGCGCGTCATCAAGACCGACTACGAGATAGGCCGCCACGTGCACGCCTGCCAAGTGGTGGACGAAGGCATGAAAAAGCTTCTTGAGACCACACGGGTGGGTGTGCCGCTCATCACCATATACAGCGGGTTGGTGCAGGCCATGATGGCCAAAGCTCTCTTCGAAGTGGCCGACCTCAACCTCATCGCCAGCAAGTTCCAGGGCGCGGTCTGGCCGCCCTCGATATCGCATGACCCCCATATAATACCCACTCCCTTCATGATTATGGAAGAGGGCGGTCCCTCATGCTCCATCGTCGGCGCCATAGTGGACGGCTATGGAGTGGAGATAGAGAGGACGCTTTTCCTGGAGTATATACCGGAACACGCCAAGAAGCTCTTCGACACCATGATGAAGGCCCGCGAGCTGGCCTACAATCTGGCGCAGCCCGGTATGGTATTGGAAGAGATCGACAAGCAGGTAAGGCAGGTCTTCATCGACGCCGGCTATGAGAAGAACATCATCCACCGCACGGGACACGGCTTCGGTATCACCGGGCACGAGGACCCTTTCCTGGCACTGGGCGATAAGCGCAAACTGGCCCCGGGCATGATAATAAGCATCGAACCCGGGATTTATTTCAAGGGTAAGGGGGGCTACCGCCACTCCGATACCGTGCTGATCACAGAAAACGGCAACGTTAAACTTACGCACGCGCCCGATCAAATGGAAGAACTGCTCTTCAAGAAATAAGGGGATTATGAATACGAAAGAACCGGTTGGCACTCAACCCCAGGAATACAAAACAGGCGGCGGCAGCGGGATGTATATCCTGGTCGTATGCACCCTGCTGTATGTCATCAACTATATTGACCGGCAGGTTTCTCGGCGGTCTTGCAGCCCATGAAGGTGGAACTGGGGCTGACCGACACTCAGTGCGGCCTGGCACAGACGCTCTTCATCCTGGGCATGGCGTTTTTCTCCTTCCCGGTGGCCTACCTGATCGACCGCTGGAGCCGCAGCCGGACCATCGGCATCATGGCCCTGCTCTGGAGCCTTTTCACCCTCCTGACCGGCTTCGCCAAGAGCTTCACAACCCTGATCATCCCGCGCACCATGGTAGGGGTTGGTGAATCGGGCTTCACCGCGGGCGGCGTGGCCATGGTCAGTGCCGCCTACCCGCCGGAAAAGCGCGCCCGCATGCTGGGCATCTTCAACATCGGCATACCGCTGGGCGCAGCCATCGGTACGATAGCAGGCGGTGCTATCTCCGCCGCCATGGGCTGGCGCTGGGCATTTTATATCTTCGCCGCTCCCGGCATTATCCTGGGCATCCTCGCCTTTTTTATGAAAGATTACAGGACGCCGATCCAAGCGAGGCCGGCGCCAGGATCAATTTCGGAAAGTCTATACTGGATTATTCCGCATCCGCAGCCTGGTCCTGTATTTCTTCGGCTACGGCATTATGTGCTTTATGACGGTGTCCGTTTTGGTCTGGTCACCTGCGCTGTTGATGCGGCTGATGAGTATCTCGGAGAGCTCGGCCGGCATGATCGTGGGTGGATGGGCGCTGATGGCCATCATAGCCGCCCCGCTGGGCGGATGGCTGGCCGATGTCTGGCAGAAGAAGACCGGCAAGGGCCGGCTCTACCTGCCCGCCCTGGCCTCCACCTTGGCAGCCATCATGCTCATCATCATGGTGATACTCAGGTTCGGCCCTATCGGCATAGCCCTGGGTTTCATCTACGGCTTCCTGTCGGTTGTGGGGTCACCGGCACTCAATGCTGTCTCACAGGACGTGGTGCCGGCAGCACACAAGGGCCTCTCCATGGGGATGGCCGTGTTCTCCGCTTACATGTTCGGTGGCGCATGGGGGCCGTCGGTGGTTGGCGCCATATCTGACGCAATGGGTGGGGGCGCCGAAGGCCTGATCACAGCGATGTTGTTCACCACTATCGCGGGCTTCATTGCGGCATTGCTGCTCTGGCTGGCCGCCCGGACCTACCCGGCGGACATGGCCAAGGTCCGGCAGGAAACACTGATAGCCAAATAAGTGGGTGGAGAAGAAATGAAACTGACAACGCTGCTGCGCTTGCAGGTAATTTATTTCGTGTTGGGCATGCTCTATAACGGCCTCAGCCTGTACCTCACATCCACAGGGAAGCCGGCGCTGGCACCCACAAAGCCGTGCTGGGGCCATTTCCATGGTAGTTTACGCGCTATTCCTGATACCGGGCTACCTGCGCAAGATCACCCTGTACCGGATACTCATGGGGGTTGCCATCATCGTGATGGGCTACGGCGGCGTGGTCACACACATCATCAATATCTTCACCCAACCCCAGGTGTATAGTTCGATCGTTGCCTGGGCGGTCGCGGTGGGCATCAACCTATTCGGCCTAATGTTGAATATCGTCGCGGTTCTGGGCAAGTTCAAGAAGTGAGGAACTCCCTGATTTGCCTCATGCGTTTATCTGAAATCTGAAATGCTGTATAATAAGGGGAGAG
>CAWJQM010000011.1:0-190392 GCA_963845095.1 uncultured delta proteobacterium
GCAGCTTTTGTCATAATTTCAGCACCTTCTTCACTACTAACTGTAATTTCAAGTTATTGTTAGATACCGTAGTATTGGGAGATCGAGGTCATTATGAAAATGATGGAAAAGGACATAAATCTGTGGCAACCCGAAACAGAAATAAAATCCCCGCCGATTCTGGAGAGCATTAGCAGTATCTGTTATGAAATGAATACCGCAGGGCAAATCATTGATATTTCCCCATCTGTTGAACAAACTCTAAAATACAGACGTGATGAATTGATTGGCACATTCATGTCAGAGCTCTTTGTCGAAAAAGAGCAGAGCGGCAATCTGCAGAAACTGATCCTGGAAGATGGCCGGGTAAACGACTATGAAGTGTATTTAAAAGCAAAAGGAGGGTTGCCGGTACTCTGTTCCCTGAGCGCACATGCCACCAGCAGTGCTGCGGGAAAATCAATTTCGGGGATGATAATCTACTCCCACGTTGATCTTTCCACCAGCAGGCAGTCGGAAAAGCAGCTCAGAGAAAGCGAGGCTCTTTATCGCGCTCTCGCCGAGAATTCCATGGCCGGGGTTTATGTTATACAAGACGGCGTGTTTCGATTCATCAACACCAATGCCGCGGATTACGTAGGTCACACAAGGGAATATCTGCTCGGAAAGAAAACGCTCGATATCGTTCACCCGGAAGACAGGGATACTCTCCTTGCCAATGCCAAATCGATGCTGTGCGGTGAGAATCAGGCCCCTTATGAGTACCGGGTCCTTGCTAAAGACGGGCAAATACGCTGGATCATGGAAACAGTCACTCCTATTGCTTACAAAGGCCGGCGTGCCGTCCTCGGCAATTCCATGAATACATCCTGGACTCTCTCCAGGATGGACATGGGAATGTTGAAGGCCATCATCGAGGCCGTTCACGACGGCGTGTACATTTCTGATATGGACGGTTATTTTATTACAGCGAATAAGGGGTTTGAAAGAATAACCTCCATCAGCAACGAAGAAATGCATGGGAAACACACAACCTATTTGATTGAAAACAAATATATCAGCGAAGCCGTCAATCTCGAGGTAGTCAAGGACATGAAGAGCCGGTCAAAGTTGATCCGCTATCCCAGCGGGAAGGACGTGCTCGTTACAGCCAGTGTCGTCTGGGATAAAAACAACAGAGCGGTCGGTCTGGTCAGTACATTGCGCGACTTGACGGAACTCAACAACATGCAGAGAAAGCTGGTTCAATCCAATGTCGTTATTGAAAAATATAAGGAGAAGCTTGACCATCTGGTGGGAAAGCTGGAGCTGAAGAAATACGAGTTCATCACTAATACTGCCGAAGGCAAATACGTTCTCACGCTTGCGGAAAAAGTCGCCCGTTCCAATGTCACGGTCCTGATTACCGGGGAATCAGGCGTCGGAAAGGACGTGATCGCCCGATACATTCATGAACACAGCGAACGCAAAAATAAAGGTACCTTTACGAAAGTGGACTGCGTCGCGATGCCGGCAAGCCTGCTGGAGTCGGAGCTGTTCGGATATGAAAAAGGCGCCTTTACGAATGCCAAAAACGAAGGCAAAAAGGGATTGATCGAAGCGGCCGACAAGGGCACCTTGTTTCTGGATGAAATCGGGGAGTTGCCCTTTGAATTACAGTCCAAGTTGCTAAATGTTATCCAGGACAAGGAAATTAAACGAGTTGGCGGCTTGAACACACTGAAGGTTGATATCCGGATTATTGCCGCGACCAACCGCAATCTCGAGGAGATGGTCAGAAACCGCACTTTCCGGCAGGATCTTTACTATCGGTTAAGCGTAGTTCCTATTCGAATTCCGTCTTTGAGAGAAAGAAGGGAGGACATTATTCCGCTGGTTCAGCATTTTCTAAATTACTTTAACAGCATCTACAATACGAACAACTATATCTTCAAAGATGTTCTGGATCGTCTGAAAGCTTATGACTGGCCGGGCAATGTGCGGGAATTAAAGAACATGATAGAAAGGTTTGTGATCGTCAATCCCAATGCTGAAATTAAAGTTGAGGATATAGAAACCGAGGTCGGTAGTTTCTTCAAAAATATACTGACGCAAATCAATGAGGCAAAAAACGGCAGCCGGATTGGTTCCCTGAAAGACCACCTGCAGCGCCTGGAGAAGGAAATGATTATGGTGGCATTGAAAATGCATCCTACACTGGCGGATGCAGCCAACGACCTCGGAATCGATATTTCGACTCTAACCAGGAAAAAGCAGAAATACGGACTCCGTGGCAACTGGGATTAATGTGCAGCAATGCACTCCTATGCATTTATGCACAAGTTATTTGCCTGACAATTCTATCCTTTTAAAATACAATAGTAGTTAATTCAATTAGTTGTCTTTCCTTACCGCCTTGGCATAACTATTGCTGATACTTATTATAAATTCACGAACAAATAATGCTCTAACTGGAAATCTTTATAAGAAAGGGGGTGTCCAATCTCTTTGAAAAGTATTGTGGGAGTTAACTATAAAACGCCTGTTGGAAAGAGTGCGTTATGAGGCTGACTCTCAATTTATCTGGTGAGGGTTTTAATTCTTTGTCCAAGAAAAGATAGATCAGGGGGCTGAGTCTATATGATGGAGGTTAAAATAATATGGATATATTAGAGCAGGGAAATGGATCAATTTTTTCAACAATCACCCCTGATGAGTTTCGCAGTCACATGCGCGCCAAGTCCGATAGAGCTAACAATGACAAACGGATGGATCTGAAGGAGGCCATTAAACGGTTTGTTAAAATTGGTGACTATATTTCCCTAGGAGGATGCAGCATAGTACGAACGCCGATAGCTTTTGTCCATGAGGTATTGAGACAGGGGTATCATTTCAGGATGGCTGCCGGAACCAGGACATTTGATGTGGATCTGTTACTGGATAACGACAGAATCATGGAAATGGATATCGGTTATATACTGGGCCTGGAAATGCTGGGCATTCCGCAATACACCAGAACACGCGTCAAAGAAAGACTCATTAAAGGGGAGCTCAAAATCACCGAATGGTCAAACGGAACAATGGCCTGGCGGCACAAGGCCGCAGCAATGGGATTGCCTTTCCTGCCGGTCCGCAGCTTGGCAGGAACTGATACATTCAAACAAAGCGCCGGAAAGAAAGTCAAATGTCCCTTTACAGGTATCGATGTGATTCTGGTTCCCGCCCTGTATTGCGATGTCAGCATCATCCATGTGCACCGCGCGGACAAATACGGTAACTGCCAGATCGACGGCATGCTGAATGAGGATCTGGAGAAGGCACGTTCTGCAAAAAATCTAATTATCACTACGGAAAAAATAATAGATACCGACGAAATCCGCGAGGGACGGTTCCAAAACTGTTATTCCCCAGTTCTATGTGGATGCTGTTGTGGAAATTCCCGGTGGCGCCTATCCCACGAATATGCCGGGATTGTACTACATGGATCTGGAGCATCTGAAGGCCTACGCCAAGGCCGCCGAGGATCGCTCGGGAGAGGCACTGAAGAACTATTACATCGACTATGTATTCGGGACAAACGATTTTAATGAATTTCTGGAAAAATGCGGCGGACAAAAGCGGATTAAAGAGTTGGCAGCAATTGAATTAATGGAAGGGAGGGACTAATTGTCATGGAAAAGAAAAAATATAATCCGATCGAACTCATGGCGATAGTCGCCTCGAGACATCTCGAAGACGGAAAATTGATTTTTGCCGGCACCGGCATTCCGATGCTTGCCTCCGCGCTCGCCCAGAAGGTTCACTCTCCCAATCTCGTTCTTGTTTTTGAAGCGGGCGGTATTTCTCCGAAAGCGTCCATGCTGCCCCTTTCGGTGGCTGATTCCCGGACCACCTACCGGGCGATCTGCTGCGCGACCATGCCCGAAGCGATGGAGATGCTGCAAAAAGGGCTGGTAACATATGCATTTTTAGGTGGTGCCCAGATTGACAAATACGGCAATCTCAATTCTACAATAATTGGGAAGGATTACTCTAGTCCCTCCACCAGATTGCCGGGAAGCGGCGGCGCCAATGAACTGGGTTCGCTGGCCTGGAAGACACTGATCATCATGAATCACAGCCGCAAGCGTTTTGTTGAAAAAGTTGATTTCATTACCACACCCGGTTATTTAGACGGACCCGGTGCACGTGAGCGGGCGGGATTGCCGCCCGGAAACGGCCCCCATCTCGTTTTTACCGAACTGGGGATATTTGATTTTGATGAGACAAGTAAGCGCATGCGCTTGAAATCACTGCTGCCGGGTATTGACAAGGAAAAGGTGATTGCGGAAACCGGTTTTGAGCTGCTGATTTCGGAAAACGTGGGTCGGGAGGAAGAACCGACAGCGGAGGAGCTGAGAGCGTTGCGGGAAGATGTTGATCCCTGGAGGGTGGTGCTTAGACGGGGAGACAACGGTAATTAAATTTTCTTCGCTGCAAGAAGGCGGAGAACAACCAAAAGAAAGGGAGAATGAGTGATGATGAAAAAAAGTTTAAAAATCATGGTTGCTGTTGTAATTGCGACGGTATTTTGCGCGGCCATCGCCATGGCCGAACCCGCAGTTAAATGGAAAATGGTCTCCACCTGGACGCCTGCAATCGATCTGCTGGAAGGCGACAAGAATTTCGCCAAACTGGTCGGCGAACTCAGCGGTGGGCGCATGCAGATAACCGTCATGTCCGCGGGCGAACTGGTTCCGGCAGCGGGAGTATTCGACGCTGTTTCCAAGGGTTCCGTGGAGTGCGGCGGAGACTGGCCGAGTTACTGGGCAGGCAAGAACAGTGCCTTTGACCTTCTCGGTTCCTTCCCCATGGGGCTGACTCAGTACGACTACATCAACTGGTACTACCATTACGGCGGCAAGCAGGCTTTCAACGACCTGTTCGGCAAGTACAATATGATCTACTTCCTGACGTCGGTCAGCCCGCAGGAATCCGGCATCCGGACGCGCGTCCCGATCAAGTCCGTTGCAGATTACAAGGGCAAGAAACTGCGCATGTCGGGCAAGGCCCAGGGGCACATCCTCAAGAAGCTCGGGGCGGCCCAGGTCATGGTGTCCGGCGGCGAAATCTACCAGGCCCTGCAGATGGGGACAATCGACGGCGCCGAGTTCAGCGTGCCCTCCATCGACTGGAAAATGGGATTCGGCGAAGTGACGAAGTACAATATAGGTCCCGGCTGGCATCAGCCCGCCTCCACCTTCGGTGTTATGATCAACAAGGGTGCCTGGGAGAAACTTCCGGCGGATCTGAAAGTGATCGTCGAGCGAGCGGCCCAGGCCAACGTAGCCGTCATCAGCAGTTGGTATGAAACCGGCAATATGGCCGCCCTGTACAAGTTCAAAGAGAAGGGCACGCAGATCATCCGGCTGTCCAATGCCGATCTTAAGAAGATCGAGGAATATGCCTGGGAGTACCTCGTGGACGAGGCCGGCAAGAACCCGGACTATCAGAAAGTCGCCGTCTCCATGTTTCAGTATTTGAAGGACTTCAGGGAAACCCGCAATTACCAGGAACCCTTTGCACAGGGACGAAATCCCTTCACGATCCCGAAACTTCCGGGGCTTAAATAAGCGCGTTAACGCATCGGGGCGTCCGGTTTTCTGTTGCCGGGCGCTCCGAAATTAACAGAAAAGAGGCTCCCAGAAATGAACGCATTACTCAATATATCCAAATTGATCGACAGGTTCAGCACAAGAGTAGGCATAATTTTCAGCTATCTGTTGATCCCGCTTACATTGTTCGTTGTATATGAGGTGATCACGAGGACGCTCGGCAGTCCCACGGTCTGGACTTTCGAGACCAGCAACATGATGTACGGGGCGCACTTCATGCTCGTGGCCGCTTACGGCCTGCTTATGAAATCCCACGTTTGCATCGATCTGGTCTCCAGCAAGTATTCCAGGAAGACGAATGCCATCTTCTCCCTCATTTGCTACATCATATTGTATCTGCCTTTCATCGCCGTGTGGCTCTACTATGGGATCGGCAGCGCCTATGACTCCTGGAGCCAGCTCGAGAACTCGTGGAGCGCGTGGGGACCGCCGCTCTATCCGATCAAGACCGTCATCCCGCTAACGGCGTTCATGCTGCTTTTGCAGGGCATTTCGGAGATGATCAAGGACATCAACGTTCTCGCTGAAGATAAGGGGGTGAGCCAATGAGCCCAGAAATTGTTGCCATCGGCATGTTTGTCGTACTTGTCATCTTTCTGTTCATGGGACATCCCCTCGCTTTCGTGCTCGGAGGTGTCGGTACGCTCTTCGGATTGGTCTTCATCGGGCCACAATTCTTCGGAATTTTCATCGAGAGGATCTACGGTACGATGGACAATTTCGTCCTGGTGGCCATCACGCTCTTCATTCTCATGGGAAACTTCCTGACGATGTCGGGTGTGGCGGACGAGCTCTTCAAGGCACTGCGGATCCTGCTCGGCCCGATCCGGGGCGGTGTGGGGCTTGCCGTGATCGCAGTCTGCATCGTTTTTGCCGCCTGCACCGGCATCATCGGCGCCTCGGTTGTAACAATGGGGATGCTGGCCGGACCAATGCTGCTCCGCTACGGCTATCAGAGTGAGATCACGACGGGGATGGTCGCCGCGGGCGGCAGCCTGGGAATTCTCATCCCGCCGAGCATCATGCTGGTCATGATGGCCGACCAGGCCTCTCTGTCGGCCGGCAAGCTGCTCATGTGCGGCGTTGTGCCGGGCGTGACATTGGGAATACTTTACATGATCTATATCGCCGTACGCTGCGGCATCAATCCGGAAATAGGCCCGCCCGTGCCTGCAGAGGAACTGGCCGCGATCCCGGTCTCCAAGCGCATCACGGACACGCTGCGCTATGCCGTGCCGCCGCTGGCATTGATCTTCCTCGTCCTCGGGGCGATCTTCTTCGGCATCGCCACACCGACAGAATCGGCCGGTGTCGGTACGTTCGCGGCCTTCATCATGGCCCTTGCCTACGGCAAGCTGACCTGGCGCAACTTTGCCGACACGCTTTACCAGACGTCTAAGACCGCGACGATGGTCATCATCATCATCGTCGGCGCCACCTGCTTCACGGGGGCATTCCTGGGCCTGGGCGGAGGCAAGGCCATCGTCGAGGCGTTGCTCGGGCTCGGTCTCGGAAAATGGGGCACCTATATTTTGATCATGATCATTTACGTTATCCTGGGCTGCTTCATCGACTGGATCGGAATCGTCATGATCACGTTCCCGATCTTCCTGCCCGTCGCGCAGGCGCTGGGTTTCGACATGCTGTGGTTCGTCGCCATGCTGGCGATCAATCTGCAGATGTCGTTTCTGACGCCGCCTTTCGGCTACGCGCTGTTCTATCTGTCGGGGCTCGGGCTCGAAGGCGTTAAGCTTAGCCACATCTACCGAGGCGTCGTGCCGTTTCTGATCCTCCAGTCGATCGGTGTGATGATCTGCACGATGTACCCGGAGATTGTCGTCTGGCTGCCCAATGCTATGCTGGGAAAGTAGAGGCTGGATAAGAGACAAACCATTTTCATGCTCTATGCCCCCGTCCTCACCGGCATGAATGGTTTTCACAAGGGAGAGGGGGGAGAAAATACCATTTCCTCCCCCCTCTTTTTTTTATTGCCGTGTTATTCTTTGGGTTGAAGCTGGTGTCCTTCACGCAGGTAGTAACGTCCACCTTCCTGCATCCGGACCGTGTCGCATTTCACCAGCTCCTCCAGTGCCCGGGGCCGGTAGTCGCGTAATCCGATATTAATCAGGGGGCTCTTAGCATAGGGCAGTTCCACTGCAGAAGCCGGGTCAAGAGCCTTTTTCTCTTTCAGATCACGGATGATCATGTCACAGGCCTTTTTGACTTTCCATCCGGCAATGCGCAGGGAAAGGATTATAGCCCCGACGGCAAAGATGAGCATGACGATTATTTTGAATGTTTCTGACATGGCTGCTGCCCCTTTTATTTTTGATTCCTATAACACCGGCAGGGTAAGGGGTCAATGAAAAAGGCGCAATGCTTGGAGCATAATGATCCCCTTCTTTTGCATTGACTTTTCTCAACGGGGCGGATATTTCGCTTCAAACGAAAATGAGCAAAAAGGATTGGTCTGACAATTGCGTAATTTTTTTATGCAGGGGCACGAATAGATTAAAGTATTCGCTGACGATAAAATATATTGCGGAAGCAACTCCGCAAAAATACTATTTAGTAGTATAAAATCCGTACTACTATAAAAACAGGAGGAACACAATGGTAGAGGAAACAAAGAGAGTGACGAGGGCAGAGAGACTGGAGCAGGAAAAGGCAGTCAATCTGAAATACTGGGAAGAACAGGATGCCATTTTGTTGAAGCATCGCGAAGAGGCATATAATATTGGCGGAGCCGAGCAGGCCGCAAGATTAGCGAAGCAGGGCAAGAAGCCGATGCGCGATCTGATCAAAATGCTGATTGATCCGGGAACTGATTTCTATGAACTGGGACTCGATGCGGGTTATAATATCGGTGAAAAGAAGCTTTACGGCGGCGACGTTTATAATTCGGAAAAGCGCGGCCACATTCCCGGCGGCGGTGTTGTTACCGGTGTTGGCACCGTCATGGGCAGGGATTGCATGATTTTTGCCAATGAAAACCGCTATTCCGCGGGCACATATTTCCCCATTACCCTGAAAAAACACATGCGGGCCCAGGCCATTGCCGAGCAGTGCGCACTGCCCTGCATCTATATCGCCGATTCCGGCGGCATCAACCTCCCCTTGCAGCTGGGATGTTTTGCCGACGACGGGCATTTTGGAACGATGTTTTACAACATGTGCCGCATGTCCGCCAAGGGAATCAAACAGTATACCCTTTCCACGGGCGGCAACACCGCCGGCGGCGCCTATATCGTTTATCTGGCTTCCGAATCAATCATGATTGAAAAGATGGCTTACGCCTTCCTGGCCGGTCCCCCCATGGTCAAGTCGGCCATCGGCGAGACCGTTTCGCAGGAGGATCTGGGCGGCGCCTACGTTCATACCCAGCACTCCGGCGGCTGCGATCATTTTGTCCGCACCCAGGAGGAGGGAATCGCCAAAATACGCGCCATGATGGAATTTGAACCGGCCAACAAGCTTTATATCGAACGGCGGGAGACGAGGGAGCCCAAATTTGATTTTAAAGAAATGATGCGCAACACACCCGTTAACACCTATAATCACATCAACATCAAAGACACCATCAAGTGCCTGGCCGACGACAGCTACTTCCACGAGTATAAATCCAATTACAGTCCCGGCCGCGGCGATTCCGTCATTGCCGGCAAGATGTGGATCAAGGGCATTCCCATTGGCGTCATCGCCTCCAACGCCAGCGGCGTAATTTACATTGAAGCGGCCCGCAAGGCGACCGAATGGATGATCCGCTGCGGCAACTCCAAACTTCCCGTTCTCTTCCTGCAGGGATCTCCCGGATACATGGTCGGCAAGGCGGAAGAATGGGGCGGCATCGGCAAATACGGTTCCGACATGGTCCGCGCCTGCACCTGTCTGGAAACCCCCAAGATTACCTATGTCATCGGCCCCGACCACGGCGCCGCCAACTACGGCATGTGCGGCCGGGCGTTCAAACCCCGTTTTGCCTTTACCAACATGCGGGGCCGCACGACCGTTATGTCCGGAGAGACGGCGGGATTCATCGTGGAAACAGTCCGGAGAAAGAATATCATTGATAAGGGCCAAGCGGTGAATGAGGAAGAAATGGCCGCCTTCCGCCAGATGATGCGGGACCGCTATGATGCGGAGGGTCATCCGTTCTTTACCGGCTCACTGCTGTTCCATGACGGCGTAGTGACATTCAGCGAGGCGCGGGACAAGATCGCCCGAGGCTTTGAAATTGCCCTGCGGGTTCCCGTTAGAGAATCCATCTGGGGCGACCTGAAGGTTTAACGAAGAAGACACGAACGAAGACTACGAGAGGAAGGTGAAAATCATGTCTGATATATTGCTGCAGGAAAAACAGCAGATGGCATCCTGATTCTGACCCTGAACAGACCCGAAGCCATGAACTGCTTTAATGTTGACTTACTGAGCGTTTTGGCGGATGTCATCCGGGAGGCCAATTTTGATAATTCTATCCGCTGCATCATTATTACCGGGGCCAAATCCGGCGACGATCCGAAAAAATGGTCTTTTTCCACGGGAGCCGATCTCAAGGAAAGAAGAACAATGACGCCAGACCAGGTGCGCCGTTTTATCTTTTCCATCCGCAACACCTTTACGGCGGTGGAGCAGGTGCGCGTTCCCGTCATTGCCGCGATCAACGGTTTTGCCTTCGGCGGCGGCACGGAAATAGCTCTGGCCAGTGATATCCGCATCGCTTCATCGAATGTTTTAATGGGGCTGACGGAAACGAGCCTGGCGGTCATTCCGGGCGCCGGCGGCACCCAGCGGCTGCCCCGGATTGTCGGCATTGCCAAGGCCAAGGAACTCATCTATACGGCCCGCAGAATCAATGCCCAAACGGCTCTGGAAATCGGTCTGGTCAGCAAAGTTGTGGCCCCGGAGGAACTGATGAACGCGGCATTGGAATTGGCCCGCGAAATAGTCAAGAACGGGCCGGTAGCTCTGGCCCAGGCCAAGTTTGCGCTCAATTACGGTTCGGAAGTCAGTCTGGGCGAGGCTTTGCCGCTCGAATCGAAAGCGTATGAAGTTGTTATTCCGACAAAAGACCGCCTGGAAGCCCTGAATGCTTTTGCGGAAAAACGTAAACCGGTATTCACAGGTGAATAAAAGTAAATATTATTATTCAGGAGGAGTAAGTTTATGGCAACAGAGTATGATCTTTGGAAAATTTTCCCAAGGATGCCCAAGAAAGTGACCATCGGAGACATTACCATTCGTGATGGTTTTCAGCATTGCGAAAAGTTCATTTCCACGCAGGCTAAAATTTTCTATGGTCAGGAGATGATTCTGGCCGGGGCGAAAGAAATCGAAGTAACTAATCTGGGCAGCGCGGTCACCACGCCGCAGTTTGCCGATGCGGAAGAAGTATTGACGGCATTACGCAGCGACGAGTTCAAAAAGCGCTGCGGGAAGGCGGGGATCAATTATGGCGAGATCGTAATGACGGCGGTGACAATCAGAGAGACAGCCGTAGACAAGGCCATCGAGTTGAAGAAGAAAGGAATCGGTCCCGACCGGATTCTGATGATGGTTTCCACCGATCCCGAGCACCACTTTGCCAATTCCGGCACGACCCTTTCCCAGTACTGGAGAGAAGCCGAGAAATGCATTGCCAAGGCCCGGGACGCCGGCCTCAAGATGTGCGGCACAGTCAGCACCATCTGGGGCAGCCCCATCAGCGGCGCCACCAAAATGGAAGACGCCGTAGAATTTACCAAACGCTGGTTCTCCATCGGCGCCCATGATATCGAGCATGCCGATCATGACGGTTCCGCCAATGCGGCGGACGTTTATCGTTATTGTTCCATGATTATGGATGCCATGCCTAATCCGGAGGGGCATCTGCTTCATCTTCATGAGACGAAGCGCGTCGCCTCCTCGTCGATTCTGGCGGCTCTGATGGCCGGTTTCACGCGGTTTGAAGGCACATTAGGCGGACTGGGCGGCCAGCCGGCCAACTTCCTCGGCGATTCCCCGATTCGGGGCACCGGCGAATACTATTACGATGATCCCCGCTTTGTCGGTCTCATCTGCCTGGAAGATCTGCTTGTCCAGATTGATGAACTCGGCATCGAACATGGTTATGATGTGGACCGTGTTTTGTGGCTGGGCAAAAAGATGGAGAAGACCATGGGCGGCCAGTCTCCGCTCGGAAGTCATCTACAACGGCCGGACCATCAAGGCCGGTCATATGAAGTTTGCCCGTCCCGGCTTGAAAAAGTTGATCGAAAAAGAAGGTGAAAAACCCGGCCAGAATGCCCCGCCGGAATGGCCGGCACAGGCGATTCTGCCCAAACAATGGGGCCCGGCAGACCCCATCTGGAAAAAATAAATAAGGGGAAATATGAATTAAGGGGGGAGTTTTACTCTCCCCCTTTTAACTTTTTAAAATTTCTGCTATAGGAAATTAAAACAATAAGGAGTTATAAATATGAGTACAAATGTTACAGCCCATATGCCGGGAACAATTGCCGAAATTCTGGTTAACGTTGGTGATAAGGTCCAGGCTGATGATGAGTTGATCATCCTGGAAGCCATGAAAATGGAGAATCCCATTTGTGCGCCGGCCGCCGGGACTGTCAAAGAAATCAAGGTGAACGAAAAAGACAAGGTTGATGCCAACCAACTGCTGATCGTATTGGAATAATGTTTTCCGAGGTCTTTAAGTTCCCCCCTTGCCCCGAAAGGCTCGGGGGGATCTTAATATTTGAGCGGCAGTTTATTTTTGGCAAACTTTCCGGCAAGAAAATTTCAGCAGATCTTTTTTAGGCAACTTTTAACAGATCAGCCACTTTCGGCCAATTATCCCGCAATGATTCTTTGCTCATGAGTGTTCCGATATGGCCGCCATTGCTGATAATGGAAAAAATTTTCTTTTTGGGTGATGATATATATTTTTTCAAGGCAAAGACCTGCTCAGGATGAGTGATATGGTCTTTTTCTCCGGCTAACATTATTGTAAGGCATTTGATATTTTCGAGATCTACAACCCTGCCGTTAATCCTGAGCAACTTTTTCACCAAGCCGTTTTGTTTAAATAGCTTGTCGACTACTTCCAGGTAGAAACGACCGGGCAGTTTCTGCGTGTAACCATACCAGTTTTCGAATCTTAAATATCTTTCAATGCCTTCTTCGTCATTGTTTTGAATCATCTGCCAAAGCAGCTTATATTTCAGATGGTAGTGCTCGTTCATTTGCAGACTCTTAAATCCCCTGACAATGATTCTCCCATCCATCAAACCAAAGCCCAGCGAAACAAAGGAGCGGAAATAGGAAATCGGCATCTTGACATAGTCGGAAATTGCACAGCTGTGCGCTTCCAGGTCGATGGGACCGGCAGCCACGATAAGACTCTTGATCTTCTGCGGGAAAAGGCTGCAATAAATTGCCGCCTGCCAGCCACCCTGACACTGACCAATAATATGTACCTTGGAGGCTCCTGATTTTTCGCAGATTGCTTTGACGGCATCATCCGTCATATTAATATAATCTTCAATTCCCAGATCTTTGTCATGATATGTGGCGGAAAGCCATTCGGTTACATAAACATCAAATCCATGCTGCTGAAAGACCCGAACCAGGCTCTGATCAGGAGCAAAATCAGCAAGATTACAATGGTTGCCGGCCTGGGGCGGTAAAATCAGTACCGGAATTTTTTGTTGAACATTTTTGTGCGGAAAATGATGAAGATGAAGTGTCTGCTTTTCGAGAATGACCTCGTTATCCGTACTCCAATATGGTTGAGGCCTTTCTTTACCGACAGTTAACTTTAAGAAACGCACATTATCCGATAAATAATCTTTTAACATCCTTCCTCCCTGAGCCTGCTGCTTTATACACCAGGCATTTTCATTTACGATTTCAATATAATCATATATATATCTTGTGTCAATCTGTTTTCGTCGGACATGGCAATGAAAGCATCGCGCACAGGTCAGTCATGTTTTGCGAAAGATCTGTATTGCTCTGTTGTTGTCTTGAAATATTATTTCTTTCCTGCTACAAAAACAATGCACAGCTGCCTGAATGAAGCATGTAACCAATTGCACAATCTGCCAAAACGAAATTTAAAACAAAGCAAATAAGGAGTTTGTGATGAATTATGAAACCATTCAGTTTGATGTTGACGGCAATGTCGGCATCCTTACCCTGAACCGTCCCGCCATGATCAATGCCATCAATCGGCAGATGACCGATGAACTCGTTGACTTCTGGCAGAAACGGCATGAAGATTATGAGGTGCGGGTTATTCTCCTGCACGGCAACGGCGAACGAGGCTTCTGCTCCGGTCTGGATCTGAAAGATATTCAGGCCATGTATGCCGAATCGCCGGTCACTACGGCTTCCGGCACCTATCATTTCCAGCGGCGCTTATCGCTGATGTTTCGCCTGATGCGCTCGGCTCCCCAGCCTGTTATCACTGCTGTTCATGGCGCGGCGATTGGCGGCGGCCTTTCTTTCGCCTATACCTCGGATATCTGTCTGGCCAGTAACGACGCCATTTTCCGTGCCCAGTTCATCAATCTCGGCGCCGGCGGAGCAGATATGGGTACGAGCTATTTTCTCTGGCGCATCGTGGGCTTGCGCAGAGCGGCGGAAATGCTGCTGACCGGAGAAAAAGTCATGGCTGATGAAGCGTTGCGCATCGGTCTGGTCAACCATCTTTATCCGAAAGAGGAACTTTTCCCTGCCGCTATGAAAATGGCCAAGACTATGGCCTCCAAAAGTCAGCTGGCTTTGCAAATCACGAAAGGAGCGCTCAATATGGCCCTGAACGGTTTAAATTATGAAGACGCCGTAAGGGTTGAGGACCGTGGCCAAGCCCTCCTGGGGCTGGCCATGACTTCAGGGATAAATACCGCTATTCAAAAGTAAGGCCGATACTGCCCGGAGAATAAGATTGAAAACAATCATTATTTGTGTATAAATCTTCCCAATGAATTAATGAGGAGGAAAAGATATATGACAAGCAAGTGGGTTGATGAAAGAGATGCCAAATTTATTCTGCACGAAGTACTCAATATTGGCGAGATACTGTTGGGAAAAGCGCCCTTTGAAGACCATGACACGGACATGGTTAATATGGTTTTAGACGCGGCGGCCAAATTTGCAGAAAATGAAATTGCCCCGACCTATCCCGATGAAGTGCATAGAAAACCGGTTGAGGCCGTTTTCAAAGACGGCAAAGTATATGCACCGGAAGCATATCACAGATTATGGAAACTCTACGCCGAAGGCGGCTGGTTCAGCACGGCCGACAGCCCGGAAGTAGGCGGACAGGGTCTTCCCGAAGTGGTGGCGGCTGCCTGCGCCAACATGTTTCTCTCCTGCAACCAGGCTTTCGTGATGTACCCTGCCCTGACCCATGGAGCGGCAAAACTCGTGGAGAAATTCTGCACTGAGGAAGTGAAGTCCATGTTTCTCAATAAAATGTTCGACGGCACCTGGGGAGGCACCATGTGCTTGACGGAACCCGGAGCCGGTTCCGATGTCGGCGCTCTCAAGTCAACGGCCAAGAAAAATCCCGACGGCACATACTCGATCACCGGAACTAAATGCTTCATTTCATCAGGCGATCACGATCTTGCCGATAATATCATTCATCCCGTTCTGGCCCGCATCGAAGGAGACCCCAAGGGCACAAAGGGCATCTCCCTGTTTCTCGTACCTAAAATCAGAGTGAATGCGGACGGTACTCTGGGCGAACCAAACGACGTCACAACCGGCAATATCGAAAGCAAGATGGGCATTCACGGAAATGCCACCTGTACACTCAACTTCGGTGAGAACGGCAAATGCATCGGCTACCTCATGGGAGAGGAACGGGAAGGCATGAAGATCATGTTCCACATGATGAACGAGGAGCGGCAGGGCGTCGGGATGATGGGCGTTGCCCTTGCTTCGGCGGGCTATCGCCATGCCCTGGCCTATGCGAAAGAACGCATCCAGGGGTCCAATGTCATGCAGAAGGATCCGAATATAACAGTCCCCATCATTCAGCACCCGGACGTACGACGGATGCTTCTTAAACAGAAATCCATCGTCGAAGGAACCCGGCTGCTTTGTCTGTATTGCTATTACTGCATGGATAGAAGGAAAGCAGCCGCAACAGAGGAAGAAGCGGACAAATGGCAGGGCATGATCGAAGTTTTCACACCCATCGTAAAGTCCTACTGCACCGAAATGGGCATGGTCGTCAATGACCTGGCCGTCCAGACTTTCGGCGGATATGGTTACTGCCGTGAGTATCCCGTAGAGCAGATGATGCGGGATCAGAAGATCAACTTGATTTACGAGGGGACAAATGGAATCCAGGCGATGGATCTGCTGGGCCGGAAACTGGGCATGAAGAAAGGCGTCTATTTCCTGAATCTCATCTCTGAAATACAGACAAGCCTGGCACAATGCAAGAAGACGGACATCCTGAAGGAAGAAATGATCATCGTGGAGGACGCCATTAATGCCATTGTCAAAACAGTCATGGATTTTGCCGGCATGATGAAAACGAGTCCTTATATTCCACTGATTGCGGCCAGCGACTTCCTTAACTGCATCGGTGACAGTCTCCTGGGCTGGTATCATATCTGGATGGCAACCGTTGCTTCCCAGAAGCTGCCTGCCGCGGCAACGGACCAGGACAAAGCTTTCTATTCCGGGAAGATAGAAAGCGCCAGGTTCTTCATACGGCGCACAACCTCTCTGGTGCCGGCCAAATGTGAAATACTGAAGCAAAATGACCTCAGCGCAATGCAGATATCGGAAGATGCCTTTGCTGTATAGGATGCCGATGGCTTAGCCGCCCGTCACCCTCTTTTTCACTGGTCTCGGCAAAGAGGATGGCGGGTTTGGTAAAGAACCTCTGGGTCTTCATTAAAACAGCATTTTCCCCATATCTGAAAAGCAATGATCGTTTATCGGTTAAATACATTCCTGCCAGGAGGTTGCTATGAAAAAAGCCCTCATCGCGATACTTACGATCCTTATTGTTTTCGCCGCCTTTGCCGGAAAGACGCTCTATGATGCCGGCCAGTTTAAAACCATACAACCGCACTACGAAGGCTCCTGCATTCGAGTTTCCGGCCTGCCCGGCCCCGAGGACTTAACCATCCATCCCCGGACTGGCATCGTCTTCATCTCTTCCGATGATCGCCGGGCCGCTCTGGCGGGGGCGCCTGTTCAGGGTGCCATCTATGCCCTGGATTTAACCGAGAAGGGCTCGGCGCCCAGGAAAATCAGTGCCGGCTTCGATAAGGAATTCCATCCTCACGGGATAAGCCTTTATCTTGACGGTGACGGGAAGACGTTTCTTTTCGCTATCAATCACACCAAAATGGGCCATTTTGTGGAAATATTTGAATATGTTGGCGACGCCCTGGTTCATCGGAAATCCATAGGGCATCCCCTCATGTTCAGCCCCAACGATCTGGTTGCAGTGGGAGTGAACAGTTTTTACGCAACCAACGACCACGGCTTTTCCTCTCCCGGGCTGCGCACGGTGGAAGATTTTCTGCAGCTCAAGCGCTCATATGTCCTTTATTATGACGGGAAGGATATGAGCATTGCCGCCAAGGGCTTTGGTTATGCTAATGGCATTAATGTAAGCGCCGATGGAAAGAACCTCTATCTGGCAGCCACAGTGAACCGGTCCATTTCCGTTTTTACCCGTGATGCAGCCTCCGGCCTCCTGTCCCCTGCCTATGATATCAACCTGGGGACCGGCCCCGATAATATCGAACTTGACGCTGCGGGCGCGCTGTATGTAGCCTGTCATCCGAAGATGCTTGATTTTTTAGCCCATGCCAAGGATAAAGGAAAAATCTCCCCCTCTCAGATTCTGAAATTAACAGCCAGAAACAAAGGCGACCATATAATTGAGGAGATATATCTGAATGACGGAAAACAGATTTCGGCAGCGAGCGTCGCCGCGCCGCTGAAGAACGGCTTTCTTGCCGGACAGGTTTTTGACGATCATATCCTGATTTGCCGCGGGGAAAAGGGACAGTAAGAGGCATAAAAACTTAAAGGAGGCTGCTATGAGTGAGAAGAAAAGTTATGCTAAGGCCATTAAAATAACGCTTCTGACAATCATCGTGGTTCTTATACTGCTGGTCGGGGGAGGTTATCTCTACTACCTCTCTATTCTCCGGAGTCCCCTGCCCCGTGTGGATGGAGAGTTGCGGGTCAATGGTCTGCAGGACAAAGTGGAAGTCATCCGCGACTCCTGGGGCGTGCCCCACATCTACGCCAAAAACTTGCACGACCTCTTCTTTGCCCAGGGCTACACTCAGGCACAGGATCGCTGGTGGCAGATGGAGTTTTTCCGCTATACCTGCGCCGGCAGGATCGAAGAGCTCACCGGCCGGAAGGACGGCCTCCTGAACACTGACATCTACCTGCGCTCGCTGGGCCTTTATAAGGTCTGCCGCCAGGAATATGACCGGTTTACACCTGAACAGCGCGCGCCGCTGGATGCGTTTGTCAAGGGAGTAAATGCCTACATCTCCGGAAAGACCCCGCGTCAGCTTTCCATCAACTACAGCATCCTCGGCCTGACCGGCGTTAAGTTCAAAATCGAACCATGGAGCCCGCTGGACAGTCTGGCCTTTGCCAAGCTGATGGCCCTTGATCTCGGCCTTAGCCGCGACCCCGAAATTGCCCGGACCAAACTTAACTCTCTCTTCGGACCGGAAATGACCGAAAAATTCCTTGTGCCTTCCTGGCCTCACGGCTTCAAACCGACCATCATGCTGCCGGAGGACGTTCAGGCGTTTATGCAATCAGTTACCTTAAAAGCCCAAAAATCAGGGGAAGTAAAGACCGGTTTATCTTCAACTGCTATATTCTCTGAATCAGCCCCTGATCTGAGCCCCATCCTCGGAGAAACGGAAGGAGCAGGCAGCAACGGGTGGGTCGCCACCGGCCCAATGACGCAGAGCGGAAAGGCGATACTGGCCAACGACCCCCATCTGGGCATACAAATGCCCTCAATCTGGTACGAGATTGCCCTTCACTGTAACCAGCCGGCAGAGGCCCCCTTTGATGTTGCAGGATTCACATTTGCCGCCAGTCCGGGTATCGTCGTCGGCCACAACAGCGACATCTCCTGGGGCACGACCAACGTCTATCCCGATGTCAACGACCAGTATATGTTAAAGATCAATCCGGCCAACCCTCTCCAGTACCAATGGAACGGCTCCTGGCGCGATATGACTGTGCGCGAGGAAACGATCAAATTCGGTAATGGTAAGCCGTCGGTGGTCATCAAGGTCCGGGAAACCCACCTTGGCCCCGTGATCAACGAGAACCGGTTTGATCCCAAAACGGGCAAAATGCAGGATTTCAATAACACTGACCCGCTGTCCCTGCACTGGACCGCTCTCGAGCCCTCCAACATGAATCTTTCGATCATCGCTTTAAACAAGGCCCGGAACTGGGACGAATTCCGCAACGCCCTCAGGTACTGGGATGTTCCATCACAGAGCGTTCTCTATGCGGATAAGCAGGGCAACATCGGCTTTCAAATGCCGGGCAAGATACCCATCCGCCCCAAAGGCTACACGGGCCAGACTCCCGCTCCCGGCTGGACTGACGAATATGTCTGGAAGGGATATATACCCTTCGACCTCCTGCCGCGCATCTATAATCCGGCGCGCAATTTTATCGTAGCATCCAACCAGGAAGCGGCTCCGCCTCAGTATTACGACTACCTTAAGTCGCGGACCGGCGCCGATACCAACCCCAACTTCGGCAGCAGGTACAACAAATGGAATTACGGCTATCGTGCCCAGCGCATTTACGAAATGATCAAGCAGCTTGCTCCCAACAGTGTTGCCACTTACCGCACCATACAGCTCGACAACAAATATCTCAGCGCCCTGGAAGTGCTGCCCTATCTGACCTCGCTGAAATTCAACGACAGGGAAGTCACTGAAGCCCGCGACTGGCTGATCAAATGGGACGGGATGTGCAACGAGGACAATCCTTATGCCGCCCTCTATGGAGAGTTCTGGATGAAGCTGACCAGGAATGTATTCCAGAACAAGCTGGGGTCTGTGATCAAATCAGATGCGGGAGACAGAGAGATGTGGGCGATCAATCTCCTCCTGCAGACGCCGGACGACAAGTGGTGGGATGATCCGGCCACCCCGGGAAAGATTGAAAAGAGGGACGATGTGCTGGCCCGCTCCTTTGCCGAAGGTTATGCCGCCACGGTGGCCGCTCTGGGCAAGGACCGCAGCCAGTGGAAATGGGGCACACTGCATGCCGCCAACTTCATCAGCAATCCCCTGGGCGCAAGCGGCATCGGGCCGATAGAATCAATCGTCAACAAAAGCAAGGTGCCCATGGGCGGAAACAGTGAAACCGTCAACAGCCAGATGTGGATGGCCAGCTCCGGCGATTTTTCTCCGCGCTCGATACCATCTATGCGCATGATCATTGATATGAATGACCTGACCAAGTGCGAGAGCATGAACTCCTCCGGTCCCAGCGGCAATCCAGGCAGCCCGGGCTACGGCAACATGATCGAAGCATGGCGTACCGGCAAATACCGCCCCATGCTCTGGACCCGCCAGCAGGTGGAAGCTGCCGCTGCCCATAAACTGGTGCTGATGCCATAAGGGGGGGCATGTCCGGCGCAGCACATGAAATACTGAAGCTTTTACGGTCTGCTCTGGAACATGAAACTGCCGCGGAAATATACAACATGGCACTTAATTAACTAATTCTGAAGTGCCATGTTATCGCAGACCAGTGCTGCTGTAATCAACAGACGTTATACTTTTATCGTCCCGATGCCAGTATTTTATTGACACATTTGATCTTTTCTGATACTTGCTCAAAATCATTGACGCTTATCGGTTAATAATTGAGTATCCTGTGCAAGTTTTCCGGTCGCATCAGAAAATAGGCATTGATGATTCCCATAATTAACGCATTTTTCTCTATCAATTTATTCAGGACATATTATTGGAAAAGAAACTTACCAAAACAAGAATTCTTGATGCCGCAGAGGAATTGATTCTGGAACATGGCATCAGCGATGTAACGATTGCAAAAATCGCCAAAAGAGCAAAAGTGGCTGATTCCCTGGCTTATAAGTATTTCAAGGGAAAGGATGACATTATATTTTCCGTTGTCGCCGAGCGAACAAAAGAAGAAATCGCACTCCTGCAAGAGCATCTCCAGGGCATCATCGATCCTCAATCCCAGTTGAGCAAAATGATCTGGCATATGCTGAGGTACAACGACTCCCACCGGAATCACGTTAAGAATTTTCTCTTCCAATGCCGTTCCAACAAAAACTTCTATACATCGGAAGCATATCTTCTAATGAAAGAATATGAATCCATCGTCCAGAATATCTTGAAGCAGGGAGCCGGCAACTGGTGTTTTTCGCAGCGATATCGATATAAAACTTATCCGGCAAATGATTTTCGGCACCATTGATATCGAAGCACTCAGCTGTACAGTAACCCATGAAATTGAAGAGAGCAGTCGCGATCTCAATGACATCATATACCTGATTCTTCCTATCCTTACGACAAGAGGGAGGGTTGATTATACCGACAAAAAGCAGGCTATTATGCATGCCGCCACGAAAATTTTTGCCAGAGAAGGATTAGCCAATACCACAATTACCGCAATTGCCGAAGCGGCCCATGTGGCGGAAGGAACAATATATGATTATTTTAGCAGCAAGGAAGATCTGCTGTTTGCCCTTTCTGATAAAAATTTAAATAACTGGTTGGACAAAGTTTCTAATATCTTTAACAAGAAAACTTTTTCCTCTCCTCCGGAAAAATTATGGAGATTAATGCGTTCTTTCGCCCTCACCTTTCTGACCATTAAGGACTTTATGACGATTTACTTCCGGGACACATTATTAAACAGCCGGTATTACCAGACCAATATCCAGCCGAAGCAGAATGAATTTGCCAGAATGCTGAGCGAGGTGATCGAAGAAGGGAAAGCAAATGGCAGCTTCCGGAAAGATATAAACCCACGCGTGTTCTGGTACATGTTTCTGGGGTCATATACTCATTTGGCACTCCGCTGGATTATCATCGAGCACAAGGAATTCGACAAATATACGGAAGTCCGTCATCTGATGACTTTGATGATGACAGCCGCATTGCAGGAACCGCCTACTCTGGAATACTTGCTCAGCATTGAATTTTGATCCTGTGTTCTGCCAGTCTGCATCAGTGAAAGACTGACTTCCATTTTCTGCATCCTCAGTAAAACATCCTCGTAAAATGAATATTATTCACTTCATTTGCCAATAAATATTTTAATTAATTATATATAAACTTTTAACTTAACATCAGTACTGTCCAATAAATATAATATAATAACAAATACTTGTATTATTACTGATTCTATCACAACTTAATCGCAGGCCTTTTTGACTTTTTTTCTTGACTTTCTGCCCGCCCCTAGGTTACGTGAATAACACTCGCTAATGTTTAACAATGAATTGCAATCAAGAGAGGAGAAAACTCAATGAGCAACTACGATGTAATAATCATTGGTGCAGGAATTGCCGGTTTAGGAGTGGGCGGCATTTCTGCAGGACAATGGTTTGAAAACACTGATCCTGGAAAAGAGTAAAATCACTGGCGGCCGCTGCAAAACATTTGATTTCCCCGGCGGCTGGAAAGTGGATTCCGGGACCCATGCAATTGATGACGGTGAATATTCTGCCTGCGCCAAACTGCTGGAGAAAGTGGGGAAAAAAATTCCCTGGACGCGCAATATTGAAGGAGGCATGTTTTACACTGAGGGGAAATGGAAGCCAATGATGGAGTACCTCGCGCTGACCGGAGAAGACGAGAAACAAATGGCACAATTCGAGGAATGGATGAAAAATATCAGCGACGAGGAACTCAATCGGCTCGATAAAATGTCTTTGAGTCAGCTGATCGAGGAAAAGAGTCTGTCTCCCCGTATTGCCGAATTCGTGAAAAACAGTCGGCATGGTTCAAACCACTCTCACCGATGCCAATATAATTTCGGCAGGGGGAATTCGTCTCCACCTATGGTAAAACACTCTTGCACAGCCCCGAGAATGCCCAGCCTTTTAGTCAGGTTCGTATGCCCCTGGGCGGCATTGCCACAATGATCAAGGCGTTGGAAGATGCTTACAAAGAAAAAGGGCGGCACACTTTACGCCAGTACCGCAGTGCGTAAAGTAAACGTTAAGGTGGGAGATCAAACGGAGATCGTGACCGATAAAGAGACGTTACGAGCCCAGTATGTTGTTATCGCTGTTCCCATCTGGCAATTGCTGAAAATTCTGTCCATGGACGAGATGGCGAAATATGTGCCGCAATGGGCGGCTCGCATGCTGACGCTGGAGCGGGAAACAAGCTCTTCGATGGGTTTCACTATCGGTACCAAGGCCCCATTGCTGAAAGATCCCTATTCTTTTCTGCATGGCGTCTTCCCGGTGTGGACCTTCCCCTGCAGATACTCCTGCATACTAATTTCGACGACACCATCGCTCCTAAGAATCACACGATTGCCTTCATCGGCGCCTGCTGCACACCTGATGAAGCGGAGAATAAAGAGCTTAGGGAAAAAACATTGTCTGCCTTCTGGGAACTGGTTGCAAGAAAATGTTCCCTAATGTGGAAGATGATTCTTGTCTCGGCGTCAGGATGCCTTCATTGTCGGCATTGATGGCCTGGCGCGCTCTCCGGGGATGACCGGAAAATTAAGGCCGCCTGTTCACCTCCCGGAAGTTCCCGGACTCTACTCTGCGGGTGATTGCTATACGGGCAGAGGAGTAGGAATGAATGCCGCATCCAACTCCGCCATGAACTGCGCTGATTTACTTCTTTTTCTCAATACTCGCAAGTGATGATATGCTCAGGAGCAATCATCGGAAAAGTTATTAATGAAAGTATAAATCATCAGAATTACGCAAAACCAAAAAAGGAGGGATCATCATGAGAAAAAGGAGCATCGGTATTTTAGTAACCATCGTACTGGCCGTCTTTCTGTTTTTCAACGGAAGTATGGCGAAAGCGGAAATCGGTGTTACCGATAACGAGATAATTGTCGGCGGCACAATGGATCTGTCCGGACCGATTGCCGCTATGGGATACAGCCTGAAAGAAGGCAACGCTCTTTACATCAGATACATTAATGACCAGGGTGGAGTCTATGGCCGAAAAATTACATTTCTGATCGAGTGATGACGGCTATCAGTCGCCGCGAGCCGTTCAGGCCGCGAAAAAACTCATCACCAAAGATAACATCTTCATAATGTACGGAGTTCTGGGCGCGGCCTCCACCGAGGCTATGTATCCCCTGCTTGTAGAGCACAACGTTCCCATGTTCATTCCTGCGACCCAAAACGACTTGCTGACCACACCACCGCGCAAGCTATTGTTTCTGCGGGATACGGGCTATACTATTCAGGCAGCGATCTCCGTCCGGTATCTTGTAGAAACTATGGGTGTGAAAAATCCCAAACCGGCCATAATCTACCAGGAAGATATCACCGGTGTTCAGTACCGCAACGGAGTTAAAAAAGCTTTTGCCAAATACGGCATCACCGATATTCCGGAGTTTTCCTATAAGAGGGGTGCGATTAACTTCGGTTCTCAAATGGCCAAGTGCAAGGAATTGGGAATAACCCATGTCTTTTGCTACACCGTAGTACGCGAACCGGCGATGATCTTGAAGGAAGCAGAGAGGATACAATACAAAGCAACTTATTTTACCTCCAATGCCTCGGTATACCCGAAAACTCTGGAACTGGCCGGTTCAGCCGTTGATTACAGCAATGGATATTACGGGATCGGCTTGATGGGTGATCTTGATTCTCCAGGGTGAGAAATTGTTGCAGGAATGCATTAAAAAATATGGCATTTCACCGAAGGCCGATCCTGAACTGCACAGAATGGCGTTTGCTGCAATGATGACGCTGCATGAAGTCCTCAATCGTGCCGGTAAAAACCTGACCAGGGAAGGTTTTATCAAAGCGGCTGAAACATTGACAAATTACGATACCGGATTGTGTGTACCCGTCACCTGGAGACCGGATCGCCGTGACGGTGGAAGATCAGGCCGGTTGTACAAGGCGGAAAAAGGACGCTGGGTGCGTTTAACAGGATGGATTAGCTCCGACTAAGATTAATTTCCTGCGGAATTATGATCAGATTTCGCCTGTAATAAAAGGGGCAGGCTGCGGTGATGATGATTTACCGTGCCTGCCCCTCTGTTATGTAATAAGAACGCACGATAAATTAATAAGGAAGAATAGGCCAAATATTACTACTTTTTATTATTGAGAAAAAAACCTATTAAGAATTCAGTATCTTTTGGCGACAGATCAAATTTAAAAACAGCCTTTTCCACCAGCTGCTGGACTGATTGTTTTTCGTTTTCTTCAATGTTTGCTGATATCCATTTAATCGCCTGCTGGACGTTTTTCCCTTCCGGCATTATTGTGGACATACTGATCAAATCCTCCTGAATAAATAATCGATGAAGCTGTCCGGCTGCGGTATTTTTATAATCATTGATTGCAAAATAAATCAATGCCCTAATTCGTTAATCGCGTTGTTCTTTCAACAACAATATAGTAATATGCCCCGCAAATTCAGGGAAATCTATCGAGCGGTTTACCGCCGCTTAGAGAACAAGAGACATCTTGCAGAACAAGTGAGGAGAACAAGCGAAAAGAACAAGGAGTTGCAACCCCTTGTTCTGGTAGCCTGTTGCTCGTCCCCTTGATAATCTAAGGAGAATTCAATATATGCCTGTTTATTTACAAATACCTCTGTTGATTGTCGCCTTTATAGTCTTTGTCGGACTGGCCTTTTATTTGGGGGGCTGGGGCGTGCGGAGAATGTGTTTCAAAATTATCGCTGAAATGGAAGAAGCCCGGGCTTTCAGCCCAGGTAAAGCAGTTGCCCTGCAGGACGAACGCAAAAACATCTTTCGCGTGGGCACGGGCAACATTCGGCCCAAGGCTCTCCATCTCCTGATCGCCGACGGTCTGGTCATTAAAGCTCCCAACGGTAAGTATTATCTGGATAAAGATATGTTCGCTCAGATGAAGAAAACGATCGGCAAATGAAAAGCAGACACAAAGAACTTCATCGACTTCTCCGAAATGCTGTTTTTCTTGACAGCAAAGGGAAAATACCCTAGATTGACCGAGCTTTTTTGCTAGGAGAATTAATATTATATGGCTACAAAAAGACAGCGCCGATCAGAAGAAATAAAGGATAAAAAGAAGAAAAAATCGACGAGGGTAGTTTATTTTTCTCTGATCCTGGTGGGAATATCAGTTGTTCTGATATTCTTCTTTGTTGTTTTATTCAATGCACTATTCCCTACCGTGGACATGGATGCCATGAAAAAGAAAGAAAAACACCTGGTGGAAATTTATTTTTCCGACCCGCAGGAACGCTTTTTAGTAGCGGAAAAGCGCTATGTGTTTGTTGAAAATGACCCTGCTTCGCAGGCCAAAGAAATTACCAAAGCACTCCTGGAAGGTTCTAAGACCAAGCTGATCAATACATTTCCAACCGGCGTCGGGATAAAAGACGTGAAGGTCAATGATGAAGGAACAGCTTTTGTCAATTTTGGTAAAAACTTGACCAAACTTCATCCAGGCGGATCAACTGCCGAAATGGCAACAATTTATTCCTTAACCAATTCTATAACGAAAAATGTTTCCAGTATAAAGAGAGTTAAAATATTAGTTGACGGCAAGGAAATACCATCGATTAAAGAGCATATCTCTACTAAAAAAGCATTTACGCCCAACCCGGAACTTTTTGCCCCTCGCAAGCGGAGAAAAGCTAATCTTCTTATGGCAGCAAAATCAAAAATATCCCGCATCCGCAATATCGGCATCGTTGCCCACATAGATGCAGGAAAAACCACCGTCACGGAAAGAATTCTTTATTACACCGGCAAATCTTACAAAATGGGCGAGGTTCATGATGGCGAAGCCGTCATGGACTGGATGCCTCAGGAACAGGAAAGAGGCATAACCATCACTTCCGCAGTAACAACCTGCGCCTGGAAAAATTACGAAATTCATATCATTGACACTCCCGGCCATGTTGATTTTACCATCGAGGTCGAAAGATCCCTGCGTGTTTTGGATGGCGCTGTTGTCGTTTTTTGCGCCGTCGGCTGCGTGGAGCCGCAATCGGAAACTGTCTGGCATCAGGCTGATAAGTATGGCGTGCCGAAGATTGCCTTTATCAATAAAATGGACAGGGTGGGTGCAGATTTTTTCGGCGCGGTGGCAATGATGCGCGAACGTTTTACCTCCGTTCCTCTGCCCGTTCAGATTCCCGCAGGATGTGAAGATAATTTTCGCGGCGCGATTGATTTAATCCATGAAAAACTTCTGATCTGGGACGACAACAGCCAGGGGATGGATTATACGGCAGAGGAAATACCTCCGGAGTTTACCGAACAAACCAGGGTGAAAAGAGAGGAATTAATTGAAACCCTGGCTAATCTGGATGATGATTTGGCGGAAAAATATCTCGGTGGCGAAGTAATTCCGGCGGCTGATATTTTGGCAGCTCTGAGGAAAGCTACTCTTTCGCTGAAAGCAGTCCCGGTACTGTGCGGCACCGCACTGCGCAACAAAGGCATTCAGCCGGTACTGGACGCCGTTATTGATTATTTGCCTTCACCGGAAGACATTCCGCCGGTAAAAGGGATAAATCCGATCACCAAAAAAGAGGAAATCAGATATAGTTCCGATAAAGAACCGCTGGCGGCACTTGCCTTCAAGATTGTCATGGAGGAAGGCCGCAAGCTGACGTATTTGCGTATTTATGCAGGCCAGATCAACACGGGCGATGAAATATATAATGTTGTAAAACAAAAGAAAGAAAAGGTTGCCCGCCTTTTACGCATGCATGCCAATAAGCGGGAAAGAATCGAAAAAGCTTCGGCAGGGGAATTAGTGGCTGTTTTGGGCTTGAAAGAAACAACTACCGGAGATACACTCTGCGATGAGAAGCATCCGATCATGCTCGAGCAAATTGAGTTTTACGAGCCGGTGATTAATCAGGCCATAGAAGCTAAGACACCGGCTGATCAGGACAAGCTGACAACATCTTTAGCCAAGTTAATTCAGGAAGACCCTACACTGCGCGTTAAATATGACGACGAGACGGCGCAAACCGTTATTTCCGGGATGGGAGAATTGCATCTGGAAATTATCGTCGACCGGCTGAAAAGGGAATTCAACGCCCATGTCAATGTCGGCAAGCCGCGCGTTGTGCATCGGGAGACAATATCCCGGCATGTGGAAGCCGAAGGAATTTTTGAAAAGGAACTGGGGGACAAAAAACATTTTGGTCACGTTCGCCTGTCTTTAACACCCCGTAAGCGCGGTTCGGGAAATGTCGTAATCAACAAGCTGGACCCGGCGATTATCCCGGCGGATTATCATGGGATAATTATTGAAGGCATCAATGAAGCGTTGATGAGCGGGGTACTCAGCAGCTATCCGGTAATTGATGTCGAAGTACAAATAATCGGCGGTTCCCATAAAGAAGGCGAGTCATCACTGCAGGGTTATAAGATAGCTGCGGCGACTGCTTTTCGTGATGGATGTAATTTGGCGGAACCGGTTATGCTGGAACCGGTTATGCTGGTTGACATTATAACCCCCAGTGAATTTATGGGTGATGTTATCGGTGACATCAACTCCCGCAAAGGTGAAATTCAGGCGATTACCCCCAAAGGAAGCGTCAGTGAAGTGAAAGCCAAAGTGCCGTTGCGAGCCATGTTCGGCTATTCAACAGATCTGCGCTCGGCAACCCAGGGGCGCGCTGTTTTCTCGATGATCTTCGCCGAATACGATAAAGCATAAAAATAAGCATCCCTTGTTTATGAAACTACCTTTAAGTTTATACCGGAAGAATATTTTTAAGATGGCTTCAGTAACGCTGCTGCTCATCTTTTTGTGTTCATTAGCCGTCTTTTATTCCGAGCAGAACGAATCAGAAGCCAATATCAGATCACTTTGGGACAGTCTCTGGTGGGCAATAGTTACTGTCGGCACAGTTGGTTACGGCGACAGATATCCGGTATCCGTTGCGGGCAGGCTTGTCGGCCTGCTGTTGATTTTTTCCGGAGTCGGTTTAATGTCAGTTTTAACGGCAACAATTGCTTCCGTATTTGTCGAAAAGAAAATCAAGGAGGAAAAGGGGTTGGATACTGTCAAGGTTAAAGATCATGTCGTTATCTGCGGCTGGAACCAGCATACGGAGGAAGTTTTACACGGACTTACTTCTTCCGGCCCCCTGGCCAATTTTTTTGTCGTCCTTATCAATGAGTTGAGCATTGATGAAATGGATGCTATAAAAACAAAATACAAGAAATATGAACTCAAAATTTTAAGGGGAGACTATGTCCATGAAGACGTGTTGCTGCGGGCAAATATTACAAAGGCCCGCTTTGCGTTGCTTATGGCTGATCTTTCCGGCGGACATAGCCTCGAACGTGTCGACGAACGCACTGCTTTGGCGGCGCTGACAATTAAATCAGTCAGCCCGCAAACAAAAATTGTCGCCGAATTGCTGGACGAGGCATACAAGCCGCATTTGCGCAGGACAAATGTAGATGAAATAATTGTGCGTGGAGAAAATGTCGGATCGCTTCTGGCCAGTGCAATTATATCACCGGGATTGCCCCGTATATTATCCAGCATAATGTCCCTGGGAGATAGTGATAAACTCTGGAGGGCGGATATTCCCAAAGCTTATGCCGGAAAAACATTTAAAGAGCTTTCTCGTTTATTTTCGTCAACGGCAGGCCATAATAATCGGTGTCATGCGCGAAAAAAAAGATGTCAAACTGCAAGATCTGCTTTCTGATAATACCTCGATTATTGATAGCTTCATCCGCGAAAAGCTCAAAGAAGCAAATAAACCGTTTTATGTAGAGAAAAACGATATCAATTCTGTCATTAATCCTGATGATAACTACATTATATTGCCGGAAGATAATGCAATTGTGCTTTCCAAAACAAAGCCTAAATAAGGTCAAGCCAAGGGAAATAATTTATGGAAAAAGATATATCACTGCTTCAGAAAACCGATCTCTTTAAAGATCTCTCGGCCGAGCAAGTCAAAACACTGCTTGGTATTTGCCGCAAGGTTGAATTCTCGGAAAATGAGATCATCATGAAAGAGGGGGATATGGGAAGTTCCCTTTATATTATTCTGGAAGGTACGGTAGAAGTAATAAAAAGTCTTGTCCTCGGCGACGGCAGCGAAGATAATTACCGGGAATCAGTCAAGAATAAAGTTTTTACAAAGCTTGATGAAAAAAGCCATGCCGTATTCGGTGAAATAGCTCTGCTGGAAGAGTGCAAGAGATCTGCTACTATCCGCGCCAATACTGATTGTATATTTTACGAGATCAAGAAAGATGATTTTCTGCAGCTGGTGGAGGCCAATTGCGCTTTAGGTTGTAAGATATTATTGAATCTGTCCAAGATTGTCAGCGCCCGGCTGCGCAAAGCTGACGATGATACAATTAAATTAACTACGGTCCTGAGCATTGTACTGCGCGAATATGGTTCCCAATAACCATAACCTTTTCTCTCGCCGGTTATTGCTATAAGACAAATGAACTTCTCCGCTGCAAGCTGAGGGGAATATAACACTCTGGATCCCGAAAGGCTTCGCCTTCGGGATCAATTCCACCAACGCTTCAAACTTCGCTTCGCTTGTTTTCAGCGAGTGTCATTGATTTAACCAGTATAATTCGGGAGGATATAAGTTATGACTAAACATGAGACAGCTGCCGATTATATGAAGAAAGGATATAATTGCGCGCAATCGATCATAAAAGCTTACGCCGGTGATGTAGGAATAAGAGAAGAAGATTTAGTCAAAATGGCTTCAGCGCTGGGAGGCGGCGTGGGGAGAAACGGACTCATCTGCGGTGCCGTCTCCGGGGCGGCGCTGATAATCGGGATGAAATTCGGCACTACAGACCCGGTCGATTTCCCGGCTAAAGAAAAAGCATATAACAAGACGAATGAATTGCTGGAGCGATTTGCCGCGGAAAATAAAAGTGTCCTCTGCAAGGAACTTATTCCTTATGATATGAAAAATCCCGGGGAATTGAAGAAGGCAAGGGAAGCCGGAATCTTCAGTCAAAAATGCCCGCTGTTTGTTCTGTCGGCAGGGAAAATATTAGAGGGCATTATCAATTCCGAATAATTCATTTCTGACTCCGTGAAAATTAATTGTTGCTGATTTAATCATAAAAAAAGCGCCTCCCAACGAGGCGCTTTTTGTTGAAATGATTATAAATCTAAAGCGTACTACTTACTCAGCAAGCTTTTCTTCGGAAATTCGCATACTGTAAAATGAGCGATAAACGAAAATCAGCGCAATGATGAAGAAGATAATGGCCAAACCGAGTTTCAAATTCTTATTCGTCATGGTGACGGCGATTTCGACAGCCAGCAGACCGAACAGGGTCGTGAATTTGATGATCGGGTTCAAAGAAACCGAAGACGTATCTTTGAAGGGGTCGCCAACGGTATCCCCCACTACGCTTGCTTCGTGCAGCGGGGTGTTTTTCATCTTGAGGTCGACTTCAACAATCTTCTTGCCATTATCCCAGCAGCCGCCGGCATTGGCCATGAAGATCGCCTGGAAAAGACCGAAGAAGGCGATGCCGATCAGGTAACCGATGAAGAAGTAGGGGTTGAAGAAAGACAGTGCCAGTGTCATGAAGAAAATGACGATGAAGATGTTGATCATACCCTTCTGAGCATACTGGGTACAAATCTTGACGACTTCTTTAGAATCTTCAATCGAGGCTTCATTTTTGTCCAGTTTGATATTCTTCTTAATGTACACAACGGCCTGATACGCGCCGGTGACAACCGCCTGAATGGAGGCGCCGGTGAACCAGTAAATAACGGAACCGCCGGCCAGCAGACCCAGAATGATTTCCGGCTGCACCAGAGACAGTCTGCTTACAACCTGGCCAAAGACACCTTCAAGCAGAATGATGGTCGCAAACACCATGGTGGTGGCGCCGACAACGGCGGTGCCGATCAGCACAGGCTTAGCAGTTGCTTTAAAGGTATTGCCCGCACCGTCAGCTGATTCCAGGAAGTGCTTGGCCAGTTCAAAATCAGGAGCAATGCCGTAATGTTGTTTCACAACCTCTTTTGCATCTTTGCGGGATTCGATCATCGACAGTTCATAAATGGACTGAGCATTGTCGGAAACCGGTCCAAAGCTGTCCACCGCGATGGTCACAGGGCCCATGCCCAGGAAGCCGAAAGCCACAAGACCGAAAGCAAATACGGGTGCGGCAAAGCTGAACGCAGCGGGCATGATCGCCATAATGGCTGCGTGTGTCGACACCATGTAAGCTACGAACATCAAAGACATAATCACCATCCCCAGCCAGAAACCGGAGAAGTTACCGGCAACCAGACCGGAAAGAATGTTCAAGGAAGCACCGCCCTGCTTGGAGGCGTTGACAACTTCCTCGCAATGACGCGATGAAGTACTGGTGAATATTTTGGTGAATTCCGGAATCAGCGCACCGGCGATGGTTCCGCAACTGATGATAACGGCCAGCGCCCACCAGAGACCGGCATACTTTTCTCCCGCCAAGTCGCCCAGCAGATAGTAGCTGGCAACAAAGGTAACGACAATGGAAACAATCGACGTGATCCAAACCAGGTTGGTCAACGGATGTTCAAAATTAAATTCTTTTTTACCGGCAAAAGCAGCTTTGCTGATACCGTCGTTGATAAAGTAAGAAACAAGAGAGGTCAGGATCATGAGAATTCTCATCGCGAATATCCAGATAATCAACTTACCGCCCATTTCCGGGGTGGAAGCCAGCGCCAAAGCCAGGAAAACAATCAGGGCAACGCCGGTCACTCCGTAGGTTTCAAAACCGTCTGCAGTGGGGCCGACACTGTCACCCGCGTTGTCGCCCGTACAGTCAGCGATAACACCCGGGTTTTTCGGATCGTCTTCGGGAAGATGGAAAACGATTTTCATCAGGTCGGAACCGATGTCGGCGATCTTGGTGAAGATACCACCGCAGATACGCAGCACGGAAGCACCAAGAGATTCACCGATAGCAAAACCGATGAAGCAGGCACCGGCCAGATTCGTAGGAATGTAGGCCAGGATGATGATCATGAAGAACAGCTCAATGCTGACGAGGAGCAGGCCAACGCTCATACCGGAACGCAGACAGATGTTCACTATGTTGAGAGGATCACCGGAAAGCGACGAGAAGGCGGCGCGGGAATTGGCCACTGTGTTGATGCGAATGCCGAACCAGGCCACCACATAGGAACCCAGAATACCGACAATCGAGGAGATCAGGATGATAATAACGCTCGATGCAGGCATGTGCTCCAGGAAACCGAAGTAGTAAATCATGCAGATGGCGATCAAAATCCACAAAGCAATCAGGAATTTGCCCTGCTGAAAAAGATAGGTCTTGCAGGTTTCCCAAATCGTCTGGGAGACATCCAGCATGGCCTTATGAGCGGGCAGGTTTTTCGTTTGCACGTATTGCAGGATACCGAATGCCATGCCGACCAGACAGATAATCAACCCGACATTCAGAATAGTCATCCCGCCCAGTGAGCCGTTTAAAAAGGCAATTTGAGTTAAATCCGGCAATTTGATATTTGCTTCACCGGCAAAGGCTGTTCCGGCAAGCAACAGGAACATAAAACCGCTAAGTAAAAAAGTCCAGATACTTCTTTTGTTATGTAACATCATTCATCCTCCTTCTTTAAAGACTTAACTAATATATTTTTTTGGTACTTAGTGATTGCTTTTTCGACACCGGATAAAATAATTTCAGAGCCAGCCTCTGCTGCTGTCGAAATAATTTCCGGCAGCAAAGAAAGTTCTTCATCAGATGCAAAAGGTTCCAGCACATATCCTTCGATGCGGGATTTATCTGGTGGCTTGCCGATCCCTAAGCGCACCCGCATGAAGTCGGAAGAACCCAAGTTATCTGTTATGGACGTAAGCCCCTTGTGCCCGGCATTACCTCCACCCGCTTTCAGGCGAATTGTGCCGAAAGGCAGGTCAAGATCATCATGAATAACGATCAAATTATTAATATCCGCTTTAAAAAAAGCAACCAACTGACGTACCGCGGTGCCGCTCAAATTCATGTATGTCTGGGGCAGAGCCAGAAGGATATCAGTACCCCTTATTTTCCCTTTGCCCCATATAGCATCGAAACTTCTGTGTGTTAATTCAATCTTAAACTCTTGGGCCAGTTTTTCCAGAACCATAAATCCGATGTTATGCCTGGTAAACCGATAACGATTGCCCGGATTTCCTAGACCGACTATCAAGTGCATGATTTGCTCCCTCTTAAATAGCTTGCCAAAAATAAATTTGCCAATTTGAGGGATACGCTTTCTCCTGTCCGATAATTCCGGTATTTATTTTTCTTTTTCCGCCTTCTCTGCCGGTGCTGCCGGCGCTGCCTCGGCTGCTGCTGCTGCTTCCGCTTCTTCTGCCGGTGTAGCTTTGACTACTTTAATTGCCGCAACAGCAACTACGGCCGCATCGGCGGGATCAAGGACGGAAACCCCGGCCGCCAGTTTCAATTCCTTAACTTTAATAGAATCACCGATGTCGAGGGAAGAGACATCGACTTCGATATGATCAGGAAGATTTTCGGGCAAACAGGAAACTTTTACTTCGCGTTTGATGTGCTGCAATTCGCCGCCATTTTCTACACCAATACATTTACCAACAAATTTCAGCGATACTTCGAAGGTTAGTTTGGCTTTCATATCCACTTCATAAAAATCAACATGATAGAACTTGCCGGTCAAAGGTTGATATTGCAGTTCTTTAATTAACGAGAGTTTTTCCATTTGGCTTTTGCCGCCGTCATCAATAATCAGTTTGATAAAGGCATGGTCTTTTTTATTTTTATGCAGTTTGACCAACTCGTCATTGTTCACCGTCAATAAAATATTTTCTGCAGATCGACCGTAAAAGATAGCAGGAATAAGTCCTTTTTGCCGAAAACGGCGCGCTGGTCCTTTCTTTTGTTCTTTTCGGATCTGAGCTGCTAAATTTGTTATCTCCATTTACTCCTCCTATATAAATAATGAGCTTACAGAATCGTTATAATAAATCCGGCGTACAGCTTCACTTAACAACCCGGACACCGATAAGGCCTTAATCCTGGTGCAGCTTAAGGCCCGCTCGGAAAGCGGGATCGTATCCGTGACAACAACTTCTTTAATGTCGGAACTTTCAATGCGTTCCAATGCCGGACCAGACAAAACCGGATGTGTACAGCACACGGATACTTCCAAAGCGCCTGCTTCCTTCAGAGCATTGGCGCCCTGAACAACAGTGCCCGCCGTGTCAATCATATCATCCAAGAGAATAACGCTTTTCCCTTTGATATTACCAATAATATTCATTACCTGTGCTTCGTTGGGCCCTTCCCGCCTTTTGTCGATAATCGCCAGACTTGCTCCCAGTCTCTTACCAAAAGCGCGGGCTCGTTCGACGCCTCCGGTATCGGGGGAAACAACAACAGTATTATCTAAATATTTCTTCTTCATATAATCGAGCAAAACAGGTGTGGCAAAAAGGTTATCAACCGGTATATTGAAAAAACCCTGAATTTGCCCCGCATGCAAATCAATGGAAAGAACACGGTTCGCGCCGGCGGTAGTAATCAGATCAGCCAAGAGCTTTGCCGTAATCGGGGCGCGCGGAGCGACTTTCCTGTCCTGACGGGAATATCCGTAATAGGGAATAACTGCCGTGATGCGGTCGGCTGACGCCCGTTTCAAGGCATCGATCATAATCAGCAATTCCATGCACGTAACATTGACCGGCGAGCACGTCGATTGAATGATGAAGACATCCATACCACGGACATTTTCATTGATTTCGACCCGTGTCTCCCCGTCGCTGAATGTCGATACATTAGCTTTACCTAATGATACGCCCAAATTATCACAAATCTTTTTAGCCAAGGCAATGTTGGAATTGCCGGAAAATATTCTAATTCTTTCTAACATTAAATTAAAGCCTTTCCCCCGAATTATATGGCTGGGGCGGGAGGATTCGAACCTCCGAGTGCAGGAACCAAAATCCTGTGTCTTACCGCTTGACGACGCCCCATCAGGATCACAAAATTATCAATGTCCATTTTAGCAGGAAGTTAGCGTAATTACAGCGATTGGGCAAAATATACACGTGCTTGAGGAGAAATTTTATTTAAATCTCCTGCGGCTTTTTTTGCGCTATTTTCGTCTGTAAAAATGCCAAAGACCGTAGGGCCGCTACCCGACATCATTGCACTCAATGCGCCATGCCTCAGCAATAGCTGCTTTATCTCTGTCAACTCCGGATGCATTCTCAAAGATGCAGTTTCCAGATCATTGTGCATTTCCCGGATGATATCGCCCAGTTCGGAAAAACGCGGAATGCTATAATTAATTCGTTTCTTTGTCAATCTTAAATTGAGGCTTTCGTAAACCAATTTTGTGGAAAGAGAAAAACTCGGATTGATCAGAACTATGTTGAGTTTCAGGGGATTTTTCCAGGCTTTTAACTTTACTCCGATGCCGGAGGCAAAAGCACTGCTGCCAAAAAGAAAAAAAGGAACATCCGCACCCAGTTTTGAGCCAATTTTCATCAGCTCCTTTGTTTTTAAACCTAATCGGCACATTTCATTGAGAGCCAAAAGAGTGGCGGCGGCATCGGAACTTCCTCCACCAAGCCCTGCTGCCACCGGTATATTTTTCATTAAGATTATTTCGACGCCTGATGAACAGCCTGTATAGGAAAAAACAGCATCTGCCGCACGAAAAATCAAATTATCTGCCGATAACGGCAAGTTGCTGTTCGGGCATTTAAGGACAATGCCCTTGGGGCGGGGCAAAAAGGTTAATTCATCATAAAGAGTTATTTGCTGCATGAGGGAAACGATATCATGATAACCATCGGTGCGTTTCCCCAAAACGCGCAAGAAAAGGTTTATCTTGGCCGGAGCCAGTTTTTTGAGCATTTCAACCATTTTCTTTAACGTAACGCATCTTTAACTCATACAGGACTCCCTGTATTAAACTGTTTTCCTGCTCGTCAAGATTGCCTTTTGTTTTTTCATTCAGCATATTGAGCATATCAATGGTCTGTTTGGCAGCCGGCAAATTCTTTTGCGTTTTTCCGGAGGCGGGGTCAGGAAAATCGCCAAAATGGAAAAGAGCAGAGGTGGAGAGAGATAAAACGAAATTAGTAAAACTGATCGGCGGATAATTCAAGCTCTCAGAGCTCTGCTCGGAGTGATTATCCGCAATTCCCGGCTTTTCTCCGGCAGAAGCCTTTTCTTTTTCGGTCGCTTCATTGCCGTCGGCAAAAAAACGTTTATCCTTGATTACAAATCCTGAATCCTTTTTTTCTTCTGCCATAGAAATATCTCCTTTAGCAAGCTTCTGAAACATCCGGATTAATTTGGTTTCATGCTTCTCAAGCGGGAAATTCTTTCCTCCAGCGGAGGATGAGTACTGAACAGATTCATCAGCGCTTTTCCCGAAAGCGGATTGACAATAAACATATGGGCGGTTGCCGGTTTAGCGTCCATCGGTATAGCCTGAGACGCCAGGGTAAGTTTTTCCAGGGCGCCGGCTAATCCATAAGGGTTCTTCGTTATGCCGGCGCCACCGGCATCAGCCAGATATTCCCGCGAACGGGATATGGCCATTTGAATAATGGCGGCGGCAATTGGCGCTATGATGGCCATGGCAATAAGGCCGATAATTCCGCCTTTTTCATCATCATCATTGCGGCTGCCGCCGAAAATAGCCGCCCATTGCGCCATTGTCGCCAGCATGCTGATTGCTCCGGCGATGGTTGCGGCAATAGAACTGATCAGCATGTCCTTATTTTTAATATGCGACAATTCGTGAGCGATAACGCCTTCGAGTTCCTCTTTATTGAGAATTCTCATTATTCCTTCGGTCACCGCAACGACTGCGTGTTGTTCATTACGGCCGGTGGCAAAAGCGTTGGGTGTTTCCTCGGGTATAATGAACAGCCGCGGCATGGGTAAATTGGCTTTCATGGAGAGGTTACGCACCATACCATAAAGCCCGGGCGCTGAGGTTTCCGAAACCTCCTGCGCCTTGTACATTTTCAGGACAATCTTATCGGAAAACCAGTAGCTGCCAAAATTCATAATCAGGGCAAAAATAAAGGCGATATAAACACCTCCCTGGCCCCCGATCAGGCCGCCGATCAACATCAGCAACCCTGTTAATGCTCCCAGCAAAAGAGCCGTTTTTAAGTAATTTCCCATAACTATACTCCTTTTTTCTTAAATGTTATCGTACCGGCAGAGGATAAATCTATTTTGATATGATCCCCTTCGGTATATTTGCCTGCCAGAATCTCCAGCGCCAACTGATCCAGGATCAGTTTTTGCAATGAACGCTTCAGCGGCCGGGCGCCATATACTGGACTGTAACCTACGCCGGCTATATATTTTTTCGCGGCCGCTGTCAATTCGATGGTCAGTTTACGATCTTGAAGCCTCTTGTCAATCAGGGACAATTGAATATCGACGATCCGGTTAATGTCTTCCAGTGTCAAAGCGCGGAAAGTAATGATGTCGTCAATACGATTTAAAAATTCCGGTTTAAACGTAGAGCGGAGAGCTTCCAAAGTCCGCGTGCGTTTATCCTCATCATCCAGATCAGCGTCTTGAATCCACTGACCGCCGACGTTGGATGTCATGATGACAATTGTGTTTTTGAAATCGACCGTGCGTCCATGACCATCGGTAAGACGGCCATCATCAAGTATCTGCAACAGAATATTAAAAACATCGGGATGAGCTTTTTCGATTTCATCAAAAAGCAATACGCAATAAGGCTTACGCCGCACAGCCTCGGTCAGGTGTCCCCCCTCGTCATAGCCTACATAACCCGGCGGGGCGCCGATTAATCTGGCAACGGCATGTTTTTCCATATATTCCGACATGTCAATCCGCACCATCGCCTGCTCATTATCAAACATAAATTCCGCCAAAGCACGGGCAAGTTCTGTTTTGCCTACACCCGTAGGGCCAAGAAAGATAAACGAGCCTATCGGGCGGTTGGGATCCTGCAAGCCGGAACGGGCGCGGCGCAATGCTGCGGATACCGCCCGAATGCCTTCTTCCTGGCCGATCACACGCAATCTCAGTCTTTCATCCATGTGAATGAGTTTCTGCACATCGCTTTCCAACATCCGCGCCAGCGGAATACCCGTCCAATTAGCAACGACTTCCGCCACGTCCTCGGCATCCACTTCTTCTTTGAGCATTTTCTTGTTCTTCTGGGCTTCCACAAGGCTTGTCTGATCCGCTTCCAATTCCTTATTCAGAGCGACCAGCTGGCCGTAACGGATTTCCGCCGCCCGCGTCAGATTGCCTTCGCGCTGGGCATTGACCTCCTCGGTTTTCAGCGCTTCCATCCGGCTCTTAGTCTGCTGGATTTTCTTAATAATGTCCTTTTCCGCCGACCAGTGCCCCTTCATCTGATCCATGCTTGATTTAAGTTCGGCCAGCTCCTTTTCAATCTTTTCACGCCTTTCCAGGGCGGGCTTATCCGTATCATTTTTCAGAGACTGAAGCTCAATTTCCAGTTGGATGATTTTCCGGTCGATGGTATCAATTTCCGCAGGCATACTGTCGAGTTCGATTCTCAGGCGTGATGCCGCCTCATCAATCAAATCAACAGCCTTATCCGGCAAAAAACGATCGGCGATATAACGATGCGAAAGAGTCGCGGCGGCAATGATGGCTGAATCCTTGATCCGCACTCCATGATGAACTTCATAGCGCTCTTTCAGGCCGCGCAGAATAGCGATCGTATCTTCCACTGTCGGTTCCTTGACCAGAACCGGCTGAAAACGCCTCTCCAGCGCAGCATCCTTCTCTATATACTTGCGGTATTCGTTAAGTGTCGTCGCTCCGACACAACGCAGTTCGCCGCGCGCCAGCGCCGGCTTGAGCATATTGGAGGCATCCATCGAGCCTTCGGCGGCGCCTGCTCCGACTACCGTATGTATTTCATCGATAAAAAGAATGATCTCACCGTCTGAACTGATCACTTCCTTGAGAACCGCTTTCAGACGCTCTTCAAATTCACCGCGATATTTCGCTCCGGCGATCAAAGCCCCGACATCAAGGCCAATGACGCGTTTGTTTTTCAGATTTTCCGGCACGTCACCATTGACGATCCTCTGGGCCAGTCCTTCCACAATCGCTGTTTTACCGACGCCCGGCTCGCCGATCAATACCGGATTGTTTTTTGTCCGCCTGGACAATACCTGCATGATCCGCCGGATTTCTTCATCCCGGCCGATGACCGGATCAAATGTGCCGCGGCGGGCCAGCTCGTTGAAATCCTTCGCGTAGCGCTCCAGGGCCTGATATTTGCCTTCAGGATTAGGGTCGGTCACCCTTTGATTGCCGCGGATATCCACCAGAACTTTAAAGATGTTGTCTCTGGTCACATTGGCCTTACGCAATATTTTCCCGGCCTGACCTTCCTTTTCTTCGGCAATGGCAATCAGGACATGCTCAGCGCTTACATATTCGTCTTTAAGCTGCGCCGCTTCGGTGAGAGCTTTATCGAATATTTTATTGAGCCTGCCCCCCAGATAAACCTGTCCCGAGTCGGCGCCTTGAATGGTCGGCTGCTTTTTCAGGTGGTTGTTAAGCTCCTGTTCTATCTTCTGAGGCTGAATATTGAGTTTATTGAGTATGGCGCCGACAATGCCGTCTTCCTGCCTTAAAAAGCAAAGCAGAAGGTGCTCCGGTTCAATTGCCTGATGACCGGAAGAACCGGTCAGCGTTTGCGCTTCCTGCAGAGCTTCCTGAACTTTTAAAGTGAATTTATCAAAACGCATAATCCCCCCTGCTATTCCACCGGTTTTTCAATAGTAACAAACAGCTTACCATTCTTAAACACACTGACATTGCCGGAGGATTCGGAAATTACGATGGCCACTGCTTTTGTTACATTGGTAATTCCTGCGGCCGCAATGTGCCTGCTGCCCAGACCTGCCGGGAAATCACGGCTATCCAGAGCTGCGTTGAGATGCCTTCCTGCGGTAATAATGGCGCCGTTTTCTTTAATAACAAAAGCGCCGTCAATGGCGGAAAATTCCTTAATTGTTTCAATTAACTCCGGATTTAAGAGATTACGCTGATCCTCCGTGTATCCTAAAAACGGGTTAATAATCATTTGTCGGGAAAGCTGCAAAACTTTTTCTTCATCGCCCAGCACAAATATCGTGCCGATTTTTCTATATTCCCTGCCCTGCGCGGCTATTTCGCAGGCAATATTCAGGGCAGCATTGAAGACTTCCGGACGGACGCTTTCAATGATGTCGTTAATATTGTCCGAGGTTAAAATTTCAAATTCTTTCCCGACATCAAGAACAAAAATACTGTCGGCATAGCCGAACCTGGGCACGCCGCTCAGACAGACTATTTTATCTCCTTTTTTAAAAAATCCCGAAATTATGCCTTTGGCAATCGCAATTTTGATTGTTCCGACACGGCTCAGTCTGACGTTGGGAATATCCAGTTTCCGGGCGTATTTCCGAATATCATCCGGCAATTCCTCCCCCTCACGGGCAACTATAATGACTCCGATTGCCTTTTTAATTTCTTCCGGCAGGGCGGCAATATCTTTCATTACATCAATGCAAACAAGCAAGGCATCGGCTTTCACTTCCTGCGCAATTTTTATCGAATGATCGATCATTACTTTGTTAATAGATTGCATTTGATTGCCTCGAGATATTATTTATCACTTTAAACATGAAAACATTCTGTGTCAAGTGGCATCGTTTTATCGAAATTATCTTGACCGGAATACCTTTGTTGGGTAAAAACAGCTATTGATTGAGCCACAGGGAGGCCTGATAATTGAAACTGCCCGTCGTCACCGGCACTCTTGATTTATATATAAAAGAGATAAACCGTTTCCCGCTTTTAACGCCGGAAGAGGAATTCAAACTGGCCGTGCGTTTGAAGAAAAACAGCGATATGGCGGCGGCTGAGCAACTGATTGTTTCCAATCTGCGTTTTGTCGTGAAGATTGCCCATGAATACCGCAATTATGGTTTTAAACTTGCGGATCTGGTTCAGGAAGGCAATATCGGTCTCATTCATGCTGTAAAAAAATTTGATCCCTACAAGGGTTATCGGCTGATATCATATGCCGTCTGGTGGATTCGCGCCTACATTCAAAATTATCTGATTAAGTCCTGGAGCATCGTTAAAATCGGGACTACACAAGCGCAGAGAAAATTGTTTTTTAAATTGAGCCAGGCGAAGAAGCAACTGGAAACGATTTCGCGGAAGAATCCTGAATTTGCAGAGATCGCGGAATCATTGGGTGTGAAAGGCACCGAAGTAGCCGAGATGGACCTGCGCATGGGTTCTCGTGATGTTTCTTTGCATGAATTCATCGGCGATGACGGCGATTCATCTCATATTGATTTTCTGGCTTATGAAGGAGACAGCTCAGGAAGTATCGCTGATCAAACATGAGGAAAAAAGCCTGATTAAACGTGACATTGCCGGTGCGCTGGCCCATCTCAATGAAAGGGAAAGTTATATTATTAAAAACCGTGTTATGGCGGATAATCCCGAAACACTCCAGGAAATCGGCGACAGATACAACATCACCCGCGAACGCGCCCGCCAGATTGAAAAGCAGGCGTTAAAAAAAGTACAGCTGGCCCTGCCCTATCTAAAACCGGATAACTAATAACGTTATGTATTATTTAATCTTTTATCTGCCCTATTTCTATGCAATTGTCTTGCCTGGTTGATGATTGACACGTCAATCAATGTTTGCTATAAATTTTTACATGAAAAAAGAAGATCGAGGGAAGTTCATCGTTGAGGCGGCGCTGAAAGTATTCAGCAGTAAAGGATATGCCAATACGCGCATGGCCGATATTGCGAAAGAGGCCGGCATGTCTTATGGCCTGGTTTATCATTATTTCCAAAACAAGGAAGAACTGTTCAACGTCATTGTGGATGAATGGTGGCTAAGCTATTACAACGAAGTTGAGCGGTTGAGGGATAGCAGTCTGCCCGTCACGGAAAAAATTACCGGCATTATACAATATCTCCTCAATATCTGTACTGCCAATCCGGAGAAGATATTTCTTTTCACAACCGAGGTGTCGAGAGGGTTTGTGTATCATTCGGACGTCTCCAGCCGGGAAGACTTCGTAAAGCTTTTTTCTCTGGTTGGGGAGATCATAGTTGAAGGACAGCAAAAAAAAATCTTCCGCAGTGATATCAAGCCCAGATATCTGGTCTATGCGCTGATGGGCGGCATCGATGCCGTTCTGTCGATAATCGCTTTTGGCGAAGAAGAAATAAACGAGATCAGCAAGAAAAGAATGATTGACAATATAGCCTCCCTCTTTTTTCAGGGAGCTCTCGCCAAATAATGTTGAAACATCAGTTTAATCAAGACTGCAAAAAGGGCAGGCTGCTCATTCTGACCGCAGCCTGCCCTTTTTTACATGTTAGCTGGAATCATTTGTCATGAAGAGTTTTAATTCTATTCTCCGCCAATCCATCCTGTCAAGCGCACCCAATTACCTTTTTTTGCCTTGCACATAATACCCGATCTGCCGCCATCACGTCGAGTTGGCGTCCAGGTTTGGGGCACACTCAATCCAATATCAAAATCTTTCATGGTTTCCGCCGCCTTGATAAAGCCTTCCCGTGTCAGGTTCTTGCCGGCGCGTTTGAGGACTTCGACCATGGTCCAAGCGGATGAAAATCCCATAATGTTTAAAGGTTCATCAACTTTGTCCATACTATATTTCTTCACATCTTCGTCACTTCATCATTTACGAATAGTGGCAAGAATGGAATCCGCACAGATCATGGCGGAATTGGATGCGGCATTCATTCCCACTCCTCTGCCCGTGTAGCAATCACCGGCAAAGTAAAGACCGGGAACTTCCGGCAGGTGAACCGGCGGCCTTAATTTCCCCGTCATCCCCGGTGAGCGCGCCAGGCCATCAATCCCGACAATAAAGGCGTCCTGACGCCAGACAAGATCCGCTTCCACATTGGGAAACATCTTTTTAACCAGCTCCCAGAAGGCAGACAGGGTCTTTTCCCTGAACTTTTTATTCTCTGCTTCATCAGGTGTGCAGCAGGCACCGATGAAGGCAATCGTGTGATCCTTCGGAGCAATGGTGTCATCGAAATTTGTATGCAGGAGTATCTGCATGGGAAGATCAACGCCGGGCAGACGCCAGGCGGATAAGTAATAAGGCGTTTTGAGCAGGGGGGCCTTGGTGCCGATTGTAAATCCCATCGAAGAGCTCGTTTCCCGCTCCAGCGTCAGCATGCGAGCCGCCCATTGCGGAGAGTGCTTCTTCATTTCGTTCATGGAGAGAATCTTCAGCATGTGCCAGATGGGCACGGCGATTACCACCGTCGGGGCCTGAAGCGTCTCTTTTTCCATTACTACTTCCGCCTGACCTCCAGGTTTTATGTTGACCTTTTTCACCGCCGTGCTCAGAAGCAACGTACCGCCCTTCTCATTATAAGCGTCCTCCAAAGCCTTCATCATGGTCGCAATGCCGCCCAGAGGCATGCGAACTTCATCAAAAGGATTGGCGCGTCCCGTTGACGTTTCCTTTAGTGATCCCTTGTAGATCGAAACAAATTCTCCCGCGGAAATACTGTTGGCATCAGTCAGAGTGGTTTGAACCATGCCGATTGTTTTCATGAATTCGGCCAGACGGGAAGACAGTTTCTTGTCTTCCAGCAGCTTGGTCAGAGAAATTTTGTCGAGCTCATCAATATCACTTTCACTGAGCTTACGCATCCAGTTCTCAAATTCAATCATCTGCTTTTCGTCAGCAGCGGTCATCTCCAGGTATTCTGCCATCGGCTTCCATTTGCCGTCATCATAGAGCATGGACCCTTCGATATTGCGCGACCAGGGAATTTTTTTCCCTAATTTTGCCAGGAGCTTGGCGCAAGCAGAATATTCGCCGAGCTCAATGGCATGGGTGCCGGAATCAACTTTCCAGCCCCCGGGAAAATCAAATGTTTTACAGCGGCCGCCGGAGACCTTGCCTTTTTCAATAATAATCGTTTTCAATCCCTTGTCCTGCAGAAGACCGCCAACTCCCAGACCGGCTATCCCTGCGCCAACGATTATCACATCGAATTTACTCATAAAGATATCTCCCCTCTTCTTTTTTTCAATTCTTTTGTCGTTTCCGTTGGCGTTAAACTGAATATCCACCGTCGATAAAAACGGTCTGCCCTGTCATATAATCGGCATGCCGGTGAAGCGAGAAATACAGCCAAACCGACAATTTCATCGGAAGATCCGAATCTCCCGAAAGGTATTTTCGTCAGAAGCAATTTTTTAATCTCTCCCTCCTGCTGTTCCTTCGTCATCTCCGTCACAAAATAGCCGGGCGCAATACCGTTAACATTAATTTTGAAACGCGCCCACTCCAGGGCCAATGCTTTCGTCATATTGATGACTGCCGCTTTGGAAGCCCCGTAATGAAGACTGGCCGGAAGAGGCCTGTCTCCCAGGATAGATGAGATATTGATTAGTTTGCCGGATCTTTGCCTGATCATAATTTTTCCAACAGCCCTGCTTGCCAGAAAAATCGACTTCGCGTTGGTATTCATCATATTGGTCCCATTCGTCAGTCGTAAGATTGACAGATATCTTCGACCCGCCCATCCCGGCATTATTGACAAGAATATCTATCCTGCCGAATTTCTCGAAGACAACGGGAGTCCTGCGCCGGCCGCCGATGCCGGCGCCAATCCCTTGTTGCATCGTAATTCATTCTTTTCCATTATTATGTTCTAATAGTGTCAGGCGCTGGTCATGAGATAGGCAATATCCAGACGAATCGCCGATATAAGCCAACCATGAGCTGTACGAACATATTTGTTTTCATAACTTCCGTACGTTAAAGTGGCTTTTTCGTCCGTATCGCCACCGACAAACAAAAGCCATTTCGCCCTGGCCGTATCCCCTTCAATATCGATTATGGGGTTGGTAAAGCTATGCATAAAAAAAGGGTTCCCGGCATCCATGTCCTCAAACATCGCCGTAATTTCGGCACGACCCTTCGAAAATACGCCCATGTTGGGGCTTTCCCAGGTAGCATCCTCCGTGAACAGCAGCGCCACTTCCTTGCAGTACATGGTTTTGTCTTTCCAACCCTTATCGCAATAATGCCCATATGTGGCCTGGAGTTTTTTTATGGCTTCAATGTCTTCCAACCTCTGGATTCTTTGTTCCAGTGTCAGTTCTTTACTCATGCCAAACACTCCTTTCTGCTTTTTTGCAGATTCCCGCAAAAGTTTAACAAAGGCTGATTGCTTTCATGATATTTCCTTTATCCATGTCATCGATTGCCTTTTGAATGTCATCCAGAGCAATGATCTTTGTGCAATTGTAACTTGCTGTGAAATCAAAAATATTTACTGATGTTCAAATGAATTGACGATGGTTCCGCTTCCCGAGAAGCGGAACCATCGTCTGGTATGAATTGCTGGCTTTTTCTACATCTGGTTATTCGTGAATCCAGGGTGAGATTTTACGCCATTGGTTAGTGGACGGATCAGCCTTGAAAATCCAGGCGGCATCGCCGCCTCCCCGCTTGGTTGGTGTCCATGTAACGGGTGTCATCATGCCCGAGTCAAAACCTTTCAGTGTCTCGGCCGCCTTGATGAACTTTTCCCGCGTCAGGTCCGGACCCGCTCGTTTAATCACTTCGCACAATACTATTGCGGCCTGATATCCCCACCCATTCATCGGGTTATCTATCGAGCACATATTATATTTCTTGATCAGGCTCTTGTAAAAGTTGATGGCGGGGGTGTCATCATGAAGATCAACAGCGTATGTGGACATAAGCAACCCGCCGGAGTAATTGATCGAATCACCGGCAAGTTCAATTGTTTTCCTGGAGGCGGCGGCGGAACTGGTAATGTAAAGGGCTTTAAACTGGACGCGCTGCGCCTCTTTCATAATAGCTGCGGGTTCACGATCATTGACATGCATAAAAACATGCGTAACTCCGGCCTGTTTGCATTTGGAAATCTGGGAACTGAAATCAATTGCTCCCCTTTTGTACGGAAGATCCAGCACATTTTTAATTCCATAAACCTTGTCAAACGCTATTTTGGTGCCTTCCATCCACTGCTGACCGGTCACATCCTCCTGATATATGCAGGCCACAATGGGGTTCGTCACTTTCAATGTCTGTTTTAAGTATTTTGCTCCCACAACGGCTTGGGTAATATAACTCGTATCCATGAGGAAAACATATTTCCTGGGCGGATCGACAAGCTTCGAATTGGCCGTCCCTGCCGGCAGCATTGGTATTTTATACTCTTCCAGCAAGGGCAACAGCGCAAAGATTCCAGCGGCGCCCATGTTCATGGACATGACGAATACTTTGTCTCTGGTAATAAGTTTTTTTGCTCCCTGGACCGTTCGCGGAGCCTGAAATCCGTCATCCTCGATCAGTAATTTTATTTTCCTTCCGTGAATTCCTCCCTGATCATTGATGTGCTTAAAATACATATTAGCTCCGTCGCGCCAGCTCTGGCCCATGAAAGCCAGCGGCCCGGAAAGATCCATGGTACTGCCGATAAGAATCTCGTCTTTTGTAACACCATCTTCAGCCTGAACAATTCCACCCGCGATTAGAAAAAAAGACAGTAACGCGCTCAAAACAACAATTCCTAATTTAAACCTTTTCATCTTTCCCCTCCATTTTTAAGTTTGTTTCTCCTGATTAAACTGCTGAATCAACCATTAATATTGGCGTTAGTACATCTCTTTAATGAGATCCTTAAATTTCTCATTGACATACCCGCGCTTCAGTTTCATCGTAGCCGTGAGTTCCGGATCTTCAGCCTGCAGCTCAACATCAATCAAACGGAATTTCCGAATGTTCTCCACCCGTGCCAACTGGTCGTTAACCCTGCGCACATCCTCACCGATCAAATCGATAACCTCTTTTTGATGGCAGAGACTCTTGAAGGTGGTAAAGGGTATCCTTTGCTTCTGGGCAAAGTCGGTCACATTTTCCTTATCGATCATGATCAGTGCGGTCAGATACGCCTTTCTATCTCCGATGATGATGGCATCATTGATATAAATACTGGCTTTGAGCTTGTTCTCAATATACTGCGGGGTAATATTCTTACCGCCGGCCGTAATGATGATATCCTTCTTGCGACCGGTGATCTTCAGGAACCCGTCTTCATCAAATTCTCCCAAATCCCCCGAATGCAGCCAGCCGTCCTCTGTCAGATATTCTTTCGTCAGTTCCGGCTCTTTTAAATATCCCTGGAATACATTATCGCCCTTCACCAGTATCTCTCCGTCTTCCGCTATTTTCACTGTCACACCCGGGAAAGGCTGGCCGACCGTGCCCAGCTTGATGTTGTCCCGGTGATGGGTCGAGGTGGGACCTGAATCTTCCGTCTGACCGTAAACTTCTTTGATTCTCAAACCGACGGCATGGAAGAAAGCCAGAATCTCCGGCGCGATCGGCGCCCCGCCGGACACCATGTTGTATCCCCTTCCCAGTCCGACCATCGCCCGGGTATTGCGAAACACGGCAAAGTCGGCTATCGCATTCAATAATAACAAATGAAGAGGAATACTCTGATGGGCAAGCTTAAGTGAGCTGGTTTTATGGCCGATCTTCACAGCCCAATGAAATACTTTCTGCTCCACCCAGTTGGCCTCATTGATAGTCATGTAAATCGAGGAATAAAATTTCTCCCAGAAGCGCGGCACGGCAAAGAAATTCGTGGGCTGCACCTCACGTAAATCAATGGGCACGGTCTCCAGATTTTCCGCAAAATTAAGTGTCTGACCCATCATCAATTGGTTGAAGACTGCACCAACACGCTCCGCGACATGGCACAGCGGGAGAAAGGTGAGAGCTTCTTCATTTCCATAAATAAACGCTGTCTCCGCCCCCATAGAAGTGGCGTAAATGATGTTGTGATGCGAAAGCATTGCTCCCTTGGGTCGACCGGTTGTTCCTGATGTATAAACAATAAAAAGAGTGTCCTCCGGCTTCACTGCGGCGCCCAGTTTCTCAAAAAGCCCCGGATTTTTCTCTATTTCCTTGATACCGAGCTGACGGAATTCTGCATAACTCATCACCATTGGATCCTTGAAGTCCCGCAGACCTTCCATATCATAAACAATAATCTTGTTTAATTGAGGTAATTTGTCGCGAACTACCAGAACTTTATCCAGCTGCTCTTCATCTTCCGCAAAATAAATCTGTGAATCGGAATGCCCGACGATGTATTCCACTTCATCCGGTGCATTCGTTGTATAAATACCTACTGTAACGCCGCCGATACAGGCACAACCGAGATCGCAATAAAGCCACTCCTCTCGCGGTTCACTGAGAATTGATATTTTCTGTCCCTTTTTCAGACCCAGTGCCTGCAAAGCCATTCCGGCAATTTTTACTTCCTTCCCATAGGTCTCCCAGGTAGTGTCCGTCCATAATCCCAGCTCCTTTTTACGGAAAGCTACCTTGTTTTTCCACTTTTCCTCTCTGTTGGCAAAAAGTTTCGGGACAGTATCGTATTTCGGATCATACAGGTCTTCTTTTGATAATAATTTCTTTGCCACAATTTACTCCCCTTCATATCTTTACTGTTTTGAAGCAATGATTTTCAAAATCGCTCGGGAGGGTGTTTAAAACTTACCGTAAGCACCTTACCCCTCTCCCGTTCTTATCTCCAGACCTTTTTCTTTTTCCAGCGCCGGGTCCCGCGGATGCCTTCCTCGCGCACACCCAGATAAAATTCCTGAACATCCGGATTCTTCCGCAATACCTCCGTGGAATCGTCCATCACTATCCGGCCAACTTCCAAAATGAATCCGTGGCTCGCCAACTCCAAGGCCATCTTGGCATTCTGCTCCACCAGCAATATCGTCGTCTTCTCCTCTTCATTGATCTGCTTGATAATCCCGAATATCTTCTTCACAAACGCCGGAGCCAATCCCAGCGACGGCTCATCCAGAAGAAGCATGTGGGGACGGGACATCAGTGCCCGCGCGATAACCAGCATCTGCTGCTCTCCGCCGCTCAAGGTGTCAGCATACTGATTGCTCCGCTCCTTCAAAAGGGGAAAGTAGCTGTACATGCGATCAATATCTTTCTCGACTTCCTTCTTGTCCTTCCGGGTAAATCCACCCATCAATATGTTCTTGTAAACAGATAGATCCTGAAATATCTCCCTTCCCTCCGGAACCTGGGATATCCCCATCTTGACTATCTCTTCCGGTTCCATCCCCTGGATCGCTTTCCCCTTATACGTCACTGTCCCCTTATCCGGAACGATCAGCCCCGATATGGTCCGGAGTATTGTCGTTTTCCCCGATCCGTTGGCCCCCAATATGGTGACGATCTTCCCCTCTTCAATGCCTATCGATATCCCTTTCGTCACATTCACCGGCCCGTAAGAGACTTCCAGGTTCTTTGTTTCTAAAATCGGAGCCATATTATTCCTCTCCTAAATATGCTTTGACGACGTCAGGGTGACTGACGACATCCTTCGGTTTGCCGTCCGCCAACAATTTGCCGTAGTTCAGAGCTGTAATTCTGTCGCATACGTCCATGACCAGTCGCATGTCATGCTCAATCAGCAAAATGGTTATGCCGAAATCCGCCCGGATATCCTCCAGCCAAAAAGCCAGATCCTGAGTCTCCTCCACGTTCAAACCGGAGGACGGCTCGTCCAGCAATAGCAGGGTCGGTTCCATGACCAACGCTCTCCCCAGTTCAACATTCTTCTGGACGCCGTAAGGAACGTTGTTGATTCGCTCCATCCGATAAGCCTGGAGATCAAGAAAATCGATGATCTCTTCCACCTTCGTCCGAAATTTAAGCTCCTGTTCCCGGGCTTTCCCCCAAAAAACGGCATCCTGAAAAAATCCGGTCTTCCGCCGGGAATGACAACCCAACAGCATGTTGTCCATAACGGTCACGTTCGCAAACAGCTCAATGTTCTGAAATGTCCGCGCGATACCCTCATTCACAACCTTATAAGGCTTAATATGTGTAATATCCCTGCCCTGAAATGTCACTTTCCCGGTGTCGGCTTTGTATACCCGGCTGATGCAGTTGAGAAGCGTCGTCTTCCCCGCGCCGTTCGGCCCGATCAATGCATGGATCGATCCCTTCTCCACGTCGATATTCACGTCCTGCAATGCATTTACTCCGCCAAACCGGATTGACATGCCCTCGGCCTTAAGTAATGTCTCTCCCATATCCTGAATTTCCCTCTCTCGTACTGTCCTTGGCTATATCCGAATCGCATTTGACAAGCTGCGTTATCTCGTCGAAATATCTTAATGCCCTTCGGATTTTGTATAATTTTCCGAATTCTCTTGAAAGTATCCTTCTTATAGAACGGAAAGGTCTCAAAGAAGAATTTAACCTTCAGCCACCGTCCATAGATCCCCAGCGGCTCAAAGAGAACAAATAGAACCAGATCAGTACCCCGTAAACGGTTCCCTGCAAGCCGGACTGCTGTCCGATAGCTGTCGGGAGATAATCCTTGCCCAGAGCGATCATTTCGGGAAGAAGCGTCATAAACATCGCCCCGAAAATCGAGCCGTGCACGGAACCCATGCCGCCAATGATAATCATGATCAGAAAATTAATGGAGACGGTAACATCAAAATTCTCCGGGCCGATAAAACGCATGTGATGGGCAAAAAGCGATCCGGCAATGCCGGTATAAAGCGCGCTGATGGCAAAGGCGGCTGTCTTGTATACCGCGAGATTAACTCCCATCGACTCCGCGGCCACCTCGCTGTCCCGGACGGCGGTCATAGCTCTGCCCGTCGGTGTGCGGAGAATGTTCTTCATGATCAGAAGCATGATCAGCAGTACGAAAAATACTAAATAAAAATAATATTTGTCCGAACTGAAATCAATCGGCCCCAAAGTTGGCCTGCCCAACTGGCGACCGTTGACACCGTTGGTTACATAAACCCAGCTGTTGATCACCTGTTCCATAATGAAACCGAAACCCATGGTCGCGATGGCCAGATAAAGACCCTTCATCCGGAGTGCCGGCATCCCAATAAAAATCCCTAAAATCGCCGCTAAGATTCCGCCAACCGGCAGGGCAACCCAGAAGGATATACCCATTCCCGTAAAAAAAGCCGATGTATAGGCTCCGACGGCAAAGAAAGCGGCATGGCCCATCGATATCTGACCGGCATATCCGGTCAATAAATTCATCCCCAGTGCCACTATCGCATAAATAGCAGTCAGGGTCATCAGGGATGTCCAATAGGTGCCGGCCTTTAGAGGCACGCAACAACATAATGATAAGGAGAATTCCGTACCATACGGCGGTGCTTCTGTATTTGAATAAATCGATATCTTCCAGATAACTTCGTCTCTTTTTAAAACGCATCGCTAAACTCTCTTTCTTTCAGCAATCCCGAATATCCCTTGCGGCCGAATCAACAACACAAGAATTAAAATAATGTACGCAAAGATATCCTTGAATCCGGCCGGCAGGAATATTCCAGCCAAACTCTCCGATACTCCGATGATGATGCCTCCGACAATAGCGCCGGGAATGCTTCCGAAGCCACCCAGCACCGCCGCCGGAAAAGCTCTTAATCCGATAAAACCCATATTGTAATTTACAAAATGAATGGGAGCCAGAAGAATGCCGCCTACGGCGGCGACCATGGCGCTGAGCGCCCAGATGTTGGAAAATACCCGCTTGACACCGATGCCCATCAAATAAGCCGCCAGCTGATTCTGTGAGGCCGCTTCCATGGAGATGCCCATCTTGGTCTTGTTGAAAAAATAAAACAGGGCGCCGATCATGGCAACGGTGACACCGATAATCCAGAGATTTACCGAGGAAAGGGCCAGTTCGCCGAATCTCACCGGAACGTCGCTCATCCCTCCCCCGAACTGATAGGTGTCATAGCCCCAGATCATGCCGGCAACATTTCTGATCACCATGCCGACTCCCACCGTCACCATCAACATGGATAAAACCGATTCCCCGACCAGAGGCCGCAAAACACACCGTTCGATCACAATCCCGAAAACGGCCATCACCGCCAGGGTCAGAAGGATCGCCAGAAGAAAAGGTACATGAAGAATAGTCAGGAAGGTGTAGGCGACAAAAGCCCCGAACATCATGATGTCGCCCTGGGCAAAACTGATTACGTCTGTAGCCTTATATATCAAGATAAATCCGACGGCTACCAGCGCGTAAATGGATCCGATTGCGATCCCGCTGAAAATCTGTTGTAAAACTTGCAATTCCATATTGGTGCAGTTCCTTTCTTTCTCTAATGCCTGATACCGCTATGATAGCGCGATCGCGATAGATTAAATAAGAACTCTCATTGCAGTCTTCGGAATGTAGAGAAAATACCCGAATAATTACTCTACGTGACTGATCAATCAGTCACGCGGCTTCCTATATTTTATAGGAACTATTTTGTCAAGAAATTTTCATCTTTTTTTAAGAAAATTTTGCCCGCAATGTCTCCCGGGGAAAAGAATAAGGGAAACGGCATATTGGATGTCCATATTTGCTTCCTTCTTGATCATCTATTCCATTCCCCTCTGTCGTGCTGCCGGCAAATAATCAGCCAACCCTGGTAAACTGAACTTGGTCTTATTTATTTATTTTCATTTCCTTCAGGATCACATCCGCGCATTTCATGGCGCTCAGGGCAGCGCCGTTGGTGGCCAGTCCTCTGCCCAGATAAGTATCGCCTGCAAAATAAAGATTGGGGATACCGGGAGCATTGAAGCCCGGTTTGAAGTTGCCCACCAGGCCCGGCTGCCGGGCCAGTCCGTCACAGCCATCTACATAATAAGGTAGTCTCCATTCCAGTTTCTCTTCGAGCCCCGGATACATCTCTTTTAAATCTTCCCACAACAGCGCCAGTAATCGCCCCCGCTCGAATTTATCCCCGGCCTGGGCATGCTCCACTACTATATCCGAATGCAAAAGCTGTTTGCCGGCCGGCGCCACACCGGGCGAAAAGTTGGACGCCGCAAAACACTGGAAAGGAAGGCCGCTGTGCTTAAGCTTTCAAGGCAGTGTAAAAACACTTCTTCTGAGGATCAACAATCGGTTCTTTAAATCCGATCATGTATCCGATCAGGCCTGTTCTCTCCTCCTGAATATCGGTGATCCGTTTTACCCACCACCGCGGCATCGGGCTGGTTTTGGGATTGAAGTCAATTATTTCTCTCAGTTTATAAATGGGCAGGGCGCAGATAATCCGACCTCCTTCGATGAAGTTCTGTCTCGAAGATGCGGTATTCTTCCTGATAAATGTGCTTGCCGGAGGGCACTTTTACTCCCAGGGCTTTTTTGTCTTTGATCGCTATTTCCTGAACATCGCAGTTGACCCGGATTTCCCCGCCGTTTTCCCTGATAACTTCAGCTAAACCGCGGGTGATGCCGTCCATCCCGTCTAGCGGGTAACTGGCCTGCAAAACCTGCTTAACTTTCAAAAGATTTTGTTTGGCAATCCAGAGGACTTCTCCTGCCGCCATGTCTATGGCATGGGGAATCGTGGTCATGATCATCCCCAGATCGATAAAGAGATCCTGCACGGCTTTCTGCGGAACGTTTTCGTCCAGCCATTCCTCAAGGGAACGGTTGTCCCATAATTCAATCTCGGCATCGCTTAAACCGGCTATTTTCGCGAGTAAGCCTCTGAAAGCGACTTTGTCTTCCTTGGTCATGGGAACAAGTTCCGCCACATTGATGAATTTCTTGCCATCCCAGAAATCGACGGTATCGCTGAACGGCCCCCATTCCATTTTCCTGCCGACACGGGCATTGAGCTCCGTACACGAACACTTATCACCCAGTTCTATCAGGTGCAGCCCGATATCCACCCGCCATCCCGGCCCCGGATAGCCTTCATAGCTCATTGTTCTGCCGCCGATTTTCGGGAAACGGTCCAGAACCAGAACTTTCTGCTTGCCTTCTTTGGCCAGGATCGCTCCCACTCCCAGGCCGGCTATGCCGGCGCCGATTACTATTACATCATACTTTTTTGTCATATCCATCTCCTTTCACTTATTCTCCCGCAGCCATGATCGGCATGTTCTTTTTCACAATGCCCTGTAACTCACCGGACAGCGGACCCATAACCTGCTTATTGGCATCGGCCATCCGTTTAAATTCAGCATAATCGCCGATAGCATGTATTTCCGGTGTATGTCTTCAAATGGTTTTGGACAAATTTTACAAAAACTAAGAGAGGGTTTCAGTATTCATATAAACCTTTCCTGCCTTTTCGGCAAGTCTCAAAGTGCGATTCTGCTTCCGCGGGTATTAATCTTGATATCTAGAAATAATGATTCAGGGTTTTGCTCGGCTTTAGGTTTCATTACTTTTCTCCTACGCTGTAAATTATTAGAACCTAAAACCGTCTCATATTTTAATTTGTCATTTGTCGCACCCTCCTTGGAACCGACACACAACCATTTTTTGAAGCTTCATTGCGCGCAATCCAACAAACAATATTTGAGAATACCGGAACCGGAGATGCGACGCCTCATTTCCTATTCCTGGCCGGGAAACATCCGGGAACTATCTAATATGATCGAGCGGGCAGTAATTATCGGCGGACCGGAAATCCGGTTCTCCAATCTGGAGCATAAAAGAAATGGACCTTTAGAAATCAACCGGGAGATGAAGCTGAAGGATATTGAAAAGGCGAAAATTCTGGAAGCACTCGAACAGGCAGGGGGTAAAATCGGGGGAATAAACGGCGCAGCCGAACAACTTGGACTTAAAAGGACAACTTTAATACAGCGGATGAAGAAAATAAAAATCAATTGTTTTGACCTACACTTGACTGGACAGGCAGTGTCCAATTAAGTTTGTCTTGACAATCATAACACCTACGATGTGTGATTTTCTTCTCTCGTCGATGTCCGCTGCTTTCCATTTGAATTTCAGTATCTGAGGTTGCTAATGATTCAAGCAAAGACCCTTTCGATAGTCTTGTTTAAGATTACCAGTCCCTATTTGCCATTATCTGGGGTAAAGTCAGTCGGACAGTCATCTGAATGCATGGCTTCGTAAAGATAGGGGGCAAGAATCTTCGAATGATATATCTGATTAGCCTCTTTGAGATGATAGGCTGTATCGTAGAAAAACGACCTTGGATAAAGACTATAATTTGGTAAAATTAGGAAGCAATGACCGTTACGTTTATAAAAACGCTGAAGGATACTGATTGCTTCCTTGGATGGTCGGGCTTCTTCAAAAACGGTCGGGAGACCTCCGATAATTTTTACGCCGGAGGCTTTCCCCCACTTTAAAATATCCAGGAGATCTTGCCAGTTTTCATCGATTTGATAGCTCGATACATCTATTCCCGGAGCCGATACCGTGGCAACAATGTGACGATAGGCAAGGCTCTTTGCCTCATCGTGACCACTTTCATCACCCTGGGCAGTCAAAGTTTTTATAGAGAATCGCCTTTCCTTTCCTGTCGAAGAAAGAAGCATTTCCCCCAATCCTGAAAAAAAATACTTGATATCAAACCAAAACAATGCTCGTATTAATTGGCCTGTATTGTAGAAATGAAACAGTCCTTTGTGGTCGTAGGCTACCATGAATGGAGCTTCATTGCTCACATCAGAAGATTTTGGCGATTGTCCTTGATATTCAAGGGGCATATACAAAACATCTCCCTTTTTAAAATAGGGCTTGTATCTGGAAAACGCCCACTTGATATTTGTCCCGGCTGCAATTGAAAGATTTACACATTTAACACCGGTTATTTGCTCAATGGTTTCACATCTGTGACTGAACCTGCCGTTACTGCCTGCAAAAATTGCAATCTTGTTTTGAGTAGCGATGCTCGAAATAAAGTTTATTTTATAGTCGAAATAAGATTTTTCAATTCCGACAGTTAACGGTTTATGAATGATAAAGATAAACAACAAAAAATAAATTAATAGGCTGGTTAGGGAAACTATAATGAATTTTATTATTGATCGCATTTTTTATTTTCCAATACCATAGACATGATCAGTTGTTGTTTAAAATTGAAAATATAAAAAGTCCGACGGTTCATGACCGAAGAATAAAGCCTGAACAACAAACGCAAAACTTAGCACAATAACTAGTAGACGCATTCGTTGACTCATTGCTTGTGTGGTTGTTCCCATCCAGCAGATAGCAAAGGAAGTCGCCAGCAAACATGCTTGTTCCAGCATACCCATTACCGTGCCATTTCCTAAAAGTGTCATGTTACCAACGACATGAATAAACTTAGTTGCACCTGGAATGAGGGACACAACCTGTTCCGGAAGATAAACGCCATTAATACCTGCCATCCCAGTAAAAATAGCAAATGCCCCACTGATAGTCTTGGCACGAAAGACGACCCATGCTAATACAACAAAGATAAAAGTCAAGCCGACCCCTAATGCTTTTCCAACAATTCCTAGCTCACCAAACGGGATACCCAAGAGCACTCTTAACTCGTGCCAGAAATGGTTAACAGTCAAATATAGACCATGTAACCCTCCCCAAGCCACAAATGTCCAGCTAGCACCATGCCATAAACCGCCAAGCAGCATTGTAAGGATAAGATTTCTATACCGGAATAACTTTCCTTGCCGATTTCCCCCTAATGGAATGTAGAGATAATCCTTAAGAAATTGTGCAAGAGTCATATGCCAGCGACGCCAGAACTCAATAATGTTGTACGGCTTTGTAAGGTGAGTTGAAGTTAATAGGAAGTGCTACCCCGAAAAGAAGGGAAGCTCCTATAGCCATATCAGTGTAGCCGGAAAAGTCAAAATAAAGTTGAAAGGTATAGGCAAGAGCCCCTCCCCACCCATCAAAAAAGGTAATCAATGAACCTTCTTCGGCTGCTTTAAAGACCGGTATGACATAAGAGGAGAGACTGTCTGCGAGCACTACTTTTTTAGCTAAACCAATGAAAAAAATAGAAAGCCCACACCCGATTTTTTCGAAATTCATTTGATAAGTCAACGGATCATCGAACTGCGGCATCATCTGTTTGTGATGAAGTACCGGCCCGGCGATTAAGTGCGGGAAGTAAGAGACGAATAGCAGGTAATGAATAAAGTCGTAATCGCGCAATTGCTCGCGCTGGACGTCAACAAGAAAAGTGATCTGCGTGAAGGTGAAAAACGAGATGCCAAGCGGCAGAACAATGTCCAGCAGGGGGATTGTTGCACCATTCAGGTCATTGACAGTTGTTATAAAGAAGTTAGCATATTTAAATATGCCAAGCATGGCCAGATTGACGATAACAGCCGATGTCAGTAGCACTTTAGCCAGCGATGTTCCACGAAAACGGCTGATAAGATAGCCCAGCAGGTAGTTAAAGGTGACCGATGCAAGTAGCAGCAGGACAAATTTAGGGTTCCACCATCCATAAAAAAAGAGCGAAGCAATGGCAAGCCAGAGTGCAGCTAGGCGATGGTGTGCCCGTGCTATCCAGAAAAAGCCAAAAAAAACGAAGGGTAAAAATAGCAAGATAAACGCTGGTGAGTTAAACAGCATAACGTGTGAGACCTTTGAAAGAATTCAGTTAAGTTGTTCGGTTTCTCCCCGGCTACAGATTCTGGTCGGGTAGAAATACGGTGCGCGCAATTTTAGATGGAGAGTTGCCAATTCACGCACCCTTTCGGTATGAGCAGCGGGATCCTAATTCCACCATGACCCACGTTTCCGCAAGCCCCCGCCCATCCAGCCGCAACATCCAATTCCTACCTATCACAATTATGGGAGAAAAGAGCCTATCTATTTCCGGTCAAATCAAGCATTTTCTTCGAGGTTGACTTTTTACTGCTTTCAGGAAGAACACCGCGGGTAAAGTCTTACGTATAGTACCTACTACTCAGGAATCATGACCCTTAACATTTTTTAAGCATCACCACTTGTAATTGTGAATCACGGCTCCATGAAAACCTCGCCTAGTTTATTTACATATCCAAATTTATTCCCAATTTTGACTTTTGCTATCCCCTCTGTGAAAACGAATGCTTCATCAAACTGCGGTTTGATGATAAAATTACCTTCCTTATCAATATAGCCGAACTTGTCATTCACTTTGACGCTTGCAGCACCCTCTGTAAAACCATGGGTCTTCTGGTATGAAGGGTGGATGACCCACTCTCCCTTCATATCTATGAAACCCCAAAGCTTTCTCTCCTTTTCCCCGACTGCAGCCGCCGCCAATTCCTCGTGGAAACGATGGACTTCTGTATATTGGGGTTGGATAATAATCTTTCGGGAGTAGACAGATTCCTGGAAACCAAATTTATCGCCTACCTTTACCGGGGATGGACCTTCAAGGGTGATTCTTTTTTTCAGGGAAACGATGAGATTCGCATCGTGTGCTTTTTTCATATTATCATATCTATATAATGGGTCTTTTAAAAGCTTCTGCATTTCGATCATAACGCCATATATTTGCGGCGGTCACAAACGAGCATTGCTTGCCGTGAACCAACGCATGCTCTATGCATACAGTTGTTTTTTGAGGTCGGGAGCAGGTGCTCACACAATATCCTTTGCCGTATTGGCAGCAATATAAAACCTCTATATACTTATCCTGTGTTCTTAAGCATGGCCCGCTGGGTTTTGAAATTGACGATATCCCTTTTTTTGCAGTGGATGTAAAAACGGCAACGTCGCCGCCTTCCGATGCTGCTTTTTCGAGGAATTCTTTAGTCAGGTCTTTTGGGGGGATACTGTCCGGGCATTGAAAATTTTGGCAGTCCTTGTCCCAGCATGATTTAATTTCATCTGTCAAACCTAAATATCCAATATGTATGAATCCCTTTTCCTGAAGGGTCCTCTCGGATTCGGTGCTGGACTTAGTGGGAACGGAACGAGAGCTAAGCCTCACATCATTCATCCCTTGAGCGGGAGTGAATTTGTAATTTGCTGCACAGCCTAAAATGAGAAAAAGAAAAGGAAATAGTGCAAAGGATAGCTTTTTCATAATTCCTCCAAAATGGCCAATGATGCCGAAGATTAGCGATCGGAATATACACTTTCTTGTATGGATTGAAAACTATTTAGTACAGGAAGTACATCAGGGAAAAAAATCATCGATATTTTTATTTTCAGCTGCTGGTAAATATTGCGCATCCACCTGCCAAGTCCTCATCACATCTGAACTGGCTAATCTGAGGAGTATGGTTTAAAGTGGAATAAAAAGGGCAGGACCATCTCTGATTCCGCCCTTTGGATTACGCTCATGTTGATCTCTGCTGCATTCCGCTACCGGTCCTCTCGAGCAATCGAGGTCAGGTCATTAAGTGGTCAATTTCCATTTCCTTTAGCGTTTCCGGTGTCGGGCCGCCGATGGCGAGATCCCAGCCCATAGTTGCGTAGTATTCTTTTTCCAAAGTGTCAATGTCCACTGCCCTGCCTTTTAAAGGGCCGGTTCTTAACGCCGGCAAGCCTATGGCCCGCGGCGGCAACTTCGTATCCTTGGGCCGCACCCCTTCGCGAGCGCTAAATGCTTTGCGTAAAGTTAGAATTCGTTTGCCGGTCTTAAAATACTCATCAGCGGACAGGTTCCAACCGGTGACAGCGTTTAGAAAATCCACCATGGGAAAGGCACCGATGTCAGGTGCGAACAAACAGACCCCGCAGGCACCCACCAACTGGGTATATATACCCGTAGCCGCGGTTAGTCTCAGCCTTTTGAGGTCTTCAGTTGAGGCCTGTTCAACCATGCGTTTGATTTCCGGGAATTGCTCCTTACCGCTCCTTAAATCCGAGTCCACGTAACTGGTGACAGTATGACGGCCCGGGGTCGGGTCACACTGGTACGCTGCTGCCCAGCCTGGATCCATTCTGGAATCATGCATGCCCATCTCTTGTCCTCCGGCGTGCATAGCAAACCGCTCCGAGTTCTTGCCGATAGCTTCAGCCGCTTTCTTAACCCCGTCAGCCAACACGTCCCCAATGCCTTCGCGGTTGATAATCATTTCAGTCAACTTTATGATCTCTTTAGTTTTTCCCCAACCCAGGTCCAGCCCGCCCAGGGCGTCCCGATCGATAACGCCATTTTCCAGACACTCGATGGCAAAAGCCACTGCGCTGCCAGTGGAAATAGTGTCGATCCCGGCGCGGTTGCACATTTCATTTAATTCAAAGATGGAATCCAGATCATCATTTAACAGCATTGCCCCAAAAACACCCAGGGTTTCATACTCGGGCTTATGACCCTCGGTCCCTTTGTATCTTCCGGCCTTGATGTCTACTATTCCGCCACACCCCATGGGACAGCTTTGGCAGGCATAGCGGCGCTTCTGCCGACTGATGACCTTATCACCGGAGATTTTTTGCAGCTGATTAAAGGTGAAATCGACCCCGGCGCTGCCGCCCCAATTTTTAACGGGCGTATCACCTGTTAGGCCTGAATACAAAGTCAGCCCCGGGGTGCCCCAGGTGCCATAAATTTTTTTGACTATACCTTGGCTGGCCGGCGTTCTCATTCCTGTTTTAGCGACTAGCTTGGCTACGAAACTTATGAATCTCACTGCTAGAAGGTCCTTTAGGGGAGGCTCTTTTTTGAAATTACTGACATACTGCTGCGACAAGGCCTTAACCTTTTCCTTGTCGAACACAGGGATATCGTTTCTGCCAAAGAAGGATACGGCCTTTAGCTTTTTGCTGCCCATAATTGCACCAAGCCCGGAACGGGCCGCAATTCTCCCGCCATCCGTGGCAATTCCGGAGATCAGCGAGCACTTTTCTCCGGCCACACCGATGGTGGCTACCTGAACTTTTTTATTATTTAGTTGGCTTTTGATGGCGTCCTCAGTCTCATTGATGTCTTTTCCCCAAAGCCCGGATGCCTCCTTAAACTCCACGCCCTCATCGGTAATGTGTACCCAAATGGGACTGGTGGCTTTGCCGGTAAAAAATACGGCGTCAATCCCGGTGCGTTTTATCTCGCGGGAAAGAAAGCCGCCACTGTTGGCGTCTCCCCACCCGTGGGTAAGCGGGGATTTGCCCACTACCATAAATCGCCCGGTAAACGGCAGGCCTGTTCCGGTCAAAAAACCAGAACAAAATCCCAGATGGCTTTCAGGAGACAAGGGATCGATACCAGCGGTCTGCCGCTCGGTAATAACGGCTGCTCCGAGTCCGTATCCGGAGAGATATTTCTTATAAAATTCCTCGCCGGGCGCGATTGTTTCTGAGGTTTTGTCACTTAAATTCACCACCAGATATTTACCCATAAATCCACCCATTATCCGATCCTCCTTTTTTCAATTTATTTCAAATTTAGCGTTTTCTTCATTTCGAGGCATAGTAGTCCGAATTACATGGTTCTCTATTTGGGTGCCGTCGCAGAATGGTTGCTGGGGAGAGCCGCCGCACATGCACCATGCATAAGTCTTGCCGTCTTGAATCTTCACGGTCTCTGGTTAATGATTTCGATTTTTTCCCTTATACTAAACACAAAACCCCGCCTCTTTTTGGAAACAGGGTTTTAATCATCAGTCTATAGCAATCCCTCTCAAGAAGGGGCATGTTAGTTGTTAACCTATCGACGATGTCATATTCACTTTCATTTTTATGTGCTCCTAATCTTCTGAGATGTCAACAAACAAATTTTATTGATAACCATTTGAAAGGCAGCATTTTCATTAAAATTATCGAATGCTCTGTTTCAGAGGAAGAACATTATTAAAATCATTGTAACCAGCGTACCCTAATGCTTTCCTCTGGGTGACGGGCTTTCTTCCATAAATGCTAATAAGCTGCACCCAACGACTTCTCTATCTCGTGATTCATGCTGAGTGTGTTTATCGACACGACATCACTCTCGGGTCGAATACCGGTCAAGGTTATTTCATCCTCGAGTAGACCGTTGGTGCAAGGATCGAGTTTTCTATACGTGCGATGATTTCGGCACTTTTCTCGGTTTCTGCCCTAGCAGCGAGCCACTCCGGGTCGGTCGTAAAAGCATTCCATTTTTGTTCACGCTCGGTTAGGTTATTCCATTCCAGCATGTAAGTGAGTTTTTGGTTACTGTTGCCGATGATGTCAGTCCAGAAACCCACCGGACGAATACCGTGCCTTTCCCATAACCTGAGGGTCGTATTCTCGAAGCGTTTGTTGATGTCCGACAGACGGCCCGGCATACAGTGATAAACCCTGAGTTCGTACACCATTCTTCCTTCTCCTTAAACCTTGTTTGAGTTGATGTTGGTATAGCAACCAATATGTGCTTCCTATATCACAATTATAGAAGAAAAGAGTATTATTGCTTTACGATTGAACTCATGTATTTTGGCTAGGGTTGATTTTTTGTGTAGCAGGAAAGTATATGAATACAAAAGTAGCCCCAAAATTCATATTAAAAAATAAGCACCTTTATATCTCGCACCAGCAACATGATAACCCGGAAATAGAAGAAAGGTATTAGATAAAGCTCCAACGCCGGAATAGAATAAAAACGTAATCTCCCGTAATAACAATAAAATTTGGCATATCCCCGTGCCGGCAAAAATTTGAGTTGATTCCTGTTCATTTATCAATTAAAAGCCACTTTGAAGCTTATTAGAAATAGTGTGGCCGGGTCCCGCGCAACGGAGGCTTGTGAACCCCGTCAGGTCCGGAAGGAAGCAGCGGCAGCAATGTCCGCCGTGTGTTGCGGTAAACCTGGCCACCAGATATACCCCTTCGCTTTCAAAGGAGTTCAATTGGAATATCTCGTTTTAGCCCGCAAGTTCCGTCCCCAGTCTTTTGAAGATGTTGCCGGTCAGGAACATGTTGTTAAAACCCTGCGTAATTCCATCAGCCAGGGTCATGTCGCCCATGCTTTTCTCTTTAGCGGGCCCCGCGGTGTGGCAAGACGACCATCGCCCGAATTCTGGCCAAATCTCTCAATTGTGAAAAAGGCCCGACACCAATTCCCTGCAACGTCTGTTCTAACTGCCGGGAAATTACCGATGGTTCCTCGCTGGATGTGCGCGAGATCGACGGCGCCTCCAACCGCGGTATTGATGAAATCCGGGAACTGCGGGAAAATGTTAAATTTGCTCCCGCTGCTGCGCGCTATAAAATTTACATTATTGATGAAGTTCACATGCTTACGCGTGAGGCTTTCAACGCGCTCTTAAAAACACTGGAAGAACCTCCTGCCCATGTCAAATTTATTTTTGCCACGACAGAAAACCATAAAGTTCCTGCGACCATTCTTTCCCGCTGCCAGTGCTACGATTTCCGCCGGATTTCGCTTCAGGAGATCACCGGGAATTTAGGGAAGGTGGCGAAAAGCCGAAAAAATTCAGATAAGCCCGGCGGCGCTTTCCTGGATTGCCGAAGCCGGTGACGGCAGCATGCGCGATGCCCAGAGCATTTTTGATCAGGTTATCTCTTATGCCGGAAGCAATATTAATGATGACGCCGTGGAAGATATTCTCGGCCTTGTTGACCGTAAATATCTTTTCCGAATTTCGGAAGCTATTTCGCAAAGAGATGCCGGGGCCTGTCTGCTGATTCTGGAGGAGGCCTATCTGGCCGGGTTGGATATGAAGCAATTTTACCAGATGATGCTAAAGCATTTTCGCAACATGCTTCTAGTCAAGATTACCGCCGAGGGCAGTTCTTCCTTTGATATTGCGCCCGAGCAAATGGAAGAGCTGAAAAACCAAGTAAAGAAAATGACACGGGAAACATTGCAGCTGTACTTAGAGATTCTCATTGCCGAAGAAGACAGCTTCCGCCGCAGCCAGGAAACCCGTTTAAAACTGGAGACGATTCTTGTGCGGATGGCTTACCTGGAACCGGCAATTCCTATCGGCGAGATCGTGGCGGCCATCGAAGCAGTTGAACAAAAACTTCAGGGTGGACTGGCTCCCGTAGGGAACAGCATTCAACAGGAATCGGCCGATCGGCCAATGATGAAAACGCCGGTGTATTCAGCAAAACCGGAGGGGGAAGAAAACACTAAAGCATCTTTTAACGGGCCGGATAAGCTGACTGCACATGATCAGCAGACATCAAATCCCGCTGAACTCGGCGATAATTTCAAAATATTTATCAAAAAGGAAAGCCCCCTTTTAGGGGCAAAAATTATATCGGCAGAAAGCATCAGTTTTGCTGACGGCACTTTGACCTTAAGTTTTCCTAAAGGTTATATATTTCTGGAAAATATCAGTGAGAAATTGCCAAGAGAACAACTGGAACAAATTGCAAAAAAGTTTTTCCGGCAGGATGTAACGATAAAAATAACAACAATTGAAGTTGATAAAAGCAATAATCACTCCGGCAATGGCCGTCAGAAAGCTAACAATGTGAACGATATTAAGCGGGACGCAATGAAAAGCCCTCTGTTGCAGAAAGTAATGGATGAATTTGCCGGCGCCGAGATAGTGGAAATTAAAGCAAAAACTGAGAAAAAACAGGAGGTTTAGACTAAAGTGAATAATTTCGGCAATATTATGAAACAGGCAAAAAAAATGCAGGAACGGATCGGCCAAATGCAGCAAGAATTGGAGACGCGGACAATTGATGCTCAGGCCGGCGGCGGCATGGTCAAGGTGGTAGTCAATGGCAAATTTGAAATCGTCTCCTTAAAAATTGAAAAGGATGTTGTCAATCCGGAAGATATTGAAATGCTGCAAGATTTAATTGTTGCCGCGGTCAATGAAGGAATCCGCAAAGCCCAGGAAATGGCCTCGGCGGAAATGGCAAAAATTACCGGCGGCTTGAATATTCCCGGAATGTAGGGCAAAGATATTTATGAAAGCATACGCCCAACCAATCAAACGCCTGATCTCCGAGCTGGCTAAGCTTCCGGGCATCGGTGAAAAAACAGCTGCAAGATTAGCCAATTACATTTTACGGGCAACCGAAGATGATGTCCGCAAACTGGCGGAGAGCATTGTCGAGGTTAAGCGCAAGATAAAACTTTGTCGGATCTGTTTGAATCCGACAGAAGATGATATCTGTTATATCTGTGCTGATGAAAACCGCGATCGGAATGTAATTTGCGTTGTGGAAGAGCCGGACGCGCTGGCTGCCATTGAAGAAAGCGGAGTTTTTCACGGGATTTACCATGTTTTGCATGGGGCATTGGCGCCGCTCGACGGCATCGGTCCGGAAAATCTGCGTCTGGGTGAACTCTTGTTGCGGATCGCGAACGGTCACATAAAAGAAATAATTCTTGCCACTAATCCCAATGTCCATGGCGAGGCCACCGCTTTGCTGATCACCGGCATGCTCAAAGAAAAAAACGTAAAGATGACCCGCATCGCCATGGGTGTGCCCATGGGCGGTGATCTGAAATACATTGACAAGATGACTATTTCGAAGTCTATGGAGTTCCGTCGTGGTATGTAGCATGGCGCTTTAAAACAGCCATATACTGTTTTTCGGCGTTGCGCTTCAGCCTTTCGTCATTGCGGCGTACTGAAAAAGTACGCCTCACTCCGAAGGCTTCGCGCGCCTCGTCTCTGACTGTTTTAAATCGTCATCAAAAAGAGTTTTATGGATATGGAAAAGAAGACAAGAAAAACCATCCGGCGAATTGACTGCAAGCGCATTACTGCCGCTGTGCGGAGGCTTTTCATCGCAGCGAGCACAGATCTGGGTGACGATGTAGTCGCCTCGCTGCAGACATCTTTAAAAAAAGAAGAATCCGCTACAGGCCGGCAGGTTCTCGAAAAGATAATTGAAAATTCCGCGATAGCCCGCCGCAATAAAATGCCGATTTGTCAGGATACCGGTCTGGCGGTTGTTTTTGTCGAAATAGGTCAGGATGTCCATGTTGTCGGGGGAGATTTCCGGAAGGCGATTGAAGAAGGCGTGAGGCAGGCCTATGCGGAAGGCTTTTTGCGTAAATCAGTCTGTGATCCGCTATCACGCGAAAATACAAAGGATAATACTCCGGCAGTAATTCATATTGACATTGTTGCCGGCAACCGGCTGAAAATTATTGCCATGCCCAAAGGAGGCGGCAGCGAAAACATGAGTGCCGCCCGGATGCTGACGCCGGCGTCCGGCGCCGAAGGGATCAAAAAAGTTGTTGTGGAAAAAGTTTTGCAGGCCGGCGCCAATCCCTGCCCGCCGGTTATTGTCGGAGTGGGTGTCGGCGGGACACTGGAACAGGCCTGCCTTCTGGCCAAGAAAGCCCTGCTGCGGCCGGTCGGCGAGGGAAACAGAACGACCGGCGTCTGGCGCAAATGGAAGAAGAATTATACCAGAGCATCAATGAGTTAGGTATTGGTCCAGCCGGGTTGGGCGGCCGGGTGACGGCGCTGGCGGTGAACATCGAAATGATGCCCTGCCATATTGCGTCACTGCCGGTGGCGGTGAATATACAGTGCCATGTCGCGCGACATAAAGATATAATATTATAAGGAATACTACTTTGACTCAACAGGAAACACCACGAAAAATCAAAACGCCTCTGACAAGCGATGTAATTGCTTCTCTTCATGCCGGGGATATGGTTTTACTCAGCGGAGAGGTTTACACGGCCAGAGATGTGGCCCATCGTCGTCTCTATGAGGCTTTAGAAAAAGGAGAAAAACTTCCCATTGATTTATCGGCAGCGGTTTTATTTTATGCTGCACCTTCACCGACTCCGCCGGGGCGGGTTATCGGTTCCATAGGTCCCACAACCAGTTACCGGATGGATTTTTTCACTCCGCAGTTAATCGCCAACGGCCTCCGTGGAATGATCGGCAAGGGCAACCGCTCTGCCGAAGTTTTAAATGCAATCAATAAATACGGCGCTGTCTATTTCGGCGCCATCGGCGGCATTGCCGCCCTGACTGCTCAATGTATTAGAAAAGTTGAGCTTATTGCCTATGAGGATCTTGGTCCGGAGGCAATCCGCAAGATCACCCTGGAAAACATGCCGTTAGTCGTTGTCAATGATGCCCGGGGTAATGACTTGTATGTCCTTGCCCGGCAGCAATGGCAGGTAAGTCATTAATTAATTGGAAAATCTTTGGATATTGCGAATAAATATTGACAGAAAAAAGCAAATATAATAGGAATTCCCACAATTTTATTCTGTAATCACTAATCCAGCAGGGGAGATTATAATCCATGATAGAAGTTAGATGGCACGGCAGAGGCGGCCAGGGAGCAGTAACATCCGTGGAGCTGCTTGCTCAGGCTGCCATTGCAGCGGGAAAGTATGCTCAGGGCTTCCCCAGTTTCGGTCCGGAAAGACGCGGTGCTCCGGTTGCCGCTTTCAGCCGCATCGATGACAAAAAGATAAAAGTCCGTTCGGGGATTTACAAGCCGGATGTGGTCATAGTGCTTGATTCCAGCTTAATCGGTTTGGTTAATGTCACAGACGGTCTTAAACCTGACGGGATACTGATCATCAATACAGCCAGGACTCCTCAGGAATTAAAGGAGCTGAACTTCAGCGGGACAGTGGCGACTGTGGACGGCACCGGTATCGCCCGCCACGAATTGGGTGTACCCATTGCCAACACGACAATGATTGGCGCTCTGCTGAAAATGGCCGGCTTTATGGGGTTGGAGGCCATGAAAGAATCCGTAGAGCACAGTTTCGGCCGGATTGCCCAGAAAAATTTGACGGCCATGAAAAGGGCCTACGAAGAAATTAAAATCAGCAATTAAAATTGAGGTGGTAAGATCATGACGAAAAAAAGCGGGCCGGCTGGCTGGCAGGAAATAACAACAGGCAGTGTTGTTTTACGCCCGGGCAGCGCCAGTGAATATCATACGGGAAGTTGGAGGGCGCAGAGACCCGTCTGGAATAATTCAAAATGCATTCAATGCGGAATCTGTTACATTTTTTGTCCGGAAGGATGTGTTGCGCAAACGGAAGACGGTTATTTCAAGGCCAATCTTGATTATTGCAAAGGTTGCGGTATTTGCGCTCACGAATGCTGGTCAAAGGCTATAGCAATGGTGGAGGAGGGATAACATGGCAAAACGTGTTGGAATGGAAGTAGCACTTGCCGTGGCCGAAGCAGTCGGACAGTGCAATATTGATATGGCCGCCGTTTATCCCATAACTCCGCAGTCGCACATTGGAGAACACCTCTCCGATCTGGTCGCTGACGGTAAAATCGATGCGGAATTTATTACAGTGGAGTCGGAGCATTCCGCGATCAGCGCTATTATCGGCGCGTCCGGAACCGGGGCGCGTGTTTATACGGCGACAAGTTCACAGGGGCTGATGCTGATGCATGAAATTTTACCCATTGCCTCGGCGATGAGCTTGCCGCTGGTTATGGGAATTGCCAACCGCGCCGTTTCCGGTCCCCTGAATATATTAAATGATCATTCGGATATAATGCCGCAGCGCGATTCCGGCTGGATTTCCCTGTTTGTGGAAAACGGACAGGAAGCAATTGACCTGTCGATTCAGGCCTTTAAAATTGCCGAACACAAAGATGTTAATTTGCCGGTCTGCGTGAATATTGACGGTTTCCAGCTGACCCACATGGTTGAGCCTCTGGAATTTCCTGATCAGGAATTGGTAAATAAATTTCTTCCCGAGCGAGTTCCTTTTGCGACACTTCATCCGGATAATCCGCTGACAATGGGTGCTTTTGCCATGGCCGATTATTTTACGGAAATTATGAAGGCGAAAGATGAAGCTCTGAAAAATTCGAAAAAAACAATTCTTGCCGTCTGGGCGGAGTGGGCTCAAATGTTCGGCCGCACTTACAAACCGGTGGAAACATATAAAACGGAAGGCGCCGATATTCTTTTGTTAACCATGGGTTCAATGGGAGAAACAGCGGAACTGGCCATCGATGAATTGCGTGCCCAAGGAATGGCTGTCGGCCTGGTTAAACTGCGGCTGTGGCGCCCGTTCCCGTTTGAAGAGATCAAAGAAGCACTTGGTAAAGCGAAAAAAGTACTGGTAACCGATCGTGCAGTTTCTTTCGGCGGCCCCGGCGGTCCGGTTTGTTCGGAGATTAAGGCCGCTCTTTACCATGAAGCAGAGAGGCCGGCGATATACAATTACATTATAGGTCTGGGCGGCAGGGATGTAACAGTTGGCGATTTTGTTTCCATGATCAATAAAGTTGCCGAGGCAGACGTAAGTGAGATTGCAGGCACCTATGAATTTTGGGGGGTGAGGGAATAATGAATATTGTAGAGAATTTTGATTTATTTGCCCCGCGGCTGATCAATAAAAAAGAATTATTATCCTCCGGTCATCGTGCCTGTCAGGGTTGCGGTGAAGTGCTGGCTGTGCGTTTGATGTGTAAGGCTCTGGGAGAAGATACGGTTATTGCTTCCGCTACAGGCTGTATGGAAATCATTTCCAGCATGTATCCGACAACGGCCTGGGAAGTGCCCTGGATTCACGTAGCTTTTGAAAATGCGGCCGCTGTGGCTTCCGGTGTGGAAGCCGGCCTCAAGGCGCTGCGCCGAAAAGGCAAAATTGCCGATCGCGATGTTAAAGTCGTCGGCATGGCCGGTGATGGCGGAACAATGGACATCGGCATGCAGGCTCTTTCGGGAGCGATGGAGCGCGGCCATAATATGCTTTTTGTCTGCTTCGATAATGAAGCCTATATGAATACAGGTATTCAGCGCTCCAGCGGCACACCGATGGGCGCATCCACCACAACTGCTCCGGCCGGTAAAGTCAGCATGGGGCAAAAAACCTGGAAAAAGAATATGCCCGAAATTATGGTTGCGCATAATGTTCCTTACGTGGCTACGGCTTGTCCCAGTTATCCGCTGGATTTTATCCGTAAGGTCGAAAAGGCCAAAAAAGTAAAAGGGCCTGCTTATATTCATTGTTTTTCTGTTTGTCCGACCGGATGGCGCTGTCCTTCCGATCAGGCGGTTTCACTGGGACGGCTCGCTGTCGAAACCGGAATTTTTCCGCTCTTTGAAGTGGAAAACGGCAAATATAAGCTTTCCTCGGAAATGCCGAAAAAACTGCAGCCGATTAAAAATTATTTCAAATCACAGGGGCGTTACCGCCATCTGGGTGAAGATGAAGTTAATATGATTCAGGGCCGAATTGATGGCGAGTACAGGAAATTATTAAACAAAGTTGAATGCCTGAAGGCATGGGACTGATTTTGAGGGGCAACTCTGAAGAATTCCGAGGTGATTTGAGCATGAAAAAAGCCACGACAATAGAGGCGAAAATAAAAGAGATAGTAAAAAAACACGGCCGGGACAAAAGCGGCTTGATAGCCATATTGCAGGATATCCAGGAAGAATATAATTATCTGCCGAAAGAAGCTTTATCCGCAGTTGCCGCGCAGCTCGCAGTTCCCGCGAGTCGTATTTACGAAGTAGCGACCTTTTATAATACTTTCAGTTTGAATCCCCGCGGTCGTTATCTTGTTGAGGTTTGCGCCGGAACCGCCTGCCATGTGCAGGGAGCGTTCAATTTAAAGGACAGGCTGCAAAGAGATTTGGAAATCGAATGCGGCCAGACGACAAAGGACAATATGTTTACTCTGGAAGAGGTAAGGTGTCTTGGCTGCTGTTCTCTGGCGCCGGTGGTGCGGATTGGCGGCAACATCCATCCATATCTCACACAGAACGAAATTCCCGGGATATTGAGAAATTATAGAAAACAGGGGTGAGAAAGTGAAGAAAATCAGCACACTTGATGATTTGAAGAAAACCGGAGACAAAGGATTAAAATCTCTTTTTCCCGACAGTGTAAAAATAATTGTGGGTATGGCGACCAGCGGCATTGCTTCCGGCGCCGGTGACGTTTATGAAGCGCTGAGTTCCGAAATTCAGAAGAGGAAGCTGCCCTATATTCTCACCAGGACCGGCTCCATGGGCATGGACTTTATTGAACCGCTGGTTGATGTGATCGAAAAAGACAAACCGCGTCTTTCCTACGGGAAGATGACGAAAGAGAAGGTGCCGCAGCTTATTGACCAGATAGTCAAAGGTACAATCGATAAAATTAAGCCTATTTACCGGGTTGATGAGGAAGACATCATCGCCAGGAGAGAGAAGAAGCAGTATCTGAAAGGCGCCCTGCCTGAGTATCTCCGGGATATTCCGGCTATGTACGAAATTCCCTTTTATAAAAAACAGGTCAAGATTGCGACGAGAAATTGCGGCATTATTGATCCGGAAAACATTGAAGAATATATTGCCCGCGGTGGTTATCTGGCAGCGCAAAAAGCTTTGACCTCCATGGAGCCTGCGGCTATCGTGGAAGAGGTGATAAAATCAGGACTCCGCGGGCGCGGCGGCGGCGGTTTCCTTACCGGGATAAAGTGGCAGAGTTGCGTAGCCGCCAAGGGAGACATCAAGTACGTGATTTGCAATGGCGATGAGGGAGATCCCGGCGCTTATATGGATCGTTCTGTTATGGAAGGCGATCCCCACAGTGTGATCGAAGGGATGATCATCGGGGCCTATGCCATCGGCGCCAAACAAGGTTACATTTATGTGCGCAACGAATATCCCCTGGCTGTGGCGAATCTAACCAGGGCAATCGCCGATGCGCGCAGCCGCGGCCTCTTCGGGAAAAATATTTTCGGCACGAAATTCGGTTTTGATATTAAGATCGGCAAGGGCGCCGGAGCGTTTGTTTGCGGCGAATCGACGGCATTGATGGCTTCTCTGGAAGGGAAAGCCGGAGAGCCCCGGGCCAAATATATTCATACAGTGGAACACGGTCTCTGGGATCGCCCGACCAATTTAAATAACGTGGAAACATGGACCAACGTGCCGGTGATCATCTCCCGGGGCGGCAAATGGTTTTCCGAGATCGGCGTTCCCACAGCACGGGGACAAAAGTGTTTTCCCTGGTCGGCAAAGTGAACAATATCGGCCTGGTCGAAGTGCCGATGGGCATGACCCTTAAGGAAATCGTTTATGACATCGGCGGCGGCATCCTCGGGGAAAGAACTTCAAGGCCGTGCAGACGGGCGGCCCTTCCGGCGGTTGCATCCCGGAAACAATGATGGATTTGCCCGTTGATTTTGATGCGCTTGGGAAGGCAGGTTCGATGATGGGTTCCGGCGGCATGATTGTCATGGACGACACGACCTGCATGGTCGATATCGCCAAGTATTTTATCGAATTTCTGGCCGCGGAATCCTGCGGCAAATGTACTCCCTGTCGGGAAGGCGTCCGCCGGATGCAGGATATTCTCCATGATATCTGTGCCGGCAAGCGGTCAGGAAGGTGACGTGGAGATGCTGGAATCCATGGCCAAGGGAATTGTTGACGGCTCCCTGTGCGCCCTGGGCGGCAGCGCTCCCAACCCGGTTTTGAGCACGATTAAATATTTCCGTGAAGAATATGATGCTCATATCAGGCAAAAGCATTGTCCGGCGGGAGTTTGCCGTGCACTGATCCGTTATGAAATAACAGCGAAAAAGTGCACGGGCTGTGGTGTCTGCGCCAAGAAGTGTCCTTCGGCATGCATCAGCGGAGAAAAGAAAAAAGCACATAAGATTGATCAGAAGAAATGTATAAAATGCGGTATCTGTATGGAAAGCTGCAAATTTGACGCAATAACCGTTAAGTAAAGGTAGGATATAAGATGGTAAATTTTATTATTGACGGCAAAAAAATATCGGCGGAAAAAGGCACCATGGTTCTGGAAGCCGCCCGTGCCAACGGGATCGAGATACCCACGCTCTGCGCTCATGAAGCAGTCTCCCGGTCCGGCGCCTGCAGGCTTTGTGTAGTGGAAGTTAAGAAGGGTAAAAGAACAAAGATCGTAACATCCTGCCTTTATCCGGTTGAAGAAGGCATCAGCATTGAAACGAAAAATGAAAGGGTCGGAAATGTCCGCAGCCTTGTTCTGCAATTGCTGATGGCCCGCTGTCCGGAATCGGATGTCATTCGCGATCTGGCCAAAGAGCTGGGAGTCGTTGCGCAGCCGAGATTTGCCCCTGATGCGGATAAGAGTAAATGCATCCTTTGCCGTTCCTGTGTGCGCGTCTGCGAAGAAATAGTCGGGGTCAGCGCCATCGGTTTTTCCTGCCGCGGTGCGGATAAAGCCGTCAGCACACCCTTCAACGAGGATTCAGCTGTTTGCATCGGCTGCGGCGCCTGCGCCTATATCTGCCCGACCGGCCATATCGAGATGGAAACAACCGAAGAGACCAGAAAAATCTGGGGGCGCACCTTTAAAATGAAGACCTGTGATGTTTGCGGCCGCTATTTTGCTCCCGAAGATCAGTTGAAATATATCAGTAAAAAAACCGGAGTTCCGTTAAAAGAGCTTGCGATTTGTACGAATTGCCGGTAAGAGAGCATCTCCCGATAACTGCATGAGCAGTTTTGCTGAAAGTAAAAAATTGTTTGTTATTTAAAAATACATGTTCCCCAGTAGCTCAGTCGGTAGAGCGGGTGGCTGTTAACCAGCATGTCCGTGGTTCGAGTCCGCGCTGGGGAGCCAATACATGTCGGCTGTAAGAACTTCCGCTTCTTGCAGCCGTTTTGTTTTCTAACGCCTCCAAAACACACTGGACTTGCAGGTAATATCTATCCGGGGAAGATTGTCACTATCTTCTCAATGAAGAGCTTGAGATAGGCTTTATTTGCAGCACGGTCATCCTGTGTGAATATTTCCTTGATCATTGTCTGAAATTCTTCGAGGGATTCATCTCTGAACAGGTGAAGTGGTATGGTGCTCTTTGATTTGATCTCGTCCGATTTGTCTTTGATAATAGAATCATTGGTGGGGTGAGGAACATATTCCTGTCTTGAAAAAAATTATTGTCAGAATTCCAGATAACAAAAAAGCAAGTAATGGCAAGAGGGCTTGGGTTGCCCTTCGTCATTATTCGATTAACAGTTTCGCTTCTTTTAAAGTATAAAAGATTTCTTCCCACAAGGGGTTATATATTACACCCAGTGCAACATATGACCCCCACAAAAATAAGTTCAGCCCTTTCTTGAGCCTGGCTATGCAGATTAATTATCAATAATTACAAATACATTTCATTTATAGCCCTGCGATTATACTTTGGCATCTAAATTGCAAAATACGCAAACCGGAACAACGCACACTCTGTGCCGGGAAAATAAAGGCTCTGGCTATTAGCGAAATGTATGCGCAAGCAAAAACAAAACATTTTTTAAATATGCCGGAAGGTCAGCGCAGGCGAGTTGAAAATACCTAATACAGAAGACGTTCTTTATCCGGAGGATTCTCACATGGGTTTACTTACACGAATAAAAATGAGCATGTTGCTGGCAGGTGGAGAATTGATGAACGTCCCGATACCGGAGACATTTATCGGAGCTGGATCGCGTTCCAGGATTGGTGCCTGGTGTAAGGAGAAGGGATATAAGCGGGCGATTATTATAATGGATAAAGGTGTAGAAGAGCTGGGCATAGCGGATAAAGTATTAGATTCCTTAAACAAAGCGGGGGTCGCTTATTGTATATATGATAATGTTTTACCCAATCCAACGGTGAGTATGAGTAAGGAAGCGGCAACAATGGGGAAAAACAACAATGTCGATATTGTTATCGCAATAGGCGGAGGTTCACCAATAGATTGCGCTAAACTTACATCAGCCGCAATCACCAGCAAAAAACCTATTAATAATTTGCTCGGAATGATGAAGGTCAGGCAAATGCCCCTGCCGTTGATCGCAGTTCCGACAACAGCAGGAACAGGCTCAGAAGTTAGCATGGGCGCAGTTATCAGTGATGATGCCACGCACATGAAATCAATTATGGCATCGCCGAAAATTGTTCCCAAATTAGCCGTACTGGACGGTGAAACAATGATAGGACTACCAAAACAGTTGACAGCGGGGACGGGCTTTGACGCAATTACGCATGCCGTGGAAGCGTATATAGGTTTTCACTACAACGCAGATGCCAAGCGTAACGCTGCGGAAGCCATTGCTGCTATTAACAAATATCTGAAGCGTGCCTATGATAACGGCAGTGATATTGAGGCCAGGGACGCACTTTCTCTTGCGTCTTACAAAGCGGGGCTGGCCATGAACAAATGTTTATTGGGATATGCACATGCATTTGGACATCGGCTGACCGGGTTTTATGATCTGCCGCACGGTATGGCAGTGGGTATGTTTTTGCCGCATGTGATTCAGTATAATAAAAAAGCCGCCGAAAAAGAGCTTGCCGAGCTTGCTGTTGCCTGCGGTCTTGGAAAAGCCTCAGATCCGAAAGATATCCTGGCAGAAAAATTTGAAAAAAGCATTTTTAAATTGTACGACCAAATGAAACTGCCCAGGAAATGCGACAAACTTAAGAAGTCTGACTATGATCAGATTATTAAAGAAGCATTTAAAGAAACCAACAGCACTTATGGAGTTCCGAAATATATGACAAAAAAAGAAGCGGCAGGGTTGCTGGACAAAATATTACCATAAAAATTCAGCTTCCGGGACATTCGATTCATAAGGGGTTATATATAACACTCAGTTCGGGAAGAATAATATAAAACATTTACAGATGAATTATGAAACGAAGTCATGTAAAGGATACATTGAATAATTAATTCTGGGGGGGACCTATGGCACATGGATACATAGGCAGGATTTTGATGGTGGATCTGCAGGAAGGGACCTGCCTGGAGGAAGTAATTCCGGACGAGGTTTATGAAAATTATCTCTCGGGAACCGGGCTGGCGGCACGCATCCTGTTCGACCGGATACCGGCAGGGGCTGACCCCTTAGGTCCCGACAACATTCTGGGATTTGTTTCCGGATTGTTGACGGGGACGGGCAGCATGTTTTCCGGACGGTGGAGCGTTGTTGCTAAATCCCCGCTCACTGGAACCTGGGGAGATGCCAATTGCGGCGGAACATTTTCACCTGCCCTAAAGCGTTGCGGCTATGACGGTATTTTCTTCAAAGGTATCAGCCCGAAGCCGGTTTATCTGCTGGTGGGAAACCGCAAGGCGCAACTGCTGGATGCCGCAGATATCTGGGGTAAGGACACTATTGAGACGGAAGCGATTTTGACCGAGCGCCACAGCAGCCGCAGGCAGGCAAAAGTTGCGTGCATTGGTCAGGCCGGCGAGAAGATATCCTTGATCTCGGGGGTGTCCAATGATCGGGGAAGAATGGCCGCCCGCTCCGGCCTCGGCGCGGTGATGGGGTCCAAGCGACTCAAGGCTGTTGCCTGCAACGGCGTACTGCGGATCGGGGCCTTCGACCGGGAGGAAATTCACCGTCTTTCCAAGAAATGCAGTAAGTTTGTTGTTAGCTCCCGTTCCGTTTATTAACGGTAAGGGCGCGGCCCTGCTCGGCAAGCTCCTTGGTTCGATCCCCGTCGCCATGGCCCAGGATCCTCTGCTTATGAAAATCATCAGCCGCAAATGGGGAACCTGCGCCATGAACCAATTGTCGCCGCAGATGGGAGATTCGCCCCTTCTGAACTGGAAGGGCAGCAGCAAGGAATGGACCATCGAACGTTCGAATTCTGTGAATCCCGACCTGATCGTGAGCCGGGAGAAGGTAAAATATCATTGCTACTCCTGTCCCATGGGGTGCGGCGGGATCTGCTCCATGTCGGGGAAATACAGCGAGACCCACAAGCCCGAATACGAAACCACTCTGGCTTTGGGTGGACTCTGTCTCAATGAAGATTCCGAGAGCATCTTCTATCTGAATGAACTTCTCAACCGGGCCGGCATGGACAGCATTTCGGCGGGCGGCACTGTGGCCTTCGCCATCGAGTGTTACGAGCACGGGGTCATCACGAAGGAAGACACGGGCGGGTTGGAACTCACCTGGGGAAACAGCAAGGCCATTATTGCCCTGATTGAGAAGATGATCGCCCGGGAGGGAATTGGTGATCTGCTGGCCGACGGGTCGAAGAAAGCTGCGGAACGTATCGGCCGGAAGTCCATCGAATGGGCCATTCAGGCCGGCGGCCAGGAACTTCCCATGCATGACGGCCGCAATGATCCCCTTTTCAGCGTCCATTACAGCGTTGACCCCACGCCCGGCCGTCATACCACGGGGGCATTCCTCTATTATGAATTCTACCAACTCTGGAAGGAGGCCAAAGATCTGCCCAAAGTACCTTTGATCAGCTCCAAAAACAGGCGTTACATTGTCGATGATGAAAAGGCCGCCATGAGTGCGGCCATGAGTCAGTTCAAGCGGGTTATCGACGGGGCGGGCCTGTGTATGTTCGGCGGTACTCTCGGCATCCGGGCAATACCTCTTTTCAAATGGCTCAACGCGGCCACCGGTTGGCAAAAGACTCCGGAAGATTATCTCGAAATCGGAATGCGCATTCAGACCATTCAGCAGGCATTCAATGTCAAGCACGGTATAGAGCCGAGGAACATGAAGATCAGTGAGCGGGCCATCGGGCGCCCCGCCCTGCAGGATGGACCGAACCGCGGCCGGACATATGATCTTGAATCTATGATGAGTAAATACTGGAAGCGGTTTGGCTGGGATTCCCAAACCGGGAAGCCAACTGAGGATACAATGAAGAAGCTGGGAATCAGTTAATTGCTTACGGCACCCGTGTTCCGGTCATTTAAAGCCTGTTGAAGGGAGGTATCAATGTCGTTCAAAATCACTGAATCATGTAAAGGCTGCAATGCCTGTGCCAGGATCTGTCCGGCGGAAGCGATTACGGGCGAAAAGAAAAAGCAGCATGTCATAGACGCCGTCTTGTGTATCGAATGCGGGGCCTGCGGCAGAATTTGCCCCGAAGGCAGTATAGAGAATGGGCTCGGGCAGGCCTGTCAGATGATTAAACGTTCGGCCTGGCCAAAACCGGCATTCGACAAGAAGAAATGCTCTTCCTGTGGTATTTGCATCGATGCCTGTCCGGTCAGCTGTCTGGCGCTTTCCGGAGCCGGGGAAGCCGGCATTCATCCCTATCCCTATCTGCGGGATGAAAAAATTTGTATTGCCTGTGAATTCTGTATGACCGGCTGTCCCACCGAAGCCATTAAGATGGTCTGATGCGAATTACGGGCTCTGTCCCATTATTAATTATTTATTTTAGGATTGGGTTATGAAAAAAGGGGGAGAAGATGACAGACATCAGCGGTAAGAAAGCCATTATAACCGGAGGTGCGATGGGTTACGGTCTTGCCACTTGCAAGGAGTTGCTGAAAGCGGGATGCGACGTGACTATCTGGGATATGGCCGAGAAGCAAATGCAGGATGCATTGGAAGAACTGAAAAAAATGCAACTGGGCAAGGTCTATGCTTATAAGTGCGATGTTTCGGATATAAAGAGGGTCAATGAACTCGTCGAACAGGCCAAAAAGGACATGGGCAGAGTGGATATCCTGATCAACAACGCAGCTTATCTGAAAGTAGCCTATCTGGTTGATATGCCTATAAGTGACATCGTGAAACACACGGAAGTGAATGTTAATGCCCACTACTACACCATGAAGGCGGTTTTGCCCGATATGATGGCCCGCAATTCCGGGTGGATAGTAAATATATCATCTGCGGCGGCCTTTGTCAGCATGGTGAGAGGAGTGCCCTATACCTGCTCTAAATGGGCGGTGCATGGTATGTCTGATGCGCTGCGCCTCGAAATGAAAGCTCTGGGCAAGAATGGCGTCAAGGTCATGTCCGTGCATCCGGGTCTGGCCCAGGGCGGCAGTATGTTTGCAGGGGCAAATATGTCCAGGATAACATCCCTGATATTTCCGAAGGTAGAACAAGCCGTTCTCGGCCAGCGCATTGTCAATGGTATCAGGAAGGGTAGAACCATGGTCTGCTGCCCGCGGATCGGTTACCTTTTTTGGATGTCGCGGGGATGGGTGCCTAATTCTGTATATGACAGTCAGCAGCAGTTGCTGGGGATGTCCCAGTTCGCCGACACTATTGTGGGAAGGCCGGGTATGGCTCACACCGACGTAAATAATCCCGGAAAAAGTCCTAAGGGCGGAACTGAGTTAAGTGTTAGTTCGCGAATCAAATACGCTGAGCCCTGTTCTTTTAATATTTTCAGTCTACGCATTTTGTTTACCTGCCTTACTCCGACGTGCCGAGAGTTTGCTTAAATAGAGAAATAAGTGAATCTTTCCCAGGGGGTTATATTTTACACCCAGTGCAATATATAACCCCCTTAGAATAAGTTCAGCCCTTTCCCGATTTGGTTATACAGATTAATTATTAATAATTACAAAGACATTGCATTTATAACCAGCGCTTATCCTTTGGCATTTAAATTGCATCTACGCAATTCCAATCCGGGAAGTACGCACTCGGTGTCGAGAAAAAAAGTGGTTTTAGAGACGATGATGACAACAAAACACAAGACAGAGATTTCACGCAGAACCTTCCTCAAGGCCGGCGCTTTGGCAACAGGGGCTCTGGCTGTGCCCTCCTTAGCGCAAGGGAAGGAGCCGGTCCCGGGTTCCTCCCTGCCCAGCCGCATTGATCGGGAGGTGATGAGCTGCTGCCAGTTTTGTCAGGTCAGGTGTACCTTGCTGGTTCAAGTGAGAGACGATAAGGTCGTCAATGTATATGGTAATCCCGGAAACACCTGGACAAAGGGGAGCATGTGTCCCAAAGGGCAGTCGCTCGTGGATTTGACATACAGCCCCCATCGCCTTCTTTACCCGCTCCAGCGGGAAGGAAAAAACTGGAAGCGCATTTCCTATGCAGAGGCTCTGAGCTCTTGTCGCCGACCGCATCCTCAAGGTCAAGGAAACCTATCCCGATAATTATGCTCACCGGGTGGCTCTCTTCGAGCCGCTTTGGGAATCTCATGAAAGCGAGGTTATGGCGCAACTGGCAATGAAGATGGCCGGTTTCCCTGAAGTATGTCAATCCGGTGACACATGCATCGGGAATTCTGCGACTGCACTGCGCATCTGTCTGGGGAGTCCGGCATCAACCACCACCCTGGACGAAACACTCAATGCCCAGACGCTTGTTCTTTGGGGTGCAAATATTGCGGAAACATATCCCCCCTATATCCGCTGGATCAACCTTGCCCGCGAAAAGGGAGTAAAGGTGATCTACGCCGATCCGCGGAAGACGCCGACCAGCCAATACTGCGACATGCAGATCATGGCGCGTCCCGGATCGGACGGCGCCATCCTTTTGGGGCTGATCCGTTATCTGATCAGAGAGAATCTTTATGACCGGAACTATGTGGCCCGCCACGTCAACGGCTTTAAGGAACTTGCGGCTTCGGCCGAGGTCTATACCCCGGAGGCGGTGTCGAAAATCGCCTGGCTGCCGCCGGAGAAGCTGATCGAACTGGCAAAAACGCTTGCGGCGAGCAAGAAAACGATCATCTGGATGGGCGGCTCCCTCTCCCGTTTTACCAACTCCATTCAGACGGTTCGGGCCATTGTCGCCCTGCAGGCGATGACTGCAAACCTCACTGGGCCCGGGAAAAGGGATTATCAATATGCAGGGTGGCAAGCCGGGGGGGGTGGAAGGGCTGGAGGAAAAATTCTATCCCAAAGATCTGGCGGCAGGCCTTGGATTTCGGAAAGTTCTGTACAGGATGAACAGGAAAGAGGTCGATGTTCTGCTCCTCAACTCCAGTTACCGGCGCTATCCGGATGCCAATCGGGTGAAAAAGGGGATTGAGAACGTCGGTTTTGTCGTTTACCGCGGCTTCTTCATGAACGAGGAGGCAAAACTCTCCCATCTGATCATCCCCGGTACGCTGCCTTTTGAAAATTCCGGATCACAGTATGGTGCGCAGCGACAGTTGGTTTGGCGCAATAAAGCGGTTTCCGCACCGGGCGAGACCGTTGGGGATTGGCAGTTTTACGCGGATCTGGGGAAGAGGATCAACAAGGGGGCTTTTCCCGATGTCAACAGCCCGGAGGATATTTTTGAGCTGGTCCGGCGGAATTCGCCCACGTGGACCGGGTTGACGCTCGAAAGGCTGAAGAAAGACCCCACGGGCATCTCCTGGCCCTGTCCCTCGGAAGGGCATCCGGGTACATTGGGGACCCTTTACCCTAATGACCGTTTTTTAACGGCCCATAGCAAAGTGGAGCTCATCACCCCGGCGCTGGGACCCATCGATTGGACGGAGCCGGAGGGAAGCCCTTACGGGGATTCCACGGAGGCAAAAGCCTTCCCGCTGATATTCACTCAGGGTAAAGTTGTTCAGCACTGGCAGCACTCATTCACGCAATGGTCTCCTTACATGGCGCAGTTTTCGGAAGGCAATTATGTCCAGGTAAATCCCCAGACGGTGCGGAGCCTGGGACTGAAGGAAGGTGACTGGGTTTATCTGGAAACAGAACTGGGTAAGATCAAGGCCAGACTTCACTAAGCGAATTGATTCTGCCCGGTGTTGTCTGGACACCCTCTTATCCGGGAGGCGGCACCCCCGAAAAGGCCAATGCAGGGGTATCGATCAACACCATTATCCCGGGTTACTGGGACAAGGTTTCGGCCCAATTCAACGGTTTTGGCTGCCGGTTGACAAAGGCCTGATGTGAAAAGGGCAGGGCAAACCTTTTTTAGGAATCACTATGAACGAACGTTTGATCCTTTTTGATGGGAAGAAATGCATTCGCTGTCACTCGTGCGAGGTGGGCTGTCAACTGGAAAATGATGCCCCCCCGGGGATACAGCTTCGGCGGGTGAAGAGCCATATCAAGGGCCGCTTTCCGGACGGCGATGAGCGGTCCATATCGACGGCGTGTTTTCACTGCAACGACCCGGCGTGTGTTTCTTCCTGCCCCGCAGGGGCTCTCAAAAGGAGACCGGACGGGGTCGTGGTGCATCTTCAGGATCGTTGCATCGGCTGCGGTTACTGCATCCAGTCCTGTCCGTTTCACGTTCCTCAGGTGAGCCCGATGCAGCATACCATGAGAAAATGCAGCTTCTGCACCCAGAGGATCGATCACGGCAAGGAACCGGCCTGCGTGGCGAAGTGTCCGGCGGGTGCGCTTACCTATTATCCGGATGGAAAAGCCCCGGCGGAGCTGATTGCGTATGGCAAGGCCGAACGCCTCCATATGGTTTACGCCCTGCAGGGTAAGCCCGGTGAATACGGGCTGCCGGACCCGGTGCCTTTGAATACGGTCACCGGTTGGCAAGCCTGGAAGTGGCTGGGAGGTTTGGTGCCCGGGGCTTTTGTCCTGGCCTGGCTGTGGAAAAGGGCGGTCAGTGAGGAGGAAACGCATGAGTGAGATCACCTGGGGTATGCCCGTAGTCCTGGACCTCTTTTTCGCCGGCTTGGCCGCCGGTGCCTTTTGCTTTGCCGTGCTGGCGAGCCGAAGAGCGGGCGAAAGTTACCAGGCCTGCGCGCGGTCAGCGGCCTTCCTGGCGCCGCTATCTGTTGCCTTCGGCCTGTCCATGCTGGTTCTTGATCTCCGGTTCAAAACCCGTTTCTGGTTTACCATGACCGTATTCAATGGTGAATCACCCATGTCCGTGGGGGCCTGGCTGCTTATGCTGTTTTCTGTCATCGCGACCCTCTATGCTATATTCTGGATCCCTGCCGCGGTGCGGGAGCGTCTTCCCGTGATCGGGAGGTGGCCGCTGTGGTCACAGCAGAAGGTCCGCGAAACATTGGGATTGGCGGGCATTCCGGTTGCGTTGCTTGTTTCCATTTACACCGGCGTGCTGCTCTCCGCCACATCCATTCCCCTCTGGCGGAATCTGGCCCTGCCGGCGCTCTTTTGTTTTTCCAGCATGACCACGGGATTTGCTGCCGGGCTCTTGCTCGCCCTGCTGTTCTTCCCCGGAAAACGGCAGGAGATCATCACCGGACCGTTTCGGTGGCTGCAGGGTTCTTATCGCGTTCTTCTCCCGGCCTATCTTCTGGCGATTCTCGTTTATTTCCTGTTGTTTTTTATTCCGGGAATCGAGGCGGGAAGAAGTGTGGTCCCTGATCGCCGGATGGAAGGGTCTTATCTGGTGGTTGGGTGTGGTCGGGGGCGGCATCATCCTGCCGCTTTTGTTGAATGGGAGAAAGGCGCAGGCAAGCCTTTCCAAGGTTTTTATTGTCCTCGGTGCTGTTCTGGCCGGGGGGATTTTGTTACGGTTGGTACTGGTCTTTACCGGCCAGGAGCATATTATCGCTGCGGCATATCGTCTGACGTATATGCCGTGAATAAGGAGAAATAATCATATGAAAAGAAAATGTGTCGTACGGATGTGTTTGTTGGTCGCCTTGCTCATTGTCAGTTTGCTGGTGGGAACGGCGCCGGCGGCTGAACTGCTCAAGGGAAAATCGGTCAATATCAACAAGGCAACAGCCGAGGAACTGGTGAAGAATGTTCCGACGATGACCCCCGAACTGGCGAAGAACATTGTAAAATATCGTAAAGACAACGGAGATTTCCAGCAGAAGGAGGAACTTCTCCAGGTGCCGGGCATGAACCGGACGCTCCTTAAGAAATGGGACAAATTCTTTATTCTGGAAGGAATAGGAGGCAAGGACTGCACATGCTGAATTCGCTCTTGCGCATGATAAGACCTTTTCGCGGTTCGCCGAGGAGCTCTTTTCACTTTCCTCTTCGCGCTGTCTATGGTTCTGCTGCTGCCCGTTTACTCGATGGGGGCGGAGAGGCCACATGGTCTTCCCCCTGCCGACGATGCGACCTACATTCCTCAGCTGTCGGGGCTCTTAAACAAGAAATTGACGAACCATTACGGGCAGGAGAAAGAACTGGCCGAGTGTATCGTTCTCCGGGGCAGTCGTGTGCAGGAAGGAAAGGTTTCCGTGCCGGCCGGCGGCTTCTTCTATGCCTCCTCCACATCGATGGACGCCAAGCCGTTGAGAAGCGATCCTTTCCTGATTCTGGGGGAGACCTCTTACCTGCTCTCTCTGAAAACGGCCCAGGTGACCAAAAAAAATGTGGCTTTAAACAAGAGGGACAAAGTCCTTTTGGATGACAAGGGGTATCGTCTCTGGTTCGATTACGCGACCGACCACTATGGCAAGCCTTATGGCGAGTTTGCCGTCATGGCGCCCTCCGGAGGCTGGCAGTTGGAGATGCCCGTTTCATCATCATTTCCCGAGCCGGAGAAGGCAAGGGCTTTAAAACTGAAGGCGGGGGTAAACCCCCAGCAGTTGCCCTTCTTCCTCACCGGTAACTACACCTTCGGCGCGACCCGGCTGAAAACCAAGAAGTTGACCCATGAAGATGCGGTCTTTTCCGAGGTGACCTATCCCGTTATTTCGGAGGCCGTTTTTTCACTGGACCGGCCCTACGTAATCGGTGTCCAGCAGGAGAGCTTCCGGTGGTGGCGGAACAGGAGGATCTATACTTACAGGAAGGAGAACGGTATTCTGGTTGAGGTGCGGAACTGGACGGGCAGAAAAATCCTGGCGTCCAAGCTGCTCCTTCCGGTGACGCAGCAGGAATACAAGGTGACGGATATCGACAAGATGACCCTCACCGATTTCAACCTGGACATGCACATCGAACTGGTTGTGAATCCAAGTATGTTTAAGGGATCGGACTGGGTACCCTGGTCCAATGATGCTCCGTTCGGCTGGGAAAACGGCACGGTTTCCCTGATGATCTATCATGACCTGGTCAAGCTCAAAGACGGCGACCCGTGGCCGAGAGACAAACGGTACACCGTCGGACTGGAGGCGGAGCAGATGACCGGTATGCTCAAGCGCGTCGTGCTCGAAAACAATAGTCCCTTTGTGCTGACCAAAGAAAACAATTCCTATGATGGTCCGATCAGCATATCCGATTTCTGGGATAGAAGGTATTTCAAAGTTGTTGTGGACGATATCGCGGGTGATGTTGTCAAAACCTGCTACGCCAGGGATTCCTGGTTTCGCCGGACGGACAACCTGATCCTGTGGAAAGAAGGAAGGGAAAACATCGATTTCTTTATCGGGATGAGTGAACTTGTCATCTCGGTGATGGAGGACACTTTTTTGACCCGGCTGGCCGATCCAACATACGGTGTGCCGGTGGTCAAGTCCAAGTTTTCATCTTATCCGCGCGTGATCACGTCCGCCAAGGGGTTCGCCCCCGATCCGACGTGCGCTTTTGTTCCCAAGCTCAAGGGACTTACGCGTAAAAACGTGACATCGCGCAAAGGCGAGAAGCTCACGAGCGCGGACGCCATCGTCATCCGCGGCAGTTATGTGGATTACCGAAACGGGAAGATCATAATCCCGCCGGCAGGTCTGTATTATTCCACTCGCCTGGGCAGAAATGTTCGCCCTCTTGCCGGTGAATCCATTTACATCCTCGGGAAAAAGGCCTATGTCCTGAGTACGGAAAGCTATCTTGTCGTCAAGAAAAACACAGCCATCGATTATTGGAAACTTCTGCCGATGGGTGATGGAAACCCGCTGTTCTGGCAGGATGTGCCTCTCGGGGACGGCAGCAAGACCATTCGTTTTCTGGGAACGCGCATGCTTTGGGGAAGGCCGGTGGCCCAGGCGCGGATCGTCAAATATTCCGGCAACGCCTTTGGAGCGGATATGCTTCTGGGTCCCGGACTTAGCAATTACAACCCGATTTACGGGGACGCCAAATCCTCCTTCGCGAATCAGACCTACAGCCTGCCCGATATATATGCCGAGGGGGCGACTTACGCCATCCCCAACTGGGTAAGCCCGGATGTTTTGGAGATTGCGGAGATGGGCACACCCGGTATGGATTCCTTCACGATTTCCTATGAGGAACCCCAAAAACTCGTCCTGAAGGCCGGAGGAGAAGCTGCCATCGGCCAGCACAAGCTGAGGATCGTCAGCGTCGATCAGGTGAGCAAGATGGTGAAGCTGGTTCTCCTTGACGCCAAGGGCAAAGTTGTCATGGAGAAAACGCTGGGGCCCGTCAATCAGGCGGTTTATGATACGCTGCCACAGTACAGCCCCTCCCAGCAAAAGGTGATGATGCAGTACAAGGATATTCACGTGGAACTCGATCTGCCCGCTGATTTCAAGGGAGGCAATGTCACGCTTTATGCCTGGACGGGCGCGCATAAGCTCGAACGCGACAAGCCATGGGCGAAGGACCCCCGTTATACAATGCGCCCTGACGTGTGCGGCCACTGCTATATGCTCAACGAGTTTATTATCGATAATCCGGAACCCATTGTCCTTGATGCCAAACATCCGACTTATACAGGGCCGGAGGGGTATTTCAAGATCGTCATCGATGATTTCGACGGCGAGAAGATTCAGGCCTGGCACATTGAGGACAAAGATGGTCGCAAGAGTCCGAACCTGGCGGAACTGCCCAGAAACAACGTGGACGTCATGGTCGGGGTGAACGGGACGACGGAACATTTTCTGCGGAAGACCCTGCTGGAGAGATTGGCCTACCGCGAAATATGGCGACTGAAGTAGCAGCAACGAAAGCGAAATGGAGAAATAAAAAATGGCACAAGATATCACTTACGATCAAGCGGCTGGCGGACAGCCGGAGAAAGGAAACCCTCCGTCTGGAGCGCGCTGCCCAGCTTTCAGAAGAGTTGGCCCGGACTTCTGGCCATGACGGTTCTGGCCGTGCTCTGCGGTCTTCCGGGCATAGACTTTCCATTCACCCTGGACAGTCTGTTGCGCTACATCGATGCGGTCCTGCCGCCGGTCTACGGCAAGGGGTTTTTTGTCGACCTCCTGCACTTCAACTACGTGGTTACCTGTCTTGTCGTGGGCATCGTTATCCGCAACGTTATCGGTGTTCCGAATTCATGGGAACCGGGGTTAACCTACAGCGCGGTTTTTATGAATGTGGGCATCATCATGCTCGGTTCCCAATACATGCTGCGGGACCTGATCAAACTTGGCCCCATCAGCATCATAGTCATGGCGTTTATGGTCTTCGGGGGGGCGCTGATTTTTACTTTCATGGGGCGTTATTTCAAGTTGGGTGACGCCATGACGGGGCTCCTGGCCGCGGCTTTTTCCATGTGCGGCGTGTCGGCCTGTATCGCCATTGCTCCCATGGTTAAAGCAAAAAGCGAGGAAGTGGCCTATGCCATTGCCGTATCGGTAACATTCGGTCTTTTTTGCCTGTTTGCTTTGCCGTTTCTGGGCAAGATCGCAGGCATGTCCAACGACGCCTTCGGGCTGCTTGCCGCGGCTGGTGTGCCCAATTCCAACCAGGTCATCGCCACCGGCTTTAATTTCAGTTTCGAGGCGGGCAAGGTGTCTGGATTTACGAACATCGGGCGATTGGTGTTGATTCCCGCCGGTGTCTTGTTCATCTACTTCATGACCCTGGGCAAGGAGTTAAGGTCAACAGAGATCAGTTTCTGGGAAGTACTCAAGGAAAAGTTTCCCCTTTTCGTTTTCGGGTTCGCCTTCGTCTGGACACTGAACTGCCTGCAGGTCTGGCCTGTACCCGCCAGTGAAGCGATGGGTAATGTGATGGAGTGGTTCTTTGCCATCTGCTTTGTCGGACTGGGAATGTCCACCAAGCTGTCGGACTTGCGCAAAGCGGGGGCCAAAGGTATTCTAATCGGTTATGTGGCGGGGTCGCTGAGAATAGGGCTCTGTCTATTGCTGTTGTTTATCTTCATAAAGATGGGTTTTTTCAAATAAGGTGATTTTGGAATGGTTACACGACCCAAGCGTGGCCTGCTGATAATAATGGGAGGATCGGTTATGGCCGAAGAGTTGGATAAGAAAGATGCAGTAGATGATGATCTCCGGAAGGTGATGGAGGCGGCGGAAGCCAAACAGCGGCGCCATCGCGTTGATGAATACATTGCGATGGTTATTGCCATCAGTGCCGTATTTATCCTCTGGTTTTTGCAGTTTGTCGGTCTTTATTGAGGTCCGTTTATGGCGGACATTGTTTGTTAATTCTATAATCTGAGGTTGGAATTGTGAAAGACAGTATTCTGGTAGTTTATCTCGGGGATGGCAGTTTGAAAGCCGTCGAAAAGGCATTATCCTCGGCAAAATCCGGGGCAATAAAAGTCAGGGTGCTAATGATTCTGGATTCGGAACTGTACCACTATGGCCATGTTGACCTGGTTGCGCCCCGCCTTAATAAGCAAAGATTTTTACTTTATATCCGCGAGCAGGTGTTGGAAAAAGGTCGCTCCGTGGCCGAAGAACTCCGGGCAAAGGCGCTGAGCATGTGTGTGCCGCTGGAAATTGATTCCGTAGAGACGGATGATCTGATATTAGCTGTCGTTACCGAAGCCCAAAAAGGCTACAAGGCGATTTATCTGGAGAAAGAAAAGAAGAAAATGTTCCCGTTGCTGAAGAAGAACATTGCTTCAGAAATCCGCAAAATACCGGGTGCACGGGTCATCGAGTGTTGAAATGGAAGGCGGTTATTGCATTGTTTAATAATTACGACGAAGACGAAATGGGGAGATTTATGATGAAAAAATTAAGATTGAGCTTATGGGTGATGTCCGCGTTGCTGATGGTGCCATCAGCTCTTTTTGGCTTTCCCACCGTGTATCCGACGGGGACAACCATCTATAAGCCGGAAAAATGCCAGAACGGCTATACTGTTTATGCTACGGAGACGAAGGGAGAAGGTTCCGTTTTGATCGATATGAACGGAAATGTTGTGAAACAGTGGAAGGAAATGAGCAATCTGGATCACCCGGTTAAAATCCTCCAAGGCGGTTATATCATGGGTGCCACCCGGGAAAAGCCCGAGCATATCGGCCGGCTTGTGGAAGCATCCCGAATCAACTGATTTGTCGATCATGGATTGGAACGGCAAGATCGTCTGGAGCCTGCCCAAGGCGGGGATGCATCACGACTTCCAACTGCCGGGTAATCCGGTCGGCTATTGGGTGCCGGGTATGCCGCTGGAATTTAAAACAGACAAGGTATTGATTCTCGGCCATAAGATGGTCACCAATAAGAGAATCAGCGACAAGCTTCTCGAGGACGATTATCTCGTCGAAGTCGACAGCAAGGGCAATATCCTATGGGAGTACCTCTTCAGCGACGGTTTTTCGGAGATGGGATGGAAGGAAGAGGACAAAAACACCATTTACAGACATCCGAATTTTGCCGCAACAAGGGTCAAGGGGATTACAGGGGGGGACTGGATCCATATCAACAGCGCCTCTTATGTTGGCCCCAATAAATGGTATGATCAGGATCCGGTCAAGTATTCCATGTTTCATCCGGATAATATTATAACAGACGGCCGTCAGACCAATACGATTGAAATAATTGATAAAAAGACTAAAAAGCGGGTATGGCAGGTAGGCCCCTACTATGCACCTGACAGCATCTGGTTCTTTGGCGGCAGACAGTATAAAAATGCCTATAAAAATCTGGGCTGGATTATCGGGCAGCATCACGCCCACATGATTCCCAAGGGGCTGCCGGGCGAGGGAAATATTCTGATCTACGACAATGGCGGGCGCGCCGGTTACGGTTCCCCGAACCCCGTCAGTACAACCGGCCTGAATAATGCGAGTCGCGATTATTCGCGGGTGATCGAGATAGATCCCACCACGCTCAGGATCGTCTGGGAATTTTCGGGAAAAACCCAGGGGTACAGGGAAGAATCCAAGTTTTACAGTCACTATGTCAGTTCCGCCCAGCGACTGCCCAACGGCAACACGCTTATCACCAACGGCGCCGTGGGACAGCTGCAGGAAGTGACTGCGGAAGGGGAAATTGTCTGGGAATACATCAGCCCCTATTTTGTCGAGACGGGGAAGTTCAACCTGGTATATCGCGCCTACAGGGTGCCCTATGATTATATCCCGCAGTTGAAGAAGCCCGTTGAGCAGGCGGTGATTCCTCCGGATAACAGTAAGTTGAGGGTCAAGGATTTCTCCTTGAAGAAATAACCGGTGGAAATGTAGAGTTAAGTAAATTTCAATCTGGGCAAGGGAAGGCCGTTTATTCCTTTGCTTTTACAAATGGGGAAACCCGAATCAAATATTTATGGGGAGGAAATATGAAAACAAGAAAAAAAGTTTCAGGCGTGTACTTTGCGTTTATTTTCTTTTTTACGGTGGTTTTGTTGGGAGGGACGATATCAGTTGCCCAGGCGCAGCAGAAGGTTATCAGTTTGAATAAGGCCACGGTAAAACAATTGACGAGTATTGAGGAATTTAAGATGCCCGAATCCCTGGCCAAGGCGATAGTCGAATATCGGACGAAGAAAGGGCCGTTCAAAGATCCTCTGCAGCTCAGGAATGTTCCGGGCATGACCAATGCATGGTTTGAAAAACTCAATCCTGTGCTGAAAAATGGTGATGTAGTTTATGATCCCGATGCGGATCCTGTTTTGTCGCCTTCCAAATGCTAAGCAACAGTGTTTTATTGGTAGGGTCAAAAGGTTTATCAAAAAGGAGGACTTTAATGAAAATATACCCCAAACTGGTTTTTTTTCTGGCATTTATGGGAATTATTGCCGGCTACGGCAATGCTGCCGCCGGCGATGGCCAGCCCGGTGAAGCGACGGCTGTAACTATAAAGGCCAATGAACAGTTTGCGCAGTCACTGAAACTCGATGATCCCCGGGACTTTGAGGAGGCCGGTCGCGGTTTTATTGCCCGACCCAGCGGGAAAATTATCAGTGCAAAGGGCGATGTGCTGATCGATTTTGATGAATTTAATTTTGTTAAAGGCAAAGCCCCGGCAACGGTCAATCCCAGCCTCTGGCGACACGCCATCCTCAACGCTAATATCGGGCTGTTTAAGGTTACGGAAGGAATCTACCAGTTGCGGGGATTTGATATCGCCAATATGACCCTGATCGAGGGCAATAGCGGCTGGATCGTGGTTGATCCGTTGATCTGCCGGGAAAGTGCGGCGGCTGCGATCGCCTTTGCCCGCAAGCACCTGGGCGATAAGCCCGTTTCGGCAATTATTTTCACGCACAGCCATGTTGACCACTTTGGCGGTGTTCTGGGCGTGGTTTCAGCTGAGGATGCGGCAAAACGCAAGATTCCCGTGATTGCCCCGGATGGCTTCCTCGAGGAATCCATCAGTGAGAATGTCTTTGTCGGCAATGCAATCGGACGCCGATCAGGCTATCAGTTTGGTAAAAATCTCGAACGCTCCAGCAGAGGTCTGGTGGATACGGGCCTCGGCAAGGCGGCGGCGTGGGGTAGCATGGGTATTCTTCCGCCGAATCGCATTATCAAGCAACCCAAGGAAGACATGATTGTTGACGGCGTTCGTTTTACCTTCTATAACGTACCGGGGTCAGAAGCGCCGGCCGAGTTGACCTTTTTGCTTCCCGATAAAAAGGCTTATTGCGGCGCGGAAATTATTCAGCAAACCATGCACAACCTTCTTCCGGTGCGCGGCGCCAAGGCGCGCAATTCCCTGGCCTGGTCAAATTATCTGGACCAGGCACTGGAGCAAACCGCCGATGTTGATGTGCTTTTCGCCCAGCACAACTGGCCGGTCTGGGGCCGGGAACGCATCGCCGAATTCATTACCAAGCATCGCGATGTCTATAAATACACCCATGATCAGACGTTGCGCCTGATCAACGCCGGCTACACACCGCGCGAAATTGCCGATATGATAAAATTCCCCCAATCACTTTCGAACTATCTGGCCAGCCGCGGCTACTATGGCGATCTGCGCCACAATGTCAAGGCGGTCTATCAGTTCTATATGGGCTTCTATGATGGCAATCCGGCTAACCTCAATCCGCTGCCGCCCGAGGAGTCAGCCAAACGCTATATTGAACTGATCGGCGCCGACAAGGCCATAACGGCGGCTCAGGTTGCCTTCGACAAGGGAGATTACCGCTGGACGGCTGAGTTGCTGAACCACGTTGTGTTTGCCCAGCCCGGCAATAAGAGGGCGGTTGATTTGCTGGCACGCACCTACGACCAGATGGGTTACATGGCCGAAGCAGCCACCTGGCGCAACAGCTATCTTACAGCGGCATCGGAGTTGCGCAATGGTCCGCCGAAGAAGGGCCTGGATAGCAGCTATGCCGTCGACATTTTCCGGCAAACGCCGGTTGAATCTTTCCTTAATGCTATGGCCGCAAGCCTTAACGGCCCGGACGCGGAGGACAAGAATATAAAAATCAACCTGATAATTTCCGATACTCTTGAATCTTTTGTTCTTTGGATAGAAAATGCAGTGCTGCACCACAAGAAGGCAAAGCCGGAGGCCAATGCCAATGCAACTCTGACCATGCCCAAGGACATCTTCATCGCGCTGATGATCGGCAACGCCGGTGTCAAAAATACGCTGATGAACGATGACTTTAAAATAAGCGGCAGCAGGATCGACCTGATCCGTTTTTTCTCGCTGCTCGAGAAACCGCCAAGCACATTTGCTATCGTCACACCATAATCCGGATACCTTTATGGCAATGCGGTGGATGACTTTCTTGTTCATTCACCGCATTATAATACCAGCCGGCTTTTACTCAAAATACTTCATGTAAAATAAAATTATGTTGTTTAATTTTTTAATTTTTCAGTGTATAAAAACACACTGACTTTTTCTGGACTTAGTTGATGGTTCCGGCAGAATTAACAACCGGAGAAGCACGATAGATTCGTTTTAGGACAGCAATATGGGTAATCGGATTTTTGATTTAATGATTCGTACGAGCGAGTTGGATACGGACATTAATTTAAGTGAAAAAGTAAAAGAAGACTTGCTGCAAATGGGCGAAGACGCCGTTTCTTTCATCAATAATTCCATGGAAGGTATTGTCCTGTTTGAATGGAATCCCCCGATTTCCTTAAACGCGCCGGCAGATGAACAGTATCTCCAGTTTATCAATGGGATTATCATTGCAGGTAATGCCAGTGCAGCCCGTTTTATTTGGATTTAAAATAGGAGAGGTGCCTGTCGGAATCCAGATAAAAGAATTCATCAATACCGAAGACCATACATTAAAAGGGCTTTGCACAAAGTATCGTTAAGTCCGGATATCCAGATGGCCGATATTGAAATCAGCGTCAAAAATATTAACAGGCGAGACGAGATATTTTCTTACGAGCATGGTAGGCATTGTTAAAGACGGGAAGGTAGTCAGAGCCTGGAACACTCTGCGGGACATCACTGAAAAAAAGGAGATGGAGAAAAAACTCCGGAGTGCGTTGGCCGAGCTCAAGAAATTAAAAAACCGCATCGAAACGGAAAGTTCCTTCCTCCAGGAGGAAATCAAATATTATCAGAACTTTGAAGATATCATCGGACAGAGCGAAGCGCTGATGCATGTTCTTTATCGGATCGAACAGGTCGCCCCGACGAATACGACAGTCCTCATCCAGGGCGAGACAGGCACGGGAAAGGAACTCGTTGCCCGGGCAATACATTTTCTGAGCAATCGTAAAGACCGGCCGTTGCTGAAGGTCAGTTGTGCCAACTTCAACCCCCAACTCATGGACAGTGAATTATTCGGACATGAAAAAGGATCTTTTACGGGCGCCGAAAAGACTCATCCGGGACGTTTTGAAATAGCTGACGGTTCGACAATTTTTCTGCGATGAGATCGGTGAAATGCCCATTGATCTTCAATCGAAGCTGCTGCGCGTCCTCCAGGACAGAGAAATCGAACGTCTGGGCGGCACCCGCACCATCAAGGTAGATGTCCGCGTGCTGGCGGCAACAAACAGAGACCTGGCTAAAGAGGTTCGTGAGGGTCGGTTCCGGGAAGACCTCTTTTACCGACTGAACGCCTTTCCTATTAGGGTTCCACCCTTGAGGGAGCGCAGAGAGGATATTCCCATTCTGGCCCAGCACTACCTGAATTACTATAATAAAACAATTGGGAAACAGGTGGATAAGATTTTACTGGATACCATGCAGGCATTAATGGAATATTCCTGGCCCGGCAACGTCCGGGAAATCATGAATGTCATCGAGCAGTCCGTGATCACTTCGCAGGGCTCTGCGCTGCAAATCGATTTCTTAGGAAGTGCCGGCAAAAATGTTTCCGATTCCCGACATCTGGAAGATATCGAGCGTGATCATATAGTAAAAACATTAAATCAGGCCGCATGGCGCATCAAAGGCGACAAAGGTGGCGCTGCTCTTCTCGGAATGAATCCAAGCACACTGCGTTCCAGGATGAAAAAACTGGGCATAAAAAGGCCTAATCAGTCTGCATAGAATGGGCCAACGAACTGCAGGATGTTTTGATTTTTCACAACTTTGCGCCCCTACCACCGACCTTTACTAACCAAGCCTTCCCCAACAGCATTATTTGGCAGGGGCGATATGTCATTTCCGGATGCGACATGTCGCCCCTTGCGCACTTCAGTTCTCTGTCAGTTCGATCAAATAAAGCAATACTGCAATAAATACAGCATTATACATGCATGATTCCTGCTTGTTTCTCTGGCATCGAAGTTGCATTACGCGTAATACGGTCAGTCCGGCACTGCATTCCGGTGCCGGAATGCAGTGTGATAATAATCAGGGCGAAAAAAAAGAAGTTATCCATTAAAGATATAAGGAGGAAATGTAATGAAATTTATGAGGATGTTTTTGTTAGCGGGATTGCTTGCTTTAATTCCGGGAATTCTTTACGCCTACCCCACCGTTTTCCCTCACGGCGTAACAATCTACAAGCCTGAAAAATGCTGGAATGGATATACCTTGCTCAGCAAGGTCGTTGCGAAGAAGCGGGGCGGAACGGTCCCGGAAAAATACGGCATTCAACTGATCGACATGAACGGTAAGGTCGTCAAGGAGTGGAAGAACGTAGCCGGTTATCCCCCGATGCTCCTTCCGGGTGGCCGTCTCCTCGGGGGAGTGCCCAAAGAAGGTACGGTAGGTATTACAGTCGATAAAATCGCCCAGTATGACTTCAACGGTAAAATTGAGTGGGAGTGGGACAAGTTTACCGAAGCAAAGGTGAAGCGGCCGGATGGGAAAGGTGGAGAAAATCTGGAGCGCTAATCAGCATCATGATGTACAGCGCTGAGCCCAATCCGGTTGGTTATTACGTGCCCGGACTCGATCCTTATGTAAACAAGGGAAAAACTCTCATGAGAGTCAACCATGCCCGCGCCGGTGAATCTGACCATCTCATTGAAGTGGATTGGGATGGAACTGTGCTCTGGGATTACAAAGGCAGCGAACATATAGATGAGGTGTCTGCATTCAATTCCTGGAGCAAGGAAAAGTGGTGGAGCGGCAATACAGCCGCCTGGCTCGGTCCCAATAAGTGGTATGACGGCGGAGACGAGCGATTCCATCCCGATAACATCATCGTGGACAACTATGCCGACACGATCTGGATTATTTCCCGAAAGACGGGCAAGCTGGTTTGGCAGGTTGGCCCGGATTTTTCCAAACACCCGAAACTGGCCAAGCTGGGTTTAGACCGCAAGGAATTCCTGGGGCCTCATTTTGGCGGATATGTCGGCGGAATGACGCACTACCCCCACATGATTCCGAAGGGACTTCCCGGTGAAGGGAATATCCTTGTCTTCAAGAATGGGATGCCTTATTCCATCGTCATGGAATTTAATCCGGTAACCTATGAAGTAGTGTGGGAATATTCCGGTATCGAGTTGGGATATGCCGAGTCTCACGGTTTGTCTCACAAATTTTTCAGCCCATCGGTCAGTATGGCGCAGCGTCTTCCCAACGGCAATACGATGATCGTTGAGGGAGATGGCGGACGCATCTTTGAAGTAACCAAAGATCTGGAAATTGTCTGGGAATATATCCACCCGGTCTATGATTGGGGCGGCCTGGGTGGAGCACTCGTAGGTTTTAATCAGAAAAAGGTAAAGCCGGGGGAGGGAATGGCCAACATGGTGTATCGCGCCTACCGTTATCCTTACGATTACGTGCCGCAACTGAAAAAACCTGTGGAACGCAGCGTCACACCGCCCAAACTGGAAGATTGGAGATTGCCGGTTGATCCGGTGAAGAAAACAAAAGCAAGTAAAAAATAGGGTGTTTTATCATTAGATTATTAGGCCGGGCCGGGTTTCCCCGGTTCGGCCTAAACTATATAAGCTCATGTATCCATAAGGCCAGCCACCAAGGCAAACCAGGGTGCTGTGTAATATTTAATGTCAAACTACTTCATCTTTCTAATATATTTATTGTCCGGTCTTTGCGGGCTCATTTACCAGATGGTGTGGGTTCGTAAGTTTACTCTGATTTTTGGTGCGACATTGCCGGCAATGAGCGCAGTCATTGCGATCTTTTTACTCGGCCTTGCCGCCGGAAGCTGGATATTCGGCAGGATATCAATATCAACCCGGAACCCGGTTCGTCTTTACGGCCTATTTGAATGCATTATAGGCTTATATGCCTTGATTTTTCCTCTGCTCCTTTCGGCGGTGGAACAAATCTACGGCCTTCTTTATCCTTCGCTTTCAACTCAATTTTGGGCTGTGCAGGCAGTCCGTCTGGCGCTCGCCTTCGTGGTGCTGATCGTGCCCACTGTGCTCATGGGTGGAACTTTGCCGCTTCTTGTCAGCCACTTCGTCCAGGAATCGCGCCAGGCAGGGGAAGGCACAGGACTGTTGTACGGATTAAATTCGCTGGGAGCGGCGCTGGGCTGCATCCTCTCCGGTTATATCCTGTTTCAGATGATCGGAATTAACACAACCAATACGGTAACAGCCATTGCCAACACTCTTGCCGGGATATCCGCGCTCTTGATAAGCCGGAAGATGGGCTTCACACGGTCGGATGAGGTAATCCCGGGAGGAGAGGAAAGAGCAAGCGCAGGCCGCTGGTCAGCTAAGGTATGGCTGGCAGTGGGTTGCTTTGTCTTTTCCGGGGTTGTTTCCATGTCCTACGAGATGGTCTGGCTGCGTTATCTCCTCTTCTACTTCCGCGACACAGCTTACCTTTATTCGGGGATCATCGCAATTTTTATCACGGGTATTGCTTTGGGAAGCTTTATCTGCCGCCGGTTTTTATCTAAGGTGGAAAGACCCTTTGCACTTTTCGGTCTGCTGCAGCTGGGTATCGGAATTTTTACGATTCTGGCCATTTTCCTGCCCATCCCCTGGCAGCAGGTTTTTTTCGATGCCGCAGAAGCGCACCGAGGCTACCTACTTTTACTGTTGGCGATGCTGATCATTGTGCCGACTATCCTTATGGGTGCCACTTTCCCCGCGATTACAAAAATAATAACAACGGACGTCCGCAGCGTGGGACAAAAAGTGGGAAATGCATACGCACTCAATACGACCGGCTCCATTATCGGCACTCTTCTGGCGGGGTTCTTCTTCCTGCCCTTTCTTGGACTTCAGGTGACGCTTTACATACTCTTCGGCATCAATATGATCCTGGCTACGCTGCTCATCGCCGCCGAAAAAGAAGGGAGGTACTGGAGCCTGGGACCTGTTGCCGCAGGACTGCTAATTCTCCTTGGCCTCCACTATGGTCTTCAGGGGCATCTGCCCGATCTCCTGGTCAAGAAAATCAGTCATGGTGAAAACATCCTGGAGATTGAAGAGGGTATATCAGGTACTACCTGGGCGACGAGCTCCCCTTTTGGAAAGAAACTATTGGAAAACCGTGTCGTGATCAGCAGGACGGAACCCGGTAGTTTTCCCATTCAGGGATATATCCCGCTGGTGCTTACCCCCAGAATTCCGCGGTCGGTGCTCGGACTTTGCTTCGGGGGTGGTGTGTCCTCCCACGCCGGTACACTCTTTTCCGAGGTCGAACGGTTTGACTTTGTCGACATCTCTAAAGAGAATATCAAAATAGCGCTGAACAATTTTGAACACAACAAAGGATTGCAGACGGACCCGAGAGTGAGATTTATTATCGATGATGCTTACAATTTCCTCAAATATAGCAGCAATAGCTATGATCTGATTCTTATGGACCCCAATCCTCCGACACTGAGCTTCCGCAGCGCCGTTCTCTATACGAAAGAATTTTACGGGTTGGCCCGGGCCCGTCTCAGTGCAGATGGCTGCTTTTCTCAGGTTCTGCCGCTGACCCATATGTCTGAAATCGAAATGATGAGCGTGATGCGGACGTTCAGTGCCGTGTTTGAGCACACTATCCTCTGGTGGAATGGGGTTGATCCGGTAATGATCGGCAGCCGCCGTCAGTTCCATATTGATCCCAGAGAAATCAGCGCGCGTCTGGAAAGGCCACGGGTGCGGCAATACGTAGCCGATAATTCGGCAGGCGCACGATATCATATTATCGGTTATTTTCTTTCCGGCTTTCTCTTGAACGATGATGGTTTCCGGAGGGCAGCCGCAGGCGGCAGTCTGCTGACGACTGATTTAACCCAACTGGAGTTTTCCACCGGCCGGCAGGTAACGCCGGCAAATGTGATAAGGATAAAGGATAATCTGTCGAGCTGGCCGGAAATCCGCCGTTACATAAATGATGTGCCGGGGCTCGATCAGTTTGCCGAGCAGATAGAAAGGCAGCGTGCCTACCTGATGAGTATGCTGTCTTCCATGGTAAGGAGATATCAGTCTTAGCAGAGAACGAAGTGTAAAGTTCACAGACCAAAACCGTCTAATTACCAGCGGCAAGAATGTTTGCGTAATGGTTTTTGTTGAAAATTAATTATTTATAGAAGGAGGAAGTTTGATGCGTAAAGTAGCAGCGATATTGTTGATGATGTTGTTTTTAACCGGTGTTCTGGTGACGGCTCCTTTTGCCGCAGGAAAAGTTAAAGAAAGTGAAAAGGTAAACATAAATCGGGCTTCAATTTCCCAGTTATATGGATTGCCGGGGATGACCGAGCCGCTGGCCAAGGCGATCGTAGCATACATTATTGAAGAAGAGGTGCGCTTTGAAACAGTGAATGATCTTTTGAAAGTTCCGGGGATGACGAAAGAATATCTCGACCGGATCGCGCCGTATATCATCATACTGCCGGAGGGAGACGACATAAGCCTGCCCAAATACTGACACAGAGTGTTCGGGAATGAAAGACTCCGCTGAGAATCATTGATCTTGACGACGCCGTCTTCAAGTCTGGTGATCAGCGTATGCATATTAAAACATTTTAAAGAATGTGTAATTCGATTGGTAATCGGTAGTTAAAATTAAATCAGGAGGTCAGTCAATGAAAAGAATAATAGGTCTGGTGTTGTTGTTGATAATTTTTATGGTTAATCCGGCAGTTGCGGCGAACACTGATCCGGCAGGTATTGATCCGGCAAAAGGCGAATTTGTAAACGGCAAATATACAAACAAGTCGCCTGCCTTCACCATGCAGTTTCCCGACGGTTGGGAGACTGATAAAAAGGAAGGAAATGAAGTTTTCCGTATTATCGGGTTGCATCCGTATAAGATTCCGGTAGTTGCCCTGGATATGCTGGACAAGGGTGCAAATGCTCCGGAACTGGGAAGTGATGCCGCTGTTGCCGCATATCTGGCCCATATGAAGAAAAATCAACCTAAATCCAGCAATCACAAGGTTGAGAAAAAGGTAATTTTGGAACTTCAAGGCGGAATAAAGGCCATGAACCTGATCATTAGATGGAACTTGAACCCGCTGGTTGAGGTTATCTCCAGTGTTCTACAGGTGTATAAAGGAGACAAAATCATCACTTTGAATGCCACCACAGTCGAGGCTGAAGGAACGACCACGGATGAGCTGACCGCTATACTTAAAACACTGGAGTTTAAATGATAGTTAATTTGTTTTCATGGTGTGGCGAAATTAAGTCCGCTCGTGGAGTGAATTGACTAAAGAGAGGTGGTCATTAAAATGCCCGTTTTTAATGGCTGGAATTAGAAATTTAACCAAGTTTAGGAGGAAAAAATGAAGAGATTTTGGTTAGTTTTGCTGTCGCTGGGGCTGATTATGGCCTTCAGCACATCGGCCTTCGCGGTCGATGTAAAGTTCAGCGGCTCTTATTATGCCGCTGGTCTGTATTTGAATAAAACATCGTTGCAGGATGTGGCAGGCATGAACAGCCTGTCTACAGCCATGTATTTCCAGAGACTGCGTCTCCGGACGGAATTTGTTATCGCCCCGGGTGTCAGCCTGATTACCCGTGCGGACATCATGGAAAGAGCATGGGGGGCAAACAGAACAGCCGCCGGCACGGTTCTCGCTGATCAGTCAGCGGGAACCAAGGCCGAAAACGAAAACATCGCTTTCGACATGGCTTATGTTTCCGCCGTAACTCCGATTGGTATGTTCCTCGTCGGTTATCAGCCGGATGGTATGTATGGAACAATGTTCATGAACAGCGACACTTTTGCAGCCAAGGTGGCGTATGTTTTACCAATCGGCAAACTGATGCTCTCCGCTCAGGTCGCCAAAGCGGCGGAAAGCAGCTACCCGTATCCTAATTCGGCTAGCGGAATTAATATGAGCGCCAGTGATAATGATGCCGACGTCTATTATTTATGGGGCATCTATAGGGATAAAGCCTTCGAAGCCGGTATGCTTTATATGTATATCCGCAGCGCAGTGCCGCGACCTATACCTGTAATTGGCAACTATCAGACCCAGGTTAACCTGTTAAGTCCTTACTTCAAAGCCTCGTTAGGTCCTGTTAACCTGGAAGGCGAATTGCGCTACGTCTTCGGCAATGCGGCGAAAATGGATAGCGGCCCCGGCGATATATCATTAAGCGGTTTAGCTGCATATATCAGTGCTGTAGCGAACTTTGGTCCGGTTTATGTAGGCGGTACCTTTGCTTACTTAAGCGGTGATGATCCCGCGACGAGAGACAAAGTGGAAGGCGGCGCCGGTGTCTTTATTTCCGGCGGACAGGACTGGAATCCCTGCCTGATTCTCTTTAACTATGACCGCACAGCCTGGGCCGGCGCAATGCCCGGATACAACGGAACTAATGCTCAAAACATGATGACCAATGCCTTTCTTTACCAGATTAAAGGCGGTGTAAAGCCTACCGACAAGCTGGATATCGGTGCGTCAGTCAGTTTTGTTCAGGCTGAGCATGCAAAATTAGCGGTTGCTCCCTATACCTCTTTCGTTTCCAAAGATATGGGATATGAAATTGATGTAACCGGAACATACAAGATTACCAACAACCTGTCTTATATGCTGGGTTTTGGTTACCTGATTTCCGGTGATTACTTCAAGGGAACCAGTTCAGCCAATTCTGTTGCTAACAACTACCTGGTTATCAACAAGCTGACTCTTACCTTCTAAGAGTAGCCGTTGCAAGTTTAACCTTAAATCCCCGGGAGGAAACGGGCAAATTCCTCCCGGGGATTTTATAATCTAAATTCTTTAGAGATATTTTCTCATACATAATAAAATGTATATGGATATAACGGGAAATATTTCAAATCGATAAAAGAAAAATCATGCTTCGTTGAAGTCGCGGAGATTGTTTCCTAAAAAAAGTATCGATGGTCATGATCATGCCATCAGCGACGTGATTCCGGTTGAAGAAGAGGGAGCAAGGAAACAAATCAGGACTCAGTCATTTCTCACCAATTCCATTTCCTATTGCTGGGCAATAGAAAGCATATCCCCTACTGCAAAATCTGAAGTTAGCTTTAGACAATTTATTATATAATTCAGTTGATATATTGACTGAATTATCAATAATATTTTCAACATCATGACGGAGATACGAATATGCATATTCCCCGGATGCAATTGAAAAATCTGAAACAGTCGGTCGTACCGGGTAAAGTAATTGTCATTTATGGCGCGCAGCGGGCAGGCAAGACAACTTTGCTCAGGGAATTTTTGAAAAATGAAAGCGAACCATATATCCAAGGCTTCAAATACAAAAGGAAGCGTTTTAGTGATCTGGCCGGATTAATGATAAAGGCTTGAAACGTGCATATTTACGAGCCTGGTATTTTCAGGATGACGCGCTATTTGTGTCTTTCTGAAATCCACAAAAAATCAAACCTGACGAAAACGCTTTACTTAAAGTTGTTATCAATAAAATCTTTCATTGACTTCTAACTTCATTAGGGCCAAAATCAAGCGAGTTAAACAAGTCACTGTCAAACGGTTAACAACCAATTGAAACCCTTTTTCAAATGGTGATGCCATGGAGTTATGATTGAAACCCTGTTTCTGAAAAGAAGCGGGGTTTTGTGTTTTATTGAACTGCGAAGTAAGCAATCGAAGAAAAAAGGACATCAAAGAAGTGCAGACCGTGAGTGTTTTGGGCAAGAATATGTCGTGGATCATGATGATGAAAGAAGCTTCAACGTTGATTACGCCAGAAAAAGAAGAAAAAGAAAGAATGAGTTTTATTAGGTGATTTTGACGCATTCATGGGAAGATTAGCAAGGTTAGTGGCCATTATTGTTTTAACCCATTGGAAAGGAGGCTATATGGTAAATAGCAATCTGATCGATAGCTTAAGAAAATCAAAAATATTCAGGGGGCTTACTGATGAAGAACTCAAAATGGTGTCCATTTCAGGCAGTCTTGAAACATTTGACAGTAATCATATATTTTTAAATGAGGGCGATACACCTAAAATTTTGTATGTCATTATTAGAGGACATGTGGAGGTCTTTTTACCGAAAAAGATCGCACATACAAAAAAGGAAAGGGTCACAAGAGTAAAATTGTGCGATATGACACAAGGCGACTGCTTGGGAGAATATTCGCTAATTGACAATAGCCCGGCATCCGCTTCAGCCATTACGCTTGAACCCAGCGATCTTTTTAAAATTTCAAAGCGAAGCTTCGATGAAATCATCAACACCAACGACAGATCGGCAAAAAAAATATACCATAATATATTACTCATCCTCATAAAACGTGCCCGCGATTATGACAAAGAATTGGACGTGTGTTATCTGTGTTAGCGAACCATGATCTTAAAAGAGATGTATCCGGGTGCTCGTTTGTATTGTCATGACCTTCGCCCTGGCGCAGTGAAGTGATAACCAGCAGAAGACCCCCCCAATAAATACGAAGCCCGCTTCTGCCTGTAATTCACACACCGACCAAGTCAGAAAAAGTTGCTGATTTGAAGCGATAAGCAGCATCTGACTGGGACCAAGATTGCCTTGACATATAAGAAGGCGCTTCTTATGCTTCACCCCACAAAAAGGAAGGTCTTATCCAATCAAAAAACATGAAAGCTCAAGGAGGACAGATGAAAAAGAAGATTGGGAAATCCAACGTACTATATCCTACGCCGGTAACGATCGTGGGTGCGCTGGTGGACGGGAAAATAAATTTTATTAATATTGCCCATGTCGGCATACTCAATGCAAGTACACCTCACCTCATCTCGCTGGGCATGGGTAAGATCCATCACACGAATGCCGGTATCCGCGAGAATAAGACATTCAGCGTGAACATTCTATCGCAGGACCAAATGGTAGAGATGGATTACGTCGGTATGGTATCGGGCATTAAGACTGACAAATCGGAAGTGTTTAAGACCTTCTTCGGTGAATTAAAGACAGCGCCAATTATTGAGAATTGCCCTCTGTCCATGGAGTGCAAGCTGCACGATACTTATGAACTAAAGACCCATGATGTGTTTATCGGTGAAATAGTTGCTACCTATGCTGATGAAGTCGTGCTCACGGATGGCAATGTTGATCTGGCCAAGGTCCAGCCGCTGCTCTTTGATATGAGTAGCAGGAAATACTGGTCCCTCGGACAGGCTATGGGTAACTGCTGGAGTGTCGGTAAGCAATACAAGAAATGGTAGCAGCGGGGAAAAGGGAAAGGCTAGAGGCTGAAGGCTGAAGGATGAAGGGAAGAAAGGGACGAATATCCAATGTCCAATCATTGATAACGGTTTGAAAGGTGCAGAATTTTCAGCGTAAATTTCTGGAATCATGGTGGGATGATGTCTGCCTGTAATCAGTAAAATGTCGTCATTGAAGAAAATGCTTACTTTCAACCCGTTATAAATAATGTTCTTTGAATCCATAATTGTGATATGGCTTATGAAAATATTGGCGGATGGATGTCTGAGATAATGTGGCGTCGGGAGAAATAGGAAGTTTATATGTTCCCTCTGTTTGTGTAATGAATGTACTTTATAAAAACCTATCCCAAGGAGGAACGACAATGAAATTTAAAGGGAGCAAGACCGAGCGTAATGTTTTGGCTGCTTTTGCGGGAGAATCTCAGGCAAGAAACCGTTACTCCTACTTTGCCAGTGCGGCGAAAAAAGAGGGCTACGAGCAGATTTCAGCTATTTTTCTCGACACAGCCGATAACGAGAAAGAACATGCCAAAATGTTCTTTAAGCTGCTTCAAGGCGGAGAAACAGAAATCATTGCCTCGTATCCGGCAGGGGTCATTTCAGATACAGCCGCTAATCTGAAGGCAGCAGCAGACGGAGAAAAATTTGAATGGTCCAGCCTTTACCAGAATTTTGCGGATGTTGCCAAGGAGGAAGGGTTCATGGATGTATGGGAAACCTTCACCCAGATCTCCAAGGCAGAGAAATTCCATGAGGCTCGTTATCTCAGTCTTTTGAAAAGCATACAAGAGGGAAAGGTCTTTAAAAAGGATTCTCCGGTGACGTGGCACTGCCGGAATTGCGGATATGTTTTTAAAGGAAAGGATGCCAACGTACAATGTCCAGCCTGCAAACATCCCAAAAGTTATTGGGAGGTTTTAGCAGACAACTATTAGGACTCCGTCTTTCGAGAAGTAGGTTTCTTTGGAAGAACTCTTAACAGAGTAGGAGCGGAAGGTGTCATTGTCGTTACTCGCGACGAGCGCGGTGAGAGTGCGACCGCGAAGTTTGTCGGTGTCTTCTGAAAATATTCGACAAATGTCCGTTGCGGTTATCACGTGCCGTGTATATAATTTAAGTCAACAAAGTTTTGAAATTAGAAACGAAATAAGGAGGTAGTTCATGGCTCAAATATCTAAAGAACAACGTAAGGAAAAAGTAATTGAGGTGCTCAACAAAGCTCGGTCAATGGAATTGCATGCCATACACCAGTATATGAACCAGCACTACAATCTGGGCAACTGGGATTATGGCGATATGGCCGCAAAGGTCAAGCTCATCGCAATCGACGAGATGCGCCACGCAGAGAAGTTTGCGGACAGGGTGGAAGAGCTGGGCGGTCAGCCGACGACAGAGGCCGCGGCTAAGTCGGTAAAGGGTCAAAAAGTGGAAGTCATCTTTGCCTTTGATGCAAACCAGGAAGACAACACAATGGCCAGATATAACGAATTCCTCCTGGTGTGCAGAGAGAATGGCGACAGTATCAGCGTGAAGCTCTTTGAGATGATCATTGACGAAGAGCAAATACATTTTAACTACTTCGATAATGTCAGCGATCACATCAAGAACCTCGACGGGACATATCTTGCTCAGATCGCCGGAACGCCATCGGCCACAGGCTTGCAGACACAGGGCTTTGTGGCGCGTCAGGGCGGTGCTCCGAAAGCCGGCGCATAGACAGCGGTGAATCAGGGAGGGGCTGAAACGTAAGGAATCACCAGAACTCAGGCCGCGAACCTACCCACCTTGTCGCTTGCCGCAGCGGATGGGAAGTCACTTCGCAAGATGACCGGATCAGCAGATTAACGTAAGGTGCATTATCAAACCCGATTCAATGGGTTTCTAAAAACATGGTTCTTATCATGGGAGGGAAGGCAGGGTCAATCGGCTCTGCCTTTTTCTTGTGCACTTCAATAAATTATCGGTAATATCTTAATATGACTAAATTATTTGTTTGGTGAAAGAGATAAGGCAGCAAGACTTTTGTGGTATGTGCTTGTTAAACCCAATACAAAGGTGTTGGCCGGCAAAAATACAAGACAGAGAAAATAACGAATTTAATGGATTTTGTCTGCTTGGGGGTGGTCTCTCCGGTCAACACCTTCAGCCGGAGCGCGCCAACTGTGCACCTCTGGGCACATAGACCGGAAAATCTCTTGTGTGGAGGAAATTATATATAATTATCAATTCTCGAACTTACCGTGTCTGCCTGCACCCAATGTAAACATAGAGGCACCTTGAATAGTCTCACCGCTGGTCATGACGATGTCATAACCCTTTGAGAATTCCTGTTCCATGGCCTCTGTAAAGTTCATATTAAATCCTTCATAGACCGATTGCCGATCACTTCGCATACATTTCTGCGGGAAGGCAGCAATTTGTTCAGCTAATTTTTCAGCTTCTTCCCTGACGGTGCCATTTTCCACTACCCGGTTGGCAAGTCCTATCTGCAGTGCTTCATCTGAATTTACTGGACGGCCAGTTAGAATTAAATCCAGGGCACGGCTCATGCCTATCAATCGAGGTAAACGCTGAGTTCCCCCGTCAATCAGGGGGACACCGAATCTACGGCAGAACACGCCAAAAATTGCATCCTTCTCTATCACCCGCATGTCGCACCATAAGGCGAGTTCCATGCCGCCAGCCACAGCGTATCCGGAAACAGCTGCAATAACCGGTTTGGAAAGATGCATTCTGGAAGGACCCATTGGTCCATCCTTTGTCATATCTTTATCCATTCTATTTCCAGGTCCATTCGGATCGGTAACATCAACAACAGCTTTTAAATCAGCCCCCGCACAGAATGATCCTCCTGCGCCGCATAAGACGGCTACTGAATAATTGGAATCGCTGTCGAAAGCGCGAAAGGCATCGGCCAACTGATCGGCGGTTTTTCGGTTCACACAATTTTTAATTTCCGGTCTATTGATGATTACAGTATATACGACACCCTTTTTCTCAACTAATACTTCGTTCATTTTAGCACACTCCTTTTGATAAATAATTCAAAAACAATGATTAATGGTTGTCTCGTGTATCGTATATATTTAAGGAATATACTTTAGCAAGCGAAACTGTTAGTTCTTCCTCTGTAACCATATCACCTTATTGATGCCGATATTTGTACCATACGTTAAGTTAATGTTCAGCCATTTTCCCATTTGCAATTCAAGAAAGCTTCCTGCGCATTTTGCTCCAGATGAATTCAAACCATTGATCAAACATTCTAAAAGCATTCATCAAATATTTATTCAATGGGCTCGTTTCTTTATAGACATATGCTGCAAGATTTGCCAGCAGCTGAGAATAGAAATATCAACATAGTGCGATCAGAGATATGATAAGGGCAGGTGTGCCGGAAAGAGTGGCCATGACAATTTCCGGACACAAGACAAGATGTGTGTTCGACCGTTATAATATTGTGTCGCAAGAGGACTTGAAGGATGCTGCAAGAAAACGACAAAGTTTTAAAGAGATACAAGCAAGGCAACTAAAGGACAGTTACAATTTAGTTACAATTGGCCAATTAAACGGCAAAAGGTTACAATCCTAAGACCGTAACCCCTGGATATTCGTGGTGGGCCGTGCGGGATTTGAACCCGCGGCCAACGGATTAAAAGTCCGCTGCTCTACCACTGAGCTAACAGCCCACTTTTGGTATTATTTTTGGAGGTGCCTCCTTAACAGCTAGTTTCTATCGTGTCAAGAAGAAACTAATAAAATAAGGATCAATCGCGGAAAGGATTCTTCAGGATGATTGTTTCTTCCCTTCCCGCACCAACCGATACCAGATTTAACGGAACACCGGCCAGCATTTCCAGCCGCTGTAAATATTTACGGGCATTAACGGGAAGATTGGAAAAATCTCTTATTCCGCTAATATCTTCTTTCCACCCCGGAAATTCTTCATATACCGGCCGGCATTGAGCAAACTCATCAATGTTGGCAGGTACGGCAGAAGTGTAGTTGCCGTTTACGGATTCATAACCGGTACAGATTTTTATTGTGTCCAGACCAGTCAGGACGTCGAGCTTGGTTATGGCCAGGGCGGCAATACCGGAAGTGCGCACAGCCTGCCTCACCAGCACCATGTCCAGCCAGCCGCAGCGGCGCTGTCTTCCTGTGGTAGCGCCGAATTCCTGCCCCGCTTTCTGTATCCGCTGCCCAATCTCGCAGGTTAATTCAGTCAGAAAAGGCCCTTCGCCAACCCTCGTAGTATAAGCTTTGCAAATTCCCACTACGTTATTTATGGCATTGGGACCGACTCCCGAACCGCATGCGGCATTGCCGGCGACAGTATTGGAAGAAGTCACATAGGGATAGGTTCCATGGTCAATGTCGAGATGAGAGCCTTGAGCCCCTTCAAAAAGAATTTTCTTCCCCGCTTTTAGAGCAGTATCAAGGATCAACGAGGTGTCCGCTACATATGATTTGATCTTTTGGGCGTAAGCCAGATATTCAACTGCAATTTCGTCCGCTGAAAGGGGCTTGGCGGAGTATAAACCGGTCAGTAAAAAATTTTTTTCCAGCAGGCTGTAGCGCAACTTTTCCCGCAGCCGATTTTCATCATAGAGATCACAAACACGAATGCCTGTGCGGGCCACTTTGTCTTCGTAAGCAGGTCCAATGCCTCTGCCGGTGGTGCCGATTTTCTTGCCGGTTGCGCTCGCTTCACGCGCCAGATCCAGTCGCTTGTGGTAAGGCATAATTAAATGAGCCTTTTCACTGATGTACAGTTTCGTATGCGGCGGGAAAAGGCCGCCTTTTTGCAACTCGTCAATTTCCTGCATTAATACGATCGGATCAATGACAACGCCGTTGCCGATAATGCATATTTTATTGTTGTGCAAAATACCGGACGGAATCAAATGTAATACTGTCTTGCGACCATTTACTACCAGTGTATGGCCGGCATTATTACCTCCCTGGAAACGGGCAACAACATCGGCGCCTTCCGTGTAGAGGTCAACGATTTTTCCTTTGCCCTCGTCGCCCCATTGTGTGCCCACTACTGCAACATTTGGCATGATTATCATCCTTACATTTTTATCGGTTTAATGGAGATCACATGTGGTAATTTTCTCAGTTTGTCCAGAATATCTTCCGGGACCGCCGAATCCGTATTCAACACCACCATTGCGTGTTTGGCTTCCGGATCGCGGCTTAGATTCAGCCGCGCAATATTAACTTTATTATTGCCGAGCGTTGTCCCTAAGTTGCCGATAACGCCCGGTTGATCATAATTGGATACAGCCAGCATATTGCCTTCCGGAACGATTTCTACAGAAAATTCGTTGATACGGACGATGCGCGGATCGTGCTTCCCGAAAAGGGCGCCCGCTGTAATGCTTGTTTCCTTGGATGTTTTTACCGTCAGCGTGATCATATTGGTGTAATCCTTCACCTCGCTGCTTTTGGATTCCACGATCTTAATGCCTCTTTCTTTGGCAATAACCGGAGCGTTTATATAGTTGACGGTTTCTAATAAAATGGGCTCTAAAAGTCCTTTGACTAAAGAGATCGTTACCGGAGCAACATTGTAATGAAGAATTTCTCCGCTATATTCAATAATTACCTGCTGAAGGGCGCCGGTTACCAGCTGCGAATGAAAGGTACCGAGTTTTTCCGCCAGATCCAGATAGGGGCGGATTACAGCCATTAATTCTGCGCTGACGGAGGGGAAATTAACGGCGCCTTTAATTTCGCCGGTAGCGAAATAGGCGGCAACCTGATGAGCAATGGCGATGGCAACATTAGTTTGCGCTTCGTCAGTGGATGCACCCAGATGCGGGGTGCAAATAACATTATCGAGTGCGATTAACTCCATATTTTTAGTAGGTTCTTCTTCGAAGACATCGATGGCGGCGCCGGCAACAGTGCCTGAAACAAGGGCATCATACAGAGCTTTTTCATTGACGATTCCGCCACGGGCGCAATGAATCAGAAATACGCCTTTTTTCATTTTGGCAAAGGCCCGGGCATCAAGAAGATTCTTTGTCTCCTTGGAAAGCGGCGAATGCACGGTGATAAAATCAGACTGCTCATAAAGTTCATCGAGGGAGACCAGAGCGATGCCCAGTTGCTCGGCCACGTCCGGGGAGATGAAAGGGTCATGGGCAATCACACTCATTTTCAGCCCTTGGGCACGGTCGGCAACTATCGCGCCCACCCTTCCCAGACCGACAATCCCCAGTGTTTTATTGCAAAATTCATTGCCCATAAATTTGCTTTTTTCCCATTTCCCGGCTTTCATGGAAGCAGTGGCCTGCGGAATGCGGCGGGCCAGCGAAAGCATCATGGCTATGGCATGTTCGGCGGTCGTGACAGTATTGCCGCCGGGGGTATTCATAACAACGATGCCGCGCTTGCTGGCAGCGGGAATGTCTATATTGTCCACACCCGCTCCGGCACGGCCGATAACGCTGAGTTTAGTCGCCGCTGCAATTATCTCGGCAGTTGCTTTTGTTGATGAGCGCACAATCAGCGCATCATAATCTTTGATAATGGTTTTTAATTCTTCCGGTTTCAGGTTTGTTTTAACGTCAACCTCGATGCCCGGTGCGTTGTTCAGTATTTCTTCTACTTCGGCGGCCATAGAATCGCTGACTAAGACTCGTTTCATAAAATTTTTTCTCCTCAAGACAGATTCGTAATCTTTTCGCTGTAGACCTTTTCCAGCTCCGCCAGGGCGGTTTGAATATCATTCTCATCAATTGTCGGGCCGCACCAGAAACGGTATCCGGCGGGTGCATCCTTGTAGGAATTGATGTCATGGGCGATATTTTTCTTGCTTAATTCCGAGGCAATGCTTTTGAGAAATTTCCCTTTATCCTCGTCAGAAAGCTTATCCACTTTGGGGCTTACCACCATCAGGCAAACTGAAGTGTTGGAACGGGTCTGGGCATCCTGAGCCAGAAAATCAACCCAGTCAGTTTTGGCAACCCAGTTCTCCACTACCTGCAAATTGGCCATGCTTTTTTTAATCAGACCGGCGAGTCCGAGTTCGCCCGCCCATTTCAACGCGTCCAGATAATCTTCCACGCAAATCATGGAAGTAGTATTGATGACTTCACCATCAAAAATGGCCCGATTGATTTTACCGCCTTTCTTGAGACGGAATATTTTGGGCATTGGCCAGGCTGGATCATAAGATTCCAGGCGGGCGACCGCCCTGGGGCTCAAAACAAGCATGCCGTGAGCAGCTTCACCGCCCAGGCATTTCTGCCAGGAAAAAGTAGTCACATCCAGCTTGGACCAGTCCATTTCCATGGCGAAAGTAGCGCTGGTGGCATCACATAAAGATAATCCTTCGCGATTATCGGGAATCCAGTTCCAATCAGGCACTTTTACACCGCTGGTCGTACCATTGGCCACAAAGACGACGTCATTGGTCCAATCAACGGACTTCAAATCGGGCAATTTCCCGTAATCGGCTTTCAAAATTTTAGGATTGAGCTTTAGCTGCTTGGCAACATCCGTAGCCCAGCCTTCGGAAAAACTTTCCCATACTAAAACCGTCACCGGTTTTGGCCCCAGAAGGCTCCACATGGCGGCTTCAAAAGCGCCGGTATCGGAAGCGGGCATAATTCCCACAAGATAATCTGCCGGAATGTTTAGGATTCTTTTGGTTTCATTAATTGCCTTAGTTATTCTTTCTTTGCCGAGCGCCGAACGGTGCGAGCGGCCGACCGGCGTGTTTTTGAGGACATCCAGGTTCCAGCCTGGTCTTTTACTGCAAGGGCCTGAACTAAAATTGGGGTTTTGCATATTACACATCCTTATTGAAATTTGAAAAACAAGCCGTTTTTTATACCAGCAATGAAAATTATACTCAAGATATTTAAGTGAATCAGCCGCTGATTGATCGAAGGTCGGAATAAGGGGAGTCGTAGACCATCCAAAGTATTGAAATGAATATATATTTTAGATATTTGGTGTCTAGGGATGTTTCTTTAAAATGACTCCTTGCCCCGGATGAATGGCGGTAAATTTACTTCTCGGGAAGCAGGTCTGTCAATATTGCTCGAGCTGCCCGGATCGATATTATGATCTGCATGCGGATTCCGTCACCCAGAAAAGCGCCCCCGGAATAAGGCGTCCCGTTCCTCCCATTGCTTCCGGAGCTTTAATATCGTCAGGAGCAGGGAGTCCGCAAAATTGCTGAATTGTTAATGGACATGTGGTAGAAATATGCTGGGCAGGTAAATAATATTCCTTTCAGCAAAGGAGACTGAAAAATGACATCCAAAAAGAAGCCTAATGAAGCGGCAATAATTAAGGCGGCTAAATTTAATTTGCTCGATGCCGTCAGCTATCAGGACAATGCCATTGTCAGCAGGGAGATTACCAGTAAGGATACCGGTACAGTCACGGTTTTTGCCTTTGCCAAGGGGCAGGGATTGAGCGAGCATACGGCTCCTTTTGATGCTCTTGTTTATGTTTTTGATGGAGAAGTGGAAATACACATAGCCGGTAAGCCTCACTTTTTGAAGGACGGAGAAATGATCATCATGCCGGCCAATAAACCCCATGCCGTCAAAGCGCTGGAAAAATTTAAAATGCTTTTGATTATGCTTCGATCGTAAATAAGATGAGGTGAAGAAGTGGGGCAAATATCAGGAAAAAATTTGATCATCATTACCCTGTCCTGATTTATTCGATAAATATGCAAGTAACTAGTTTATGTTAACATTCACCTTCTTTTATGGTATAAAAAAGAAAAGGAGAAATATATGCCCCAAACAATCGAAGCCATTTATCATGATGGCATTATAGAACTCAAAGAACGGCCTTCTGGAATAAAAAAGGCGCGTGTATTTATTACGTTTCCAGATGCAGAAGAAAAATACTCGGAGCAATCTATTGATTTAAACAAAGTCAAGACAAAGAAAAGCACCATTGATAAATGGATCGGCTTGCTGGAAGGCATTGATCTTGGCGATTGGAAGACGTCAAAAAGAAAATACCTTGAGGAGAAACACAACTGAAAATACTTGTTGATACAAATGTTCTACTTGACGTTATTCTGAACAGAAAGCCCTTTGTGGAATATTCTTCCCTTATTTGGCGGCTTGCAGAGCAGAAAGAAATTACAGCATTCATTTCCAGCACCAGCGTTACTGATATCTATTACGTATGCCGTAAACATGCCGGTAAGGAAAAGGCCCGTGCATTTATATCAGATATTTTAGATACGTTTAACTTGGCGGACATCGACGAAAGTGGATTTCGAGCAGCCATCAATTCCGACATTGATGACTTTGAAGATGCTGTGCAATATGTTATCAGCCAAAAGGCAAATTGCACGTTATTCATTACGAGGAATAAAAGTGATTTCGCCAATAAGCCTGATGTTTTTGATCCCGCCGAGTTTATTGATAAACTTAAAAACTCCAATGCCAGTTGATGGGATTGTGGTAAAAAAGGGCACTGCCAGTAATTCCTAGCGGCCGGGAACAATGAGTTTAGATGATTCCTGACGTTGCATTTCCTTGGCCTCAGCAATCATCGCCTGAACCGTTTTTTCAATTGCTTCGGGTAATCTGGCCGCTGCTTCGCTGAGGGTATTTGCTCCTTCAATGTGGCACTGCACGGGAATCGGTCCATTGGGTGACATGAGCTGGGCTATTCCGGTAAAGATTACCTCTCTGCTCTCATCAATCGAGCCGTCAATCTTGACGGGTGAAAGACGCCGGATCGTGGCATAGGTCAGGTCGGTGAAGGATTCTTCCTTATAAAGGTTATCGACATTTATTTTGATGTCTGTCATCTTAGCTTCGCTCATTAGTTGTCTCCTCTTTGTATATGCGGTTTTTTTTAATCTCTACCGAAAAACAGCAGAAGCTGCGAGCTCAGCTGTTTTGGGATCATTGCTAGCTTCCGTACACTGAAAAAGGCGCATGGTCAAATAATATTAGAAGAGCAGCGACAAATCCTGAAAATCAGGCTGGGATAAAACCAAGTTTTTTCTTAATCCATTGGAGCGGGAAAAGCATCGATACTCTCTTGGAATATTCCAGATAAGCATCGCCAAATTCCGCGACGAGCTTGCGTTCCTCAAGCAGCGTGCCGACCAATACGTAGATGCTCAAGATGACATTGGTGATAAGCGTTGTTATATCCAGATCGTTGGCCCAGATGAGCGGGAATATTCCCGCATAGAACGGGTGACGCACTACACCCAGAATTCCTGCGGACGAAAGCACGCCGGTTTCGTTGATCAGTTTAGAAGTTTGTTTTTCTTTTATTTGGGCCCAGCCGGAAAATTGAGTTAGGCTGTAATGCCTTGCTCCGGCAACGAAGAGAAAAATTCCAGTGAGCAGAAGAATATATTTGAGGGGAAGCAGATAATCCGGCCAGATAAAAAAAGGATCCTGTTTGATCGATTGCGAATAAATAATTATCGGAATCAATGTAATTATTGAGAAAATATTATAAAACAGTCGGTAAAAACGGTAGGTCTTCCCCAGGTTTTGTTGAAGATAATCAGTCACGGATTTACTGATCAGCCAGCTATGCAGGACGCAATAGATGATCCAGATAAGTGCCAGAAGATAATATTTCATATTCGCGCCTGCGCTAAAACAATTTGCTGATAAGCTTTCTTTGCCTGGTCGATGAATGGTTACATGTTCTCAACAGGGAAATCAGATATCAGCAGCAACAACCGGCGCTTTTGTTGTTTTTTGCCGGATTGTCGGTTACGGGTCCGCAACAGCATTCGCCGCCGTTGCGCCCCAGCAGTGAGTTGATGACAGCAGCCGCACAGCCGACACCGGATTGCACGGAAATGGCATTGGCCGGGCAATTCTGACTGCATGCTCCGCATTCCATGCAGGCGTCACGACTTTGTATGGTTGCATGTTTGCTGTTCATTATAAAAACTGCATGAGGGCAGACATTCAGGCACATCCCGCAGCCGGTGCATTTTTTTTCGTCGAGCTGCAAAGTAACAACGTTTTTCAGATAAACTGAATTATTCATTATCAACTCCTAAGAAATAAATATTGCGCCTATCCACATCAAAAGACCGACTGCGCCAAATGCAATCTCCACAGGCAGCGCCCAGCGCATTTCCTTCTTCACTCCGGAAAGAGATGTATAAGTGGAAGCGCCGGTAAAATTCATTGCCAGATACCCGGACACGGCGGGAATAATCAGCAGCCAGGCCAGAGCTTCTATTCTTCCTGCCCAGGCTGATAAATTGACATCACGCAGATAAAGAAGCAGCAGCGCGACAATCATGCCCAGTGTAAAACCCTTGGTGGAAAACGCCCTTCCGGGCAAATAGGGCAACAGCAGAGGATTTAAAACGGCTCCGCTGATAATAGCGCTCAAAAACGCGAGAACGGCAAACACACCATAGTTGACGGTATTGGCCCAGAAGCCGGCAGGACCTCCGATGCCGCTTAAAACAAAGAGAACCGGAGCTATGATCAGAAATGGTTTTACTGCGGCAACAAGCTCAATGGGAATCAGCACCGCCCGGTCTGCTAAGGGGAAAGTCATTATCCGCATTGCGGGTGTGGTCTTCCAGCCGGAATCAAGATACTCCGGCAGGTCTTTCGCCCTGATTGGTCCGTAATATACTGTAAAACCGGCCATCTTTTTCACGGTGTGGCCGGCCACTCCCGGTGCCCCCAGTTGCGGCAGGATTAACTTTCTGTGGCTGACAATATTTTTCAAACCGCTTGCTTCAATTCTGTTGATAAGTTCTGCTGTGCCGAATGTACCTTTGCCGGCGGCGCACCAGACATTGATTCCCTTTGTATCCAGTACTAAAATCCAGGCGTTTCTGCCGGGCAGGGAACTGCGCAGCATGTCAAAACTCATTTTGTAGTTGGCAGTGACTAAAACCGGCGAATTTTGATCAGGATTGCCCAGAGCGTACAGACCGGGATCAACCATATAGTCCATTCTGCCGACGCCCCAGCGGGCCCTGACTGTTCCCCAGTTATCGCGTCTGCTCAACTGGGCCGATACCTGCGGTATCTGCCCTACGACGGTCGGAAGCGAACCGGTAACAAAAGGCTGATCCATTCTGGGCACAATATTTGTAGCCTGTTTTATTGCCGGGCAGCAACCGGGCTCCTCTTGAATTACCGGTAAAATAATCGAGCTCCCGCAGGAACAACTGGTTTTTTGATCCATGACGCTATCCTTTCGGCTTTCCTTTTCTTGAGGCACCAAACGCGACCTGAGTAATTGAAGCATTTGCCGTCGGCGGAGTTTCGTATATCGGAAAGGGCTTTCCCGCTTCTGCCGGAAACTCTTCGCAGCAGCTGTAGCCCGCCGCCGAATTTTTTATGGCATTGATAAAAATATTGATTGATTCCAATACATCCGCTCTTTTTTCCCCGGGAATATTTTTCGTTATTTTTTGGAAAAATTCGGCCAGACAAAGCGAAACTTTTTGATGAATGATTTTGCCTTCCGGCGTCAGAAAAAGAGTTATGGCGCGGGAATCATGAACAGCCTGATTGCGCCTTAACAGGCCTTTAGAAATCAAAGGATTAACCAGTCGCGTGGCTGTGCTTTTTTCTACGGATAGGATTTTGCGCAATTCCGCCATATTCAGCTCGTTTTGTTTTGCCACAGCATCTAGGATCATAAACTGATGAAAAGTAACACCTTCACAAAAGGCAACATCCTGGCGGCAACAGCGTGTAACCTGCGCCATCCCCATGAATATTTCCATCATTCCCGCATTCTGCTCATTCATTCTTGTCTCCATGGTTGTATGATACAACTAATTTGCTTTTTGTCAAGAGCAAAGATTGATTGCTATGTTTAAAACCGGTATTCAATTCACTTCCTCGCGTTAAAAATACTTAGCGAAATTAAAAACATATTTATTGACTTAATAATTTAACTGGATCAATTTAATCCCCTAAGGCTTTAACTTTTGTCCGGCATTAGCAAAAAACTAATTTTTCCGAGCACGATAAATATCAAAGGAGGGCGAGGCAGATGGAACAGGATATTAAGGTTTATCGCTATAGATGGGTAGTTCTGTTGGTATACTTTCTCATCAACGCGTTAATGCAGATACAGTGGATAGCCTTTGCGCCTATCACCAGCGAAGCGGTCGCGTTCTACAATGTATCCGCATTGCAAATCGATCTTCTTTCGCTAATTTTCATGATCGTCTATCTCTTCATATCCTTTCCGGCATCATATATTATCGACACTTGGGGCATCAGAATCGGCATCGGCATCGGCGCCGCACTGATGGGTGTCTTCGGATTTATTAAAGGAATCTACGGTGCGAACTACAAGATGGTAATCATCGCTCAAATCGGCATTGCCGTTGGCCAGCCCTTCATCTTGAATTCTGTTACCAAAGTTGGCGTCCGGTGGTTTCCCCTGCATGAGCGGGCTACCCAGGCAGGCATAAGCGTTTTAGCGCAATTCGTCGGAATTATTATCGCGATGGCGCTCACACCGGTTCTCTTCAAGATGTACGGAATGGAAAAGATGCTGATGATCTATGGTATCGCCACGCTGGCCGGTGCTCTTATCTTTTTAATATTTAACAAAGAGAATCCGCCCCTGCCGCCCTGTCCTCCCGGTTCGGATGAACGTATTGCGGTCTTTGCCGGTTTGAAACATATCTTTAAGCAAAAGGATATGATCTATCTCATCATTTTCTTCTTTGTAGCGCTGGGAATTTTTAACGCGGTAACAACCTGGATCGAGCAGATCATCAGTCCGCGTGGTTTTACTATTACGGAGGCCGGAATCGCAGGGGCGCTAATGATGATCGGCGGCATCGTCGGCGCTGCCATTCTGCCGGTTCTTTCCGATAAAATGCGTAAAAGAAAGGTTTTTATAGTTATTGCGTCTATCGGTGCTATTCCCGGACTGGTCGGAATGACTTTTGCCGGTAATTACGGAATGCTCCTCGCATCATGCCTCATATTCGGTTTTTTCCTGATGGCGGGCGGGCCCATATGCTACCAATACAGTGCCGAAATAAGCTATCCGGCGCCCGAGGCTACTTCGCAGGGATTGCTTATGCTTGCCGGTCAGATTTCGGGAATCATTTTTATCTTCGGTATGGATATCCTGACAGCGGCCGGTTCCTCCAAAACGCCGGCGATGCTCATTTTTCTCGCGCTGATGGTAGCGAATGTATTTCTGATTTTGAAGCTAAGGGAGTCAAAAATGGTGACGACCGATGCTATATAAAAAAGGCTGCTTTTGGTTTTTTAGCTTTACACTGCAGAAATGCAGCAATTATTGACTTTCAAAATTAATCATGTTAATTTAATACCATTAAGCTAACGTAAGGATGCGTGTTTTAAATGCCCAAATTGACCAGAAGCAGGGAAGAAGTAGATGCGGTTCGCGACAAAATCCTGGATTGTGCCTTCAGAATTATCATAAAAAGCGGGTACGAAAGCCTGTCAATGGCTAAAATCGGCTCCAAAATGAAGATGACAGCGGCGAATATTTACAATTACTATGGCAGTAAAGACGAACTGCTCATTGCCATTCATAAAAAGGCGTTTGCCATGCTTTATGACAAAATCAATTATGAAGTTGAATTGACCGATGAACCGCTGGACCGCTGCAAGAAGATGGCTTATGCATTTGTGGAATTCGGGACAAGCAACGTCAATATCTATGATATTATGTTTAACAGACCTATCCGGCAGCACAGCGACTATATCGGTACACCTCAGGAAGCGATATCCTTCGATGAATTCCGCAGCTCACTGAAGGGACTTTTTTACGCTATAAAAATTATTAAAGAATATCGGGAAACCAGACCGGATTTAAATGCCGTGGATCCTAAGTTTTTAGCCATTCAAACCATTAGTGCGCTGCACGGCATCATTTCGCTGCAAAACAGCGGCATCCTTTATCAAATTTCCGATGACCCGGACATTACGCTGAAGACAATTGTTGATAATGCGATGTGTTGTATAACCGATTAAATTTTATCTTCTACCGGGTCAAGGTAACTGCGCCGCCGGAGTAGGAAAAAATTATTGTTAGGAAGTGTGCTCCAGATACTAAATATGAGGTGGTATTATGGGAAGCAACAACAAGTACGTACTGGCGATTGATTTGGGCACTTCCGGGCCCAAAACCGCTTTAATCTCTGTATATGGGGAAGTGGTGGACAGCGAGTTTAAGGATACCCCTGTTGTCTTGCTTCCCGACGGCGGGGCGGAACAGGACCCGCAAGGGTGGTGGAGCGCTATTATGTCCACCGCGAAAAAAGTCATCAGCAAAAATATTGTCTCGCCTGAAGATATCGTTGCCGTGAGCGTGACCTCCCAATGGTCAGGGACCGTTGCTGTGGATCAGGAGGGCAATCACTTGATGAATGCCATCATCTGGATGGATTCCCGGGGGGCCGGGGTGGTTCAGGAGATATTGAAAGGCCTCATCAAAATAGACGGCTATCCGGTGCGCAAAATGATGACCTGGCTGAAGCTGACGGGGGGCGCACCATCGCTATCCGGCAAAGATTCGCTCTGCCATATTCTTTGGCTAAAGAGGAACCATCCAGAATTATATCGCAGGACATATAAATTTCTTGAGCCCAAGGATTATATCAACTTCCGTTTTACCGGCAAATTTGCCGCCACGTATGATTCGATTTTGTTGCACTGGGTGACTGACAACCGCGATCCGTCGCATGTCGTTTACTCAGACAAACTGCTCAAAATGGCCGAAATGGAGCGTTCCAAACTGCCTGATCTGATTACGGCGCTGGATATTCTGGGTCCGGTGAAAAAGGAAATATGCCACGAACTGGGCTTAAAAGAGGGCACGCCTGTCATCGGCGGCACTCCGGATGTGCCGTCAGCGGGCGTGGGTTCCGGCGCGGTGCGCAACTATGAGGGTCATATTTATATCGGCACATCATCCTGGATATCCGCTCATGTTCCTTTCAAGAAGACGGACATGTCGCATAATTTCGGTTCTTTTCCCAGTCCGATTCCCGGCCGTTATCTCATTCTTACCGAGCAGGAATGCGCCGGTAAATGCCTGACCTGGCTGAGGGACAATGTTTTGTATCATAAAGATGAATTACTGGTGGAGGAATGTGCGCCGGATATTTTCAAGGTGCTGGATAAAATCGTGGAGCGAGTTCCGGCCGGCGCCAACAGCGTGATTTTTACTCCCTGGCTTTACGGAGAGCGTTCTCCGGTGGATGATTGCCATATCCGGGCTTCCCTGTTTAATCTGTCTCTGGAAAACACGCGGGAGGACATTGCCCGGGCTGTTTATGAGGGCGTGGCTTTCAACTCCAAATGGCTGATCGGGCCTGTGGAAAAATTCATGGGCCGGCCTTTTGCATACCTCAATTTCATCGGCGGGGGCGCCAATTCCAATATCTGGTCGCAAATATTTGCTGACGTGTTCGACCGGAAAATCCGTCAGGTCAAGGACCCGATCTATTCCAACGCCCGGGGCGCGGCATTCCTGGCTGCGATCGCCCTGAAATACATAACCGTGGAAGACATACCGCAGTATATTCAAATCAAGGCCGAATATACTCCTAATCCGGACAACCGCAAAATCTACGATGAATTGTTCCGGGAGTTTGTTAACTATTACGGCGCGCAAAGAAAAGCTTGTGCGCGAATGAACAAGCAAGCAGCAGGTGTCTGCAAATAAAAAAGGATTTACCAGAAACCAAAAGGAGGACTTAACTTCATTTATGGAATATCAGGAAATCTTATCCCGAAGAAAAGAGATGCTGTCCAGACCGGTTCGCCCGATTCCGCAGGAGAAGCTCGCCGCAGAGCATAAGCTCTATGCCGAGCGCTGTAAGCGGTCGATCGATATTTTCGAGAAGGCTAAAGACATGATTCCCGGCGGTGTCGAGCATAACTTGAGCCAGAATAAGCCCTTCCCTCTGGCCATGGACCGGGCCAAGGGATATAAAATGTGGGATGTGGACGGCAATGAGTATATTGATTATCTTCTGTGCGGCGCACCCATAATCCTCGGTCACGGTTACGAGCCCCTCGATGAAAAGATTATCGAAATTATCCGGCAAAAAGGGCCGGCCACCGGTCTGACCTCGGAATATGAACTCCTGGCCGCCGAAGAAATTATCAAACACATGCCCGGTGTGGACATGGTCCGCTTTCTTCAGTCGGGCACTGAAGCGGATATGGCGGTCATTCGCATTGCCCGGGCCTTTACCGGAAAACTCAAAATCATTAAGATTGGCGGCAGTTATCATGGGTGGTCTGACCAGATGGTCTATTCGATTCATATACCGCAGACCGGAGCCCTGGAGGCCAGAGGGATTCCGGCTGAATGTTTTGCCCACATCGTTGATGTCGCGCCGAATGATTTCGAGGCCCTCGAGAAGGCCTTTAAGGATAATCAGGACAAAGGCGGAGTTGCCGGTGTTCTGGTTGAACCATCGGCGGCGAATCCGGCGCCCATCCGGTTCATCCCGATTGGAATAAAACGATCCGCAAGTTATGTGACCGGTACGGATCACTTATGATCTTCGACGAAGTGGTCACCGGCTTTCGACTGGATATGGGTGGCGCTCAGAAGTTCTACAACATCATGCCGGATCTGACCGTGCTGGGCAAAATCATCACGCATGGTTATCCCTCGTCCGGAGCCGTGGCGGGCAGAAGGGATGTCATGAAGGTCTGCGCGGGCAGCCTCGGCGAAAAAGTCTTTGTTGGCGGCACACTGGCCGCAAACCCCATTTCCATGGCGGCCTGCTACTATGCGCTGAAACTGATGGTGGAACATGACGCTGTGGGCAAGGCAACAGCTTATGCCAACAGGCTCGCCAAAGCTTTAAACGATCTGTTCGCGACGCGCCCCGATCTGGGATTTTTTGTCTATAATTTCGGTGCTATCATGCATTATATGACGACTGCATTCTTTTCCGTGGATCTGGCTGCGCCGGATGCGCTGGCTCAGATTCTCACCCGGAAACAAGTTGCCGATGATTATCAGGTTGTGACGATGGCTCACGGTCTGTGCACCCTGGCCGGAACCCGCATGTATACTTGCATGCAGCACGATGATGAAGCGTTGAAGAAAACGTTGGAGATCTGGGAATATCTGCTTTCGCTGATTCCCAGGAGTTGAAGATATAACATTTATCTTATAAGGAGCAGAAAACTATGAAAAAAATCAAAAGTCCGCAAGTTTCAAAAAAAGCAATAGGCCCTTTCGATGACAAGCCCATCGCCCTGCCCGAGGGCATCGATATGGAAGACCATGTTATCGCAACTTACTGGATTCAGGTTGATAAAGCCTGGGATATGTCGGTTCTGGGCCAGATTCTGGCCATTGAGCAGACCACCGGTACCTGGGTGCCGGTTCCCGGCGAAACTCCGGAAATCCGCGCCGGTCATGTCGCTAAAGTGATCGGTGTTTACGAAGCGCCCTCTTATGAATACGCTCTGCCGCCGGAAGTGACAAACAGACAGTATATCCTGCAGATTGCCTTTCCCGCAGCCAACGTCGAAGATCAGCTGCCGATGATGCTGACTGCTGTTATCGGCAATATTTCCATGGTGCCCAATTTCAAATTGCTGGACTTGAGGATTCCTAAAGTCACGCTGGAACAGTATAACGGTCCGAAATTCGGCACTGATGGCTGGTGGAAAGCACTCGGCATAAAAAAAGGACGCCCGCTGCTCAACAATATGATTAAACCCTGCAGCGGGTACCCTCTGGAAGTCGGCGCCCAGCTTTTCAGAGAAGCGGCCCTGGGAGGCTGCGATGTAATCAAGGATGACGAATTGATCGCGAATATGCGCTATAACGACGCGGTCAAACGCGTGAAAGCATATATGAAAATTGAGAAAGAAGTATTTGAGGAAACAGGTGAGCACACCCTTTATACGGTGAATGTTACCGATCGGCTGCCCCGGATGTTCGATCTGGCCAAACGCTGTATTGATGCCGGTGCTAATGCCATGATGGTCAACTATCTGGCTGTTGGTCCCGAGGCCATGCGCGCTCTTGCTGATGATCCGGCCATCAATGTGCCGATACTCGCCCATATGGACTTTGCCGGCGCTTACTATATGTCACCTCAACAGGGTGTTTCCTCGCCGATTATCCTCGGTAAGATTGCCCGTTTATGCGGTGCGGATTCGATCGTTCTGCCCTTTTCCATGGGCGGCAAGGCCATCTACATGCATGATCGTTTCATGAATACAGTGCGCAACCTCACTTATCCCATGGGCGATCTGAAGCCCACCATGCCCATGCCGTCCGGCGGCATCACTCCGGCCAATGTCGCCGATATTGTGAACGCCATAGGCCGTGATATTATGATCGGTTCGGGCGGCGGCATTCATGCCCATCCTCAAGGTCCGAGGGCAGGTGCCCGTGCGCTGCGCCAGGCCATCGATGCCGCTGTCAAGGGCATCAAATTGGAAGAATACGCCAAGGAGCATGAAGAACTGGGAGTTGCATTAGGGGTCTGGAATAAGAAAACGGATTTTAAAATCTAGTTTATAAAACATGCCCTGGATCAATCCGGCAGCGTCTTTTATCGGGCCTGCCGGATTTCTTTGGCATAATTTGGGAGAATTTTAAATCTTGGATTTTTACCTGCATGATGATCCCCGCCTGCCGCTGGCCTGGGCGCCCTGGTTTTCCCACGAATATATTGCGTACTTTTCAGTGCAGGCGATTGACAGGCTGATGTCCTTGCCGCAGGTGGCGGTAAAACCAAATCCTCGTGTCAGTGATCAAAACTGGCGGAGCGGTCCCAAGCATATCGACTTCTACAAGGAAGATTACCGGGAGGTCAGTCAGCTGGATCCGCTGTGGTCTTTTTGTTACGCGGAACGAAATGGCGAGTTTGCTCTTGAGCCGCCGTTGAATAAAACCATTGAGCCCTGGAAGGTGCTGGTTATTTACAGTACGGAGCCGGACCTGAATCCCGACTGTGATCTCGATCTCCATAAAAATCAAAAAATCACCGGTGGATCTCATGGATGGCGGCACATGCAATTCCGGTTGCTCGGCAGGACATTTGGCATCGCCCCGGAATCATTCCGCCGGCACCTAAATTTTGCCAAAAGTGCTTTTGAAAACGGCAACGATTATTGGGGCTGGCGTTATCTCTCCCGCGGGGCTCACTACCTGGCAGACCTGGGCAATCCCTTCCATGTCAAAGCTTTGCCCGGCTGGCTTTTGATGAAGAAAATTTTTTCCAGCCATGAGCTTTTCAATATTGTTTCGGCCGTGCACCAGAGTTACGAAGTCTATGTCGAACGCCGCTTTCGTGAGGGTTTCCCGGCTTTCCAATATGCTTTGTTGCAAGGAGCCCGTTCAGGTCAGGATGGCCTTGATTTGCAAACAGGGTTGTCCGCATACATCAAACAGGCGGAAAAAAGACATAATACGATCTTCAATTTTTTCCTTGATCAATTCGGCAGGGAGCTGGTCGATGTTTTTGCGCAGCTGGATCAAAACAGCCCTCTGGATGCGGCGGATCAAACTAATATGTGTTCCGCGGATGCGGCCCGAGTCCTTTTTAAAGAGACCAACCTTTCAAAACTGGATTTCCTGGACAGGATAACCAGCGAGATTCTTCGTGATGTCGGCAGGATGCTGGGAACACTGTTTCACAGCTTTTCTTTACCGAAAAAGAAACAACCTTAAATGCCGGACATCCTGTTTCCTAAGTAATGATCTTCCCTGCCTTAATTGCGGCATTTACTTTTCCCTTGCTCAAAACCTGCTTCCCGTTGATGAAGACTGCCTCTATTCCTGTCGGTGTTTTGCTGGTTTCGGTCAATGTATTGTTGTCCCGGATATTTTGCCAGTTAAAAACTGTGATGTCGGCCGCCAGCCCCTCCTTCAGAAAGCCGCGGTCTTTGATGCCGTATCTCTCGGCTGTGGCGCCGGACATCTTATAGACGGCCTGTTCCAGAGTAATGGTCTTTTTCTCACGGGCCAGTTGGAGGAACAATGGGAAATTTCCCGAAAAAGCCGGATTTTGCACACCGCGAAGAGCGGGCAGCGCGTCGGTCATAAACATGGAAGCAGGGTGCCGCATTAATTCTTCAACAATCGGCAGATTGCTATAGCGGTGGTTCAGCACCGCAGCAATACCTTTGCTTTTCTGAGCGATATCCAGGGTGCTGTCGAACCAGTCCATGCCCCGTTTTTTTGCGATCTCTCCCAGGAACATGCCGTTGAATTGGTTGAGCTCTTCGTTATGCGCGTAGGTGATTTGGATGTCATTGTATCCGAAGCCGAGGAATCGCTGGATGAGGCCGAGTTCGCTTTTGAGCTTTTCGCGCATCTTGTTGTCGCTGAATGCTTGAGGAACTTTTGCCAGGAACCACGACGGCAGGATGACATTGATAATTGATTGGCCGCAATGATAAGAATAAGTGTCAAACTTAACATCCACACCCTGTTGAATAGCCTTGTCGATTCGTTTAAGCCCTTCTTCGCATGTTTTGAAGGTTCGCGCTCCCACAAATATCAAGTGGGAAATCTGCAGCCGCACCCCGGTTTCACGGGCGATATTGAGCATTTCATCAATTGCCAGCAGATTATGCGGTTCATAGCCGTCAAAGGGGGAAATATAATCCAGCAGTATCTTCGGTGTGCTCATCGGGTATCCCGGGGAGAGCGCCGAATACGCCCGAAGATGAACTGTCAGCAATTTGTTTTTACTTTTAACCAGCTTGGCTATTTCGCGCAACTCATCGCCGGTGGCAAAAATCCCCGGCTCATACTGCAGACCGAGGGAGACACCGGCCGCGCCTTCATCCATTGATTGTGCCAGCAGGGCGAGCATCTCTTTCATTTCGTCTTTATTCAGGGGATCGGCCTTAAACCCGCGGATCGAGGTTCTGGTGGTGCCGTGTCCCGCCAGATTCACCAGATTGTGGGTTATTCCGTTTTGCTTGAGGTGATTAAAATACTGCGTCATGTTATCCCATTCAATACGGAAGAGGCCCATTGTCCTGTTTTCAATCTTTTCCAGAAAAGGAGTGTTTTTGCGAAACCCTGCTATGCCATGGCCGCATTGACCGGCCGCAAAAGTGGTTACACCCTGGGCCGTGAAGGGCAGCTTCAACTCATCATGTCCTTTGATGGGCAGATACCAGTCCATGTGGGAATGCGCATCAATAATCCCCGGCATGATGACTGAGCCCGTGCAATCCACAACCGCACCGGTTGCATTAATTTCATTGGTGGTGATTTTTTCAATTTTATTGTCGCGGATAAGCAGATTGCCCTTAAAACCCTTCTTCCCCGTCCCATCGGTAATAAGGCCGTTCTTCAGTAGTGTGTAGTCTCCACCCGTCGGCAGAAATGGTGACCTTTGTCTTCTTGCCTGATACAGGCCTGGCGTGCGCCTTTTTCCCCGTAAAGTTCAGGATGGGCAGGGCCGAGAAGAAGGCAATCATTTTCCCGGCGGTGGTGAGAAATTTCCTTCTGGAGTGGCTTGTTTCGACCAACGTTTCCAATTTATTTTTGATCTTCATAGCTAGACCTCCCTGGAATGGAATTCATCAGGCAAGATGCTGATATTCAAACAAATGCCATTTATTATGGTTCTTTGACCTCATGATTTCTTACGACCCTGACCAGCTCGACGATTGATTCCGGCAGCGTACTTACGGGCTTACCCGCAGATAAGGCCAGATAATAGATATGGGCTACCTTCTCTAATAATTCCGCATGGAGAATAGCCTTTTCGATTGTTTTGCCCAGGGCCAGGATCCCATGGTTCTGGAGAATATAAGCGTTGGCGTTGTTGGATAATTTGCCGGCAACATTATGGGCCAGCTCCGAACTTCCCGAAAGGGCATATGGGATAACATCAATGCTTGGCCCCAGTGAAAAAGCAACATCATCAAAAAGAGGGGGGATTGACATATTCATCACGGCAAAGACACTACCGTATATCTGATGAGTATGTACGACGGCGTTGATATCCGGCCGCTTTTGGTAAATGATGGCGTGCAACCCTGATTCCACCGACGGCTTGAGACTCATTTTCCCTTCAATAACCGTGTGGTCAAAGCCCACAACACAGATATCGGATGCTTTGAGGTCCTGATACTTTACCGACGAAGGAGTAATGGCCATGGCCGCTTCCGCGACACGGACCGAAACATTGCCGCCGGTGCCCCTGTGCGATCCGAAATAGCCCTTTTCGGAAAGCCAAATGCTGGCCTCCAGTACATTCTTCTTGAATTTTTCATATTTGGCCATAGGTGACAGGTAATCCCCTTCTTTTTTTATTACATTTTCTTTAAGTTTAACACATTAAATCATTTAAATAAATACCAACAGTGTTTCATCACCAGCAGAAAGATTAATTTATTGTTAAATAAATATTAGAAGCAGAAAATTTTTATTGACTTCAAAATTTAATAGTATAAACTTAATCCATATAAATCAATGCTTTCGCAGGCTTTTTCATCATTAACAAAAAAGGAAGGCATTGCAGGAAATTTAATTGGAAGCATTTTCCCCGGTTTTCGTAATTAGCAAGGGGAAAGAGGTCTTTGAAGAACGCTCGCTTTTAAGACCGGCATTTCAATTTCAACGAATTTTCTTAGGAGGGGAAAAAATGAAGAGATTCTGGTTAGTTTTGCTGTCACTGGGGCTGGTTATGGCTTTTAGTGCGCAGGCCTTCGCTGTTGATGTAAAGTTCAGCGGCTCTTTCTATGCTGCTGGTATGTACCTGGATAAGACAAATGTCTTGAAGACAGATAATGTCTATTTCGATCCCACAATTCTGGGGCTGAGAACTGTGCAGCCGGGAACAAACACGGCCTTTTATTTTCAGAGACTGCGCGTGGAGACAGAATTCGTCATTTCTCCCGGCCTTTCAATGGTTACACGTTTTGACGCCATGGAAAGAGCGTGGGGCGCCACAAGAACACCTGCGGGAACATCACTCGATGCAGGCTTCATCAGGCACCACGGCGGAAAATCAGAACATCGCGTTCGACTGGGCATACGCTCAGTGGTTATCTCCCATCGGTTATGTCATGGCCGGTTATATGGACGATGGCGGCTGGGGGACCGAATTTGGAGACAGCTCCACGCCGCTGGCCAAAGTTCAATTTGCCACAAAGCTCGGCGATGTAGCCATGGGGATTTACGCTGGCAAGGTGGCGGAATTAAGCAGAACTGCGAATTATCCAGCGGGCTTGGCCGACAATGATACCGACCAGTATGTGGCCTTTGTTGATTACGGCGGCAAAAACATCAATGCCGGTCTTCTCTATTCCTACTATCGTGCAGCGCAGTATAAGGCCATACCTGCGGTGGCTTTAGTTGCCTATGGATACACCCCTTGGACAATTCTGGCAAAGGCTCACCTGCTGAATCCTTATGCCAAAGCCAAAATCGGGCCGGTCTCCATTGAAGCGGAACTAAAGTACCTGTTTGGCACGGGTGAGTATGAAGATGGGTTAGTCGGAAGTGATTTCAAGTTATCCATGCTTTCAGCTTATATCGGCGCCACTGTTGATGCAGGACCGGTATATTTAGGCGGTAAGTTTGCCTACATATCGGGTGATAATCCGGACACTTCCGACAAATGGGAAGGCGGACAGATTGGCGGCGGTTGGGACTGGAACCCCTGTTTGATCATGTTTAATTATGATCGTAGTTACTGGGCAGGTTCGCTTCCCGGTTATGGCGGGGCTTGGCCTCCCGGCGCTATTAATGGTGTAGACAGCGGCAGCGGACTCTTTGGAGCCGTGGGAATGACAAATGCCTGGTTTGGCCAGGGCTTCATTGGTGTTCGTCCGACTTCTGCTCTGGATATCAGACTGTCTGTTGCTTACGCAGCCGCCGATCAGAGGCCGATAGATATAGTTACCGCTACAAAATATATTGGTAACGTTTACGGCTGGGAAGTTGACGTTGTCGGCAATTACAAAATCACCAAAAACCTCTCCTATATGGTTGGTTTTGGCTACTGGTTTGTGGGTGATTATTTCAAAGGCTACACGACGGGCAATGAAGTGCAAAACGACTACCTGATTATTAACAAGCTGACTCTCACCTTTTAAGGAAAGAGCCGCTTAACGATTAATTTAAAGCCCCGGGAATTTAATTTCCGGGGCTTTTTAATTATGCAGCCCGGTGATAGCCGGACTATCCGGCAATCATGATTTAAAAACTATGGAGAAATAAAATGACAATCAAATTTAAGATTTTCTCCGACTATATCTGACCCTTCTGTTACATTGGCAAGGGCATTGTCGACCGGTTGAAGAAAGAATATGTCATTGATGATACCTGGGTGAGCTACGAGCTCCATCCGGAGACGCCATCCGCCGGAATTTTGCTGTCCGAGAGATTCAAGGGTTATGACCTCTCTTCCTTTTATGACCAGTTGCGCGTCCGCGGGAAAGAATTAGGTTTAGCGTTTCGCAGCCACTCACTTCTTTCCAATAGCAGGCTGGCGCTGATGGTATCCGAATATGCCCGTGATCAACGGGTGTATGATTCTTTTCATGAGAACATGTTTCATGCGTATTTTACAGAAGCCCTGGATATCGGCAATCCGGATGTTATTACCGCCGTTGCCGGGAAGAGCGGCCTCAACGCAGAAGAGACGCTCAGCGCCTTACGCAACGGAAGTTATGCGTCCCGTCTAAATGATGCCAGAAAAGAAGCACAATTGATCGGTTTGACGGGTGTCCCTCTGTTTATCATAGATAACAAATATAAAATCGTTGGAGCCCAGCCGATTAAAGTATTTCGTGATCTTCTCGATGGAATAAAGGAAATCAGGAAGAAGGAACTCTAAAAAAACAGATTTTCAATTTGATGTATCCAGTAAACATCTCCAAAACTATCAACCCTCCCACATAAATCATTGCCAGATGATAACCTTGTCAGGACCGTACAGGCGTAACCAATTGTTTTGCTGATAAAAAATCACTGTCGGTTGCGCCTTATTGCTTCATGACTATATTATTCCCAGATAGTTGATCTCAAAGAGGAGATATTATGAAAATATTGATGTTAAGTTTCTTGATTTTATTGGCAATCATTGCTTGCCAGAATTTCGGCGGAAGTGCACCGTCGGAAAAAAGCAGCATAGAGGAAAAGAAGGAGGTAAAAGTGAAAAACGAAAATTCAGTAAAGGTAAAAGCCGATCAAGTGAATACTTCTGACTGGAAGAACTTTAAAAAACCGGACGATGAAGCATTGCAGAAAACTCTTTCTGCTCTTCAGTATAGAGTGACTCAAAAGGAAGGGACCGAAATGCCTCATTTCAATGAATACGATAAAAATTATCGGGAAGGCATTTATGTTGATATTGTTTCCGGTGAACCACTTTTCAGTTCCCAAGACAAATACGATTCCGGAACAGGCTGGCCAAGTTTTACAAAGCCGCTGGAACCGGGAAATGTTGTGAAATCACCCCACGACTTAGAAGTGAAAAGTAAACGCGCCGGCTCTCATCTCGGGCATGTTTTTCCCGATGGACCAGCGCCGACGGGATTACGTTATTGCATGAATTCTGCTGCCCTGCGTTTCATTCCTAAGGAAGACTTGGAAAAGAGCGGTTATGGAGAATATCAGAAGCTGTTTAAATAGAGTTTGTGCTCCGGGTTAAAAAGAAATGGTTTTTTCCATTTTTTCCAATTTGCTTGATAATTATATATAAAATCATTCGGAAATCAGCAGAATTTTGAATCCGGGATAGACAATTTTACTCCACTTGTCCAACACATATGCAAATTTCGAATCATATTGACATCAGCCTAAAAAATGTGTTCTTGTAAATTTGTATAGTCGAGGAGAAAGAATTTGAAGAAAAGCAAAACAAGCTTCTTCTGTCAGCATTGTGGTTACATGTCACCCAAATGGCTGGGTAAGTGCCCGTCCTGTAACGGTTGGAATTGCTTTGCCGAAGAATTGGTTGTGGAACCGGATTCATCAAGCCGCGCCGAAATGAAGTTTGATGCTAAGCCACTGTCGATGGAAGATATTCCGGCTGATGAAGGCGAGCGGATTGTTACCGGTATCGCAGAGATAGACAGGGTTTTGGGAGGTGGTATTGTCGGCGGATCGGCAATTCTGGTCGGCGGAGAGCCCGGCATTGGTAAGTCAACACTGCTTTTGCAGATGATGTACAAACTGGCGGAAAAAGGGCTGATGGTGCTTTACGTCTCCGGTGAAGAATCAGCTCAGCAGATTAAGTTGCGCAGTATCCGCATTGGCGCATCGGCCAAAGATTTACTGGTGCTGGTGGAGATTTCCCTGGAAAAAATTCTTGAGCACATTAAATCGGTTCACCCTGCCATAGTTGTCGTTGATTCTATCCAAACGGTTTATTCAGCCGATCTGATGTCCGCACCGGGCAGTGTCGGCCAGGTGCGTGAAGCATCATCCCGATTGATTTTGTTTTCCAAAAAACATGGCATTCCGGTTTTTCTTATCGGACATGTGACTAAAGATGGTTCCATTGCCGGCCCGAAAGTATTGGAGCACATGGTTGATACGGTTCTTTATTTTGAGGGTGATTCCGGCCATGCATATCGCATTATCCGCAGCATGAAAAACCGTTTTGGGCCTGCCAATGAAATTGGCGTCTTTGAAATGCAGGATAAAGGACTCAGAGAAGTGCCCAATCCATCTGCATTTTTTCTTGCAGAACGTCCCCAGGATGTTGCAGGATCTGTTGTCGTGCCCAGTCTGGAAGGCACCAGGCCAATTTTGGTCGAAATTCAGGCCCTGGTCAGCGCCACCAACCTGGGTATGCCCAGACGCACCGCGATTGGTGTTGATCATAACCGGGTATCACTTTTGGTTGCTGTGCTCGAAAAAATATGCGGTCTGCATTTGAGCGGTTCAGATATTTTTATTAATGTTGCCGGGGGGATCAGGGTGGAAGAACCGGCAGTTGATCTTGGGATTGTCGCCGCGATGGCCTCGAGCTTTCTCGATCGGCCGATTGATTCGCATACGGTTATTTTGGGTGAAGTCGGGCTTACCGGTGAAGTGCGGGCAATCTCGCAACTGGAAGTGCGAATCAAGGAGTCGGCCCGTTTAGGTTTTAAAAGGTGTCTGGTGCCCCGGACGAACGCTGTCCAACTGGCCAAAATAGCAAAAATGGAAATTCTGACCATTAGCTCCTTAAACGAATTACTGGAAAAAATTTTCTAAAATCAGCACTTTAAAAAACAAGAAATTTTTTTTAAAAACCTTGACACGGTAAAAATAATGCATATTATAGCGCCGCTTCAAAGCGCTGATATATAAATTTTAAAAAAAGTGGAAAGGAGAGAAAAACGCATGAAAATCAGACCTTTACAGGATAGAGTCATTGTAAAACGTTTGGAAGAGGAACAGAAAACCAAAGGGGGAATCATCATTCCGGATACAGCAAAAGAAAAACCAATTGAAGGTAAAATCGTTGCTGTTGGTAAGGGAAAAGTAGCGGACGATGGTAAGTTGATCAAACTGGATGTAAAAGAAGGCGACAAAATTCTTTTCAGCAAATACGGCGGGACCGAAGTCAAAATCGACGGCCAGGAGTATCTCATCATGAGAGAAGACGACATCCTAGGCGTTATCGAAAAATAATCAATCAAGCAAGAATATAAGAAGGAGGAATACATACGATGGGAGCAAAAGTACTTCTTTATGACGAAGAAGCAAGAAAATCGATTTTAAAGGGTGTCAATACCCTGGCGGATGCAGTGAAAGTAACTCTTGGCCCCAAAGGCCGTAACGTAATAATTGATAAAAGTTTCGGTTCCCCGACAGTAACAAAAGATGGTGTTACTGTGGCCAAAGAGATTGAATTGGAAGATAAATTTGAAAACATGGGTGCCCAGATGGTGAAGGAAGTCGCCAGCAAGACCAGTGATGTGGCTGGTGATGGCACGACCACAGCAACCCTTCTGGCACAGGCCATTTATCGCGAAGGTGTGAAAGCCGTTGCCGCCGGCAGTAACCCGATGGATATTAAGAGAGGCATTGATAAAGCTGTCGATGTTGTTGTCAAAGAACTCAGCAAGATGAGCAAACCCACCAAAGATCAGAAAGAAATTGCCCAGGTTGGCACAATTTCCGCCAATAACGATGAAACCATCGGCAATATTATTGCAGAAGCTATGGGCAAGGTCGGCAAAGAAGGAGTTATCACGGTAGAAGAAGCCAAGGGCTTAGAAACTGAGCTGGAAATAGTTGAAGGAATGCAGTTTGATCGTGGTTACCTTTCTCCCTACTTCGTCACCAACGCCGACAAGATGCTTGTTGCGCTGGAAGACGCTTTAATTTTAATCTACGAAAAGAAAATAAGCGGCATGAAAGACCTGCTGCCCATTTTGGAACAGATTGCGAAGACGAACCGCCCACTGCTGATTATAGCTGAAGACATCGAAGGCGAGGCGCTGGCAACTCTTGTTGTCAATAAGATCCGTGGTACTTTGCATGTGGCTGCAGTTAAAGCTCCAGGCTTCGGTGATCGCCGCAAGGCTATGCTGGAAGACATTGCCATACTTACCGGAGGCAAGATGATTTCCGAAGATATGGGCTATAAACTGGAAAATGTTAAGATGGAGGATTTAGGGCGCGCTAAGAAGATTACTGTTGATAAAGATAATACAACTATTATCGATGGTGCAGGAAAGAGAGCAGAGCTGGAAGGTCGTGTCAAGCAGATTCGAGCCCAGATCGATGAAACCACTTCTGATTACGATCGCGAAAAATTGCAGGAGCGCCTTGCTAAATTAGTCGGCGGCGTTGCCGTAATTAAAGTCGGTGCAGCAACTGAAACTGAAATGAAAGAGAAGAAAGCCCGCGTAGAAGATGCACTCCATGCAACCCGTGCTGCCGTTGAAGAAGGAATCGTCCCTGGCGGCGGTGTAGCTTATCTGCGCACTCTGCCTTCTTTGATGAAGCTTGCTTTGACAGGTGACCAACAGATCGGCGTCAATATTGTCAAGAAAGCCATTGAAGAACCAATCAAGATGATTGCCGTTAATGCAGGTCAGGAAGGCTCCATAGTTGTCGAAAAAGTTAAAGAGAAAAAGGGCGCTTTCGGATTCAATGCCCGCACCGATGTTTATGAAGATATGATTGGAGCCGGTGTCATTGATCCGACTAAAGTTACCCGTTTTGCTCTGCAGAATGCAGCCTCAGTGGCGGCATTGTTGCTCACCACGCAGTGCATGATCGCCGACAAGCCCGAAGAGAAGGGTGCCGGCGGCGGAATGCCCGGTATGCCCCCTGGTGGCGGATACCCCGGCATGGGCATGTAATTAAGGCTGAAGGTTGTTAGACTGAAGGCTAAGAGGTATTAAACTAAAAGCCCCTTGTTCGCGAGAGCAGGGGGCTTTTTATTGTGCTGGGCAGTATCTTAAGAATAAATTATTTAGCAGGACTTACATCTACAGTTTAAATAAAGGTAAATTTTCTGCCGTTGCCTTTACGGTTCAACGGCTTTATGATACATAATAACGAAATATAAAATCACAAAAAGGCTCCGTTATTAAAAAAGATAAATATTATCAGCCAGTAAATAAGAATTTTACCGCTAAAAGGCACCGTTCAAAATCATATTCTCCGGCAATGAAGCCGGAAATTGATCCGGCGCTCAAAAGTGTCTTGGCCAAAATAGGCAAACCTCAACCCGTTCCTTTTGTTCCCGATGCTTTTCAAAGAGATGCCCTGCAAGCCATAAAAAAAACAGATTGTCTAGTTATTGCTCCGACCGGTTCCGGCAAAACCTGGATTGCCCGGGAAGCGATATTGTCAGTGCTGAAACAAGGCGGGAGGAGTTGGTATGCATCACCCCTGAAGGCGCTTTCCAATTCTAAATGGATTGAATTTGGCCTTCATTTCGAGTCCGGGAATGTGGGTATTATTACCGGTGACACCAAAGAAAATACCGAAGCACCGATAATTGTCGGCACAACGGAAATATTGCGTAACCAGCTTTACGATGCCATGCATCAGGGGACCGACTTAAATTGCGACCTGGTTATTCTCGATGAGGCTCATTTCCTGGGAGACCTGGACCGCGGCGTCGTCTGGGAAGAAGTTATGACTTATCTGCCGGTGCGGGTAAATCTTCTTCTTTTATCGGCAACAATAGGCAACGGTGAAGAGATTGCCTCGTGGCTCACGGCTATTCGCAAGAAGCTTTGCGTGGTAGTCAAAGAAGAGAAGCGTCCGGTGCCGCTCTATCCTCTTTTTCTGCACCCTTCCGGCAGGCTTTTGCCTTTTTTAGACGGGAAAAAATTATCAGTACCTGTTGCTGATTTTTTGCAGAAAGAATCCGGCCGGCATTTCACCCACCGGCGTATGCCCGAATATGGCGGCATCATCAGAATAATGGAAAGATTCAGCCTCCTGCCGGCAATATTTTTCTTAAAGTCACGATCGGAATGCGATGCCGCTTTAACAGCAAAAGAGTTTTTATCTCCGCTACCTCCATCTGATGATTTCGATACTTCATTACAGGAATTGTTGCAGCGTTTTCCTTCACTGCATAACCACCGGCAATTAAAAGCCTTGCAGTCATTCGGGATTGCCGCTCATCACGGCGGTCAGCTGCCTGCCTGGAAATTGTTAGTTGAAGAAATGATGAACAGGGGGCATTTACGGGCTATTTTTGCGACATCAACAATAGCCGCAGGAGTGAATTTCCCGGCACGGACAATTGTGCTTTTCAATTCTGATTTATTTAATGGACATGATTTTCAACCGATGTCGGCCACTGAATTCCGGCAAATGACAGGACGCGCCGGAAGGCGGGGACTAGACAAGATCGGTTTTATGCTTGCTATTAGCGGAAAGTTTATGGATATCGGTCATGTGCGGAGATTATTGTTCAAAGCTCCGGAAGATATTTTAAGCCAGTTGAAAAATGATTTTGCCATGGTTCTGAATTTGCTGATGTCTCAGAAACCATCCGATATAAAGGAAATATTTGAAAGATCACTGGCTGCTTATCAGCAAAATGAACGCCAACGTAATTCAGCACAGAGAGCCGCCCGAAAGCTTTGGGTTGATTTTTGCCGGCATTTAGATTTTTTAAAGGCGGAAGGGTTTGTTAATGAAGAAGAGAGTCTTACCGCAGATGGTTTCTGGGCGGCAAGACTTCGGCTTGATTCTCCCCTGCTGGTTGCTGAATGCTTGCGGCAACAGTGCTTTCCCGAGCAGAACGAAAGACTTCTGGCAGCGGTTGTAGCTCTTTTTGCCTATGATCGCGATACGGAAACTAGCTTTGCAGTGAAAGACCTGCCGCCAAAACTCGCAGCGGCGCTAAAGAAAACATTGCTGATGGTTCGGCCGCTGATGCGCAGGCTTAATGCCGCGGGATTTGTTACCGCGAAACTAACTCCTGCGGCAGGAATAGCGATGTATTACTGGGCCCAGGGACGCAGCTGGGAAAGTGTAATTAAGGCGACAGGATTTGCCGAAGGTGATATGGCGACTTTAATTTTACGGACAGCGGATAGTTTAAGGCAGATTGCCGCTTTGAAAGATAATTATCCGGAAGTGGCGGGGTGTGCTTACCGGGCAAGGGAGGTTATCTTACGCGAACCCGTCCTCTTCCTGTAGTCGGGTTGTTGAAAACGACTCATCTACTTTGTTGCGCTTCGGACTCGCGTCGCTGCGGCGTATGTCAAAGATACACCTCACACCGAAGGCCTCGCGCGCCTCGTATCTAAGCCGTCGCGTGCCCTTTAGGGTATTTGAACAGCCCGAACGCGGTTCGAGAGCAAAGAAGATCAAGTTGATTGAATTTGCGTGGAAAGACGATATAGTCATTGCAAAGCGAAGCAATCTATATGATTTTTTTTAGATTGCCGCGCCGCCTGAGAGGCGTCTCCAATGACAGAGAGTGCATTATGGAAAAATTTAAAATGATTACCGGTTTTGTCCCGGCGGGGGATCAGCCGCAGGCAATAGATGAATTAACGCGCGGGCTGACTAGCGGCAAAGGTCATCAGGTGCTGCTGGGTGTTACCGGGTCAGGAAAAACATTCACGATTGCCAATGTCATTGAACGCGCGCAGCGCCCCGCGTTGGTTATTGCTCATAATAAAACCCTGGCTGCGCAATTATATGAAGAATTCAAAGGACTCTTCCCCGATAATTCTGTCGAATACTTTGTCAGCTATTACGATTACTACCAGCCGGAGGCCTACCTGCCCAGCACGGATACTTTTATTGAAAAGGATTCCGCAATCAACGAAGAAATTGACAAACTGCGCCACGCGGCCACCCATGCGCTGCTGACCCGCCGCGATGTCATCATCGTCGCCAGCGTCTCCTGCATTTATGGTCTGGGTTCTCCGGACGCCTATCTGGGAATGATCGTGCAACTGGAAGTAGGCATGGATGTTCCCCGCGAGGAGATTTTAAAGAAACTGGTGGAGATACAATACGAACGAAACGATATTGATTTTCACCGCGGCACATTCCGCGTGCGCGGCGACGTGGTGGAAATATTTCCTCCTTATGAAGACGAACAGGCGCTGCGGGTGGAATTTTTCGGCGACACCATCGAATCCATGACGCTCATTGATCCGTTGCGCGGCAAGAAAATAGGATCATTGCAGAAAACCGCTGTTTATCCCGGCAGCCACTATGTGACCACGCGCGATAATCTTAAAAGAGCAACCGCCGAAATCCGTGCGGAACTGGCCAGGACGCTGGCTGAATATAAAGAGCAAAACAAATTGCTGGAGATGCAACGCCTCGAACAGCGCACCAACTTTGATCTGGAGATGATGGAAGAGATGGGCTACTGTCAGGGCATTGAAAATTATTCCCGTCACCTTACCGGACGCAGACCCGGTGAGCCGCCGCCGACCCTGATGGAATATCTGCCCAAAGATGCTCTGATTATCGTCGATGAGAGTCACGCCACGCTGCCGCAGCTGGGTGGAATGTATCGCGGTGACCGGTCGCGGAAGGAAACACTGGTAAAATACGGTTTCCGCCTGCCCTCTGCTCTGGATAATCGGCCGCTGCGTTTTGAAGAATACGAAGCTCTGGCCAATCAGCGTATCTATATTTCCGCGACACCTGCACAATTTGAACTGGAAAAGGCGCAGGGTGTCAGGGTGGAGCAAATAATCCGCCCCACGGGATTAATGGACCCGGAAATTGAGATCAAGCCGGCTGTGCATCAGGTGGATGATCTGCTTGAAGAAATACGGCAGCGAACTGAAAAAAAGGAAAGGGTGCTTGTAACTACCCTGACCAAACGCATGGCGGAAAATTTAACTGACTATTACAATGGCCTGGGTATTCGCGTACGTTACCTGCATTCGGATATTCACACACTCGAGCGCGTCAGTATTATCCGCGATTTGCGTCTGGGCGAATTTGACGTGCTGGTCGGAGTCAATCTGCTGCGCGAAGGGCTGGACATTCCCGAAGTATCGCTCGTGGCGATACTCGACGCCGACAAGGAAGGGTTTTTACGTTCCGAGCGCTCACTTATTCAGACGAGCGGCCGCGCCGCGCGCAATGTCGGCGGCAAAGTCATCATGTATGCCGATAAAATCACCAGATCCATTCAGGCCTGCCTGGATGAAACAAAGCGCCGTCGGGTGATTCAGGCTAAGTTCAATGAAGAAAATAATATCACGCCGGAAACAATTCAAAAGTCGATCAGCAATTTACTGGGCTCCATCTATGAAGCCGATTATGTCACAATTCCGGTGGATGCGCGGGGTAGGGCCATTCCGGCTAAAGAAGAAGATTTGCCCGAGCTTATTAAAAAACTGACAGCGGAAATGAAGCAGGCGGCGAAGAATCTCGAGTTTGAGAAAGCCGCGAGCCTGCGCGATGAGATAAAAGAGTTGAACAAGATCTTGATCGAGATGTATTGACACGGGATTTTGCCCTTCCCGCATAAGAAGTGAAAGGCGATCTATGAATAAACGTCCGAGAATGAAAGACCGATACCGCCGCTTTTCATTCCTTTCTGATGTCGAGGGAATGAAAAATGCTCTGGGAGAGATGCGGGGCTTGTTTGTGTCCAAACAACCTATTCTGAACCCGAATGCCCGGAGGCTCAATCCGGCAGACATGCCGAATGAAAAATGGTTCATACAGACGATCAAAGACAAAGTGGCGAACCACCCGGACAATACAATGGAATACCCGTTTTTCGGTGAGCCGATTTTTGAGGAGCCCCTCATCGGCTTTGTCCGGGGCAGCGACCCGATATTTAATCAATTTCAGAAGATCATAGGGCCTCACCACTTTACTCCCCGGGAAATTCTGAAATGGCAGGCGGACAACAACGGTGTCGCACCACCAGACGCGGAAGATATAAGTGTTGTCTCTTTTGTCATGCCGTTCACGGGCAGAACCAAACAGGACAATGCCGCCGCCGGGGACTGGGTTGCCGAGCGCTGGGCACAGAGTCGCCTGCTGGGCGAGATATTCAGCCAGACTTTTGTGCGGGAAATTATGGCCGGGCTCATGGATCAGGGAATCCTGGCCGTCTCACCAGATACAACTCCCATGTTCAACAAGAAGAGATATCCCCACGTGGGCTGGGCATCGCCCTGGTCCCATCGGCATATCGCCTATGCTGCAGGGCTGGGCACCTTTGGGATGCATGATTTCCTGATTACACAGAAAGGTTGTGCACATCGCCTCGGCAGTTTTGTGGTCAACTTAAAACTGGAACCCAACCGGCGACGTCCGGATGACATCCATGCACATTGCCTTCAATATCAGGGCGTTTCGTGCCTGAAATGCGCGCAGCGTTGTCCGGTCAAGGCTATCAGCCGCGAGACGGCCCATGACAAGGAGGCCTGCTATGAAAAGGTTGCCGCTTCCCTGAAGTACTGCAACACTAATTATCATATCTTCATTTATGGATGCGGCCTTTGTGCGACCGGTGTTCCCTGTGAATCTCGTATCCCGGAAGCAACAATTAAACAGTTGCCTGGTGGAACTGTAGTCTTCAAATAAATTATAAATGAAAGAAAAGATTGCTGGTTAAAAAATGCCGGAACATGCGAACTTAAAAGAGAATATGATTTCCGCGCCGCGCAGTCCCGGTGTTTACATAATGCGCGATGAACCTGGAAAGGCCATCTACGTAGGCAAAGCCAATGATCTCAAAAACCGTATCGCTTCGTATTTTACCGGGAAGGACACGCGGCCGATGGCGCCGTTTTTGATGGCTCGGGTGCACTCCATCGACTTCATCACGACTGCCACAGGAAAAGAAGCGCTGATTCTGGAAAACAACCTGATCAAGAAACACCGCCCCCGTTACAACGTCATTTTACGCGACGATAAAACCTACTATCATCTGTCACTCGATCCTGTGGAAAAATTTCCCCGTCTGCAACTGGTACGCAAGAGAACGAACAAAAAAGTGCTTTATTTTGGCCCATATCCGTCGGGACTGGCCGCTAAAGAAACGCTGCGGTTTGTTTTGTCTGTCTTCCCTCTACGCAGCTGCCGCAACCGTGATTTCCGATTACGCACAAGGCCATGCCTGGAGTATCAGATCGGACGGTGTCTTGCTCCCTGCAAGGGATTGATAGAGGAAGAAGCATACAGAAAATTGGCAGACAGCGCTGTCTCTTTCCTTCAGGGGCGCAGGCGCGAGTTGATTCCCGCTTTGCAAAAACAGATGGAAGAAGCGGCTGAGGAGTTGAATTACGAGGAAGCGGCGCGTCTGCGCGACCGTATCGGTTCGCTCACGCATGTGCTGGAAAAACAAAATGTGGATGGGGGCGGTAATCAGGATCAGGATGTGCTGGGAGTCTATACGAATGATGATGCCTGCCAGCTGTGTATTTTGTTTGTGCGCGGCGGGAAGCTTATCGGCAGCAAGTCATTCGCTCCGGTAAAAACAAAAGCAGATGTTGCTGAAATTATTTCATCATTGCTCCAACAGTATTACGATGTTTCTGATCTGCCGGAAGAAATTATCCTTCCCTGCAATCTCCCCGATGAAAATGTTATAGCCGAATGGCTCTCCGACGAAAAAGGAAAGAAGGTGCTGATAACTGTTCCCCAGCGCGGGGCAAAAAAAGCGCTGCTTGCAATGGCCTGCGCCAACTCCCGCGAATTGCTGGAGTCAACGCGGAAGAAAGAACAACAAAGAAACACTGTGCTGCAAATTCTCCAGGAAAAATTGTCGCTTGTTCATCTGCCGCAAAGAATTGAGTGCTATGACATTTCCAATATAGGGGGTAAAAATGCCGTAGGGTCCATGGTGGTATTTCAGGACGGCGAACCGGACAAGGACGGCTATCGACGCTACCGCATCAGAACCGCGGATGAACCTGATGATTACGGCATGATGCGCGAGGTGCTGACCAGGCGTTTTACCGGCTCTGAAGAAATGCCCGACCTGGTTGTGGTGGATGGCGGCAAGGGGCAGCTCAATGTCGCGCTTTCCGTGTTGAAAGATTTGAAGATCAAACTGGATGTGATCGGTCTGGCTAAAGAAGAGCGCACCTTCCTTTCCGGCAGCCGAATCATAAAAAAGAAAACGGCAAAGATGGAAGATCGCGTTTATTTGCCGCGACGGAAAGATGCTGTCTTTCTTTCAGCTCTCCGCAGGCACTTTCACTTTTACAGCGACTGCGGGATGAGGCCCATCGCTTTGCTGTCAGCTACCACCATCAACTAAAACAGAAAAATGATCTGCGTTCGGTATTGGAGGCAATTCCCGATGTCGGCAGCCGGCGCAAAAGAATGTTGCTCAGGCATTTCGGTTCGGCCGAGCAGGTGCGCAACGCTTCTTTTGAAGATTTGCAAAAAGTTCCGGGAATTGGTAAGGAACTGGCGGAAAAGATATCTTCTCATCTGAGAAAAGTTAAGTGAGCATGCTTGCCTGATATGAGCTTGGTAACTATTATTCTTCTGGCTGTTGCGTTGGGTGTGGATGCGTTTTCCGTGGCCATCGGAATCGGTGCAGCCAATGCAAGGAGAGCATGGTCGCCGGTCCTGCGCCTTTCCGGCGCTTTCGGGCTTTTCCAGTTTGCCATGCCGGTTGCCGGTTGGTTGGCCGGTTCAACAGTGACCGCAATGATCGCCGGTTTTGATCACTGGATCGCCTTCGCACTGCTGGCGTTTGTTGGTGGCAAAATGATTTGGGAAGGTTTCGGGAAGGAAAGCGATGAGGAAAAGGCCGACCAGACTAAAGGCCTGCCGCTGCTTTTGCTTTCCATTGCGACCAGTATTGATGCCCTTGCTGTGGGCTTTAGTATTTCCGTGCTGAACATGCCGATATTATTTCCTGCGGTCATTATCGGAATTATCTGTTTTTTTATGACGGCAATTGGCATGCTCTTCGGCAAGGCACTGGCAAAGTTATTTGGCAGAAGGGTTGAGATATTCGGCGGCGTGGTTCTAATGGCTATTGGAGTGAAGATATTGATGGAGCACATCTAGGCTAACAGCTGAAAGGGCTGAGGTATGTATTATTCAATAATCAAAGCAGAGAAAGAAGAAATCGGGTTGGTGTGGCAGTTTGTCGGCGGTAAGCCGCTCGTGGAATATATTTATTTGCCTTCGTCTGCAGAGAATCTAAAAGATAAGATTAGCAAAGAATTTCCGGAAGCTCAAAAAGCACTGCGGAAAATACCAGGCGGTATTGCGGAGAAAATTGCTAAAATTTATACCGGCGAAAAAGTCAGCTTCGATCATTCTTGCTTGAATTTAGTAAAACTTCCCAAATTTTCCGCACGTGTCTTAAAGCAGACTGGCAAAATTCCCCGGGGTAAAGTTGCCACTTATTCGGGACTGGCTGCGAAAATCGGATCTCCCAGGGCGGCGCGTGCCGTCGGGACGGCTCTGGCCAATAATCCCTTTCCCTTGGCTATCCCCTGCCATCGAGTCGTGAGGGCAGACGGTTCCCTGGGCGGCTTCGGCGGCGGAATCAGGATGAAAAAGGAATTGCTGAGAAAAGAAGGTGTAGCGGCGGACGAAAAAGGCCGGATTGCGGTAAAATGATTATTTTTATCCGGCGGATGCCTGCTTTTGTTAGATATTGCATCTATCGTTATTGCTGTTGGTGTTAAACGATAACTGAGCTACTTATAATTTCCCCTGACTAATGCCCCGGGGGGCTTTGGCTGTTTCTTCAATTTGAATGTAACGCAAGGGCCGGCTTCCCTGGAGTAAACGAAACCTTCGGCTTCCCGGACATCACCGTAAGTTGAGCGCAGTTCCTCTATCCATCCGGCATCGAGGGCCCTGGTCGGGCAGGCTTCCACACATATTGGCTTCTTACCCTCGGACCATCTTTCCAGGCATAAATCGCACTTCTGCATGGCGGCATTCGCTTCCATTTCCAAATTGTGGAGCGCCGTAGGGGCAGGCTTCCTTGCAAAGCATGCATTCCCGGCCCAGGCAGAGATCTCTCTCCACTACTACAATGCCGTCCTGTGCCCGTTTGGTGATGGCAAGGACCGGGCAGGCTTTGGCACAGGGTGCTCCGGACACAATGGTAGCATTGCCGGGCCAAGTGAGTAACAGATATATCAGGATATTTGCCTTGTTCCACGGAGCTGACTATTATCCAGGCCTCCGGTTCAGCTCCCATTTCATATTCATGCCAGTCTTTGCAGGCAATCACGCAGGTAAAGCATCCCGTGCAGCGCGATTGGTCGAAATAAAATCCTCTGTTCATCAGCTAATTACCCTTTCAATTTGCACCAGGGCAGTATTAACTGGCCAGGAGCCGCCCGGCGAATAGATATCCCTTGTTAAGCAGTTAGGGTTTCCGCCTGTGTCTGCGCCGGTCCGGTCATGGCGATACCAGGCGCCCTGTGGAACGGCGACTGTTCCCGGCATAATTCTCTCCGTTACCTTAGCCGCAATGATGACCAGCTCCCCGATCATTATATACCTTAACCTCATCCCCGTCTTTTATTCCCCGGTCGCGGGCATCAAGGAGTATTAATCCATGCCGTCTGGGCTTCGAGCTGCTTCAGCCAGGGGATATTATCGAAACAGGAATGAGCCCGGAACATAAAGTGAGGGGTAATCAGTTGCAGGGGGTATTTTTTTGCCAGCGGATCATTCAGACTTTCCCAGGTTTCAATGTATTTTGGCACTGCGGGCAGCTGCGGGTTATTCAGCCTGGCGATTCGTTCCGACGTATATCTCGATTTTGCCCGACGGGGTCGGGAAAGGGTTATGTTCCGGATCTTCGATTTGTTTTTTTAAACAAAGCTGCGGCTCGGTGACTTTGTATTTAAAGACGCCCTGCTGTTTGAAGCGATCATAGTCGACATCACGCGACATGTCGGTGGAGGACTTTACTGCTTCTCTCAGCATCTCGTCATCCGTCTTGCTTGGCAAAATTGGCAATTCCCAGCCGGGGGGCCAGTTCACGACAAATATCAAGATCGGATTTGGACTCATACAGGGAATCGATAACCTTGTTAAGATAGATGAAGTACGGTCCGGACAGCCAGGGTCGGGTGATGTCGTCCACTTCCCATTTGGTATTTACCGGAAGCACAATGTCGGCAAACTTTGCCGTCGGTGTCATGAACTGCTCATGAACAATAATAAACTCCAGTTGTTTTAGCGCTTCAACTCCCTTATTGATGTTGGGGCACTGGTTCAAGGGATTATGGGAGCAGACATAGAATAGCTTGATATCGGCCGGATACCCGCCGGCTTTTCCCTGCAGTATGGCGTCCCATACTTGAGTATGGTGTATCCTGGTCCGCAGACGGCGGGCTACATCAAGCTGATGGGGATTGTCGTCAATAAATTTCTCGATTTCCGGAGATATTTGTGCTCCCAGGGGTCCGCGTTCAAATGCCGCCGCTCCGCCCCCGTGGATGCCGACATTTCCCGTCATCGTTGCCAGGGTAGATGCCAGGCGATGGTATTGCTCCCCATAGGCTGTGCGGCCGGGTCCCCATCCGGCGATAAGCGCCGCCGGCCGGGAAGTGGCATATTCACGGGCCAGGGCCGCAATAGTAGAAGCGGGAACTGCCGTGATGGCTTCAGCCCAGGATCGGTGTCTTGGCTATTCCATCTTCCTCGCCCATAATATATTTTCTGAACTCGTCAAATCCCAGGGAATATTTATCAAGAAACGCTTGGTCGTGCAGGTTTTCGTTGATCATTACATAGGCCATAGCCGCCATCATGGCGGCATCCGTACCCGGCCGGATAGGTATCCACTGGTCCGCGAAAAGAGCGGCCGATTCCGTAAAGCATGGGTCCAAGCAGATGATCCTGGCCCCTGCTTCTTTAGCCTGCACAACATAATAGCTGGTTCCGGTGCTTTGAATCGTGCAAACAGGGTTCCAACCCCACATAATTATCAGGCGCGAATTGACCAGGTCGTCTCTGGTATTCCCGGTGCTCAGGGTGCCGTAATGGCTTCGAGAAGCGAAGATGCTTCCCTCATTGGATGCCATCCCCCAGACCCGGCTATGTCCACCGAACATCGTGAGCAGAGCAGAGACGTGACCGCCTCCCTGAAATACGGTGTGGTTGCCGGTATAATTGATGAAAAGAATAGACGAGTTCCCGTAGGTTTCCTTCACTCTGGTCAACTGTTGAGCAACCGTGTCCAGCGCCTCATCCCAGGAGATGCGCTCAAATTTACCTTCGCCGCGCGCTCCCACTCGCTTCAGCGGATACTGGAGACGGTTCGGATCATAAACCCTTTTGCGATAGGCTCGTCCTTTGGCGCAGGCTCTCAGTTGAGGTTCGTCAGGTCCGGAGTCACTTTCCATCCGGATGGCAACCCCGTCTTTGACGTGGACTTTGAATACGCATTTGCCGCCGCAATCATGGCAAGCCCCCGTAGGTATGATGCTGATATCGCTCATATTGTCCCTTTCGAGAAGAGATTACTTGCCGGCAGAGGAAATATAGGGAAGTTCCGGGGGTATGTCAATTATTTTAAGCAGAAATATTACTCCGGCGCAAACGGCGGCAGGGGGCAGTGCAGGGCCAGCGAAAGGGCACGGAGCAGTTCGGTTTCCGCGACTGTAATTGTTCTGTCGGCAAACGCACAATGGGCGCAGGCATCAACGACAACCTGCTTTATTTTAAAGGATGAGCAATCCAGTTTTTTCAAGGCCGTTTTAATTTCAGCAAAATTAATGTCTTCTGTATAATAGTAATCGGGGTTTTTGCAGGCCAGTTCCGGAATGCGCGCCACACCGGCATTAAAGGCCAGAAGGGCGGCAGCGGCATTGCCCTTATTTCCGGCATTGGCCAGCACTCTTAAAATTATTAAAATCTGATATCCGACCTGAGAAAGATGGGAGAACGCGGTTTCTCCGAAGAGGCTTTCATTTTTGTGATCCAGATATTGCCGAACAATCAATTGCACGCAAAATTCCGGTAAAGTAATTTTCCCATCAGCGTTGATCTGAGAATCAATTATCTCTAAAAAGTTTCTTCTTTCCAGGATGGTTAACCTGCGCAAGGAAGGCAGAGCCAGCTCAACCAGAGGCAATCTCCGGCCATCTTTCAGGCAAGCTATTTGATCACATAAAAGGAGAAAATCATCTTCGTTGCCGGGCATGACCAAAGAACGCTGCAGATCATTGAACTGAAGTTTCCGGAGGGCATTATTGTCTGGTGTGAGCAAGGCATAAATCACGGCCGCAGCCCCACCCGGAGTCCTTAATTTTGCTTTCATCTCTTCGGGAAGAGAAGCGAGAATAGAGGACCCGGCATATTACAGCAGGGCTGCCGACGTAATCGATTATATCTGCGGCGCCTGCTGCAATCGGCGGATCCGGAGAGCCGGAAACTTTGTCCAGGAAAGGCACTGCAGCATCCGGCTTCGGGGAATAATGACTTGGCGGGATATCTTTTACTGCGGGGAAAGTACCGTCGAAAGAGGGGTCCAGCAGCCTGATGCGTTTGATTAGCGGCGGATGCGTGGCCAGGAAGTCCGGGAAAAGAACGTCAATGTCTGATTGACCGAAAAACAAATGGCTCGCCTGTTTTGCAGTCGCGGAAGTAATCTGTGAACCATAAATGCAGCCGCCGATTTTTTTTAAGGCGGAAGCCAGTCCTAGCGGGTTGCGGGTGAACTTAACCGCCGACGCATCGGCCAGAAATTCTTTCTCCCGGGAAACAGCGCTTTGAATCAACCGCCCGGCAAATGTTCCGATATAGCCGATCACGGTTAAAAGTATGCCGCCGATAAAAAGGACGATTGATTTTGATGAGATCCGGTGGTGTTCCAGAATTTCTCCGCCGATGATTCCGATAATCAGAATGCCGTAAATTATGCCTATTAATTGGATGTTCAGGCGCATATCGCCGTTCAAAAGATGGCTGAACTCATGGGCAATTACTCCCTGCAATTCTTCCCGGGAAAGCCTGTCGAGGGCGCCCTGCGTTACGGCGACGGCCGCGTCATTTATGCTCAGACCGGCGGCAAAGGCATTGATGCCTTTTTCTTTCTCCAGTATATAAACCAGAGGTACGGGAATGCCCGCAGCAATCGACATTTCCTCTACCACATTCAACAGACGCCGTTCGGCGGGGTTGTCGGTGTTTTCGGGGACTCGACTGCCGCCCAGCATTTCCGCGACTGTGCCTCCGCCTTTTTGCAATTGCCGCATTTTGATTATGCTCGGCGATGAAGATGAAAAGCATAACCATAAGGAAGACCAGGATAAAAGTTGCCGGATCCCACCAGGCAAAAGAGCCGCTCTGGGCAGAATTGGCCGCAGGTCCGTTGAAAGTAATGATGTTTGTAATCAAATTAATGTAGCAGATCAGACGAAAGGCAAAATATACGGCGGCAATAATGCAAATCACTGCGCCGGCAAACAGAAGTCCCAGTTTCCGGCAATTCCGGCGGGCCTGCTCCTGTCTGGCAAAAAAATTTGTGGTCAAACGCCCGTTCGTCATTAAAATAATGTCCTGTTTAATCCGTTGTTCAGGTAAAGGAAACCTTGGGCGCTTTTCGTTCAGCCTCTGCCTCTATGGATTCCAGAAGCTCGGCTTTCTGGAAGTTGAAAGAACCGGCAATGAAGCTCGCGGGAAATTGTTCGCGTCTGGTGTTATAATCGGCAACGGAGTCATTGTAGGCCTGACGGGCAAAGGAAATTTTGTTTTCCGTCGAAGTCAATTCTTCCATCAACGAATGAATTGTCTGATTGGCTTTCAGATCAGGATAAGATTCAACTACGGCGAGCAGTTTGCCCATTGCCGTGCTCAAAAATCCTTCCGCCTGTGATAATCCGTTCATGGCCGCAGAATTACCGGGGTTGGCGGCGGCGGCTTTGCTGGCATTGAAGGCACTGTTGCGGGCATTGATGACTTCTTCCAGAGTTCCCCGTTCGTGCGCGAGATAGGCTTTGGCGGTTTCCACCAGGTTGGGGATGAGGTCATAGCGGCGTTTTAACTGGACATCGATCTGTTTGAAAGCATTCAGGTATTGATTGCGCAAGGAAACCAGACTATTATATATGCCCACAAAATAGAAAGCAATTAAAGCGATGATTACAACAAGTACGATGAATGGTATCATATGCCCTCCTTGTTTTTTAGTATTATAAAGATTTTATCAGGCTAGTATCAAAATGGGAAATATTATATTTTATTTTTGCGCGATTGCTTGGTGACAGCCAGATTATCACGGTGTATGACTTCTTCGTAATCCTTGTGCCCCAGGACCTGTTCGATTTTGGCTGTTTTCAAGCCCATTATTTTGCGGATTTCCGCCGAACTGAAATTGACGAGACCTTTGGCTATTGCAGTTCCGGTGCGATCCACGCAGCTCACCGGATCGCCTAAGGCAAAATCTCCTTCAACATCGATAATGCCGGAAGGAAGCAGGCTTTTGCCCTTTTCCAGCAGGGCTTTGCAGGCGCCGTCATCGACAACCAGTTTGCCCTGGGAGCGCAAAGTAAAGGCAATCCAGTATTTCTTGCTGTTCAAGCGGTCCGCCATCGGCAGAAAAAGCGTGCCGATTTCTTTGCCATCCAGAATATCGGTTAAAATATTTTTCTTTTTGCCGGGGGCAATAATACAGGGAATACCGATAGCTGTAACTTTTTTGGCGGCCAGGACTTTGCTTTTCATGCCGCCGGTGCCGACCGTTGATGTTTCCGCTGTAGCAATGGCTTCGATTTCATCCGTGAATTCCGAGACCAGCCCGATGAACCTGGCTTTCTTGGATTCAGCAGGGTTACTGTCGTATAATCCTGCCGTATTGGTGAGATTGATAAAGAGATCAGCCTCCACGATATTGGCAATCATGGCGGCGAGGTTGTCGTTGTCGCCGAATTTGATTTCATCGACGGCAACACTGTCATTTTCATTGATAATGGGCATGACTTTCCACTCCATCAGCGTGGAAAGTGTGTTGCGGATGTTTAAAAATCTCTGGCGGTCGGTCAGATCGGAAAGAGTCAACAGAATCTGTGCGACGTAAACGCCGTTTTTTTCAAACGACTTGGAATAAACGCGCATCAGACGGCCCTGCCCGACGGCGGCCGCAGCCTGTTTTTCGGGGATGCTTTTCAGTTTGCCGGTTATGTTCAGACGGTGTTTTCCCGAAGCAATTGCCCCGGAAGTCACGAGGACTACCGAATAACCGCGATGCACCAGTGCGGACATCTCTTTGACCAAAGCATCAACAATCTTCAGATCGATGCCGTCCGCGCCGGTGAGCACTGCCGAGCCGATTTTGATGAGGATTTTCTTTGTATGGGCCAGAATTGTCTTGCGGATATCTGTCATGGGGTGAACTTTATTTAAGTTTGGCTTAATCTCTCAATTATTTTATTTAATATTTCTGTTATTCCTTCGCCGGTTGCAGCGGAAAACGGATACAATACTATGCCTTTTTTCTTGAATCGTGCAACATCTTTTTTGATCTGATCTTTTACATGGGGAAGATCAATCTTGTTCATAGCCACGATTTGCGGCTTTTCCAGCAGTTGGGGATTATAAAACCCCAGTTCTTTGTTAATCGCCTTATAATTGGCCAGAGCATTGTTGTCCGGTTCCAGGGAAATATCAATAATGTGGAGCAGAAGTGACGTTCTTTCCACATGTTTTAAGAATTGGATGCCCATGCCGCGGCCTTCATGAGCCCCGGGGATCAGCCCGGGAATGTCCGCCATAACGAAACTTTTACCGTCGCGATGTTTGACCACGCCCAGGTGCGGAGTGAGAGTTGTAAAAGGGTAATCGGCAATTTGAGGACGGGCTGCCGAAACACGGGAGATAAAAGTAGATTTTCCGGCATTAGGGAAGCCCACAATACCGACATCGGCCAGTAGTTTGAGTTCCAGTTTAAGCCAGCGTTCATCACCGGGCATCCCTTCCTGCGCAAAACGCGGCGTCTGATGAGTGGAAGTGGCAAAATGAGCATTGCCTTTGCCTCCGATACCGCCGTGGCCGGCTATGTAGGTTTGTCCGTTAACGGACAAATCGGCAAGTATCTCCTGAGTTTCGAAATCTTTGACGACTGTGCCCACAGGCACGGCAATTTCCATGTCCTCGGCGCTTTTGCCGCTGCGGTTGTTTCCCGAGCCATGTCCGCCGTTTTTCGCCAGATACTGCTGCTGATATTTCAGGTCTAATAAAGTGCGATGGCTTTGGGCAGCGCGAAAAATAATGTCGCCGCCCTTGCCGCCTGCGCCGCCGTCAGGACCGCCGCGCGGGACAAATTTCTCTCTGCGGAAACTCACACAACCGGGTCCGCCGTGCCCCGCCCGAATAAAAATTTTTGCCTCATCAACAAATTTCATAAATAATGCCCGGAAATCTTGACCCTGTAATATCAACCTGATTTGAATGTTATTTTTACAATCCGGCAGGCGCCGGATAATTCAACTGACCAATTCCGCGGCGCTGCACTTGCGGAATTGGAGGCTCATTAATTAAAAAAGGCGCTTGGTTTAAGCGCCTTTCGTAATCGAATATTGTTGTAAAGCCTCAGGCTGCGTAAACGCTGACCTTTTTTCTGGTCTTATCGAGTCTTTCAAATTTTACTATCCCGTCAATCAAGGAAAAAAGAGTAAAATCTTTTCCCAGACCGACATTGTTGCCCGGATGAATTTTTGTTCCCACCTGCCGCACGATGATTGATCCTGCATGGATTTTTTCGCCGCCGAACACTTTAACACCACGCCGTTGGGAATTGCTGTCTCTGCCGTTGCGAGAACTTCCCTGGCCTTTCTTATGTGCCATGACTTCCTCCGCTTATATTGAAATCTTTTTTATTTTCATGCTGGTTAATTGCTGGCGATGGCCGGTTTTCTTGTGAAAACCCTTGCGGCGCGTCATGTGGTAAACGTGGATCTTCGGACCCTTCTTTTGATTGACGATTTCACAGGTAACCGTGGCGCCTTCCACAAAAGGTTTGCCAACTTTAACGTTCTGATCGTCGGCAACCATCAGGACTTCGTTAAAAACTACTTCCGCGCCCTTATCACCAACCAGCTTTTCTATAGAGAAAACATCACCTTCGCTTACTTTGTGCTGTTTCCCGCCTGTTTTTATTACTGCATACATATGCTTATCCTTGTATTGGAATTAAGATCGAAGCTTATAGTTAATTTGTGACTGTTTGTCAATAAGATTTAGCTTTTGTATTAATGTTTTTTAATTATTACCCTGGTCCTGCTTAAGTTCTTGATATGACGGTGATAATAACTTTAAGAAAGTAAGGTGAGTTTTTTAACAACCCGAATTTGTTTGTTTTCTGCTTCACTTAATCCCAGAACATGCCCGATGATGTCCTGCGGCCGGGCTGACCCCTGCTGGGAATGCCGCAGGATTAAATAAACAATTTTTTCCGCCTGATTCAGGACAATCTCCTCCACAAACGGGCGAATATCTTTGATAACATTTTTACCCTTCGCCTTGCGTTCAATAATAAATGCCGGGGCGGCCAGGAATTTTTGAATATGGTCTTCTAATGCAGCTAAATGCTCAGAATCTATCCCGTCGGGCAGATGAAGCTCGTAGGAAAAGCCCCGCAGTGCCTGCGCCAGGTCTTTTTCACCAAAAACCAGCTCCCGGATTTCCAGGACTTCTACTCCCAAAGGCAGAGCGCCGTTGATTTCTTTTTTCAGAGAATCCAAATCCGCCGGATATTTCTGAGCGATTACATCGGCGAACTCCTGAAAGCTTTCCATGCCGACTGAGGTTGCCGTGGCAAAGGATATCTTCGGATGGGGGTGGTAACCTGCGGAATAGGATATAGCCAGGCTGCTGCGGCGCAGGGAGCGGATTAGGGCGGAAGATAATTCCAGGTGGGAAAGGAAGCGCGCGCGCCCGGCTTTGGTAAAGGTGAAGCGATAACTTTTCTCAATAACCGGGAGATGAGAGAATTGGCGATCGGTTACAGACCGCCTGATCAGTTTTATCTTCCGCGGCGGAAAAAGTATTTTTAATGGTTGTAAAATCACAAACAGCGCACTGCCGGCAGCCGGCAAAGCGGCAATCTTCAGTTGTCGCGCCACCGGCAGCTTTGGTCTTTTCTGCGAGCAGAAAATCGCGGCTGACGCCGCAGTCAATATTATCCCAGGGTAATATTTCGTTGATATCCCGTTCGCGGGTGTAATCTTCCGGGTTGATGCCTGTTTCCCGGAGCGCCTCCATCCAGAGATCAAAATTGAACAGATCAGTCCAGCCGTCAAAACGGCACCCCTTCTGAAAGGCCGTTGCGAGAAGCATTCCGAGTCTTTCATCACCGCGGGAAAATAACCCTTCCAGCATACTCATGCGGGCATCATGCCATTTCACGGTGAGGTTGCGGTTACGGATCCGTCCGCGGATATATTCCTGCTTGGCATATGTTTCGGCAAGTGAAATCTGGCGGTGCCATTGGAACGGGGTGTGCGGTTTGGGAACAAAGGTGGACAGGCTGATGGTCACCTGGCCGCGGTTTTTCGCCGCCCGCAGCGCCGCATAGCCCAGGTCGATTATTCCCTCCAAATCTTCCGGTGATTCCTCGGGCAGTCCGATCATGAAATAGAGCTTGATTGATTTCCAGCCGGCCGCAAACACTTTGTCCACAGTCGCCAGCAGGTCTTCGGCGGTATTGCCCTTATTGATGACTCTGCGCATTTTGTCCGTGCCCGCCTCCGGCGCGAGTGTAAAGCTGGTTTTGCGGGTGCGTTTTATTTCTTCGATTAATGTTCCGGTCAGTGATTCCACCCGCAAAGACGGCAGCGCGAGGGCTACACGCCGGGAATGATATTTATTCATCAGGTCTTTTAGCAGGGGTTCGAGACAACTGTAATCGCCGGAACTCAAAGCCAGAAGAGATATCTCATCATGACCTGTGGAGGCCAGTAATTTCCCGGCCATTTCTTTCAGGAGGGATAAGTTTCTTTCCCGGTAAGGCCGCCAAAGCATTCCCGCCTGGCAAAAACGGCAGCCACGGGTGCAGCCGCGGGCTATTTCCAGGATAATGCGGTCATGAACGGTTTGCATGAGCGGAACAACGGGTTTGGCCGGATAGGGCCACAAATTGAGGTCAATTTCTCTTCTTTTCCGGATAATACTATTTTTTTTCTGGACGGCAGGAACATATATGCCGGGAATTTGCGCCAGCTGCGCAATGGATTCCTGCCGGGAGAGTTTATTTTTCCGGGCAGCACGGATGACGCCGGTAATTTCCGCGACAACTTCTTCACCTTCGCCGATGACAAAGGCGTCAATAAAATCAACCAGGGGCGCCGGATTAAAGCAGCAGGGCCCCCCGGCAATTATCAGCGGATCACGCTCCCGGCGATCGAGGCATCTGAGCGGCACTCCGCCCAGGTCCAGCATGTTTAAAACATTGGTGTAGGAAAGCTCGTATTGCAGGGAAAAACCGACAATATCAAAATCCTGCAGGGGCATTTGTGTTTCCAGGGAAGTGAGCGGGAGGGAACCCTGCCGCAGTTGCGTCTCCCGGTCCGGCCAGGGCGCAAAACATCTTTGGGCGGCGACATAAGGAATCCCGTTTAATATTTCATAGAGAATTTTGATGCCCAGATGCGACATGCCGACTTCATAAGTATCCGGAAAGGCAAGCAGAAAGTTGACTTCAGCCTTCTCTTTATAAACGGAATTTACTTCCGCGCCAATATAGCGGCTGGGCTTGTCGGCGGCAAGCAACAGCTCGTCAAAATTATATTTGATCATGTTTCAATTATCAGCTTTATCAGAATACTTGTAAGGATTATTTTTGGATATCCCGGAGCAGTGATAGAGCATACTTTTGGGCAAAATTTTCTTTTCCGAGGTAAGGGAGCATATTATTTTTGAACGTATTAATTAATTCCTCGCGGACGGCCTCGCCTCTTTCTTTCTTGATATAAGCTCTTTCCACTTTATATTCATAAGCAAGCTTATCGCCAAAGATATTTTTTACCTGCCTGATAATCAGATTCAGTTGAGAAAAATGATTCTTTCAAGTCGATGTCGATTTTTAAAGCGATTTCCACTTTAACTGTGGCGGCGGCAATTTCCCGCGACAAATCGAAAATATTTAACTTCAGCCCGTTGGGAAGAAGTATTTCTTCCATTAATTTCATTAATTTCCAGTCTCCAACTCTCTTTGCTGGCAAGGCGTCGTCTCTTAGCATTTTTAAGCTTGACCTGCAACGCCAATAATTCTATAAATTAAGAAAGGTATTTTAACCAGTAAAAACAAGGCCGTCTTAGCTGAGATGTTCATGCAATTTTACTGTTGTCCCGTTCCCACTGCAAGGAAATCTTCAGATAATGAATACAAATATAGCTGCTCTTTGTCAGCCTGATGAACATAAGTCCTGCGGCGCCTGCTGCGGTCTTTACAATTACGTGGACAGCTCCCGCGAAGCGCTGATGCAGAGATTACGGGCGCGCACCAAGCGTTTCCGCACGATGGTGCAGAAATCCGGCTGATATTGAATCTTACGCCGCGGCCACATTTGCCGCCGAGGATTTCCGGAAAAGATACGAAGGAATTTACTGCTGCGAATATCTGGGTTTTCTGGAGACGGAAAGTAAAGTCGGTTGTTTGTTGCACCCGCTGCAGAATTCCGGACTGGATATGCGCGCTGCTTCTTTTTACGGACAGGAAACTTGCGCCGGTCATCTCTGCCCCAGCCATCATTTTATTCCCGGCAATCAGGCGCAAATTATAATTAAAATAATTGAAGACTGGTATCTTTATGGCCTTTGTCTGACGGATATTGATCTGGTAACGGAGTATTTCCGCATACTGGCCGATAGAATTGGCGAGGAACTCAAACCGGAAGTCTTTGAAAATGAAGTTTTAAAAAATATTGCCCGGGAGTTTTTTAACTGGAAAATTACCTGGCCGTTCCGGTCTCTGGAAACCAACCGGCTGGGCAAGTATTATTTTGACGGTTCGCAGTATATGATCAGCTTATATTGACTATGCTAAATTCGGCCGGGAGATTTCTCCCTTGGATAAAATATTTCATGAGCCTTTCTTCCACATTCGCCAGATGCGCAGGAAATTGCAGCGGCAGAGGATTTGGTCATGGGCAACGTACGGCAATTTGTTGCCGCATACCGCAGGCATTTTTGATTTCCTGTTGACGGCAAATCATATTTTGGTTAATGTGATGCAAGCAAATAATCTGAGGAGATATCTTCATTGGATAAAATGCATAAAGAAATCCTTTTTCCCCGGGATGCTATTGAGCGGCGGGTGCAGGAGATAGCCGGTCAAATTTCCGGTGACTACAGGGGCCGTGAATTGATAGTTATTGGTATTCTGAAAGGCGCTTTTATTTTTATGGCTGATTTAATCCGGGCGCTGAGCATCCCCTGCAGGGTTGATTTTGTCCGGGTGGCAAGTTATGGCGCCGGGCAGGAAAGCTCCGGCAAGGACGGTAATGACCAAGGATATCGAAACATCAATTAAAGGCCGGGATATTCTGATTGTGGAAGACATTATTGATACGGGCTTAACGTTAACATATCTGGTGAACTGGTTGAAAGAAAGAAATCCGCAATCGCTTAAAGTCTGCGCTTTTTTAGATAAGCGGAAAAGAAGAAAAGTTTCCTTTGAGGCCGATTATGTCGGTTTTACCATAGATGATGGTTTTGTCGTCGGCTACGGACTTGATTTCAACGAACAGGCGCGTTTTTTGCCGGAAGTTTACATCATCAAACAACAGACAGAGGTAAGAGAATGATCATTCAATGCCGGCAATGCCGGACTAAGTTTCGTTTTGCTGATGACCTGATGGAAGGGGATGGCGTATGGCTGCGTTGCAGCCATTGTCAGCACGTTTTCTTTCAGGACAATCCGCAGACTGTGCAGCCAAAGCAGGAGCCGCTGGACAAGGGAGAATTGTTCTCAGCGGAAGAAACGATGCCGGTAAGAGCGCCGCTTGCTGCGAGTGATAAAGATGACGCCCCTTTTGCATGATGACTCTTTAAAAAAGAATAATGATTCCGGCAGAGAACCGATGCCGGAGATTGCAAAACCGTCAGGTGCGGAAAACAGGGAAGATGAAAGTGCCGCCGCCTTTGAATTGCAGGCGGAAGATAATAAGCAGCAAGGAGAAAAAGCATCCCCCGGTGGCTTCTGGAGAGTGCTGAAAGTTGCTGCCTGGATCATTGCGGTTATTGTTGTCATTCCGGCAGTTATTTATATTTTTGTTTTTCCGGAAATGGGCGACCGTTTGCTGAAGGTGGTGAATTCCTATGTTGATATCGGCATCCGTGAACCGGCGCGTCCGGAGATTGTCGCCGGCCAGGTCAAGTTGCAGGATATCAGGCAGCGGATGTTAAATAATTATGTTTTGGGTCCAATCCGCATTGTCGAAGGTACGGCGGTAAATCAGGCGGATTATCCCATCTCCCGGATAGTTATAAAAGGCGAAATTGTTGATGCCTATGCCGTTATTTTGGGCGAACGGTCCACCTATGCCGGCAATGTTTTAAATGATGAAGAACTGGCGGTGCTGCCGGAAGAAGATATCCTGAAAAGACTTTCCCGCCCGGAAGGCGGCAGCAATTCCAACGATAAAATTATACCCAACGGAATGATACCTTTCATGATCGTTTTTACCCGCGAACCGGCAGGGGTAATTAAAACAACAGTTAAAACGGTCGGCGCCGAACGGCTTCTTTAAAAGAGAGTGTCGGTCTAAAGAAAATTACCAGTATGCTGAGATGTTGCATCGGTTCAGCTAAAAAGTGGCAATGTCTGTGAAGACAACAAGTGTATATTTATTCTGCATGCCGTGAAGAGTTTCTTTAATCTGTACCTTAGTTCTTTCAGCTCTGGATCAAGCCTCGGGGCGTCCGATAATGCGAGACAGCTTCAGAGTTTAACCCCTTGGACTCCATTGAGTAACCCAGATTGGCATGAGCCTCGGCGAAATTGGTATTCCAGTATGTCGCCTTCCGGAGCACATGAGCATGTTCGTGCTCCAGCAATAAACTTATTACGGCTGCGGACCACCGGCAGGCGCCCTGAAATTACCAATCGCAATTCCAGCGGCGTTATTTGCACCTTGTCTCATTGCCCAGACAGCGCCCATGTTCTCTGCATTGGGACCGAAGAATGAACCATATAATCGGCCACTGCCTTGTGCAGTAACATTACCGTTGGCACCGACACCATTCACCATTAGTGTCCAAGTTCCGATATTTTGAGTGGGCGGAAAAATGAGGCGGACCGGGATTGATGCCTATGGTGGCGCCGGTTATAGACGCTGCATTAGCGCCATTAGCAACAGCCATATTGTAATTGGTAATTTGCGCAGTAGTAAAATTTACATTGGCTGTGAAATTTCCGGTCATAACTGTACCGCCGGCTGTACTATATAGTGTGCCTTGGGCAGGTCCGGCATAGTCATAGGTACCTGTTTGGGGTAGCAGGGAGTGATGGTTCCGGCAACATAATAATTGGGGTTGTCTAAAAATAGATTATTCTGATTATCAGTCGGCATTGCCAGCGGCTTGTGTCCAGGAACCCCAGGACATATATTCGGTGTAACCCAGTTCAACAGTTGTTACCGGTTTGGAACCGGAAAATGTGCCATAAACCGATGTCACTATACCAGTCACAGACTCGCTTGGTCCATCAGCAGTGATGGAATATGGCGCGCCTGTTAAATCACCTGCTGTTACCGCAGCGGAAAAGTTTTGCGGGGTCGTTGATATATAAGTCCCTTCAAAATTCATGCCGTCGCCATCAACACTGAGCAAACCGGTAAAATACCCTCTGCCGGTCCATGGTTGAATTCTTGCCGGTGGTTCCGGTTCCGGCGTTACTGTTTGCGTATTTTGTGTTTGAGCTGTATTTGCGGTGTTTGTTGTGGTATCGACTCCGGTGCTCGTCCCGCCGCCGTTCGTGGTGGTTGTGTCGGCGCCGCTACTTGAGCCTCCTGATCCGCTGCCACCTGTGCTCTGCTGGAACTGCTGGGCCACACCTGGAGGTGTCGGCACAACTGGCCCCAGCCCAGTCGGCGTACTGGAAGTAGATTGCCCTGTACTGATTGACTGTGTCTGGTTTGTCGTTGTGTTAGTCACATAAAGGCTCCCATCAAAAGCATGTACGTTGGTTACGCTGCCGGGAGGATTGGCCTGGGCCAGATGGATAAATGCCTTGTTGGAAGCATCGGCTAAGTAAACCGGCTTTCCGGCGGTAGCGGTTTCTTCTTCTAATGAAGCAACCTCGACACCAAACTTTGTTCCCCTGACTCCCGCAATGGCCGTGGGAGTGTCTACCGTCATTGTGGCTGTCTTGTACCTAAACAGACGCATCGTGTAAAACATTACCTTACCCTTTAACATGTTGAAGGAGGCGTGCTTTTCCTGTGTCTTCTTGTCATCAATAAACTTCGTCACACTTATTTTGGCATTGTCTCCGACGCTGATCACATCCTCAAATAATAGGCGGAATCTGCACCGCGAATTTTTGAGTGTAAAGATGGTGTCTTTTTCATATATCTTGTCACCGGGCGCAGCAAAATAGGCCTGTTTTAAGTCTTCACGGGCAACAATCACTGTCCCGGAGATTTCCTGGATGACACCCGCTTCTTTGCCTGAAGATGGCATGAAAGTATTGTTTATCGTTATGCCCCGCAGCTCGCGGGGGAGCATCTCCTTTGATACTCCGGCACCACGATCGGCAGAGGCGGGAAGAGAAAAAATAAACAGCACCGCGGCCAGGACTGCTGAAATTGTTATAATGCTTTTGTGTTTTTTCATGAAGACCTCCCTGGGCTAAAAGTAAGCGCCAATACTTAATGTAAATGTTTCCTTGCTAAAATCATATAGTCCTGCCGATGAATAATTATCAATATAATTAAAGGCAAACGATGCAAAGAAATTTTTATAAAAGTTTTGATTAATAACTGCCGTGACCATATTACGCCGATCGTACCGGTAACTGTTGAAGAGAGGGGGAATCTCTTTATATTCCTTCGCTGACCACTGGTATCTCAAAAAGATTTCCGTCTGGGTCGGGAAGCGTGTAAAATAGGATATTGCGTAAAATTGGCCGTCGTAGGAAAATTGCCGGGCATTGGCCGAAGAATTTTCCAAGGCGGCGCTCAAAGAAATGATATGTTTGCGGTTTCCGAAATAGAAGCTGGGGGTTATTTCATATCGTCTTGTAATATTGTCCAGAGACTCATTACTTGTGTCATAGAATTGTTCCCGTGCGTAACGGTAGCTTCCCTTTCAGACTGAAGTTGCTGCTAAAAAAATGTTCGTAGCTTGGGTCAAAATGAACAATGTCGGAAAGCCGTTCACTTCCATATTCCTGATAGGAATAGCCAATGGGAACCTTAAGAATATCCTGGCGACCCGCCCACCAGGGACCGGTATTTATATCCGTAAAGAAGTAGTTGAACTTGCCGTATTGAAAATAGGCAGAGTTATAAACATCCAGAGCAGAATTCCACATCAACCCTTTTTCTTTCGAAATGTTGTAGAGGACATTGCCGCTGAAATTGGTGATGGAGGCATAGTCCGACAATTTCTTTTGGAGATCTGTAAGAGTGATGGTCCCACCGGAAACCGGGATTTCCTTATCATTCGGTCCGGCACTGATGTTGGTGTCGTACATAATTCCCTGCGAAAAGCGTACATTCCATACAACCTTTCTTGTTGCCTCGTCGATGGCGGCAAGCAATTTATCAACATTTTTCAGAACTGCTTCCGGAGGACGGGCAGCTTTAACGGCTTCCAATTCCTTTTTGGCCTCTTCATATCGCTGCATCTGAAAATACGTCGCGGCAAGTTCCAGCCTGACTCGGTGTAAATTAGGGTTAACCTCCAGCATGCTCTTAAACTTCTTAATGGCCAGTTCCATATTTCCCGTTTTCATGGCACTTGTTCCGACCCACCACATTACATCCATCGTTTCGACGGTGGAAGCAATCTGGTTGAATATTGGCAGGGCCTGTCCGTACTGGCCATCGTAATAAAGGGTGAGCGCTTCGGCTACCTTGCTGTCGAGTGCCTCGATTTCTGCCGGCTTCATTTTGCTGAGCTTCTCCACGGCCTTTTTATTCGGATCATATTTTTCATCCCGAAAATTGTCATCCGCCATGGTCTGGTCTGCGGACTGAACAAATGATGGGGTAAATAGAACAAGGACAAAGAAAATTAGAAAAATGTAGGTAAAGCGATAAAAATATCTTGTTTTCATCTTTATACTCCCAATATTAATAATAAATGCTAGAAATATTAAGTCGACATGTCGGTTAATGAATAATTAAAATATTTTTTTTAGTCAAGCAGTATTAGCAAAATATCAATAATATTGTTTCTGTAGAGCTCATCAGTTTTGAAAAACCAAGAAATTTCCCAGTAAAAAAAGAATAATCAGATAACTATTTGATATTAATATATCTTTTAATAGAGGGGCGATCAATAACCCCTTCGCGCAGGATTTGCGGGGGACTTGAGGTAACATCGATTATTGTTGATCCTCTGCCGCCTGCCGTGTTTCCCAGATCAACAATCGCATCCAGTTTATCTCCGATTTGATTTACGACCTCATCCGCGGCGGAGCATTCGGGTGCGTGGGAAAGGTTAGCGCTGGTGGCGGTAACAGGATGCCCGAGCTTTGCCGCAATTGCTCTTGCTGCTGCATGGCTGGAAATTCGAATACCGATTTTACCTGTGCCCCCAGTTAAAAGCGTTGATACGCCGGCGGATGCTTTAAAGACAATGGTCAGTGGCCCCGGCCAGAACGCCTGCATCAGCTTTAAAGCACTGGCAGGCACTTCGCTGACCAGTGGATAGAGTTTTTCCCGGCAATCAATGATAACAGAAATTGGATTGTGAAAATTTCTGCCTTTGAGGGCGTATATTTTTCTGATGGCCTGTTCGTTAGTCGCGTCCGCACCCAACCCGTAAAATGTTTCGGTGGGGTAGGCGATGACACCGCCGGCGGTTAAAATTTCTGCTGCGCGGGATAAGACTGTTTCTTCAGAATTATCTCTGTCAGCTTTCAGGATTTCCGGCATGAAATACATCTCTGCTTTTTTCTCCACATCCTGCGCCATCTTTCTGAATATAGGCGGATAATTTGATGCTGATCTTTTTATCTTCGAGCGCCAGAATGCGCAGGGCATAAAGAGCGGCGTTTTTTGCACCGGCTTTCCCAATAGCCATAGTGGCTACCGGTATACCACCGGGCATTTGTACTGTGGATAGCAGCGCATCCATGCCATGCAGGGCGGTAGCATCAATCGGCACACCGATTACAGGCAGCTGTGTCTGGGAGGCGATAACACCAGCAAGATGCGCGGCCGCGCCGGCGCCGACAAGAATTATTTTTACGCCGCGTCGGGCTGCTTGTTCTGCGAACTGCGCCGTTCTTTCCGGTGTCCGGTGGGCGGAAGTCAGAAAAAGCTCGTGGGGAATGCCGAACTCTTCCAGGATTTTTGTCGCCTCAGTCATGACCGGCAAGTCGGAATCACTGCCCATAACTACGCTTACTATAATGTTTTTCTGCCCGATGCTTTTTGCTTTCATTTCTGCTCCTTTTTTTATTCCCGGATGGAGTATGTGCGCCTAATAACTTATTGGAAATGTAATTGCAAGCAGCAGTTTTCATGGTGGTTTTGTTTTTACCTTGACAGGCAAGACCGAAATATCTACAGTCCCACCTAAATTTAAAAAGGGAGAATCCAATGAACAATAAACTAATCGCTGTTATTGAAACCGAGAAGGGCACAATCCGCTTGCAGCTGTTCGCTGATCAGACGCCTATTACGGTGGGTAATTTTGTGAATCTGGCCAGGCGGGGATATTATAATAATTTGAAATTTCACCGGGTTATTCCCGATTTTATGATCCAGGGCGGCTGCCCCGAGGGTGATGGACGCGGCGGGCCAGGCTATAAGTTTCAAGATGAATTTGTGCAGGAGCTCCGCCACAGTAAACCGGGCATTCTTTCCATGGCCAATTCCGGACCGCAAACCAACGGCAGCCAGTTTTTTATTACACATGTTGCTACACCGTGGCTGAATGGTAAACATACTGTATTCGGCGAAGTGGTCAGCGCTGCTGATCAGGCTGTTGTCAACCAGATTGCTCAGGGCGATAAAATCCGTTCCATTCTGATTGAGGGTGATGTTTCCGGACTGATGGCAGGCATCAAGCCCATGGTAGATAAATGGAACGCCATGCTCGACGTGAAATTTCCCCAACTGCCAAAAGTTCAATAGGTCAAGGAGAGAAGCGGATAATGAAAGAGAACCTATACAAATATCTGGCCGGCAATGAATATCCGGGTCGCGGTATCTGCATCGGGAAAACGCCCGGCGGTAAAAAAGCGATGATTGCCTACTTTATTATGGGACGCAGCGTCAACAGCCGTAACCGGGTGTTTGACCCCATCGAAGGCGGCATCCGCACAATGGCGGCAGATCCTTCCAAGATGACGGATCCGCACCTGATTATATACAATCCCGTCCTGACTTATGAAAATACAACGATTGTGACCAATGGCGACCAGACCGACACAATCCGCTATTTTATGGCGCGTAACGATTTTCCGGGCTTTGGTTTTGAAGCCGCGCTCAATACACGTACATTTGAGGACGACGGGCCCAACTGGACGCCCCGCATCTCCGGTGTGGTGGATATGCGCGCGGGCGTCATATAAACTCAGCATTTTGAAAAGTGCCGAAGGAGACGACCGCGAGCGTGCAGCGTTTTACCTTCGATTATTCCCAGCCTCTGGCCGGCGAGGGGCACTTTATCAGCACTTACAAGTGCAATGGCACGCCGATTCCCAGTTTTTCCGGCGAGCCGTTACGCGTCGATATCGATGAGGAAGACCCCAATGAATTCGCAGGCAAACTTTGGGAAGCCTTGAATGAAGAAAACAAGGTAAGCCTGTTTGTCCGTGCCATAGACCTGAAAACCCAGGCATACGAGGATGTCATTATTAACAAATACAAAGTAGTGGAGGGATAGTTAATGAACGAAATAGCGCTTAAATACGGCTGCAACCCCAATCAGAAGCCTGCCCGGATCTTCATGGTGGATGGAAGTAGACTGCCGGTTGCCGTGTTGAACGGCAAGCCAGGCTACATCAACTTTTTGGATGCATTTAACAGCTGGCAGCTGGTGAAAGAGCTTAAAGAGAATAACGGCATCGTTGCTGCCGCCTCCTTTAAACATGTCTCCCCCGCCGGCGCCGCTTTGGGCTATCCCCTGGATGATGTCCTGCGGCAGATGTATCACATCGACCCCGGCATGCAGCTATCTCCGTTGGCTTGCGCCTACGCGCGCGCCCGCGGCGCCGACCGCATGAGCAGCTTCGGTGACTGGATTGCGCTCTCCGATTTGTGCGACGTGCCTACTGCGCAGATAATCAAGTCCGAGGTTACCGACGGCATCATTGCCCCGGGGTATGAGCCTCAGGCGCTGGAAATTCTGAAGTCTAAAAAGGGCGGCAACTACAACGTGGTCGCCATCGACCCCGACTACGTGCCCGCCTCTCTGGAACATAAACAGGTGTATGGCATAACTTTCGAGCAAGGCCGCAACAGCCTGAAAATCGACAGCAGCCTGCTTACAAACATTGTTACCGAGAACAAAACCCTGACCGATGCGCAGAAGCGCGATCTGGTGCTGAGTCTGATCACCCTGAAATACACACAGTCCAACAGTGTTTGCTACGTGCAGGACGGCCAGGTGATCGGTGTGGGCGCCGGCCAGCAGAGCCGCATCCACTGCACCCGCCTTGCCGGTCAGAAAGCCGACAACTGGCAGCTGCGCCATATGCCCAAAGTGCTGGATCTGCCTTTCCGCGACGATGTTTCCAAACCCAACCGCGACAATGCCATCGACGTTTACCTCGGTGATTCTCCGGAGGATGTGATTGGCAGCGATGTTTGGTCCGAAACCTTTACCAGCCAGCCCGAGCTCTTGACTGCGACTGAGAAAAAAGCTTGGCTTAGCAAAGTTACCGGTGTTTGTCTCGGCAGCGATGCATTCTTCCCCTTCGGCGACAACATTGAGCGCGCGCACCGCAGCGGCGTAACCGCCATTGTCGAGGCCGGCGGTTCCATCCGCGACCAGCAGGTAATTGACACCTGCAACAAATATGGCATTACCATGGCCTTTTGCGGCCTGCGGTTGTTCCACCACTAAAAACATCATTTATTTCCTGTCATTCCGGACGCTCAAAGTGCGATCCGGAATCAAGGAATTGCTTTTATCTTCAGTAGTCTTCTTCAAAATCAAAAAAATAAATATTCCATTGATTTTCAAAAATTTTTTAGAAAATAATTATTTAAGAACAGATTGTGGGTCAAGAACCAAATTTTACGTGTCATTTATGTTTAATCCTTTTGGTAATTATAGAACTTATGCATTTGATTGAACCGGTCTAGAAAAAATAGCAAGTAGCAAAAGCAGAGAAAACATACTAAGAGCGGATGTAACTAGTCAAGAATTTAAGGATGTAGTTCCGGCTTTTTTATAATTGTGCTACATCTCACACTTTTTTCCTATGCAAATAATGCTTGATTGTTGTAGGAAAAAACGCACTTCGAGCTGACGAGCAATTATTAGTTGTTCAGTGCTTGAAGCGCTTATCGTCAATTTTTTTAGCTAATACCTGAATCTTGCACACATTTGACATTTTAAGCGATCAGCAGGAAAAATTTCACATGACTTTTTCTCCTGCAACTTTTTAATACTGAACTCGTGCAAGAAATTTCTTGCATCGAATCGTTTAAAATATTCATGCCTTGCACTCCTGACATTTTTCAAATCGAAGCAGATCCAGAAACTTATAAAACAGGAGCAAGCCTGATGTTCTTGTGTCATGAATCGAGTATTTTACTTTGTCGCGGTTGCCGGACCGGACCAGTTTGGCCGCAATCATCAAAAGTTTCAAACGCGCAATTCGAATCGTATTATCTTTTATCCTCTTGATCGTCGTTGTCTTACTACCGCATAAATGTGCCAGCATTTTAAAGTACCGCCAAAGGTTATAGGCCAGCATCACAATCTGAAAGAAGGCATAGTTGTTTTTGAACTTGCCCGATGGAATCGCATCCAGTCCTTCACGTTTGGCTTCTCCCATCAAATTCTCCACGTCCGCCCGCTTATCGTATGTCTCGATAACTTCATGGGCCTTGCCGTAAAGGTTTGTGCAAAATATCCTGTAGGTATAAAGGTCCTCTTCAAACAGCTCGTTCTGCATTTGTTTCCCATCTTGGCGATTCTTCGGAATCCGCATGACAACAAATCTGCATGCCTGTTTCCAACCGAACGGTTTATACATACAACTGTTAAATTCAATTTCTTCCTGCTTCCGGCATTGGTACCATGCGGTCGCATCAAATGGCGGTTCACATTATTTATTGGCAAAGATAAAATCATAGCCTTCATCCAAGGCGGCTTCTACGCTCGACCAACTCATAAATTCCGCATCCGCTCGAACCAGAATTTCTTTAACACATCCCGGTAAATGATCCTTTATCGCGTGAAGCACTTTGGCCGTCTCTTCGCCGCTGACGGTTTCCCCTTTACGCAATTTTCCCCATAGGTATTCTCTCGTCTGTTCAATAAAGCAAAGCACTGGACGGTAGCCTTTCTTGCCACGGTGTTTCGTATTATGCCCTTTTCGACCGCCTTGCTGGTTGCCATAGATCGTTTCAACCGTAATATCGATATCAATGGCGATGCGGCTATAGTTTATTCCGCATCTTTTCCATACCTGTTCTCTCAATCGGCTCATGAGTCTCAGTATGGACTGGGCCTGATTCATCCCCAAGCTATCCAGGTAACGCCAATAGGTGCTTGCTACCGGCAGACGTTGCACCTTGAATATGCCGCATAGCATGGCGTCCAACCAATGTAAACAAAATGCCATATCCGGTTAAACCCGATAAACATGTAGCATCAGAATCCCCAAAACCATGGTGTAGTGTCCCAGCTTGGGTTCACGCCCTGGGGCAATATAGGTCTCCTCAAAATGCTCCTTAAAATCAAAAAGATCTAAAAACTTGACCAATCCCAAAAGCCCGCCAAATGGACTTAATTGCTCGCCGCAGGTCTCAACTTCCGTCGAAGCATTGATATGTCTGGCTCTTCCGCAGGCCATATAAAATCGTTTACTGTCATGGCTTTTCCTGCTATTCTTCTTTTGCTTTTTTACCATCTGGGTACCTCCTGTTATTTATTGGGTGTTGGCGCATCCCTTATATAACAGGAAACCCGGATGGTTCATTTGATTTTATTATAGTGACGTGCAAGATTCAGGTAATACGTTAAGAAGGAATGAGATTGAGTAGAATCGAAAGAATCCCAAATCTATAAAGATGATGCGCAAAGATAATCAAAAGATAACAGTAAAGATATGGTGTTTGTATCAGCTGTATCGATAAAGGAACTAAAAAAGCTTATCCTAAGTACTTTTCAGACACAGAATATTCTAGAAAATAGATAGAAATTGTTGATGCGACCAACAATAAATACGTCAGATCGCCATGCTTCGGCTTATTTCCCGGAGACACTTCATTCTGGTTCTGAATCAAAAACAATATCGGGGCGGCAAGGAGAAGGCGCCACAGGTGTATATGGAAATACGGGGAGGACGCTCACGCCGAAGCCAACAAAGTTTGTGCTTTGATTCCGGATCAGAATTTATTTCTTCCTGATCTCCTTCATATGATCAATGCGTTTTTGAATCAGCGCGTCCGTGCCGATGTCTTTGCGATAATCGACTGGACCTTGCACGGCTTTGACACCTTCTTCGGCTATAAGGCGAGCGGCAGCCAGCGTATCGGCAATACCGACAATTCCAATGGCGCGAGACGAACTCAGATACAGGCCATCTTCTTTTTTATCCACGGAAGAATAGTAAAGTTTCGCTTCTCCCACATCGCCCACTTCAATTTTCGCTTTTGCTGATGTCGCGTCGGGATTATCGGCGGGGAGTCCGTAGCCTTTGGGAACAACATATTTGCAGACAGTAGCTTTTTGTTCAAATTCAATTTTCAGCTTATCCAGTGTGCCGTTGATGATGTGTCTGCAGATTTCAACAAAATCGGTTTTGAGCAGCGGTAAAATATTCATGGCTTCGGGATCACCGAAACGGGCATTGTATTCCAGAAGCTTTCGCGCCATTTTTCGTGGCGATGAAGCCGCCGTACATGACGCCTTTGTAAGGTCTGCCGGTTTCTTTCAGCAGTGCTGCTGCGACCTGGCGCGTGATTTCCAATCCTTCTTCAATATCCGTAGGTTTTAAAAACGGCATGGAATGATCCGGCATGGAATAGGAGCCCATGCCGCCGGTGTTGGGGCCTTTGTCGCCGTCGAACCTTCTCTTGTGATCCTGCACCAGCGGTGTGCCAACAACCGTTTTGCCGTCGCAGAGGCACTGCAGTGAAAATTCTTCGCCGTCAAATTTCTCTTCGACGATCAGCGACGAGCTTTCCTTCAGTATCTGCGCGCACAATTTCAGCGCTTCTTTTTTTGTGGTAAAGTGGTCGCCCTGAACCAGCACGCCTTTGCCGCCGGTTAATCCATCCGGTTTCAGGACGATGCCGTCGAGGGAATTCAAAAAATCTTCTACGCCATCTATCGCCGTGAAGACTTTATAACGCGGATTGCCGGGAATGTTATATTTGCTAACCAGATTCCGCGTAAACGCTTTGGATGTCTCCAGCCGTGCCAGACTTTTTGTTGGACCTACTGCCGGAATGCCGGCCTGCAGCCAGAGCGTCAACTACGCCATTGTTGAGCGGATCTTCCGGTCCGATTACGGCAAAATCGATTTTATTTTCTGTGGCAAAGATAACAATCGCCTCCAGATCCGAATAACTGCCGATCTTTGTTTTTGCCGATAGCGATGTTATTCCGGGATTGTTTGCTTTCATGTAAGAAAATAAAAGCTGGCTTTCTTTTGATCGTCTGATTGCTTCCGCGATGGCATGTTCACGGGCGCCATTCCCGACTAAAAGTATATTGGGCATTTCCTAATCTCCAAAAGTATTCTGCCGGAGTAAATAACGGAAAATTAATTCTAAGTCAATTAATAGAGGCAATGCTTTCATCCATCTCCGAAAAGTATTTGTCTTTTTTGGCGGCAATCTGCTAGATTACAACGCATAAACAAACAAGGATTGTGGAAACTTTGGATACATCATTACAATTAATAATAATATTTTTACTCTTGTTGCTCTCCGGTTTTTTCTCTTCTGCCGAGGCGGCTTTATTTTCTCTGACCGATTTGCATCTCCACAAGATGAAAATGGACCGATATCCGTTTTTGAGCTTTGTCAGCGAATTATTGGAAAACCGGCGCCGTCTTTTGATTACCATTGTCGTCGGCAATGAAGCTGTTAATATAGGTATATCTGATTTTAGCGGCAGCTTTTTTCATCAGCCTTTTCGGAGTCAATGGTCAATGGCTGGCCATTATTTTTACCAGTTTGTACTTCTTATTGCCGGCGAATCTGTGCCCAAAACATTCGGTGTGACCTATCCCCTGCAAATATCTTCCGCTGTTTCTCCTCTCCTGACTGTTTTCTCCCGGTTGGAATACCCTTTTGTCGTGGGTTTGGAAAAACTATCTGATTTTATCCTCAACCGTTACAGTCAGGGTAAGTTCCGCGCTGCCGATCCGATAATGGAAGATGAATTTAAGACATTGATAGATGCAGGAAGCCGCGAAGGCGTAGTTGAGGAATCACAAAAAGAGCTGATCAATAGAATTTTTGAACTGGGAGATAAGCCGGTAACCGATATTATGGTGCCCCGAGTCGAAATGTTTTGCCTTCCCGTGACCATGACGGTGGAAGAAGTTGCCGCCGAAGTAGTTCAGGCGCGGCACGAAAGAGTGCCGGTTTATGCCGGTGATCGTGATGATATAACCGGCATTCTTTATGCCCGCGACTTGCTCAATGCCACCTTGCAAGAGAAAAAGCCGGATAACATAGAAAAGCTGCTGAAGAAGCCGTATTTTGTTCCTGAAGGAAAAACAATCAACGGACTGTTGCATGATTTTCGGGAAAACCGCATGCAAATTGCGGTCATTGTCGATGAATATGGCGGCGTGTCCGGTTTGGTTACACTCGAAGATATTCTGGAACATTTATTTGAAGAGGAACTGACGGATTTCCATAATCTCCAAAACGGATGCGAAAGAATAGATGAAAATACAATATTTGTGCCCGGCAAATTGCCGCTGGAACAGTTCAATACTATAATGCAGGCGCAATTACCGGAGGATGAATTCGATACCATTGGCGGGTTTGTTTTGCATTTATTCGGCAATCTGCCGGCCAAAGGTGAAGAATATAGCTATGACGGTTTTATGTTTCGTATTGAAAATGTGGGCCGGGCGAGGATATTGAAAATAATGGTCAAACGGGCTTTGGAGCAGATTTAAACTATATGAGCATCTATTTGATTATAGCCATTATTATTATTTGCCTTATTTTGGAAGCTCTTTATTCCGGCGGCGAAATAGCTTTGATCTCTTCTGATATCAACAAGATTCGATTCTTTGCCCGTCGCGGGTCCGCCTCCGCCAGACATGCCCTGCAACTGATGGAAAAGCCGGAGTGGTTTATCTCGACAACGATAATCGGCACAAATCTGGCCATTGTGACCAGCACTACTCTGGCCACAGGCCTTTTTCTGTCTTTCTTCGGGCCTGTGTATGGCGGACAAATCTCCATGCTCATCATCATACCGACCTTACTGGTCATGATAATTGCCCGCAGCATTTTTCAACATTATGCGGAGACAATGGCTATGAAACTGGCGTTTTTTATCCGTATGTCTTCCGTGATCTTTTATCCGGCGGCCTATGTTATTGCCGCAGTCTCCAAAGGGACGGTGAGGGTGTCAACCGGCCAGAAAGTAAATAATCCTTCTTATATTACCAAGGAGGGGTTGAAGTTTATTCTGGGAGCAAAGACACAGGGCAGCGATATTTTAAAAACAGAAAGAGAGATGGTCAGCCGGGTATTTGATTTTTCGGAAATTACGGCGGATGAAATAATGATTCCCCTTTCCGCGATGACGGCGTTGCCGATTACAACAAAAATTGACTGATGCCGCCAGGTTTGTCGCCAGTAAAAAATATTTACGGATACCGGTTTATTCCGGTCAGATATTCAATATAGTTGGTATTCTGCACTATTTTGATTTACTGGAAGCTTTGCATAGAAGAAGATAACTGGCAATACCTGCGGCAGATGCAACCATAGAATCCATTTTACAGACGAAAGTGCTCTATGTGCCGGAAACAAAGAAAGCCAAGGAACTCCTGGTGGATATGCAAAAAAAACGCGAGCACATGGCGGTTGTTGTTGATGAATATGGAGGGGCTGTCGGCATTGTGACCAGTGAAGATATTGGAGAGGAAATTATCGGCAATATTGATGATGAATACACTGCCGGTGAAAAATTATACAAGAAAATCGCACCCGGTAAATATCTGGTCAATGGACGCATGGGGATTGAGGAGTTGGGGCAAATTGTAGCAGTGAAATTACCCACAGGCAATTATGAAACTTTAGGCGGCTTTCTCATGCACAGGTTAGGGAAAGTTCCCCAGAGAAAAGAAAAAATTGATTATGACGGGATTAATTTTATTATCGAAAATGCTGATCAGAAATCGATAAAAGAGGTTTTGATAATTCTTCCCGAGCAGTCAGATGCGGAATTGAGCCGTGGTTCAAAAACAAACTGATCAAACAATTATAGTAACCGGCATAAGGAGCCGTAACGAAATAGAGAAAAAGAATAAGTTATTTCGTAACGACTCCTAACGAGAAAACTGGAAAGGTAATGGGCAGAATATGACGGAAAATAAATTTTGTGCACTGATTCTGGCCGCAGGTAAAGGCACACGGATGAATTCGGATTTAGCCAAAGTGCTCCATCTATTGGAAGGAAGACCATTGCTGCATTATTCACTTCTTGCCGCCCGCAGCGCCGGAGCGGAGAAAATAGTCGTGGTCATCGGTCATCAGGCCCCTCTGGTGCGGGAAGAGTTTGCCGGTTCCGGGGTTATCTTTGTTGAGCAAAATCCACAATTGGGAACAGGCCATGCGGTTTTGCAGGCAAAAGAGGTGTTGGCGGATTATTCCGGCTTGACAGTTATCCTCTGTGGCGATGTGCCCTTGCTGAAACCCGCCACCATTGAGGGATTGATTGAAAATCATCGGGCGTCAGGGGCGCCGCTTACCGTCCTGACAACATATCCATCTGATCCCCGCGGGTATGGTCGAGTTGTCCAAGACGCCAGGGGGAATGTATTAAAAATTGTCGAGGAGCGCGACGCTTCACCAGCGGAAAAGAAGATCGGTGAAATAAATACCGGGATTTATTGTGTAAATACATCTTTCCTGTTTGCCGCTTTGGAGAAAATAACCAATAATAACAAGCAGCAGGAATACTATTTGACTGATATTGTCGAAGTTGCCTGCCGTGAAGGATTTGCAGTCCGATCTCAGGTTGCCCCTGACTACATCGAAGTAATGGGAATTAATACTCCGGAAGAATTGATCAGAGCGAGTCAGCATCTCCGAAATAACCGAAAGAGTCTGGTTTGATCTGTGTTTGACGGAATCAAAGCATTGCCGGGTAAGGTGATTTTATCTCCGCTGGCGGGTATTTCCAATTTACCTTTCCGTTTAATTGCCAGATCTTTTGGCTGTGCCCTGGCTTACACGGAAATGATCAGTGCCAACGGCCTCGTCCGGAAAACCAATAATACTTACGAATACCTGAAAACTTGTGCTGAAGACAAGCCTTTAGGTGTGCAGATCTTCGGTTCTAATCCGCAATTATTGGCCGAAGCGGCCCGTATCGTTGCCGGCCGGGGCGCCGAATTGATCGATATCAATATGGGCTGCCCGGTGAAAAAAGTCATTAAGTCCGGAGCGGGAGCAATTCTGATGAAAGATCCTGACCTTGTTGCCTGCATTATTTCCAGCGTTAAAAAAGCAGTTTCCATACCCGTGACCATAAAAATTCGTTCCGGCTGGAATAGCGGCTCGATTAATGCCGTCGAGATTGCCCGTATTGCTGAGGATTCGGGAGCGGACGCCGTTTCAGTTCATGGAAGGACTGCTGATCAGGGATACAGCGGAACTGCTGATTGGAAAGTTATTGCCGCAGTCAAAGAAGCTGTGCATATTCCGGTAATCGGCAACGGAGATATTTGGCAACCGCAGGATGCAGTGGAAATGATGGCGCAAACATCCTGCGATGCAGTAATGGTAGGAAGAGGATCGCTGGGTAATCCATGGATATTCAAAGGCATAAATCAATTACTGACTGGAGTGCCCGCAGAATTCATGCCCGGTTTGGCTCAAAGATATGAAATTATTGAAAAACACTGGGCAATGGAAACTGCAATGTGCGGTTCCTTTGCGGCAGTTAGAAATTTCCGTAAACATCTGCTGTGGTACACAAAAGGATTGGAAGGGTCGAGCCGTTTTCGTAATCACATTTCCGCCCTGCGGGACCGGGAAAGCATGCAAGATGAACTTGATAAATATTTTCGGACTTTGGCATCAGTCACCCCTGAAATAATACCTTGACTTTGAACGGATGAATTGGCATAAATGAGAAAAATTATATACGATTGTGATGATTAATATTTAGTTTTGTATTTATTACGGCATCAAAGGAAGGATAAATATTATCGTGGAATTGGCTAATTTTAAAGAGCTGGAAGACAAGATAAAAGGGATAGTTAGCGAGCAGGTTTTTTTAAAAAAACAGATTTCAATATTGGAGGAAGCACTAAAAAATAAAGAATCGGAGATTGAAGTTTTAAATAATAAACTAAAGGCATTAGATGGGGAAAGGGATAGCGTACGCGCGAGGGTAGATTCATTGCTTGATTTACTTGCGGATATAGAGTTGGCGAAATAAGCTTCCAGGGCGTGTGTTTTGAAAAAAAGCTATAACATTAATATCTTAGGGCAGGAGCTTGCGGTTTTAAGTGATGCAGATGATGAACAAGTGGCCAAGGTGATCCAATTAGTACATGAAAAAGTGGAAGAGATATTAAAGTCTGCAAATAATCTCAAAGCCTTGGATGTTGCCATTCTGGCAGCTTTAAATGTTGCAGAAGATTTATTGAAATTAAGGGGAGTTAATAAGGAACTCTGCGAGCAATTAGAAAGCAGATCCGAAAAATTGATTCAACTGATCGAAAACGCAAGTTAGTTATAGTTAGTATACCCCTGCGATGTTCGTGATTAACGTCTGTTTTTGAGCCAACACTTTGAACCTGGGGTCTTTCCTTGTTTGCGGTGTGCAGGTCGGCCTTGTTTCCGCTTGTCGGGAGGCAGAAAGCCTAAAGCAACACAATACCGGACACCCACTTATAAAAAGGTTCAAAAAGCCATTAACACGGCATATGCGGGGTTTTTTATACCCCAGGCATTACTTCCTTGATCCTGTCTTTAGAAAAAACCAAGTTGCATGCAGTTTATTAAAATAACAATGAATCCTTCGGTAAAAGAGTGTTTTGCTTTGTCCGAAAGGTTTAAATATAGCGCTGTCGGGAAAAATTTACTTCAAGAATTTGAATTCATCAGTAAAAATGCAGAGTTTTCAAAAGGTGATTTTCTTCGGCGGGGCACTGGGAGGTAAGTTAAATGTTAAACGGAAGTTTATTTATCCTGGTCATATTTGTTGTCATGGTGGCAGGAATTATCGGTGGATACATTTTAAAGCACATCTCTTCTGCCAAGAAAATCAAATCATCAGAGAGCTTATCCGCACGGATCGTTGAAGAAGCAAAGAAAGAATCAGAAACAATCAAGAAGGAAGCGATTCTGCAGGCCAAGGAAAACCTTCTGAAAATGAAGGGCGATTTCGACCGCGAAACCAAAGATAGGAAAAATGAGCTGGATGGATTAGAAAAACGGATTCGCGCCAAAGAAGAAAATCTGGATAAACGGATTGATCTGCTGGCACAAAAGGAAATAACCTTTGAAAGCCGGGAGAAATCAATCTCATCTAAAGAAGCGGCCATTGAAGAGAAACAACGGAAATTAGCTTTAGCATTAGATGAGCAAAGAGAAAAACTGGAACAGATTGCCGGGATGTCTTCGGAGGAAGCCAAGAAAATATTAATCCAGGCCATGGAGGGGGATGCTAAGCGTGATGCCGCAGCGACCGTGCGCAAAATCGAAGAAGAAGCGAAGCTAACCGGTGATCGGAAGGCACGGGAAATTATTGCTTATTCCATTCAGCGTTATGCCGGCGACTATGTGGCCGAGCATACCGTATCCGTGGTGAATCTGCCCAGTGAAGAAATGAAAGGCCGCATCATCGGGCGGGAAGGCAGAAATATCCGCGCCATTGAAGCGGCTACCGGGATCGATTTAATTGTTGATGATACTCCGGAGGCGGTAGTTCTCTCCAGCTTTGATCCGGTAAGAAGAGAAGTGGCCAGGATATCACTGGAAAGATTAATTCAGGATGGCCGGATTCACCCCGGGCGCATTGAAGAAATCGTCAAAAAAGTCCGAACGGAAGTAGAGCAGATTATCAGGGAAACCGGAGAAAAAGCATCTTTTGATGTCGGTGTTCATGATGTCCACCCTGAAATAATCAATTTACTGGGTAGCTTGAAATACCGCACTAGTTATTCCCAGAATGTCCTGCAGCACTCCATTGATGTAGCTTACCTGACCGGCATTATGGCCTCCGAATTAAAGATGAACGTCAAAGAGGCCAAACGAGCCGGATTGTTGCATGACATTGGGAAAGCAATTGACCATAAAATAGAAGGACCGCATGCCGCGATCGGTGCAGACTTTGCCAAGCGCTTTGGGGAAAATCCGCGAATTATCCAGGCTATAGCCACCCATCATGATGATGGAAGGAACAATACATTACTGGGAGTGCTGGTGCAGGCGGCGGATACTCTTTCGGCAGCAAGGCCGGGTGCACGCCGTGAAATGCTGGAAACCTATGTCAAGCGCCTGGAAGAACTCGAAAAGATCGCCCATTCATTCAGTGGCGTTGATAAATGCTATGCGATTCAGGCTGGACGCGAGATCCGCATCCTTGTAGAAAATGAAAAAATATCCGATAACGATACAGTCATGTTGTGCAATGATATTATCAAGAAAATTGAAAGCGAACTGACTTACCCTGGCCAGATCAAAGTAACGGTAATTCGGGAGACTCGTGTTTCTAATTTTGCTAAATAAATGTTCCTGATGGCACTTAAAAGAGGTAAAGGAAATACATGAAGATATTATTCATCGGCGATATTGTCGGCAAACCTGGACGAAAAGCTGTGAAGGAACTTTTGCCCAAATTGATTGGCGATCGCCAGATTGATCTGGTTATTGCCAATTGCGAAAATGCCGCCGCCGGATTTGGTGTAACTCGCGATATCGTGGAAGAGCTTTATGAAAGCCATATTGATGTTCTGACTTCCGGAAACCATATCTGGGATAAGAAAGAAATAATGGAGTTTATCGGGGATTATGAGACGCTTTTGCGTCCGGCCAATTATCCGGCAAAAGTTCCGGGATCCGGTTCTGTAATTCTGCCGACAGCGGCTGGTGAATATGTAGGAGTGCTCAATGTGGCCGGCAGAATTTTCATGCAGCCGATCGATTGTCCGTTCCAGAGGGCAAAAAGCGAGATAGCAGAACTGCGTAAAAAAACAAAAGTCATTATCGTGGATATTCACGCCGAGGCGACTTCGGAAAAGAAGGCACTGGGTTGGTATCTTGACGGCGAAGTGAGCGCAGTATTAGGTACCCATACTCATGTGCAGACAGCCGATGACGAGATTTTGCCCGGGGGGACGGCATATCTGAGTGATGTCGGCATGACCGGGCCTTTTGACTCCGTCATCGGCGTGAAGAAGGATGTTATAATTGAACGGTTTTTGACGGGAGTACCGAACAAATTTGATACGGCTAAAGGTGATGTTCGATTGCAGGCCGTTTTGCTGGATATTGATCCGGCGACCGGGAAAGCAAATTCCCTGGAGCGAATCAGCATCAAGCTGAAAGAAAAGGCGGAGGCAGGTGAGGATGAAAAACGCTTATGATATTTTAAAGGAAAGAGGCTTTGTCGAGCAGGTGACCGAAGAGGCCTTAATTGATGAGCTTTTTGGGGCTGGACCTGTTACCTGCTACATCGGCTTTGATCCCACGGCAACAAGCCTGCATATCGGCAGCCTGGTGCCCATCATGGCGCTGGCCCATATGCAGCAAAACGATAACAAACCAATCGCCCTGGTGGGCGGAGGAACAGGCTTAATCGGTGATCCCAGCGGTAAAACCGAAATGCGCCAGGTGCTGACCCGTGAACAAATTGACTACAATGCCCAATGCCTCGGGAAGCAACTTTCGCAGTATCTGGATTTTTCCGACAATAAAGCTCTATTGCTTAACAATGCTGATTGGCTGACAGCAATTAATTATATTGAATTCCTGCGCGATATCGGCCGGCATTTCAGCGTTAATCGGATGCTGGCGGCGGAAAGTTATAAGATTCGTCTGGAAAAAGGTCTTAACTTCATCGAATTCAATTATATGCTCCTACAGGCTTATGATTTTCTTTATTTATTCCAGAATCAAGGATGTTCGCTGCAAATGGGCGGCAATGACCAATGGGGCAATATGCTGGCGGGAACCGAACTGATTCGTAAAGTAACCGGTAAAGATTCCTATGCTGTAACTTTCCCTTTAATCACTACATCTTTGGGACAGAAGATGGGGAAAACGGAAAAGGGGACCATCTGGCTGGACGCGGCTCTGACTACACCTTATGAGTATTATCAATATTGGATAAACACCGCTGATGCTGATTTGGAGAGATTTCTTAAGCTGTTCACCTTTCTGCCGCTCGATGAAATCAATGCGGCGCAGAATCTGGCGGATGCACAATTGAATATGGCTAAGGCCGTACTGGCTTTTGAAGCAACAAAAGTCACTCATGGACGCGACGCAGCTGAAGGCGCCTGGCGGGCATCCATGGAGGCTTTCCATTCGCGCCCTGTGGAGGCGGGCATGTTTCCCTCCAGCACAATTCCGCGCACAGCTCCGGCAACAGATACTTCCGCCATTCCACGCTATGCGATATCGCGCAAAGATCTGGAAGCCGGCATTTCCCTAATGACAACCTGCGCTAAATCAGGATTGACCAAGTCTTCCTCCGAAGCCCGGCGCCTCATCGAACAGGGCGGCATTTATATCAATGAGCGGCAGGTGAAATCTATTGATGAGAAGCTCACGACAACCGATTTTGCCGACGGCAATGAGCTGCGCATACGTAAGGGTAAGAAGAAATATCTGATCGTTGAAATGGCGAATTAATCCTCTATCTGCACAGCTGTACTGCCTGGAAAAGATGATAAAGTTATTATCTAAAATGGAGGTTTAATTTTATGATAATCAACTGGGCTGATACCTATAGAAATCGTCTTACTGATGCCCGAACAGCTCTTTCCCGAATCCGGCGTGGCGCCAGGGTATTTATCGGTTCTGCCTGCGGGGAACCACAACTCCTTGTTCGAACTCTCATTGATGTGGCGGCGAACCTTGCGGATACCGAAATCATCCACTTCCTCGATTTAGGAATATCTAATTACACAAATGAGGTATTCAATGAGCAATTCCGGCATAATGCTTTATTCATTGGCCCCAGCACCAGGTTGGCCATCAAGGAGGGCAGGGCGGATTATACCCCAGTCTTCCTCTCGGAGATTCCTTTGCTTATGCAACGCGGCAGCATGCCGATTGATGTGGCGCTTATTACCGTGTCTCCACCGGACAATAATGGGTTTGTGAGCCTGGGTATTTCCGTAGATATTACCAAGACCGCTGCCGAAGTAGCCAGTTACGTCGTTGCCGAGGTGAATCCGCACATGCCGCGGACTTTGGGGGACAGCTTTCTCCATGTCAGCGAGATCAATGCTTTTGTCGAAAACGATGCGCCCCTGCTGGAGTTTATGCAGAAATCTCCGGATGCAATTGCCAAGGCTATCGGTGAGAATATTGCGGATATCATAGAGAACGAATCAACCATTCAGACCGGAGTGGGAAAGATCCCCAACTCCATCTATAAATACCTCATGAACAAAAAGGATCTGGGGGTTCATACCGAAACATTTACCGAGGGTCTCATCGATCTCATCGAAGCGGGTGTTATTACATGTCGGAAAAAGTCTTTACATCCCGGTAAGATTGTTGCTTCCTTCTGTATGGGAACTAAGAAGACTGTATGACTATGTGCACAACAACCCGCTCTTCGAGTTCCGCCCCAGCATTTATGTAAATGACCCGTATGTAATATCTCAAAACGACAAGATGGTCGCCATCAACTCGGCGCTTACGGTAGATCTTACCGGCCAGGTATGCTCCGATTCTCTGGGTTTTGAATTCTATAGTGGTATTGGCGGGCAGGTCGACTTTGTCCGCGGCGCAGCCATTTCCAGAAGAGGCAAATCCATCATGGTGCTGCCATCAACAACGGACGACGGGAAAACATCCAGAATCGTTCCTTATCATCTCCCCCGGAAGCGGCGTGGTGGTGACCAGGGGTGATATCCACTATGTGGTCACGGAATTCGGGGTCGCTTACGTTCATGGAAAATCTATCCGCGATCGCGCTGTGGCGCTGATAAACATTTCACACCCCGATTTCCGTGACGGACTGCTTGATGCCGCAAAGAAACAGGGGTATGTTTATAAAGACCAGATATTGCCGGCTGTTCTTTATCCGAAGGCCTACGAGACTTACTGGACAGACAAAAAAGGAGTAAGTATCTTCTTCCGTCCCGTGAAAGCCACGGACGAACGGGCGATACAGGACCTGATATACGGCCTTCCTGAGCAGGACATCTATACCCGGTTCTTCCAGAACCTCAAGTCATTTCACCACAAGGTCGCTATGCCCCTTGCCGCCATTGACTATAATAACAAAATGGCCATTGCCGCGGTGACGGGAAAAGAGGAACCAGGCAACAGGGAGCAGATAGTGGCCGTGGGCCGTTATATTCGCGATGCGAATACCAATTTTGCCGAAGTGGCTTTCACAACTCATCAGGATTGGCAAAACCGCGGGATCGGAACATTTCTAATCCAGAGCCTGATCCGCATCGCCAAAGAGCACAATATAAATGGAATTACCGCGGACGTGCTGTCCAGCAATACGCCCATGATGAAGGTCTTTCAAAAGGCAGGGCCCAATCTTAAAATGCACCAGTCATATGGCGTGAACGAGATCGAGATACCTTTTGAAAAGAAATAAAGACGGCGGTAAAAGCAAGAAAATGCAGCGGGCTATCCCATGTTAAATCAATATAATGACCGATACACCTTGAGCTTAATTTATCCTATCTCTATCTCCATGCCGTCGTAGGCAAGATGGATTTCCAGGTCAGATGAATCGTCATGTATCTTGAGATATTCACGGGTGTTTTGCAGGAACTTGGTCAGTGATTCATCATCGTAAGTGTGCTCACTATGAAAAAGACAGAGGCGTTTAACTCCGGCGCGCACCGCAAGTTCAACCGCAACAAGGTTACTGGAATGTCCCCAATTTTCCTTAGTATCGACGGCGTCCAATAATGTATATTGTGCATCAAAGATCAGCAGGTCCGCATTTTTGAAAAACTCGATGAACGCATAATCATCATCCTCGGCGTCCTCCTTATGTTCTGAATCAGTCGAGTAGACAATTTTTTTCTTTCCCTGAATGAAACAGTAGCCATAAGAATCACCCGGGTGGTTCTGTTTTATGCCGCTTACATTCATTCCCGCAATTTCGTATGTTTTTCCCGGTTCCATGATATGGAAGGAGATATCCGCCCTCATTGCCTTCAGGGGAACAGGGAAACCTGGTGCATTCTGCTGATTAACAAAGATTTTTTCCAGATCGGCATGATGACCATGGATATTAATTTGATTGCCTGGAATGAATGCGGGTGTGAAAAAGGGAAACCCCTGAATGTGATCCCAGTGCGGGTGGGAAATAAAAATGTGAAAGACTTTCGGAAAATCCTGCCGCCCGGTCATTCCGGTTTTCATGAAATAGTTTCCGAAGTCGCGCAGCCCTGTTCCGGCATCGCAGAGGACATATTCTTCCTGTCCACTGAGCTCAACACACGATGTATTGCCACCGTAACTGCCCCGGACGGAAAATGGCAGTTCCTTTCGGATGAATGTTATTATCGATTCATCAGTTTCCAGTGGATAAGCTCGCGAAGCACGAATTGCTTTAAATATCTTCGCTTCAATTGCATCAGTTGTGATTGCAACGGGAAGAGATCCCCTTGTGCCCCAAAAGCGAATTTTCATAATGATTGCCTCTAAAAGTTGTTTCAGAAACTGATGCCACCCATAACTAATTATGATTGCCAACCGTTAAAGTTTGTAATATAAATAATATCATATTTCAAGATATACAATAAAAAGTAGCCGTTTTGGCCATTTTTCCTGGTTCGATCTGCAGCAAATACCGGTAAAAGGAGGAAGCGATATGGGAAAGTTATGGAAATTATTATTGATGGTATTTCTGATAGTAATAATTGCGTTGCCTTCTTGGGCGGCGGAGGAAACAGGATTAATCAAAATAGTTAAGGGAGCAGTAAGTATCGATCGCAACGGTCAGAAAATTACCGCTGTGGCGGGTATGCCTGTAGTTGCCGGAGATAAGGTCACAACCGGGCAAGATGGTTCGGTCGGCATCACCCTGCGGGACAACACGCTTCTTTCTGCGGGGCCCAAAAGCGTACTTGTCATTAACAATTTTTCCTTTAATGCATCAACACATGTAGGGAACCTTGATACTTCCCTCAATCGAGGAACTCTCGCCGTGGTTTCCGGCAAACTTGCCAAGAATTCGTCTAATTCCGTACAATTTCGTACACCTGCGGCAATCCTTGGCGTGAGGGGAACGGAATTCGTTGTTGATGCCGGCAGCGGAAAGGAGGAGTGATATGCGCGCGCTGTCTATTTTGATCGTGCTTTTGCTGATCGGGGTCTTGGGTTGCGCCGGTCATGACCGAACGGTTTTGTTGCCCGACCGGGAAGGCCGTTCCGGGGTATTAGTGGTCAAGTCTACTCAGGGAGAGACTATTCTCGACAAGCCATACAGAACGGCTGATGTATATCGCGGCGGCCGAATTGAAACTCAGACGCTGGATGCTGATTCGGTTCGTCAGCAGTTTGATCAGGCGCTGGCGGCTCAACCGCCCAGGCCTGTTTCTTTTACGCTTTATTTCCTCGGAGACAGTGACGAACTCACACCGGAGTCGAAACCGATAATGGAACTCATTAAAGCAGAACTCGCGCATCGGCCCTTCCCCGAAATTGCTGTCATCGGCCATACGGACAGCCTTGGCACTGCGGCTTATAACGATGCTCTTTCGCTGAAGCGCGCTGAAGCAGTTCGCCAGATATTGACGGGGGCGGGTATTTCTTCGGCACTGATCGAAATAGCAGGTCGAGGTTCACGGGAGATGCTTGTACAGACCTCGGATGGTGTCGCCGAGCCCCGTAATCGCCGAGTGGAAATCAATGTGCGCTAAGTGGCCTGCCGGCCGCACCAGCGCACAATGAGCAATGTCAGGTCGTCCGATTGTTCGGCCTCACCAACAAAATTGTTAACATCATCATGCAGGAGATCGGCAATGCCTGAAGGTGAGAGAAGCAGGGCTTTTCTCTCCAGGAGCTTGGTGAGACGTATTTTCCCATAAAGTTCTCCGTTTGTGTTCATAGCCTCAGTGATGCCATCGGTAACGACGCAGATTGAATCGCCTGCGGCAAGTTTTATTTTCCTCAGGGGATAGTCGTATTTGTCCATTATACACAGCGGGAGGGTGCCTTCACCTTCCAGCTGGCATACAGTGCCGTCAGTTCCAACCAGCCAGGGTGCATCGTGCCCTGCTATGCAGTATTCGAGAACGCCGCTTTCCACATCAAGCATTGCGGCGAAAGCAGTGACAAAAAGCATTTCCGGATTTTCCCGGGACATTTCCTCATTAACCCGATTGAGGGTCAGACTTACATCGAGCCGTTCGCTCAGGACGATACTTTTTACCAGGGCCTTGGTCATAACCATGAACAGGCTCGCCGGTAATCCCTTGCCGGCAACGTCACCAACGATGAAAAACAAACGGTGATCATCCGGCATATAGAAATCGTACAAGTCGCCGCCAACCTCACGAGCCGGCTTGAGCAGGGCATCAAGTTTAAATCTTGTCTCGTCCGGGAAAGCGGTTGCCGGCTGCGGCAGTGATCCCAGCTGAATCCGGCGCGCAGCATCCAGCTCGCCGGCCACCCGGGCTGCGGCCTCACGTTCGATCTGCAGCGCCTTTTTAGCGATTCGATGCTGGCGGTCGGACTCGATGAAACTGCTACCCAGGAGACTTACGAATATGATATTGATTTCCATGAAGAGGGAAGCGGCGTCGAACAGCAGTCCATTTGTACGATAGAGCAGGAAGCCCATGGGCAGCAGCAGAACCGCGAGAATCGCTGCCAGTATTGTCGATAATCGTGGTTTGAGATTCGGCAGGGTAACAAGAAAGAAGATACCGAAAAAAAGTAAAATGGCCACTTCTAATATGGGCATCCAGGCCGGCCGTTGCAGAAAATGCTGGTCGAAGATATTTTCCAGAAACTGCACGTGTACTTCGATGCCGGGGATCCGTTCACCTCGTGCTGTCGTCTGATAATCGATCAGACCCATCCCGGTGAAACCTACCAATACCAGTTTCTTATTAATAAGTTCCGGGTTTACACGCCCGGCAAGCACATCAGTAGCAGAAACATAGCGTTCCGAAAGGAAAGGCGAATAATTTACCCAGACCTCCCCATTGGCCTGCGTCGGGATACGTAAGTCGCCTATGCCCACACTTGCAATCCCGTGAGAACTTACCTCGACCTCAATGGCAGGATGACCAGTGGCCACACGCAGAAGTTCAATCGACAGAGAAGGCACCAGTGTTTGTCCCACAGAAGCGATTAGTGGCAGCCGCCGCACAACGCCCCTTTCCAGGTCAGCACTGAGCAGGGCCTGACCTGATGCCGCTTCTTCCAGATCAGGTATGCTTTTCAGCACTGCCGGAAAATGACGTACGTACTGGACTGCATCACCCCCTTTGACGATAAACGGCGCTGTGCGCATAGTCAAAGAGGTAGTCAATGTTTCCTGTTCGAAACCTGCCACGCCCAATACCACCGGCAATTTGGAGATAACGGCGGCAAGGGTCTTGTCATTATCGGGGAGAAGAACCAGGCGCCGCCGGATCAGAGGGTCCAGTTGGGGCAGCGACTCCGCCATTCGTGCCGGTGATGACCGATCGGGCTCCGGCAGGATCATATCAAGACCGATCGCTGCAGGCTGGTAGGAGGCAATCCGTTCGATCAGCATTGCTAATCGGGTACGCGGCCAGGGCCATTGGCCATAAACCTTGAGGCTTGCTTCATCGATACCAACAATCGTAGCTGGTGCCGAGTTTCTAGCTCTGGGCATGTATGTCTGATAAGCATCAAACAGGGCCAAGCGAAGAGTACGGAAGGGAGAATGGTCAGGGTAAAACTGCAAAACGGCAAAACAAAGCAACATAACCAGTGCAGCCGGACGGCCGCGACGGGTTCGAAACAAAAGCAGCAGAAAGTTGATCAGACGCCTCATGGAGTTACCTCAAGACGATCGCAGGCCGGGAAATACCCGATAAGTTTGATCCCTTTGTTCAACAGGAACTTATCTTCCGGTAGCCCGGAGTATAAGAAGAAGGATGTTGCATGTCAATGATTTTCTTGTCACATTGCGTTGTAGCACATAAACTGTGCGTTGATAAGATACGCGAATGGGAGGGAAAGGATGAAGCGGACAGAGATACTACAGGAGAACGGGAAGATGCGATTTGAGGAAGTCTATGGGGGCTGGCAAAGAAGAAGATTAAGCCAGGAAGAAGCAGCAGAGATATTGGGGGTATGCGGCCGGACATTGAGACGACAGATTTGCCGCTATGAAGAAAGCGGTCTGGAAGGGCTGAATGATAAACGACTTACTTAGGCATCACATCGGCGCGCGCCAGTGGATGAGGTAATGGCATTAGGTGATCGATACAGGGTTAGGTATCGTGGCTGGAACGTAAAGCATTTTTACTCCTGGTACGCAAGAGAAGGAGGCACACGGAGTTATACCTGGGTCAAAAACACCCTTCAAAGACAAGGATTAGTGACGAAGTCAAAGAATAAAGGTTCTGATCGTTTGCGAATAGACCGCAGCCCCTTGCCCGGAATGATGATCCATCAAGACGGAAGTGACCATGAATGGGTTTTAGGTAAGAAGTGGGATTTAATCGTGACAATGGATGACGCAACGAATGAACATTACAGCATGTTTTTTGTTCACGAGGAGGGAACGGCCAGCAGTTTTCAGGGTGTGCAAGATTTAATTTCGAAGAAGGGGCTATTCAGTTCCATTTATACCGATAGAGGCAGTCATTACTGGTTTACGCCGGAAGAAGGGGGCAAGGTCAGTAAAACACAACTAACGCAGTTCGGTCGGGCCATGCAACAGTTAGGTATTGAGATGATTCCCGCCTATTCTCCGGAAGCAAGAGGGCGGAGCGAAAGAATGTATCGTACGCATCGAGGCAGACTGCCCAAAGAGCTTGCTGCCAATAACATTACTACCATGGATGCGGCTAACCGTTATCTACAGGAAGTATATATGCCTGCATACAATAAAGAGTTCCGTTACGAACCATTGGAGAAGGGATCGGCTTTTGTGCCCTGGATTGGGACTCATATCGAAGACACGCTTTGTGAGCATTACGAAAGGATGGTAACTCCAGATAATTGTGTCAGCTTTGAAGGAAAAACATTACAGATACCTCCTGACAAGTATCGTTGTCATTATGTTAGGGTTAAAGTGAGAGTCCATCGCTATGCAGACGGTTCTCTGGCTATCTTTAATGGCCCAAGGAAACTGGCTGATTATGATGAAAATGGAAAGCTGAAAACAAAGAAAAAAGAAAAGGCAGCGTAAGTGCGCCGCTTGCCCAAATATAAGAAAAGGGGCTTTCGGCTACGCCTTCAGCGCCTTTTCTTAAGCATAATAAAAAGCGGACATATTATGTACTTTATAATAGACTATCTTATTTGATGTTTTATCAGGAATAAAATTTACATTGACGAAGGCATAACGTCGAAGATATTGTACAGCATGTATAGCAGTGATTTAAATAATGCCCCAGGAGCGATTATGGACATAATAACAAGAAAAGAAGGGAAAGTCGTTATCGTTTCGGTGAGAGGAAGAATGGATGCGGTTACCTCTCTTGATTTTGAGAAAAGCATGTCCGCATTAATATCCGCCGGCGGTAATATCTTTGTTATAAGTTTGAACCAAATGGATTTTATCAGCAGTTCAGGTCTCAGAAGTATCCTGAGAGTAGCTAAGCAGTTGAAACCGAGTGGAGGGAAATTGTTATTTGCGAATCTGCAAGATACTGTTAAGGATGTTTTTAAAATATCGGGTTTTAGCACAATTTTTGCTATCTACGAAACAGAAGAAGAAGCTCTCAAGGCTTAATATAATGCGCATCCTGGAAACCATAAAAGTACCGGCCAAAATGGAAAGTCTATATCAATGCATGGATTTTGTTGCGTCGTGTGCCCAAAAGCAGGGCTTAGACAGCAAAAGCATCAACAGGATAGAACTGGCCACAGATGAAGTACTCGTAAATATTTTTAACTATGCCTATAGCGACTGCGGCGGAGATGTAGAAATATCCTGCATGATTGATCATGACGAAATGTTTGTCATTGAAATTACCGATTCAGGGATACCTTTCAATATGCTTGCTGCTTCTGATCCGGACATCGCTGCGGATATTGACCAGAGAAAAATTGGCGGGCTGGGAATATTTATAATCAAGAAAATAATGGATGACGTGCAGTATAGACGAGAATCCGGGAAAAATTACTTAACTCTCAAAGTATTTAAAACAGGAAGTTGTTAATACGTCCAACTTTTTATTTTTGATCAGCAAAACGCAGAAAAAACCGGTTGTTTCTATCAGGCAGATCGAAGCAACCGGTTCCTTCCAATTTACAATATTACTTCTTTTTCTTGGGCTCAGCTTTTTTAGCGTCTTTTACCTCAACTGTTGCCGCTTTCATGGTATATTCGATGGTCACTTTGGAACCGACTTTTAAATCGCCGGTAACTTTTGTGGCGGCATCACGGCCAACTTCCCATTTATCCTTGCCTTTTTCTACAACGATGGTATCGGCTGTTACTGCCAATACCGGACCGGTTACCTGATAAGTTTTTGGTCCCGCGGCCAGTGCAACTGTGGCCACGAACATAAACGCACATACAAAAATTAAAATCTTTTTCATAAATTAGATCCTCCACTGGTGTTTAAAATTATTTAATACTGTAACCATTCTGGGTAATGATTTTAACAAAGGCGCCTGTCCTTGTCAAAATGATTTATTTAAAATAAGTATTCTGATACATAAACATTTGCCCGGCAGACTTTGATCTGGTAATTATGAAATTCCGGGGAGAGTCATACTGATTATATATATCCCAGTTTCTCTGCCTGAGCCGTCAATTCCTCTCTGAACTGCGGATCGGCAATTGCAATCAGGTTTTTGGTTCTTTCCTTAACTGTTCTACCTCTCATATAGGCTATGCCGTGCTCGGTTACAATATGATCGGTGTTGCTCCTGTGCAGTGTCACGCCTGTTCCCACGGGGAGGGTCGGTACAATCGTAGAAATCTTGCCATCCTGAGCTGAGGAGTAACAGGCTATTATTCCCTTGCCCATACCATCATATGCCTCTTTTGCACCCACAGCCGTATCCGACTGCCCGCCGGTTCCTGAATACTGCCTTGTGCCGATTGATTCACTGGCTACCTGACCGGTAAAGTCAACCATCAGACAGGTATTTATCGAGACCATTTTGGAATTCTGCCTGATGACAGCGGGATCATTCACCCATTTGCCCCTCTGAAATTCCACAGCCAGATTATCATCAAGCCAGTCATAGAGTTTCCTTGATCCCATGGAAAAAGTACAAATGAATTTATCCTTATATAGTGATTTTTTCTTGTTGGTTATTACCCCGAGCTCATAAAGCTCCATCATCGAATCAACCATCATTTCCGTATGGACCCCGAGATCTCTTTTCTCTGCCAAAGCAAGAGCCGCGGCGTTGGGAATGCCTCCGATGCCCAGTTGGATAGTGGATTCGTTGGCGACAAGCTCAGCAATATATTTACCAATCATTATATCGGTTGCACCGGGAACCGGCATGGGAAGAGAAGGAACGTCCTGGTTGTATTCGACTACAGAATCAATATCGCTGATATGCAGATGTGTATCACCAAGAGTACGCGGCAACCGGTCGTTGACTTCCAAGACAACGATATCAGCCGCCTCGATAATATCTTTCTCATAAGTAATGCCTAAAGATAATGATACAAATCCCTTTGCATCCATTGGAGTACAGGTTCCAAAGAAGATGTTTGGCTTTTTTGCATATATTCTGTCTGTAGCAGCGCGGTGCAGCATATTGGGTACATATGTAACGGTTCCAACGTTATCTTTGATGGCAGCACGTGAGCCGGGAGCATGGAACCAGCTGCATAGTTCAAAATGGCCTTTCATTTCCGGCTTCATATAAAAATCATAAGGTTTCATGGTAAGAACTGAGAATACTTTTACATTTTGTACTTTATCCTTAACTAAATGAAATTTACTCATACATCCCTGTGGTTCGGATGCACACTGGGCCACTATTACATCATCATCGCTTTTAATTTTGGCAACGGCGTCTTCCAGAGATATAAGTTTCTTTTTGTATTCCTCCTGCCATTTAGTCGGCATATCTTTTCTCCTTATCTGTTGAAGGTGTGAAGGTGTTCCTTTTTTTGCGATGTACGGTTTATTGCCATGAAACTTTCTAATTTTATTACATATATGTATATTCCTGTCAATGATGTTAATTGGTGGAAAACAAGATTAATGCAACTTTCGGCGCAGTAGAATTTACCGGCAGGATTATAGCTGCATCGATTCTACGGCGATAAAATACAGTGTATAATTTATAAAAGAAAATTCATGAAGATAAAAAAATATTCTTATTAAATGCCTGTAAGAACAGAGGAAAAAGCAGATCGGCTAAATAATGCCAAATTAGTTCTAATTTTTTCTTGACACAAAAGCGAAGAGGGGGTAGAAGCTCACTTCTGTTCGCAAAAAAAGTTCTTTAAGGTAAGTTGAAGTTCTCAGCAAGTTCACCGATAGATGCATATCGAAGTCGTCGGATGCTCACCATGATTGTTTGCCGAACATAAGTTTCTTTGAATTTTAAAAATTGTTCTTGACAAAAAAATCGTATTGATTTATTTGTTACAGCTCGTTTTAAGATGGCTCTTTGGAAATTGAATAGTGGGAAATAATTGATTTGTGGGTCCTATACAAATTTTTTTGGAATCACGCGAAATTAAGAAAGAGAAATCTTTCTGACTAGGATTAAAACTTGAGAGTTTGATCCTGGCTCAGAACTAACGCTGGCGGCGTGCCTAACACATGCAAGTCGTACGAGAAAGTCCGCTTCGGTGGATCAGTAAAGTGGCGCACGGGTGAGTAACGCGTGGATAATCTACCCCTCAGTTGGGAATAACGTACCGAAAGGTGCGCTAATACCGAATGACACTGCACATCTTCTGTTGTGTAGTCAAAGATGGCCTCTGCTTGCAAGCTTTCGCTGAAGGATGAGTCCGCGTACCATTAGCTAGTTGGTAGGGTAATGGCCTACCAAGGCAACGATGGTTAGCTGGTCTGAGAGGATGATCAGCCACACTGGAACTGAGACACGGTCCAGACTCCTACGGGAGGCAGCAGTGAGGAATATTGCGCAATGGGGGCAACCCTGACGCAGCAACGCCGCGTGAGTGAGGAAGGTTTTCGGACCGTAAAGCTCTGTCGAGCGGGAAGAAATGCATGGTGGCTAATATCCATCATGCTTGACGGTACCGCTAAAGGAAGCACCGGCTAACTCCGTGCCAGCAGCCGCGGTAATACGGGGGGTGCTAGCGTTGTTCGGAATCATTGGGCGTAAAGAGCGTGTAGGCGGCTGGATAAGTCAGATGTGAAAGCCCTGGGCTTAACCCAGGAAGTGCATTTGAAACTGTTCAGCTAGAGTAAGGGAGAGGAAAGTGGAATTCCTGGTGTAGAGGTGAAATTCGTAGATATCAGGAGGAACACCGGTGGCGAAGGCGACTTTCTGGCCCTATACTGACGCTGAGACGCGAGAGCGTGGGTAGCAAACAGGATTAGATACCCTGGTAGTCCACGCTGTAAACGATGTTCACTAGGTGTTGGGGGTATTGACCCTCTCAGTGCCGCAGCTAACGCATTAAGTGAACCGCCTGGGGAGTACGGTCGCAAGATTAAAACTCAAAGGAATTGACGGGGGCCCGCACAAGCGGTGGAGCATGTGGTTTAATTCGATGCAACGCGAAGAACCTTACCTAGGCTTGACATCCCAGGAATTCTCTGGAAACAGAGAAGTGCCTTTCGGGGAACCTGGAGACAGGTGCTGCATGGCTGTCGTCAGCTCGTGTCGTGAGATGTTGGGTTAAGTCCCGCAACGAGCGCAACCCTTATCTTTAATTGCCATCATTAAGTTGGGCACTTTAAAGAGACTGCCGGTGTTAAACCGGAGGAAGGTGGGGATGACGTCAAGTCCTCATGGCCTTTATGCTTAGGGCTACACACGTGCTACAATGGGTAGTACAAAGAGAAGCCAACTCGCGAGAGTGCGCTAATCTCAAAAAG
>CAWJQM010000012.1:0-200738 GCA_963845095.1 uncultured delta proteobacterium
CTTTTTATCGCGGGAAGCCGTCATGCCTACGGCACCTTCCGGGAGATGCCGCTGGCGCTTCTCATTGCCACCTATATTTTCTTTGTTGTGGCCTCCACCGGGCTTTGCCTGGTTTCGTCTATCGGGCATGTTTTCGGCAACCGCGATTTTCTGCCGATTGCCAAACGTTCGGTGTTGCTGGCTTTGATTACGATTATATCCGGCTTCCTCGTCATCGCCCTGGAAATAGAAAATCCCTTCCGGATGATCATTTACTTGTTTGCTTCGCCTAATTTCATCCTCCAACATCTGGTGGATGGGCGCCCTGTATATGCTGTACATGATTTTCATGGCAATGGAATTTGTTCTGCTGATGCGTGCTTCTCACCGCATTGCCGCTTTTTTCGGATTACTGAGCGTTCTTTCCGGCGTGTCTGCGCACAGCAATCTGGGCGGTATTTTTGCCATGCTCAATGGCCGGGATGTCTGGTATGGTCCTTTTCTGCCCGTTTATTTTATCCTGTCGGCCATGATGACGGGAAGTGCTTTCATTATCTTTTTCAGCATTATGGCGCAAGAAGATCAGCGGATGCCCAAATGGATGAAGCCGAAGAAAAGTCGCTTGCGCTGGTCAGCAAACTGGCCATGCTGATGATTGCCGCCGTCGTGTTCTTAACCATCTGGAAAATGATTACCATGACGACCGGCGGTGAAACCCGCCTGATCACGCTTCATGAAACGATCAGCGGTTCGCATGCTTTCAGTTTCTGGGTGTTGGAGGTTGCCTGCGGCATGGTGATTCCTTTTTTCCTGCTTTTGCTTTCCGGAGGCAGGAAGCGTGGATTGATGACGGTTGCCGCAAGCTCTCATGATTTTCAGCATTTTCTTCATGCGCCTGGATCTGGTGGTTATGGCACAAATTGTTCCTTTGTATTGGGACCTTGGCGTCAAGGAATTTTCCCGGTTGCATACCTATACCCCCACCTGGAGAGAGATTCTGGTTGCCCTGGGAGGTATAGGGTTTTGCGGCGCTGCGTTTTTGCTTGGGGAAAAGGTATTTAATGGTTTTGGCGAAGCGCATTGTGCTCGAAGAGGTCAAAAAGCGGAAAGTCTGATAGTGAAACATGATTTTTAAGCCTTTTGAACACAGATAAAATATTAGAAAAATCCGAGAAAATTTCCGCAATGGATCGCCGGGAATTTTCTGAAAATCGGTCTGGCCATCACCGGCGTATTTGCCGGCGGTTCGATTGTTTCCGCCGTGTCCGCAGCCGAGAAGATATTTCCACACGGGTACCTACAAAGAAAAATATCCCTTATAAACCGCATTACAGCATGGTGATCCGTGTGGATCAGTGCATTGGTTGCCGCCGCTGTGTAAAAGGTTGCGTGGCCACCAATTCTGTGCCGGACTATGGCTGGCGAACGCATGGTTCTGGAAAAAGAAGCACCGGAGGCCATAGGGCAGAAAAGGGAATTTATTCCGGTACTCTGCAACCAATGCAATAATCCCCCTGTGTTCGTGCATGTCCCGTCCGGGCGACTTATAAGGACAAGACAACGGGATCGTCATGATGGACAACAAAAAATGTATCGGCTGCAAAATATGCATGGTTGCCTGCCCGTACAATGCCAGGTATTTCAATGAAGAAAAAGGCGCAATTGATAAATGCGATTTTTGTTTTGCATCGCGACTTTCCCGGGGGGAGAAAAACGTAGCCTGTTCGGTGAGCTGTCCGGCGGATGTCCGGGTATTTCGGCGATCTGTCCAATCCGCAACGATAGAGTATATCAATTGATTCATCAATTGCAGAAGCCGGTCTGGGTGCTCAAAAAAGAGACAGATGCCAAACCCAATATTTTTTACATGAAAGGGTAGCCGGAATAGCGCCATGCTAAACAGACTTATCATCCTGTTCATTTTGATTGTAATTGTTTTACGCCGTCGTTCGGCTTGATGCGCAGGCGATGAAGTCCCCGCAAGCGGTATCCTCTATACCAAACCGATAGAATCCGTAATTTTTCGGCATCAGGATCATGCCCAAAAAGGTACATCCTGCATTACCTGTCACAGCGGCCTGTTTGAGATGGAAGCGCTTCATGCTCAGAAGAATAAAGATTTTACAATGGCGTCCCTCTATAAGGGGAAATATTGCGGAGCCTGCCATAACGGTAAAAAAGCTTTTGCCTCCGATACGCAATGCGCGCGCTGCCATCTGGGCACCGAACGCTCGTACGCCACAAAAAGAGAGTCCCCGCTATAAAAAAGCTGTGATTTTGGGCAAGGGCGATAAAGGCGTGGCGTTTAACCATGAAACACACACTAAGAAAGCAAACTGCCGAAGCTGCCATCCCTCTCTGTTTAAACCCAAAGAAGGGGCAACGAACATCAAGATGGCGGATCACAGCGGTAAAAAATACTGCTTTACCTGCCATGACCAGAAGGGCAAAGATGCTTTTGCCTGGAGGGATTGCAACCAGTGCCACAAGAAACCATTGCCGCCCCGACGGAAACGATAAAGTATGGGAAGGGAGCTAAAGCGGTTTCCTTCAAGCATGAAAACCATCAGCTGAAATCCGGCTGCGTTGACCTGCCATCCGCAGACATTTGCCTATCGGAAGAGTGATGCTAAAATTGATTTCAATGATCATGACAATGGGAAATCTTGCTTTACCTGCCATGCCCCTAAAGAACGGCTCTGCATTCTACACTGCAACCGTTGCCACAGAGGATAAACCTGCCGCCAAAGACTCAAGTTTATTACCCGGGTACGCTAAAATATAAAACCACGATGCAAAATGTGTATTTCCATCATGCAAGCCACGCGATTTTTTCATGCAATCAATGTCATCCTGATCCTTTTGCCGTCAAAAAAGGCCAGACAAAAATGATCATGTCGGAAATGCTGCATGGAAAAACCTGTGGCGTCTGCCACAACGGCACCAAGGCATTTACCGCCCGCGATTGCGCCAAGTGTCACAAAAAGTAAACAGGTTTCTGCAAATATTGCATAAAAACAGTGATGATGTTAAATATCCGGAACTATCATCACCGGGAGAAACCTTCTTTGACCAAAAATAAATCCGCCCTCTGGTCTTTTTTTTCGTCCGTTCAACTGGCTATTGTCCTGATTGCGCTCTTTGCTTTATTCGCCGTTATTGGAACAATCGTACCCCAGCGGGAGACTGCCGCTGAACTGGCCCGCACTCTTTCGCCCGGACTTTTTTCCTTCCTGCAGACTATGCAGATTTTCGACCTGTATCACTCCCTCTGGTTTTTTCTTTTGCTGACGCTTCTGACGATCAATCTGATTGTCTGTTCGCTGGATCGTTTTCCTCTGGCCTGGCGGCGTTTTCACCTGCGGCCATCCCCGCAAAATGAAGATATTTTTAAAAATCTTCCGGAAGAAAATGCATTTCCCATAATCATGGATTCCCCCAAGGCGGCCGATATTGCAGCCGCCGTATTAAAAAAAAGATACCGTAACTTGCAGCGCGGCAACGAGTCACAGGGCATTGTCCTGTGTGCCGAAAAAGGGCGCTTTGCGGTCTTCGGCGTTTATATCGTCCATCTGAGCGTTCTGGTGTTGATCGCCGGCGTCATTATCGGCTCCATCTTCGGCCTGGAAGGAAATCTCAACATCACTGAAGGCGAGACGGCAAACACCTTCACTCTGCGCAACGGAAAGCGGCCCCTGCCCCTGCCTTTTGATGTGCGCTGCGACAAGTTTATCCTGGAACTCTATGAAAACGGCGCGCCCAAGAAGTTCCAATCGGACCTGACCTTTTTACGGAACAATCAGGTCATTTATTCGGGAAAGCTGCTGGTCAACCATCCTGTCGTTGTTGAAGGATACCGCTTTTATCAGGCGAGCTACGGCGCCGCTCCGGAAGGAAAAGCAACGCTGGCCTTATGGAGAGGCGGCCGCCGTGATGTGATTAATGTAGGTCAGGGATATCAGTTTGAACTTCCGGGAAAAGAAGGAACGTTTACCGTTCTGCGCGTGGAAGAGAATCTGATGAAAATGGGACCGGCCATAAAAGTAGCCGTCCGTTCTCCAAAAGAAGAAGTGACCTTCTGGGTTTTTCAGCATATTGATAAAATCAGGGAAACAAATCCCGGTATTATTGAACAGGTTCCGATGTTCAATCCCGGTCTTTTCCGCCCTTATACATTCACTCTTCTGGGACTGGAAGAAAAATATTTCACCGGCCTGCAGGTGAGCCGCGATCCGGGTACGCCGGTATTGGCCTTCGCGGCAGCGCTCCTGATATGCGGCTTGATGCTGATTTTGTTTTCTTATTCCCGACAGGTCTGGATTCGGATCGATCAGGCAAAGGAGCAGGCTCGTATAAGCGTTGCCGGTCGCAGCTATAAAAACAAATCGGGGCTGGAACGCGAACTTCAACATCTGCTAGCGGAGCTAAGAGATAAGCTGGAGAATTCCCAATGATCAATACGACCATTTTGAGCGCGGTGACCTTCATCTATTTCGCCGCTTTTGTATTTTATCTTTTCCGGATGATCCTGGAAAGGGAATTCTGGGGGAAGCTGGCGACCTGGATCGCGCTGATTGGCCTTGTCGCCCAGAGCGTGGCTCTGGTCATTCGCTGGAAAACATCCTACGATCTCGGCATCGGACATGCGCCGCTGTCCAATTTTTACGAATCACTTATTTTCTTTGCCTGGACGATTGTGCTGCTTTATCTCGCGATGGAATGGCGTTTAAAAAACAGAAGCCTCGGCGTATTTGTTTTGCCTGTGGCCTTTCTGATCATGGCCTATGCCTCCATTGCACCCGGAATCAGCAACCGCATTGAACCGCTGATCCCGGCATTGCAGAGCAACTGGCTGACCTCGCATGTACTGACCTGCTTTATGGGCTATGCCGCTTTTACCGTGGCTTTTGCGCTGGGCATCATGTTTTTTGTGAAGAAATCAGCCGGAGCCGAATCATCAAAAACAAGCGCTTTTATCAGGTTGCTGCCCGCCGATTCCATACTTGATGAACTGATGTATCAGTGTGTAGCCCTGGGTTTTGTCTTTTTAACGCTGGGTATTATCACCGGTTCCGTCTGGGCGCATTACGCCTGGGGGTCCTACTGGAGTTGGGATCCCAAAGAAACCTGGTCGCTGATTACCTGGCTGATCTATGCCCTGATGCTGCATGCTCATAATGTCCGGGGTTGGAGGGGAAAACGCATGGCCATAATGGCCGTTATTGGTTTCGGCTGCGTTCTTTTTACCTATCTGGGCGTAAATCTGCTGCCCAGCCTGCACAGCTATATGTGATGCCTGTTGCATTGGAACGGCACACTTCTTTTTATTGCAAACTATAGAACGGCTGAGTGATGAAGAGATTCTGTTATCTGTACATTCTGTTTCTTCTGCTTTCTTTACCCGGATGCGCAGGCAACATCAAAAATATCTCACCGGCAATTAATTCAACAGATTCGATCATTGTCGGCAACATAGAAACGGTTCCGATACTCTGGGAATTCAGCCTCTACGAGATAAAAAGCAAGACGGAAGACAGGATTGATATCGCGGGCAAGGGATTTGGTTTAACCAGGGCAGACAAACTACAAAACCGGGGTTATCTCTTTAAGGTTGCCCGTCCAGGCAGCTATATTCTTCGATTACAGAAACGCAGCAATAATAAAAATGATCATGACGATATCCTGCGTTTTGAAGCTCCCCAGGGAAAGCTGGTCTATTTCGGCACCGTCAGAATAGTCATTGATAGGATTGCGGGGCCTTTCCGCCGGGGAGCGGGAACTTCGGGAAAAGGCTCTGTTGCCTTTAAATATCATTATGAGCGGATTACAGAAGATGAAACACTGAAATATTTTGCACAGCAACACCCGCAGATTTTTGCCGCCTATAAAGATAAACTTATACGGATTCCATCTGCGCCCCGCCCTACATACAATACATTACTTCCGGATGATAATTACCGGCAGGACAAATTTGCCCAGCGGTTCTAAACAAAATACCGGTTGAGCCAGAGACAAGTTCTTTGTCGAGATAAAACCAAGCTGATTCTATTTTTGCCCTTTGTACCTGCTGAATTTTATTCGGCACGGCTGAAGCGGGAAACATTTACATGTTGCATGCTTTGAATTCCGGCGGCTCCAGGATGACAATTTTGTTTCGCCTCAGATATTCAGGAAATCCGTACAAACGCTCGCCCCGGTATTCCATCACCACGGCATCGGCAGGGCAATTATTCAGGCAGCCGAAGCAGGCCAGACACTTATCCCGATCAACCGTTTGCCGGGAAGGATTAATTGCTTTCGTTGGGCATTTTTTCACGCAGGTTTGACAACCGATGCATTTGGCAGCATCAACCGTATGCTTGCTGATAGCCTTCTTGTTCAGCCAGACCAGAGGCAGCACCCGCAAACCTTCCCGCAGCGCTATTTCATATCCGACAGCAATGGTTTTGCCCAGGGTAATTTTTTCCAGAACGTCTGCTGCAAAACGGCGCACCTGATCAAAAGTTGCCGCATTGGGCAGATGTTGCCCGGAAATCTGTTTGGCATTGTTCCAGTTGGGCGTTGGATAGGAAGGAATATTCCTGAAAGGCATCCCTCCCAACCGGGACCCCGCCTTTGTCCGCAACAGTTTGAGAATGTGACTTGACGCGTTATGCTGATTGCCTTCCGGACCGCCGAAGGAAACAAACGCTGCACCGGTGTCCCCTTGATGGAAGGAATCGTTTCCAGCCAATCGCTGACATTGGCGGGGGTATCATAGTAAAATACCGGCGTACCGACAATGATGAGATCATAATTCGCCAGCAGGTTTTTATCGAATTCCTGCATATCGCGTGCATCGACCGCAAGACCTTTGTCTTTCAGGATGCAGCCGATAAGCCTGGCATACCTGCGGTCTGACCTGTCTGACTATACCATAACACCAGCGACCTTTTTCGGATTGCGTGTTTTTAAGTCAGGATAAGCCGCCAGGCTTTCACGCCCCAGTGCGGCCGGCAGACAGAGCAGCGCCGACAATGGCGCTTTTCTTGATGAAGCTACGGCGTGTTTCCATAAGACCTCCCGGGAAAAAGCTTTTTGAAAGCATGGTTTAAATATTTTTGCCCTCAAGCCTCCAGTTGTGATTGGCCGATTTTCTAATCGTGCCCTGTGCCGTTGCACACAGACTCTCTTTTCCTTCGCTCAGGGCATAGATATCGCAGCGACAGACCGCCTGGTTCTTCCCGGCATAAATAACTGAGGCGCGGGCCACAATAAAATCACCCAAAACCGGCCGCAGATAGTTGATCTTGAATTCCGATGTCACCACAGCCGGTCCCAGAACACTTCCCCCGACATAAGTAAGAGCGTTGTCGGCGGCATAGCTGAGGACTACCGCCATGAACGAAGCCATGCTGCTGCTTGAGCTCCTGCCTGATCGGAATCTTTAATTCCGTGTATCCTGCGGAAAAGGCGGTCAGTTCCGCCCCGATGAGCACACTGAAGGGTTGCATCGCTAAAACCTGTCTCCCCATTGTAAGCATTTCATCCATCGGGTCATTCTCTCCGGAATATTTATTGATACGGAATCAGAAATTCTGTGTAATAGTTTTGCCTGGATGAGTCAGAATGTAAGAAGAATTGCGCCCCTAGATAATTGTTTCAACACTGAACAAGGCGGGCGAAAATACAGTTACAAAATTTTCGTTATTTATACCCATAAATCCATCCGTTGGAGAGTCATCAACCTTATTGTTTATTCCAGGACAGTAAGAGAAATAAACCACTTCGGTGCGTAGCAATATTTTACTGGCTATAATCATCACCTTTTGTTAACTCCCCGTAGGGTTTGGTCGATAGCATTCCAACCAGGATTGAACTCTTGGTATTTATACGGCATCGAGAATGGTCTCGCTTTCAGCCCAAGACATGGCAAAAAAGGTTTTAACATGATCAAAAACAAAGACAGACGGAGAGTCAGACTCTACCAGCCGAAACATCCACTCCAAATTAGAATCGTCTCCTTTCTGGGAAGCTATGTTATTTGGGCGGCAATGCACCTGCTGTTTCTAACTTGCCGAATCAGTGTTTTTGGCGCTGAAATTCTCGATAATAGATGAGAGCTGCACGGCGGACAATGCTCGGCGCGAGTTGGCATCGTGGATTGCTTTTCACCGTTTTTTACTTCCGCAACCTCAGCGCCGCTCTGATGACGAGCCGCCAGCAAGGACGGTGAACTGCTAACTGCGATGCTTAAAAGGTTCGGATATACCACCGCCCCGGGGAAGCAGCGGCAAGGACAAGGGGGGCAAGAAAGCGCTGGACGAATTCGTCGGGTTGATAAAGGCCGGCAGACCAGCCGGTATTGCCACCGATGGTCCCAAAGGGCCGCCCTATATTTCTAAATTCGGTGTAATCGCCGCCGCCGCCCGGACTGGCATACCGATTATTCCTTTTAGCTGGAGCTCTCAACCATGTTTCCGGATCAACAGTTGGGATCGCACAATGATTCCGAAGCCGTTTTCCAAGATCGTCATGATATTCGATCGCCATGTCCTCCAAGTTCCTGAGGAACCGTCGAAGGAACAGATGGAAAAGATACGCCGCGAATTAGATGATCGCATCAATCACCTCACATACCAGGTCGATCACTGCTTCAGTCAGGAAGATCAATTCCCTGACCCGAGGAACATCCCGGTGCCCTCGCCCATACCGCCCCCGGAGCATCAGGCTAGAAAGGCTCGCAGCGCCGGATAGGTGGCGGGTAAATCACCCATCACAAGGTGAAATGCTGCTATTATTACCTGTTGGCTTTTTCCCTGTAAATTGGTAATAAGAATGTAAATAACAAGAGGAGAATCATCCCTATTTATCGCCGTGTAACCGCATTCCGGGTCCTGCGAATAAGCGCTTTGATGCTGGCCGTATTTCTGGCGCTTACCGTTATTTCTCTGGCCATTGGCAGCGTCCACATTGGCCCGGGGAGGGTTTTTCAGTCTTTGATCGAAGCTCTGACCGGCGGACGCTCTCTTACCTCTCAGGAAGATTTAATTATCTTTGCGGTGCGCCTGCCGCGCATCATCTTTGCCGGCATCGTCGGCGCTTCCCTTTCCCTGGGTGGCGTTGTTTTCCAGGCGCTGCTGCGCAATCCCCTGGCCGACCCTTATGTCCTGGGTATCTCCGGAGGCTCCGCCCTGGGCGCGATTATCGGCATCCTGATCGGAGCAAGCTCATTTTATCTGGGAACGCCGCTGCTGGCTTTCCTGGGAGCGCTGGCAACGGTCTTTCTGGTCTTCATAGTTTCCGGTGGCAACCGGGGGGCCCTGCTGGATAATTCGCTTTTATTGTCCGGTGTAGTGGTCAATGCTTTTTTTTCCGCCGCTATCCTTTTTTTCCTTTCCATCGCCGACAGCATGGAGCTGCACAGCATAACCTTCTGGCTGATGGGCGATCTCTCGCGGGCATCAACTAGAGAAATCAGTTTAGCTGCAGCCTGTCTGCTGGGCGGATTTATTTTACTCTACCGGCAGGCGCTGAAGCTGAATTTGATTGCGCAGGGGGAAGAAAATGCCCTGCAACTGGGCGTCAACGTAGAGAGCACCAGGCAATGGATATTGATTGTAACGTCGCTGATAACGGCGGTGGCCGTATCGCTTAGCGGCATAATTGGCTTTGTCGGGATCATGGTACCGCATATGATGCGTCTGGTATTCGGCTCTGATCATCGCCTGCTAATCCCGGCTTCCGTTCTCTTCGGCGCATCTTTTTTAGTTGCTGCCGATACTGTCGCCAGAGTGGTTCTGGCTCCGGCGGAGTTGCCGGTCGGGGTGATAACTGCTCTTTGCGGTGCTCCCTATTTCATTTTTCTTCTGAAAAGGAAGGGAAATTAGTCATGACCTTAATTTGCGGCCAGAATATCAACTTCAGTTATACCGGTGAACTTGTTCTGGATAATTTATCTTTTGCCATTGAGGAGGGGCAGGTTGTGGCGATAATCGGGCCGAATGGTTCCGGCAAAACAACTCTGCTGAAAATTATCAACGGTATTCTATTCCCGAACAGCGGCAGAATTCTGATTGAAAATAAAGATACCAGCCAATGGCCGCGCCGGGAACTGGCGAAAGCAATTGCCGTCGTTCCCCAGGAAAATCTTTCTATTTTTCCTTTTTATGCTGAAGAAATTGTCCTGATGGGCCGGTTTCCCCATTTAGGTAATTATTCTTTTGAGCACAAAAAAGATTACCGGATAGCCCATAAAGCTATGGAGAAAACGGACACTCTTGCTTTTGCCGCCCGCCGCTTTGATCAACTCAGCGCCGGGGAGCGCCAACGTGTCCTGATTGCCCGCGCCCTGGCCCAGGAACCAAAGATTCTGCTGCTTGATGAAAGCACTGTTTTCTTAGATTTGAAGCATCAGGCGCAATTCCTGGCGATGCTGCGACAATTAAATCAAGAGCAGAAACTCACGGTAGTCTTTGTCACCCATGATATCAATTTAGCAAGCTCTCATGCCGACCGGATAATATTACTTTACAGCGGAAAAAATTATGCTATAGGAAGCCCTGCGGAAGTTATTACCGCGGCAAATATAAAAGAGGTATATGATGTTGATGTTCTGGTAGATCAAAATCCGCACAGCGGATTGCCCAGAATGACACTGTTTACCTGAAAAGAATCGCCAAAGAAGGAAGCCGGTGTGAGACCGGAGCTGCCCCGCAACTGTAAGCGGAACGAAATCCACATATTGCCACTGACGTCATGTCGGGAAGGCGTGGAAAGTAGGATGCCGCAAGCCAGGATACTTTGAGGTGGTTCAACTTACTTTAATCCCGAGGGGGAAAGGAGAAGAACCTTGAAAGAAGTATTTGTTTTAATCCTGTTATTTTCAGTAGTTATCTGTTTACCGGTACAAGCCCAAAGCAAAAATAATGAAAATACGACTGTTACTATGGGGGAAGTTATTGTAACCGCCACACGCGACCGGCAGGAAATACGTAAAACTCCCGCTAATGTCACCGTTATTACCGCCGAAGACATTACTAAAACAGGGGCGACTACTGTCATCGAAGCGCTGGATAAGCTCGAAAGCATTCAGTTTCGCACGTACAGCGGCAACGCGTCGCAGGCGTTAATTGACATGCGCGGCTTCGGAGGCGACAACCCTTACGGAAAAACGCTGGTTATGCTCGATGGACGGCGCTTGAACCGCACGGATATGGCCTCCATCAACTGGCTGCAAATACCCATCAACACCATTGAACGCATTGAAATTGTCCGTGGACCGGGCAGCGTTCTCTACGGCGATGCGGCGATCGGCGGCACCATCAATATCATCACCAAAAAGGGTAAAGGAGAACCACAATTCAACATTTCTGGTCTGGCCGGCAGCTATGGCCTGCATAATGAAAGGCTTGGAGTGACCGGGGCGACGGGTAAATGGACTTATGCCGTCACCGGCGAAAATAACTTCGGTTCCGGCTACCGGGAACGTTCCCAATACTCATCCCAGAGCGGCAGCTTTGATTTCGGTTATTCCGCAAACGATCTCCTCAATGTTTCGCTGGGTGGGTCCTTCAACAAATCTGATTATCAAATGCCGGGCGCGCTGACCAGGGCGCAAATGGAACAGGATCGCCGGCAGTACCAGCCGGCAATACCGCTGTACTTCATGAAGGTCCATGACAATGACGACGGCTCCGATAAATATACCAATATCAGCCTGGGAATAAAATCATTCTGGGGAGCATGGGGACAGCTGGAAATCAACCTGCTGTACGGGAAAAAAGATCTGCAGATGAATATGGCTTCCTGGTTTTCCTACAATTATTCCGACACGCAAGCCGACACCTATGGTATTACGCCGAAATATATCCTGGATAAAGAAATATTCGGCTTTCCCAACAAAGTCATCATCGGCCTCGACTATTACAGAGAACCATACAAGAAGGATATTTTCAGCGACAGAGAACGAACCGCCAAATTAAGTTCTGCTGATTTCATCAGAGAGAGCATCGGCTATTACATCCGCGATGAGTTCAGGATCACGAAGAATCTTATCTTCAGCGCCGGTTCCCGGCTGGAACAAACAAATATTAAAGGGTCCAATATTGATTCGGCCGCACCGGCCAATAACTTTTCCAATGAAAAAAGTTATTCCGCAGATTCCTATGAGGCTGGTTTGACCTGGCTCTGGGGGCAGAAATCAAAAGTATTTGCCAAATATGCAACTGTTTACCGCATTCCTTTTATTGATGAGGTGGCGTCTTTCAGCGGTTTCGGAGGAGTATTTTTAACCGACCTCGAAAAGGAAAAGGGAACCAGCTGGGAATTCGGCACGGAATTTTACCCGATTAATGATCTGAAAATAGGATTGACCTTCTTCCGCACGGACATGGAAGATGAAGTCGAATATATTTACAATCCGCTGACGTTTACCGGCCGGAACCGCAATAGCGGCAAGACGCGCCACAACGGCGCGGAATCTTCCTTTTCCTATTTATGGCCGCAATATCTCAAGATTTACGGAAACTACACTTATCATCTGGCCACGTTTGAAGACGGCGCTAATAACAAAAAAGATATGCCACTGGTTCCCCGGCAGATGGTTAACGCGGGACTGGAAATTTATCTGCCCTACAACCTGACCTTAAAACCGGAAATCCGCTATGTGGCCGATGCCTTTCTCTCCGGGGACAGCGACAACAACACGGAAAAACTGGAATCCTATACGTTGCTAAACTGCTATCTTTATTACAAGCCAACCTGGGGTAAAGCGACGCTCACAGCTTTTATCGGCGCCGATAATATCGCCGATGTAAAATATTCCTCCTTCGGTATTGATTACGCGCAATATGGTATGGTTAATTTTTATTATCCGATGCCTGGAAGATCATTTAAAGGCGGAATTTCTTTCGAATTCTAAGCATGGCTGGCGGAAATTATCATCAGCCTGCAGTTGGGTTGTGACCAGAAAACTTGTTATTTGATGCATCATTTTGATAGCTTTAAATCTCCGTTTCGGCTAAATAGCCATTCATGAATAAAACTTGGTTTCTGGTAGACAACACAAAAAAATTGCAGCGTGCCATTGATGATTTCGATAATTCAACTGTATTGAGCGTCGATACAGAATACGATTCTTTCCGCTATTTCCGGGAAAAACTCTGCCTTATTCAAATTAGAGCCCAAGCGGCAACTTATATTTTTGATCCGCTGGACAAAATTGACTTATCCTTTTTAGGCAAATATTTTGCAAACAGGAAAATTGTAAAAATTCTTCATGCCGCCGATAACGATATCCGTCTTTTGAAAAGAGATTATAACTTTGTTTTTGAAAATATTTTCGATACTCATCGGGCGGCATATCTATTGGGCTTTCAGCAGTTGTCTTTGGAAAAAATGATTAATCAGTTTTTAGGTCTGGAGCTGAAGAAAAGTAAAAAAATGCAGCGGTCCCGCTGGGACACCAGGCCGCTCGCCGATGAACAATTGGAATATGGCGTCCAGGATGTAGCTTATTTACCGGCGCTCTACGAGGAGCAGTTAGCCCAATTGCGCAAGAAATCTCTGGAAGATACTGCCGGGGACGCCTTCGCCAAAATCGCCGCTTGTAATTGGCAGGAAAAGACCATTGATAAGAAAGGGCATACCAAAATTGCGAGTTATGCTTTTCTCGATTCGGAACAGAAAGATATCCTCAAAAAGCTTTACATCTGGCGTTTCCAGCGGGCAAGAGACGAAAACCGCGCCATCTTTATGTTTTTGCCGGATAATTCATTGGCTGATCTTGTCCAGAGCGGAAATAAATGGCGGGAGGTTTTGCCTCCGGAAAAAGTCAAATTGTATGGCGACGAACTGGAGCAAATCATCAATGGAAAGATATATTGCGATTGAACGGATAATGGTGCCGCCGGCAACAGAAACAGCAAAAGGTTTGGTTGGGCAGTTAATTTTTTACCACTTGGCACTGATTTGATTTCTTTTTGTTTTTACCGCTGCCGAACTTTTATGAAGAACTTTTTTCTCTGCTGGCTGAACAGCTTTTTCTGCCGCCTTTTCAGCCGGCACACTCCCCCCGGGATAACAAACCTTATTTTTGCCGGTGTTCTTGGCATTATATAACTCTTTATCGACCTTGTCTAAAAATTCTTCCGCTTTGAGTGTGGAGGAAACATCAAATTCATCAATACCGATGGAGGATGAAACAGACAATCCCATTTGGCAAGCCACCTGCGAAATTAAACCGTGCCATCTTTGGGCTATAGAAATACCGTCAACTAAATGAGTGGCCGGCATAATAATGTTGAATTCATCGCCACCGTAGCGGCAGGCAAAGTCAGTTGGCCTTATTTTCTGGCTAATCTGACGGCATAGTTTTACAAGAAACTCATCACCTTTGGCATGTCCGAGGGTATCATTGACGGATTTAAAATTGTCCAAATCAATAAACATCAGGCAAAAAGGCTGGCCGGTTCTTTTAGTGCGGGTAATTTCAATTTTCAGCTGTTTATTAAAAAACCGCTTGTTATAAAGACCGGTTAATTCATCTGTCAGGCTCAATGCGCTTAAATAATGATAATCCTTTTCCAGTTTCAACAGGCGCTTGAGAAGATCATCCTTCAGGTTAACCGTCACACCCTTTTTTGTTTGCAGCAGCCTGGCCAGTTCTTCCGGAGAGAGGTCGGCAGTCAGGATAAAGAAAATTTCCGGCTGATCCTTTTTCGACGACCGGTTGGCGACATTGGGTTTTGCTTTTTTCAGCAGATGTTTTAAATCTTCCTGATTTGAAACTGTTAGCTGAACTGCCGGTGATGATTGTATAGTTTTCTTTAAAGGTTTCACCATTTAATCAGTCCCCTAAATATCCTTACAATTATTTTAAGGATTGTCTTTAATAAATGGTGCCGAAGCCGGGACTTGAACCCGGACGGGCGTGGCCCACTACCCCCTCAAGATAGCGTGTCTACCAATTCCACCACTTCGGCTAACCATAAAGAACTAACTTTATACAGGAACTTGTCTCGACAGTTACCCCGGCTTCTGCTCCTTCACCGCGGGGGTGTAAAAGATCAAAATATTATTCCTATTTTTTTACCGGTGCTGGAGGAGCTGGCGCCGGAATTGCTGCATTCTGAGCCGGTGCTGCCGGCACAGCCTGCTTGGTAATCGGCGCGGCGGAGCGTTCAAAGAGTGATGACCCTTTGCGCGATACCGAATAGGTAAGGACAAGAGAGGTAATCATAAAAATTATTGCTACCGTCGCCGTCATTTTACCTAAAAAAGTACCGGCTCCGCTGGAGCCAAAAACTGTCTGGCTGGACCCGCCGAAGGCAGCACCCATATTTGCGCCTTTCCCTGCCTGCAACAGAACAACCATAATCATGATGATACAGGCTATTACATGGATAATTGTTAACAAAGTATACATATAGAATCCTTTTTTATTGAAAATTAACTATTGCTAAAAACGAGGCCAAATCCAGACTGGCCGAACCCACCAAAACACCGTTTATTTCCTTTTCGGCCATCAATGAACTGATATTGGCAGCATTGACGCTGCCGCCATAAATTATTGATAAGTCCGCGGCTGCTTTTTCCCCGTAAATTTCACTCAATAAATTGCGGATAAATGAGTGTGCCTCGTGAACCTGCCCCGGTGTTGCCGTAAGGCCTGTGCCAATTGCCCAAACCGGTTCGTAAGCTATAGCAATTTTTCCTATATCATTGGCCGGAATTTTATTCAATCCTTCTTTTAATTGTTTGCTCAGGACGCTGAACGTTTCCCCGGCATTTCTTGACGCCAGCGTTTCACCGATGCAAAAAATAGGCATCACTCCATGATTCAAGGCCGCAGCTATTTTGGCATTAATTAAATCATTGTCTTCACCAAAAAGCTGCCGCCGCTCCGAATGGCCGATTATACAGTAGCGGCAGCCCGCATCAATCACCATTTCACCGGAAATCTCTCCGGTAAAAGCACCCCGGGCAGCCGGATGCATATTTTGCGCCGCCAGGCATACGGCGGAGTCCTTGAATTCTTCGGCCAGCGCCCTCATGCTGGTAAACGGCGGAGCAATCACAACAACTGCGGAAACGGGGTTTTGCAAAAGCGCTGCTTTCAGCCCGCGGGCAAACTCCAGAGCCTGTCCGGTTGTTTTATTCATTTTCCAGTTGGCGGCGATGAGCGTCCCGGGCATTTTATCCTTAAATAAGTTTCAATCCGCAGAAAATCCAAAACTACTGATACTTCGAATGACCTTAATAAAATACCCTAAAGGGCACGCGAGGCCGCAGGCAAGGCGCGCAAATCCCGAGGAGTGAGGCGTACTTTTAACGTACGCCGCAACGATGAGGGATGAAGCGCAACGTCACCTGAAGGTGATAAACAGCATCCGGGTTTTTTATAAGGTCTTACCTATGTAAATTGCTAAATCCCGCAACCTGCAGGCATAGCCGCTTTCGTTGTCATACCAGGAAAATACTTTCACCAGTTTTTCGCCTACTACCTGAGTGAGCAGCGCATCTACAATCGAAGAATAAGAGCTGCTGGTGAAATCAATGGAAACGAGTTCCTCTTCGCTATAGGCTAAAATGCCTTTCAGTTTGTTTTCCGCAGCCTCTTTAAAGGCGCTGTTGATTTCGGCAACCGTTACCGGTCGCGAAATTTCCACAGCGAGATCAACAAGGGAAACATTGGGAGTCGGCACACGCAAAGCGATGCCGTCCAATTTACCTTTGAGAGCGGGAATTACGTCGCCTATAGCGCTTGCCGCTCCGGTGGAAGTGGGAACTATATTCATGCCCGCCGCCCGGCCACGCCGTAAATCTTTGTGGGAACCGTCCAATAACCGCTGATCCATAGTATAGGAATGAATCGTCGTCATCACACCTTTCACTATGCCAAATTTTTCCTGCAGCACTTTGACCACCGGCCCCAGGCAGTTTGTAGTACAGGAAGCGTTGGAAATTATATGATGCTTGCCCGGGTCATAAGTCTCTTCGTTGACACCCAAAACAAATGTGCCGTCAACACCTTTTCCGGGAACGGCCAAAATAACTTTTTTGGCGCCTGCTGCAATATGGGCATTCAATTCCGCACCTTTGCGGAATTTCCCCGTGGATTCAATAACAATGTCGACTCCCAATGCTCTCCAGGGTAAATCAGCCAGATTAGGGATCTGGGTTATGGCTATCTTTTTGCCGTTGACAATTATATTATCCTTGTCGGCACTGACATCGGCTTTAATTTTGCCGTGTACAGAATCATATTTAAGCAGATGAGCCAGTGCGTCAGCCTTGGCGCGTGAATTAATAGCTACGATTTCAATATCCTGGTAATCGAGGCAGGCACGAACCAGATAGCGGCCTACCCGTCCAAAACCGTTAATCGCAATTTTTGTGGCCATTTTATAACCTCCGGTGAATTGATAGATAAAAGAGCCCGCTTATTCTAAAAACCGCGGCATAATAGCCAAACCTGTCTTCCTCGTCAATGTTTTTTTAACGGCTTTTAGTAATACCCACTCTGCCGCAGTATTTATAAACGGGGCACTGGCTGCAAAGCGGAGACACCGGTTTACACGTCCTGCGTCCGAAGGCGACCAGAAGAGTATTGTAGATGATCCAGTACCGGCGAGGCAATTTGTCGCGTAAGGCAAATTCAGTTTTTTCCGGAGTGCCTGTTTTTACATAACCCAGACGGTTGGATATTCGATGCACATGTATATCCACACAAATAGCATCCATCCCGTAGGCCAGAGCAACAACCAGATTCGCCGTTTTTCGGCCTACCCCTTTAATACTGAGCAAATCATCAAGATTAGCGGGAACTTGGGAGTCAAATCTCTCGTATTAACTCCCGGCAGACATGAATGAATTGTCCTTGCTTTGACATGATAAAACCCTACCGGATAAATTGCTTTTTCTATTTTGGTTAAAGGAATGCCCACCATTTCTTCCGGTGTGGCAGCAATTTCCAGGAGTCTTTCCGCAGCAACTGCGGTCACTTCATCTTTCGTGCGCAAACTTAAAAGGGTGGAAATTAAAATGACAAACGGATTCCGTTGATCCGCTGCCAGATGAGAGACAATCGGCATTGTTCCCACTGCCAGCTCTTTTTGCAATATTTTAATTACATTAGATATTTGCGAGTCTTGCATGTGCTTAGCTTGGTAAATTCTCTAAATACTTATATTAAATAAACGGGCTCGTTAAAAAGCTTCAGAGGCAAGGCGCGCAAATCCCGAGGAGTGAGGCGTACTTTTCCCGTACTCCGCAACAACGAGGAATGCAGCGCAATCCCGCCTTAGGCGGGACATATGGGCTTTTTTACAAGTCCGTTAATTGTAGCCTTCCTCATACGCCAGCATATCCAGGTGCAGGGTGGCTATGTCTTCAACATCAAGATTTATTTCTCCGGCGGACTTGGAAAGCTCAACCGTTTTAATGTAGCGGCGGCATTTATTGCATACGTCAACATGATAGCGCTCTTCTCCTTCCACGGCAAAATACGCCAGAGAATGCTGTTCTTCATTGCCGCAGAACGGGCATTTGATCCGCCGGAAATTCCATTTATAACCGCACTGATGGCAGAACAGATAGCGCTTCCCGTCTTCCTCTCCCCGAATCTCACCGATTTTCGGCTCCTTGCCGCAGATGGGACAGTAACCCTCCGCCCACCCGAATTTGGCAACGCTCGGGGAATACTTATCGGCAATGTATTCCAGCTCCGGCCGCAAACTCTCCTCAACAAACAGATCGATCAGATCAAGACTATCCTCGGCATCATCAGTTTTTTGTTTGCCCTCAGAGGCAGGCTCATCTTCGACATGGTTAAAAGATGCTATAATCATTTTTTCCCAGTCAAATTGATGATTCCTGATGACATCCACAATGTTTTTTGCATCCTCCGGCATCTTTTTCTCCGCGATAGCAATCAGGGAATTAAAATATTCCCGCGGGCGCGTTAAGTCAAAATTTCCCCTCGTCATGTCAATTAAAGGAAGCCCTCCGGCCATTTTCTGCGCAATGATATTTTCATCGACCGAAAAGATAGAATCTTGCATGCTGATTGCGGTATTCCTCCCGCACAATTAAAATTTCCCCCAAAATATCGAGGATTTCATTGTAATGAGGATGTTCTGTTTTGTAATCCTCAATTGTTTGCAAAGATTTACGCAATTTCGAACTCATTCTATGATACTCCTTCTGCGAAATTTTCCGAGAGCACTTATTTATTGCACTGCCAATTCCCGACAGCTCATGGGAATTTGATTGTATTATCGACCGAATCCGGCTTGCGGGCATTCTGCCCCGACCGCTGCTATATAGATTATTGTCTTCCCTGTAAAGCTTTATTGATAATTAAAATATCCTGGGGAATAAAAAACCCCGCCCGACGGGTGAGGTTTTTTCCAAACAGCTTCAATTCGTCAACCAATCCATTGATTGGTGATGCGCTTAAAACGGAACATCTTCCTCCGGTCCATTTACTGACCCTGTATTTACAACGTCGGAGGATCCGTCTGCTTTGGCCTGGCCTTTAGAATCCAGCATTTTCATGTCGCTGGCCACAATTTCCGTCGTCTGCCGTTTTACACCTTCTTTGTCCTCCCAAGAACGGGTTTGAATTTTTCCTTCTATAAAGACCATTTTACCTTTTACCAGGTAATTGCCGCAAATTTCGGCCAGTTTTCTGTAGGTAACTATCCGATGCCACTCTGTTTTAGAAACTCTTTCCCCGTTTTTATCCTTATAACTTTCATCTGTAGCCAGATTAAAATTAGTAACCATTGTTCCATCCGGGGTATAGCGAACTTCCGGATCTTTACCCAGCCTGCCGATCAAGATTACCTTATTTACCATTTTCCCCGTTCCCCCTTTTAATCAGTGTGCGCCATCATACATAACATCATCACTTGTGGCAAATTAATTTTGCGTTACCGATTTGTTTCTCCTGCATCAGGCGTCAGGCTTCGCCTACAATCATGCTTGACTAATTGACGAAAAAAATATATCCAGATTAACTTTTTGAAAAGCGGAGAAATTATGGAAGATAATGATCTTTTAAAGGTTCGTCTGGAAAAAATTGCGGCCTTGAAAGCAACCGGGATTGATTTATACCCTAACGACATTAAGCCTAAGAACACAACAAGTGACATTTTCTCATCATTCGGCAATGCCGACAGCGATGCTTTGGCGCAATTAACCCAAAAATTTTCGATTGCCGGCCGGCTCATGGCTATGCGTAATTTCGGCAAAGCTGCATTTATCAAAATTCAGGATCGTAAGGGACAAATACAGAGTTACATTGCTAAGAACATATTGAGCGAGGAAGCCTATTTTGTGTTTAAAAAACTGGATATAGGCGATATTATTTATGTTTCCGGAAAGCTCTTTCGCACCAAAACCAACGAGTTGACCATTGAGGCCGAAGAGCTGCGTCTTTTATCTAAGGCCATCCGTCCTCTGCCGGAAAAATGGCATGGCCTGACGGATGTGGAAACCCGCTACCGGCAAAGGCATCTGGATTTAATTTCCAATCCGTCAGTTAAAGAAACTTTTTACCGCCGCAGCCATATTATCCGGCTTATCCGCCAATTCATGGACCAGCACGACTTTCTGGAAGTAGAAACCCCCATGATGCAGCCGCGCGCCGGCGGGGCGATGGCCCGTCCCTTTAAGACGCATCACAACGCTCTCGATATGGATTTTTATCTGCGGATTGCACCGGAACTTTATTTAAAGCGTTTGGTTACCGGCGGCCTGGAAAGAGTCTATGAAATCAACAGGAATTTCCGCAACGAAGGCATCTCTACTTTCCATAATCCCGAATTTACAATGATGGAATTTTACTGGGCATATGCAACATATGAAGATTTAATGTCTTTTACTGAAGAATTGTTTGCCGAAATAGCCTATAATATTTTTCACGGATTGAAGTTCAGCTACCAGGGAAAAGAAATTGATATGACACCACCCTGGCGGCGTCTGTCGGTAATGGATGCCCTTGTACAGATCGCGGGCATGGATACGGCGGCGCTTCAGGACAAATCGCAGGCTATCGAATTCGCTAAAAAAATAGGCTGCCCAATTAATGAAAGCGATCAGCTCGGTAAAATTCTGATGGCAATTTTTGATGAAGTTGTGGAAAAGAAGCTGATTCAACCTACTTTCGTCACTCATTATCCGGTGGCGGTATCTCCTCTCTCCCGCAGATCAAACAACCAGCCCGACCTGGCTGACCGTTTTGAGCTTTATATTTCCGGCCGGGAAATCGCCAATGCTTTCTCTGAATTGAATGATCCGGCTGACCAGAGAGACCGCTTCGAGCAGCAAATAAAAGAGCGAATTGCGGGAAATGACGAAGCCCATGAAATGGATGAGGATTACATTCACACACTGGAATACGCGATGCCCCCGACGGCCGGAGAAGGCATCGGTATTGATCGCCTGGTAATGCTCTTTACCGATTCGGCTTCCATTCGAGATGTAATTTTGTTTCCCCTTCTGAAAGACAAGCAGGGAACAAGTGACAGCGTTAGCCAATAATTTCCAAATTAAAGCCACCGCCAACTAGGATATTTATTTCCATGTCGTATGAATTTTTTGTCAGCAAACGTTATTTAAGGGCCAAACGGAAACAAGTATTTGTTTCCATTATTACTTTTATATCTATTTTCGGCATCTTTCTGGGAGTTGCAGCCTTAATTATCGTGTTGGCCGTCATGAACGGATTTGAAATAGATTTGCGGACAAAAATTCTCGGCATCAGGTCTCATATTGAATTGACGACAGATATCGCGGGGCCAATGAAAGATTACGAAAAAGTTCGCGAGCGGATCGCCGGTACTGAAGGTATTGTGGCCTCCACTCCTTATATTTACAGCCAGGCAATGATTCGTCACAGCAATGGCGTGAGCGGAGTAGTCATCAGGGGTTTGGATACTTCAAACGCCTTTAAAGTCATTAATCTGGGAAAAATCAAGGAAGGGAACATCGAGCATTTAAATAAATTACCGGCTAATTTGCTTAATCGCCAGAAGAAGGAAGATGCCCTGCTCACCGGAATTGTCATTGGCAAAGAAATGGCCAAAAACCTGGGGATTTTTCTGCATGATCCGATTACCATAATTTCACCGGTAGGCGTTTCCTCTCCGCTGGGCATGGTGCCTCTGATGAAGAAATTTATTGTCGTGGGCATTTTTGAATCCGGTTTTTATGAGTACGATTCCAGCCTGGCCTTTTTGTCGTTGAAGAGTTGCCAGGATTTTCTGCAAATGGGTGATACTGTTACAGGAATCGATATCAAGGTTGATGATATTTACAAGGCGGATAAAATTGCCAGAATGATACAAAGCAAATTGGGATTCCCCTTCTGGGCAAACAACTGGATGCAAATGAATAAAAATCTCTTTGCCGCTCTAAAACTGGAAAAACGGGTTATGTTCATCATATTAAGTCTCATTGTCCTCGTTGCAGCCTTTAATATCATCAGCGCGTTAATAATGATTGTCATGGAAAAAAATAAAGACATAGCCATCCTGAAATCGATGGGGGCAACGTCCCGCGGCATCATGAAAATTTTCATCTATCAGGGACTTATTGTAGGAACAATCGGAACTGCTTTAGGCTGCGCCGCCGGCCTCGCTATCGCACTGAATCTGCAAAAGATTTCTCAATTCGTGGAAAAGATGTTTCATATCAAATTTTTACCCGGTGATGTGTATTATTTAAGCGAATTACCCTCCCAGGTAAATTACTCCGATGTCGTGATTATTGTGATCGGCACATTGCTCGTCTGTTTTATCTCCACAATTTATCCTTCGTACAGAGCTTCCCGCCTGGATCCGGCAGAAGCTTTGAGATACGAATAAAATGATTTAGGATATGCTCAGAAAATGATCAAATTGGAAAACTTGTCAAAAACATTCGTTAAAGACGGCAATAAAATAGAGGTTTTACGCGGCCTCAATTACGAGATTAAAAAGGGTGAATCGCTGGCTGTTCTTGGTGTTTCCGGTTCCGGGAAAAGCACTCTTGTGCATATTCTGGGAACGCTGGATCATCCGACAGACGGCCATCTTTTTATTAATGGAGTCAATGTTTTTGATTGGGAAGAGAGGAAAATATCACAGTTTCGTAATTCGAAAATAGGCTTCGTCTTTCAATTCAATAATTTACTGCCGGAATTCGACGCTTTGGAAAATACCATGATGCCCGCTTTAATTAGCGGTATGCACAAGAGGGAAGCGCACCAACTGGCTATCCAATTGCTGACTGAAGTGGGGTTAGAGCATAGAGTCCGTCACAAACCGGGAGAACTGTCCGGCGGTGAGCAGCAGCGAGTGGCTATCGCCCGGGCCTTAGTGATGAGCCCGGAAATATTGCTTGCCGATGAACCGACGGGAAACCTTGACACGGAAACAGGAAAAAAGATAGAAGACATTCTGCTTAGATTAAATGATGAAAAAAAAATTACTCTGGTAGTTGTGACTCATAATAAAGCACTGGCAGAAAGGATGTCGGGCAGAATAGGTCTGCGTGACGGGAAAATTTATGACTATCAATAAGAATTTGCTTAGAACCATACTGGCTCTTCTTTTTCTGGCAGTGTTTGCAGTTCCTCCGGTTTCCGCGCAGGTAATAAAAAAAATTGCTGTTCTGCCTTTTGAAGTTTATAGCAAAGGCGACAACACCGCCTTGAGAAAAACTCTTTTCCAGAAATTATCAGAAGAACTTGGAAAGGAAAAACTGGTCCAGTTGCTGCCGACAGCTGATCTGGTGGCCGGCGCCGAGAAAGTAACGAATAAGTTTGCTATGGAAGCAGGAAAGTCTCTCGGAGCCGACTTTATCATTATGGGGAGCCTGACTCAATTCGGCGAGACTATTAGTATAGATGCCAAAATAATCGATGTCCATACAGAATATGTTTTACCATCTGTTTCTGTTCAGGATAAAGGATTGGCGGACATTACACCGCTGGTAACTCGATTAAAAACAGAAATTCTTACCCGCACCGGCTTAATTTCAAAAATTGCAAAAATTGAAATCAAGGGAAATCGCAAAATTGAATCCCTGGTAATAACACAGCAAATTAAGAGCCAGAAAGGCAAGCCTTTTGTTGAAGCCGACATTACTTCCGATATCAAAACAATTTTTAAAATGGGGTTCTTTCAGGATGTATCGGCAGAAGTGTCAGAAGCTCCGGAAGGAAAAGTAATTACCTTTGTCGTGGTGGAAAAAGGATTAATATCGGAAATTCAGATCAACGGCAATAAAGCATTGGATAGAGATGCCATTAATGATGTTTTAACTGTTAAGACCAGACAAACGATCAACCAGGAAAAAATTAAAGCAGATATAGAAAAGATTAAGGCTCTGTACGACAGCAAAGGATACTATAATGCGGAGATATCCGACAAAGTGGAAAAAGACGGAGAAAAAGATTTCCGGATAATCATCGATATCAAAGAAAATGACCGGATCTATATTCGCTCCATAACATTTGAAGGTAATGAATCATACACGACAAAAGAACTTAAAAACATGATGGGCACTAATGAATATGGCCTCCTGCACTTTTTCAATGATTCCGGATTGCTCAAGCGGGACCAGCTCAAGCAGGATATCGGCAAACTAAACACTTATTACTTTAATAATGGCTTTATCAACGCCCAGATAGGAGAACCGGAAATAACCCATGATAAAAAGGGTATTTATATCAAAATTACCATCAAAGAAGGCAAACGATTTAAAATAGGAAAGGTGGAAATATCCGGCGATTTGCTGGAAAAGCCCAGAGCTGAAATACTGAAAGCCTTGATCACCAAAGAAGGCAACAATTATGATCGAGAAGCAATCGTTAAGGATATGGAGACGATAACGCAATTCTATACCGACGAAGGATACGCCAACACCGATGTTAACCCTAAAATTAACACTCGGGAAAAAGAACAACTGGCTGATGTGGATTTCAGCATCAACAAAGGAGGATTAGTCTATTTTAACCGCATAACCATTACGGGCAATACCATCACCAGGGACAAAGTTATTCGTCGTCAACTGCAAGTGATTGAAAGAGATCTTTATTCCAGCAGCAAACTGAAAGCAAGCTATGCCAATTTGAACCGGTTGCGCTATTTTGAAGAAATCGATTTTAAAACGGAAAAAGGACCTGATCAATAGCCTGATGGACGTCAACATCCGGGTAAAAGAAAAAAATACCGGCATGTTCATGATCGGCGCAGGTTACAGCGCCGTTGATCAGGCTGTTATCATGGCGCAGATCACCCAGCAGAACTTCCTGGGCAGGGGCCAGATTCTAAGCCTGAAAGCCTCTTTGGGTTCGACGACCAACATGTATGAATTATCTTTTACCGAACCCTGGCTCTTTGATACGCCTCTCTGGTTTAAATACGATGTCTGGAAGTATAAAAAAACATATGATTCTTATACCTGGGACTCACAGGGAACGGGATTTACTTTCTCTTATCCCATCTGGAAAAAAATATACGGTTCAATCGGTTACAGATTTTCCATTGATGAGATTCAGGACGTTAATTATGCAACCGCTCCCTGGTATATTAAAGGAGCCGCTGGACCGGACTGATCCAACAATTGTAAATCCGCCTGGACAGACAATTACGAGTGCTGTTACATTGGGAATTGGAACCGATGACACAGATGATTCGATGTTCCCTACCAAAGGAACAAGAGCTAATTTGTTTGTCACGCAGGCCGGCGGTTATTTGGGTGGGGATAGCAACTATACAAAAACCGGATTCAATGTGGCTAAATTTTTCCCCCTGCCTCTGAATATGGTTTTTTCCGCCAAAGCGCGAATCGGAAATATAGAAGGCCACAATACAGACAAACAATATCCTTATAATGTGCCTATTCAGGAAAGATATGTCCTGGGAGGATTAAACACCATCCGTGGTCTGCAATATCTGGGCATCAGTGGGTCCGGAACCAGCGATGTCCTCGGTGGCACGAGCATGTTAGTCTTTAACCTCGAAGTTGTATTTCCGCTGATTAAGAGCGCCGGCATGAAGGGAGTCGTTTTTTACGACACTGGAAATACATGGGAAGGCGGATATCACCTGAATGATCTCAGACAGACTGCAGGAGTCGGCATACGCTGGTATTCACCCATCGGTCCTTTGAGATTGGAATATGGTTTTGTACTCGACCGGAAAGAAAACGAATCCGCCGGCCGCTGGGAATTTTCCATAGGGATGATGATGTAAAAAAAATCAGGGCGAAATTTGAATTACAAGAATAAACTGGACACATTACAAACAAACTTAGGGAGGAGTATTTTATATGAATAACATGAAGGTCTCGCGAAAGAGCATTTATCTGATTGCAGGATTTGTCTTGATGTTTTTTATCTTTACCGGTTCTAATGTGTTTGCCGCAGACAAAATTGGTTTTATCAATTTGCGGGAAATAATGCAGAATTCTAATAGCGGTAAAAAGGCGGGAGAAGAATTCAAGAAACTCTATGATAAGAAAAACGAAGCCGTTAAGGCGGCAGAAAATGAATTAAAAAAGATGAAGGAAGCGCTGGAGAAACAGGCGACTGTTTTAACCCCTCTGGCCGCGAAGGAAAAGGAGACCGCCTATCAAAAAAAAATGCGTGATTATCAAATCTTAGTGGATGACACGAATAAGGAACTGAAAGCAAAAGATGAAGAAATTGCCACTAAGATCATTCCTGAAATAACAAAAGTTGTTCGAATAATAGCGGAACGGGAAAAATACACTTTGGTTATCGACGTAGCCAGTATGCCTGTTGCCTACTATGCCAAAGAATATGACATCAGCAAAAAGGTAATAGATGAATACAATAAGCAGCAATCCGTAAACAAGAAATAGGAGCGCCCGGTGCAGATAACTCTCAAGGAAATCGCACTGTTTCTTGGCGGATCAATCGTTGGCAGGGATGACATTGTCATTGAAAATATCCGCCCCATTGAAGAAGCAGGCCCCGGAGATATAACCTTCATTGCCAACAAGAAGTATTTAAAGCAATTGAAGACGACCGCTGCTTCGGCAATTTTGGCAGCGCCGCAAACATCAGCCGAAGGGAAAAATTTAGTTCTTGTTCCCGATCCCTATGCTGCTTTCGGCAGGCTGCTGTCTTTTTTCTATCCGCTTGAACACAGCTGCCATGGCATCAGCAAGGATGCTTATATCGAGGAGGGCGCCAGCGTGTCTCCGGAAGCCACCGTGTTCCCCCGCGCCTATATCAGCAGGGGAGCAAAAATAGCCAAGGGAGCTGTCATTTATCCGGGAGTTTTCATCGGCAGTGATGCGTCCATAGGTGAAAATTCTATCCTTTACGCCAATGTTGCCATTTATTGGGGCTCCATAATAGGGAAACGGGTAATTTTGCACTCGGGAGTGGTTGTGGGCAGTGACGGCTTTGGTTTTGCCGACCCGGGCAGAGAAAACAGCAAAATTCCTCAGGTGGGTTTTGTTCAGATAGATGATGACGTAGAGATTGGCGCGAATTGCACAATAGACCGCGCCACCCTGGGAAAAACATGGATCGGGCGTAATGTAAAAATTGATAATCTGGTGCAGATCGCACACAATGTGGTCATTGGTGAAAATTCAGTTATCACAGCGCAAGTCGGTGTTTCCGGAAGCACCAAACTGGGTAAGAGCGTGATTATCGGCGGCCAGACGGGCATTGTCGGCCATATTAATATTGGCGATAATGTCATGATCGCGGCCGGATCGGGCATCCACAAAGAAATTGAACCGGGACAAATTGTTGCCGGGTCTCCGCAAATGCCTTACCGGCAATGGCTGAAAGTTGAAGCCTGCCGGACAAAGCTGCCGGAAATGAGAAGAAACTTAGAAGAATTACAGAGAAAAATTGAGATACTGCAAAAACAAATAAAAAATAAGTAATTAAATAAAGGGTAAGAAAATGAAAATTCATCCCACAGCAATCATTGCTTCCGACGCCCAATTAGGGGAAGGAGTGGAAATAGGCGCTTACTCAATAATTGGTTCCGACGTAAAAATTGGCAACAATACAATTATTGGTCCTCATGCAGTAATCGACGATTTCACTCATATCGGCGAGAATTGCCATATTTTCCAGTTTGCTTCCATCGGCGCAAACCCCCAGGATTTAAAATTCAGCGGTGAGAAAACCCGTGTCGTTATCGGCAATTTCAACACCATTCGAGAATTTGTAACCATTCACCGCTCAACCACGGCGGATATCGGCGTAACCATTATCGGGGATCACAATCTGATTATGGCCTATTGCCATGTAGCCCACAACTGCAAGCTGGGAAATCATATTATCATGTCCAACGGCGCTACATTAGGCGGTCATACGCATATCGAGGATTACGCCATTATCGGCGGACTTACCGGCGTTCATCAATTCTCCCGTATCGGAGCTCATTGTATTGTCGGTGGAGCCTCGGGAGTCAACAAAGATGTCCCCCCCTATACCACGGCCGCCGGAAACCATGCCAAACTGTTCGGGTTGAATTTAATCGGTTTGAAAAGACGGGGGTTTTCCGAAGAAACTATCAAGGCGCTGAAAAAAGCATATCGCATAATTTTCCGTTCCCATCTTCTTTTGAACGTGGCGATCAGTCAGGCGGAAGCAGAAATGGAAAATTTCCCGGAAGTACGACACTTTGTCCAATTTATTAAAGAATCAAAAAGAGGCGTCTGCCGCTAGCTGCAGACATATGAATATGAGTAGAAAGAAAATTAAAATCGGCGTCATTGGTATCGGCCACCTCGGCAATTATCATCTCCAGAAATATGCGAAACTGGCCAACTGCACGATTGTTGCCGTTGCCGACACCCAAATCGAACGAACCAGGAAGGCGGCCGATCTTTATCAATGTGCCGCTTTTTCCGATCATCGGGAGATGCTGGGCCAGGTCGAGGCCGTAAGCATTGCCGTACCCACGGGAGAACATCATCGTGTGGCCCGGGATTTTTTGGCCGCAGGCATTGATGTTCTCATTGAAAAGCCCATTTGTTCAACTCTGGAAGAAGCAGATGAATTATTAGCTCTGGCCAGAGAAAAAAATTGTATTCTGCAAGTCGGTTTTGTCGAAAGATTTAATCCGGCAATCATGGCCCTGGATAATGTCATCGGCAAACCGATGTTTATTGAAGCGCATAGATTACATCCTTTTTTTGAACGCGGTACCGACGTGGATGTCATTCTGGATTTGATGATTCACGATCTTGACATCATTCTCAAGTTTGTCAATGCCCCGCTTACTTCCGTAGAGGCAGTCGGCATTCCCGTGCTCTCCAGTAAAATTGATATCTCCAATGTGCGGCTCTCTTTTGCCACCGGCTGCGTAGCCAACATTACCGCCAGCCGGATCAGCGCTAAAACCATGCAGAAAATTCGTTTCTTCGGCACTGAGGGATATCACTCTGTGGATTGCCAGAAACGCGAAATTCTATCATTGGGAAAAAAGAGAAATGATGCCGGCCAGATAGAAATTTATTCCAACAACATCGAAGTAGGCAGCCACGATCCTCTGGAAGAAGAAATTCGCTCATATCTCGATGCCGTTATCTCCCGCACGCGCCCTCTCGTCTCCGGCGAGGACGCCCGCAAATCACTGGAACTGGCCATCGATATAATTCGGAAAATGAAAACTGCTGAGGTGATCTAAAATGACGATCCCGATGGTAGATTTAAAGAGGCAGTACCGGGCCTTAAAAACAGAAATTGATGCAGCTGTAAGTGATGTTCTGGAGCAGACACAATTTATTCTCGGCCCGAATGTGAGCCTTTTGGAACAAGAAGTCGCCGCCTATCACCAATTGCCTCATGCCATCGGTGTCGCCAACGGCACGGATGCCTTGCTTTTAGCGCTCAGGGCCTGCGGCATTAAGAGCGGTGACGAGGTAATTACATCACCGTTCACCTTTATTGCCACGGCGGAAGTAATCGCGCAATTGGGCGCCACTCCGGTTTTTGCAGACATTCGTCCGAACACATTTAATCTCGACCCGCAACCTGCTTGCTGAAAAGATAACTCCCCGAACAAAAGCGATTATTCCGGTTCATTTGTTCGGCCATCCGGCCGATATGGACCCGATCATGAAAATAGCCGCAAAAAACGATCTTCGAGTCATTGAAGATTGTGCGCAGGCTTTTGGCGCCAAATATAAGACTCAATTAGTAGGCACCATCGGCGATATGGGCTGTTTCAGTTTTTTCCCCAGCAAAAATTTAGGCGGATACGGCGACGGCGGCATGGTCATCACCAAAAGTGAACAAGTTGCCGGACAAATAAAAATGCTGCGCAATCACGGCAGTTCGCAGCGCTACCATCATTCGGAGGTTGGCTATAACAGCCGCCTTGATGAAATTCAGGCCGCCATTCTGCGTGTTAAATTAAAGTATATTGATCAGTTCAACGCTGCCCGCCGGAAAAACGCCGCCGCCTATTGTGCGGCCATTAATCAGCAGAATGTTATCCTGCCTTCCGTGGCGGAAGGATGCGAACATGTTTTTCACCAGTTTACCATCCGTTCTCCCCGGCGCGAAGTCATTGCTCATGCCCTGACAGAAAAAAACATCGCCTCTGCCGTTTATTATCCCGTCCCTCTTCATCAGCAGGAGGTTTTCATGAAGTTATACAATTGTTCAATTAAATTGCCGCTAAGTGAGATATGCGCCCGGGAAGTCCTTTCCCTGCCGATGTTTCCGGAGCTGGCCGGTGATGAAATTCAACTGATTGCCGATGTTATTAACCATGCCTTTTAAAGAAAAAATCCCATGATAAAATCAAAAACCGTAATGATCATTGCCGGTGAAGCATCAGGTGATATGCACGGCGCCAGTCTTGTGCAGGAAATGCTTAAGATTGATCCCAACCTGAACTTTTTCGGCATTGGCGGCAACAAGATGGCGGAGTCCGGCGTCAAGCTTCTGGCCAATGTTGCTCAGACAGCCGTTGTCGGCCTGACGGAAGTTGTTTCCAAATTATTCGGCTTTATAAAGATCATCAGGAGCCTCACGAAATCACTTGATAATTTAAAGCCCGACCTGGTGATACTCATTGACTATCCTGATTTTAATCTCAACATTGTCGCCAGGGCAGCCAAAAAAAGAAATATTAAAATATTTTATTACATCAGTCCGCAGGTATGGGCGTGGCGCAAGGGGAGAATCAACCAGATTAAAAAGCTCGTAAATAAAATGGCCGTAATTCTGCCGTTTGAAGTTGACTTTTACGCCAGCAGAGGTTTCCATGTTCATTACGTCGGCCATCCCCTGCTGGACTTAGTGAAGCAGAATTATTCCAAAACAGAATCGCGGCAAAAATTTAATCTTGCCGGAGCCAAAACAACAATCGGGCTTCTGCCGGGCAGCCGGATTTCCGAAGTTGAAAAATTACTGCCGGAAATGCTGCGGGCGGCAGCCTCCTTGCAAAAACAAATCCCTGATATCCAATTTGTCCTTCCTTTGGCCGACACGCTGGAAGAAAAAATCATCAACGAAATAATTTCCCGCGTGGACATAAAAATAAATGTAATTCGCGGCAACACCTACGATGTAATTTCTTGCGCTGATCTGGCAATTGTAGCTTCCGGAACGGCAACTCTGGAAACAGCGCTTTTGGGAATTCCCATGATCATCGTCTATAAGATTTCTCCTTTATCTTATTTTATCGGCAAGCTGGTTATTTCTGTGCAGAACATCGGTCTGGTCAACATAATAGCCGGAAAAACAATTGTTCCGGAGCTGATTCAGGGCGAGGCCACTGGTGAGCGCATTGCCCTGGAAGCATTGGCAATATTAACAAATGATGAAAAAAAGCAGCAAATAATCAAAGAATTAAACTCCATACGGGCGAAACTGGGAAATCCGGGCGCAGCAATAAGAGCTGCTAAACTTGCCTGTGATATGCTATAGAAGGAACTATGGAAACATTTAAACGCCTCTTACGGCTGGCTAACCCTTATTACGTGCGCTTTACCCTGGCCATGATTTGCATGATAATTGCGGGAGCGCTGCAATCATCATTGGCGGTATTGGTTAAACCGGTTCTTGACGACATCTTCCTGAATAAAAATCCGGCCACGCTGAAATGGATTCCGCTTGCCGTAATCGGAATTTTTCTTGTTAAAGGCATTTGCAATTACGGGCAAACAATATTGATGAGTTTTATCGGTTTGCGAATTGTCACAAACATGCGCAATAAACTCTACGAACAGATCCAGAAGCAATCCTTGTCTTTTTTTACCAATCATCCGACCGGGATCCTCATGTCGCGAATTACTAATGATGTTGTTTCGATTCAATCGGCATCTTCTGAAGCTATTACCAGCCTGATTAAAGATACAGTCACTCTTATTTCACTGATTGGTGTTATTTTTTATACTGATTGGAAACTGGCCATTATTGCCATGATTGTTTTCCCGCTTACCATCTATCCCATATCCCGTTGGGCAAGAAAATGCGGAGTGTAGCTACATCAACGCAAATTACCATGGGGACTCTCAGCTCTCTCTTGCAGGAAACCATTTCCGGAACTCGCATCGTGAAAGCCTTCGGCATGGAAAAGTATGAAAACGAGCGCTTTGCAGCGGAAAACGAAAGGCTTTTCAAATTGAACATGAAGGCCGTTTCCGTCAATGCCATTTCGCACCCCCTGATGGAATTTCTGGGCGGCCTGGGGATTGCCGCCGTGATCTTTTACGGCGGTTATAATGTTGTCCAGGGCAATTCCACACCCGGCACATTTTTTTCGTTTCTGGCAGCGCTGTTAATGCTTTATGAGCCGGTAAAAAGACTCACCAATGTCAACAATACCATCCAGCAGGGCATTGCCGGCGCCGAAAGAGTATTCAGCATCATTGACCGCATACCTGATATTGCGGATAAGCCGGGAGCTCTCCAGCTTCCGCCGATCACCCGGAGCATTGATGTGGAAAACGTTACTTTCTGCTATGAAGAAACAGCTGTTTTAAAAAACATTGATCTTTCCATTACCGCCGGGGAAGTCGTCGCTTTTGTGGGGATGAGCGGGGGAGGAAAAACATCCCTCGTCAATCTGATCCCGCGATTCTATGATGTTACTTCCGGCCGCATTCTTATTGACGGCCATGATATCCGCGACGTCTCTGTGCAATCTCTGCGCAGTCAGATTGCCATAGTCACCCAGCAGACAATTCTCTTTAACGATACCGTAAGAAATAATATTGCCTATGGCGATATTGAAAGGACGGAAAGCGAAGATATTATCAACGCCGCCAAAGCCGCCAATGCCCACGACTTCATCATGCAGCTGCCGAAGCAATATGACACCAATATCGGCGAACTGGGAACGAAACTTTCCGGCGGAGAAAAACAAAGAATTTCTATTGCCCGCGCCCTGCTGAAAAATGCTCCCATTTTAATTCTGGACGAGGCAACATCATCACTCGATACAGAGGCGGAAATCGAAGTGCAGGAAGCATTGGATAACCTCATGAAAGGACGGACAACGCTGGTTATCGCGCACCGGCTCTCCACAATCCGCAATGCGGATAGAATAATCGCTTTAGTCAATGGTGAAATTGTCGAAGAAGGCAATCATGAAACACTGCTGGCAAAAAGAGGCGAATATTTCCGGCTTTATAATTTGCAGTTCAAAGATGAAGGAAATAATGCAAAAAACGGACAATTGGCAAAGGATCTGGAATGATGACGGAAGCAATAACCGTTTCAGTCCAGCCAAAACATTATTATATGCTTTTTCTCTGCTTTACCGCCTGATTATTCATTTGCGCAACTGGATGTATGATCATAAGATTTTTCGGGAAGTAAAACTTCCCTGTCCGGTAATCAGCGTCGGCAATATCACGGTGGGTGGTACGGGGAAAACCCCCTGTGTCATTTGGCTTGCCCGGATGCTGCGGGAGCAGGGATTTAAGCCGGCGGTTTTGAGCCGTGGATATGGCAGTAAAAATTCTTCCCCCGTGAATATCGTTTCGGACGGCAACAATATTCTTGCCTCCAGTGCCAGCGCCGGAGATGAACCATATTTAATGGCCCGATCACTGCAGGGAATTCCGGTAATCACCGGCCCCCAAAGAATATTAACAGGTAAAACAGCCATTAATAACTTCGGCGCCGATGTCCTTATCTGTGATGATGCTTTTCAGCACCGGCAGATATTCCGCGACATTAATTTAGCGCTGCTGGACAGCGAAAAGCCGGCAGGAAACGGCCAGATGCTGCCGCGGGGCAGTTTAAGAGAACCCGTCACAGCTCTGAGCAGGGCCAGTGCTTTTATTATGACGCGCACCAATGAGGCGGTAAAGACAAATATGGCTGTTGCTAATTTAGCCGCCGCCGGAAATATTCCTGTCTTCGAGAGCTCTCACAGGCCTCTCGCCGCCATCAAAGGGGATTACAGCCGCCAGTTATCACTGGCAGATTTGCAAGGCAAAAAAGTTTGCGCCTTTGCCGGCATTGCCCAAGCCCGACTCATTTAAAAAGACCACTTCTCGCCATAGGGGCGCAGATTATATCGTTGGGACATATTCCCTGATCATCATCGCTACAGTCTCCAGGAATTGAAGAATATTCGCACTAATATGTCCAAAAGCGGCGCAGATCTTATAATTACAACAGAGAAAGACGGCATGCGTTTGCAGGAATTTACCGAATTTTTAAGCGAGATTTATTTATTGCGCATAGCGCTGGAAATAGTTCCCGACGAAAAATCATTTAAAAATTTTATTTTGGGTAAACTGGAAAAGATAGGCTGAAGGCTAAAGACTGAGGGCTCGAAGACCGGCTCATGCCGGTGAAGGCTGGCTCATCCGGCATGAGCTGTAGTTCATGCCGGTAAACTAAAAAGGATTGAAAGTGCAGCAAGGTATTCCTCTGAAATTGGTCAGACTTATTCCTCTGAGACTGCGGAAGTTTATCACCGTCGCCGTGGCCGGAGCTTTTTACCATCTGTCGCGGAAGCACCGACTTATCGCTATTCATAATTTAATGCGGGCCTTTCCGGAAAAGCCTGTTGCGGAAATTATTAAAATTGCGCGGCGTTCGTATTTTAGTTTTGCCATTGTTGCCGCTGAGTTTGTCGATATTCCCTATTTAAACAGAGATAATCTGCAAAAATGGATTACGATTGAGGGGCTCGAAAATTATACGGAAGCCTGCAGGGAAGGAAAAGGCGTGCTGCTCTTTGGCGCGCATTTTGGCAACTGGGAAATAGGGAATGCCGCACTGGCCCTGACAATCCAGCCTTTTGTTTTCCTTTACCGGATTCTCGACAGCCCTTTTCTGGAGGATAACATCACCCGCGTTCGTGCCTCGTACGGCAATGTCTCTCTTTCGAAGGAGAATGCAATGCGGCCGGTAATCCGGCTCTTAAAAAAAGACACCACGATAAATATGCTTATTGATCAAAACGTAGCCTGGTATGATGGAGTTTTTGTGAATTTCTTCGGTCGCCAGGCCAGCACAACATCCGGATTGGCTCTGCTGGCATTACACACCGACGCTCCGGTGCTTCCTTCCTTTACCCGCCGCCTGCCATCCGGCCGATACGTTCTGGAGATCGGCGAAAAAGTGGCAATTATGCGCTCCGGTGACCGCAATAAAGACGTCTTGATCAATACGCAAAACTTCACTAAGATCATCGAAGAAAAAATTAAAAAATATCCCGAGCAATGGTTCTGGGTGCATCAGCGCTGGAAGACGAAACTTTGCCAGGCAAAGCCGCTTAGCAAAAATAAACTGGTCAAATAAATGCTGCGACCGGCATAAGGAGCCGTAACGAAACAGAGAAAACTAACAAATCTTGCCATAACCTGATAACCTGAAGGTCACGCGAGGTCACAAGACCAGAACGTGTGGTTATTTCGTAACGGCCCCTAAACAAAGAGGGTTAATCACGTGAAGTTGAACAGCAACAGGAAATTACCGCCGGAAGGAATCAATAAAATCCTGATTCGCGCAACCAACTGGATCGGCGATGCCATTTTAACAATACCGGCAGTTGACTCCATCCGGGCGACATATCCCCGGGCGCATATCGCGGTACTGGCCAAGCCATGGGTGGCCGATATCTACAGCCTATTCACCGGCATTGATGAAGTAATTATTTACGAAGATGCATATGACAATGCATTGGGAGTCTTGCGTCTGGCCCGCCGCCTGAAAAAAATGAAATTTGACCTGGCGATTCTTTTGCAAAATGCCATCGAAGCGGCAATAATGTCCTGCGCCGCCGGCATTCCCCTGCGCGCCGGATATAATTCGGACGGCCGCGGCAGTCTGCTGACTCATCGGGTACGACGCAGCAGGGAAATTAAAAAGCTGCATCAGGTAGATTATTATCTCGAAATGGTCAAAGCTCTCGGCTGCGTTTCCGTAAATAAAGAAATGCACCTGGAGACAAAAATCAGCACTCCGGAGGCCCGAAGCGTCTTACAAAAGTATCTAACTGGACCTGAAAAAGATATTATCGGCATCGCCCCCGGAGCTACTTACGGCCCGGCCAAAAGATGGTTTCCGGAAAGGTTTGCCGCTGTAGCCGACAAAATTGCCGGTATGGTTGCCTGCCGGATAATTTTACTGGGTGGCAAATCCGATGAAGAGGCAGCAGAAGAAGTGCGCCGGCTTGCCCAAACCAGCATAATTAACCTTGCCGGCAAAACCGGTCTGAAAGAAGCAGCTTATTTAATTTCCCAATGCCGCCTCTTTATCAGTAATGACTCCGGACTCATGCATATAGCCGGTGCATTAAATATCCCGACCATAGCCATTTTCGGCTCGACTAACCCGCAGACTACTTCACCCGTGGGAAAAGAGTCTGTAGTCGTGCATCACAAAGTGTCTTGCAGCCCCTGCTTAAAAAAGACATGCCCTTCTGATTTTCGCTGCATGGAATTGATTTCCGTGGACGATGTATTCGCCGTTGCCCAAAATATTTTAAAAAAGGTTTAACAAAATAAATGAAAAAAAATATTGCTGTTTTTCTTGACCGCGACGGTACAATTAATGAGGAAGTCGGTTATCTGGACAGTCTGGAAAAACTGAAGATAATTCCGACCGCCCAGGAGGCCATAAAACTGATCAATTCCCATGGAATGAAGGCAGTCGTTATCAGCAATCAGGCCGGTGTGGCCCGGGGATTATTCACCGAGGAATTTGTCCATACAGCCAATAACCACTTGCGGGATCTTTTGCAGCAAAAGGGTGCTATAATCGATAAATTCTATTATTGCCCGCATCATCCGAAGGAAGGCAAAGGGATATATCTGCAAAAATGCAACTGCCGCAAACCGGCGCCGGGAATGCTCCTGCAAGCCGCGCAGGAGTTGAATATCGATTTGTTGAATTCTTATTTTGTGGGTGACCGATTTATTGATATGGAAACGGCAAAAAAAGTGGGGGCAAAAGGAATTTTAGTAAAGACGGGCTATGGTGAGGATTTGTTGCAGGATGACGGCCCGGACCAGGCCACAGCCGAGGGGACACCTGACTTTATTGCCGCAGATATTCTGGAAGCCGTGCAGTGGATTTTAAAGGACCGGAAGCATATTAAATGAATATTCTGATCGTCAAGCTCAGTGCCGTCGGCGATGTAATTCACACACTCCCGTCTCTTGCGGCTTTAAGAAATCTTTATCCTTCCGCGCACATAACCTGGGCGGTGGAAGAGGCAGCGGCGGGAATCGTACAAAATCATCCCCTCCTGAATCAAGTTTTGATCTCACGGCGCAAAAGCTGGCTGAAGGACTTCCAAAAAGGTAAAATTCGACAGACTTGGCGGGAAATAAGATTGTTTCTTCAAGAACTGCGTGCTCGCCGCTATGATGTGGTCATCGATTTTCACGGCCTGCTGAAAAGTTCACTGATTGTTTTGGCCAGCGGCGGCAAAAGAAAACTGGGCTACAATTCTCTGCAGGAATTAAGCTGCCTGTTCTACAATGAAAAAATTCCCGAAGATATGAACAAACATGCCGTCGACCGCTACCTTGATCTTCCACGTTATCTGGGCGCCGAAATAGTCCGGCCTGAATTTATTCTGCCGTCGGACAGCGCTGCCCGCGCAGGTGTTGAGTCTCTTTTGGAAAAGCATCACCTGGGGAACAGGAAATTCATTGCCGTCAATCCTGTAGCTTATTGGGAAACAAAACTCTGGGATAATGATGGATTTGCCCGTCTGGCAGATTTAATCACCACAAAGTTAAACACCGCGATTGTTTTTACAGGAAGTGAGAAAGAGCCATTAGAAAAGATTATTCGCCGAATGAAAACAAAAGCAGTGAACCTGGGGGGAGAAACTTCGCTGCCGGAGCTTGCTTATCTTTACAAAAAATCGCTGCTGGTAATTACAACCGACTCCGGACCAATGCATCTGGCGGCAGCAGTGGGAACCGGGGTGGTTGCCCTGTTCGGACCGACCGATCCGCAACGAACGGGTCCATACGGAGAAGGCCACACGATAGTCAGAACTGATCTGGCTTGCAGCCCCTGCTTGTTAAAAAAGTGCCCGACAAAAAAGTGCATGAAAGATATTTTGCCCGAGCAGGTTTTTGCCGTAATTGCTGGAAAGATTAACAGGAGGGAATGATGGCGTTAAATGAAAAACTGCTGAAAATACTGGCCTGCCCGCAATGTCATGGTCATTTGCGGTGGGATGAAAAAAACGGCGGGTTAATTTGTGATACTTGCAACTTACTTTATGAAGTAAAAAATGATATTCCGGTCATGCTTATCGAGGAAGCTAAGAAACTTTGAGATCTTTGCCCAGAAATTCTTCTACAGCCGTCTGCACCTTTTTAACATCTATGCTTTCCAGGCACAGACTGCGGCCATTGCCGTCGCAGCCTTTTTTATAGCAGGGCGAGCAATTCATATCGGGAAGCACAACTTTGTTATTCTCGCCCGGCGGCGCCCAATCGCGCCAATCGGAAGGCCCGAAGATGGTGATTGTCGGTGTGCCGACGGCAGCGGCAATATGAGGCGCGGCACTATCCACACCGATGTGCAAACGGCTCATTTTTAAAAGGGCCGCAATATCCCGCAGCGATATGCGTCCGGCAAGATTATGAACAGGTGACGGAGTGTCGGAAAATAATTTTACGGCACGCTCTCTTTCTTCTCCCGAGCCGATTATGACGGTTGGCAGGCGGTATTTCTGCCAGATTAAAGACGCTATCTGCCGCCAGTTGTCCATCCCCCATTCTTTATAAGACCACCGTGAAAACGGATTTATACTGACCCAGCCGTTATTTGCTTTAATATCTTCTGCTGCCAGAATTTGGCGGACTTTTTGTTCCGATTCAACAGATACAGCGATCCGTGGTACTGATGTTTCCTCTTTAATTCCCAATCCGCGGATAATTTGCAATGATTGCTCGGCTGCGCCAAAGACTCTGTTCTTGACCGGCAGAGGATTGACAAGATGCGTAAACAGGCGATTACGCCAGGACAAGCCGGGATAAAACAACGCTACTCTGAGCGGCGCCCCGGTGAGCAAAGACGTAATTGCTCCACGATCATCAGCACGTAAATCAATAACCAGATCGAATTTCTCGCGGCGCAGACTGCAGAGTAATTTAAAAGAGGCGGCTAGTCTATCCTTAATTTTTCTTTCTATCCGGACTGGAAAAACCGAGGCAATACGGGGATCATCAAGCAGCACATCGGCATTCGGATGCCTGGCCAAAATCATGAGCTGCGCCTGGGGATATGCTTTTTTTATCGCCCCTAATGCCGGAATCATCCAGACAACATCGCCGATATCTCCTAATTGAATAATGAGGATTTTTTTTACGGGTATATTTATTTTATGCTGAGCGGCTATAAACATCTAATACCAACAAATCCACGCACTGGTCCCACGGGCAAAGACAATCGGTGCTGCTATTGCTGACCATACAGATATTTCTCATTTTTTCTTCTTCTTTATCGTGTGCTTAAACTTCAAAACCGCAAAGTTCAACTCGATGGAGGTCTCTGTATCACTCGTTTGCAAGTCGTCATCAAAGATTCCGGTGATCAATTCTCCGCTTCTCTGCATGAGTGACTTCTGATCAGCTTTATCTTTAACAGTCGATAATTCTTTAATACTTCTAGATAACTGTCTGATTTTTGAATAAGTCTCGATGATTGCAAACGTCGCTTCTGTTGCCCGTTTACTTTTCAATATCGTAGCAATCATGTACAAACCTTTTTCAGTAAAGGCCTTAGGTAAGGATCTTGTCTTGGCAAATTTTGTGGTCGAAAATTTCGACCGCAAATCCGCAAACTCTTCTTTACTGATCTCAAACATGTAATCGTGCGGAAATTTATCAGGATTATTTTTTACTGCTTCATTGATCCGTTTTGTCTCGACCCTGTAAAGCTCCGCGACATCGCTGTCCAGCAGGATACTCTCGCCGCGCAACTCAACAATCAGATCAATTAAATTCTCAAATTTTGCTACTGCGTTCATATCAGATCATCCTTTTCATAATCTTTTTGAGCAATCTGCCTTAAAGTGTTGCCAAAAATATATTCATTTTGGAGATAGGTTTATAGTACTGCTTCATTTTCCTGCGGCGTGTATTCGGGAACAATTTCTTTCAGCTTCTGCTTGATTTTCTTTGTATCATGGCTTTCAGCATCTTTGGCCAAATCGTCAATTGCCTTACACAATTTTTTTCTTACCTCGAGCAGGTACCGGGAATCATCCGAATGATTACCGGCGCGCAATACCATAACCTTTTCATGTCCCGTCGGTAGAATGTCTTCATCCAGGGTAATGAGCTCTTCGTAGAGTTTTTCTCCTTCCCGCAATCCGGTAAAAACAATTTTAATATCCACTTCCGGCTCTTTACCGGAAAGCCGGATCAGGTCGCGGGCCATATCGGCAATTTTCACCGGCGTTCCCATTTCCAGAACAAAGATCTCTCCGCCCTCTCCCATTGCCCCGGCCTGCAGAATCAATTGCGATGCCTCCGGAATGGTCATAAAAAAGCGATTTACTTCGGGATGAGTAACTGTAACAGGGCCGCCCCTTTCTATTTGCCGCCGGAAAAGCGGGATTACCGAACCGGAGGATCCAACAACATTGCCGAACCGCACAGCCATAAATTTTGTGCCGTTGCCCTGCAGCGACTGCATGATCAGTTCGGTTACTCTTTTGCTTGCTCCCATTACATTAGTCGGCCGTACAGCCTTATCCGTGGATACCAGCACAAATCTTTCTACATGATATTGAAGCGACATTTCCATAACCATGCGGCTGCCGACTATGTTGTTAAAAACCGCTTCCCAGGGATTTTTTTCCAGCATCGGAACGTGCTTGTACGCGGCAGCATGAAACACAACCTGCGGCTTATATTTTCGAAATATGTCTTCCATCAATTGCCTGTTTTGTACCTGTCCGAGGATTGCTTCGCAGCGCCGGCAGTATTTTTCGTTTTGCAGTTCCATCTGGATGTTGAACAAATTAGTTTCGCCGGCATCCAGCGAGAATTATTGAATAAGGCTGGTATTTGATGACCTGGCGACAAAGCTCCGAACCGATTGATCCGCCGCAGCCTGTAATAAGGATCGTTTTCCCGTCCAGATAATTACGAATTCCGGCAACATTCAAACGCACCGGCGGCCGTCCTAAAAGATCTTCATAACTGATATCCCGCAGAGTTTTGACGCTGACCCGGCCGTCAATGAGTTCGCCGATACCCGGAACAATTTTATAGGAAACGGCGCAACTCTGACAGGCCTCCACTACATGGCGAATCTGATCGCCGGTGGCCGAAGGGATGGCAATAAGTATTTCCTGTATATTCTCTTTTCCCATAATGTATGCCAGATTATCAACATTGCCGATTACGGGAATGCCGTGAATTGATCGTCCCTTTTTCTCCGGATCGTCATCGATAAAACCAATAACTTTGTAGTGCAACTGATTATTTTCCATAATCTCGCGCAGTATTTTTTCACCGGCATCCCCTGCTCCAATGATCAGTACTTTTTTGAAATGAATTCTGGACAATGAATAGGAAACAACGGCGGAACCTGCATAAATGGAATAGTAAGACCGTATCACCATCCGCAGTCCGCCGATAAGGAGAAAAGTCAAGACTCCATCAATAATAAAAACAGCCCGGGAATATCCCTCGAAGCGATTTAAGTAGATCATGAGAACTGTTGCCAGCAAAGAAGATACAACTGTGGCCTGCGCTATCAGCCAGAAATCTCTGATGCTGGTATAACGCCACATGCCCCGATAAAGCCCGAAAGAAAAAAAGACAATCAGCTTCAGTGGAACAAGCCAGAGAAGCACCGCTTTAATCTGCTGAAGATAGAGAGAAGCAAGAGAAAATTCAAAACGGAACAAATATGCTGCAATATGGGCCAGCGCAAAAATTACGGCATCGCCAAAAAGCACCAGATAAAATTTCGGATTTTTCAGTTGAGGATGCATCTTACTAGTGTGTCACGCCTTCCTTCTTGATTACTTTAAAGAGAGTATTCCATAAAATTTTCATATCAAACAAAAAAGACTGATGCTGCAAATAATATTCATCATACAGAACTTTTGCCGTAATCGGCAAGTCATCCCTGCCGTTAATCTGTGCCCATCCGGTAACACCCGGAGTTAATTGCGAAATTCCTTTTTCAGTTCTCAAGCCAATCAGATCATCCTGATTAAACAATGCCGGCCGCGGTCCCACAAAACTCATATCGCCTTTCAATACACTCCATAATTGCGGCAATTCGTCAAGACTGAATTTTCTAAGAAGTGATCCGACCGCTGTCAGATAAAGATTCGGATCTTTCATCAGGTGAGTGGCTACTTCCGGTGCATCAAGGCTCATCGTGCGATATTTGGGCATTTTGAATATGATATTATTTATACCCACCCGATTTGACCAGTATAAAGCAGGACCTCTGGTAGACAATTTAATAATCAGGCCAATAATAAACATGGGGAGGAATAAAATGCAAAGGAGAAGCAGGCTCAATAAAACATCAAATATACGTTTCATATCGATAGTATTATTTTCTCTTACCCAGACCCATCTCGCATATTGTTTCCTGCCAGCCGGTTTGCAAATCATAGCAGGGATAGAATCCTAATTCTTTCCGGATTAAATCACCGGCAACGGCGACGTCTTCATTATATTTATCAATCATCAGCCTCAGGGCCGGAAGTTTTAAACCGGCGGCCTGGCCTCCTTTTTCAACATAACCGGCAATCCGGTGCATAAGTGCCGCGGGCAATGACAATCCGGGTGGCTTGCGCCCCAGGGCCAGACAAATAGCTTCAATAATTTCATTTAGTGTGTGAAATTGCCCGTCGGTGACGTTGAACACCCGGCCTGCAGCAGCGGAAGAAGAAACAGCCAGGACCGCCGCCCGGGCAACATCCTTATCATAAATCAGAGTTCGCCGGTTGAGGCCGCTGCCTACAGGGATAAAGCGATGGCGCGCCAGGGCGCGGGTAAGCCTTTCATAATTGCCCTTAATGCGGGAGCCATAGACTGCGCCCAGGCGCAGCACTGTCCCCAGTTTAACGCCATCAGTGCCTTTCGCTTCCAGGACAATTTTTTCCGCATCAAGCTTGGTCCGGGCATAGAATGTGTCGGGGTGTGGCGGTGTTTCTTCCGTTAAGATGCGGCCGTGCGGAAGGCCCGTAAACCGCAATTGTGCTGAACAGAACAATTCTTTTTACTCCAGCCTTAATCGCCGCAGAAACTACGGCTGAGGTTCCCCCCACATTGATGCGTTCATATTTTTCCTGCAGGGCCGGTGGCGGATTGACAATATGCAGCAAAGCCGCCAGGTGGACAACCGAATCGACACCCTGCATGGCAGCCTGTACGCTAGAATCATTGGTTACATCACCAATGCGTATTTCCACATTCTCCGGCCAAAGGCCTGCCGGCGGCGGATCGAGAGACAATGTCCGGATAGAATAGCCAGCGGCAGAAAAGGCATTTACGACTACGGGACCAACAGCTCCGGTTGCTCCCGTAATTAGTATGCGTGGGAAATGACCCCTGTTATTCATGACGGTTAAAATGAGACAATATTTGTTGTGCTGCCCGGGAAACCGAGAAGGTACTTTCCAGCAATTTATGAGCGTTAAATCCCATTTGTCGGCGTAACTCAGCGTCCATAAGCAAATTTTTTGCGCAAGACAGCCAATTGCTCATCTTCCCCGTTGATGCAGACCAGACCGGCCTGATTTTCTTCCAGAATATTTTTTAAATCATTGCCCGGGTTGATACTGGCCAGTACCGGCAGAAAATGATACATGTATCCTAACAATTTGCCGGGGAAATTTTGTGTTTGCAAACTGCGATTCAGGGAGATTAACCCTACATCAAATTCGGACAGCATGGATAAATATTCCTGCTGCCCTACGGCATCATGTATGGCAATATTAGTCAATCCGGCAGCAGAAATATCCGACCGTAATCTGGACACTTCACTCCCGCTGCCAACCAGCAGAAAAAAGGCAGAGCTCTCGTTTTGCAAATTTTTCGCCAGACGAACGATATTGTCCATGTCCTGGGCCACACCGATATTGCCGCCATAAAAAAAGACAACTTTCCCCTTTAATCCCAAACGCTCACGATAATTGCCGTGGTGAACATTTTCTTCCTTTAATTTGCTCCAGTTATAAATCACCTCCAGCTGATGTTTCTCATCGATACCCCTATCCTTAAAATAATGGAGATTCGCCGGCGATTGCACCCCGATAATGTCCGCGGCTTCATAATTCTGCCGTTCTTTGAATTTAAAGTAATTATAAATCAGCCCCCGCCGCAAAACTCCGGCATCAACCGCCCATTGAGGGAAGATGTCCCGGAGAATTAAATACGAGGGGCAGGAAAAAAGATTTTTTAATTTTTTTACAAGTGTTCCAAAAAAGATGGTCGGTGAATAGTAGATTATTAATTCACAGGGATTATCCCGGAAAAAGTCCCGGCTTTTTTTCCAGATTGTTTGCGAAAGCCGGGCTTCATTAAGACCGCGCAGCAGTCTACTGGCGGTTTTGATTTTCCCCGTGCGTATTCGTAATACCTTAATGCCATCTTCATCGGATATTTCCGTGTCCGAATGAACATTTTCGTCAGGAGCAACAACAATAGGTTCATGTCCAAGGCGCAGCAACTCCTCGGCCAAATCATGAATAAGTTTCGCGCTCGACATCGCGCTCGGCAGATAATAAACAACGAGAAGTAATATCCTCATACTATTGCAGCTATTTATACCAGACAGTCCGGTTGACGTAATCAGTATAACTCATAATGATCCGCACTACTTTTTGGGAAACATTTTCCGACTCATAATCAGGAACAATACGAAATTGCCGCTCGCCGTCAATATAATTTGACCGCACCATATTGATGGCATCAAGCACCCTTTCCTGTTTAAGGCCGCACATAATTAAAGTACCCTCATCCATCCCTTCCGGTCTTTCCTGCGTCTGCCGGATGGTTATGGCCGGAAAGTTCAGGATGGATGATTCCTCTGTAATCGTTCCGCTGTCGGAAATAACGCAAAAAGCATTCATCTGCAGTTTCACATAATCCGGGAAACCGAGAGGTTTTAAAAACATAATCCGCTTATCTAATTTTCTGATAGCGTTGTTTTCCATGCGTTTTCTCGTTCGGGGATGAGTAGAAAAAATAAGCGGTAAATTGTATTTTCCCACTACAGCTTCCAAGGTATCTATCAAGTCTTGGAAATTAATTTCATTGTCGATATTTTCTTCCCGGTGCGAGCTGACTGAAAAATAGCGGCCCCGTTCCAGGTTGAGCTTCTGTAAAATATTCGATGCTTCAATCTGCGGTCGATAATGGGCAAGCACTTCCTTCATAGGCGAGCCGGTCTTGATAACCGTCTGGGGCTTTATACCTTCGGCCAAAAGATAGCGGCGTGCATGTTCCGTATAGGGCATGTTTATATCACTGATGTGGTCAATAATTTTGCGATTGATTTCCTCCGGTACCCGCAAGTCAAAACAACGGTTCCCTGCTTCCATATGGAAGATCGGGATCTTGCGCCTTTTCGCGGGATATGCAGCAAGGCAGCTGTTGGTATCTCCAAGAAGTAAAAGGGCGTCCGGCATTTCCGCGCCCAATACTTCATCCGCTTTTGCAATTACATTGCCGACTGTTTGCGCCACAGTCTCCGCGGCGGTATTGAGGAAGTGATCAGGCTTTCTAATCTCCATCTGCTGAAAAAAAATATCGTTGAGCTCATAATCATAGTTTTGCCCGGTATGCACGAGCGTGTGTCTTGTATGCATATCGAGTTGGGAAATGACTCTGCTGAGCTTAATGATTTCCGGCCTTGTACCGACAATGGTCATTACTTTTAAAGCCATATTTTACCTGTTCTCCCTTTCTTGATTATTCTGCAGAATAAAAACAACGGTTAGCAAGAAACTCTTGATGCATCATTTCAATGAGATCGTCCCAGGAAGGCGGTACATAATTTGTTGCTTCACGAAAGACGGTCGAATCGAGGGAGCGGTCCACAATAAAAGTATCGTCAGGCTCTATCTCTATATTCTTATCATATCTCCGTGCAACTTTTCGCAGAAGATCATACTTGGAAATAGGTTCTGAAGACACATGATAAATACCGCTCAGTTCAGGATTGGGCAAAATATAATCATGGATAATTCGCGCAAGCTCAACGGTAGGAAAACCGGAAAATATAGCTTTGCGGAATCCCTTGACTTTCTTATCCTGTGCCAGAAACCATTCCAGTAATCCAAAGCGCCCTTTTAGTTCATGACCGATAATTGATGTTCTCAGGGTTACACAGTGCTGATAGTTGAGCTCTCCCAGATATTTTGTCCGGCCGTATAGATCATCGGCATTTGATTCATCGCTCTCCTTATATCTGCCCGTTTTCCCGTTAAAAACACAATCCGTGCTCATGTGTATCAGCCTTGCATCTATGCTGCGGCAGACAAGCGCGATCCGGTGCGGCAATTGAGCGTTAATGGTTATGGCGGCTAAATGGTCGTTGGCAATGGGTTGTTGCTTAATGAGACCAACGCAATTGATAACCGTGTCCGGCTGAATTCTTTCCAATTCACGGGCAACCGTATCAAATTTATCGGCATTAACCCCAACGATAATTTTCCCTAATAACCGGGCAGGAAACCATTTATTCAGACCATGGTCATTTCTTGCCGTGGCATAAACATCCAGCTTATCATTTTGAGAAAACGACCGAAACAAGGCCTGTCCCAGCATGCCGGTCGCGCCAAGGATCAATATTTTATCTTGTCGACTCATATTTTTTCAGTTTTATAAAATTACTTTTCTGGTTTCCAGAGCGTTCTGCACAAAATCATTTTTCAACAGCAATTCCATCAGGCCTCTCTCATCAAGGCGTTGAGTATTATGCGAGGTATAATCTTCCTGACCGGAAACCCTGGTTTCGCCTTCCGTAAAATATAATGAATAGTTGAGATCTCTTACGTCAGCGGGAATCCGGTAATAACCGCTCCTATCTTCCGCCCGCGCCATCTCTTCGCGCGTCAGCAGTGTCTCATAAAGTTTTTCGCCATGCCGGGTGCCGATAATACGGATTTCATTTTCCCCTTTAAACAGCTTTTTTAAAGCACGGGCAAGCGTTTCAATTGTCACCGCCGGTGCTTTTTGCACAAAAATATCACCGGGATTTCCGTTTTTAAAAGCATAGACCACCAGATCCACCGCATCATCAATAGACATCATAAAACGCGTCATATTCGGGTCTGTAACAGTCACCGGTTCTCCGGCCAGAATCTGGCTGATAAAGAGGGGGATAACGGAACCACGCGAGCACATGACATTGCCATAGCGGGTACCGCAAAATATCGTCTCCGCATCCCGGTAGGAACGAGCCTTCGCTATCATCAGCTTTTCCATCAGCGCCTTGGACATCCCCATCGCATTGATGGGATAGACCGCTTTGTCTGTACTGAGTACAATCATATGCCGGACATTGCAGACCAGGGCGGCCTTCATGACATTATCCGCACCAATTGCATTTGTCCGGATCGCCTCCAGCGGGAAAAATTCACAGGAGGGCACCTGTTTGAGTGCCGCAGCATGAAAAACAAGATCAACATTTTTCATCGCTGACAGAATACTGTCATAATCCCGAACATTACCCAGATAAAATTTAACCTTGGAATTGCGCAAGGCGCTGCGCATCTCATCCTGCTTTTTTTCATCACGCGAAAAAATCCGGATTTCCCTGATGTCCGTATCCAGAAAACGCTGTAAAACTGCATTGCCGAAGGAACCAGTGCCGCCGGTAATTAAGATAATTTTGTCTTTAAACATGATTAAACCTCAATGTTGAGATAGATTATAATATTTTTCAAGGAGCGCTTCTTTTTCCGCACTATTGGGATAATTTATGAGTACAGCCCTGTAAATGCCTTTAAAAACAAAAAGACTGCCGGCCGCGGCGCCAATTATACCATACTTTCTGATCAGCTTTCCAATGTCGTCAAGCGATCCGGCACCGCCCAAAACAGTCATCGGAACTGTAATTAATCGCCTGATTTTATCAATCAGTTTTAAATCGTAGCCATTCATAGTTCCGTCCTGATCAATAGAATTGACTACTATTTCGCCGACACCGAGACTTTCCAGCTGCCGTGCGAAGTCCAGCGGGCATTTCCCGGCGCTCTTTTTCCCGTTATGCGTGCGGACTTCATAATTCCCTCCCAGTATCTTTTTCTTGACATCAATTACTGCAACCACGCTCTGGCTGCCGACCTCGCCGGCTATTTCAGAAACCAGCTTAGGATTATCTACTGCGGCAGAACTTAACGCCACTTTTTCCACGCCCAGGCTGATGATTTTCACCGCCTGGCCGGCCGTCTTTATCCCTCCGCCATAACAAAACGGCATGCGGCATTCAGCCGCCAGATTTTCAATCATCTTAAAGTCCGGCTCGGCACTGTTGCAGGCGGCATCAATATCCAGCACCATCAGCTCGTCAACTTCCTTTTCGTTGAAAATCCGTACGGCGTTAATGGGATCGCCGAGATACTTGGCATTCTTGAAATTGACGGTCTTGACGAGCCCTTTATTTTTCATAACAGACAGGGAATAATTCTTGGAAGCAACATAAAATATTTACATTTCTGCAAAATTCTTCAGAAGTTGTATGCCCCATTGATGGCTCTTTTCCGGATGAAACTGAACGCCAAAAATATTCCCGGAAGCAATTGCTGAAGCAAATGGACCACCGTAATCAGTTATGGCTAGAGCATCCTCATTTCTCTGGCAATGAAAATAATAAGAGTGTAAAAAATAAAAACGGCTTTCCGATCCCATATTTTTCAGTAAACCGTTCTTTAGAACCGGCTGAACATTGTTCCAGCCCATGTGAGGAAGATGCGTGGCAGAAGTTAATTTTGATGAGTCAAACTTTTTCACCACACCGGCAATCCACCCCAACCCGGGCAGTTCACCTTCTTGGCTGGAGTGAGCCATCATCTGCATACCTACACAGACGCCCAGCACGGGCAAGCCCCTCCCCAGAGCAATTTCATCAAGGGACTGCCGCAGACCTGACTTTCCCAGCAACTGAATTGCGTGATCAAAGGCTCCGACACCGGGTAGAATTATTTTTGCAACATATTGCGAGATCATCGGGCGCATTAATAATGCGAAAAGGAATGCCTAACCTGTTATAAATATTGGCAAACGCTTTGATATTTCCCAGACCGTAGTTGATGATGCCGATCATCGGATAACTCTTTTTTCCACGCCCAGCAGCCGCATGACGGTTGTGCCCAGATTCAGTAGAAACAGCTTATTTTTATAATTCCGGAAAGACTTGTTTTCTCCGTTAAACAGATCCTGCAATTGATCTTTGGTCAAGTCCAGTTTTTTTGCTACATATTCAAAATCATCCCTCATTTCCTGATCGCTTATTTCCGGTTTAGCTATCCGTGCCAATGCTTCTTCACGGGTCATCTGCCCGGTCAGCACTAAACTGGAGAGATGGGCTTTACGTCTTTCAAAGCCGAATTTCTGCGGCAGCCAGTAGCATTCCACAAATCTTGTGAAACGGGATTCATGATGCTTCTGGGCATATTTTTGCCAGCCAAAACGCTCCGTCAGCAGACGAATGGCGTCTTCCTTGATATAGGGAACATAATCCAATGGCCTTATTATTTGCAGGCCTTTGATGTATCTGTAATATAATTTATATATTAAAATATCTGTAGCAGGAAAAGTATTTAAAGGAACAGTTCCGAAGCGGCGGTGGATGTCTTTCACAAATCTCATATCCGTTTGATAATATGCGCCCCATTCGAGAGGCTCCCGGACACATTCCGTGGAAAAGTTTCCACCCGTGAGAACATATTTATATTTATGTTTAACGGCAAAGTTATAAAGAGCGGAGAAAAAACATAAATCCTGCGGTGTATCAACATTGGCTACCTGCGCCTTGAAAAACGACAGCTGTAAATCTCTCATCTCCGTCCAATCGATGACTTCGGTGTAAAGTTCCAGCCCCAGCCCGTCCACAAGCCGGTGAATATTATTTGCAGAAACTTCTGAATTCCAGCCACCGTCAACGTGGAATAGAAGCGGATTGAGTCCCAATTTTTCTTTTGCCAGATAGGCTACATAGGAGCTGTCTACCCCACCGCTGATACCAATCAGACAATCATGGGGAAGACCCCGACTATCTTCCTTAATTTTCCTGACGACAGAGTCAAGATACTTCGCACCGCGTTCATCTGTGTGCCAGTTGGGCAGAATATTTTCATAATAATTGCGGCAATAATCGCACCAGCCGCGTTCATCAAACGTAATATCGGGATCAGTGGTGTCCATTATACAATTGGAACACATCTGATATTTTACTTGATTCATAATTTTATTTTCCTTCTTTTGATAATATCTCTGTTATAGCCGAATTTAATGTCATTACTTTTTTGTAACCTAAAGCCGCTATCTTAGTCTGCTGGTAGACGCGATCAGGAGAGGATAAACCGGGCATAAAACGGAATAAGAAAATAAGTAAAGATTTCGGTATTCCAACATCAAAATAATATGCTCGTTTATTATTAGTATTTTCATTAATGATTCTTTCCACGGCCGCATAATTATTGTCGTCATCATCATCGTCAGAAATATTATAAATTTCGCCTTTCTGAATAATTTGTGTATCCGTCAATGTAAGCAATGCAGCAATAACATTATGGACACTTACATAGTTGAACCGCCTGGATTTAAGCAAACAGTGATACAGATAATTTGTATATTTTTTCCCGGAGCGCAGCCTTTTAATCATCTTTTGCAGCCCCTGACCGCCGGGACCTATGATTTCAGTAGGTCTTAGAATCACAAGCTCAGCAACCGGTGGTAATTCAGAGAGAAATAATTTCTCAATTTGATACTTGGTCTGTTCATATTCGCTTTCGGGTGCAGGTATTGTTTCTTCGGTGACAACGTCTTTTGCCGAAAATCCGACAACCACAGCTGTGCTGCAGTGAATAACACGCTTCACTTGTGTTTGCTTGACAGCTTTGATCAGATTAGCGGCTGCTGCAATATTCTGATCATGAGAATTATTCATATACGCCAGGTGAATCAACGTGCTGTCCGGCTGCAGGAAAGCGTTGATTGATTCCGGCTTCATCAAGTCACCTTCACATATTGTTATCTTGTCACTTGATAGATGCTCTAAGGCATTGCACTGGCGAGTTAATAGTCTTAATTTAAAACGTCCCTGCAAGATGCATTCGGCAACCAGATGGCGTCCCAAAAATCCAGTTGCTCCCGTAATTGCCAACGTTTGCATTGTATCAGTGCTTTCTAAACAGCTGGCGGTTTGTCTCCAGTACGGCGGGATCTAACAAGCGGTTCATAATCTTAGCTTTTATTGCAGCCCGCTTTTTGAACCGCTCTTCATCGCTCAATAGGGCCATGTTTTCAATTATTTCAACAAAAGAATCCATTTGCGCTAAATTCACATCCCACCCCAGACCATCATCCTGCAGATTGCGCCATGGTGTTTCCGTGCTGATGAGCACCGGTGTCCCTGAAGTCAGGCATTCTGCAATTACATGGCCATAAGCCTCGCCTCCTGTGGGAAAGAGAAACAGATCATAACAACTGAATATCTGTAACACCTTATTCGCGCTGACCCGACCTAAATAATTAGCAGTCACGTTAGCGGGCAACTGGCTCATTAAAGACTGGCATTCTTTCCAATACGTCTCGTTTTCTGCAGGGCCATATATATCGAAATATACTTTGCTGTTAACTTTTTGTAAAACTTTTAAGGCATAATCCAAATTTTTCTCGCGTGAAATGCGAGATAAAAAAACTATTCTTAATCCGGAATTATTGGTGTAAGGCTGAATATTTTCGTCAATAAATTTATCCGGAATATTTTTAATAGGCAAATCGCCCGTGATATGAATTGCATCAGGTTTTATTTTCATCACCTTGATTATATCGGCCATCTCAAACTCACTGGATGCACGCCAGGTAACATTATCGTAAAGTCCGAAAAGCCTTGCTGCCTGAATGAAGATAAATTTTTTAAAGTATTTTTGCTTTAATGAAGCCCAGCCAAACTCACCCCACGGTGCAACAATCACCAGTTTGGAATTTAAACCTCGCAGTTTTCTGTTCAATAAGGCCTTTATCGTAAGGGAATCAAAAAAGCTATTTAAGTACAATACCTGATGGGGCGTATGCATGATTAAATTCATTATACCTTTTGTTGTGCATGACTGCGGGGGCAGATAATAAACCTCGGCATTGCCAACCCTTTGCCATTGATTGATCTTTATATTCGGATAAGGCTTATCGTCTCCTAAATCCCGATCCCTTGTTGCTATCCTGAAATCAAATTCCCCGCATAAGTGATCAACCGTGTTAACGATGACGCGCAAAATACCACCGGCTTTATACCCGGGCAGGTAATTGCCGATAAAAATAAGTATGACGGGCTTAGCATAGGAACTAATGGAACAAAGAGTTCGCTGCTCGCTGCAATCAACTATTGAATTATTCTCTTCAGTCATTAAGGTATCGGTTGATGATTTATGAAGCGGTTGTTTTTATTTAATATTGCAGGTGCATTTTCAATGTTGCGCGGCAGTAAATTTTAGCCGACTTGTTTCTTTACTAATTCTGTAATGAGGAGAAAATAGCGCCAGAAATATTCCCAGGTAAATAAATGGCGCCGCACTTCTGATACCCATAAAGCAACCAATCAGGAGCCAGGTTAGCATAATAAACGTAAACCTGTCTTTTATCGCAATGTGCCTGGTTAGCTGCTTTACGGGACTGATGAAACTTAAAATGAAAAATAATGTGCCAACAATACCACTTTCGAAAAGGGAACGTACAAGCTGCGAATTCGGATTAATCATCTGTCCTGACGCCAAGGGTGTATAGTGGTTATTAATCACTGATGCAGATCCTAAACCTGATCCGATAATAATGGGCAGAATATCCATTTCCCTGGCTTTCACGATGAGATCATAAAGCGGATATATGTCCGGCCCCTGGATTCTCATTAAATATGGCAATTCGCTCCCGGATTCCAGGATATCCCATAAACCGGATGTACTGGCAAGATAATGGGAAAGGTGCGAACTGCTGTTTATCAAAACATATATCAACAATGGTGCCAGTATTATTAATGACAAACCTAAAAATACCCGCCCGCTGTGCAGCGGATAAGTTAAACTATCCAGACTTAACAGTACCAGAAAAACGGCAATACCAACAAGCCCGGAGGCACTTTGAGTCAAAATTGCGGCGGCGATAATTGCAATAATCCATATTTTACTGAGCGGCTGATTCTTTACATAGGATTCAAGCTTGAATACCGCCAGCCCTAAAAACAGATAAATAAACGCATGACGCGGTTCACCGGCAAGTCCGTGGAATCGGGCGCCAGCCCAGTGAGACCAGTTAGATATGTGGCAGGGCACTAGCCGGATACCAAAATAATCGAGCGGAAGACTAAGCACGCCGATAACCAGGGACAGGATGAACATTGTTTTAAAAATTAAAAAGTAATAATCAAGGGCATCTTCAGTTTTAAGTATGTAACGGGGCAAAACTGCAAAATAAATAAAGTAATAGATGGCGATAATATATTCAAACTGCGGGCGAACAGCAGGCGAGTTGAGCAGATTGGCAAAAAATGACTGCCTGGAAGAAGAAAATGTCATCTCCATATTATAATTACCGAATAAAGCGCTGAGCAATCCGGCAAATATCGCAACGCCAAGATAAATGCCGTAGTTCCTGTATATTGGATTCGCAAAATTAATTATCCGAAAACCATGGGATGGTCTCATAGCATATTTTAATATCAGGGCAATTATGACCACAGCCTGAAGAAGCCTGCTGATATTGCCGCCGATACCAGTCGTCCACTCATCCCATATGTTAAAAAAAAGCAGCGGTTCAAAAACCACAGACCATACATACACCTTGCTGATCAGAGGAATATTCCACATCCGCCGGTAACCAGGCAGGCTGAAGCTTTGCAGAACTCTATAGATACCTTTACTTTGAGCATCCGCCATAGCAATCAGTTTACCGGCCATTCTTTGTCAGCATTTTTTTTATCAGGTAATTGAACATCAAAGCCATGTAATATAAATGCATTCTGGAGTAGCTTTTTGAACTCAGCTGAACATAATATTTTCTTGCCTGATAATCGGCCGTAATGATATTGATGAATTCTTTAAATCCATAACCGGCAGATGGTGTATCCTCCAGGAAACAACGGGCTTTCATATTAATCTTAAGTCTTACGCCGTTTTTTTTCAGGTAATATGAATGCAGCAAATCTTCACAATAAGCTTTTCCCTTAAAGGGGAAATAATTCTCTTTGATCAGATTTTCCCGAAAGTGAATTAAACAGCCTCCGGGTACCCACTCTACATCGTGCTCACCTTGCCCCATCACGGATGCATCATAACCAAATTCCGCTCCTGCCCTGCTGACGGCACCCATTTTGTAGCCCTCGCTGCCGTTCATCAAGAAATAATATAATTTGAGTATTTTGGGGTTCATTTTAGCTGTTTTTCCCGACGCATTTTCAATCAACACCGGGGCAACAGCCACATGCGGGCCATATTTAATTAATGTCTGCAGCAAATATTCCAGGCAGTTCTTATCGACCTTAATATCATCGTCCAGTTGCATGACAATATCGTGTGATGCATTCTGAAATCCGACGGCCCTTTGCGCGACTTGTCCCCTGCAATCAGTGACTATAACTTTAACATTGGGAAACAGCAAATGAGCTGTGCGAGCTGCTTCCTGTTCCGGGATGCAGACCAGAATTTCCGCCGGCAGAACAGAACCACTATTGAGTTGTTCGATTGTACCGGCAAGAGATGCGCCGCCGAGTGTCGCCATGACTACTGTCATCGGGTAGATTTGATGAATTGGTGTCTCTGACATCAGTAAAGTCTCGCCTGGCAATAAGTTAATTTTTTTGAGTGATCCACCCGATATAACTGCAGCGTATATCTATTTACTGCCTGCTTTGTGTATATAAAAAACATTTGGTTGAAGCAGAGCTGCCGGAGTTCCGCGGAGAGAATCCAAGGAATTAAAAAGGTGGAGTTTATCTTCACCAAGCACGACAACCAGTCGATTAAGCGACTGCTTTAAACGCTGCATACCTATACTGATTCTGGACGAGGGCGGTTTAGGGGCGTTAAGAACCGGCACTGCTTCCCTGCTGTCATTGATAGCCGGATGATTCGGAAACAGACTGGCAATATGGCCATCCGGTCCCAGACCGAGCAGCGCAATATCAAACCGTGCTGTCTGTTTGAGCAGCTGGCTGTAACGGAAAGCCCCTTCCTCCGGACCCAATTCAGCGGGAATGCGGTGAATGTTTTCCGCCGGCAGTGATACCTGGCCAAGGAGCAACTCATCAATCAGTCGATCATTACGTGCTTCATCGCCCGGGGGAACGCAGCGCTCGTCGCTGGGATACAAATGCAGTGATTTCCAGGGCAGATCAATTTCCCGCAGCTTTACCAAGACTCTGTATGGGGAACGGCCGCCGGGAAATACTATATGGCAAACAGCCCGCGCGCGCACTACCATAAGAATAAGCCGCGCCAGTTCATCCGCCAATGCGGAAGCAAGTTGTTCGGGGTGAGGATAAAAGCGGAATTCGTTTTGTAGGTTCATTCATATCGCCGCAGAATACTGAGCGCTGCCCACGCCTATACCGAGTAACTGTCTCCAGCGCGGCAACTCCTCGTCAAGATAGAAGTATTGTTCCGCCGCCATGCGATTGCACTGTCGGGCATTAAGCAATGCCTCGGCCAAAGCCATCGGATCAGCAACATAAACGACGCCTCTCTCCCCGCGGAGAGGGCTCAGATTGAAGGCGCTTCCATCCAGCATTTGCACTACGGGAACTCCCGCGCAGTATGCGTCAACCGCCGCGGACGTTATGTTGCTGGTGAAGACCACGTCGCATTCCGCAAGCAGTTCGGACAGTGGGGCGTTGGTTTTGGCAAGCGGGAAATCGCGGTAGTCGTTCAAATCAACCGGATAAGCAGGATGAGGTTTAAGAACATAAGATGTTTCCGGCGGTAAATACTTCGCGGCAAATGATAACCAGGACAATATCTTCTGATTGGTAGTCGCCAGAAAATCTCCGCATACAAGAACATTCAATTTATTTCCCCGCGATTTTAGGACGGCATCTTCCCGGTAATTTTTTACAAGGTGCAGAAATCGCAGAGCTTCGACTTCAACAAGTTTAGCCTCAGGGTAGCCCCCATGAAGATAGGCATTTTTAGCTGCAGTGCCATTAACTGCGACCAGATCAGGTGTCGGCAGGATATTATCGCCGGAGGTCTTATAAGTTCTTGGATCATAAAAATAACGCAGATCCCAATAGCGTACAGTGGTATGAGGTGTTCCAATTATCTTCCCGTGACCGGCGGCTTTCCAGGTATGAAGCAGCACCATTTCCCAGGGCTGGTTTTCCTGTATATATACTCCCAGCCGCTGATAAGAAAGGCCGCTGAATGTTTTCTCATACAGAGAAATGCGTAAACAATTGATCATTGCTTCCTGACCTCTTAAAGAGGCAATCCATTCAGATTTAAATAATGGCCAGAAATCAAGCTTTGAAGCAGCGGGAACGAAGTAACGGCGGACTTTTGAAAAGCGGAAGCTCGCCCGGCATATTCGCAAATAATCACCCAGTGCCCTCAGAAAGACGGAAGATGTAAGGTTTCCCTCGATCAACTCATGCGCCTGCATTCCGGAAGAACAGCTGCTGAAACGCTCTGTTAACTCCTGAGCCTTAACCAGGGAGGGAATTTCATCCTGTTGAGAATAATTATGCAGCCAATTTGTTTTTACATTCGACCGCGATAATTTATCGACCAAGGCAGTCCAGTAGTTAGAAATAAAATTTCCTGTTGTGAATGTCTTTTTATCCAGGTGCACCAGAACGTCGATGAACGTGATCTCGCCACTGAAAGGCGTTTCTGCCTGCTTATGGAAAATCAGCGGGAAACTTTTAAACATGTACAGAAATAAGGATATCAACGACCGGGCCGGTCCCGGCAGGGCATCATACATCAACCTGACCATCGACTTTGGTTTTTCATTCGGTTCTACAAACTTCCATTGGAACTGCAATTCTAATTTCCGGCAGAAACTCTTTACAGTGGAAGCAAGTTGATGATTGCTGGAAACCAGCACAATTGATAATATCTTTCGCTCCGAAACCAAAAGTTCGAGAGCAAGAGCTTTAATGGCATTGTCAATCTGAGATGTTCCTGAAATATTGAACTTTTGTGCCAGCGACGTCAGCCACCAATAACTAAAACCGGGACGCAACTCCAAATGATCAACCAATCTCTTGCCATTGACGCGAGTATCTCCCAGTTCATAGATCCAGGCAAGATAGCGGGCTCTGAGAACATCGGCCTGCTCCTCCACCAATTTAGGCATCGAGATTAAATCGGGACTGTCATTCGCTGCAAAGCCTCTCCATAGCAGCGCAGTCCAGTCTCCTGCCGCAGGAGATCCTTCCGCATCCCAGATAAGCAGATTTTTCATCTTGTCCGACTGGTTTTCCAAGGGAACCTTGAACATCAAAGGTCCTGCATCAGCCGCTCAACTCTTTTGAGGTCATCAACAGTATCGACAGCCTGCGTGTTATGGCGAGTAGGCGCCATCCGCACTTTGAGTCCGTGCTCGAGAATCCTCATCATATCTACTGATTCCGCCACTTCCAGGGGTGTCGGTTTCATGCGCGTATATTCCAGCAGGAAATCGCGGCGGAAAGGAATAATGCACACCTGTTTGCCCATCGGAATGTCGGCTACTTTGCAGCGGGTGGGAATCGGCTCGCGGGAGAAATACAGCGCGTTGAGTTGGAGATCGCACACTACTTTGATGCAGTTGCGGTCTTCAAACTCTTTATTATCCTTGATCTGGCCCAGCAGGTTGACTACATTAATTTCCGGATCTGCCAGTAATGGCTGTACGGCCTCGTCAATCATATCCGGATGAGTCATGGGTTCATCACCCTGGACCATCACCACAATATCGTAGCGCGTATTGTTCGCCTCTTCAAGTTTGACCAGAGCTTCGGCGCAGCGATCCGAAGCCCTTTCATGATGATCGCCGGTCATTACTGCCGTACCGCCAATAGACATGATGTAGTCGAATATTTCTCTATCGCATGTTGCCACTGCCGTCAGGTTCAGCAGTGGAGACTTTGTAACTCGTTCGTAGACATGGCCGATCATCGGTTTGCCTAGTATTGAGGCCATGGGTTTTCCCGGAAAGCGACCGCTACCCATGCGGGCTGGAATAAGGGCTAAAATTTTCATGATTTAGTTGACCCTCCAAGTTTCAGACTTTTCATGTCTTCACGCGCCCAGGTTACAAAAAGCGGCAGACCTGTATCTAATTTCGTGAACTTGTTAATATCAAGAATCTTCTCCAACAGCCCAGCATCTGCAAAAATACCGGTTTGGTCGCCAGGCGTCGACCCTTGAACAAAAAACTCGGAGCCGGGAACATTTATACAGATCTTTTCCAGCAACTCGCCAACTGTAGTTTTCAATCCTGTCCCTATATTCAAAACCTGATTGCGGGCAGAAGGATAAGATGCTGCCCGCCACCAGGCTTCAACAACGTCATCGATATAGATGAAGTCCCTGAAACGGTTAGTGCTGCCTTTAACCTCGATGCGCTTATTATTGAGCGCCTGCGCCAGATAAATGCTGGCCATTCCCTGACGAAGATTGCTCAAATCCTGTCCGGGACCATATACATTAAACATGCGCATGGCTACGAAAGGTAATTGGTCTTTATAAACCCTCAAATAACCTTCGGAAGCTAGTTTCCCTACCCCATAACAGGACAGAGGGCGTGGATCATAACGTTCACTTATTGGCTCATCCGGAACCGAACCGTAAACCGACATTGAGCTTGCGTAAACAATCCGCTCAATCTTATTTCTTATTCCGAAACGGATAAGATTGAGTGTTGATATTGTATTTTTTTGCAGGTCGGCAATTGGATCATCAAAGCTGATTTCACCTGAAGATTGACCTGCCAGATGGAGTATTTTTTCGCATCCCGCCGGAAGCCTCTCCATTGTCTCTGCGAGAGACAGATCTCCTTTGATGAATTCAACCCCGGTGGGCACATTTTCCAATTTCCCGCCCGACAAATCATCAACTCCGATTACCTGATACCCCTCGGCCAAAAAGCGTTTTGCAATATGAGAACCTATAAATCCGGCCACTCCTGTAATCAATATCCTATTCACTGTTTAATACCTCCGTTCTTAGTAATGATAGCAATTAATGTGTCACAGCGCCTGCTTTGGATCAAAGCCTTCTTATAAATCTCCTCCATTTCGCTTCCCAACTGTGCGGTAAAACGGCCCATGCCCCCCGGCTTGCCGTCGCGCGCCCAAACAATATGGTTGGAGAGATCGTAGCGCTGATCAAGTAAAATCTCATACGGCTGCCCCAATCGGTCTAAAAGATATCGTAATGACCCCTCACTGAAATACCAGGGATGGGCGATAGACCAATAGAAGCGCTCGAATGCGGGGATTTCATATATCGAATATAAAGGATCGGCAGCATTCGGAATTTCCATGATAATTTTTCCACCTGCCTTCAGCAAGCCCAACTGCGACTCAAGAAAAGCTTGCGGAGTAGTTATATGCTCGAGCACAAAAAAGTGCTGAACAATGTCAAACCGCCTGGCCGGTTCATTGTTTACCAGATCTTCGATTGAGGAATAAACAGCTATCCCTCGCTTTTTCACATACTCACCAAATACACCTGATGGTTCAATACCAACACACTCATGGCCATTGTCTTTTAATGGGAAGAGCATGAATCCCGAAGAACAGCCAACTTCAAGAATGCTGGCGTCCCGGAATATGTGCGGTTTCAGATATTGCATGCGGCGAATTCGCGTTGCCTCGTTTGCACGGATATGGCTTTCCGCACTCTGCCATCCTCCCGAAGCACCACTGCGCCCGGCCATAAATCCCTCAAATTCAGCGGCGTAAAATCGGCCTTCTTCCTCAGGCGACAGCGCCGGATATTGATAGCGGATATCACATCCCTGACAATGGTAAAATGCCCGGCTGTGGTCCTTATCACCATAAACGTGCGGTGTTACTACATTCTGCTTTCTTCTGTCCGTCCCGCATAACGGGCATTTTTCCGGAAGCGCCATAACATCTCACTTAAATAGTATTTTTTCATTTATTAATTAATGATTATTTAACTGATGATTGCTTATATTTATCAACAAATTTTTCGACATCGTAAAATGCGTCATAATTTAAAAATATTTTCTCAGCCGGCCAGTCCCACCATTTAATCTTTAGCAACTCGTCAATTATATTATCAGAAAACCTGTACTTAATTATCTTTGCAGGCACTCCGGCAACAACCGCATAAGGCGGCACATCCCTTGTTACAACCGCCCCGGCTGCGACAACAGCCCCATCCCCGATATAAGAAACACCGGGTAAGATAGTTGAATGATATCCAAGCCAAACATCATTGCCGATTTCAAGATGATGAGCCGCTCTAATATCCTCGTTAACCAAACCAAAATCCGGCTTAAACAAAAACGGGTGTGTTGTTATGGCTGTTTTCAGGTGATCTTGTGTTACTATAAAAACATTGCTGGCAAAGGAACAAAACTTTCCTATTTTCGTGCCGGGCGCAATGTTATTATAATCAAAACACCCTCCATAGCTATGCGGTCCTATGTGAATATTGTGGTATTTGGAAAGTATGTAGCGCAAATAATCATTATCGAATTGATTTTTTCTTCTTGACAACAGAAGTTTATAAATAAATTTCTGAAGGATACCGATCGAATACACTTTGTCAACGAAACGGATATAAGTCATGGCTTTTATTCCAGTTGAACTATGATTTTATGCTCCCAAGTTTTTGGGATGGCAAACCTGCCGCAGTATGGAGCAATACCGCATCAATTGAATAGGCAATGAATCGATAACCTTCAGCGATTCGCTGTTTTAACTCAGCAGGTTCCGGCATCACTACATGCACACCGCAGGGCACATGGTGATGAATACAAAGATCCAGAATTTGTTTCATCGTCGTTGAAAATTCAGGATCTGCAAATTTCGCTGTCAGTCCGAGAGATGCAGAAAGATCATACGGACCAATTAAAATTGCATCCAGCCCGCGGACTTGAAGTATTTTGTCTAACTGGCCTACTGCACGGATGTGTTCGATCATCGCCACAAGCAATGGAGCTTGCGCTTCCGCCGTATAAATATCAAATTTTTTACCAAACATATTCGCCCGGGAAAATCCAACACCGCGGCTGGCCTGACGGAGGCCAGCAACAGGCATCGCGGATATACGCGAGTTGTTCCGCACTTTCCACCATGGGAACAATCACCCCTCCCGCTCCGGCATCGAGCGCCTGTTTGCAGTCTTTAGGGTTCCCTTGTGCAAGCCGCACCAATGGCAGCGTGCCCCCCAACTCCAGCGCCCGAAACAAATCAGGCAATTGATGCACGTCTATGGAGCCATGCTCCAAATCTATCGCCACCCAGTCATACCCGGCCTGCCCCATGATCTCGGCTACTGAAGAATGGGGAATTTGCATCCAGCTGCCAACGGACGGCTTACCTTCCTGGAGAGATTGACGAATGAGATGAATTTTTTCCAGTCGGTTCATAGGGCTGTAAAATCCTCCACTGAATTGCCTGTATAGCTTTCGAATACTTTTCCATTAGTGCCATGTCGCCTGAGCAAGAAGGGAACCTCGTTGGCCGTTGCTGCATCCCAGTCGGCTTTGGCATCACCGATCATCAAACACTGGTGCGGAGGTATTTTGTAACGGCTGAGAGTCAGGCGAATTGCCTCCTTCTTGCTCGTCGGCGCTCCAAACACAGCCGCAAAAGATTCCGCCAAACCCAGCGCCTGTATAATTTTTTCAATTTCCTCCTGGGGGGTTGCAGATACCAGCACGAATATCTGCAGATGAGGATTCGTCCGGATATACTCCTCTGCACCGGGAACCCACGGAGCATCAATTACACTTTGCAACACTGTTTTGCTGAATTTTTCGCAAAACTCTTTAACTCGTCTCTTCCGTTGGCTCTTCGCCTGCCCAACGCAAATATAAAGGCAGTTTGTCAAAGCGGGACATTCCCCCGTTAGCCTCGTGGTGCTTAAGCACACGCTCCGCTACTGTCAGTGCCATAAGGCTGAAACAACTGAACAAAAGCATGAGTTTTGATATCTACGGAGTCTTTGATGACACCGTCGAAATCCCAAAAAATAATACGCTCAGACACGTTCAGCAACTTTCCGGGCGGGAACACCGGCAACAATGGCGTATGGTTCGACATCTTTTTTTACAACGGCACCTGCTGCGACAACACATCCCCTGCCTAGTCGAACATTTCTTAAGATGACACAATTGGATCCAATCCAGACATCGTCTTCAATCGTAATAACTCCCCCTCTATGAGGTTGATTCATTATGAGTCCTTCGCGGGCTATACCATGATCAGCTGCCCGGATTACAGCGTTCGCTCCGATAATTACATGGTTTCCGATATGAATTTTGCCTCGAGAAGCTCCGATCTGAACATTTGTATTGATGAGCACATTGTTTCCAATGATTATTTCACCTTCATCTCCGTACAAATAATCAGGCCCCATGGAACTGAATTTTTCGCCTATTGTTATATTTTCTCCACCCACGATTTTTAAAGGAAACCCGGGAGCAAAATCGCTGCCGCAGCCGGCAAGAAATTGTTTGAGTCGCTAATCCGTATATACGTCGCCCGATGGAGCGAAACCTTTCCCAAATCTTAATTGTAATTTTCATTTTTTAGAAAGATGCCTATTCGTTCAAGCAGCTAATAAGGTTTTTAATCGTGTCTATCTCCATCTGGATGCGGCTTTCCCTGGCATACGACCCAATGTGCGGGGTAAGAATGACATTATCGAGGTCCTTGAGCGGACCATCATATGGTTCCCGCTCAAAAACATCGATGGCCGCACCGGCAAGATGTCCGGACTTGAGCAGATCGTAAAGCGCCCCCTCATCTACAAGACCGCCGCGGGCGGCGTTGATAATCCAACTACCCGGTTTCATTTTACGCAATTGATCAATTGCTAATAGCAAACATTCACCACCGGACCTGGAACAATGCAGGCTGAGGATATCCGCCCACGACAGCAATTCACTGATGGACATCTTCCGGTATATAGTTGAATCAACGACAGGATCGTTGAATGCTATCTCTGCTCCAAGTGCAGTAAAAATAGCTCCCACAGCCTGGCCAATGCGACCAAAACCAATGATGCCCAGCTTTTTGTCTTTTAAGGTGTTGCCCATCTGCTTCTTCCAGGCACCCTCCCTGAGTCCACGATCCATCTGGGTTATTTTGCGCAGCAAATCCAGCGCAAAGGCAAGTGTCAGTTCGGCCACTGCAAGAGTTGGTCCATCCGGCGTGCTGCATACTTTAATACCTTTTTTCGCTGCAGCGGTTGTATCCACGTTGTCCATTCCTGCGCCGCAGCGGGAAATTACTTTAAGATAGGGCAATTCATCCATAACCCTTGCTGTTAATGGTTCTGTACCGGCAGCAACCCCGACACAGCCCCTGGAGCAGATCAATGGTTTCCTCTTCCGTGAGGTTGCGGCCGAAAGGATTGCATACATATTCAAGTCCCGCCTGCCGGAGCAGGATCAAGGGTTCCTCACTGAATTGAGCAAAGGAACTGGTGGTAATGGCGATCCGGTTCATGGCTGATCTTTCACTAACAAACCGCTGAAATTTTGCATGTCAGGGTTCATTTCATGATGAATGGCTTCAATAATGTGCAGCACCCCCTGACCAAGATCAATTTGCACCGGAGGGATCATCTTTCGGCCCAGCCGTGGGCTGAACGAATAGGGCGTTATCATATAGTGAGTGTTGCTGAAATCATTGTTAAACACAAATTCAACCTTTTTACCCAGCATTTCGGCTATCATATTAAAGACATTCCTTACCGTCATCGGCTGACTGCCCGTTAGAACAATATTCTGGTTAGCATATTCGTCCTTTAATATTTCTACACTGGACAGGGCTGCATCTTCGACGTGGATATATTCCCGCAGGGCGTCGGGTGTACCGTAATATGTAATGCTGCCGGTTTCCAGAGCTTCCTTTACAAAACGGTAAATCGCGTTTTTGCTGTCTGCGCGGGGGCCATATAGAGAACCATAGCGCAGGATGGTATATTTTAAACCATAGGCTTCATGGTAGTTTTCAATGTACTGCTCACAGGCCTGTTTGCTGCATCGATAAAATCCCCCTGATTTACTGTAAACATAAACCGAACTGGCAAAAACATACCGTCCGACCGAATGAAGTCGGCAAGCCTCCAGAACAATCGCGTTGGTTAGAATGTTGTGTTTAACGGTATCCACAGGGCGAATATTGGCCTCCCCGATATCGGCAATACCGGCAAAATTGAAGACCGCACCGGCACCAGCGGTTGCCTGATAAACAGATGTTTCATCGAGAATGTCGCCGACAATCATGGATTGATTAGAACGCAACCAGGGAGAAGGAACAATGTCATAGATAAAAACATCATGCCCGGCATCGGAGAGTTTGTCACACACATGGGAGCCCAAAAAACCTGCCCCGCCAAAAACGGTAATTTTCATAAAGTTTTCGCTCAGTCGTTTATTTTATATTTTAAACATTTATCTTTATTAACGGATACATGCAACCACAATTTAGCAGGCTGTTTAACCATTTGCTTCTTTTCTTATTCTGTTGTGAACACCATTGTAATAATCACTGCAAAAAGCTTCAATGGATTGGGGCAGAGTGGGAAATTTGTAATTTAATGCATTTTCCAGTTTACGAATATTAAGCGTCAAATTTTTCCCCCTCTTTGCCTTAAAAGCAAAATCATCAATCGAAATCGGCTGGATCAGATCTTTCTTCAGGCTGAAGCAGTCGGCAATATGCAGGGCAAACTCGTATTTGGACAAAGATGTGCTGCTGCCGCAATTATATAATCCTGTCAGATCTTGATCAATCGCAAGATCCAATATTTTGGCCAGCTCAAAATTGTAGATAGATGAAAAAAAGGCATCGCTAAATCCATTAATCTGCGTTTTGTTCATTAATTCATGCATAATCCATTCGCCGATGCTGTATTTACCCTGAATATTCCAGCCAAATATATTTGTTCTGAGTATCAAATTTCCGCTTTTTCTTGCAACTTCCAATTCCCCCTGATATTTGCTCCAACCGTAATAATTTTGAGGATTCACCGGGTCGACTTCTTGGAAATTACCTTTGGCGCCATCATAAACAGAGTCAGACGATATATAGATAAGTTTAGTGTCTCTTTCTTTTATGCTTTCGAAAACAAACCTTGTTCCTATAACATTCACACGGTCTGTAATTTCATGATTAATTTCACAGTAATCAACATTGGTCAGCGATGCGCAATGGATAACAATATCGGGATTAAAATCCCTAACGACTGTTTTAAGTGACATCTCTGATAAAAGGTCAACTTTGCATGTTCGAATACCATTAATAGAAACGGGATATGACAAATATGAGCCTAATATATTGAACTTATCCTTAAAATAGTAGGCCAAGTTGTTACCCAGCAGGCCACTGACGCCTGTAATCAGCATTTTTTTCTTCATATATTCTTCATCTTAATTTGAATATGGCAAGGAAACAACTTTATCGTCACCCCATTGGTTACAATAAAAGGCTGCCGCATGCTTCCAGTGCAGCTTCACGACTAAGCCCTGCCTGGTATCCATGGAGAAGCCGTTTCAAATAAGCACCGATGCGTTCCGCCGCCCGGCCGTCACGAAATGGATCAAGATCTCTATAATAGCAGTCTATTTCCTCATATGTTGCAGCGGTTTCCGAATTAATTTGTTTTTCTATGGCTTCCTTCATTTCCTCAACCGATTGAAAAACGATTTTACCAAGTCCATTTTTCGCGAACTGATTATTTTCCGTACATGACAAATCAAAATGGAAAGAGGGAACTCGCGCAAACTGGCTCTCAGTTGCCGCCGAACTGATACCAAGACCGATGACCAGATCTGAAGCCAGGGCAATATAGGCAGGTTTATCATCAGTAAATAGTAATATTTTTTTTCGGCTGATATATTTATCTATAACAGGGATGACTTTTCTGGTCTTATGGAAGTACTTTTCTCTTTTCGGCTTAATAAACAATAGAACATTTGGATGTGAATCAATAATATCAAAAAACATGCTATATACCTGTTTTATTGTCTCTGAAGAATATGCAATATCTTGGGAAAAAACATTGTCCATGAAGGTTATGATATACATACCGGGATGATTCATTCTTAATTTTTTTGCCTGGACACGATATTCCTTAAAAATGAAATCGAAATAATAACCGGTTATAACAACAGCCCTGAGGGGATAACGTTGGAAAATATGCGAATGAAAGTGCTTCCCCCAGATCAGAGCAATGTCGCAAAACCATTCCATAGGTACGTAGTACAGTTGATTGTTGCTCAAATGTCCGCTGACAACCACGCCGTCAGAATAATTTGCAGCCATTGTTTTGGCTGTTTTCAGGGGATCAATTTCCGACAGAGATATTAGCATTTTTATTCCAAGTTGCTGAAACACGCTTTTCCACAATTCATAGGAAATTCTCAATTGCAGCAGCATAAGCAGTTTCCAGTTATATTCACTGTCATATAATGAAACACTCTTAAACCATTGCGATAAATATGAGCCCACGGACTTCTTGATATCGCCCCAATCTGCGGCAAGCAATTGCCTGTTTCCCCTCGCCGGATCGGAATCACTTTTCAGCCACTCTAAAGGGTTATTGACAATATGAACCCTGTTGATTTTACTTTGAGTTAAATATTCAACATTTTTAACGGGTGGTGTTCTTTCTTCAAAATAATACATTTCGCCCGGATCTATCTGCGACGGTCTGACCCAGAAGCAATCGTCTTCAGCCGAATTCAAATACTTATCTATCCCGATGCCGGCTTTGTTCTTCTTCGGCCTCCGCGTGCCGGCGGCGATGTTTCCCCGCATTCTGGAACAAAAAGAATTAGCAACAAACAACAAAACATCCCTTAATGTTTTAAGGGCCGGCAAAAGAGGATTGTTGAAATATGTTTCTTTGATATATAAGTCAAATATCAGTTCTTCCTGCTCCTTTAAAAAAGAACTGAATCCCCAATATTGATATAAAATTATTTTAACATTGCTTCTTTTAAACATCGGGGCAAGAATCTGAATAACAGGTGATTTCCTTAGAATAAAACATAAACGGCCACTCAGCTGAAGAGATTCGCATTTAACCATGATCTCTACCGGTCTATAGAGCAGCCAGTATGCGTTATGCCTCAGGTACTCCTTCGTTAGCCTTAAATCGAGTTGATTCGTCCGACAGTATTCCCTGATGGAAATATCATCGGCAAGATTATTTAGATAAATATCACAAAAATCGCTCAGACGGGTTTCTATTTCTTCATATCGGGATCGTCTATCCTTATACGGACGGCTGGATGAAAATTCAGCAAAGTCTTTAAACTGAATATGACGAAGCCGCGAAGCAAATTTTAATGCCAATGAAATACACTTGCTTCGCGAACAATAATAAACTGTATCGTATCTATCTTTTAAAACGAGAATCTTAAATAAAGACCGAAAACATAAGATATCCACTACAATGACGGCCATTATAAAACCTTCAGCTTATCGAAAAGTTGCTTTTGTTCCGGAAAGTGATTGCATGGAGAGTTCTTCTGTCAGGTGTTCGGCAGACTGCGGCATAAGCTGTTTTTCATACGAGCGATGACAGGGGTAATCAGGTCAATAATGTCCGTCCGTTTATTCATGTAATATATTAAAGGCATCACAATAAGGAAACCGCAAAACAATTTAACGGATACGATTGCCAGTGAATTGGACAAATCCCATTGGTTTTGCAGCCAATATATCAAGGACAAAGATAAGCATACGTATAAAAACGGCTTAAACACATCACCCACAAACAGCAAGCGCGTCTTTTTCTCCCGGAGCACATACTTTACTGATAGCAAAAGCATGGTCAGTCCCCAAAATGCGCTGGCCAGAGTTGCCGCCAAAGCAATGCCGACTATGTCCCAATTAAAATAAAGAAACAATAAACTTAATCCTATCTGAATTGCTGCAGCCAGTAGCTGTAAGTAAAGAATGTATCTTTGCCTGCGTCTGGGGATCAATATGAGATATAATACATTATTTGCAGACAGAATAATGCTTAAAAAGAAAAATCCGGGCAAAAAGACATAGAAAGCATTCAACCCAGGTGTGAACTTGGGCATAATTAATTCAACGGCTAAAGGGATGGCAAAAAAACAAATTACAAGAAATATTGATGACGCATAAGAAAAGATTAATGTCGGCCGGACTAAATATTTTTCCAGGGATTGAGCGGAATCGTTGCTTTTCCCCATATGTTCTACCATGTGGGGAACCATAACGCTGCCGGCCTGTGCTAAAATCATATACAAAAAACTGCCCCCCATAGCAACAATGCCGTAATAACCTAAACTTGTCGCTCCCAAAAAAGCTATGATCAACAAACGATCTGCGGTCTTAACAAAACTGCTGACACTCGATACCAGAAAACCGGGAATCCCAATAAGCATCATTTCCCTTAAGGTTGTCAGCGAAGGTTTCCAGTTAAACTTAAAAGATGTTTTCAGGTTCCACAGTAATAACACCATGGCTGATACTAAGACAGACCCGATCATCAGCCCTTCAACAGAGAAAAAATACACCAGGGGAACAATGATAAAAAAAGAAGCTGCATTGCGCAAAATGGATACATAACTGGGAAAGGAAAAGTTTTTTTCACTCGTTGTAATCCAGCGGTTATAAAATGTTGTCTGCTGTTCAAGAATAATTAGTATGGATATGGCGATCAGGCCCCCAAAAATAATTTTGGACGGCTGAGAAAATGTCAAGGTATAAATCAGTATTCCCACTACATAAAGAGCTGTTGCTAAAGTCCAGACAAAGTATACGGTATCGGCAATACTGGCACACTTTCCCTCGTCTTCCTTACCCTGATAATAGGGATAACGAATTGCCAGAACGTATTCGAGTCCCAAATTAGCAAATCCACTATAGGCTAGCATGATATTTAATCCAATCCATATACCGTAAAGCTCCGGATTCAGCATGCGCATGACTAGAACTGTCTGGACAAAAACCAATATTTGACTGCATATACTGGCTAAATTTATTACTATTGAGTCTTTCGTTATTTTTGATTGCAGTGAATCTTCGCTGGTGGATTTCATTAGATATATAATTTAATTTCCAAAGCATGTTTTTTTACCAAATCAGCTTTTATGCAAGTATTTACATCTGCCGAACAATTCAGAATAAGCAATTGATATACATAGAACCTGCTTTTACGTTTAAACACGCTGTAGTTCCCTGGAAAAACGTGATTCATGAGAAGCTATCATTTGGGCAAAAAGTTTATGCCCTTCTATAGTAATATGATGACCGTCGCGGTCGTTGATATATTTTGATACACCGGAAACTGAACTGCTGATCGCTTTATGTACGTCCATCAGATATACATTCTCCGCCGCAACCGATTTGATGGAACTGAAGATTAATTTATTATAGAGCTCAATACTCGAACTTAACCCGGGAGAATGCGCTTCTATTGATGCATTGGTCGGGGCAATATTATAAACATATACCCGGCTAAAATCTTTCTTTGCCGTCGTCAGCCATTGAATTAAAGTAGATTTGAATTCGCGGGGCATAATGTGTCTCCAGGAAAAACCGGACTGGAGAATGTGGGGACGATAATTATGTAAGAATTTTTTCACGATATCTTGGATTATCTCCGGCATAGTAGCGATAAATTTCCCCAGAAAGCTCGGGACGGGACGAGGCGCACAATCGACAATCCCGCATTGAATAATCAGGATATCCCCTTTGTCCGGTCTGAAATAAGTACTATCAACCTGGTAATCCGCCCATAAAGTTTTAATCATCCCCCCGCCGCTGGATCGATTATATAAACATATCCGTTTCCCCGGGTAAACTGGTTCCAATGACTGCCGGAATATTTCCGGATAAGTGCAATAAAAAGGAATGGATTCAAATTCACGGGGCATGCTGAGCGAATCTCCGTAAACTCTTACAAGAACAAATGATTCTCTTCTTAATTCGTCAGGCATTATTTACTTGAGACTTCCGTGACTATCCCTGATGACTGCAAATGGCAGAATTGCGGATCATGAGCCGGAATCTTCGACACAATTAGATAAAAGCTCTCAGTATGGAATTTTATCAACATACGGTGAAATAGTTTCTTTCCAAATAATATATCCGTTACCGTTTAAATGTTGACCGTCACTCGAATAGCGATTTGATAGCGTATTTTTGTATAATAGTTTACTGTTGATATCGATGTATTGAATTGACAATAATTTTGATTGTTTAATTAAATAGTCATTCAATGTTTTAACCTTATCATTTTTATCGCTCATGTCTGTGTAAAGAGTCGACTGAATAAATAACCTGGATATTGTTATCCAATATTATTTTTATTATTTTTGCATAGTTTGACTGGATAATATCCATGCTGGTGCCCTGATAAATATCGTTTACTCCTATCATTATAAAAATACATTTAGGTTTCTGCTTGATATAAAGATCCAATCTATTCAATACACCGTTGGTTGTATCACCGATTATACCTCTGTTTACGACATCGTTTCTCCCCAACAGTTCATTCCATTCACCACCGTCCGTAATCGAATCTCCGATAAATACAATCTTATCTTTACAATCCAATCTTTCGAATAATGATTTTCTGTCAAGATAACGAGGCTCATAAACATTGGAGATCCTTATTATGGGTGCAGGAAACAACCGATCATAAATTTTTAAATGATAATTCTCTCTGAAAAAAATCCCCAGGAAAAGTAAGATGAATATTATTGTGAATATTTTCCAAATATTTTTCATTTATCACTCTTCTGTTTATTTTATTGATTATATAACTGTGTCAACATCATTTTTTTGCCGTCTTTGCATCTAAACTTTACCCGCGGATGGCATTGGAACATATATTAAACGTGTCTTGGTCTGATATAGGAGCCGCATCCCTTTAGGAGATCCCAGCAAAGAAACCTGCCCTGCATTCATTGTTATATATTGAACTTTATACGTATGAATAAAATCATCGGGCTTAGAGAGGTCATATAACTCCAGTACATAATTCTTGAATTCAGGGTTTAGCTTAGCGGTTATTTTATCTCCGGTAATCTGAATGCCGTTTACCTTCTTAATGTAAGGCCAGTAAAGTATCCCTTCCATAAATTGTGCAGCATCAAACTGGTAGTTAATGGTAAACGGGGAGGGTTGGTGTAAGCGGCTGGTTCTCGCATTCGCAGACATGCTTCAGGACCAACATCCAAAAGTATTTCTAATTGCGGTCTGTCGTAGCCGAGATATTTCCAGGCTGAAATAAAACGTTTGAGTTCATCACCAGGACTTCGACCATCAATTAAACTGTGCCCGACCACCAGATTGACGTTCGTAAAAACAGGCAAAAGGGTAATATCTTCCCAGTCTAATGTTGCCACTTCTGCTTTATGCGGAAGATTGCTCTCGATCCAGCGATACGCCTTCATAGTATCTTGGGGAATGAAGCGGCTGCCATTCGCATTTGTGTGCCTGGCTAGATTAAAAAACCCTAAGGTGATGGAAGCAAGCATGACCAGACAGAAAGCAAAAACAGCTGCGCCTAATATTCGTCGGGGAATACTTGCTATTGATTTTTTGCTTATATCTCCTGTTACAGGCCTGGCAATAAACTGATAGAGAGCATTCCCGATCACTACGATGATAAGCATAAACCAGATATGATCTATGCCTCTGACAAGAAAGCGAGTCCATAACTGGGGCATATTAAAAACATAGACGCTGGATAGCGGAACTGCGATCATGCCTGTGGCAACAACAATATCCCTTAATAATGGTCTTTTTTGCGTCAAATAGATCATTATTAAAAAAGTCAGCAGATATTTATTTAATATTACTGTGGCCAAAACAAAGCCGATTTCATTATGCAGCAGGACAAGCTTTTCAGTCGCAAATATACCGTTCCATAATTCGCTTTTACTCAAGAGTTCCGATAGCATCTTTCGATATTCTATGATCACCAGGAAAATGACTGTAACCGCCCCAACCGAAATAAAGGAAAATGCCGCCTTCCAGTTGCGCCTGAACAGGGCAACTAAGGAAAAAGACGCTATCAGTCCATAGGCTATAATCGTGTGGCTGGGATAGGTAAAAGCCATTAAAGGAGACATAACAAGAAATATAAAATATGATTTAACATCATTATTTTTATAGACAAGAGTTGTTATATAATAAAAAAGGAAGAAGTATCGGACCTGACAGCGACATATTTATGAATCTGAACGTACTGCCATAAATGTCGTATTCTATAAAGTTGCGCGTGTATCTGAGGTAATCTGTCGCTGAATTGATCGCGGATGCTGCTATTTGCCACAAATCGATCACCCGTTGAACATTCGGCAGCATGGGGCCCCATAAGCGATCTGTTAAAAACAGCACCGCTATCCCCGCAATTAATCCTATCCAATAATTCCGGGTAAGTGTGTACGCAAAGAAATAAGCTATGCAAAAAAATAGAGCCGCAGACAATCCATAATCAAAAACAATTAGTACTCTAATGTCTGAGATTATAAGACCTGGAATAGCCGCCAATGCTAATCCGAGAAATCTCCATGTTTCAATAAGAGGTTGACCGGAGAGCTCTCCTGCGCTCGGACTGTAAGCCGGTATTCCGGTGTCAAGGACTTCTTTGAGCCAGGCGGCATAATAATATAAATCTCCCAGGCGATAATTTTGTGAGTGCAGGGGAGACCAAACAAAACCTTCCTGTCCTTTAATCAGCGGCAACAATTCCGGCAGGAGTACAGACACTACACAAAACAAAAGTCCGGACAAAAAAACTACCGGACACTTAATTTTGCTCGTTACATTCTTAGTCATTTTTGCTGTCTTGTTAATCTGTTCCAATGACTTAATTTGCATGATGCTGATCAGGATTTTTTGGCGATAATCATCAGAGAATCGCCGAGGTTAAGATTGAACATGGTGTTTTGCATCCATGGTCTCTCTTTTAATACTAACCACCCTGGTAAATAGCGAAGGAGACGCACTCTGATATAAGCAACACTAAATGACCAGCTGGGCCTGGATACGGAAATTGTTTTTAAACCAAGCTTGGAAAAAATAAACTCCAGCTGGTTTCTGCTAAAATATCCAACGTGGGCAATGCGATAATGCCACCATTTCCAACCCATAAGACGTGCGGCAATAGACTTCACATCAGGAGTGACAATGACAATGATTCCGCCTGATTTTAACAGTAGCTTGGCATTGCTTATCATTTCCAAAGGATTCGAAACGTGCTCAACAACGTCAATCAAAGTGATAATATCATAAGGGCCTGTTATTTGGGGATGGGGAATAATATCGGCGTTGATCTTGCAGCCATGAGCCTGCCCCGCTTTTCGTAACCACGCGGAAGGCTCAACACCTTCTGCATCCAAACCAAGATCCGCTGCTGCTTCCAACAGAATGCCGCTGCCGGCACCCACGTCCAGGAGACGCAAACCCTTTGTTTTTCCCCCGATAATTTTTATTATTTTTTTTAAAATCATCCTGAGTTGATTCATCCGTTCTTTACGACTGCTTTCATACTCCGTGTCTTCGAGTCCTCTGTAGTAGTCCGTCGTATCCGGAACATCCAGGCACTGCATAAAGCCGCATTCTTGACATTCAAATATGGACAGCATCAGACCATACCGGCCGTCAGTTATTTTGAAATCATCGCTTTCCAGAGCAGAATTAACGTTTGTCTCCTTTATCAGTTCGACATTAGTTGATTGGCATAACCGGCAAAGATATTCATTTTTTCTTGTATGCTTGGTGGCGATAGACATAAAATGATGTTTATTTCTTTCTTGCAACCATAAATATTTTGGGGCTTAACCAGCCGATAAGCGGTGCTAATCTGGCTGAACTGCATATATCTGCCAAATACAATGCTATCCGTCCCTTGGGGCCGATCAGCAGGCCGTTATATTTTCCCGAAATTAAATCATATCTTGATCCTATTAATTGCCTGTATTTATTTATTGTCCCCAACTGCAATAAACCGTGCTCGTTTTTGTCCAGGCAGCACATTAAATATAGCAGCGGGTTATATTTGTTTGGTTCAAATATAAGGAGCAGCCCGTCTTTTTTTAGAACTCGGTAAACTTCATCCATTGTCTCCCCGGCATTTTCCAGGTGATGTATTGTATCTACCATGACAATCTTATTAAAATGACCATCAGGAAAAGGAATATACCGGAGTTGATCAGAACAGTTGACGCATTCGACAAGCGCTTCTCCTGAATAAGTTTATCGCACTCTTTAATAAAGTTGGGGGTAATATCGGCTCCTGTAACTTTGCCGCATAAACGTGCGAGAATGGCAAGAAAACCGCCGGGGCCGCATCCAAGATCCAAGACGTTGTCTGTTGTCAGTATATGAGGACTGATCACTGATGTGAAATAGTCAAATACTGATCGTTTATCGGCAATTATTTCTGGAGAAAACCTTCTTTCTTTTCCCCATAACTTGCGAGATACAGTACCTTCAGCCAAATCATTATAAAAATTTTTAGTTTCTTCAGTTTTATTCAATTTGTTGCCGGTCATATGCAGATAATTCAACCAATAGATGGCATTAACCCCCGGCAGGCTTGGAAAACTTTTCTGCAGCAAGCTGCGGAGAACTCACCCGGGAGAGATTAAAAGCATGTATAGATTTATTTTACTTGCGAATTCCTATACTCCACGATCATCTTCTTATAGAAATCTCGTCCGCGGCGCAGAATGAACGGAATGCCTAAACGGCGGGCACAGATACCATCGCGCAAGTCGCGATCCCCGATAAAAACACACTCCGATTTATTCAGGGCTAGTCTGTTGATGATTGTTTCCAAACCAAGCGTCTGGGGTTTCAATTTGCCTAAGCCGGACTCCAGAGAGTAACATGTGGCATCGGCAGTCAATTTTAAAGCTATAAGTTTTTCCTCTACAGGGTAGTCCGAGAAGACCCCTATTTTTAATCCCCGTTCCCGCAAAATGTCGAAAAAAACACCAACCATATCAAAACGGCTGATTTCCATATATTTCAAAGGCTTCGTGTAAATCCATTTTTCGACAATCGCGACAACCTGATCCAAGTTCATGGATAATTCCGCAGCCACTTTTTCAAATTGTTTAGGGAAAACATTATTCGCCTCACTCGTTGCTAACTCTTCTCGCACCCTGCGAAAATGATGCAATACTTTTAATTCTCTGACGGCATTTCTATTTTTCAAAGCATATACAGCCAATTCGATCATCATCATCATCCGTAATATACGCTGATCATACAATGTCCCATCTACATCAAATATGACACCCTTGACATTCTTTCCAGTTCACTTTGTTATTAATATTGCCTGTCATTTAAGTTGAATTTCGGTAAAACGGCTTGTCATCAGTTTTTCCAGCAATGGAATATCAATAAAAAAGAGGATTATGAACCCGGAAATCAAGAGCAGCAGAACCAACATTAAAATCTTATCTTGATGCAATTTTTCCGGTCTCTGGGCGGCTGATGCCGTTTGCATGGCCATATACAAATAATATGCAAATAGCAGTGTAAATAACGGGAAAATCAGGATTAATTCCGTCCGGTATTTCACAAGGAAAGCCGACAGCAAAAAACTGGCCATTACCGCATATACAAAACAGGAAACAAGTAATGAAAGTTCCGTGTAGTGTTGAAAAGATCTTCTGTACAAACCAGGCGCCGCTGGTCCTTTCGAAGCAACGATAAATCGATATTCCGACAGCCGTTTTGCAGCCATCAGGAATGCTCCTCCCAGCCAGTAAGTCCCCAGAAAACTTACCGGCGGTACGGTTGCCCCAGAAACCATTGCCCATCCGAGCAAAAGCCTGATCGGATTATTGATGGCCTCCGTCATTACATCGAGATACGGCCAATCCTTCGTGCGCATTGGCTTCACATTGTAAACAATACCACTAATAATAAATGCCAGAGATGCAAAAAAGAAAAGTCTATTGACAAGCAGCGCCAAACCAAGACCAAGCACTGCCAGTATCGTATATTCCAGAATAACAGATCACCGGTGAAAGCAAGCCTTTTGCACCGGGTCGCTGACATTTAAGCGGATGATGAAGATCAAGCATTGCATCGAGCCATTCATTGATTACATAGTTTGCCGATGCGATAAGACACGCACTGGTAAAGCCTAAAACGCACCGCGTTAAGAAACCGTTTTCAACATCTCTGACAAGAATTACTGCTCCAACAATACCAGGAATGATGAATATATGTTTCACCCAATGAGTGGGTCTGGCGATGGAAATGTATGTTCGTAAAGAAAACATTATTTAAAGCCTCTATACAATTATTGTGAATTACCTGACGGCCGGGATTTAATTATCAGAATCCAAATGAGGGAATATCCAAGGAAAATAACGCAAAGCATACAATTTAAACTGCTTGAATAAAGACATCTCCATTTTGGTCTCAAACTTGCCGGTGAACAGATGACCTAAGCTCTCTAAAACTTTTTTGGGGATAATATCTGACCTTGCAAAAGAAAAGCATCAGATACATTCTGTATCTGTAGGCTGTAAGTTCACGATAGTCCTTTCTCCAGGATGGTGACGGGGTGCACTGTGAATAATGGGTGAAATCATTGATCGCTGAGGATAGTTGCGCTCCCGGTAACGGAGTAAATATGACTAGCGATATTTCATCCACGCCGCTTTGAATCAGTTTCTTTGCATAAGCAACACTCATATCGCGATCTTCCGGAACTTCGCCCGGCACACCGCCTAAAAAGACCGCCTGAGTTCTAATGCCAAGCTCGTTCATTTTTCGCGCCATTCGCAAACCATGAACATGGTCAAATGGTTTGTTCATAATTTCCAGCAGACGCCTGGAACCGCTCTCCGGTGAAAAAGACACGAATTTACAGCCAGCCTTTGCCATTAATTCCAGCGTTTCTTCGTTCTTAATGGTTTCAATCTTTGTTCCCTGGGCAAGCTTCCAGGTAATCTTAAGTTGACGTTTGATAATTTCCTGACATATTTCCTGTGTTCTTTTTTCGCTGACTGTGGGGTTCAAATCAGAAACATGAAAATCAGTAACGCCCAAAGTTCGACAGAAATACTCCATTTCATCAACAACGTTTGCTGCCGACCTTGCCCTCCATTGCGAGTTTACTTCCGGAGCAATGCAAAAAGTGCACTGATAGGGGCAACCGCGTGAAGTTAAGATGGGAAGGAATTTTTCGCCTCTGACACAGGGAGCATGCGCAAATCCGGCCCGCCAATATCCCTGCAACGGGAATTTTTCCCATGCCGGCATTGGCAGAGCATCAAGGTTTTGGGGTAATTTTTTATCGGGTTGGATAACAATTTCTTGGCTATTCTTATAAGCAATCCCCTCAATACCTTCAAGAGTAAGACCGTTCTCCAGCCGATGAGTTATTTCCACAGCCCTATCTTCCGGTTCTCCCATGATGATACAGTCCACACCACTTGCCGATGAACTCTGCCGCCACATAACGCAGGGAATATGAGGTAACTGCCTGGATATTCTCAAATAAACATATTTTAATGGTCTGGCCTGTTTTTTTTGATAGTTTTAATCAGCCTCTCGACAGCAATGAATTCAGCAATGGTGCGGCAATAAATATGACAAACTTTTGCTTTTTCTGACAGATGATGAGCGACCCACTCTTCCGAGACCCCCATGAGCATAAATTCACCAATGACCTGCCGCTCATGGGGTTGCATACCGAAACAATCAATAACCTGAATTTCCCGGCCTGCATTTAGAAGAACCCCGGCCAGATGGGCAGCCATGTGGGGCATGAAGGGGATACCTGTATGAGGATCCAGATTATGACAAACGACAGGAGGAACCAGAATCACAACAGGCCTGTTGACAGCTTCCGTTCCCGTTTTTTGATTATCTTTCACAACAGCATCGATCATTTTATTTTTTGCTTATGATTAATTTATTCTCGACGCAGATACAAGGTAAAGACATCGCCCGAACCCAATAGCAGCAACAAGAAATAAATAACAATAGACACCGGAAATAAACAGACTCCGAGGACTATGCTGGCAATAGCGCGACCTAGAGGAATATCTTTTTTCACCTTGCTTTTTGACTGTAACCCGCCATTTTTCAAAAGACAGAACAAATAGTTTTCATTGCCAACCAGGTAGTTCAAAATGCTCTGGAGAATAGTAAATGGCCCGAGTTCAATGGAAGAATGCGAAATTGAGCTTTTTTTAAAATTGTAACGAGCAACAAGTTTTAATAAATTATCTTCATTAAACTGCCAGATATGCCGTGGCGGATCAAGAATAAGCCAGCGCGAACCAAATAGACGTGCCTGGACACTGGCAAAATCTTGCTGCGCCAACACCAAGATGCCGCCGGGCTTCAAAACACGATAAAATTCGGCAATGGCAGCAGCAGGGTTTCTCAGGTGTTCAATCACATACCATAAAGTAACCACATCGAAATAGTGATCCGGAAATTTTAATTTGATCTGGTCACCATCCTGCTTACATAAATCACGTGAAGTAGCCTTGGTGCTGTAAGGATCAACGGCGTAAACCTCCCAGCCTCGTTCTGCCTGTGCCCTGGCAAAGTGCCCCGCCCCGGCTCCAAAATCAAGTAAGCGCCCCTTGGCAGAAGCTACACGATTTAAACCAATTCCTCTCATCCAGGCAAGGATACCACGGAGTTTTTCTACCCATCCCTGAAAACGCTTGCCATCGGCCGTATAGAAATCATCGATATAAAAGGAGGCAACCTGATCTTGAGAAGGGAAGGGGTCAATAACTCCCAGACCGCATTCCCTGCACACCATTAAATTCCATTGACCGGAGACACCCTGATTTGTATCTCTTACTTTATACAATAGATCAAAGGTAGAACAATCACACGCAATACATTTTATTGTTTCGTCAGGTTGTGCGGAATCGTCTGATGGAATTGATGTAATATTGTTCTTTTTCGTCTTCAACAATTCAAACTTATCAATAGCCATCTCTTGTATTTGTTTGCAACTAACAGGCTTCCGGTTTCTTCCCGCCAATCATTTGATAATAATGAAGATTAATGGACTGTCCTTGTATGTCTGGCAGATTGGATGTTTTGCCTTCAACAAATGCCTGCACCTGCAGGTACAAACCCGGCTTAAATTTCTTATCCAATTCATCTTCCAGCGAAACTTCTTCTACAGCTACGCTACCTATATTTTGGATGTGCAATCTCTCCAGCGGTCGAAGTATCAGACGATGCTTTTTTGTCAGGACTTCTACACCCCATCTTCCCGGCGATTCCCAGTTGGCCTGATAAGAAAAAAGTGCGCCGTTTTCGGTGATCCCGGCACCAGAATATATTGAACCGGATGGGTGCCAATTTAAACTGCCGGCAGTATAACAGCTGATTTCCTTCGGTCGCCCGCCCAGATAAAACGCGAGATCCATAACGTGCGTGGAGTTATGAAGAAGCCACTGTTCCTTTACGCCTTCTTCCTTCGGCAAATCCTTGACGACATGGCTCCATTCCGTAAATTCGAAATTAAACGATGTGACTCCGCCGTCTGACTTTATTATTTCTTTAGCCTTCCGGACTGAGGAATAGAACCGGCGATTATACGCAACATAAACTCTTGAGTCTCTTTTCTATTGCCTTATGCAAAACCTGTCCCACTTCTGCAGCATTTGCGGCACCGGGTTTTTCAACCAGTAAAGATTTAATTCCGCGTTCGAGCAGCAGCAGCGTGACCTTGCCCAACGCCATCTCACTTACTGCGACAATGGCTTTACAAGGGACATCCTTATTCTGCATTAACCAGCTTTCAATGCCTCCCGTATAAACGGGAATACCCGAAGCTGCCTCAAACCGTTCGGCAGAAGTTTCCCCACGCCCCACCACTATCACGTCAATATTTAGGGCTTTAAGGATTTTTGCATAATCAATTGCCATCGGACCGGCGCCAACCAACAAAATTTTGTTCACTCTACTCTCCTTCAGATATGATTGATATCCGTCACACTCGAAATTTCATTTTTTCGTTTTAATCATTCAGAAGTTTCAGGTAAATGGAAAGAGATCGTACTTATTTTCGCTTTTTCCGTTTAAAAAATGTTGCAGTCCTTCCAGTAAAGTCAGGTGTGTTTTCATGGAATCATCGTATTCGACAAGGCTACAGGTACCTTTGGTCAGAATATTTGTTACAACATCTGACGTCATTTGGCTTTGGTAGGGGATCGGGGAATCTACTTCACTCCACTTCCAGTTTTCACTTTTCTTGGATATAAATGCTTTCCCCTCCCATTCCTTTGATATTACCAGAACATCCGGGGACAGAATTTCAACCATCACAGGGCTTGCGCCCTCACGAAAACAGGTGAATGTCCCGGTGCAGCCATTTGCAAATTTTACCGATAGTGTCCCGTTGAGCTCAAGAAATCCCGGCCGCTTACTGGCAATGGGAGGATAATCAAGCAGGCTGGAATCCAATTGATAATTCAGTTCTCCCGATAAATAAGCCATATGATCGATATAGTGAATAGCGTTTGTGATTAGTCCGAACTGGCTTCCCGTAACCGTATAAAAGAATTGAGATTCTTGGAAAAGTGATTTTAAGCCGGCGTAGAATGGCATAGTGCGCATGCTACAGTTTACCCATGTTTTTACCGCTTTTGATTCCAGCAAGCCGTGCACCCTGAAATAATCATCCCTGCGGTGGAACAGCAGCTTTTCGAGAACCATATTTTGTACTTGCCCTCTACTCAAAATGTCCTCTATTATCTGTCTTCGCACGTTCGAGGTGGACGGTACAATAACTATATCAACGACATCAAACGAAGAGGGAATCTCGTACAGATATCTCACCCGATGCGTTTTTTCGCCCGAGATGCCTTCATACCGCTCTTGCGCAATTTTTAGGGATAACGCGGACGGATCAATCACCGTAATATCAAGCGGAATTTTAACTGCTTTTAAAGCCTGAAGATGACGGCTTCCGAGTTGACCTGCACCAACAATAAATATTGATTTCATCACTTGTTCCAAGCTGAACTGCGGCTAAATATGGTCAGTCCATACGGGATTTTTCAATACCCATTCATTGAATTCATTCTTTTTGAATATTTCCCGGTTATAATGCTTATCAACTATCTCCCAAAATTCTTTTGCTGAATAACCAAGAAATTGACAAAAATCATCTACGCATTTCGGATCAAGATCGTGATCATGTTTTTTCACTAATTCTATGGCTTCATCTCTTGTCAGTAAACCATAGCGGATAAGCCGTGCCGAATAATCCGTAGCAGTCGCATGACCGAATTTCGGATATTTCAGCCAGGGATGAACCATGTATGCTCGGCTGTCCACCTGGTCAAAACTCTCGATATGATGGGTTCTTTTCCATTCATGGGTCAGATCTTTAAACCCTCTTTTTTTCGCAAAAATATAGTTTCTGTAACTGTTCCAGTGGACAAAATAGCTGAGATACATCGGATCCAATTTATCGATATCTGCCTGATCAGGCGCCTTCAATAGGCATAATTCCGCCTCGTTTATTTCACGGGAAGAAAATTCTTCTAAAGGCATGTCCGATGCCACACCGTTATTAATCTGATCTTTAGCCGAATAAGTTTCCTTTTTTTGTTCACCGCCATATTCAAAACTTATATTTTCTCCGTATACAATAAGCGGAATGTTGAACTTAACACCCATATGAAGAGGATAGGTATAGATCAATCTGTCTATGAACCATGTGGGCTTTCCGTATTTTTCAAAAGTTGCCCGCATGATAATTTTTTGTGCCCGGAGATTAGGTTTTAAGCTGATGATATCGCAACCAAAAGCTTCCGAAATATTCTTGATGTTATGCAGTCCGGCTCCGGTCATGGGGAAATTATCCTCAACGCTTACAAGCAACGGAGTCATCCTCATTTTTTCTTTCATGATGTGGGTCTGGTAATGACTGTCTTTCCCGCCGCTAACGGCAATAATGCAATCATAACTCTTACCTTTAGAACCACGGTATTTATCGCATAATTTTTCCAATTCACCATATCTTTGCGACCAGTCAATACTTTTCCGGCTTTCATAATTAATACAAGCTTGACAAATTCCTTCTTCATTGAAGGTGATCCCTGGCCGGGTATCAGGCATAACGCATCTTTTACAGTATTTCATATTCCCTCTTCATTCTTATCTCTAAACTTTCACATCTATATAGGCTTCTTCTAATGGAAATATCTTCATCTTCTTTCAAGGATAGTGAGCTACTTTGTAATATTGCCTGTCTGATTTACACCCCTTGCCACCCCAAGATTCGGAGTCCATGATTTATGTATGTAATGGTTGGTTCATATGTCTCCATGCCATACAGCATGTCTTAATTTCCACTCACCATCTTCCTTTACCCATAGGTGCGGAGAACGAAACTGATCACAAAGTTCCATAAATCTGTCTCTCGTCATACCGATGTGATCCATGATTTCATCAAAGTATTTGTCTGGAAATTCTCCATCAAATCGTTTCACCAGGGCGACACCTTCTTCCCGGGTCAGATGTTTGTTCCTGATTTCCTGCGACGCATCATACGTGGCCCGGCCGAGCCCAAATTTTATAAAGGTCGTATAATAATGGAGATCATCGATCTTATCGTCAATGCTGTTGTACTTGCTGTATGTTCCCTGTGTTCTGAAAGGCCGGGCTTCGAACCCGGTATTTTCCACCGCATAATAATACACTTCCTGCGGCGTCCATTTTAGATAATAGCCCAGGTAGTGCACCTCAATCCTCGATTTTTCGATCTGTTCATAGGGGGCCGGCAGATAGGTCATCAAGTCAACCAGATCGACATGATACCTGTCCATCAATTCTTTTACAGAGACCCCTCCGAGATACATTTCGTTGATATTTTTCATGCTGTAATACGATTTGTCCCGCAACGATGTGGCATTATCGGCAATCGGATTTCCGTATTCGGCTTCATTTTCTCCGTAGAAAATAAGCGGGATATTATAGTGCAGGGCAATTTTCGGGCCGAAATTTTTTTGTCCCAGGATGAATGTCTGGAATGGGTGCAGGATATTTTCAATCGATAAACGGGTTAACAATTTCATGACCCGTCCGTTTTGGTTGAAGCTCACATTGTCAAAACCGCCCACTTCGATCCACCTTCGAAAATTGCGATATCCATAATCGGTATAAAGAATCGGCGGCCAGGTCACAGTCAGGGGATGCATCCCATATTTATATTTCAGCACATGGGATTGGAAGGCGCTGTCTTTTCCTCCGCTTCCAGGGACGATGCAATCATAATCGCCATCATTGCGCCGGTGCTTATCCAGCAGCCGGAGAAGTTCCTCTTCCCTCTTTCCCCAGTCAATATTTTCTTTTTCATCGGCCTGCCTGCATGCATCACAGACACCGTCTTCACCTATATTGAGGGTGACTTTTTTGCTGTTGATTGTATGTTTAAACTCCACAGCGGAAGCGGGCCTTTGATTCGACATGACACAACGCTTACAAAACACGACTTTCTCGGGCAGACCGTATTTCGCTTCCAATTTTTCTTTCATATGAACTCTAATTCTCTTTATTCCCGTTGATTTGTTTCGCCCAATATCGGTATATTTTTATTCCTTCCGCCGCGCTCTTTTCAGGATGAAACTGCGTTGCAAAAATATTGCTCTTTCATGACTGCAGAGCAGTAGCGGATCCGCCATATTCGGTCACGGCAAGGATGGATTCCGGATTTCGCGGTTTTGCATAGAAGGAGTGAATGAAATACATGAATTCGCCATTGGCGATTTGTTCCAGTGGCGTATCTCGCCAGGGCTCCCCGGATTTGCGTGGGGACGTGATCTGATTCCAGCCGATCTGGGGAATTTTGTTTTTCTGTCCCTGTCCATTGACCGCTGGAAATTTTACAACATCGCCATCAATAAGATTTAAGCCTTCATGTTCTCCGAATTCTTCGCTTCTCGAGAATAGCAACTGCATTCCGAGACATATCCCCATGAAAGGCTTGCCGCTTGCGGCAAATTCCTTCAGGGGTTGAACTAAATCCAGCTTACGAAGATTATTCATCGCGGCACCGAAGGCGCCGACACCCGGTAAAATCAATGCATCTGCCTGGCGTATATCTTCGGGCCTGCTGATGATGAAGGGGGCTACTCCAACGCTTTTACAGGCATGCTCAACACTAAACAGATTGCCTGCATCGTAATCTACAATGGCAACGGTTCTTAATTTCTTTTCAGGCATCGGGCCGGATTGTCGCTAGATGGTGACGGCAACAAACATTCTGATTACAGAGGTATTGCTTGATTTCAGGCAGGGTTGCCGGATTGATTTTTGAGAAACTGCGGCCGCTTTTTAAAAATTCAATATTGCCTTCCTTTTTGTAGTCGCCCGCAATCTCCTTGTTGCTGATAAACTCGTAATGAAGCATGGAAGCGATCGCTACAGCATCCGCCTTACCCTCATTGATCACGGAGTGTATGTCTTCAAGGCATCCGGCGCCGCCGTGCGCTATGACTGGGATTGTCACTGCTTCAGCGACCATCTTTGTCAACTCGAGGTCAAAGCCCAGACCGGTTCCTTCCCGATCAACCGATGTAATCACAATCTCGCCCGCGCCAAGTTCCTCCACCATGGCTGCCCATCGCAATACCTCGATCCCCGTGTATTCCCGGCCATTATCCGTATAGGCGAGATAAACACCGTCTGGTTGTTTAATGGCCTCAATCGTTACAACAATGGTGGAAGACCCGAATTTTCGGGACGCCTCTCTGATGATCTCCGGTCTTTTAATTGCTGCGGTATTCAAGGAAACTTTATCCGCGCCCGCCCTGAGTACGTCGCGGATGTCATCGAGTGTTCTGATTCCCCCCGCAACGGTAAGGGGGATAAAGTTCTCTCTTGCCGTTCTTGTGACGATGTCATGTAGGCTGTTTCGATTATAAAGGCTGGCGACAACATCTACATACATCATCTCATCGCGCCTGCTTCGTAATAGTATCGGGCAAATAGTTCTGGCTTTGCCAAGAACCCTTAATCCCTCGAGATGGATGCCCTTCACTAAATTCGGCCCTTTAATATCCAGCCTGGCAATAACTCTTCTGTTTATTCCCATAATGAAATGTTAAAGATCATGCTCCAGCTTATTTAATTCTTTTCTTTTCATCAGCAGGATCTCACATATTTCTAGATCAAATTCCGTATCTATATCAAGCGATCTATTTTTCGGCATAAGATAAGCAACTGTCTCATCAGAAATAAATTTTTTGTTTTCCAAAAACCAGCCGGTATTGGCAGCGTAAACAGCACCGTTCAATGCATAAACTTCTTCGAGCTGTTGCCTTAACAATACTGTCTTCTTTTGTTTCATAATGGGTTTTAGTTTGCCCTCGCTGTCCAGAGAATACATCCAGTAAGGGCTTTTGTCAGGTTTTGTGACCGTAACACATACAGTTCCGTTTTGGACTATGCATTTTTCAATGCAGCCGTCAATATCTTCTGCAATTCGTAAAGGACAAGTGGGTTGAAGAACAACAATATACTCATATTTTTCGGGAATTGTCTCAATAGCATGCAAGATTGGTTCAATGCCCGTTACATGGTCCTGCGCCAGCTCAGCGGGACGGATAAACGGAACTTCGCAATTCCAATGCTGCGCGATTTTAATTATCTCTTCATCTTCAGATGAAAGGATTATCCGGTCAAGATATTTGGATTTTTTTGCTGCCTCTATTGTCCATGCTATCAGAGGCTTTCCCGCAACAAGCCTTATATTTTTTCGCGGGACTCCTTTGGAGCCTCCGCGCGCCGGAATGATAGCTAAAACAGATTTGCCATTAATCATTTATATATTTTTACCATATCAGTCATGGGCCAGACTAGAATAAATGAAATCAGCCTTCAATTCCCAAATATTTCAAAGTTCTCTTATATTCATCCCACTGTCCGACATCAAACCACCTTCCCCAACAAGGGAAGACACCTACTTTGTCTGCAGGAGACAGCTTAATTGCTTTTATTAATTTGTCGATGTCCATTCTTTCATTATCAATCAAACAATCGAGAACGTTCGGCTCCATAACATACGAGCCGGTATTGACAAATATATCATACTTGGGTTTTTCGATCATTTCAAACAGGGAACCATTTGTCATATTAAGCACGCCGTAGGGGACATCAACTTCTTTATGCGAACCGATAATAGTTAATGTATTGAAATTCTCTTTGTGCCAGGTTAAAAATTCGCCATAATCACCGTCAAGCAGCGTATCACAATTGGTCAAAATAAACGTGTCCTTGATTTTTCCTTTCAACAAAGACAGTCCGCCTACTGTGCCGCAATATTCACTTTCTTCGATCAACTCCAATTCATACGGTTGCTTATTCTCGCTGAAATAAAGCTTAATCATTTCTTTCTTATGGTTGATCACCAGCTTGAATTTATTGAAGCCTCTTTCGTAAAAGCGGTCCATAATCACTTCAACGATCGGCTTGTCACCAAGAGGGATAAGAGGCTTGGGAAGAATTTTAGTAAAAGGATCCAATCGAGTGCCTTTTCCGCCGGCCATTATAACCACAGGATTATTATAATATGGCCGTTTTATCCTGATTGGCTCAGCAGAAATACTCTCGTACCAGGATATGATATCGGTAATCTTTCCGAAATCATCTAAAACAGGTATGAATTCGATCAGCCGTTCCTTCATGAGTTCATGGGCTTTTTCCTTAATGTTTTCATCAGCCAGATTAAAGCTGAAGAATTTCTCCTTCATGATCTCGGCGATTTTTGCTGTTAAATCTATGCCGCATGTTATTCCCCGCCTGATATCTCCATCTGTAAGTGTTCCAATAAGTTTTTGATTCTGATCGATGATAAAAAGTATTTTTATACCCCGCTGTGTCAATTGCAGCATCGCCTGTTTTATTGTTATTTCTTTGTCAGCCAGAAATAGTCTTATTTTTTCCGCATCCATGGTGATTATCTTCTTTCCATAAGTCTTGCAGGTACGCCCGCAACCTTAGTGCTTTCAGGTATATCTTCAACGACAACAGCGCCGGCGCCGATAATGGCCCCCGCACCGATCTTCTTCCCCTGAATTACGGTCGCTGCGGTGCCGATATGTGTTTTAGAGCCAATATGCACTCCTCCCGAAAGAACAGCCCCCGGAGCAATATGCACATGATCGCCGATCATGCAATCGTGATCAATAATAGCGCCGGTATTGATAATGGAATTATCTCCGATCCGGCATCCCGGTTGAATAATGGCTCCAGCCATAATTTGTACGCCTTCACCCAATTTCACATCTTCCATAATCACCGCAGAGTGATGAATAACGGTTGCAAATGTATAACCTGAATTTTTGTATTTTTTAAAGATGGATTCCCGATTCGCTGCTGATTCTATGGTCCCGATTCCATTGACCAGCAAAATGGAATCCGGCAAATAGTTAAGGATTATGTCATCCTGTCCCAAAATGGAAATTCCACTAATGACTTCGCCAACCTTATGCGGCGCCAGCTCCGTTATCCCCAGAATATCCATTTTTCTGGCTTTCAATACAGAAATCAAAACCCTGGCATGGCCGCCCGCACCGATAATAATTACAGGAAGGTTCATTTGGTGATCAATTCGTCCTCATAATAATTTTTAGCTGATCGTTTCCCCAGCAACTCCCAATACTTCATCGGAGAAATGCCCGTGCCGGGTCTTTTAAATGCTAAATTTAACGGAGAGAAAACATCGCCTTTATGAATCGGCTGGGCCGCCACCAGGCTTTTGCGTGCAACATAAAGATTCTTGATTTCCGACACGGTGGGCTTTTTTTGCAAACTTCCCATTGCTTTTTCCACCTGACGGATAGACCTGATCATTGCGTAAAGTTCATCAGGCTCCAGAGAAGCCTTATGATCAGGACCAGGAAGATTGCGATCTAAAGTAAAATGTTTTTCGATCACAGCAGCCCCCAGTGCCGCCGCCGCTATGGAAACAGCTATACCCTGTGTATGATCAGAAAGACCAACCGGCAAACCGAAGGTTTTGCGCAGTGTTTCCATGGCTTTTAAATTAACTTCGTCAAATGGCGCGGGATATTCCGTTGTGCAATGCAAAAGGATGACTTTTTCTTTTAATAATCGTTGTCCTTTTCCGGAATAATAAGCTTTTTTAAAAGCGGCAATGGCGGGCTTATTGCTGAGTCCGGCATACCCGAAAGCCAGTACACCAAGGGCATCCGCAACCTCTTTCAGTGTGCTCATCCCGGTCGAAAGAATAATGTTCTTGCCTGTCTTCGCCGCAGCAAGCAGGAAGGGGGCGTCAGTGATCTCGCCGGAAGGTATTTTTAAACTGGGCAAAGCGAATTTTTGGGTTAAAAGGTTAATACTTTCCAGATCAAAGGGCGTGGATAAAAATTGAATTTTTCGTGATTGACAATATTCTATCAGTTGGCGATGCCCGCCTTCAGTTAACTCCAGTTTTTTGACCATTTCCAGCTGGGATTCGGTCTCTGCGGTGGACATTTTCTGATATTCAGCTTTGGGGGCATATTTACTGATAATTTTATCTGCCTGAAAAGTCTGGAATTTTACGGCATCCGCACTTGCCCGTGCGGCAACATCAATAAGTTTTTTAGCAATTTTGATGCTGCCGTTATGATTTACTCCGGCTTCGGCAATAATGAATATTGGCTTTGCTTTATTTTGGGGACCGGCAATCATAATTCACATCATAGAATTTTTTCATCAGAATGTTCTGTAAAGATGCTTTCTTCAAATATTCTTTGATTTTAAACGAAGAGCCTCCATATCCATAGGGAGACACAACATCGTCCAGAACACTTCTAAACTCTGACGATAATCCCCTTCTGATAGCGGCGACAATAGCCTGTTCATTTTCTGCACAATCAATAACCGAATCAGCCCGCAATCGCCCTTGCTGACGTGCTCCTACATTCACGGTAGGTTTTTTGAAGACAGGCGCTTCCAGCAGCCCGCTGGATGAGTTTCCAATGACGATATCGCAGTTCTTTAGGGCACTGAGATATAAAAGTTGCCCCAGCGATGCGAATACTTTTGCCCGGAATGGATTCTTTTCCACATACCGCTCAATGCTCTGATTAATGATACGCCCGTTCGTATCGGCATTTGCTTTTGTAAAAATTATGGTTGCTGCGGGGAATTGATCGAGGGCATTTAACAATTCCTGAATTGACTTTTCCGGCGTTATATCGCTCAAAGTCACAGGATGATATGTAACTAAGAATGATAATTCCCCTAATTGAAAACCGATGGCCTTTTCAAAAGATACCTGATCAAGAAGTTCCAGCCTGCTCAGGCTGTCCAGACCTGGTGCACCATAATTCATAACCCTCTCCGGATTTTCACCCAGCTGGACAACCCGCCGGCGATATGTTTCAGCGGAAGTAAAATGAAAATGGGACATCTTGGTAATAGCATGACGTATGGCTTCATCGATGGCCCCTTCCGTCGTTTCACCGCCATGAATGTGCGCAAGCGGTATCTTCGCCACCATAGCAGCCTGGGCAGCGGCGAAAATCTCGTATCGATCACCCAGAACAACCAGAATATCCGGCTTCAAACGGGCTAAAGCATCAGCAAAACCAATAACACCCAAACCGATGGATTTGGCAATACCGACTGGTGAATCGCCGGAAAGAAGAGTCTCCACTTTTTCATCAATGTGAAAACCGTCTTCCTCAATCTTCCGGTAAGTCAAGCCGAATTCAGGAGAGAGGTGCATCCCTGTGGCAACGAGCTGAAGCTCCAGATCAGGATCTTCTTTTATTTCTTTCATTAGCCAAAGGAGGAGTCCATATTCCGCCCGCGTGCCTGTTACAATGCAAATTCGCCTTTTATTCATGTTTATTACCTAAAAATGAACTGCTGGGAATGTTAATAAGCCTCTTGACCAAATTTTCTGCACAGGAAAGATCCATAGCGGGACATTTCTGAAACATCGGCAATGTATTCAGGAGATTCCATGCCGGACGTGTCTTGAAACCATGATCGTTTGTCTTCTCCAGCAGTTCATCGCGTCTCTCCGATGAAGCTTCATCCAGAAGAATAACATTGAGCCAGTAATTACTTTTAGCAAAAGGAGGTTCCGTGAAGAAGCGAATCCCTTTGATTTTCGCAAAAGCCTTTTGGTAGGATTCGGACAGCTTCCTTTTCTGTTCTAAAAAGCCGGCAAGCTGTTCCATCTGGGCGCATCCAAGAGCAGCATTGAGATTAGGCAGACGATAATTAAATCCAATATGGTCGTGCCGAAATTCCCATTTATGAGGAATTTTTGCCGTAGAAGTCAGGTGTTTGGCCAAAGTTGCCAGGGCGGTGTTATTGGTCAGGATGGCGCCACCGCCGCCTGTCGTGATTGTTTTGTTGCCGTTGAAGCTTAAGATCGAAAGCTTACCATGGTTTCCCGTGTGTCGGCCTCTGTAATAAGAACCGAGGGATTCGGCGGCGTCTTCCACCATTACGATTTTGTATTCTTCACAGACCTCCGCAAGGGAATCAAGATCAACAGGATGGCCGAATACATGAACCGGAATAACGGCTGAAATTCTTCTTCCGGAAAATTTATTTATACAGTCGCTGGAATTCACCTGTGCAACAGCCTTCAAATAATCCTTCAATTTCAAGGGATCAAGTCCCAGTGTTCTTTCTTCACTATCAGCAAAATGAGGAATGGCGCCGCAATGTGAAATTGCGTTTGCTGTAGCCACAAAAGTTAGGGCCGGGACAAGAACTTCATCACCGGGAGTTACGTCTGCCAATTTGAGTGCCATATGAAGCGCCGCGGTGCCATTGACAACCGCCACCGCTTTCTGCACACCCGTAAACTCAGCAAGCATGCCTTCAAACTTATCCACATACTGTCCAACATAGGAAACCCAGGTGGAATCAAGACAATCTTTGACATATGCCCATTCGTTACCATGAAAAGAAGGCTCATGCAGGGCAATGGGGCTCTTGTGATCCGGGGAAATAACCGACTTGATTGCCTTGATAATGCTGTCAATATCCAGCTGCGACATTAAATATGATTTACTCCTTGTTTGTATTGTCTCCGATTGTCCGGATTAACTAACCAATGGTTTTCTATATCTCCGAGAGAGTCATTTATTATCATGCGCTTTCATCCGGTCAACATATTCAAGAAAAAAGATAACAAATACCCCGACAAAAAGGCTGAAAAGGCAAATAATGATTATTATTTGTTTTATACGTAAATCCGAAGGTTGTTTGCTGATCGAGTACGGACCTGATATGCCGGCATTAGTTTTCAATTCTTTTTTCTTCAGCAAACCTGACTTCGTCTGCTCCAGCTTCCGGATTTCTAAATATATGTCAGCATCTTTTTTAATTATATCAGCCGGATTAATAGTCAGCAAGAATAAGTATTCTGTTGTTTCATTCTGTTTGTCACCTGATGCAAAAAAATAAGATTTGCCTTTTGCGCTTCCTTCAGCTTTTGTATCCTGAAATCTGCTTCTTCCATAAGCATCTGTGTTTTTTTGTCTTTTTCTACATTTATTTTATCAACCTCTTTTTTGATTTCCGGCAAATTATTAATATAGCCCAATAGATCATCAAAAGCGCGGGGAATAATATCAGCTTTTTTAGCTTCGATCATTACTCTGAGTTTATCTGTGGATTTCTGAGAACTTGATATTAATACAGTTTTAACTGCAACTGAATAATTATTAAATATCTTAATCCTTTTTTGCCGCATCAATATCTCCGATATGTAGCCAATATATTCGGCGCGGGTATTACCAGTTGTGATATTTCGCCTTCCCCATTGTAATAACGGGGCAGAAGAGAAGCAATTATAATTGCCATTATTACCGGAACGAAAAAAATCCCCAATAAAATCTTTTTTCTTTTAACAATAACTTTCCAGTAATCGTAAAGATCTACTTCGTCTTCCGGTATTATTTCGCTCTCTGGCTTCTTAGTCATAGGCTCTCCCCTTTTCCCGTAAACGAAAACATTCTTATACAGCTCCGCCCTCTGGATTACAACGGCATGTATCCACAAACCATGAATCAATGTTTTTACGAATAGTTATAATATTCTATTTTGCTCTACAAAGAATTATCCCGACCTTCACCTGGAAGATCGGAAGAACCAACTTCCTTTTTTAATTGCTGGATTTCTATTTCCAGTTTTTCGTATTCTTCTATCTTCCGCTTCAGGAACCGGTAGGTCGTTTTTGCTTTTTCCTCGATACCCAGCGGGGTGAGAAAATACAAATAAGCGCTTTTATTACTGGAATTTTTAAAGTTCTCTGCCTTAATCAATCCCTTTTCAATCAACGCCTTCATGAGAAAGTTGATTTTCCCCAGACTCAGGCCGAGGCGCGAGGAAAGCTCCCTTTGAGTTAGTTTTGGATTCGCATTTATTTCCCGAAGAACTAGCAGGGATTCCTCGGTTTCAGAATTATTTTTGCGTTGAATGGCCATAAAACTCCATTTGTTCATGCCGTGAACACTATGAAATCTAATGAAATCATTATGTAAAGTCAAGAAAAAACACTTACAACCACTAAGAGATGCGCTGGAAAATTATTTTTTGAAAATAAAATAACTTTGCGTGAATTTTCAGATAGCTTTTATGTCGTACCAGATTGATCCGATCAGTTCTCTCAACATTGTTGCTGTTGCACTCAATCCAGCTGCTTGAGGAATGTATTGAACCGGATTTCTCCCTGCCGGCGATGAATAGGAATGAGAGGCCGGCAGCGGCACAACATTTCTGAAATATTTTTTAAATTCTTTTTCCGCTCTTTTCATATGATACCCGGAGGTAACAATTCCGATATAAATATTTTTATTCTCGAACATCTTGTTAAGTTCCACCGCGTGTTCCCAGGTATTGTTCGATTTGGCATCTATTCTGATTTTTTCTTTCGGCACTCCCAGTGCTGACGCCATTCGCGCCATTACCTCGCCTTCAGATATTCTGCCTGCTCCTTTGCCGGCGCAAATAAAATACTTCGCCCCATATTTATTCAATATTTCCACTCCATGAAGCAGCCTTGCCGCCGATGATTCCGAAGGGAAAGTACCATTCAAAGTATTAATGTCAATAACCCCTCCTCCTAAAACAATTATCACTTCCAGCTTTTTCTCCGCCGGAGATGGTGCACGTAAATAGTCTTTCTCCAGTGAGTAGGCCAGATAATTGGCAACCGGTGCAATGCTTGCCCCATAAAGCAGAATAATAGCCAATACTAAAATCAAAATACCGTTCTTTTTTTTATTGCCGATAAAGCAGAGAATCAGAGAAACTAAAAGCAGGATAAAGATAATAAAAACCGGATCGGCAAATCATTTGCAAATAGTATATAAATGATCCATAAACTTATGCGACTCCTCCATCAGTTCAGTAATTAATAAACCTCATCATGGCTTCCAATATCAACTGGAATTATTTTATTATCTTCAATAAAAAAATCTATGGAAATCCGATAAGAGATATTAATTGAAACTGAATATAATTCAGATAATTTTCCATGCAATTTATGTAGTCGTAGTGAAGGATGATTGGGATTGAGTTCTAATAATTTTAGTGTTTTTTCGTACTGAGATGTCAATTCAGGATGTTTTTTAATAAATTTTTTAGCTCGTTTTATATAACTGTCGGTGTATATTATTTCAGCCACGAGTTATTCTCTCAATATGTTTTTCCACCGATTCTTTAGTAAATTTCCCTTCTTTAATATCTCTTTTGGTTTCCATTAAAGCCGTTTCTAATTCACATTCTCTTAAATAATTATATTTCTCGATGGGAAGAACAATATATTTATTTTTCCCTCTGACTGTTATAATTATTTCAGATCCATCAGCAGTCTCTTCATTGAAAACGGAAACACCCTTGGTTTTTAATTCATTTGCTGTAATTATTTGCGCCATATTCAATAATCCTTTTATTAGTGTTAATTACAATACTATTAATAGAACTATATGTCAAGTGGAGGCTTCTGAAATGATGTGATAACTTTATCGGCTGTCGCGCTTAAAATGCCACAGAATCAACCGGGAATAAACAGCAAATTTTTGCCGGATTTTTTCGGACAGGCCTAAAGTCAAAGCACCGGCCACACCGGCGGAAAGCCAGTTAATCAACAGCCGCAGAAAGATCAATGAGCTTGCACATATATAATAGGCGCGGCCGTGCCATTTGCTTAGGAATTGATAACGCGACCGGTAAAATTCAATTCTCGATTTGAGATTATTGCCGATGCTTTGCCCCTGCAAATGGTAAATGTAGGCGTCCGGAATATGATATGTTTTCCAGCCGGTCCGACGCAGGGCATAGGCCAAATCAGTTTCTTCAAAAAAGAAGAAATAGCGTTCATCAAAAAAACCTGTTTCATCCAAAGCCTTTTTTCTAATCATCATACAGGCGCCAATTGCCGAGTCAACTTCCAGCGGTTGGTCGTGCTGATATCTTTTACTGGGAAAATGCCGGGGAAATAAATATTCCAAAAGGGACGTATTCGTGGCCAATGTCAGCAAACCGGGAAATGATGCCACGGAGTTCTGCTTACTTCCGTCGGCATTTAAGAGCTGTCCGCAGACAATTGCCGCCCGCTTGTTTGCTTCGCAAAAAGACCACAATTTATTTACCGCTTTCGGCGTCAATACGGCATCCGAATTCAAAAGCAGGGCATATTTGCCCTTCATGACAGCAAAGGCCTGATTATTGGCGGCACCAAAACCCTTGTTTTCCTGATTGCAAATTCTGATTGCCTGAGGGAAATCATTCTCCAGCATTTCCTGCGAACCGTCGGAAGAGGCATTATCAACAACAATAATTTCGAACGTTAAATTATGAACAGTTTGAATAGACGGACTGCAGACAGTTTTTCAAAAGGTCTTTTGTATTCCAGTTGACAATAATTACGGATAGATCAATTTGATCGGATTGTTTTTCACCATAGCGCTCTTTCATCAATCATTTACCGCCACGGCTTATTTTTGTAAGTTCGCTTAATTTTGCATATTTAAAAAATTTATTAACTGAATCGGTCACCGCCAGGGTCAATCCGGGCATGCCATCGAGAAAACCCCCGCGCATAAAATAATCCTGAAAGAAGGTAAAAAATGCCCGCAGAAAAGCGCCGCTCGTTGAAGACCGCTTCCCTTCTTTAAAGGCTTCCTCGGCGCCCAGCGTGGAATACCTGTCAATCTTTTGAAGAATCCTGCTCAAACGGCTTTCCGTAAAATGTTCAATGGGAGCATCCAAAGCACCAACCATGCCATCAACTTCCACTGCTTCATGGACAGACGCCCCGGTCATGCGCCCTGATTCTTTGCGAAACAAGCGAATAATGCGGTCCGGCCACCAGCCGGCATGCTTGATCCATCGTCCCTGAAAGTAGTTTTTGCGCGGAAAACTGAATCCGGCTTCTCTTGCTGCCGGATTTGGTTATAATTTTTTTTATAACCTCTGCTGTTTCCGCGGGAATTCGTTCATCAGCATCCAGCAACTAAAATCCAGGGTTCACGGCATTTATCTATGGCCAATTGCTTTTGCGGCCCGAATCCCCACCAGGATTCATAATGAATTTCACAACCAAATTCCGCAGCAATCTGCAATGTTGCATCAGTGCTTCCGGAATCAACGACAACAATTTGCCCGGCAAAAGCGACACTCTGCAGACAAAGTCGCAGATTTTCTTCTTCATTCTTCGTGATAATTGCTACAGAAAGAGGAAACTTTTCCAAAGCTTCTCCTAAATATCGGAACGATGGATTCTAATGATGTCATCCTTAACGCGCACTATGCAGTCTGGACAGCGGTCAGTAACCAAGTCTCTTACTTCAGCTATTGTCGGGTAATTATTATTTCCGGTAAATTCCCGGGCATCGTCAATAAGTATTACGTGATTAAAAGCAGAATGATTGAAAAGTATATTTAACTCCTCAATAATAGGCGTTTCTATATTGCTCTTTCCCGTAACACCACCGGAATAATGGGCATCCAACCAAAACAGGCAGGACTCTTTGATATCGGCAACAATCGCCGGCAACACATTGCTGCTGTCGCCCCGTATAATGGTGACATGTGAATCAGCAGAAAATTTCTTTTGCGCCCTTTCAGCCAGGGACTGATCTACCTCTACAGAAATGATTCTGGAAAATGTATGCAAAACAGCATCAATCATTTCCCCCATAAATGTTCCAGTTTCAATGAAGGTATTCAGTTTGCACCTTTCTGCATATCCCTTAATTATCTTCTGCTTAACTATATGTGGCGGAGGAACAGGCCTTCCTGCAAGTTTCCACAAAATTACTTTTTTCCGCGCACTGATAGCTTCTTTTATCTTCTTGTGAGTCTGATAAATTTTGTTCTTTTTATCCATCATTTAAAACACTTTTCTTAATCATTGTGCTGGTTCACGTTATTTTGTAAACTTAAACATAAATTAAGCAATGGTGCAAATCATAATCTTTATTTATAATGATTTTTTAATACCAAACTGTTATGTAATTCTGTCAACAAGTATAAGGACTGAAACCATGTTCAAGATGTTTTCTGTAAATATGATTAATCAATCAGCAAAGAAAGACAAATTTCTCGCTTTTTTGACTTTTTCTATTCCTCTTCTTACAGGATTATATATTTTTTTTAACCCCTTCCCTCACACCACGGCCATCAAGGAATTTTGTTTTTACATGTCTTTTTTGGCTTTAATGACATTGATTTATCTTTAAGAAAACGAATTTCTCCCTGCGTTCTCCACTAACACTGCCCTTTGTCTTATTTCTCCTTTGGGGAATATTCGGGTTGTTTTTTGCACTTGATTTGGCCAATAGTCTTCATGACATACGGGCACATTTTGTAAAATATTTATTGATTTATTATTTACTTGTCAATTACTTCAATTCCTCTGAAAAATTGGAGATTCTTTCCTGGATAGTTATTGCCTCGGCATCAATATTTTCTTTATGGGCAACTGTTGACTATTATTTAATTGACGGGAATCCTTTTGCACGCCGATTAGGAGAAACTTTTTTGGAGATTCATACCGATTATATCGGCTTTGTTTTAATTTTTGCTTTGACCCTGACATTAAATAAATTATTAAATAACAAAGCAATAATTGTTAAATCTTTGTTGGTCATGAGCGCGTTTATATTGTGTTTAACTACATTGCTGACTCAATCTCGGGGATCATTAATTGCCCTTCTTGTTGCCATGATTATTTTCTCCTGCTTTAACAAAAAAATACTAATCCTTCTGCTCATATCAATCTTGCTGGTAATAATTATCCCCGGTTTTAAAGAAAGAATAGATCCTAAAACAATACTTCAGAATGAACGACTTCAAATGAACGCTCTGACAATGGAAATAATTAAGGCCTATCCGCTGGCCGGCATCGGATTCGGCATGCAGATATATGGAAACAAAAAATTTCTTGATTTAAAAGCCTTTGACAGCAGATTGCCTAAAAAATACCAGGGAGGAGTTGGAGGAATGTTTATCGGCTCCCCTCATAATACATTACTGGATATTGCAGTCCGCACAGGTATCATCGGTCTTATGTTGTTTTTAAGTATTATACTGACTGCAATTTGGATGCTTTGGAAAGCAGGAAGGTCGGCAAAGAGTGAGTATTTTAAATCCTGGATCATCTGCATATCTGCCGCTCTTGCATCCTTTATGACTGCGGCGCTGTTCGCCGATACTGCCTTCGGTCCGCAGGCCATTGTTTTTTATACCATATTAGCCATAATTACTATTTTATGGAATATACTCACCCGGGACAACTCTGAAAACAGCACGGCTTAATCGGGGAACACTCTTTTCAGACGTTACTTGCGGCGCCAGGCCCAGAGCATACCGACCGGCCGGCGGCGGGTAGAAAAACCCTGCTGCCGGAAAAAAGCTTCTAATGCATCAATATTCTGATTTTCTTTTTCCCCGCGATGCACTTCCATGGCTATCTGATCTATGCGTTGCAGATAATCGACGGGGCAGTTGTATAATATGTCGTATTCCGCTCCTTCACAGTCCATTTTCAGCAGATCGCATTTCTTAATGCCATTGCCGTCCATGACTGTTTGCAGAGAAACACAGGGAACTCTTAAGGACTGTTCTGCGCTGTTGGCCGCCCTGAACATAGTTGCGCTGGTTGTAAAGGAATCATTTTCATCAATCGACAGGCTGATTTCTCCATTGACTCCGGCAACGGCCTGCGGATAGCATTTTATCCGCTGAGAGCTGTTCAGATCACGATGGCGTTTTAATTGCTCATAATTCACGGGCACCGGCTCATAAGAGAAGATCCGGGAATTCGGAAACTTAGCTGCTGCAAATAAAGAAAAATAGCCGGCATTAGCACCAATATCAACTATTGTTGCACCGCGAACAATATCGCGCTCCATCCCCGCCAGATAACATTCATCCATGAAAATTTCTTTGAATGTTTGCACAAGTCGCACGGGAACTTCCACGTTTATGCCATTGCGCGTGACAAAAACCAGTAAATCGGAACCGGCAAACCCGTATTTATAAGCAAGGTAGAGCCACCAGTTATTGAAAGTCTTAAACAAATTGTAGTATCTGCGCATAAACCAAATCCATTTCTGAATTTTTCGATACCATATCCGGCAACTTATTAAAACATGATTTTTTCTCTTTTCTATGTTAAATCTATTTTCCCAGAAATCAGCTCCATGAAATTAATTTTATGCAAAAAATTGCTGTGGTTATACCAAAATACGGCCTGCTTGGCGGAGCCGAACAATTTGTTGCCGAGTTAACTGACAGGCTCGTCACTTCGACGGGACATGATTTTCATGTTTATGCGAACCGCTGGGAGAAATCAGCCGCTCCGTTGACTTTTCATCAGGTTCCGATTTTCTCTTTCCCTAAATTTCTGACTACCCTGAGCTTTGCTTATTTTACTCAGCGCGGTATCTCGCGCGGCAATTTTTCTCTCGTCCACAGCCACGAAAGAATTTTTGCCGCCGACATTTTCACCTTGCACGGGATTCCGCACAGATACTGGGTTCATCATATCCGCCGCAAACAGATGAGCCTCTATGATCTGGCCACGGCCTGGGTGGAAAAAAAACTGGTTTATGAAGGAAACTGTAAAAAGTTTGTTGCCGTCTCCTCCTTGACTAAGGAAATTTTTCTGCAGGAGTATCCAATCGACCCAGATCTTGTTGATGTTATCCATCCCGGTGTGGACTTGCAGGACTATGCTCAGCAGGACAAGGCTTTTGTTCGTCAGAGTATCCGCCGCGAATTAGGAATATAACGACGCTGATCCGGTAATTTTATTTGCTTCGATGAATTTCGAAATTAAAGGGCTTGATGACGTTTTGCTTGCGCTGGCTAAACTAAAAGCCCAAAACCGCAAATTCAAACTAATTGTTGCCGGCAAGGGAAATATCAAAAAATATACCCGAATGGCCAAAGAATCCCGAATTCTTTCTGATGTCATATTTACCGGCCCCATAAATAAAGAAAAAATGATCGAAATGTATCTGGCCTGTGACCTTTATGTGATGCTTTCCAAATTTGATACGTTCGGCATGGTTGTTCTGGAAGCAATGGCGGCGGGCCTGCCGGTTATTATCAGCAGCAACGTCGGGGCTAAAGATCTGGTGCAGGAAGGGGAAAATGGCTTCATTATCAACGACACCTCGGACAGCGATTATATCGCCGCCAAGATCGCTTTGCTTTGCGATGAAAACATCCACAGACCAATGGGGGAAAAGGCTTATCAGACGGCAACTCAAAACACCTGGGATCGGGTTGTGGCAAAATATCAGGAACTTTATGCGGGCATTATTGCCGGCCGGAAAAGCAATCCTGGTTCATAGGAAGATTAATGGATATTTCAATCATAATTGTTTCCTACAATACGGTTAACTTGACGCTGGAATGCCTGGCTTCCATACCAGCATCAGACGGGCTGGAAAAAGAAATATTTGTCGTTGACAATTCTTCGACAGACAACAGCGTTGCCATGATCACCGAGCGCTTTCCCCAGGTGACTCTTATTGCCAACAAGGAAAATCGGGGTTTTGGCGCCGCCAACAACCAGGTCCTGCCGCACTGTCGGGGCAGATATATTTTATTTCTTAATCCGGATACAACAATTGTTCCCGACACCCTGCAAAAGGCAGTTTTCTATATGGATGAAAATTCACATATCGGGCTGGCCGGCGCCAAAATACTTAATCCCGATGGCAGCCTCCAGCCGTCTGTTTCTTACAAATATCCGGGAGAAAAATTTGCGGGAAGTGAAATTGCGGGGCTGGCCGGTAAAATCGCCTGTGTTATGGGTGCGTTTATGATTGCCCGCAATGACCTTATCCAAAAGTTGGAAGGTTTTGATGAGGATTTTTTCATCTACGGTGAAGATCAGGATCTGGCCTGGCGCATCCGGGAAAAAGGTTTTTCCATCGGGTATATTGAAGACGCAAAAGTTTTCCACTGGGGCGGTCAAAGTGAAGTTGGAGCAACCCCTGCCGCGGTATTTGAAAAAAAATTAAAGTCTGAATATCTATTTTACCGGAAACATTACTCTTCACAAACAATTGCTCGTATTAAAAGAGCACAGATAATTAAAGCTTATTATCGATTAGCAACCTTAAATTTGTTATCTCCTTTTATTCGGAACAAAGATAGCCATAAAAACAAAATGGACTGCTATCATCTCGTTTGCATTATGGCTAAATCCTCGATATAATTTTCATTATGGTGATATTTTGACAAAGGAAAAAGTAAGCGCAATTTGCATTCTCTGCGGCAGCACTAATCGCTCCATTCTTTATACCAGGAATGAATGGAAGGTATATAAATGCGAGGACTGCGGTTTGGGCGTCCTTGATCCGCAACCTGGGCCTGATCAATTGAATAATCTGTATAATCAAGCTTATTTCGACAATCATTATAACGAAGAATTGCCGCCGGACTCCGACCGGATGCTGCGGCGCCTGGAACAGGAAAGCCACCGCCTGCGATTTTTCCGGCCATATAAAAAAACCGGCCGTATCCTCGACATCGGCTGCGGACGCGGCTATTTTCTGCTGGCTTGCCGCCGGCGCAACTATGAAGTCGAAGGCATCGACGTGTCTCCGGATGCGGCAGCTTACGTCAAAACTGCGCTCAATATTCCGGTGCAGGCCGGCCCCATCAGCAATATTTCCCTGGACGAAGCTGCATATGATGTCGTAACCATGTGGCATTCTCTCGAACATACGCCCGATCCGAATGAGCATGTTAAAATGGCCGGCAGATGGCTTAAAGATGACGGCATACTGGTAGTTGACGTGCCGAATCATGAAGGGTACGATGCGCGCCAGACTTGGAGCCAGTGGCCGCAATGGGACTTGCCTTTTCATTTTTATCATTTTACTCCCCGGTCACTTACGGCGCTGCTCGAAAAACACGGCTTTGAAATTATCCGCCGCAAAAGCTATTTATCGGAACAGATTAAAGCAAAACTGCAGAAAGCGGCAATACCGGGCGCTCTGGCCAGAATCATCGCCAAGCTTTACTCCGGGGGCAGTTACGCTGTCGTCGCCAGAAAAAGGATTTAGTCCATGGACAAAAAAAATTATCTTGAGAGTCTTATATCCGAAAAATTATTCCATTTTAATCGTCTGGCTATTACCGGTATTAACAATGAACCGGTGGCCAGAATTTTTTCCCCTCAGGTTCTGGAGCAGGAATATTGTTTGTTTGCCCATAAAATTAAGACCGGTGATGAATACTGCCGGTTTCTGCACCAGCGCATTGATCATGCTTTAAATAATAAGCAGCCGCTGCCGGTGGCGCGCTTTGCCGACGGTGAATACGCATTTTACAACTGCACTTTGGAATGCAACGGTCTTTACAAGCAGGCCGAATCCGTTGCCGACATCAAAAGCGTTCTGCCCCAGCATATCTCAGCCATGAAATATCTGGAAACCACCGGCCTTTTTGCCCCTCTTGTGTTTCCGGGAAATTCTCACACACATTCCGGGGATTGTTTTCTTTCCGGCAGGCAAAAGAAGATTCATCAGGCGCAGATTTTCTCAATTTCCTCGGCAGAGCCGGCATAAACCTCACTCCGGAGAATTATGTTCCTTTTTACGTGGTCTATGCTTATCTGAGTTCGCCGGAATTTGCCGCCGCTCTCAATGAAAAGAAAATCTGCATTTTAAACTCGGAATACAATCCGGAGCAATGTCTCAACTGGTTTGCGCAATTTCACAGCCACCCGCATTTAACATTTGTGGATATTCCGGCTCAGTACGTTGCCACACGCTGGGAGAAAAATAAAAAGGAAATTCTGGATAAAATCCCCTCCGATGCCGTTCTGTGCCTTGCCGGTGCCGGCGTGGGAGCGCTGCTTATCTGTGCCGATGTTGCCCGGTCTTTTTCCATTCCTGTCATCGATGCCGGACATGTTTTAAATATGATGAATGGCCGAGTTGATAAATCCAATGGCGCCCGACTTTATACCCTGAGAAAAACTCAATGAATGATCCGCTAAAGAGATATCGGCAACAATTTCGCATCTGGAAAAATAACCGCCGTCTGGAGCGCGAAAAGGAATATTATCACCGGGAATTTGCTGCAAGGGGCTTGAGTATTCCTGACGAGCAAAAGCTGGGGCAGGAGTTGAAAAAAAGGTTCCCACATCTTGCCGCCAAAAAAAAAGGCGAGTTGAGTATTATCGCTCTTTATCATCATTACAATTGGGAAAATGAAGCGCTGAAACCGTCCCTGAGTGAATTTGGCCGTGTTCGCCATTATGATTGGTGGGAAAAGTTCAATCATCAAAGCAAAGACTGGCACAGATCATTGAAAGCCGCGATGAATAGAGATCTAGTCCGGCAGGTGAGCACTTGGATGGCCGAAGAAAAAGCGGATGTCATTTTTGCCTATCTGTCCGGCGAAATTGTGGAACCGGCCACGCTGCAGGAAATTCGCGGCCACGGTGTTCCGCTGATTAATCTGGCGCTCAATGACAAAGAACACTTTGTCGGAAAAGTAAAAAAAGGGAGAGCCTGGGGCGCCCGTGATATTTGTCGCTATTTTGATCTTTGCTGGACCAGTACGGAAGACGCCCTGATCAAATACTGCGTTGAAGACGCCCGGCCGATTTATCTTCCGGAAGGCGCCAATCCGCAAATTCATAGACCTCAGGAGATCGAAAAGACCATCGATGTCTCCTTTGTCGGACAGTGCTACGGCAACCGCGCTGCAGTAATCAATGAATTACAAAACCGGGGAATTGCCGTGCAAGCTTATGGAATCGGGTGGCCTGACGGCCCTCTGACTACGGAAGAAATGGTCAGAATGTATTCCAAAAGTAAAATAAACTTGGGATTTGGCGGCATAGCCGGATATAAAGACACGTATTGCCTCAAGGGACGCGATTTCGAAATACCGATGAGCGGAGGACTTTATCTGACCGAAGATCACCCGGAATTGAGACTGGCATTCCACCCGGGGGAAGAAATATTAACATATTCCGGCATTGATGATCTTATGCAAAAAATTAAGTATTATCTGGCGCATCCGGCTGAGGCAGATTTAATAAGAACAAAAGGTTATGAGCGGTGCTTGCGTGAACACACCTGGGAGGGACGATTTAGCAAAATCTTCCGGTTATTGGGTTTAATTGTATAGATACTCTTCCGGTATCCTTCGGGATTGTTGCATAAGGATTTTTACTAAATTGCTTCTACTCACAAAATAAGAATCGTCAAGTATTGCAAACAAGTGGGCATCGTTATATAGGCTTTTTCATTGTTCGCAGTCGGATCAAGACAAATTGGCGCCAAATTGGTATGCCCGACCGTTCAGGCTGATTGATCAATGAACATACTCCGGAAAACATATGCTTTTCAATTCTTACACTTTTATTTTGTTATTTTTACCTCTGGTCGCCCTAGTTTACTTTTTACTCAATAAATACTTCCCGGCAAAATGGGCACGCTTTTTTTTACTGCTGGCTTCGCTGGGCTTCATGTCATTCTGGAATGTCTATTTCGCACTTATATTGATGATTTCCGTATTATTTAACTTCGTCTGCGGAACATTTCTATCGGCGGCAGTTAGCCGAAGCGCAAAAAGCAAAAAACTAATCTTTATCATCGCGATTGCCGCTAATATCCTCTATTTAGGATTTTTTAAATACTGTAATTTTTTTCTGGAAAATATAAATATCTTTTTCGCCGGACGGATCGAAATGCTCCATATCCTGCTCCCTATCGGCATCAGTTTCTATACATTCATGCAGATCGCCTGGCTGACGGATATTTATCGTTCCGGAGGATTCAGTTATGACTTTCTCAGCTACTGCTTCTATGTCACTTTCTTTCCTTATGTCATTTCAGGCCCAATCACCTATCACAGTGAAGTAATTCCCCAGTTGGAATCGGAAAAAGCGCGGCGCTTTAATCCGGCCAATCTATGCCGGGGACTGTTTATATTCTCCATCGGTCTTTGCAAAAAAACCGTCATTGCCGATACACTTGCGCTTATCGCCAACGGCGGATTCTCCGCTGCGGGCGCGTTAACGTTCACGGAGGCCTGGCTGACCAGCCTGTCCTACACCATGCAGCTGTATTTTGATTTCAGCGGCTACACAGATATGGCTATAGGCGTTGCCCTCATTTTCAATATCAAAATCCCGGCAAATTTCTCTTCGCCTTACAAATCTCTGGATATTCGTGAATTCTGGCGGCGCTGGCATATAACCTTGTCGAGATTTATGAGGAATTACATCTATATCCCTCTGGGCGGTAACCGCAGCAGTGAATTGAGAACTCTCACCAATCTCATGCTGACCTTTCTCATTGGCGGACTATGGCACGGAGCTGCCTGGACATTTGTTTTCTGGGGTTTCCTTCACGGTGCAGCATTATGCGTTCACCGTCTGTGGCTGAAGACAGGTGTTCATCTCCACAAAGTCGTCGCCTGGTTTCTAACATTCAACTTTATCAATATCGCCTGGGTGTTTTTCCGTGCGGCAAATTGGAATGATGCTATAAAAATTTTGAAAGGCATGGCCGGACTAAACGGCATTCTGGTGTCGCCTAATCTCGCCGATATACCCTTTTGGCAAAAAATGACCGTCATCGGCATCCGTTTCGGTGAGTGGAGAATCAACCTTCCCTCCACGGACACGCATGTTTATTTTTTTTGCATCCTGCTGATACCATTTGTGCTCACAACAAAGAATTCCCACGAGCTTCTGGAAAAATTTTCCCCAAACTGGAAAAACGCCATAGCGGTGAGTCTGATGATCGTTGTCGGTTTGCTGCTATTAAACGAAACAAGTTCATTTCTATATTTTAATTTTTAGTTGCTGAATACAATGAATTATTTCAAATGGTTACTTACAACATTATTTTTTATTCTGCTTTTCGCCTGCGGGATCGTTGCTGCCAATTTCTATGTGGATCACCACGCCGTCCGCCTGAGCCTCTTCAGTGGTAATAGGGAAATCCGGCAAACTATTTATCCGGATGGCATAAATCAGCACATGTTCAATGCAGAGCTCATTTTTCGCCGTCCCGAAGAGTTTGATTCTTTCCTTTTCGGATCATCTCGAGTCTCCGTAATTGATGTGGCTAAAATTCCCTCGGGCAGATTCTACAACATGTCTTATTCTCAGGGACTGCCCGCTCAACACCTGGCCGTAATCAAATCTTTTTTGCAAAAAGGGATAAAAATAAAGTCCGTGGTAATTGGACTGGACGAATTCTGTTTTCTTCTGTCCTCTTCTGCGCATCAAAAGCAACTCCTGCGAATAATGCATCCTGATATCAACGGCCCCGGCCGTTTCGATATTTTCGGCATGTATTTTTTCCGCAAACCCAGCTTGGATGAGCTTGCCAGATGGAGAGACAGAGTACTCTATGGCAAGATGGAAGGTAGAATTATCATGGACGGTCGGGGCGTCCATCTGGGATGGCAGCAGAAAGAAAAAATTCTGCAAACAATTAAAAAACCTATTTTCCAATTCACCATACAAAAATATGAGCCGATTACCTACGGCCAAAAAGAAATAGCTGAAGCTTTTGCTGCTATTGAGGAATTAATCAGCCTTTCCCGCACGCATGGGTTTTCCATCACTTTTTTCATTACCCCTTTCTATTCTAACTCTTACCTGAATTACGCAGAAGGATTGTTGAGCATAAAAGAAAGATTGGCAAAGCTGACGGATTATTATGATTTCAGCGGAATCAATTCCGTCACGACCAATGACATGAATTATTATGAAGAAAGTCACTACCGCTATCTCGTCGGCGATATGATGATTAAGAGGATGCTTGGCGTCATTACCGATATACCTGATGATTTCGGTGTGCTGGTAACCCGGCAAAATGTCGCCGGGCACCTTAAAAATCAAAGGCATGAGCTGGAGCAATATCTCCATACTCAAAACTTGCAATGAGGCGATTGTATTTTGCTGCAGCTCGGCTTGATAAAAACAATCCGTCAGTCCTGCCGGCTTGGTTATCGATCTATCTCTGCCGCTTCCTGCCCGGGTATGCAGGGAACTTTTTGCCGAAGTGGCCAATAAACTATTTAACTTGATATTCCTTAATTATATTAACTGCCTTGGTTACCTCTTCCTTGGGCAACTTACCATTGTAGATGTATCGGCAAATCCTGTCTTTATCTAAAACAACAAGATCGGAAGAATGATTTTTCAATCCCCAGAGATTCAATATTGTATACTTGTCATCCAGCAAGATGATTGCCCCGGTTTTTTCCTGTTTGTTTTTAATTACACTTTTGATAATAAAATTAGGCAATTTTGAAGCTTTCAGGTTGGTGATGCCCAAACCTTTATAAGTTTTATTCCGGTCCAATCCCGGATCTTTCAGCAGAACGTCTTCAACATGATTATTTAGATCTTTGGCGTCAGGATCAACATAAAAGACAGAAAGAACTTTTCCTTTAAATTCGTCAGAATCAAGAGTATAAATTTTGCCATATGAATCTTTCAAAGAAAAATTAATAGCTTTTTCGCCTACTTTCAAGCCCGAGGACCAAGCGGGAATTGCCCACCAAAATAAAACAAGCAAGACTGCTGCCATCGTTTTTTTCATCTGTTCCTCCTTCTGCAGCACCCCGGGTCACAGAACGCTACGGGTAACCGGAAATACCTGTTGTTATGATTGTCAAAAATTATAGGGTAAAACACCCGGGCAGGCAAGCAAAAAATCTCGCCCCGAAAGCATAACTTTTTACCTTCATTGTTTATAATGTTGAAATAAACTGCTCTATTATGTTAAGAGAGCAGCTTATAATGAAATAGGAGGTAAAATAATAATGAATTTAGCCCGGTTAATGGAAGATGCTGCTCAAAATTTCGCAGAGAGACCGGCCTTAATCACTGACAATCAGCGAATTAATTATCAGCAACTCAATGTTTCTGTTAATGCTGTAGCCCATTTATTGCAACAAACAGGCGTGAAAAAAGGCGATAAAGTTGCCTTGATGCTCCCTAACATACCGGAATTTGTTTATTGCTATTTTGCCGCAGTAAAACTGGGAGCAGTTGCTGTTCCTTTGAATACATATTCCACAGCTTATGAGCTGTCTTACCTCCTGGAAAACAGTGATGCCAAAGTGCTTATAACTATTGAATCGGCCCGTAAAAGATATGAGGAAATTCAAGATAAGCTTTCCTGTTGCAAAAACTTAATTATTGCGGACTCCGGCGATCATAATTCACCTTTGAAAAAGGCTTTAGCCCAGGGACCATTTTCCAATCCGGCAACTCCGCTGGACCCGGATGATCCGGCGGTCATGATATATACCTCCGGCCTGACCGGCAAACCTTTAGGCGCCGTTCTTACTCATGAAAATCTCTATTCCCAGACGCATCTGATCGTTTCTCTTATTCAAAGGACTTCCGTTGATAAAGGTCTCTCTCTTATCCCCTTATTTCATTCTTTTGGCGCAACAGCCAACATGAATGCCGTTCTGCGTTGCGGTTGCAGTGTGGTAATGCTGGATAGATTTACAATGGATAGCCTGTTTAATGTGATCGAAAAGGAAAAAATCACTTACATTTGCGCCGTACCGCGTCTGTACCTGGGCATGATGTTCTTTGAAGGAGCGGCAAAATATGATGTCAGTTCGCTGAACGTTTGCGTTACCGGAGGCTCAACAATGCCGCCGGATTTCATCCCGGCCTTTGAAAAGCAATTCGGAGTGAAAATTCTGGAAGGATACGGTTTAACAGAAGCTGCCCCTGTTTGTTCTTTTACACGGGTCGGAATGGTCCAAAAACCGGGCTCGATCGGTATCGCCATTCCCGACGCTATCATTAAGATTGTCGACGAAACCGGCCATGAGCTGCCGCGGGGCGAAATCGGGGAATTGATTATCCGCGGGAAAAATGTCATGAAAGGGTATTATAAAGATGAAGCGGCCACGGCATCCGTCATTAAAGACGGCTGGCTATATACCGGTGATTTGGGTAAAATGGATCAGGATGATTACATATTCCTGACCGGCCGGAAGAAAAGAATGATTATTACCAGCGCATTTAATGTTTATCCGCGGGAAGTGGAAAATGTTCTCAATCAGCATCCGGCGGTCCTTGCTTCCCGAATAATAGCTAAAGCCGATTTAATGAGAGGTGAAATAGTTAAAGCGGAAATTATCAAAAAAGACGGCGTGTCAGTCAGTGATAAAGAAATTATGAAACACTGCCGGATTTATCTTTCCCCATACAAAGTGCCGCGAGAAGTGGAGTTTGTCACCAAACTCGAGGACTAGCACGGGAAATTATATATTTATCAACCCTGGCACGAGATAGGAAAAATGATTCCTTAAGCCTGTTAGCGGCAGATACCAGGCAGTGGAATAAAATAACTTGAATTAAATAAGGAGAAGAAAGATGAAAGAAGCAGTCATTGTAAGCGGAGCAAGAACAGCAGTAGGGGAATTCGGCGGATCACTGAAGGGAGTGAAGACAGCTGACCTGGGCGCACTGGTGATTAAGGAAACCTTGAAACGGGCAGGCTTAAGACCGGCTGCTAGTGATTTAATAAAGAGCTTCCGTGCGGACGGCCTGGGCAAATTCGACATGACGGAAATCAACAAAAAGCACTATGATTATGACTCATCACTGAAGCCGGTTTATATCGATGAAGCAATTATGGGCAATGTTTTACAGGGCGGCCTGGGACAGAACGTAGCCCGACAGGCTTCAATTTTCGCCGGTTTGCCGGAAGAAACAAATGCCTATACAGTAAACATAGTATGCGGTTCGGGAATGAAAGCCATTGCTCTGGCAGCCCAGGCCATTGTCGCCGGGGATGCGGAGATTATGATTGCCGGCGGCATGGAAAATATGAGCAATACAACTTTTGGTATTAACAATGCTCGTTGGGGCTACCGGATGAGCATGCCCTTTGGTCAGATCACCGACCTGATGGTTTATGACGGTCTTTATGAAATTTTCAATGGCTACCATATGGGTATTACCGCAGAAAACATCGCCGCTCTTTATAAGATTTCCCGTCAGGAACAGGACGAGTTTGCATTTCAAAGCCACCAGAGAGCAAGGGCAGCCATTGCCAACGGATCATTCAAAGACGAAATAGTTCCCGTAATGATTCCCCAGAAAAAAGGCGACCCCAAGGTATTTGCTGTAGATGAACGTCCCATGGATACGTCACTGGAAAAGATGAGCAAACTACCGACGGCATTCAAAAAAGATGGAACAGTAACTCCCGGGAATGCTTCCGGGATTAATGATGCGGCTTGCGCCGTTCTGGTTATGAGCGCAGAGAAAGCCAAGGAATTAGGCTTAACACCCTTGGCAAAGATTAAAGGTTGCACCAGCGGCGGCGTTGATCCGGCATATATGGGGTTGGGACCGATTCCGGCAACCCGCAAACTGTTCAAAAAATTGAATCTGACCATGAAGGATATTGATCTGGTGGAATTGAACGAAGCTTTTGCCGTTCAGTCACTGGCTTGCATCAGAGAGCTCGGAGTCGATATAAATAAATGCAATCTTTATGGTGGCGCGGTTTCCATCGGCCATCCCATTGGTTGTTCGGGCGCCCGTATTACCTATTCGCTGGCCATGCAGATGCAGAAAAAGGACTTGAAACTCGGACTCGCCTCCCTTTGTATCGGCGGTGGACAGGGTATGTCCATTGTTTTAGAAAGAGCGTAAAAACTAGTATTAATAGCAATAAGGCTAAGAAACCAATTAAAAGGGCGGGATTTACCCGCCTTTTTTATTCCGTAATACTGCTTTTAGCCTTCAGCCTTCCGTGCCCCAGCGCCGCCTTCAGGTGGTTAGGGTATCAGTCCAAATCCCTATTTTCTTATACGCCGAATTTCTGCATTTTCCCCGCAGGCGTTCCAGGCCACCTGCTCTGCAGGCGCGTTCGCCAAAACTGGCCAGCTGATCCGGAAGGCAGGTTGACGCCGCAAGCAGGACTGGACAATGACGGTTTGGAGTGCGCCCGGTAAACAAAGGGCATTGTTGCCCTTTGTTTATTGCCGCTGCCTGATCTCATTGAGCAGAGGGTGCTTTTTGAAATAATTCCCGATGGCTTCTGCCACCAGCAACGAACCCTTGTCGGTGAAGTGAGCATCGTCGTAAAATATTGAGGTATTCTTCGGCAACATTGTTGCCAAATCAATGCATTCTATATTCCGAGTCCGGCACACCTGCAGCAGCGTATCGTTGTATGACTGCATGCCTCTCATCAATGCCGTCTCCGAATAATATTTCTTTGTTTTAAAACTCTCAATCCATCCATACCACAGAAGATTTTTCTCTTCGGCGGTCATATCTTTTTTCCATAAAGATGGTTGAGTCATAAAGATAATCCTGACTGATCTGGACTGGGCAATATCTATTATGGCATTTATATTCCTTTTATACTCTTCCAGACCAGAGGTTAAATCCGGCAAATCTTCAACGATTTGCAACGCTTCTTTCCGGAGATTCCGCAAATTAACAAACATATTCCCGGCTTCATCCTGAATCATTTCACGCTTGGAATACATATCCAGAGATTGTTTAATAAGGCTTACAATGGCTAATTCATCATAGTAACCGCTGCGGAATCTATATTTGCCCTTGTAATAGGGCGTTTCTGAAAATGCCCCCTTGATGAGCCTTTGTTTCCAGGACTCATAATGATCCAGGAAATTAGGATCGTATTTCTTATCTTCGATAAGTCTTCTGATCAGATCATTGACGCCGGCTAAAATAATTACCGTTTCAACTTCGGGAAATTGTGGCAACAAATATTTCATGTGCATAAAATGCTCTCTAGTGCTCAAACCGGCTTTACCGGCATTCCCTACCCAAACATCAGCAGGATGAAGAGCATTTAATCTGTTCTGAAGCGCATAGGGCCATGATTTTTCCTGATCCAGAAAAAGACATTCCGTAGTGCTTCCTCCAATCGCTAATATCCTGTGTTGTTTTTTCGAAGACATTTCGTCTCCCCGGATACCGTCCGAGTTGACATTAAAATGCGCTATGCTGTTCACACCGGGCATTGTTCCGGCTGTGGGCTTAAAAATTTTACGTAAATTCGGCGGCCAAACATAATATTTGTTCTTTTCATTTTTTATTGAGAAATAAACCCGAGTACCGAACTCACTTGCCACCAAGGCGACAACTATTCCGACAATCAAAAGCACCGCACTATATATATGTTCCCGTTTTAAAATTTTTTTCATACCTGACAAGCCGCCACTAATAAATATACTTCCTTTATCCTGTTATATCCGCGCCTTTTTAAGAATATTGCATATATTGAGCAATTGACAACAGAGATTCTCTCTTGTCAAGAAAAAACAGGATTATTTATTCTTGTATTTTTTAAAAGATTTTTTTGTGATATATCTAACGATATGAACAATAAAATCTATGAACGAATAAAAGGATTTATCCCGGTAATTATTACACCGGAACAGGCCAAAGATACAGGAATGGCAATGGTGTTGATTTGTCTGCTGATAGCTGTTTTCAGCGGAAAAAAGAACTGGGAATTTCTTGCGCTGGCGCTGCTGCTCATAAATATGATCCGGCCAGCCGTTTACAGGCCGGTTGCCAAAGTGTGGCTTGGTTTTTCCCATTTGCTGGGAACGTTGATGTCGAAGGTAATTTTAAGCGGAATTTTTTTTGTTTTAGTAGTGCCTGTCGGACTGCTGCGAAGGCTGATAGGTAAAGACGCTCTGCGACTCAAAGAATGGAAGCAAGGAAATGGTTCCGTATTCAAAATACGTGATCACAAATTCACAGCTGATGATATTATAAATCCATATTAACCCGGGAGGATATCCGTGGAATTTTTGCGTGATTTATGGGGCTTTTTAAAAACTCGAAAGAAGTTCTGGCTCCTGCCTATTATTTTGACTTTGCTGATATTTGGAGCACTCATAGTCCTAACCAGTGGCTCGGCCATTGCGCCGTTTATCTACACATTATTTTAGAGGATTTATCCATGTCCGGAGCGATTCTAGGGATATCAGCATATTATCATGACAGCGCTGCTGCTCTTCTGATAGACGGCGAGATTATCGCTGCGGCACAAGAAGAGAGATTTACCCGCGAAAAACATACCAGCGCATTTCCTATAAATGCAGCAAAATACACCCTGGAACAAGCAGGCCTTCAACTGCGGGACATTGATGTTGTTGCCTTTTACGATAAGCCCTATTTAAAATTTGAAAGACTTTTAGAAACATATCATGCTTTCGCTCCTCAGGGATTAAAAAGCTTTCTTTCCGCAATGCCGGTCTGGATTAAAGAAAAACTTTTCATGCGTAAAATGCTCCATGAAGAACTGTCTAAAATCGGACCGGCCAAAGTAAAGATTATGTTTCCCGAACATCACCTCTCGCATGCTGCCAGTGCTTTTTATCCATCACCCTATGAGGAAGCGGCAATTCTTACCATTGACGGCGTCGGGGAATGGTCTACCGCATCCATCGGTATGGGAAAGGGAAGCGATATCACTATATTGCGTGAGCTGGATTTCCCGCATTCACTGGGGCTGCTTTATTCCGCCTTTACCTATTATTGCGGCTTCAAGGTCAACAGCGGCGAATACAAGCTGATGGGACTTGCGCCCTATGGAAGACCTGATTCTGAACAAACCAAAGACTACAAAAAGAAGATTATGGAACACCTGGTGGACATACGCGATGATGGCTCCATACTCTTAAACATGGAATATTTCGATTATGCCACAGGTTTGACCATGTGCCGGGATAATAAATGGCAGCAACTGTTCGGTATACCGAAAAGGGAAACGGAGAGCGAACTAAATCAGGCCTATATGGATATGGCATTTGCCATCCAGCAGGTAACGGAAGACATAGTTTTATCAATGGCAAAAACTGCCCGCAGGCTTACCGGATGTCGTTATCTGACTATGGCCGGAGGTGTTGCGCTCAATTGCGTCGCCAACGGCAAACTTCTGCGCAAAGGTATTTTTGAAGATATCTGGATTCAACCGGCGGCGGGGGATGCAGGGGGCGCTCTGGGGGCAGCTTATGCCGTCTGGCACGTCGGGCAGAAGAAAAGCAGGAAAGTAATAGCCGGCGGTGATGCCATGCGAGGATCATATCTGGGGCCTGAGTTCGGCGCCGATGAAATCACCCGGACGGCTAAAAAATATAAAGCCGTTTTTCAGCATTATGATGATTTTGCCCGGTTATGCCTGGAGGTAGCAGAGCTGCTTGATCAGGGCAAGGTTGTGGGTTGGTTTCAAGGCCCCATGGAATACGGTCCCCGGGCTCTGGGGAACAGAAGCATCCTGGGCAATCCCTGTCTGGCAGAAACCCAAAAAATAATTAATTTGAAAATCAAATATCGCGAGGGGTTTCGTCCTTTTGCCCCCGCTGTTCTGGAAGAAGACATCGCAGAATATTTTGACCTCGATCGTCCCTCGCCTTATATGCTTCTGGTAGCGCCCGTACTGGAAAAGCGCCGTAAACCGCTGCCCGCAGACTATGACCAGATGGAGATGTATAAGCGCCTTTATCATCTGCGATCTGATATTCCCGCCATTACCCATATAGACTATTCTGCGAGAATTCAGAGCGTAAGCAGGAAAACTAACAAGCGATTTTGGGAACTGATCAATACCTATAAAGAAAAGACTGGTTTTGGACTGGTTGTGAACACCAGTTTTAATGTTCGCGGAGAACCGATCGTTTGCACACCGGAAGATGCTTACCGTTGTTTTATGCGGACAGAAATGGATTACCTGGTAATAGAAAACTATCTTTTCTGCAAAAAAAATCAGACCCCACTAGCCGAAGATACAGACTGGAAAGGCAAATTTAAGCTTGATTAAAACAAGTTTACTATGCGCCGAATTTCTGCAGTTTTCCGGCATGCGCCAGCGCCACACCCAGCAGATATTTCATGGGCATACGCCCCAGACCACCCGTTATGCAGGCACGCTCACCGAAAGTCACCGCCGAATCCGGCAGGCTTGTTGCTGCTGAAAGCAAGACCGGAACCGGATGCCAGCTATGCCCGGAAAGAACTGCCGGCGTGGAATGGTCCCCGGTAACCACCAGCACAGCCGGATTTAAAGCACAAATATCAGGAATCAAAGTATCTATTTTTTCAATCACTTTTACTTTTTCGGCAAACTGGCCGTCTTCACCGCGCGAATCGGTATATTTGATGTGGACGAAGAAAAAATCGTGATCCCGATAATTATTTTGCAGCGCCTGAATTTCCTCTTCCACCGTCTGCGTTGCATAAGCCAGCTCCATTCCCAGAAGCTTGGCAATTCCTTTGTACATGGGATAGGAGGCGATGGCCAGCGGTTTCAGTCCGAAGCGTTCGGCCATCGAGGGAAACCGCCGATATGCGGCATAACCCCGCAACAAAATAGCATTGGCTGCTTCCTCATTTTTCAGAACATTATTTATTTTTTCTGTCAGTTCCCGCATGATGGCCGCAGTTTTTTTCGCCTGCGGAACCAATTCCACAGGAGAAAGCGGCGGCAATCCTGTTTTTTGCGGATCTGTTTCCGCAATTTCTTCACAAAAGTCGCCGCCCCGGAGCGCCACCAGGGCCCGGTGTTCTTTCTCCGTCCGGAAAAATGCCTGAGTGCCGGAGCTTAAACTAATATTTTCCTGAAGTTTGCGGCAGATCGCTTCGTTTTTTTCTGTTGCCAGACGACCGGCCCTTCTATCTGTAATCAGACCCTGAGCATCAACTGTGGCAAAATTCGCCCGCATATAGAGATCGCCATCGGCTATCGGAAAATCAAGCCCCGCTGCGGACAGTAAGCCGCGGCCGACATTGTATGCCACCGGATCATACCCAAAGAGAGCAAAGTGAGCGGGCCCGCTGCCCGGCGTAATACCGTAGCCCACCGGATCAAGCAGCCCGCAGGTGCCGGAAGTCGCCAGACGATCAAGATTGGGGGTGCGGGCCTCTTCCAGTTCGGTTTTGCCTCCCGGTATCTGCGGCAAACCACCCAAACCATCCAGAATGAGAAAAATTATTTTTTTATCATTCTTTGTCACCAGCTTGTCGATCAATTCCTGTTCCATAAATAACCTGCTTAATTTTTATGTAATCAGCGCATGCTCAATAGTTTCCGCGCAACAACTACTCGCTGAATTTCGTTTGTTCCTTCGTAAATCTGGCAGATTTTAGCATCGCGCATATGACGTATCCGCGGGATACTCCTTAACATAACCATAGCCGCCGAAAATCTGCACACCTTCATTTGCCGACTTCATGGCCACATCGGAGACGTGCATCTTTGCCATGGTCGAATCTTTCTTTTGCCTCATTAGACAGAGCGGAATTTAATTCCGCTCTGTCTGTTCACACTTATGGTCTTCCTGCCCTTAAGCAGGGTTCACGTCAACTACATGAAACTTGCTTCAGGAATGTCGATCGCGCTGCGGTCGCCGCACTTCATAGACTTCTCATATCCGAAGATATCCGGAACATGATTCATGACATAGAATCTGGCGGTGGCGATTTTGCCCTTGTAGAAATCGGCATCGAAGTGCGTCACCTTGTTCTTTGAGCTTCGCGGCCGCCAGCAGGGCCTGATCGAGCAGCAATTTGCCGCAGTAAACTCTCGCGCCTGCATGCATGGTCCGGGTGGCGAAGAGCTGTTTCATCTGCTTGTCGCCCGTTGTCCAGGCGGCATTCATATCGACAATATCTTTGAAAGCAGCCATGGCATCCGCCATCATCGCGAACTCTGCGGCAAATTCATCGGTCTTCTTGCCGGCGACGAATTCGTCGATTTCCGCCACCCACTTCTTGAACGGCGCGCTGTCCTTCATGGTGAACTTGCGGCCGGTATAGTCCTGGGCCTGGATGAAGTTGGTGCCTTCCCAGATCCCGTAGATCACGACATCCCGGTACAGTTCCGCCGGGGCATACTCTTCCGTGAAGCCGTAGCCGCCGATGGCAGTTGATTGCATCCTCGGTTGCAGAGCCTGGCCATGTCGGACGTATAGGCCTTGCAAAGCGGGTTGTTGATCGCAAACATGTCGTCATAATAATCTCTCTCTTCCTGTGTGGCCGCATCAACAGCCAGATCACGGTAGAGATAGGACTGGTAAATCAGCGCCCGGCAGGCCTCCAGAATGGATTTCTGGGACAAAAGCATGCGGCGGACGTCTTCGTGTTCAATGATTCGAACACTGGGGCCCTTGGGATTGGTGGAATGTTTGCTCTGCACCCGGATCTTGGTATAATCCAGAGCGGAGTAATAGGCGGAGCCAATGCATCCCAGGGAGAATAATCCGGTGTTCAGACGTTCTTCGTTCATATAGGCAAACATCTGCTTCATGCCGATGCCACGACCGTCTACCACTTCTGCTTCCGCCTACCATCCAGCCGTAACAGTTATCGTTTTCACCCATGGACAGGGTGGCGGTTGTCGAGCCGTGAATGCCCAGTTTGTGCTCAATTCCCATGGTGGTTACGTCATTCCAGGCACCCATAGAGCCATCGTCGTTGACCCAGAACTTGGGCACGATGAACAAGGAGATGCCGGCGGTGCCTTCTTTGGCGCCGGGCGTCTTGGCCAGCATCAGGTGGATGATGTTTTCCGCCAGGTCATGGTCTCCGGAAGAGATAAAGCATTTCGTACCTGTGAGCTTATACTTGCCGGGAGTGTCGGTGGGGAATGCCTTGCTTTTGACCGCGCCGACCTCGGAGCCTGCGCCCGGTTCGGTCAGGCCCATGGTGCCGCCCCATTCGCCGGCTCCGCATCTTGGGCATGAACAGGTCCTGCTGTTTTTGCGTGGCAAATTCATGAAGCACGGTGATCGCGCCCTGCGTCAGGCACCAGAACATGACAATCGACGGCGACGCGGCGGACTGCATCTCCAGAATCGGAGCGTACCAGCACAGCGGTATTTTGCCTTCGCCGCGGTAACCAAACTGGGGTCCCACTCAGCATCCATAACGGTTTTATAAACATTCTTAAACGAGTCCGGGGTCACCACCGCATGTTCATTGCCGCCCACAAACTTCGCGCCGGGCTCATCGGCGTCTTTGTTGGCCGGACACATCACGTCGCGGCAGACTTTAAAGTTAACATCGAGGAAGCTGTCGATGTCGTCAATCCCGTAGTAATCCTTGTATGCGTCAAGGCTCAAGAGTTTTTCCATGCCGAGCCATTCTTTAATCTGGAACGTAATGTCGCGAGTTTGATACAACCAAGTAAAATGTGCCATTTCCAATCTCTCCTGATTTTTGTGTGATATTTCGTATTTTTTATTATCTGTGTTTTTATTATCTGCCGATAAAATTCGGTTTTCTTTTTTCCAGAAAGGCCTTCATTCCTTCTTTCTGGTCCTGCGTGCTGAAGCACTGCGCACAGCATTCCAATTCCAGCTTGTTGGCGTTATCAAGGGCGAGATCATATCCGTAATTCATGCTGTATTTCGCCATCTTCAAAGTGAAGGGAGGCATATCCGCCAGTTTTCTGGCAAATTTTCTGGCCTCCTCCATCAGCGTCGCCGGCGAAACAACTTTGTTCACCAGGCCGATTTCATAAGCACGCTGGGCTTTAATCTGGACGCCGCCCAAGATAATTTCCTTGGCAATGCCCATTCCCACCAGGCGCGGCAGGCGCTGGGTTCCACCCCACCCGGGGATGAGACCGAGCAGGATTTCGGGCTGGCCGAAAACGGCTGTTTCCGCCGCAAATCTTATATCGCAGGCCATCGATATTTCGGTCCCGCCGCCGAGCGCAAAACCATTAATGGCGGCGATCGTCGGCTTGGGCATTTCCTCGATCAGGCGCAAAGTCTCCTGCCCCAATTCCATGAATTTATGGGCATCCATCGGACATAAGCTTTGCATCTGGGAAATATCGGCTCCCGCGACAAAGGCTTTATCTCCCGAACCGGTCAAAATCAAGGCTTTAATACTATCGTCTTTTTTACAAATAGTTGCGGCATCCCGCAGCTCGGCCAGTGTTTCCGAATTCATGGCATTCAAGGCTTTAGGCCGGTTAAAAGTAATTACCGCTATGCCATCTTCCACATTAAATAAAATGTTTTTGTATTCCATTATATTCTCCTTTTTTTCGGCAGAGCATCCCTCGATGATGAAAAACCTGCCGCTATTTCTTACTTCTTGCGCTTCTTTTAATTCCTCTGCCCGCAACTCTTTGCGCAATATCTTGCCGACATTGGTCTTGGGCAAATCTTTGCGGAATTCCACTTCCGTTGGCACTTTGTAAACAGCCAGCCTGGTTTTGGCAAATTCCAGCATTTCTTCCTGTGTTGACTTTTCGCCTTCCTTTAAGACAATAAATATCTTGGCGCTCTCACCGCGTTTAGAATCCGGAATACCAATGGAGCAGGCTTCCTGAACTTTGGGATGCAGATAGAAGACCTCGTCAATATCCCGTGGATAAACATTATAGCCGCCACTGATAATCATATCCTTCTTGCGGTCAACAATATAGAAATAACCGTCTTCATCCATTGTGGCGATATCGCCGGTATAGATCCAGCCGTCTTTCAGGGTATTGGAGGTTTCCTCCGGCTTCCCCTTATAGCCTCTCATTATCTGCGGTCCGGAGACAATTAATTCACCGCGCTCGCCCACCGGCATATCCTGTGTGCCGTTTTCCAGATCAACAATGCGGGCCAAAGTATCGGAAAGGGGGACTCCCACCGAACCGACTTTGCGGGCGCCGCCGGCAAAGGGATTGGTATGGGTTACCGGACAGGTCTCCGTCATACCGAAGCCCTCCACAATAGTTGCGCCGGTCATTCTTTCAAAATCGGCGATAACTTCTACCGGCAATGGTGCGCTGCCGGAAAAAGCCCCTTTGATGCAGCTCATATCCGTCTTTTTTATATCGGGATGACTGAGCATGCCTATGTACATTGTCGGAACCAGCGGTGCAAAAGACGGCTTGAACTTACGGATTGCCTCCAATAAAGGTTCCGGCTGGGGCCGGGGAATAAGAATTTGCGCCCAGCCCTGGTAAATGGAATTATTCATCGAGCAGGTCATGCCGAACACATGAAAATAAGGCAGCGCTCCCAGCATTCTTTCCACACCTTTTTTAAAATCGGGGAACCAGGCGGCCAACTGCTGCGTCTGCCTGCTTAAATTGCCGTGAGTTAATTCGACGCCTTTGGAAACACCGGTAGTACCGCCAGTGTATTGATACATGGCCACATCGCTGAAAGAAATTTTGACTTGCGGCGGATTGGGCGAATACTTGGCTATACAGGCTTTCCAGCGAAAAACATCCGGTGCTGCTTTCACGTCGGCGGCCATATTCTTCTTTTTGCCGACGAGCGGAAACAGCAGGCTTTTCGGAAACGGCAGATAATCGCCGATGGAAGTGATCACAATCTGTTTAATTTTGGTCTTGGATCGCAGATCTATCATGCGGTTACCGAGCAGATCCAGGGTTATTAAAACCTTGGAACCGGAATCATTGAACTGATGCTCGAGTTCCGGATCGGAATACAGGGGATTATTCATTACCGTGATGCCGCCGATCTTTAATGTAGCATAATAAGCCACCACGCAGGGGATGATGTTGGGCAGCAAAATGGCTACGGCATCTCCCTTCTTGACTCCGAAATCCGCCAGGCACGCGGCAAACCTGTCCACCATATCTTTTAACTGGGCAAAATTAATTTCATAACCCATGAATATTAATGCCGGCTTGTCGGGAAAATTGGCTGCTGTGCGATCAAGAACAGCAGGCATGCAGATCTCCTCATACTGGAGATGCTCCGGTACACCTTTTTGATAAGACTTCAACCACGGTTTATCCTGGTAACTAATCGAACTTGCCATGCTTTGCTCTTCCACGGTTATTAAATTAGCCGAGAATATGACTCGCTGGATCCCGGATAGCTCCGCCTGCCAGGCTTCGCTTTCGGGATCAATTCCACTAACGCTTCAAACTGCACTTCGCTTGTTTTCAGCGAGTGTCATTGATTTAATATATTTTAGCAAACTCCCTTATTCATGATCTTAAACCAAATTAATATTCATTGCTATAAAAAAAGCCCTTTCTTCGAAAAGATCGGGCTTTTTTGGTTTAAATAAAATTCTCTACACAGATGAATTCATCAAATTGCACAAACATCCACCGCAGGTTTGGTTTCTTCCATGCCCATCGATTTTACAACAATTTCTGCAATATCCAGCGAAACCATTTTCTCCGTCATCTGATTATCTTTGATGCCGTCGGAAATCATGGTCAGGCAGAAGGGGCAGGCCACGGCAACTGTATCCGCCTTGACTTCCATCGCCTGTTTTGTCCTCATATTATTAATTCTCTCGCCGACATCCTCTTCCATCCACATACGGGCGCCCCCGGCTCCACAGCAGAAGCTCTTGCTCAGATTGCGATCCATTTCGACAAAATTCATACCGGGAACAGCCGATAGAATTTGCCGCGGCTGCTCGTAAATTTCATTATAACGTCCGAGGAAACAGGAATCATGATAAGTAAAAACACCGCTGACAGAATTCTTCAGCTTTATTTTCCCGGAGGCCAGCAAACCGGCGATAATTTCTGTATGGTGATAAACTTCGTAAACACCTTCGAAGTTGCGATAATCCTTCTTCAGGGCATTATAGCCATGCGGACAGATTGTAATAATCTTCTTGACTCCATAACCGTTCATCACAGCAATATTGGCTTGCGCCAGCGTCTGGAAGAGGTACTCATTGCCGCTGCGCATGGCCGAATCGCCGCAGCAGCCTTCTTCGTTGCCCAGGATACCGAAACTTACACCGGCAGCCTGCAGGATTTTGGCAAAGGCGACGGAAACCTTTTTGCCCCGGTCATCAAAGGAACCGGAACAACCGACGTAAAACAGGTACTCGACAGCGGGATTTTCCGCCAGAGTCTGAATACCCAGTTCTTTGGCCCAGTCGGCGCGCAGGTGCGAACCAATGCCCCAGGGATTGGAGTTGTTTTCCATATTACGGCAGGTCAACTGCAATTCCGGTGCAAAATCGGCTTCTGTGAGCACCTTATACTGCCGCATATTGACTATCTTGGGCACATGCTCAATTGATGCCGAGCAGTGTTCCATACAATACATACAGTTGGTGCAATCCCACAGTTCATGCAGACTGACAACTTCGCCGACCAAAGCCTTCTCGGGCGCGGCGCTTGCGGCTTCAGTTGCCTCACCGGCGCCTTCCGACCCTTGGGCGGCGCCAACAGCCGCTTTAGCCTTAACGGCGGCGGGAACTTTTTCCAGCCAGTGTGTCTTAATATCCTGAACTAATTTCTTGGGAGATAAAGGTTTGCCGGAAAGATAGGCCGGACAACCATCCTGACAGCGGCCGCAACGGGTGCAGGCATCCGCGTCAAAGATTTGTTTCCAGGTAAAATCTTCCAGTTTTCCCACACCGAAGGCTTCCGCATTTTCAAAATCACGAATTGGCTCCAATGATCCGGCAGGTTTCAGATCAGAAAAGAAGTGATTAGCCGGCGTTGTGATTATATGCAAAAGGCGCGAATAGGGAATATATGCGATAAAACCAAGCCCCAGAACCGCATGTACCCACCAGCTTACCTGGTGGAGGGTTCTGGCGGTATCGTGAGCAACTCCCGTAAAGGTATGAGATAAAAGCCAGCCGACAAAAGACCAGTATTCCCAGGGGGGATTAGTCACGTAAATACGCAGCGCCTCGACGATAAAGCCCGTAATAATGATGGCGCCGATCAGCAGAAGAACGATGCCGTCATCATTGGTATTGTCTGGTGTGCCTTTGTAACCGAGACGCTCCGGTTTCTGAACATATCGGCGATACGCTGCCAGGATCACTCCGATGAGAACAAAAAGGCCAAACAAATCCATCAGAAAGGAAAAGACCAGATAGAAATTGCCTTTCAGAAATGTCCAGCTAAAGAGCGGTTCCGTGATATGATGCTGTCCCGCATCAAATGCGGCGCCAAATATCAAAACAAAAAAGCCGAAAAAGATAAGCGCGTGCATGATCCCCGGATAAGGATCTTTTAAAACTTTCTTCTGCAGGAAAATCTCGGACAGAACCATTTTGACTCTTGCCTGTACATCGTCCAGGCGCATTTCCGGTTTGCCCATCGCCTTCCACATCAACCAGCGCCGATAAATGCCGTAACCCATAATCGCAAGGGCGACTGCCGTGAGGGTGAAAAGCAGTATCTCAAACGACGGCAGAGGTATGTTCCAGAAAACCTCGCGACCTTCCATACCTATTCCAAATTCATTTGTCTTCATTGATCCTCCGCTTTTGACTGAAGGTCATCAAACTAAAGGCTGAAGGAAAGTAGAAATCCTTCAGCCTTCAGCCCTCAGTCTATTTTTATGCCAGTAATTTTTTGCAGGCGCTGGTTAATTCGGGGACTACCTTAAAGAGGTCATCCACAACTCCGTAATCAGCTTTGGCAAAGATCGGTGCTTCCGCATCTTTGTTAATTGCGACAATGTATTTGGATGAACTCATTCCTGCCAGATGTTGAATTGCTCCCGAAATACCGCAGGCAATATACAAATTGGGAGAAACGACTTTACCGGTTTGTCCCACCTGATCTTTTTGCGGACGCCAGCCGGCATCGACAGCCGCGCGGGAAGCGCCAACACAGCCGCCCAGGGTATCGGCGAGTTCTTCCAGAATCGCGTAACCTTCCGGTCCCTTCATGCCGCGGCCACCGGAAACGATAACATTGGATTCGGTTAAGTCCACTTTACCGCTGGTGTCCTTCTGCACTTCCAGAACCTTGCTCTTCAGTTGCGATGCATCAACACCAGGATCAAATTTTACTACCTGCCGCCGCCTTGGCATTTTCCGCCACAGGAAATACATTAGGACGCAATGATGCCATCTGGGGATTGGTATTGGTAACAATTTCACCAAAACATTTACCGGCATACAGCGGTCTTACCGCCAGCAGTTTCCCATCGGCAATCTTTACATCCGTACAATCTGTCGCTAATCCTGTAGCCAGTTTCCCGGCCAACCGGCCGGCAAGATCTTTACCCTGCACTGACGCGCCCAGAAGCAAAATTGCCGGATCGTTTTCTTTAATAATTTTTGCCGCCGCCTCAGCATGAGCTTCCGTAATATATGGCTCCAAAGCCGGACTGTCTCCAACATATACTTTATCCACGCCGTATTTTCCCAATTGCGCGGCTAATCCTTCAATACCTGAACCAAGCAGAATAGCGCCAACTTCGTCTCCAGTTTGGTCGGCCAGTTTGCGTGCCGTAGAGGCCAGCTCGAAGCTGATTTTACGCAAAGCGCCATCTCTTTGTTCTGCAACTATCCATACACCTTTTGCCATTTTTCAATCCTCCGCTTTTGATTAGATGACTTTTGCTTCTTCCCGCAATAACCGGGCTACTTCCACCGCCTTCTGTGCCGGCTCATCTCCACAGATTATTTTTCCGGGAGGCCTGGCGGGAGGCGGAATGGTTTTCGCCACTTTGGCTTTTGCTTCCACTGCAATGCCCAGTGCCGCTGCATTTTTTACGTCAACCGGTTTTTTCTTCGCTTTCATAATACCGGGAAGCGATGCGTAACGCGGTTCATTAAGACCTTTCTGAGCAGTAACGACGCAGGGAAGAGCCGTTTCTATCAGAAGCTGCGCGCCCTCAATCGGACGAACCGCCTTGACTGAGGAACCGGCAAAATCCAGTTTGGTAACAAGCGTTAATTGAGGGACTCCCATAAGTTCAGCTAAGATCGCGCCAACCTGTCCGGAATCATCGTCGATCGCCCGCTGACCGCAAAATATAATGTCGCAGGGCAGACCTTTAATTGCCGCCGCCAGAGCTGCTGCCGTAACATAAGCGTCGGCGTTATCGAAAGCGGGATCACACACATGGATACCTTTGTCGGCACCCATGGCCAGAGCAGTGCGAATTGTTTCCATCGCCCTTGCCGGACCAACGGATACAATCGTTACATCGCCGCCGTTCTTTTCTTTGAGCCGCAGCGCTTCTTCCACGCCGTACTCATCATAAGGATTCATAACCCATTTGATCTGGCCTTCTTCGATACCGGACCCATCTGCTTTTACCTTGATCTGGGCTTCAGTATCCGGGACCTGTTTTACGCATGCAATAATGTTCACAGTCTCAAACCTCCTTATTAATCATTTTTATGGACTACGGTAATCTCTTATATTTACTGTTTGATGCCTTTTTTGTCTTATAAAAGTACCGTCTAATTACCCTGACTGCCGACTGATTGAAAAAGCTTGACCCCCCGGTTGCGAGGGATCAAGCGCGCAATCTATACCCTGTTTTTAACGATATCATCAACAACCGAAGGATCGGCCAGCGTGCTGGTATCACCCAGATTGCTAAGGTCGTTGGCAGCAACTTTCTTCAAAATTCTTCTCATGATCTTGCCGCTGCGTGTTTTGGGCAGAGCGTCGGACCACTGAATCTTATCAGGAGTGGCGATGGGGCCGATAACCGTGCGGACATGCGCAATCAGTTCTTTCTTCAGCTCGTCGATTTGGTCTGGCCGGTCTTCAGGGTGACGTAAGCATAAATTCCCTGCCCCTTAATGTCATGAGGCATGCCGACCACTGCCGCTTCCGCTACGGCCTGGTGGGCAACCAGAGCGCTTTCCACTTCCGCTGTTCCCATGCGGTGACCGGAAACATTGATAACGTCATCAATGCGGCCGGTAATCTGATAGTAACCGTCTTTGTCGCGGCGGCAGCCGTCGCCGGTTACATAGTAGCCGGGGAACTGTTCAAAATAGGTTTCCTGGAATCTCTTGGGGTCGCCATAGACGCCTCTCATGATGCCGGGCCATGGCACTTTGATGCAAAGAGCGCCGCTCGCTACCGTATCGGTAAATTCCTTGCCTTCATCGTCCACCAGCACCGGCTGAACGCCGAAGAAGGGCAGCGTTGCCATACCGGGTTTAATATCTACTGCCCCGGGCAGCGGAGTAATCAGAATGCCGCCGGTTTCGGTCTGCCACCAGGTGTCCACGATGGGGCATTGGCCTTTGCCGATTACATTATAATACCAGTTCCAGGCTTCGGGGTTGATCGGCTCACCCACGGTGCCCAGCGTTTGCAGGCTGGAGAGATTGCATTTCTTCACGTACTCGTCGCCTTCTTTGGCAATCGCGCGGATGGCAGTGGGAGCGGTGTAGAAAATGTTGACTTTATATTTTTCCACAACTTCCCAGAAACGGCTGTAGGTCGGATAATTGGGAACGCCTTCAAACATAACGGATGTCGCGCCGTTGCACAGAGGCCCGTAAAGAATGTAGGTGTGCCCTGTAACCCAGCCCAGGTCGGCCGTACACCAGTAAATGTCACCTTCATGATAATCGAAAACGATTTTATGGGTATAAGATCCGTAAACCAGATAGCCGCCCGTTGTGTGCATAACGCCTTTGGGCTGTCCGGTAGATCCTGATGTATAAAGGATGAAGAGGGGATCTTCCGCATCCATCCATTCCGGTTCGCACTTGGCATCAACCTTGGCCATTTCTTCATGGTACCATTTATCACGGCCGGCAACCATATCGCACTTAATTTTATCGCCAACACGGTTGACTACGATGACGCTTTTAACCGATGGGCAGGATTTCAATGCGTCATCTGCCGTTGCTTTCTGCGGAACTGCTTTGTTGCCGCGGAATGTGCCATCGCAGACTACCAGCACTTTGGCATCACAGTTGACAATTCGGTCACGCAGAGCATCAGCGCTGAAACCACCGAACACGATTCCATGAATGGCGCCGATGCGGGAACAGGCCAGAGCAGCAATTCCCAGTTCGGGAACCATGGGCATATAAAGCACAACACGGTCGCCCTTCACAACGCCATTCGCTTTCAGAACGTTGGCGAACTTGCATACTTCTTCGTGCAGCATTTTGTAGGTAATAGCTTTTTCTTCGCCCGGTTCGTTGCCTTCCCACTGAATCGCCACCTGATTGCCGCGTTTTTCGAGGTGTCTGTCCAGGCAGTTGTAAGATACGTTTAGTTTGCCGCCTTCAAAAAACTTCACATAGATGGGGCCTTTTTTAATGTTGAAGTTGTAATCAATCACTTTGTCCCACTTCTTGAACCAGGTCACCTGCTGTTCGGCTATTTCCGCCCAGAATTTGTCCGGCTCTTCCACAGAACGCTTCCACAGCTTGTCATAAGCATCTCTGCCACTGACCCAAGCTTTCTTCTTCGCAGCTTCCGGAATCGGATATACTTCCTTCAATTGAACCTTTGCATCTGCCATATTAACACTACCTCCCTATTTTAATTTTCTGAGTTTAAACGTTCGCTCAACGTTTTCTATTTTTCGTGAAGACCCAATGATCCTTTGTTGAATACTGTTGCATTTACTCATGAACAACGGTCACGATTTGACCGTTGGTACCTCTTGACCCCGTGCTGACGTACCTTAATATCTCTTTGATGTCAAGAAATATTTAAGAAATCTGATCGCCTTAACCATCATAATATAATTGAGCTTTTCAAAAACACCTTTCGCCTTTTTATCCGCAGGAATTTTTCCCGACATAATCCTTCTTTTATGACTGCGATGATGCCGCACCTATCTTTAATATGTGAAAACATAACGCTGCTGTTTAAAGACCGTCCAACAACGGGTTCGATGTGCGGGCGGCGGATAAAGAAAAGGACACGAACATCGGGCCTGATCGTTAATTGGCATTTTATACCACACAAAAGAAAGGCTTTAAATAATGGCTGTGTTCTTTTTGACACACTAAAATGGCGGACGTCTATGGCGCGCACTTTTCTTAAATACTATCTTTAAAAAAAGATCACCCGGCATACCCGGCATTTGAAGGTGTGTCGCATTGTCTTTGCGAGGGAGTGCAACGACCGAAGCAATCTCATAAGTTATTGTAAATATTAGATTGCCACGAAGCTTGAGAGGCGTTTTGCAACGACAAATGGTCATTCCGACGCAGTCTTCAACTTCAATATCCGGTCACGCTTTTTTGGGAGCGAACAAGGCATTAATAGCAAATCGGCATGAGTATTGCTTTTCTTGACCAATAGACCGCGGCGGCACGAAGCACAAATAAAATATTGACAAGCTTGCGGGCCGATGTTAGTTTCTGCGCGGTTTATCGTTCTTTCAGAGACTGCTGGATATTTTGCTGAAAGAGGATACGTTGGAGAAGTGGTCATTAAAAAATGCCCGTTTTTTAATGGCCGAAACCAGAAACCTTAACCAAATTTAGGAGGAAAAAAATGAAGAGATTTTGGTTAGTTTTGCTGTCACTGGGGCTGATTGCGGCCTTCAGCACCTCGGCCTTCGCGGTCGATGTGAAGTTCAGCGGCTCTTACTATGGCGCTGGTTTGTATTTAAATAAAACCTCACTGCAGGATGTATCAGGAGTAAACAGTCTGTCTACAGCCATGTATTTCCAGAGACTGCGCCTCCGGACGCAATTTGTTATCGCCCCCGGTATTAACCTGATTACCCGTATGGACATGATGGAAAGAGCATGGGGGGCAGACCGAACAGCCCCCGGTGTTGCTGCCGGTAACTCGTCCTCAGGGACTGTGGCGAGAAGGCGAAAATATCGTTGTTGACCAGGTTTATGTATCGGCCGTCACTCCGATCGGCGTAATAGGCGTTGGTTATCAGCCGGATGGCATGTGGGGAACAATGTTCACTAACAGTGACTCCCAGGTGCCCAAAATAACGTGGGCTATACCGGTCGGCCCGGTGACAATCATGGCTCAGGTCGCCAAAGGAGCGGAAGGCAGCTTCCCCTATCCTAATGCGATAACCGGAACTAATCTGAGCGCCACCGATAATGATTACGACCTTTATTACTTACTGGGTATCTATAAAGATAAGACCGTCGAAGCCGGTATGCTTTATATGTATATCCGCGGTGCTCATTTCCGACCCGTTCTCAACTATCAGAGCCAGACTCACCTGTTAAGTCCTTACTTCAAAGCCAACTTGGGTCCCGTTTACCTGGAAGGCGAAGTGCGCTACACCTTCGGCAATGCGGCGAAAATGGATAGCGGCCCCGGTGATGTAACAATAAGCGGTTTAGCTGCATATATCAATGCTGTAGCGACTTTTGGTCCGGTTTACGTAGGCGGTACGTTTGCTTACTTAAGCGGTGATGATCCCGCGACGACGGACAAAGTGGAAGGCGGCGCCGGTGTGTTTATTTCCGGCGGACAGGACTGGAATCCCATGCTGATTCTCTTTAACTACGACCGCACAACCTGGGCCGGCGCAATGCCCGGATACGCCGGGACTAATGCTCAGAACCAGATGACCAATGCCTTTCTTTACCAGATCAAAGGCGGTGTAAAGCCTACCGCAAAGCTGGATATCGGTGCGTCTTTCAGTTTTGTTCAGGCTGACAAAGTAGTATCTGGCATGGTTTCCAAAGATTATGGCTATGAAATTGATGTAACCGGAACATACAATATTACCAACAACCTGTCTTATATGCTGGGTTTTGGTTACCTGATTACCGGTGATTACTTCAAGGGATTAAGTTCAGCCAATTCTGTTTCCAACAACTACCTGGTTATCAACAAGCTGACTCTTACCTTCTAAGAGTAGCCGTTGCAAGTTTAACCTTAAATCCCCGGGAGGAAACGGGCAAAATCCTCCCGGGGATTTTTTTGACATCTTCCCCGGACTTGTGTTAATAAAAAATCAATGAAACCCCAGGAGAGTTGCGATGAAAAGATTCTGCTGCGTATTGCTTTTAATAATGCTGGTCACAACGTGCAGCACAGCGGCTTTTGCTCTTGACGTCAAATTCAGCGGTTCATTTTATGCAGCCGGCCTGTATCTGGATAAAACAAACTTCCGGAAAGACAGCGGCAGCGACGGAATAAGCACCGCCCTTTATTATCAGCGACTGCGTGTCCAGACCGAATTTGTCGTGGTACCCGGACTTTTCCTGGTCACCCGCTTCGATGCGCTGGAAAGAGCATGGGGCGCCGCCAGATCGACTCCCGGAATAACCCCGGATTCCCAGTCGGCCGGCACCAGGGCGGAAAATGAAAACATCGCCTTCGACTGGGCATATGTTCACTATGTATCCCCCATCGGCACTTTCCGGGCAGGCTATATGAACGATGGCGCCTGGGGAACAGTATTTATGGATACGGCTGCGCCCCGCGGCAAAGTCGCCTGGAGCAATACCACCGGAAAATGGTTCTATACCCTGCAACTGGTCAAGATGACCGAGAAAAGCAGTTCGGCGCAAATTCCCGCCACGGCTGCCGACGCTGATTCCGATAAGTACGTGGCTGCCGTCAGATACACCTGGCCGGGCGGCGAAGCCGGCCTGCTGGGTGGTATGGGCCGCGACGCTCATAACCGGCCGACGGCCAATTCCTATACTTTATTTTACACTCTGCAGCCTTACACTATCGCCCAGATCGGGCCGGTCAGGATTCAGGCGGAACTGGATTACTTCTGGGGCGACTGGTCAAAATCCGACTCCGGCGCCGGCAGTAACGTAACCATGCAAAATATAGCCGCTTTTCTGGATGTCACCGCCGCCTTCGGCATGTTTTACCTGGGCGGCACATTTGCGTATGTCTCCGGCGACGATCCGGCGACAACGGACAAGCTGGAAGGCAATAATCTTTTAGTCAACGGCGGAATGGATTGGAATTCCTGTTTGATCCTTTTTAACAGTGATTTAAGCTACTGGGCAGGTTCTCAGCTCGGTTATAATGCCGGTATCGTCCCGGTCAACCCCTCCGGATATAACAGCGGTCCGATGACGAACGCCTGGTTTTTCCAGGGCAGAGCAGGTGTACGACCTACAGAGAAGCTGGACATCATGGCTTCTGTTGCCTATGCTGTCGCCGATAAAAAACCGACCGGTTATGTATCGGGCGCCTACGGCTATGAAATTGATTTAACCGGAACTTACAAAATTACCAACAACCTGTCCTACTTGCTGGGCGCCGGTTACCTGGTGACCGGTGATTATTTCAAAGGAGCCAGCGACACCAACAAGATCACCAACAACTATTTGGTTATCAACAAACTGACCCTTACCTTCTGACGTAGGATAAGTTAAAGTTGAGCACCACACTGGAGAGATATGCCGATATACGAATTTGAATGTACTAAATGCCATCATAAATTTGATTGCCTATTAAAAGTTGATGAAAGTTATGCGGGACTTTCCTGCCCCAGCTGCGGCAAAACCTCCCCTAAAAAGCTGGTCTCTTCTTTCCAGACCAATAACTGGTCAACATTTTTAGATAAAATGGAAAAAAAAGTCAGCCCGAATAAGTTTAAGTGAAGTAGGCTGAAGAGAATGAAGGCTGAAGGCAGAAGACCTAAGGCTGAGGGGAAAGGCTATGCGTGATCATAAAAAGCTGCGGGCATTTGGGATGGCTGACGAGATAGCGATTTTGGTATATCAGTTGACCATGGGTTTCCGAAAGAGGAATTATTTGGCCTAACTTCGCAAATGAGGCGGGCAGCAGTTTCTGTCCCGTCCAATATAGTGGAAGGTTGTGCGCGCGATAGCCAGGCAGATTATGTTCGCTTTCTTCATATAGCTTTTGGATCGTTGCGCGAGCTTCATTATCATCTAGATTTATCGCAACGATTAGGATTTTTGAGCAACCAAGATTCGTCACTAATCGAAACAAAAATAGTCGAAGCGGAAAAGGTACTGAACGCCTTGATCCGGTCGTTGCGTAGTAAATAATTGCCCTTCAGCCTTCGGCCTTCAGTCTTCGGTCTGATAAGGAGTAACTCCAATTCATAAACTTTCTGGAAATACTACCGGGCTTAGTGCCGGCCAGATCAAACAGCTGGAACGCCTGTATCGCAAAAACATTGCGCCGGAAGAGGTCATTACCCCGGAATTGTCCCGGCAGCTTTGCCTTCTTTCCCGCGACATCAACCGGCAAATCGGTTTACTGATCAGCCGGAGAGGCGAAATTCATACCGTAATTATCGGCGACCACAAAAGCATCTTCATCCCCTCTCTCGAAGGATTCCGTGCATCATCAACGCGTTTTAAGGGATTGAGGCTTATTCATACTCATCTGCACGGTGAAGAATTATCCGCTGAAGACTTAACCGACTTGTCTCATCTGCGGCTTGATCTGATCGGCGCATTGGCGGCTCAGGAAGATGGCTCCCCCGGAATGCTCTCCTGGGCGCATCTTCTGCCCGAAAATCCTGCCGGCAACTACTGGCAGGTGATGAAAGAAGGGCAGCCATTTTCTCTCCGGCTGAATTTTCTTTCTTTTATCCAGGAGCTGGAAAATGAATTTGCCAAAAGACAAAAAACCCGCAAAATTGAGGCGGCGGAAAAGGCGATCCTGGTGCGGGTAGAAAAAAATCCGCTGGCCGAAGCCCCGGATTCGCTACTCGAATTGGCCGATCTGGCGCGCACCTGTGGCGTTGAAGTTTTTGACTCTATTGTTCAATACCGCCCGCTGCCGGACCCCAAATTTCTGGTAGGAAGGGGCAAGTTGTCGGATATCGGCTTGCGGGCCACGCAAATCGGCGCCAATTTACTCATCTTCGATCATGAACTGACTCCGGCCCAGGTGCGCTCTATCAACGATTTTACCGGCCTAAAAGTTATTGACCGGACACAGGTCATTCTGGATATTTTTGCCCGAAGGGCGCACAGCCGGGAGGGGAAAATTCAAGTCGAACTGGCGCAGCTCAATTATCTGCTGCCGCGGTTGACCCACAGCAAAAGTTCGCTTTCCCGTCTTGCCGGCGGCATTGGCGGTGTGGGCCCCGGAGAAACGAAACTGGAAATGGATCGCAGGCGGATTCGGGAACGCATCCACCGCCTGGAAAAAGATCTCAAGGCCATCAACAAATCACGGCAACAGCGGCGGGGGAAGAGAGAGAAAACCGCTTTGCCGGTTATTTCCATCGTCGGCTATACCAACGCCGGTAAATCTACTCTTATTAATACGCTCACGAAGAGTTCGGTATTGGTCGAAGATAAACTTTTTGCAACATTGGACACAAAAAGCGCCCGTCTGCGCTTTCCCCGGGATACCGAAGCAATCATCACCGATACGGTTGGCTTTATTCGTAATTTGCCGGAGGAATTATTTACCGCATTCCGGGCGACACTCGATGAGCTTCATCAGGCCGACATCCTTTTGCATGTGATTGATGTCAGCAACAGTCAATTTGAAGCGCAGATTGCGGCGGTAGATCAGATTCTGGAAAAACTCGAGATTTTCGATAAGCCCCGAATTATGGTTTTTAACAAGGCCGATCGCCTCGCGGATAAAGATCTTCTGCAAAACCTTTGCCGGCGGTTGGACGCTGTTGCGATCTCAGCTTTGGACAAATCGACCCTGCCGGCTCTCCTGCAGAAACTGGAATCTTTTTTAGCCGATCGATCATTTGCTCATGTTTTGCGTTACTAACCATTTTATGTTAAATTATGAAGATTAGATTAGAGATTGCCGCGTCGACCAAGGGCCGGCTCGCAATGACAGGATTTTTTATTACATTAACAGGCATTAAAACAGAAAGAAAAAACGGAGGGTGTCATGGATCTGGGATTAAAAAATAAAGTGGCTTTTGTGGCCGGGGGATCTCAAGGCCTGGGAAAAGCAGTCGCGCTGGAGCTTAGCCGCGAGGGCGCGCAAGTCGCTATTTGCGGCGCTGGCCGACAACAGTCTGCCGGAAGCAAAAGCTGAAATCGACCGGGAATGCGGGACAGATGTGTTAGCTGTTGCCGCCGATCTGACGAACGCCGATCAGGCCAAAGATTGCGTCCGTAAGGCTGTTGAACGTTTCGGCAGTGTGGATATTCTGGTCAACAATGCCGGAGGCCCTCCCGGCATGTCATTTTTGGAAATCGATGATCACCTCTGGGAATATGGCTTCCGTCTCAATCTGCTTTCGACAATTATTTTGACCAGAGAAGTTCTCCCCCTGATGAAACAAAAACAGTGGGGGCGCATCATCAATATGACTTCCATATCCGTTAAGCAGCCCATTGACGGGCTGATCCTTTCCAACACCATCCGTTCCGGAGTCATCGGCCTGGCCAAAACCCTTTCCACGGAATTGGCGCCATTCAATATTACCGTCAACAGCGTTTGTCCCGGATATACACTCACCGACCGGGTGCGCAATCTGGCCGAAGCCACGGCCAAGAAAGAAGGATCAACCGCCGAGGCAATAATCAAGAGATGGACGGACACAATTCCCATGGGCCGCCTGGGAACACCCGCGGAATTTGCCGCCCTGGTCGCTTTTCTCGCCTCCGAGCGAAGTTCTTATATAACCGGCGCCGCCATCCAGATTGACGGCGGCTGGTATCGGGGGGTGATGTAGGGAAAGGGTAGAATAAATTAACATGGAATAAATTAATTATTGACAATTAAACTGTTTTATTTTAGTTTTCCTCAAAATGAATTGATGCCGTTGCGGCATCCAGGAAAAATGAAGCGGTATAAGGATTGTAGAAATGATCGGCGATTATAAGAGAAGCATCTCCCTCTTGTTGGAACTCCTGTTGTGCGTTCTCCCTCTGGTGCTATGCCTTTCCGTCGCCCGTCGTTTTTAGGAAAAAACCGATCAAGAACAAAATCCTAAAGGCCATGGGCAGAAAAACCATGGCCTTTCTTATTTCAGGAAAATTTTATGCATGAAATTATCTGGCACGGCAGAGGCGGACAAGGAGTTGTGGTCGCTGCGCAAATACTAGCGGAAGCTGCATACCTGCAAGGTTATCAGGGAGTGACCTCCGCGCCTACTTTCGGCCCGGAAAGACGCGGCGCGCCGCTAACGGCATCGACGAGGATTTCGGACATGCCTCTGAGAACTTTTTCGCAGATTGAACTTGCCGATATGGCCGTTGTTCTCGATCCTTCCTTGCTGAGAGTTGTCGACATAGCCAGTTCCATTCGAGACGGTGGATTAGTCATCATTAATACGGACTTAAACCCCGGTGATTTTCATCTGAGAGCGGGCATAAAGATTGCTGTCGTCGATGCAGTCAAAGTTGCCCTTAAATTTCATCTGCTCAAAGAAGGGGCGCCGATTGTCAATACGCCCTTACTGGGCGCATTTGCCCGGGCAGCAGGACTGGTCTCCCTCGAATATATTGAAAAAGGGTTGAACAAGAAGCTGCCGGCAAAAGTAGTGGCTGCAAATGTCATGGCCTTAAAGATGGCTTATGAAGAAACGGTAATTAATAAAATAGGCTGAAGACCGAGGGCTCGCAGACCGGCGCATGCCGGTGAAGGATAAGGAATAAGATTATGGAAGAAAAAGACAGCAGTATTTCCGCTATGAGCACACCGGCAGTGGGTGAGGCGGGACTTACCGGGGACTGGCGCGATATGAAACCGGTTATCGATCACGGTAAATGCATCCCCTCCGTAAAAAACAAGCCGGCCTGCTATCTATGCTGGCTGTATTGTCCCGAAGGAGTTGTCAAAACAGGTATTCCGGTGGAAATTGACCTGAACTACTGCAAAGGTTGCGGGGTATGCGCGGAAGAATGTCCGGCCAAAGCAATCACCATGGTAAACGAGGGGGGATGACAATGGCTGAAGTTCAAATAATGACCGGCAACACTGCGGCGGCAACGGCGGCGAAACTCTGCCAGGTTCAAGTGATAGCTGCTTATCCGATTACACCGCAAACTTCCGTTACGGAAACACTGTCGCAATTTGTCGAAAGCGGTGAGTTAAAAGCCGAATATGTAAGGGTGGAAAGCGAACATTCCGCCATGACGGTCTGCGTTTCAGCCTCTACCGTAGGAGCAAGGGTTTTTACTTCCACCAGCTCTCACGGCTTGCTTTATATGCATGAACAACTGCACTGGGCGGCCGGATCGCGCCTGCCGATCGTCATGTGCTGTGTCAATCGCGGCGTCGGAGCTCCGTGGTCAATATTTAATGATCAACAGGATTCTATTTCTCAGCGTGATACCGGCTGGATTCAGCTTTATTGCCGCGACAATCAGGAAATTATTGATACGGTTATTCAGGCTTATCGCATTGCCGAAGAAGTTTATGCTCCGGTAATGGTCTGCTATGACGGTTTTGTTCTTTCGCATACCATGATGCCTGTTAGCGTACCGGATGCTGACCTTGTCAACACTTTTCTGCCGGCCTATAAACCGCATACGATTCTCAATGCGGATAATCCGCGCAATATCAATCCTGTTATCTTCCCGGGTATGCGGAAAAATTCGGCAGGAATTCTCTGCGACGGGTATATGGAATTGCGCTACAAACTGCAGGAAGCCCTGGAAAACTCCCAGGATGTCATTGTCGCTACGGGAAAGCAATATTCAAAGCTTACCGGTCGCGACTACAGCGAAATGCTTTGGCACTATAAAACCGATGATGCCGAAGTGCTGTTAACCGGAATGGGGTCTATTGCCACAGAAGCAACCGTTGCCGTTGATCAATTGCGCGCCAGAGGAATCAAAGCCGGCGTTGTCGGAGTGCGTGTTTTCCGCCCGTTCCCCCGGATTGCTGTCCAGCAGGCTTTTAAAAATGCCCGCGCCGTCATCGTTCTGGAAAAGGATATCAGTTATGGATTTGAAGGTGCACTTTGTTCGGATATTAAAGCAGCCCTTTATGGCACCGGCATTAATCCTCCCCTGCATAATTTTATCGCCGGCCTGGGCGGACGTGATGTCAAAGCGCGGGAAATATTCGAAGCAGTCCAAACGTCTCTTGCCGAAATGAACAGTAATGATTCAAAAAATAAAACCATCTGGATCAACTGCCGGAAATAAAGGATATGAGCCATGCCGGAAAATTTGTTTAAAATCAATAAAGAAGAATATATGCTGCCGGGCAACAGGTCCTGCCAGGGTTGCGGTTTATCCCTGTCTTATCGTTACGCACTCAAAGCGCTGCGCGAAAATACCATTTTGACTATTCCGGCCAGTTGTCTTACGGTTCTGCACGGTTTATATCCCACAACGTCAGTAACTATTCCGTGCCTCAACTGCACTTTTGCCAGCACGGCTGCCTCCGCCGCCGGGCTTGTCGCCGGACTCGCCGCAACCGGCAAAACCGACACGACAGTTGTGGCCTTTGCCGGGGACGGAGGAACCTATGACATCGGCATCCAGGCGTTAAGCGGCGCTGCGGAAAGAGGAACCGATTTCATTTTTGTCTGCTATGACAACGAAGGTTATATGAACACGGGGACTCAACGCTCCAGCGCTACTCCAATTGGAGCAATTACGACGACCACCCCGATCCTGACCAAGGAACAACAGAAAAAGGACATGCTCATGATTATGGAAGCTCACGATATTGCTTATATCGCGACCACTTCACCGGCATATCCCATTGATCTCTACGATAAATTCGTTAAAGCCAAACGTATTAAGGGAACCCGTTATATGCAAATTCATGTTCCCTGTCCGCCGGGCTGGGGTTATCCGCCGCGGGACACGGTAAAACTGGCGCGGCTGGCCATCGAAACCGGAGTCTTTGTCCTTTTTGAAATGGAAAATGGAAAATTTCGCTTTACGGGCCGCAGCAAGTCACTGGCGGAAAAGGGTAACAGACTGCCCTTAATTAATTATCTCGAACGCCAGGACCGCTTCAAAAAAATGAGCGAAGAGCAACTGCACAGCATGCAGAAATTTATTGATCATAAGTGGAACGTTTATCTAAAAAAGGCTGAGGGCTGAGGCTCTGGATGATGGTTCATACTATCGCGGAGCCATCCGCCATCGGCAAAGTCTTCGGTCAATACCGCATAGTATCGTTTTTAATTCTGGAGAAGGAGGGAAGCGACAGATGGGAAAACAATTTATCGATCTGAGCATTGCTATTGAAGAGGCATTGCCCTCCGATCCCCCTTTGATGATTCCCAAGATCGACTACATCGATCATGCCCAGGGGGCGGCACAAATGCTCGATTTCTTTCCGGGCATTAAAAGGGAGCAGCTTCCCGGCGGATTGGGCTGGGCGCTAGAATTCATGACGCTTACGACTCACAGCGGTACCCACCTCGACGCACCTTATCACTATCACCCCACCCAGGATCGGGGCAAGCAGGCCCTCACCATTGATGAGATTCCCCTGCACTGGTGCATGAGCGATGGAGTTATCCTCGATTTTCGCCACAAAGCCGACGGGGAAAGGATCACCGCGGCAGACGTAAAACAGGAACTGAAAAGAATCGGCTATGAGATCAAGCCCCTGGATATCGTCCTGGTCCAAACCGGAGCAGATGCAGCCTGGGGGACACCCCAATATCTGTTCAAGGGGCCCGGCATGACCAGGGAAAGCACCCTTTTTCTTACGGACAGGGGCGTAAAGGTCGTGGGCATTGATGCCTGGAGCTGGGATCGCCCTCTGCCTTTCCTGGCCAAGGAGTTTGTGGAAAACGGAGACCCCAAAATCATCTGGGAGGCTCATTTTGCCGGCATCGAGGCCGGATACTGCCATATGGAAAAGATGGCCAATCTCGCCGCCATCGGCCGACCGTATGGCTTTAAGGTCTGCTGTTTTCCCGTAAAAATTAAAGGAGCCTCCGCCGGTTGGTGCCGTCCGGTGGCAATTATAGAAACCTAGAGGATCAGTTTGGGCAGGGCAGACAAAGTCACCGGCAGGCGCCGGTTATCGAACCTTCAGCCTTCAGTCTATTTATCTATGTAACTATTTATCAACTCCGCATATCGAGCGGCGGCGCCCATGTTGGCGGCCACAATTGCCTTTCCACGGGCGCCCCTTCGTTGCAGCTCTGCGGGGTTGTCCAGCGCGGCAACAATTCCCTGCAACAACTCCGCGGCATTTCTGATCGTTACACCCGCAGCAGCATTTTCCAATAAAGTCTTTTCCTCCGTAAAATCTTCCATGGATGGGCCATAGAAAATTACTTTGCCCCAGGCGGCTGCCTCCAAAATATTCTGGCCGCCTTTCGGCACCAGACTTCCGCCGCAATAAACAACCGTTGCCAGAGAATATACTTTAAAGAGTTCGCCGATAACATCGACAATAATGATCCGCTCCCCCTGACGAGCCTGACCACTTTTCATCCTGCTGACGGTAATGACGTCATCCAGATGGTTTTTATGCAGCAGCTCCAAAACATCTTTGCTCCTCTCAATGTGCCTGGGAACAATAATCAGTCTGAAATCGGGATATTTTTTTATCAGTTCCTGATACACATCAATAACAACCTTCTCTTCTCCCTCGTGAGTGCTGCCGGCAACAAAAAATCTTTCATTTTCCCTGACCTTAAAAAGGCCGGTTATTTCCTTGTACAATTCAGGAGAAGCCATCGCCGCCAGGGCATCATATTTGGCATTTCCCAGTATTTTAATTTTCCCGGAATCCATCCCGATATCTTTTACCCGCGCGGCATCAACCTCGGAAATCATCGCCGCAGCGGACAGATGCCGCAGCATTATCCTCCAGAAAAATCTGGTCATTTTGTAACTGCGATAAGAGCGCTGTGAAATCCTGCCGTTAACCATCAGAGCTTTAATATGATATTCCTGGCAAATCCTGAGGAAATTAGGCCAGAGTTCAGTTTCGACCATGATAAAAATGTCCGGTTTGGCCAGACTTATCATTTTGCGCACAACACAGGGGATATCCAGGGGAAAGTAAATGAGTGCTGAAGCATCTTTTACCAGCCGGCGCGCCATTTCCTGGCCTGTTTCCGTGCTGGTGGAAAAAATTATCTGCACATCCGGTCGGAGCTTTTTTAGTGCAGCCGCAATGGGAGCGGCGGCGGTAACTTCACCGACCGATACGGCATGCACCCATACTCGTGGTGTATTTTTTAAACCGGCCAGTATTTGCGTCTGCCTGCCGCCCAGTTTCTGAATGAAGCTTTTGCGGTATTTGCCGGTAAAAGCCATTTTAAAAAAATAATACGGGATGCCGATGATCGCCGTCAGCCCAAGCAGAATATTGTATAAGATATACATGGATTGTATATTTAATTTTTCCGCAGTTGTGTCAAGAAACTTTTCCGTTCTTATTAGGGGACATATTCTGATCACTGCGGGCTTCCGGAATATGTCTTGGTCAAGGTGCTGATTGACAGCAGCGGGCCATTAGTATAAGAAGAAAGCTAACGCTTAGGGAGAATATAATTTATGAACCTCATTGCTCCTTCCATCCTCTCCGCCGACGGCGGCAGGTTCGCCGAGGAGATTGCCGCCGTGGAAAAAGCCGGCGCCGATTGGATTCACATTGATGTGATGGATGGCCATTTTGTCCCCAACATTACTCTGGGACCGGCAATCATCGCCTCCTTAAGAAAAATCACCGCGCTGCCTTTTGATGTCCACTTGATGATTGAAAACCCTCATAATTACATCGAATCTTTTGCGAACGCCGGCGCCGATATCATCACCGTCCACGTAGAAGCGGCCAATCATCTCCATCGCACTATTGATTTGATAAAAAAATACGGCAAGAAAGCGGGAGTATCTTTGAATCCGGCAACGCCGCTGACGCAGGTTGAAGAAATTCTGCCCGATATTGACCTTTTGCTGATCATGACGGTTAATCCGGGCTTTGGAGGCCAGCAATTTATCAAAAGTACATTACCGAAAATTGCCCGGGCCGGCCAATTGTTGAGTGCGCTGCCCAATAAACCATTATTGGAAGTTGATGGCGGCGTTAACTTAAAAAACATTAAAAGCATCGCCCAGGCCGGCGCCCAGGTCCTGGTGGCGGGGAATTCCGTCTTCAGCAATTCCGATTACAGCAAAACCATCGCCGAACTAAAAGCAGCTATTCTTTCGTAAGCAATGAAAGATGCGACTATCAGCAGAACGATAATCAGATTAGTATTTCTCTTATTCATGGGCGGGGAATATTGAAGAAGATATTAGTTTCATTTTCGCCAGACGGAAATCCAGCGCTGTCTTTAAACAGCCAAGACCATATTTAACCGACTGTGGAAAATTAATGGAAGATGCTTCAGCAAAATACTTTGTTGGACAACTCACTTCGGCTACCGTGTCGCCAAACCAGATAATTTGCGCAAGCATTTGGTTGTCAAACACGTAATCATCGGAATTAACTTCCAGCGGCAGTTTTTGCAAAAGCTCCCGGGAAAAAGCGCGATATCCTGTATGATACTCGGAGAGTTTCGCTCCAATTAAAAAATTCTCTATTAAAGTCAGGAAACGATTAGCTGCATATTTCCAATAGGGCATCCCGCCTTTGAGGGCATAGCCTCCCAAAATACGCGAACCAAGCACGCAATTATACAGGCCTCCTCCGATCAGTGCAGCCATGGCGGGAATAAGGCGCGGCGTGTACTGATAATCGGGGTGAACCATTATCACAATGTCAGCTCCGTTATCCAGGGCCGCCTTGTAGCAGGTTTTTTGATTGCCGCCATAGCCAAGATTTTTTCCATGAATATAAAGTTTTGTCTTGGGAAGATCTGCCGCAATTTTCGCTGTACCGTCAGAACTGGCATCATCGACGAACACTACCAAATCCACAATGCCCTGGGCCATCACCTCTTCGTATGTCTGCCGAAGTGTTTTTTCAGCGTTATAGGCAGGCATCACGACAACCACTTTTTTATTCTGGAACATGGACGGTCAATCCTGGTTTCTAGAAAAAATGATCATGCAATTTCTGCTGCTGCACTTTTGCCTGGGTGACAATTCTTTCCATTAATTCGGCAACCGATGGTTCATCGGAGATCAGGCCGGTTACCTGGCCTACGGGAAGAAGTCCTATGCTGGTATTTCCATTTTCCGTGGCCTCCTTAAATGCCTTGAAGCCGTTGGCTAAAAAAGCCATCTGCCGCGCTTTTTTCCAACCGGAAAGCAGCACTCCCAACATCAATTTCCCATAGGGCATCTCCATCTGACGGGCAATCTCCTGCGAATTGAAGAAAGCGGCCGGCAGATTTAATCCCTTTTTCAAGGCCCTTTGAGCAGCCGGCGTTTCCAGAACGCGACATAATATTCCGTCAAAGCGGGTGGAAAACATAGTTTCCGTAACATCTTTTTCGATCGATAACTTTTTATAGACGTCATGCAGCGGACTTTCTTTGGTTGTCATAAAACGTGTTCCCATGGCAATTCCCTCCGCACCCAGAGCCAGCGCTGCTGCCAGTCCCCGGCCATCGGCAAAACCGCCGGCGGCAATAATCGGAATGCTCACCGCGTCCGCCAAAGAGGGAAGCAGTACGAGCGATGTTACATACTCACCGTGCGCCGCGGCTTCGTATCCCGTAGAGATAACTGCATCAACTCCGTATTCCTCGGCCCTTTTGGCATGACGGGCATTGACGACAGTGGCGACAACTTTTCCGCCGTAAGCATGAGCGCCCTTGACGATCCATTCACCTTTTCCCAGGGCAAAATTTATTACCGGCACTTTTTCTTCCAATAATACTTCGGCATTTTTCATTGCTGCCGGAATTAGAAGTGTGGCGTTCGCTCCAAAAGGCTTATCCGTGAGATCGCGTATCTCTTTTATCGCCTGACGTGTCTGCGCCGGTGTATAAGGACCGGTAGCGAGAATCCCCAGCCCGCCGGCATTGGAAACCGCCGCTACCATTTTCGGTACGCTGATCCAACTCATGCCGGATAAGATAATTGGATATTGATGCCAAACAGTTCGGTAATACGCGTTTTCATAACTCTCCTTTATCAACAAAAAATCAGGCGGGGCAGCCTTGGAAAATGCTGCCACGCCTGAAAAAAATGATTTTACAATTACTTCGCCTGCAGAGCCCGGCCGATGGTCATGATTTCAGCTTCTTTGGTCCCTTCATAGAGCTCCAGAATTTTTGCATCGCGATACCACTTCTGCACGGGATACTCCTCAATGTAACCATAACCACCGTGCAATTCCACTGCATAATTGGCGCAAAACACAGCAGTTTGACCGCCGTAAAATTTAGCCATTGCGGCCAGTGTGTAATCGGGCTTGCCCTGATCAATCAGCCAGGCCGATTTGTACACCAGGCCGCTCAGTGCTTCAATGCGGATCGCCATTTCCGTTAACTTCATCTGAGTCAGTTGATATGATCCCAGAGGTGCACCGAAGGCGGTTCTTTCCTTTACATATTTAATGCTTGTTTCCAGACACGCTTCCGATAGACCCAGCGCCTGGCCGGAAACCATAACTCGGGTGGTATCAAAAAAGTGCATCAGTTCGCGAAAACCATGCCCTTCCTTTCCTACAAGATTGGACTGGGGAACGCGCACATCTTCCAGTGCAATTTCCGCCGTATCACTGGCGCGAATACCCATTTTCCCGTGAATTTTGTTGCGCGTCACTCCCGCGGCCGTCGCCGGAATAATAATCAAGCTGAAGCTGTTGTGCTTTTTTTCTTCCGGATTGGTAATGCACTGAGTAACCATAAAATCACAGACAGTGCCATTGGTAATGAACATTTTATTGCCGTTGATTATATAGTCAGAGCCATCCTTGACAGCCCTCGTCTTATAGCCGGCAACATCGGTTCCGGCATTGGGTTCCGTAAAGGAGCCCGCACTGACTTTTTCACCTGAACAAACCGGCGGCAGATAAGTCTTTTTCTGTTCCTCCGTACCATACTGGAAAATTGATTCGCAGCCAAACGATGCAGCAGTAACATTCAGGCCGATACCCATATCCACTTTGGATAATTCTTCGGTAATAATGGCATTGCCTAAAATACCGGCTCCGGCTCCGCCATACTCTTCCGAAATCCAGGCTCCGACCAGACCATTTTCCGCCGCTTTTTTTCGAATTTCCGGCGTGTATTTTTCCTGTTCATCGCATTCCTGGGCAAGCGGCGTTATTTCCGCCACAGCAAATTTGTAGGCCATTTCCTTCAACATCTTCAGTTCTTCAGTTAAGTTAAAATCCATTGCATATCTCCTTATAATCTTTATTTTTTACTATAATCGTAAACACCCTTGCCTGATTTGCGTCCAAAGTTTCCGGCGCGAACAAGCTTTCTTAAAATAGGCGCGGGTCTGTATTTGTCACCCAGTTCTCTGTGCAATCCTTCGACAACGCGCAACAAGGTATCATTGCCGACCAGATCAGCCAAAGCCAGCGGGCCGATCGGATGATTGCATCCCAAGACCATGCCTTTGTCAATATCTTCGGCTGTGGCCAGACTCTCATCCAGAACAAAAAAGGCCTCGTTGAGCATTGTACAGAGAATCCTGTTCACTACGAACGCCGGCGCCTCTTTGACGATGATTACTTCTTTGCCGATTTTCTTGCCCCAGACTTTGGCCATTTCGAGTGTTTCATCAGAAGTTTGATGCCCGCGAATTATCTCCAGCAAACGCATCACCGGTACAGGATTGAAAAAATGAGTTCCGATGAAACGATCCGGCCTCTTGGTCACGGAAGCCATTTCAGTGATGCTCAGTCCCGATGTATTCGTAAAAAACAAACAATGCTGGGGAACTATTTCTTCGAGTTCGGCATAAACCTTTTTCTTTACATCCATAACTTCTATGACGACTTCGACCACCACGTCAGCCCCTGTAGCAGCCTCTTTTAAGTCCAGCGTCGGTTTGATACGTCCCAGAATTGCGTTGGCCTGATCTTGCGTTATTTTACCTTTTTCCACATCGCGGCTCAGATTTTTTTTGATGGTGTTCATGCCGCCATCAATGAATCTCTGTTCTATATCCCTCAATGTCACATCATAACCCGCACAGGCAGAAACCTGGGCAATGCCATTGCCCATCAGGCCGGCACCCAGCACACAAATTTTCTTAATTTCCATTTTTCCTTCCCCTTCCATATATCTATTTTTCTTGGATAAATAATAAATTACTTTTTATCCAGTATTGAAAAATTTACTGAAAGCTAACAGACTAAGTATCCGGAAGTCAAGAAAAACCAATAATAAAACTGAAGATAAAAAATAATTGCATCGCGTAACGCGATATGTCAAAGTCCGCTTATGCATATAATAATTGACGGCTATAACTTGATACGGCAATCTAATTTTTTGCGCCGTTATGAAAGGCAAAGTCTGGAAGCCGGACGCCGGGCGCTGATTCTCAAGGTGTCGGAATACAAAAGAAGAAAAGGCCACAAGATTACAGTTGTTTTCGACGGATGGGATACAGGCTCTGCCTTGGAAGAACGCACCCGTCAGGGTAATATCGACGTCATTTACTCACGGCGGGGAGAAAAAGCGGATGATGTAATTAAAAGATTAGCCGATAGCAGCGCGGAAGAAACAATCATAATTTCCTCGGACCGGGAAATTGCTTCTTATGTCACCAGGCGGGGGAAAACGGCGCTTTCTTCCCTTGAATTTGAAGCGCTGCTGGACAAAGCCCTCGCCTCACCCATGGTCAGTGATGAATCTGCCGGGAAGGATGCGGATGATGAACCCGATTATTCTTTCTCCAAAAAGGGACCCGCAAAAAGATTGCCCCGCGCGCGCAGGCATGCCCAGACAAAGATCAAGAAGCTTTAGGGGGCTTTACGAAATAATGCTTACATTTTGTTACGGCCCCTTATGACGGGTACTCTGCTCCAATTTTAGTTATTGTTGCTCAATGGCTTAGTGCAGGCTTTAATCAAAAAATTTTCCAGTAAAAGCTGCGGATTTCTGGCCGATGATTTGAATCCACGGTCAATTTCCAGTAAGTCATCGAGATAGCTGATCAGCACCGGATAAGAAAAACGTCCGCAATTGCGCAGGGCATTAAATATGACAAACGGATGTTTGCCGGCCAGAAAATCCTTCGGCCAATCCTGGGTGCCGGCAAGTTCGTTTAAGGCGGGATTAATATTCTTCTGAGAACCAGCTATATTCCATATTGCTGCTGAATTTCGGCAATTTCCCCGTGTTGACTAAAATTTTTGCGTGCAGCAGAAAACGTATTTCTCTGATGATCATTGTCAGAATCATCAAGTGGTGGAGCCCTTGGTCCAATAAAGCCTTCAAGGCAAGGAGGGCGGCTTGCTGATTTTTTTCACTGATCGCGGCCGTTAAGTCAAAAATGGAATCTTCTTTTGTTTTACCGACTACTTCGGCAACATCACCATCTTCAATAACGGGACGATCACCCACGAAAAAGATCAGCTTTTCTATTTCCGTAAGTGATCGTCGCAACTCAAATCCTGTTTTCCCCCCCAAGCTTACCCAGGCCGCAGGAGATAGTTTCTTTTTATAACGATCAAGCAATTTCTGAATTTCTTTTTGGAGAACTTCTTTTTGCGCTGCTTCTCCTTTGGCCGGGCTGAAATTCAGGACAATTCCCCGTTCCGCAACCATCTTGTATATTTTTCTTCTTTTATCAACAGCTTCCGCTGTAAAAATGAGGCAGTTTCCCGGGGCAAGACCATTTTGCAGAATTTTTTCCAATTGTTCCGTTTTATCTGATCCGGAGAGTCGACAAGATTCGTATTGGAGCAAATTTCTAAAATCCGGGGAAGCCATTTTTCGCGGTCTTCGCCGGCATCTCCTGCAACAACCTTTGCTCCATTGCCTATCGGTAATCCGCCGCCAACCGTTTTCCTTTAAATCTTCCAGAGAAAATCCTGCCAATCGGAGAAACGTTAAGAAATATTTCGCCGCTTTGAAAGGATTTTCGTCAATATTATTGCGTATTTTTGCGATCAGATCAGACAGATTTTCGTTGGAATGGAAAATGGTCGTATTGCGAACCACAACAACTTTCCGGCCGCCTAAAAGGGATGGTGTTAAAATGTGTTCGATCAGACTGTCAACATCAGTATTTTCGCCATCTAAGTAAAACAGTCCAAAATCACGGTCTGTTTCCGGTATAATTAAGTCTAAAATCTGCTGGAGGGTCTCATTGAATTAAATATTCTTCTTCCCCGTAAAGAAGATAACAGGGGGCGATGACGCCTTTTTTCAGATCAGCCAGCAATTTATCTGATGCCATAAGATGTGGTACTCTTGAAACTAACGGACAGATTAATCAAACTATAACATACTTTTTAATGTGCTTAACTGCGTCTTCGGGTTTATCAACTACTTGAATAAGATCAAGATCGGCCGGAGAAATTTTCCCGTCTGCCAGCATAGTGTTTCTGATCCAATCAAAAAGCCCCCGCCAATAATCACTGCCCATGAGGATTACCGGAAAACTTTTTATTCTCCTGGTCTGAATTAAAGTCAATGCTTCAAATAATTCATCCATGGTACCAAATCCGCCCGGCAAAATTACATAAGCTACGGCATATTTGACAAAGATAACCTTGCGGATAAAAAAATATTTATAATCAATATTAATATTAGCATAAGGATTCGGCTTTTGTTCAAAAGGCAGGCGAATATTCATCCCCACTGATTTGCCACCGCCTTCGCTGGCGCCTTTATTTGCCGCTTCCATGATGCCCGGACCGCCACCGGTAATCACATTAAACCCATTTTGCGCTAAAAGAAAGCCCACTTTTTCAGCTTTTTGATAATATTCATCTTCCGGTTTGACCCGGGCAGAACCGAAAATACTGACGGCATTATGAATCTTGGACATCGTTTCAATAGCGTCGACAAATTCCGCCATAATGCGAAACATTCGCCATGATTCTTCAATGGAAAGCGCATCAACTACATATTGTTTTTCGTCCATGCGGCAAATACCCCCCTGAAATCAAGGCACTCTGAATAATTGAGAATGCTCAAGACAGTATTTCGCTTTAACTTACCGGATATTCCGGCGGAAATGGAGTCAGGATATCCTTTTGCGATCGGCACAGCTGTCCCGCACTTAGTTAGTGCGGCGTCTTTGCACTTTGGCCAATCGGCGGCGTGCTTCAATTGTTTTTCTCTTTTTCTTAACCGATGGCTTTTCATAAGCACGGCGAACTTTCAATTCTTTAAATAAGCCGCTTTTCGAAAGTTTGTTCTTCAAAATTTTCAGAGCTTTTTCCACATCATTATCAATTACTTTTACTTCCAATGTAATCCTCCTGGTTTTTAATTAATTAGAATTCTGTTTTTTGGAACCACGGGTATAATACCCTCCACTTTGTCCCGCCAGCGGCGGGATTCAATTTACCAATTTTTACTCGTGACCTGCAGGTTATACACTGCGTTATAGAAATTGGAGTTGCACAAACAAAAAAAGGGCAGTACGGCGCAGGGCAAATGCCTTGCCGTAAACTACCCCGGAGATTTTCAATTAGTTTTTAATCACGCTCCTTACTTAAGAAACAACAGTTTCGTTCTTATATGCGATCTGAATGAAAAGCGCAACTAAAAAAAATTAAATCTGCATCTGTGTTCAATTGTCTGATTTCCAAGGTTCTTTCTTACTTTTTATGTTCCAGCTTAAATCGGCATATTTTTGCATTAATTTGCCTGCCAGTTCTTCTTCCGCAACTGACAACGCTTCTTCGGCGATTTCTCTGCCCGACACCGCAGTAAAACCTTTTTTTAAACTGGCGCAGATTTCCTTTTCATCAACCGGCCGGGCAATCTCTTCATTGATTGCGGCAACAGAATCTTTCAGCTTTTGCAACTGTAAATCTGTGCGCACAGGCAATAGAAATGATGCCGTCTGGACCGGATCAAAAGCCGTCAGGATCGAGCCATGCTGCAGGAAACCGCCTCCGGATCTCATTTGAGCGCTGCCGCAAATTTTACGTCCGGAAACCAGCAATTCATTTCTGGACGGCGTTGAAAAACAACATGCCCTAAAATCATTATCACGCGGATTGCGGCCTGTTTCCGCCAGAGAGGCCTTTATCCCCAAACAGGCCAACCCGTGAGCAATACAAGTGCTTATTACCCGATATGTTCCTAAAATATCGGGGGGGAAAAATGCTTCATTATTGCAGGCTATAACGGAATAGGTAACTTCAGCGCAGTGGAAGACGGCCTTTCCTCCACTGAGCCGCCGGACAATATCAACCCCGGCTGCACGACATTTTTCAACATTAACTTCTTTTTTTATATCCTGAAAATAGCCGATAGAAACAGCCGCCGGCTGCCATCCGTAAAATCGCAATCGTGGGCTGTTTTTTATTTTTTATTGTTTCGCGAAAAATGGCTTCGTCAATCGCCATATTTTCAAATGCATTATACCTTTGAAAGTCTAAAACCCTCCAGGTCATAAAGGAACTCAGTCCGTCTCTTCCTCCTGCATTATAAAATCATGATATCCTGTCGAATCAAGCAGGTCGTCCAGTTGCCCCATATCGTCGATTTCCATTACAACCAGCCAGCCGACATCATGTGGATCACTGTTTATTATACCAATATCATCGTTAATATCTTCATTAACAGTGACAATAGTTCCACTGACCGGAGAAACTAAATCGATTACGGCCTTGGTCGATTCAATAGAACCAAATGTTTCGTCGCGTTCAACATAGGTAGTCGATTTCCGGAAATTCAACTGACAGGATTTCTCCCAAACGTTCCTGAGCATAATCCGTAATCCCCAGTGTAGCCATATCTCCGTCAATCCGCACCCAGATATGTTCACGACTGTAAAGGAGATCTTCGGGAAATATTTTCATATCAGCATAACCTCTGCCTTTATTCGATAATAATTAATTCTTTATCCATTTTTGTAAGTTTTTCGCAACTATTTTTTTTCACTAATACTGTATCTTCAATTCGAATGCCCCACTGCCCCGGAAAATAAAGCCCGGGCTCAACCGTAATCACCATTTGGGCTTCTAAAATGTCCGGAGAATCAGCAGCCAGGCGCGGAGCTTCATGAACTTCCAGGCCGACACCATGACCGGTCCCGTGGGGAAAATATTTTTCATATTTTTCCCCAAAAATGTTTCTGGCACAGCGGTCAATTTCGGCTGCGGCAACACCTGCCCGGACAGCAGCGATGGCCTGATCATGAGCTTTTTTGACTAGCTGATAAGCATTCTTTTGTTCATCTGTCAACTGCTGAAAAACAAAGGTACAAGTCTCATCAGAACAATACCCATGATATTTAACACCAAAATCAATAACTATAAAATCTCCCCGCCTGAATTTTTCTGTCGGTTGGTCTAGCGTGAGGCAAAGCAGAATTTTCACCAAAAGCAACAATCGTCTCAAAGGCAAGCTGATCTGCACCTGACTTCCGGGCGATCATCTCCAGTTGCAGGGCGACATCTTTTTCGGAAAAACCGGCCTTAATTTCGGGGATCAAAGCAGAAATTGACTCAGAAGAAATGTCTGCCGCCTTTTTCATCAAGGCAATTTCGGCTTCATTCTTATAAGCCCGGAGCAATTTCAACTCATTACCCAGAGGCACTAAAACTTCTTTTCGCAATTCCCGGACCAATTGATTATACATTTGCACTACAATTGATCCTGCTTCAAAACCAATATCTTGCAGAGTCTAATTCCCGGACTGCCGCGACAATGCCCTTAATTTTATCTTTATATTCAATTATTTCTGCATCAGCCACCTCCCGTCGAGCCTGGGTTGTATAGCGGCCGTCTACCAGCAGTAACGTTCTGTGCTCGCCAACGATCAGAACACCGTCGCTACCGGTGAATCCGGACAGGTAGCGGATATTGTTCATATTAAAAAATATCAGGCCGTCAATTTTGCAATCAGGAGAACTTCTGACGGATCAGGGATAATCTTGCCGGCAGTATATTTTTTTCACTTTGCATGCTTCTTTAACCCGCCAATGTTTTCGAGCCAACAGGATAAAGTTTTTATCAGTATATCTGCAGACGGAGCAGCATCGCCGGGAGATGATTTTAAAGCAGCCGCAGCTTTCAAGTAATCCAGCTTTACTCGGGCCTGAACATTGGCCGGCTCTCTTTTAATTATTTCCGCCAGGATATCCGCGGCCGTTTTTGTGTGGCCTTGCCGAATATACAAATCAGCCAGGGTCAGAGTATAGAATTCCGGTTTGGGCATATCGGAGCTGTCTGATTGCCCGACTTCGTGATTCGGAGCCAGCTCTTTTTGCAGCAGAGCAATTTGGGCTGCTACTTCCGCAGAATTTTCAGAATGAGGATCGAGGGCAAGGAATTTCTGGTAGCAGGCAACCGCATCCGGATTTAGCCTCTTTTCCCGATAAGCATCAGCAGCCCGTAAATAAAAAAATGATAATCTCTGGATATCTTTTTCCATGCTGTGCAAAAGATCGCGGGATTCTTCAATCCTTCCCGTGGCGATCAAGACAAGATTGATAAATGTCTTGGCATCAATGTCATCGGGAAATCTTGCCAGCCTTTCCTCGGCCATCTTTAAAGCTTCCGAAAGCAGTTTCTGCCGTAAAAAACTTTCCAGCTGATTAACAAAATCGCGGCGTTCTGCTTCGAATTGATTATTTTCCATATCTGCCGTTGAATATTTTGATTTATTTTAAAGATTGCAAATAGCTGTTAGATTTTTGTCCGAACGAAGACTGGGGTGACAGTTTAATCACTGTCTGAAATGCTTTCCTGGCCTTTTCCGTGTCTCTAATTCTCAAATAACACTCACCCAGCAGGAAGTGCGCATCATAAAGTGAGGGATTCAACTCCACTGACTTCTTAAACCGCTCAATAGCCTCTGAAATATTATTTTGAAGAGTAATAAACAAGACCGATGTTTTTTTCTATCTGTGGCCGCAAGTTAGTCAGGGGCTCCCGAACGAGAGCTTCCTGATATTTTATCAGAGCAGTCTTATAATCTTTTTTAGAATAATAAGCCCAGCCGGCATTATAAAGCGCCATTGCGGGCGTATCATAAATCGGATTAGCCAGAGCCCGATCGAATTCCTCTATGGCCTGATCCCAACGTTCCATATCCGAATATAAAGTACCCAAGTAATTATGAGCTTCAGAATAGTCTTCCTTAAGAGAAATGGCTTTCTTAAATTCTTCGATGGCTTTGTCTCTCATGCCTTTCCCGTGATAGGCCATTCCCAGAAAATAATGAATTTTATGATCATAAGGAGAGTATTTTTCGGCTTCCAGCAACTCTTTGGCGGCATTATTGAATTGCCTCATTTCAATGAATGATATGCCTTTATTTAAAAACATTTCGGCCTGTTGACGATGCCAGGGAGTATTGGTGCACGCAAAAATTTGCATTACCAGGAACAAAAGAGGAATAATTATTATTTTAACTAAAGATATTTTCATTAATCATATTACTGAATATTCAGGGTTATTAACTTGTTAAGAAAAATTTGGTCGTATCTTCTTTAATTCACGCGGGAAATTATTTTATTAATTGATGATTTTTTCCGCACTCTCTGTAAAACCGGCCCCCTGTAATATCTTCGGCGTTACAAAAATCAGCAGCTGCCTTTTTTGTCTGCTGGTACTGTCGGATTTAAAAAGCCAACCTAAAACCGGAATCTTCTGGAGCCACGGAAGACCACTGACAGTATTATCATCCTGCGTTTTTAATATGCCCCCGATAACAACCGTATCGCCGTCTTTAATTACAACCGTTGAGTCTACTTCGTTTTTGCGGATGGGTGGATTCCCCTGCAGTGTTGCCGCCAACGCATAATTGGGCACATCATTGGAAGCTTTGATGGACATGGAAATTTTTCCCTCATCGGTAATTTTGGGCGTTACTTCCAGCTTCAGCAGCGCTTCTTTAAAGGCAACTGTCGGAGGGGTAGTCCCTGACCCGGGAGTTACGTAAGGAACATCGTCACCTTGTTTAATCGTAGCTTTGATACCTTCCATGGTCACTACTTTGGGCGCGGAAATAATTTTACCGGATGTAGTCGATTCCAGAGCGGCCAGCTGCACTTCGAGAAAAGCCGCCGCACCACCAAAGACAACTCCCAGTGTCGGCGAAGCTGCGGTCAATATTGACGCCGGGAAATTGACTGCCGCCATTTGTACTGGTGTGGTAGTCGCCATTGCGGGAATCTGCGGCGGATAGTTTTGCGAGTATTGCCTGGTGGTTAAGGTATTGGAACCACCGGCTAGCCCCAGTCCATAGTCGCCGCCGGAAACCGATTGATGACTGCCAAATCCCCATTGCACACCAAGATTGCGGACAAAATCTTCAGTCGCTTCGACAATTTTTGCTTCAATTAAAATCTGCTTCAACAAGCCTTTTTCTGCCGAAAGCTTTCTGCTCTCTGGCCTTGCGCTGATCATCAAATTTTTGTTGATCCTCTTCCGCTTTTACTTTGTCACTTTCATCTCTTTTCTTCTTTTCCAGGGTCATGACACTGATAATGTTACCATTCTTTTTCTTCGCCAAACCGTTTATTTCCAGTATTGTATCCAGTGCCTGTTCCCAGGGAACATTCTTCATGGTTAGAGTCACATTGCCTTTTACATCATCACCGGAAACTATACTCATATTCGCATATTCCGCCATGAGCCGGAAAACACTTTTGATATCGGCATCTTGAAGATCGAGAGAAATAAGCCTGTCCGTATATCTTTACCGCCGCATTCCGTTTTAACCGGCTGGTCTGCTTCCTGCTGATGATGCTGCAGCCGAGCGTGTTTTGGTTTCCGGCAAAGCGGAGACATTAAAATCAATATAAATATTTCTACCTTCCTGCTTAACCGCATAGGGGACAGCTTCTTTTATCTCCACAGTTAAGTAAGTCCATTGTTTACCATTGAGAGATTTATGTAACGGCATTACGCGGGAAATATTTTTTAACTCATTTTCTCCGAAAGTACGGCGCAAATTTTCCGGCACAAACATATCTTCTAATTTAATCAGCAGGCTGCCGTCAGTTTGACTTTCAACACTGACATTCGGCTGCCGGGACACAACAAGCGCAATCCTTTCTTTGCCCGGCAATGTTTCCAAGATGACATTTTCCAAATATCCCGGTTCGTTAACAATGGCCTTGCCTTGATCAGCGGTCATTTGCCGCCATTACTGCCGGGACACAAAACAACATCCAGCACATTATTATAAGAGAACGAAATATATGATTTAAACATTTTTTCATGGTTTTACCTCATCTTGGTTTTTATGAAGTCTTAAAACAATTCTTTTTGCCTTTTTTGTTTTATATTCTTCAACGATAACGCGGTCAGGCAAAATTTCGACAACTTTCCCGTTATTTACACCAATATGTGTTCCGATCGACAAAGGATAGTGTTTTTTAGTAATCTCTTCGATAACGATTGCAATCCGGCGACTTTGATCCCCGGCAATTCCTACAAGCCTGAATTCATTCACTTCTTTTTTTTGCAGAGGATAAATTGAACTAATGCTTTTTTTAGCTTCTTTCTTTTTAGCGGTAATTTCGTCTTCCACAAAAGGCCGGAAAGGATCCGGTTTACCTGCAGGATTATAGCTGTATATACTTTCCGCAGGCATTGCGGCAGGCACTGCCGGTTGTTTTGCCAATTCGGGCTGCTGTGCAGCCGGAACCGCTTTCGGGGGAAGCAGCGGCAACGCTTTGGGAGCGTCAGCTGCAAAAAGGCACTCTGCGCTTAAAAAGCTCGGTGATAATTGTTAAAGTGATAAGAGTTATTTTTTTCATTTTACTTTTTCACTTACGGGTTCTTTTTTATCCACAAACATGTATGTTTTTATTGTGCAAGACGTACTCAGAACATATCCCTTTCCTTTTACGTCTTTTCTGTCGCCCATAGAGATATCGGAAATGTTGACAATACGCGGGAGTTTCGCTACTTTTTCAAAAAAATGGACAATCTTCGGGAATGTTCCGATCACCGTCACATTAACCGGAATTTCTTCATAAAATGACTCCGGTTCCGGTGGTTTCTTGCTATCTGCTTTGGAATCGGCTGCCTTTTTCGGATCAGTTTGTCTTTGATCTGAAGGCTTTAATGCTGCGACGGCCTTGGAGTCTCCTTTGGCCGGTGCCGCCTTGGGCACCGCCTTCGGCTCAAACAACAAAAAATCTATACCGGCATCATGACCGGCCAGAGCAACAGAATGGAAAAGCCCGGGTATTTCCTTTTGCGCAGGAAGCTTTTGCAAAGCCACATTATAATTATCGCGGAGAGCGGCAACATCAGCTTTATATTTGTCAAATTGCAGTACCGCTTTTTCTTTTTCTTTTATCTGCCCCTGTAGTTCTTCCAATTTTTGATTCAGGGAAGTTTTCTTCTCTACTGCCGGCGATAAAAAATAAAACCAATCAAAATAACCAATAAGGAGAATTACCGCAACTATGATCGCCGCTTTGACTTTCGGAGATAATTTTTTTATGTCGTCCATGCTAATGGGCATAGCTTAAAATCCTTTTTTCATGACGCAGGAAAAGCTGAACTGCTGTAAAGTAATGCCTCTAATTTCCGTCTTTTTTGATGAAACTAAATCTACTGATTTTATCGGTTCAAATTTCTCAATGGTCTTCATAAAATCAGCGACAACTATATTGTCCCGGCCGACTCCTTCAATTGTTAATTGATCGTTTCTTTGGGTAATTTTCACCACCCAGATATTTTGGGGAGGAACGAGTCCCGCCAAATAGTCCAATGTCTTCACCGGCGCTAAACGATTTTCTTCTAATGTCTTAATAACGCCCAGTTTTTGCTCCAGCTCTTTCTTATCTTTTTTAAACTTATCCAAATCGCCTATTTTCTTGTTCAAAACAACCAGTTTTGCTTCCGCTTCTTTGACCTGGCCCTCCATACGGCTAATTGACGAAGATAAATTAAACTGAACAAAAATCAGCAAAAGCAAAAAGACGATAAACGAACCGGCTAGAATAGATACCTGGCGGGCGGTGTTTTCTTTCTTTTCTTTTTCGCGGTAGGGTAAAAGGTTGATTTTTATCATTTGTCGTCCATTTTTCTCAGACTTAACCCGATGGCAACAGCTGCAATCGGCCGAATACTATCCAGGTCCTTGGCATCAATATTTTTCTTGTTGTAACCGATCTTTAAGAAAGGATTGATTATTTCTGTTTCAATATTTAATCGCTGCGATAAAGTTGCCGCCAGACCACTGATCCGTGCAGAGCCACCGGAAAGAAAAATGTGTTTAATGTTTTCACCGCCAAATGTAGAGCGGAAATAATCGACCGATCTTTCAATTTCCGAACAAATCGGCTCGGCAAAATCCAAAATGCTGTTTTGCAGTTCCATCATATCATCCTGATAATTATCAGGATGGTCAGGCGTGCATTCTGTCTTCTTTTTTTCTGCCTCTTCGAAAGATATCCGATATTTCTCCTGCAATGCTTCCGTAATCGAATTGCCGCCTAAAGTAAAATCCCGGGTAAAGATCGACATGCCGCTTTTAATAACATTAATATTGGTAATGCTTGCCCCGATATTGACAATGACAACTATTTCGTTACTTTCATATTCATAATTCGCTTCGTACATCGTTTCCAGCGCAAAAGAATCCACATCCATGATCAGCACATTGAGACCGGCATCTAAAAGCGCATCGAGATAACTGTTGACAATGTCTTTCTTAGCGGCAACGATAATAACTTCCATCTGATTGGGATTAAATTCATTATCTCCCAAAATTTGAAAGTCGTAATTAACATCATCCATATTATCAAACGGTAAATATTTGCCGCCTTCATCACGGATTAAATCACGTAATTCCGCTTCATTCATTTGAGCAAATGTAACTTTCTTAATGATTACGGAATTTCCGGAAAGAGAAGTAGCTATTCCTCTGCGCCGTAAGCCGGAATCTTTGAAAAGCTCTTTCACCCTTAAAGATAATTCCCGGGCATCAGCTAAAACACCTTCGACTATTATTCCTTTGGGTAGAGGGATCTGATAAAATTTATTAAGAACATAACTATTTGATGTGCTGATCACTTCCGCCAGTTTTAAAGAACTCGAACCTATATCTAAACCAACGATCTTTTTTGAACCGGAAAAAAAGTTTAAATCTAACATTAGAATCCCACCAGACAATATTTACCGGTAACGCCCTCCGAATTACTTGGAAAACCGGTAAACTATATCTCCCTTTTTAACCATACCCAATTCATTACGCGCTATTGATTCAATATAAACTAAATCACTGCGCAATAAAACGATTTTCTTTTTTAATTCATTGTTTTCCGCTGCGACACTATTATTCAACAATTTTATCTGGTTCAGCCTCTTACTCATCAAATAATTATCTACCAGCCCCCTATTGCCAAATGTTATTAAAAGCGCCATTAAAAACAAAAAAACAACCAGATATCTGCCAACTTTCATTTGGAAACAATCCTCAACAATAAATTATCGTCATGTATCGGTCGTCTTTTCAAAAAAAACTTCTTTGTATTGTTTGCGCAATGCTTTGGCAACTTTCAGCTCGGAATTTTTTCTGGTTGGCAAACCTTTTTCCATTTTGGCAATTGTTTGCGGGGTTAATTGAGCCTTCCTCGCCAACTCCGATATGCTTAAAGGGATTTCCTCTCTAAATTTTTTTACTCTGTTTTTTTGCATATTTTCTGTCATACCTTAAAGGATTACCTCATTGTTGTATAATAAAAGCACAAGATATAAATAAAAGTCAAGAAAAAATAATTAACATTAATTAATATTAATTAATATTAATTGTTAAATGCTATCATATTCCGCGCTGCATATACCGGTCATAAAAGCTTCCTTAGGAGAAGCTTTTCTACAGTAAAACAGATCTTTATGTTGATGTTTTTATTACTAGAATTCTACGGAAGGTAAGATTTGCTGAGGTTCACCAAGAACAAATTTGCCGCTTTCTATCCATTCTTTCAAGGTATTGGCAATTTGTCGGGCTTTGTAATAACTGGAAAGAGGCGCCGTGATTACTTTTTTCCCGTCAATCGTAATTGTTCCACTGCGTAAATCTTTATAACTGACTTCAGCCAGAGGCTTGGACACACCTTTGGGATAATCCATGCTGTAATCATAAATTTGAGTATAAATATCTTCATCTTTTACCGCTGTGAAACGTGCCATCTCTTCATCCAAAATAGGAATGGGAATCCCTATCCCCACATAAAGGGAAACACCATAGCCAAGAATACTCGCCGCGGCCAGCCACTCCGGACTCATTTCTTTTAAGTTGCCTACAACGGCAATGGTGCCCGCCCCCTGCTTGGGCACGCCGTTGGCGCCTCGGGGGGCATGTGGATTATGCTGGGTGCCCGGCCAGGCAACAAACCCTTGTGCTCCGCCTAAAAATATCCGCGTACCGACGCCAATGGTCCGGTAATAGGGATCATTGAACAAAGGACTCAATTGTCCCGAAGTCGCATAATTGGCGTTGGCCATGCGCGGCCGTAACATTCCCATATATGTGTAGATGGTTGCATCCGATAGGTTTACCGCACAGTTGTAATTTTGATAGGCATTACGGGGATTAAACAGCATAGCATTGGGCAAGTCATGAATAGTAATATTCTTTTCAAATTTTCTGGCCGGATAGCAGTCTGTCCCATACCCTTCGGCGCGTAATTTAATGACATTCCCGGCAACAAGGTCTTCGATGACATGGCCTCCGCCGTAGTTAAATTCACCCGGATAAACACTGTTGAGGGGGTCCCCTTCGACAACTTCTGTAGCACCGATATAGCAATCAACGGCAGCAATACCGCCGTAAGCCGGAACATCATTCAGCCAGACCTTGGATGCCCGGATTTTGGGAGACGTATGACCGAAATTCAAGAATGCTCCCGAGGAGCACATTGGACTGAAAGTGCCTGTTGTGACAACATCTATCTTACGGGCCGCCTCGACAGCTCCCTCGTTTTCCACAATACCGATCATTTCTTCGGCCGTAACAACAACAGCGCGGCCATCTTTGATCTTTTCGTTGATTTCTTTGAATGTTTTTTTGACTTTAAATTTTTTCATAACTCTGCAAAATCAGGAAAGCTATTTTATGCGACCTTCATATCACCGTTTAATTTCAATTGCAAAGCATAAGGAAGGATTAAGGAAGGATTATGTGTGCCCGAATCCCCCCGTCCCTCTGGCCGTAGAGGGCAATTCTGCTGATTCTATCCACTCTACCCGACATATTTTTTGAATGACCATCTGAGCCAGGCGCATACCCCGTTTAACAGTGAAGGGCTGCTCGCCATGATTGATCACAATCAGGGCGATTTCTCCGCGATAGTCTGCATCAATTGTGCCCGGTGAATTCAACAGAGTAATCCCTTCCTTAATTGCCAGCCCGCTGCGCGGTCTGATCTGTGCTTCATATCCTTCCGGCAGGGCCACAGCAATTCCCGTTGGTATTTTTTTCCTCCTGCCGGGCAAAACAATTTCCTCTTGCGTCACTGCTGCAAATATATCCATGCCCGCCGCCCCGTTGGTCATATAGACGGGAAGAGAAAGGTCCTCATTCCCCTGCAGCTTCTGGATATGAACTTTAATTTTTCCCATTGTTTTAATAGTTTGAATATAGCCAGGAAAGAAATGCTCTGTATCCTTTTTCCAGGATACAGAGCTTAAGCAATCATTATTGAGCGTCGCTACTCAGAGCCTCTTTCCGGCTTAAGCGGATTTTGCCCTGTTTGTCCATTTCCAGCACCTTCACCATAACTTCATCGCCTTCTTTGAGGACATCTGTAACCTTGTTTACTCTTTCTTTGGATATTTGCGAAATATGCAGCAATCCTTCGGTTCCCGGTAAAATTTCCACAAAGGCGCCGAAATCAACTATTTTCTTAACAGTTCCACGGTAGATCTTCCCTACTTCAGCTTCTTCTGTCAGCCATTTGACCATGGCTACCGCACGGGCTGCCGCTTCGGCATCACTGGAAGCAATAGTTACGGTTCCATCATCTTCTACGTCAATGGTTACACCGGTTTCGCTGATAATCTGGCGGATATTTTTCCCGCCTGATCCGATAACCGTCCGCACCTGATCTTCTTTAACTTTCACTGTGGTTATGCGGGGCGCATAAAGCGAAATATCCGAACGCGGCGCGGATAGGGTCTCGCGGATTTTACCGATGATATGCAGCCGGCCTGCCCTTGCCTGAGCCAGGGCTTTGCGCAAAATGTCTTCCGTCAATCCATCTATTTTAATATCCATTTGCATGGCGGTAATACCTTTTTCCGTACCGCATACTTTGAAATCCATATCGCCGGCATGATCTTCATCACCCAGGATATCAGATAAAACAACAACTTCCTCTCCTTCTTTCAAAAGACCCATGGCGATGCCGGCCACAATATCTTTCACCGGAACGCCTGCGTCCATCAGAGACAAAATACCGCCGCAAACCGTCGCCATGGAAGATGAACCGTTAGAAGAAAGTATTTCGGAGACAATCCTGATCGTATAAGGGAAAACATCCGCCGACGGCAAAACAGGAACCAGTGCTTTCCTTGCCAGTGCCCCATGACCTATTTCCCTTCTTCCGGGACTGCGCAAAGATTTTGCTTCACCAACGCTATAGGGCGGAAAGTTATAGTGGAGAATAAATGATCTTCTCTCCTCGGCGGCAATGTAATCCAAACGCTGTTCATCGGAAGATGTCCCCAGGGTTATTACCGCCAGCGCCTGGGTTTCGCCTCGGTTAAACAAAGCTGATCCATGGGCGCGGGGCAAAATTCCCACCTCCGAGCTGATCGGCCGAATATCGACGGATGATCTGCCGTCAATTCTTTTTTTGTCTTTGATAATCATATCGCGTAAAATGCGCCGCTCTAATTCTTCGACAATCCCGGCCACTTTTTTACAGACGGCAGCATCATCACCGCCGATGTCCTTAATGACTTTTTCACGAACCTCATCCAGCCGGCCATACCTTTCCAATTTGCGGGGCATACCATAACCTTCTTGAAGACCGGACAGCGCCGCGGCACTGACTTTTGCCGTAAGCTCTTCATCAGACACGACTTTTTCCACCGGCCTTTTTGCCTTGCCGACTGCCAGACGCATTTTATCCTGCAAATCAATTACGGGGCGAATTGCTTCCAAGCCCAGCTTGATGGCATCAACAACTATATCCTCGGCCATCTCTTTGGCATCACCTTCCATCATGACCAGTTCGACATCATAATCGCGTCCTGATTTACTGGGGGTCACTTTTCGGCCCACCATAAAAATATTCAATTCGCTTTGCTGCATTTTCTCGACGCTGGCATTGCACACCAGCTCACCGTTAATTCTGCCGATGCGGACGCCGGCAATCGGTCCCTTAAACGGAATGTTAGACACTTCCAAAGCGGCCGATGCTCCCACCAATGCGGCAATGTCCGAATCATTCTCCTTGTCCACAGAAAGAACCGTGGCCACAAGTTGTGTTTCGGAATAGTATCCCTTGGGAAACAAGGGGCGGATTGATCTGTCGATGATGCGTGATATTAATATTTCACGCTCATTAAGACGTCCTTCCCTTTTAAAAAAGCCTCCCGGAATTTTTCCGGCGGCATACGTCATTTCCTGATAATCCACAGTTAAAGGCAGAAAATCTATGCCTGCCCTGGCCCCTTTTAATGATACTGCCGTCAACAGAACAACTGTGTCGCCATAATTAACCAGCACCGAGCCATCAGCCTGACCGGCGACATAATCCGTTTTCAGCGAAATACTGCGACCGGCAAAATCTGCACTAAATATATTACTCATTTATTATCCTCCATTTTCCTCGTATGTACCGGCAATCAGATATTTAAGGGCGAAATGCAATAGCCGACTGCTGCCGGCAGACCAACTGCCGGCAGCCAATGGAATCAGCTATTGCCTTCCGCCCTTGAATATTTCCTACTTTCTGAGTCCCAGACGTTTAATTATGGTTCTGTATCGCTCAACATCATTATCTTTAACGTAATTAAGAAGTCTTCTTCTCTGACCAACGAGTTTCAAAAGGCCGCGACGGGAATGATGATCCTTTTTATGCGACTTAAAATGATCGGTCAGATATTCTATCCTGGCGCTCAGCAGGGCAATCTGGACTTCCGGAGATCCCGTATCTTTTTCATGAAGCCGGTATTCCCCAATAATTAATGTTCTTTTTTCAGTAGTTAACACGCTTTTTCCCTCCCTATTAATTCATTCCTTGTTATCAAAATATTTATTAATTTTGTACATTGTTAAAAACTCGAACAATCCTGGCGGCCTGGCATCTTTCGTCAATTTCCGAAAAATTACTTACCGGTGTCACCATTTCCGCAATAGCAACCAGACAGCCGCTGCGACTGATGAATTTTACCATATCTCCCATTTCGAGAAAAGGAAGAACATGGGACTTCATTGTCTCCACAGAAGGCTGAAATCCATCACGCAGCCGGGCGGCAAAACCATCTTCAATTTCAATCGCAGTCAATAAAGGCAGCAGATTTGCCATCGGCAACATTTTTCCCAAGAGTTCATCTTCTTTTCCCGGGAGAACTATTTCCAGGGGGATAGCCATATCGACCGAAAAAAAACCGCTCCGCAGCCTGCGCAGGCTGCATAAACATGCCCCACAACCGAGCAGATCACCAACATCGGCACATAAAGTTCGAATGTATGTTCCCTTGGAACAGGCGACACGGAAAGTGACCCGGGGATAAGCAATATCCTCAACAATAATGTATTGTATTTCTACTTCCCGCGGCGCCGTCTCAACAACAATCCCCCTGCGGGCCAGTTTGTATAAAGGCTCTCCGCAATATTTAACTGCCGAATACGCCGGCGGTACCTGCTTAATTATCCCCACCATGCGGGATAACGCTGCCTGAATTTCTTCAACTGACACCACCTTGTCAGACCGGCCGGTAATTTCGCCTTCCGTATCTAAAGTGTCTGTTTGCACACCGAGCAACATTGTTGCTAAATATTCTTTACTGTCATCAGACAGGAATCTGGCCAGTTTTGTCGCTTCATTAAGACAGACAGGAAGCACTCCCGTTGCCATTGGATCGAGAGTTCCCGTATGGCCGGCTTTTTTGGCCCCCAATATTTTTTTTACCTGGCTGACAACATCATGTGATGTCATGCCGGCCGGTTTGTCGATAATTACGACTCCGTTCATAGACAATTATAATTCCTTAACCGCTTCCCTGATCTTCAATTTAATTGACTCAATATCACCTTCGATTCGGCAGGCAGCAGCATTAATGTGACCGCCGCCGCCAAACTTTGCCGCTATTTTTTCTACGTTGACTTTACCCTTGGAACGTAAGCTGAGCTTAAAACAATTACTCGCTCAATTGGGTATAAAGCACGGATATTTCAATTCCCTGCACGGCACGGGGAATATCAACAAATCCATCTGTATGATCCATTGATGCTCCTGTTTCCTGGAGCATTTTCCGGGTCACAACAAGCGAACCGATTTTCATTTTCAGATCAAGAGATAATGTTTCCATTGCTCTGGCCAGCAGCTTTAACTTGGCCGGAGGATCGCTTTCGTAAATATTTTCCGAAATCCACTGCGGATCTGCCCCTTTTTCCACCAATGCCCCCGCCGCCCGAAGGGCTTCCTGATTTGTGTTGGAGTATCGAAACCCGCCTGTATCGGTAAGAATCGCCGCATAGAGATTCGTGCTCATATCTTTGGTTATTTTGACGCTCATTTTACTCATCAGACGGAAAATTAGTTCACCTGTTGAACTGGCCTGGGCATCAATCAATTTTATCTCACAAAAACCGCCGTTGGAAATATGATGATCAATATTAATCAGTTTCTTTATTTTACCAATTTTCGCGAACTGATCACCGACACGCGTCAGTTCACTGCAATCAAGCACAAAAGCCACGTCATATTGTTCTGCGTCGCCCGGTTCATGAACAATGTTCTTTGCCGCCGGTAAAAACCGGTAATGCTCCGGGGTAATATCCTGATTATAGACAACGACCCTTTTTCCTAAGTCCTGGAGCAGGAGAAAAAGAGCAAGCTCCGAGCCCAGAGCATCTCCATCCAGCCGGATATGAGAGGTTATAAGAAAACTCCTGCCTTCATTTATGGCTTCAATAATCTCTTTTATCATCTTCTTTTCCCTGCCTGGCGATGTCGGCCAGAAGTTTATCGATCCGGTTACCATACCCAAAGGACTGATCATGAACAAACATGATTTCGGGAACAAATCGCAACTGCAATCTCTTGCCGAGCTCACGGCGGACAAAACTGGTGGCCTTCTCCAACCCCGCCTTCATTTCCGGCGAACAATCATCTTTCCCCATTTCCACAAAAAAAATCTTGGCATTGCGCAAATCGTCGGTAACTTTCACCGAGGTAATGGTTACGGTTTGCACACGTGGATCCCGGACCTGCTTGAATATAATATCAGACATCTCGGTCATAATAAGTTCGGCCACTCTGTCTGCTCTTTTAAAGTTCATCGTACTTGCCCGCATTCTCATCAGTTGCCTCGAGAAAATCAGAGACAACCATAATTTCAATTTTACTGTTCAACATTTCCGCGGCCCGCATATTATCAATAAACTTGAGCAGGTGATCAACTTTACCGTTAATATAGCGCGAATCATTGCCCACCAGGGCAAAACTGATATTCGCGAATTTATGATTGTCCAGATGGCCAATTTCTGCAATCGAAACGTTAAACTCGTTTTGTGTGCGCTTAATGATTTTGCTCAAAATACTTCTTTTTTCTTTCAAAGAACCACTTTCCGGAATCCTTAACAGGATTATTCCGTAACCGATAACCATGCGCCTTATAGCTTTCGTTCCAGTTTTTCTGTCGTATAAGCTTCAATAATATCGCCCACATGGATATCATTAAAGCCTTCAATGCCAATCCCGCACTCGAAACCGGCCTGTACTTCTTTAGCATCGTCCTTAAAACGCCTCAGCGACAGGATTTTACCGTCGAAAATCACGATACTGTCGCGAACCAGCTTGAGACTGGCGCTACGGGTAATTTTGCCGTCGATAACATAACAGCCGGCAATAGTGCCCACTTTCGGCACTTTAAAAGTTTCACGAACTTCGGCACGGCCCAGAACAACTTCCTTGTATTCCGGTTCCAGCAATCCTTCCATTGCCGCCCGCACATCGGCAATAACATTGTAAATAATGTTATAAAGCTTTATCTCCACACCCTCCTGCTGGGCAATTTCAACCACGCGGGCATCAGGACGAACATTAAATCCGATGATGATGGCATTGGCGGCGGACGCCAACATGATGTCTGTTTCACTGATGGCGCCGGTGGAACTATGAATTAGTTTCATTCGAACATCTTCTGTGGATAGCTTGTGTAACGCGTCGGAAATGGCTTCAATCGAGCCTTGCACATCAGCCTTGATGATCACATTGAAGTCTTTCACACCTTCCTTTATCTTCTGATATAATTGCTCCAATGTAATTTTGGAAGAAGCGGAAAGTTCTTTTTCCCTTGCTTTTCTTGACCAGTAATCAGCGATATTACGCGCTTTCTTTTCGTCCTCAACGACAAAAAATTCCGCTCCTGTCTGGGGAACATTCGAAAAACCGATAACTTCAACCGGTGTCGATGGCTTGGCTTCTTTAACGCGCCGCCCCTGGTCATTATTCATCGCCCGTACACGTCCGGATTCCGTTTTCGATACAAAGGCATCCCCTTCGCGCAAAGTGCCTTGCTGAATCAGAACAGTCGCAACGGGACCGCGACCACGATCCAATTTAGCTTCAATGATGATCCCGCGGGCAGAACGATCAGGATCAGCTTTCAGCTCTAAAACGTCTGCCTGCAATAAAATCATCTCCAGCAGACTCTCGATCCCGATCTTCTTTTTGGCGGAAACTTCACAGAAAATCGTATCACCGCCCCATTGTTCGGATAATAAGTTGTGTTCCGTCAGGGCTTGCTTAATCTTTTCCGGCTCGGCACCCGGCTTATCTATTTTATTGATGGCTACAATAATAGGCACTCCGGCAACTTTGGAATGATTAATGGCTTCCACTGTTTGTCCCATCACACCATCATCGGCAGCGACAACAAGAACAACAATATCGGTTACCTGTGCGCCGCGGGCACGCATGGCGGTAAATGCTTCGTGACCGGGAGTGTCCAGAAAAACTATATCACGGTTGTTAATATTGACATGATAAGCGCCGATAGCCTGGGTGATGCCGCCGGCTTCACCGGCAATAACGTTGGTTTGACGGATAGCATCCAAAAGAGATGTTTTCCCGTGATCGACGTGCCCCATTATTGTTACAACAGGAGCACGGGGCTTGAGGCTCTCCGGGGCGATCTTAGTGTTGAAAATGGATTCGTCAAACTCGGCTTCCGTTTGTTCGACTTGAAAACTAAATTCACTGGCAATCAGTATGGCAATATCATAATCGATCGACTGATTGATTGTGGCCATGACGCCCATTGCCATCAATTTATTTATTATTTCACTGGCCTTGACGCCCATTCTTTTGGCCAAATCTCCAACAGAAATCGTTTCGCCAATCTTAATGCGCCGTTTAATGGCTTTGGGCACGGTAATTTCAGTTTTCTTCATCTTGACGGGAGCTACTTTTTTATCATCCCGCCATTTGGCAAAAATTACTTCTCTGTCTTCATCCTGCTTGCGTAATTTCTTTTCAATTTTTTTCTCTAAAACTTTACGGCGGGGCGCTTCTTTATCCTCTTCAATCAGCACCTCAACCGGCACCTTGCCCTTTTTCTTCGGCTTTTCAAATTCCCTCTTGACTGGTTTTTCCGAAGGCGGAACTTCGGCTTTCTCGCCCGGCTTCAAAATGGGTTTCGATGGAATTTCTTTTTTCGGCTCGGCTCTGGTAATCTTGTGTTGAGAAATTATCGGGGGCCGTACAGGAATAATCTGGGGCTTTGGCTTTTCCATGACGGGTGCTTTAACCCCGGCTTCAATCTTTGCTTCAGCCTTATCTTCAGCTTTCTCCGCTTTTGCTTCCTGGACCCGATTTTCTTTCTCGGGCACAACTTTAGCTGCCACCGCAGCAGCAACTTCAGCGCCAGCGGCCACTGCCGGCGATGGTTCTTTTTTCTCCTCGAGTTGCTGTGCCGCCTTTATCTCCGTCTTTATCTCTATTTCTTCCGATTCAGGGACTTCTTCCAGCGGAGCACGAACAGCACGCCGGCGAATAACAGTGGATTTTATTCTTTGCTCTACAACTTGCCTTGGCTCTTTGGCCAGCAATTCTTTCTTTATTCTTTCCACCTCATCATCTTCTAAAGAACTGGAATGTGATTTGACTATAATGCCAAGTCTTTCCAGATGGGTGATCAGATCCTTATTTTCGAGGCCCAGTTCTTTGGCCAACTCATAAACCCGCTTTTTAGGCATGCTCGAAACTCCCAAAATTAAATTTCTCCATACTGAAGCCTTAAGTTCTCTTGCTGTTTGCCTCTTTGATCTAAAAGTTTGCCGGCATCTTCAATCCACTGCTTTGCCATTGTTTCGCCCACACCCGGAATTAAAGACAGCATTTCCGGTTCAGCGGCAGCGAGCATCGTAATGCTTTTAATTCCTTTAGCTGAATATCTTTTCGGCCATAGCCGGCCCAATACCGGCGATTTCCTCCAAAGCTTTATGACCTTCCTCATCTTTGGCGGCAGCCATTGTTTCGCTTTTCATATCAATTTTCCATCCGGTCAGTTTGACGGCCAGACGGACATTTTGCCCGTTTTTACCTATGGCCAGAGAAAGTTGATCATCAGGCACGATTACCGTCATTGTCCGGTTTTCATCGTCGATAAACACGCGGTTGACTTTGGCCGGAGATAACGCGCTGCTCACGTATTTAGCCGCATCTTCCGTGTAAGGAATAATATCTATTTTTTCACCGCGCAATTCCTGAACGACACTCTGGACACGTGAACCTCTCATACCCACACAGGCGCCAACCGGATCAATATCCTTGTCCTTGGCTTTGACTGATATTTTACCCCGTTTCCCCGGTTCCCTGACCACACTTACAATATCAATCAATCCTTCAGAAATTTCGGGAACTTCTACTTCAAAAAGAGCCTTCAAGAAGGAGGGGTGGGTGCGCGATAAAAGTATCTGCGATCCTTTGGAATTCTTTTTTACATCCACAATATAAGACCGGATTCTTTCGCCGCGTTTATATGTTTCGCGATGAATCTGCTCTATCGGGGGCAACACCCCTTCCGCACGTCCCAGGTTTACAATAATGCTGCCTCCTTCAAATCTTTGCACAAAACCGTTAACCAGTTCACCTTTTCTGTCTTTATATTCTTCATAAATATTGTCGCGTTCCGCGTCTTTGACGCGTTGAATAATAATTTGCTTGGCCATTTGCACCGCAATCCGGCCAAAGGAACTTGTTTCGATTTTCATCCCTAAGCTGTCACCGAATTCAGCGTCTTCATCAAGAGTCCTTTTTGCTTCTTCTTTCTCGATTTGTGTTTCGTGATCAAGCACTTTATCGACGACTTTTTAAACTGAAAAACTTCAATTTCTCCCGCCTCATCATTATAATGAGCTTCGAGATCAACATGTTGCCCTAATTTTTTGCGCGCAGCCGTAAGCATCGCCGCCTCAAGAGCTTCGGTAATGATCTGCTTATCTATACCTCTGTCCTTACCCATCTGCTCGATCAGACGTTTAAGTTCTGGTAGCATTTACAAATTCCTCCCTCTTTCTTCGCTGAGATAACAAAAATTTCAGCCTGCCGGCATTAATCCCGAAAATAACCAACAAAACCCATGGCAAATTATTTATCCGTTATCAGCCAGATTAGCTTTAATAATTTCGGCTTTAGGAATCCGGTAATTTTTACCGGAAACTTCGACAACAATGTCTTTTCTGCCGTTTTCTTCTATAAAATCGACCAGATGACCATGAAAATTCTTAACCCCGTCTATTTTTGTAATTGTCTTGATGTTGACTCCGAGAGCCCCGATATTTAACAAAATCCTGATCGCGCGATATCGGCCTGTCAAAACCGGGAGAAGAAACCTCCAGCGTGTATTGACTATCCACCAGATCATTGATATCAAAGATATCTCCCAGTTGATTGCTAACGACCGCACAGTCATCAAGTGTAACGCCGCTTTCCTTATCTAGATAGAGTCTGATAATCCAACGCGCCTGCATTTTAAAGCATTCTACATGGATCAAGTCCATTCCTTCTGCGGCGGCAACCGGACCGGCAAGCTGTCTTACTTTTTCCTTTAAATCATCAAACATAATGGCTCAGAAAATAAAAAAGTGGGCAAAAGCCCACTCAATTTTACACAGAAAGCGATGGTTTGTTGTGTAGCTAGCACACTCAAACCGGCATTGCAAGAAAAAAATGCTGCCAGCCAAGCCCCTGGCAGGACATATAGTTATATTATGAAATATGAGATGAGACTGTTGAATAATCTCCCATCAGGTGGGGAATAATTCCCCTCTGTTTACAGTGCAAGAGAACATAGAAGATAATGCAAAAAAATAAAAGCAAGTAATTTCAGGAGCATCAAAAATATGCAAAACATTTATGGATTGGCATACACATTGCTAATACCCCATCTGAAATTTACGGAGGTGGCTGGCAAATGAAGAAAGCTCTTTTATATATAACCGGCGTGGCTTTTTTATTATCAGCACTTGCCTTTGCTGCCGATAAACCGGTGGCTCCTGCGACTGCCGCTGGTCAGGTTAAGGCCAACCCCGTAAGAATTGCTAAAATGAATGCCACCGGAAAAGTTATCGAAATTTCGGATAAAGCTATCAAGATTGAACGCACGGTTAAAAATAATGTGGAAACCATGCAATTTGTTCTCGACAAGCCCACGGAAAATATTGCTGTCAATGATGCAGTGAAAATAGCTTATGTTGAAAAAGACGGTAATTTGCTGGCTTCCCGGGTGGCCAAAATAATTCCTAAAAAAGCGGGAGAGAAAGAAACTGTCCCCGGAAAATTGGCGCCCGTTACAAAGTAAAGAGTTTTTAGTTGACCTTAAACAAGGTGGAGTCCCTTAAAAATTTATAAGGGTAGTATTAACAAAAACAAATTTAGAAGGAGGATTTAAGATGAAGAAGTTAGTATTGTTTGTTGTCGCATTGGTTTTCGCATTCACCACCACAGTTATGGCCCAGACTAAACCGGCCGCAGCACCCGCAGCAGCAGCACCCGCAAAGGCAGTGAAGCAGCTGACGCCAAGGCTGAAGTGAAGAAAGACGAAAAGAAAGCAGCAAAGAAAGTAAAGAAACAGCAAAGAAAGCTGAAAAGAAAGTCTGAAGAGAGAAAGCCGGTCCGGCAGACAAGAAATAAGTTTATTAAAACTTATGAAGCGAAAAAAGGACAGGTTAACCCTGTCCTTTTTTTATTGGAAAAGCCCGTAAAACGAGTGTCTTCCAACACCCTGCTAGTTTATTTTTTTTCTTTCTGTTATATTGCCTGCGGTTATGTTGAAAAAAATTCTCCATAAAATAATTGAGTATAATGATAACTTTACCGTCAGGGCAAGATTAATCACGGTAACCATTGCCGGTCTGGCCTTAACTATGGCCATTTGGGGATTTATCCAACTGACCGCCCTGGATAGAATCCTTGTCGAACAGCAGGTGAAAAGGCTGGAAGGCGTGGCCGAAACAGTGAGCACCTTTTATTCGAACTTTCCTACCAAAAGAGGGCTGGCGGCACTGGATGCAGCAATGAAAGACCATGTGCAGGCAGATGTGCGTCTGGCCCGCATAGACATTTTCGATGCCAGTCGAGGCAATGTCGATTATATTGCCGGCGCCAGCCGCGTTCAATATGAATGGCCGGATAGCGTTATTGCCCAGGTTATGGAAAAGAATACTCCGCGCTATGTCAAAATAACAATCGAAGGCGGGCCGGCGCTGGGTCTTATCTATCCTGTATCCGGGGAAACCAAAGATTCCCGCATTGTTGTAGCCATTATCAGCTTTTCCCGCGCCAATGCCGAAATTATGGCCCGCGCCAACCAGCTGCTGATTTTGAGCAGCGCGGGTCTGTTGCTGGGCATTTTGCTGGTACTGGGCATAAGCTATGGCTGGATTATCGGCAGACCGCTGAATCTCATCATCGAGACAATTGATGAATCGCAGAAGGGGCAATACATCAAACGTATTCCGATTGTAGGCGGGATGAATGGGGGCAGCTGGCGGAGCATTTCAACATGATGGCCACAGAAATTCAGCAAGTGATGGCCAGCAATCTGGATTTGACGAGACATCTGGAAGAACGCGTTAAAGAAGAAACACTGAAGGTAGTCCAGTTACAAAAACAAGTTGACGATTTAAAACAGCTAACGGCTTTGGGGCATTTAACCGCCAATCTTGCCCACGATTTAGGCACGCCTCTTCACTCCATCGGCGGACTGGCCAACCTCCTGCTGGAGCGTGAAGGTTGGCCGCCGGACGTAGCCCATAAGCTGCAGCTGATTGTTCAGCAAACCCAAAGGCTGGATAATGTTATTCAAAATGTTCGCCGGGCCACGAGATTGCCGGAACCACACTTTGAGATCTCAGACCATTGAGAGAATATTAAATGAAACATTGCCATTAGTTGAGCCGCTTATGCAGAAAACTAATGTTACGATGAGTTTAGATATTGATGCCAGCATTAAGCCATTATATCTCGATCGATACCGGATTCAGACAGCCCTGTTCAATATTATTCAAAACTCTCTGGAAGCAATGCCCTCGGGAGGGGAAATATTTTATTATCGCCCGGTCCGTGCCCGGGGACCGGATGGTATCAATAACAGTCAGGGATACAGGCACAGGAATGTCTCCGGAAATGCTGGATAAGGCCTGCGAGCCATTTTACAGTTCCCACAAGAATGAGGGCATGCGCGGACTGGGTCTTGCTATTGTCCGGGATATTGTCAAGGCTCACGGGGGGAAAATGGAAATTAAAAGTTCGCTCGCTGAGGGCACTTCCATCACCCTTTACTTGCCGGTAGCGGCCGACGGAGAACGGCCTTCAGTAAAGGAATAAAAGCAAAACATATCAAAACCTGCAGCTGGTCATTCGTGAAGCCTGAAACTCAAAGCAGCTGCATACAATTATCTGTGGAAGACATTTAACTTCCGGACGGAATATTTTCATCAGACAAACCATAACGCCGGATTTTCAGACGCAGTGTTTTGCGGTCAATACCCAGAAGCTGCGCTGCTTTGGATTGATTCCAGGAGGCCGCTTTCAGCGTTTGCAGAATCTCATCCCTCTCCGCTTTCGCCAGCGGAGTCATATCCGGCAGATTGATATTTTCCCCGGGTTCTTTGCGCTGCTGGAAACGCTGGGGCAGATTTTCCGGCAAGATTACCACAAACGGAGAAAGCAGAAGGGTTTGCTGCAGAACGTTTTCCACTTCCCGGACATTGCCCGGCCAGGAATACGCCATCAATAATTCCATGGCCTCGACAGAAATGCGCACTCCGGGATAACCAAATTTTTTCAACATGGACTCGATGAGCAGCGGTATATCTTCCGTATGTTCGCGCAACGGCGGGATGCGCAGCCGCACGATAAACCGGTAGAGCAAATCGAGGCGAAATCGTCCCTGGCTGCACTTCTTCATCGATATTTTTATTGGCTGCCGCCACTACCCTGACAGCGGCATGGCGTACGTCGTGACCGCCGATTCTGCGCACTTCGCCGTCCTGCATAAAGCGCAAAAACTTCCCCTGCAGAGCGGTGGACATTTCAGTTATTTCATCGAGAAAAATTGTGCCGCCCTCGGCCGATTCCAGCAATCCGAAATGCTGATGATCAGCGCCCGTAAATGATCCTTTTTCATAGCCGAAGAGCTCAGATTCCAGTAAATTGTCGGGAATAGCGCCGCAGTGGACGACGACAAACGGCTTGTTTCGGCGTGAGGACATTCTGTGCAGCGACCGGGCGGTTAATTCTTTTCCGGTGCCGCTTTCCCCTTCGATTAAAACACTGGCCGGCGAATCGGCAACCCGGGCAATCTGTTTATAAAATTCAACCATGGCCGCCGATGAACCGATTAATTTCGGCCCTTCGCTTGTTTCCGGCGAATCCAATTTCAGGCGTCGCTCCCGCAATTCCCTGACCTCGAGAACCTTTTTGACGATGGCCCGGCACGCATCCGGAGAAAACGGCTTGCTGATATAATCCCAGGCGCCCAGACTGATCGCTTCCATTGTAGTTTCCAGGGATCCATAGGCGGTCATCAAAATTACCGGTAAATTCGGCCATTTCTTTTGCACTGCGCTTAAGAATTGCAATCCGTCCATGCCGGGCATGCGGATATCAGACATCAGCAGATCATAGCCGGAAAGGTCCTGCTGCAGGGCTTCCAGTGCCGATGTATAGGTTACCACCCTATAGCCCTCGCGGGATAATGCTTCCTGGAGAAACTCGCAGGCAACGGCGTCGTCATCAATTACTAAAATACTGGATTTCATTAGAGCACCTGATCTTATTTCTCATGTTTTTAGCTTTATGAAAAAGATTCGTCAATGGAAATCTGACAACGGGTTGCCACCGTCTTTACTGCTGCTGCTTTTAATGGCGCTGCAGGCTTTTCAGGCTTAATTCAAAAGACCGGTCTTTTCCATCTCGGCAATCTGCTCTTCAGTATAACCAAGTTCCTGCAAAACCTCTTTTGTATTCGCTCCGTCCGCTGCGCCGATTTTTTTATATTCCGGTTTATAGGAAGAAAATTTGATGGGCAGGGTCGGCTGCCTGACTTTCCCGCCCTGCGGCAAATCGATGTCTACATAGATATTGCGTTCTTTGCTTTGTTCGTCATCAAGAGCTTCCCGGGCATTTAGCACCGGCTCCACGCAGGCATCAACCCGGCGGAAGATTTCCGTCCATTCATCCCTCGTTTTCATCCGGAAAATTTCCCGGATTTGCTTTTTAACTTCCTCGCCGTTTGCAGCTGTTACTAAATCAGGCCGGTCTATTGCTTCAAAAAAAACGGAGCGAAAGCCGGGCAGCAGGGAGCCGACACTCATATGTTTTCCATCTTTAGTTTCATAACATCCGGAGAGATAGCCGGCTGTTAAAGCTTGTGCTTTCCGGCTCCGGGCTTTTGCCGTCAATTAAACAGGCGGCATAAGCATTGTTCAAGGCCATCATGCCGTCAGTCAGCGCAATGTCGATATACTGGCCATGGCCGGTTTTGCTGCGACCGATTACTGCGGCCAGAATCCCGATGATGGCATGGGCGGCGCCGGACGCCGCTGCGGAGAGAAATTCGCCGGAGGATCCGAGGGCAGAGCCTTCTGGGCCCAAAGAAGTCAGGCTTCCTGATCGGGCCAGGCAATTAATGATCTGCCCTGCTTTTCCGGCCTGAGGGCCAGTCTGGCCATAGCCCGTTAGAGCGCAATAAATAAGAGAAGGGTGAATCCGGCTGAGCGTTGCATAGTCCAGACCGAACGCCGCCATCGTGCCCGGCCGGAACTGCTCGATTAAAATGTCGTAATGCATAATCAGTTGATAAACAATTTTCTGCGCTCTTGGATCCTTTAAATTCAAATACATGCTGCGTTTATTGCGTTCCAGGTAAGCGGCATTGGCGGAAATTTCACTGCCGGGGAGAAAAAGCTGCTGCAGTGAATCGGCGTCGGACTGGAAGCGGGAAACTATTTTTAATACCTGGGCGCCCATGTCCGCCAAATGCAGTGTGGCGAGCGGACCGGGAATGTAATGGGAAAAATCAAGAATTCTTAACCCTGTGAGAGGCAATGTCATTGCTTAGCTCCTTGCTGTTGTTTCTGTAACTGTGTCAGTTTGCGCGCGAGTTCGGGCATGTTGGTAAGCAGTTCATCCTCTTCGCCGGTTTTGCATTTCAGGGAACCCAGCGATAATGTAGCCATGGTTTTGATGTCGATACGCTTTACCTGCAATATACTCGACGATCCGATAAAGGCAATCTTTCCCGTTACCGCTTCACTGGCCGCCATCCATTCACCCAATTTAATGGCTTGTTTTTCATTGACCAGGCCGGACTGCTGCAATTTGCGTTCGTCCATAAGCTGTGCCATATTTTCTCTGTTCACCAGAACAAAACCGCCTAATTTGTAGAGTTCCTCCCGCAGGGCTTCGGCAAGTATCAGTCCGACAATCCGCATTTGTTCTGTGGCATCAAAATCATAAACCACGAGCTGTGGGCCCACCTGCCTTTTATTTTTGCTCGATAAAGCAGATTCCATTTCTTTTCAAAGGCTAATTGGTTTTCTTTCTTTTGTCGATCAGATTCCACGGGCGGAGTCAGGAACCTTAGATGTTTCTGTGGCTTTGGTCTTGACGGAAGCGGCATTTTCAGGCTTTTGCGGAGCTTCCACCCTGGTGATAACTTCCGGTGGAACAGCTCCCGCTTCTTTAGCGTGCGGTTACCGGCTTTGTCTCTCCCTGAGACCATTTCCCTTTGGATAATGCAGTCTGCAAAAAATCTCCTTTAGCATCCCGAAATATTGTGCGAAAATTTATTCGAATCATTTCGATATTGGCATTTTCTGTTTTCCAGCGGGAGGGGAGATAATTGGAAACATTAAATTGCCTGCCGGTATTTAAATTAAAGAGGGTCATGTCCTGCTGGAAATTCATTTTCCAGCTGCGTTCAATACAAAGAACATAATCGGCATGCAGCGCCTTTCCTGCATCTTTGGCCAAAGCCCAATCCTTGCGCATCCATTCCCAGCCGGCAATATTTTGATCGCCCAGGGCAGCTTGGACATCAGCGGCGGACACTACTTCATAGATACCCTGATTTTTTAACATGATATCTGTGTATTTGGCCATTCGCGCTGCATATTCTTCCTGAGGGACTTGCCAGAAACCGCTCTTGGGGACACCGGAGGTTACCGCAATAACGTAAATTCTGAGCTTGGCTGTCGGCTGCGGCGGGGGTATCGGACTGATCCGGACTGCTGCCGATGTGCTGGTGCCCAATAAAAAAACCATTATAAAAAGAAACGGACAAACTTTAACCATCATCTTTTTTCTAAAATGGGCTTTAGTTAATTTCATGGAGTCTCTCCTTTTTTAAAGTTCATAGCCTGCAAATTGGCAATACGCTCCAAAAGTGGCGGATGCGAATAATAAAACCAGACATACAAAGGATGTGGATGTAAATTAGCCAGATTGTCTTTGGCCAGCCTTTTGAGCGCGCTGATCATCGGCGCGGAAGTTCCCGTCAATTCCACTGCCGTCCTGTCGGCTTCACGTTCATAATGCCGCATAATTGCGGCCCCTGCAGGGCTTAAGAAAAATCCGAGACAGCCCAGATAAAGCGATACCAGAAACAGGCCGGCGTAAAGCGGCGTTTGAAGTCAGACCAAAGGCATGGTAGAGAACCGGGGCGGAAACGACGGTGTGGACAAAATATAACACTGCCAGCGAGGCGGCAATCATAAATACCAATTGTTTAAAGATATGTTTCTTTTTCCAGTGGCCGATTTCATGCGCTAATACAGATAATATCTCTTCTGTCGTATGAGATGCCAGCAGGGTGTCAAACAGGACAATGCGCTTGGTTTTGCCGATGCCGGTAAAGTAGGCATTCGTATGCCGGGAGCGCTTGCCCTCATCGACCTGATAAATTCCCTGGGCCTTCAGGCCGACTTTCGCCATCATCGCCTCAATTTGCTCCTGGAGCGCTTTATCCGCGATGGGCTCGTATTTGTTGAACAACGGGGCAATGACCACCGGATAAATCCAGAGCAGTAAAATTTCAAACATCGTAAAAAACACCCAGGCCCAAAGCCACCAGCTCGCCGGCAGGTAGAAGATAAAAGCCATAATGGCACTGATTAAAACAGCCAGGAGAATTGACGAAATAATTAAAGACTTGAGCAGATCGGTAAACCACATCCGCCAGGTGATGGTCGAAAAGCCGTATTTCTTTTCCAAAACAAAAGTGGAATAAAGCTCAAAGGGGATTCCGCAAACCCCGGCAATTGCGGCAAACACTCCGAAAAATATCAGCGCCTGTCCGATAAAGGGGATCTTTCCAGGCTGTGATCAGAGAGACGAAAAAAGGTAAAAAGAGAAACACCAGGGCCAGTTCGACTAAATCATCAACAAGATTTTCTTTGGCGGCTAACCGGGTATTGTCGACCGTATAGTCCACCATTTTGGTCAGCGTTCCTTCATCAATAACACCCTGGAAGACAGGCGGAATCTCTTTGCCGTGTTTCTGCAAATTGCGGATATTAAGCTGCTGCAAGACATAACGCCAGCAAAACCTGCCGGCAAACAGGACTAGAAACAAAATTATCAGTGCTTTTTCCATACAGTTCCATGCGGAGAATATTTAAAGGCCAAGAAAAAGATATTCGGTTGCCGACGGGTATTATATATAAAGAAATAATTTAATCAATGCTTGAAAATAATGTAATCTTTAATTACAATAACTTCTCAATAATCTCAAAATAACATGGCAGGAAAATATTCAAATCAATTCAGACCGAGGAGGATAAGAAATGTCTAAGTTAAAAACCGGAGATACATTGAACTGTGAAGTATGCGGACTGACGGTAATTGTTGATGAAGACTGTGGTTGTGCAGTGGCGGAAGTAATTTGCTGCGAAGAACCCATGGTGAATAAAGGGCCCGTAGCCCCGAAGAAGCAAGCGGTCGCCGCAGCGGCCCCCAAAAAGAAGGCTGCGGTAAAAAAAGCAAAGCCAGTGGTCAAAAAGAAAGCAGCAAAGAAAGCTGTCCAGAAACCTGTTGCTAAGAAGAAAGCGGCTGCCAAACCGGCAGCAAAAAAGAAAGCCGTCAAAAAAGCAGCAAGGAAATAATTATCAATAACTTGCCCTATAAAGAGAGCCCCTGAATATTGAGGGGCTCCCTTTGTGCGGCGGGCATTGCCCGCCGTTTATCCATTTGACTTTGGCAGCAGTTGGCTCATATATCTTTTCCGATGAAAAAACCATCCCTTGTCGATCATGACAGCAGACCTTCTTTAAATATTGCTGAGCAGCAGTCCCGGGAAAGCAACTGGTGCGCAAAATTCGGCTATTTTATCGATCTCGATGCCTGCCAGGCCCGCTCTTTCAGTCGTCCCGCATGCCGCCGCTGCTACAAATCTTTGTTGCAATTGTCATTTTCCTTTTAATTTCTAAATTACCCGATGGCGGTGTTCCCCCGTTCGCCGGTGCTGATGCGAATGCATTCGGCCAGATCAAGAACAAATATCTTGCCGTCACCCACTTCTCCGGTATGGGCGCTCGCAGTTATGGCGTTTATCGCCGGTTCCGCAAAATTATCATTTACGGCAATATCCAGCCGGACTTTTTTGAGCAGGCCTCCGGCCTCTTTGGCGCCGCGGTAAACCTCGGTAAAACCTTTTTGCCTTCCCTGGCCCAGAACTTCCGTTACAGTCATCAGGTGAACATCAACTGCTTCCAGGGCCTTCTTGACGGCATCAAGTTTATGCGGCTGTATAATAGCGACGATCAGTTTCATGGTTATATCCTCCTATTCAATGACGGTATATGCAGCTTCGCTCTGCTGAGTTAAGTCCAGCCCCACTATTTCGCTCTTTTCTTCGACTCTCATGCCGATTAAGGCATCCACAATTTTGTAGATAATCAAGGTCATCATGGCGGCAAAAGCAATTGTGACCAACTACCAGCTCCCCCTGCACCAGCAAACTGCTGAGCATTGCCGAAAAAGAGACCATTGTTGCCGGCGGCATTGACAGCCTTTTCCGCGAAGAGACCAGTGGCGATTGTCCCCCAGATTCCGCCGACACCATGGACGCCGAAAGCATCCAGGGAATCATCATAGCCGAGTTTTGCCTTGACTACGGCAATGGCCATATAGCAGATACCGGCGGCAATCATGCCGATAAAAATGGCATTCATGGGATTGACGAAACCGCAGGCCGGGGTAATGGCCACCAGTCCCGCCACAGCTCCGGTTGCCGCACCCAGGATTGTCGGTGTGCCGTTATGCCACCATTCAATCAGCGCCCAGGTCAAACCGGCGGCGGCAGCTGCCGTGTTGGTAGTGATGAATGCGTTTACGGCCAGGCCATCGGCGGCGAGTGCGCTGCCGGCATTGAAACCGAACCAGCCAAACCACAAAAGAGCTGCTCCCAGAACCGTAAAGGGCAAATTATGCGGGCGGATGGGCCGGTGATTATAACCGATCCTTTTGCCCAGCAGAAGCGCCAAGCACCAGTGCCGAGATACCGGAACTGACATGGACAACAATCCCTCCGGCAAAATCAAGAGCTCCCATGGATTTTAACCAGCCGCCCGTTCCCCAGACCCAATGCGCCAGCGGATCATAAACAAAGGTGGCCCACAGAACAGTAAAGACCAGAAAAGCGGAAAACTTGACTCTTTCGGCATAGGCACCAATGATCAGGGCCGGTGTAATGACAGCAAACATGGCCTGAAAAATCATGAAGGCGCTGTGCGGAATGGTTGCGGCATAATCGGCGTTCGGCAAAGAGCCGACGCCGCGCAGGCCGGCAAAATCCAGTTTGCCGATAATCCCGTGGAAATCGGGGCCGAAAGCCAGCGAATAGCCAAACAGCACCCATTGCAGACTGATTACACACAAGATAATCAGGCACTGCATTAAAATAGATAAAACATTTTTCCGGCGCACCAGCCCCCCGTAAAAAAAGGCCAGACCCGGAATCGTCATTAACAACACCAATGCCGTGGACATCAAAACCCACGCTGTATCTCCGGAATTCATATAATTGCCTCCTTTGCAAAATATTTATTTTCAGCATCTATATTAGAGCAAGGATGATGCCATACAAGATCTAATCAATGCAAGTCATTGTATTTGCAGACAATTACAGATCGAGGGGGCCGTTATGGTTTGGAACAATTTTGTACCAAACAAAAGAATGCTTGACTAAAATGTGAGAGAAAAATAAGAAATATCATACTGAAATAATAATAGGACTAATATGCTGAATTTTTTGCCCTCCCTGCTGGTTGGAATCATTGCCTTCCTGCTTTTGGTTTTGAATGTACTGTTCTGGCCAACGCTGGTATTTGTAGTTTCCATTCTCAAATTTCTCCTGCCGTTCCCGCCCCTGCGCCGGCTCTTCGATATGATTTTGCTGTGGTTTGCGGAAAACTGGATCGCCTGCAACAGTGGATGGATGCGTCTCACCCAGAAAACATCGTGGGATGTAGAGGGCCTGAAGGATCTGAATTACCGTGGCTGGTATCTGATCAGCAGCAATCACCAGTCCTGGGTGGATATTTTTGTGATGCAGCATTTGCTTAACCGCCGCATTCCTTTGATGAAATTTTTCATGAAAAGTGAACTGATCTGGGTGCCGATTATGGGTGTGGCCTGGTGGGCGCTCGATTTTCCTTTTTTGCACCGGCACAGTGCCGAATACCTGAAAAAACATCCCGAGCAGAAGGGTAAAGATTTAGAAATAACGCGGAAGGCCTGCGAAAAGTTTGCCCATATGCCGACCGGTGTGATGAATTTTCTGGAAGGCACGCGTTTTACCAAGGCCAAACACGACCGCCAGAAGTCTCCCTACCGCTATCTGCTGCGCCCGAAAGCCGGCGGTATCGCCCTGGCTTTGAATGCACTGGGCGACAAATTTAATTGCCTGCTGAACATCACTATTGTTTACCCCGACGGTATCCCGACTTTATGGGAATTCCTTTGCGGCAAAGTTAAAAGGATCCGTGTGCGTATCGAGCAGGTCGAAGTGCCGCCAAAACTTATGCAGGGTGATTATGAGGGGGATGAGGCTTTTCGAGCTGAATTTCAACAATGGGTGCAGCAGTTATGGCAGGAAAAGGATCTGCAAATAGAGGCTTTGCTGAAGAAATAGGGGGTAATAATATGTCCGATGAAATGCTCTGGCGGAAGACCCACTGTGCAAGGATGGACCACGGAGGATGTGCCCTGCTCGTCGGCGTAAAAGATAACAGGATAGAAGATGTCCAGGGAGACCCGGACGGGTTCCTGAACAAGGGTTATATCTGCGTGAAGGGCAAAGCTTCCCCTGATCGGCTGACCCACCCTGATCGTCTTGTGCATCCCCTCAAAAGAGTGGGAGAAAGAGGAGCAGGAAAATGGGAGCGTATTTCGTGGCCGGCGGCGCTCAGCAGTATTGCTGATAATCTGCTCAAAACCAAAGAGCAATATGGCGCCCGGGGCGTAGCCTTTGGCGTCGGCATGCCCAAGGGACTCGACCATTTTATCCTCATCCGCCTGGCCAATCTTTTCGGATCTCCTAATGTCATTGCTTCTCAGGATGTTTGCCATGCCCCGCGCGAGATCACGGGTATTCATACCTGCGGCTTTTATCCGGTGGCGGATTTTCACCACAAGAGCAAGCTGGCCCTTCTCTGGGGAAGCAACATCACCTCCACAAACGAGGAAGGGGAAATATGCAGCATGTTCCTGTCGCAGCTCGAGGAGGGCATGGAGCTGATTGTCGTGGACCCGCGCCGCATTGACCTCGTGAAGAAAGCTAAGCTCTGGCTTCCCTTAAGACCCGGTACGGATGCTGCTCTGGCCCTGGGCTTGCTGCATGTCATTATCGAAGAAGGTCTCTATGATCGGGAGTTTACAGAAAAATGGACTCACGGTTTTCCGGAACTGGCCAGGCATGTTCAAACATACACGCCCGAAAAGGTTTCCAAAATAACATGGGTGGAGTCCGGACTGATCCGTGAGGCCGCAAGGTTATATGCCCGGTCAAAACCGGCTGTCCTGCAATGGGGAAACCCCATCGAGCATAACACTCATACCTTCGATACGGCCCGCGCACTCGTCAATCTGATGGCGATCTGCGGCAACCTCGATGTCCCGGGGGGCAACGTGGATGCCCATGATCCGAAGATTATCGGACTGGGACCTTTGGTCAGGGCCGACCTCATTCCCACCAAGGCCAAGGAGATGATCAGCGCTCATCATCGTGTCATACCCCGGCTCATGACCATCGCCCCGGCTTTTTTCCGCAAGGCCATCCTGGAGGATATTCCCTACCCGGTCCGGGCTGCTTACATGATGTGCTGCAACCCCATGCTGTCCTATGCGGACAGCCGCCAGACCCATGCGGCTCTTTCGAAACTCGATTTTCTGGCCGTGGCGGATATTTTCATGACGCCCACGGCAGCTATGGCCGATATTGTCCTGCCGGTCGCCAGCCACTTCGAAATTGACGATATCGGCCATTTGGGTCTCGGCCACGGCTATATTCTGGCCCGTCCCCGGGTTGTCGATCCCCCGGAGGAATGCTGGCCGGATATGAAAATCATGAATGAACTGGGGAAACTCATGACCCCGGCGGAACACTGGTATGATGACTATCACCAGTTCCTGGAAGACGTTGTCAAACCCAGCGGACTGACCTACAGCCAGTTTTGTGAAAAGGGTTATCTAAAGGGACCGGACCGTTTCCGGCAGTATGAGGAAAAGGGGTTCAATACCCCGACGCGCAAGGTGGAGCTGGTGCTCAGCACGGCCGAAAAATTCCAGCTCAGCCCGTTTCCGGAATATAATGGTCTGCCGGAGGAGGATAATCCGGAATACCCCCTGGTTTTGACCAGCGCCAAGAGCCGTTACTATCTGCATTCGTCCTACCGGTGGCTGGAAAAACTGCGCCGGCGGAGACCTCACCCTCAGGTGGAAATTCATCCCGCGACAGCCCGGCAATACAATATTCAAGAAGGCGACGATGTCGTGCTGGAAACCAGGCATGGTAAAATCATTCAGAAAGCCCATCTGACGGATACCCTGGACCCCCGGGTTCTCTGCGCTGCACATGGCTGGTGGTTCCCCGAAGGAAAACCGGAAACACAGTATGAATGGGAGAAATCCAACTTCAACATGCTGACTTCTTACAAGAAGCTGGGCCGGGAATTCGGAACCCCTGATCTGAAAGGCCTGGGATGCCGGATTTATAAGAGCGCTTAACGCAAATATATTTATAAGGAATACTGGGTATACAAGACATCTGAAATGATTGAATTCTATAAAATGAGTGGCAGCGGCAATGATTTCATTATCATTGATAATCGCGATTTATCCTTCAACGCGGGGGATATCCGGGAGTTTGTCCGCAAGGTTTGCCGGCACAAGTTGTCGGTCGGGGCGGATGGCCTTTTCTTGATTGAACCGTCTTCCTGTGCCGATTTTAAATGGCAGTTTTTCAACTCTGACGGCAGCACGGCGGAAATGTGCGGCAATGGCAGCAGGTGTGTGGCCAGGTATGCTTATCATAAAGGTATTGCCGCAAAGAAAATGACCTTCGAAACGATTGCCGGAATCATCAGCGCGGAAGTTAATGATGATCTGGTAAAAGTGAAATTGACCGACCCTTCCCCGGTAAGTTTGGCCGTAAAGATTGATGTCGACGGCCACGAATTTTATTGTCGATTATGTTAATACCGGCGTTCCCCATGCCGTGGCCTTTGTGGATAATCTGCAATCCTGCGCCGTGGCTGAATGGGGAAGGAAAATCCGTTTTCATCAGCATTTTGCGCCGCAGGGCACAAATGCCGATTTTGCCACTGTTCTTTCCCGCCATAAAATTCAATTGCGCACTTATGAGCGCGGTGTGGAAGATGAAACGCTGGCCTGTGGCACCGGTATGGTGGCGGCGGTTCTGGCGGCGGCCTGCCGGGGCGAGGTAGCATCGCCGGTGGACGTACTGGTGCAGAGCGGGGAAACACTGCGTATTTATTTTACGGGGAAAGACGAAGGTTTTGAGGGGATTTATCTTGAAGGCAAGGTAAAAATGGTCTATCACGGATTTCTTTTTGCCGAAGCATACCAATGATTATTTAAAACATCCGGTAATTATTTTACCGGGAAAGGGAGGTTTACATTGCAGACTGCGGAGCGTTTGGCGAAAATTCCGCCATATTTGTTCATGGAACTTCGAAAAAAAATCAATAAGGCCAAGGCGGACGGAGTTGATGTTATTTCTCTGGCGATCGGTGATCCCGTGGAAGCGACCCCGGATTCAATTATTGATGAATTATGCGCGACGGCAAGAAATCCGCTAAATCACCGTTATCCGACGGATGAAGAGAAAGGAATGCTCCTTTATCGCCAGGAGATCGCCCGCTGGTATCAAACAAGATACGGTGTCAGTTTAAATCCGGAAACTGAAATTCTGGGCTTAATCGGATCAAAAGAAGGCTGCCATCATTTTATCATGGCGCGGGTTAACCCCGGAGATACGGTATTGATGACCGATCCCGGTTATCCGGCCTACCGGGCGAGCATTCTGATGGGAGAGGGCGTGCCTTACAATGTTCCGATTCTGCCGCAAAACAATTATCTTCCGGTATTGGAAGATATTCCCACGGATATTGTCAAGAAGGCGACGGCGATGTTTCTGAATTATCCGAATAATCCGACCGGCGCGTGTGCGACTCCGGAATTTTTAGATAAGCTGGTGGCCTTTGCCAAGGCGTCGGACATTGCCATCTGCTATGATAATCCTTACAGCGAGATATTATTTGCCGGGCAGCCGCGCATCAGTTTTCTGATGGCGCAGGGGGCGAAAGATGTGGGTGTGGAGCTTAACTCGCTATCCAAGCCATTTAACATGTGCGGCTGGCGGATCGGCATCGCCTGCGGTAATCCGGAATTAATTGCCGCCATCAGCAAAGTTAAAGAAAACACCGATTCCGGGATTTTTAATCCCATTCAATATGCGGGTATTCAGGCCCTGCAGAAAGAGGCGCCTTTTGTCGAAAAAATGCTGGCGGTTTATGGAAAACGCCGGGAGCAGGTGCTCAAAACGCTGAAGAAAATCGGCATTGATTTTAATCCGCCCCGCGGAACATTTTATCTCTGGGTACCGGTACCCCGGGGTATGACGTCGCTGGAATTTACTAACCGCCTTTTTGACAAAACAGCCGTTGTTGTTGCTTCCGGTACTGCCTATGGCAAGTATGGCGAAGGGTTTGTCCGCATATCGCTGACGGTTCCGGATGACCGGCTGGCAGAGGCGATGGCAGAGAATAGAAAAGGAATTTAAACAATAGGTAAATAGGCTGCAGACTGAAGGCTATTAGGTAATACCTTCAGTCCTTCAGCCTTCAGTCTAAAAGTCAGGAATTTATTTATGGAAATGGGCATATTGGGGCTTCCGCAGAGCGGGAAAAGCACCCTGTTTGAAATAATGACCGGCGTCAAAAGCAGCACGCTGCATAACGAAACCTGTGTGCGGGGCCAGGCTGCAGTGCCGGATGAGCGCTTTGATCAGCTCGTAAAAATATATCAACCGGCTGAAAGTATCACCGGCGAAAGTTCCGTTTGTTGATGTTCATGCTGTCGGTGAACATCCCTGGGAATCAGTCCGCCAAAATTTAAGCGGCGCCGACGGCATTTTGCATGTTGTGGATGGTTTTTCTCTGCCTGATGTCCGGTTGTCCATCGATTCCTATCGCAAACTGGAAGATGAATTGATTCTTTCCGACCTTTTGATCATTGAAAAAAAGCTGGAACGTCTGACGAAAATGTCCAAAAAAGCGCTCAGTCCGCAGGATATGTCCCAGGTGGAGATTCTGCCGAGACTAAAAGATGTTCTGGAAGCAGGCAAACCGCTGCGTTCTGCCTCGCTGACGGAGACGGAAGTTTTTTCTTTGCGCAGCTTTTCGTTCTGGTCGATAAAACCCGAACTGGTGGTTATCAACGTTGCCGAAGATAATATGGCGCTGGCGGATGCTTTCGCCGGGGAAGCAGGCTTGACGGAACCGGTGATGGGGATTTGCTGCAAAATAGAAGCGGAACTGGCCGGGCTCGATGCCGCCGACCAAAAAGAATTTCTGGCATCACTGGGCATTGCCGAACCGGCTTTTGGCCGGATCATCCGGGGCGCATTTTCTCTGCTGGGGCGCATTTCATTTTTTACAGTTGGTGAAGATGAAGTGAAAGCCTGGGTAATTCCGGAAGGAACCAAAGCGCCCAAAGCCGCCGGTGCTATTCACAATGATTTCGAAAGAGGTTTTATCAAGGCGGAAGTAATGCATTATGATGATTTTATTGCCTGCGGCAAAACGGCGGCCGGGGTAAAGTCCGCCGGCCGGATGCGCCTTGAGGGTAAAGAATATATAGTCAAAGACGGAGATATTATTACCTTCCGGTTTAACATCTGACATCCGGTCAGCTGAATATCAGGCGCTTCCGGGTATCATCTTTTCCGGCACCTGGATGGCAACTGCATCGCCGCGGGCGGAGTTCCGGCCATTTGCGAATGATGATGCATCAGGCAAACGTCAGCTTCGTGCCGGACATATTCAGGATGAACTGCTCGGGCATTTCCTTTTCTATTTGCATAATTGCTTTGCGTCCGGTGCAGTGGACAGGAATGACATAACTGAGGGCCAGTTTCCGGAGCTCTGCTGTTGTTCTTCCGATGATCGGTTCGAAAAGCGGCCCGCCCAGATGAAATCCGCCCATGACGGCATGTACCTTATCGATGCCGGTTACTTCCCGGGCATAGAAGACCGTATTGATGATCCCCGCATGGGCGCAGCCGGAAAGGATCACCAGGCCTTTTTCCCGGAGATTCATAACAATGGAAGTATCATCTTCAATGGAATCCCACTGCTCGACGCCGTTATCTAAAAAACAGGCCATGGGGATGCCCTTTTCAAAATCGCTTCTTTTCGGCACCTCGCCCAGAAAAAGGCAATCACCGTCCAGGATTAAGCGTGGGTTCTTTGGTTTCCATTATCTTCATCCCCGCCCGGGCAACCATCTCCCTGGTGAATCGGGGAAGTAGATTTTGAATTCTTCGCTGAACTTCATATAGCGGGGTTTTTTAAAGACACCGGGATGGACAAAGAGCGGAATATTTTTTTTGCCTATATTGGCCGCAAGTTTTACCAGACCGCCGGTGTGGTCGCTGTGCCCGTGTGATAAAACCGCCGCTTCCACCTGGGTCATATCGACGTTAAGAGCCGCGGCATTGCGCGCGGCGCCGTCTTCCGAAAAACCGAAGTCAAACAACAATGTCCTGGTTATGCCGCCGGTTGTTGTCTTGACTATCGCGGAAAAGCCATGCTCGGCGCCGATGGACACCTTGATCTGACCGTCCTTGACGGCCATCGCCCGGGTGATAAGGGCGTTGTTGTCCATAGCAGTGATGTCAATATAGTTATCCTGCAGGGTCAGTATCTCGACTTTGTCCACTGCATTCAACAAAACAGGAGCCATCCCTTCCATCCTCCGCCCGCAAGCAGGTTAAATTAAATTGATGCCGGGTTTTTGCCTGCAGCAGCATAAGCCTACAGGCGCAACCGGTGTTAAGCATTGCAGGCTTTATTTGCCCGGGACAGGCTATCCTTCGCTTCCGCGGCCATTCTCTCCAGCAATTCCTTGCAGGTCGGGACATCATTAATCAGGCCGATGGATTGACCGACCATGAGCGGCGCGTAATTCACATCACCCGTTTCCCAGGCTTCTTTGACCTTCTGTCCGGACAATAAGGGGATAAGTTCCTCAAAACCGCCGTGCCTTGCTTCAATAGCCAGGACTTCCTCCAGCACTTTGGACTTCAGCCCGCGGCCCTGCAGTCCGATGGACTTTCCGTAAATAACCGTATCGAACTCCTGTCTGCGGATCAGTTCCTGCTTGATATTATCATGAACTTCGCATTCTTTCGTGGCGATAAAGCGGCTGGCCATCATGACACCCTGCGCCCCCAGAGCAAGCGCCGCCGCCATGGTCCGGCCGTCGGCAATACCGCCGACCGTCACGACCGGAATTTTTACCGCCGAGGCAATTCTGGGAGTCAGCACCATGGAAGTTACATCATCATTTAACGGATGTCCGCCTTCTTCAATACCCGCCGCGTAAATGCCATCAAAGCCGATCTTTTCCGCATGCAACGCATGGCGCAATGCACCAACCTTATGAAACATCTTCACTCCCGCTTTTTGCAGCATTTCGATGGCGCCCATTCCGGCCACTTTATCCACCGGCGTGCCGGAAAATTCAATGCCCGCGACTTTTTCTTCTGCGCAAACGGTAATATACATTTTATGATGTTCCGGTGTGATCCGGACTGACGGCAGGAGTGTAATGGCGACCATAAAGGGTTTATCCGTGAGTTTGCGGGTTTCCCGGATCGCCGCACGAAACTCATCCGCTGTTTCATAATTCCCCGCGGTCAGGTTACCCATGCCGCCGGCATTGGAAACAGCAGCGCAGAAAGGCGGTTTGCACAACCACATCATCGCCCCGCAGATGATGGGATATTTGATGCCGAACATATCCGTAATTGCAGTTTTAAACATTGAAGACCTCCTTTATATTCTGTTCAATTGATTTGTTGACTGGTTCGGGCCCCCGGATTGAGCCAGTAATACAAAGCTTAAAAAAATATCCCCACTAGCCTGTGCCTTGATTTTACCGGAGCCGGTGGCCAGAAACTACACTAATGATTGAGAAAGTGTTAAGTATTTGAGATTAAAAAAGAAATCGGTCAACCTCAAACAATATCAAGAATTCTGCCTAACACCATTTTATTTACTTTTATCTTGTTTAAGGTATATTGTCAACATTATGGTCACAAATGCTCAGGATTTTTGACCACGGCATTTTATGTTTAAAAAATGGAGAATCAAAGTTTTTTAATCATTCAAGACAGGAGTAAACACCATGATGACATTTTCCGAGCTTCTAAAGAACAGAAGGGCCATTCGGGATTTTGCAGACAAGGAGGTTCCACTGGCTGTTGTTAATTCAATCCTTCAGGATTCAACGCTTGCCCCATCGGCAAGTAATAATCAGCCCTGCCGTTTCCTGGTTGTACAATGCCGCAGGACGATGAAGGCGCTGTCCGATGAGAGCAAAGCCAATCTCCTGAGTGATAACGCCGCGGGAAAAATTAAACTAAATCCTGATTATGTTGCTTTTCTTCAAAATGAACAGTTTAATGTTTTTTATAATGCGCCCTGCCTGATTTACATTGTGGGATCTGTCTCCGTTAATACGCTGGATGTTGACGCGGCACTGGCAGCAAGTTACATCATGTTTTCGGCGGCCGACAAGGGACTGGGTACCTGTTGGGTTGCTTTGGGGGCGAACATCCGCGATCCGAAATTGAAGGCGGAAATCGGCATTCCAGAAAACTGTCGTGTTGTGGCGCCCATTATTCTGGGATACCCCAAAATCATACCCGCTGCTTCCGCACGTCACGAGCCGGAGATTCTGCGTGTTGTTGTTGAAGCACGTGGATAATGTTAGCAGCGTGCAAAATTTAAAAATAATCTATAGATAAAAGCCTCATAAGTAAATCAGAAAAACTTAAATAAGAATAAGAATAAGACCATCGATAAATAAGTAAACCTAAATATTAGGAGTATAAATGAAGAGTGCTGCGATTATTCAAAAGGCAAAGACTGAAGGGAAAAATTCACTGACAGAGGCAGAAGCGAAAGAAATCCTTAAAGAATATGGGATTCCGGTGGTCGATGAAAAATGCTTTGTAAATATTGAAGATACGGAAACTGCCGCTGATCAAATGGGTTATCCGGTAGTGCTGAAAGGACTGGGAGCTAATCTTACTCACAAAACGGAAAGGGGATTAGTTCAATTAAATCTTAAAAACAGGGATGAAGTTCGCCGGGCGGCCGAGATAATCAAAGAGAGGGCCGGAGCTGATCTGGAAGGATTTATCCTTCAGCCGCAAATCGAGGGCAAAAGAGAATTCGTGGCCGGCCTTTTTCAAGATATGCATTTCGGGGCTACAATAATGTTCGGCCTGGGGGGAATCTATACGGAGGCACTAGGCGATGTCGTATTTCGTTTGGCGCCACTAAGTGCAAAAGAAGCTGGGGCAATGATCGATGAAGTTCATTCGCAAAAGCTGTTAAATAATTTTCGGGGAGAAAAAGCCCCCGACAAAGGTTCTCTCATCAACGTACTGCTCGGATTGTCCAGGATCAGCCAGGAAATACCGGCTATCAAAGAAATTGATGTTAACCCCCTGCTTGTCAGCCCCGACGGCAGAATAAGGGCAGTCGATGCACTGATTGTTCTTGGCGACAATGGAACAAGCGAGCCCGCAATTGCTCCTGTTGCACCAAAGGTAATCGCCAAATTATTTTATCCGCAATCTGTTGCCTTTGTCGGCGCGTCAGCAAAATACGGTAAATGGGGGCATCTGATTTATACCAATGTTGCGTCCGGAAAGTATGCAGGGAAGATGTACTTAGTCAATTCTCAGGGCGGCAAAATCGCCGGCCGGGAAGTATTTAAATCGGTAAAAGATATCCCCGGGCCGGTTGATCTGGCAGTAGTTATGGTGCCGGCACACAAAGTTATTGCCCTGATTCCCGAGCTCAAAGAGAAGAAGATTAAAAACATGTTGCTGGTAACCTCCGGATTCAGTGAAACGGGAGATGAGGGGAAGCTGCTGGAAAAAAAATTAGTGGAAAAAGCGAGAAGTGCCGGCATAGTTATATTGGGGCCCAATACAATGGGCATATCCAATCCCCACATATCTTTTCATTGCCTGCATGCGCCTGTGCGACCGATTGCCGGAAGCACGGCATTTGTTGCCCAATCCGGCAATTTGGGCGCCCAGCTGTTAGCCTTTGCGGAAAAAGAAGGAATTGGCATTCGTGCTTTCTGCGGTTCCGGCAATGAGGCGATGCTTACTATCGAGGATTATCTGGAAGGTTTTGCAGTCGATAAGATCACGAAGACCGTCGTATTGTATATTGAGAGTGTAAAAGAGGGAAAGCGGTTTTTTAAGGCGGCATCCAGAGTCGGCAAAATAAAGCCGGTAATTGTTTTAAAAGGAGGCAGGACACAAGCCGGTTCGCAGGCAGCGGCCAGCCATACCGGCGCCATGGCCTCCGATATAAAAGTATTTAATGCCGCCAGCCGTCAAGCGGGGATCATTCTCGCTGAAAGTCCTATGGATTTGCTCGATCTCTCCGCAACTTTTTCGTCCCTGCCGCTGCCCCGGGGCAATAAAGTCGGAATAATGACTATGGGAGGCGGCTGGGGAGTGGTGACCTGCGATCTGTGCATCGAAAACGGCTTGTCCGTGCCGGAACTCCCGCCGGAACTGATTGCCAGAATTAATCCTTTATTGCCGCCGTTTTGGAGCCATGCCAACCCGATAGATCTTGTTGCGACAAGGGATCGCGAAATTCACAACATTATTCTGGAAGAACTGCTGAAATGGCCGGGATGTGATGCGGTTATTCACATGGGAATGGTCGGTGCATTGAGCATAGCCAGGAGAAGGCTGGAAGCAGCTTTGGCAGCTGATGAAAATTACGACGAGAAATTTATGTCCGACTCATTAAAGTTGGTTGCTCAAGCTGAAAAGCAATTCATCGAAAAAAGTGTTTACCTGATGGGAAAATATCAAAAGCCTGTTGTCGGCGTGACTATCGCGACAGATGATACATTGCGCACCGTAACCGATGTTAAGGACAGCATCTATAAAGCGGTGGCCTTCGTCACTCCCGAAAAAGCCGTAAAATCGCTGGCTCGAATGTTTAAATATGCGCAGTGGCTTAAAGGATAAATACAGAGCGACATGAGCCTTAAAAGGGCTTCATACGCAAAGCATGGTTCTTGATTTTAATCCCAAATACCTGATATCACAACCTTGTCTTTTTTTAACTGCGGAAGATGGATTAAGGCATATTTGCCTCTTTCAAAAAAATTAAATAGTGTTATTATAATATAAAATTAATCGTAAAAGTGAATTTCCCGCGAGAAGTTATAAAATTATGACCATAAAATATGATCCTCGAAAATTTTATGTATATGCATATCTCAACCCCCTTCAACGAGGGACATACTCAGCTGGATCAGTAACGTTCAATTATAGACCATTCTATGTAGGTAAAGGAACTGGCGACCGCCTAGAAGACCATTTAAGGGAAGCAAATGGATTAATACCAATCACAAATAAACAAAAGGTGGACATGGTACGGTCATTGATAGAACGTGACGATCACCCATTGATTGTCAAAGTTAGAGAGAATTTGACCCATCCTGAAGCGCTTGCTCTTGAAAAACAATTGATTGATGCATTCGGTATTGCGTTACAGGGTGGTTTGTTATCAAATATCTGTTTAGGCAATACTGCTCAAACTTGGAATAGTGATCTGATAACTTTTATATATATGATGTTGTCCAATGAAAAAGATCGACTCTCGCATTTAGCAAACGATCTTGAAAATCAAATTTTAGAACTTCCCAAAGGTTGTCCTCAGGTAAAACGAAGAGGACAACAGGAATATCTTTATCTTGCATCCCGGTTTGGTGATAAGATTAAATTTGCTTATGCTGGGAAATGTGGATCGAATAAAGAGATTAATATAAGAACCCAAATTAAAAACCGTGATCAACTAATTAACAAATTAGCACCTATCTTATCAGAACTAGAAAATATAAATAGATTACTATATATAATTGAAAGAGGAATTAATTCTGCCGTAGAAGATGAAGCCTTTAAAAAATCAAGCTTAAATTTAAGCTAAACGTCAGATCCACCGAACGACTTGCAGACGCGAGCCAATAATTTTGGCATAGGTTCAATATGAGTATCATAAAAGGCATATTAGAAGAAGAGCTTGCACGGCTGGAAGAACTCTCTGTTTTCTATAAAGCTAAGATCTCTGAAGTTCCACATGGATCAATCTCAGTGAAAGAGAGAGGTGGAAAAAAATATATCTATCTATTACGTCATGAAGATAAAAAGGTAATTTTTGAATATGTTGGCAAAGATGTTCCCAAAGTTAGAATTTCTCTAAATGAACGAATAAAACAAAGAAAAGAATATCAGGCCAAACTTCGTCAGGTTAAAGAGAATCTCAAGGAGTTAAGAAAGTTTCTCCGTGGAGCAAGCAAAAGAACCAGAGAAAGAAGATGCAGAACATATATTTCGGCATCCGCCCGTCTGTGGGGCCGCCCTTAAATTATTAAATATCTATTTTTATAATTCATAAAAAAATTTTCATGCAGGCGGGCAAGTCCTTCTAATATGCTGCCGAAACAGTCAACACTAACCTTAATAGTCTTCTATTCTCTTTGTGGTGAGTTACATTTAACGAAAAGGGAAATAGTCTGGATGTATTCAGTAACCTATTGATATATTTTGGTAGTCCCACGGGGAGTTGAACCCCGGTTTCCGGCGTGAGAGGCCGAATTTCAATCTTTTTTCTTGTTTTACCTTCTTTTACTTTCAAGTTTCTAATCGAGCTAAATCAATATTATATAAGGCTTATACTGATTTTCTCTTGACTTACTTTTAATTATCTATATATTTGTTTCACCTGCTGGGGATAGTGCTGGGGAAAATGTTTCCGGCATACAAAGGACAAGGGGGAAATGAACAATGCCAAAGCAAGACAGAATAAAGACGAAATATCCGGGTGTTTATTACATAGACAAAGGGAAAGAAAAAATTTTCTATATTTATTATCGGCAATGGCAAACAGATTGAAGAAAAGGCAGGCCGTCAATATGCGGATGATATGACAGCGGCAAAGGCGGCGGGTAAACGCGCGGATCGTTCAAAGGGGAAAGAACTTTCTAATAATGCCCGGCGTGAAAAATAAAGGCGGCAAAGCAGGCAGAGGCCGGGAAGATGACGATTGACGCGTCTATGGGATGAATATGAGGCAAATAAGGCAGATTCCAAAGCAATCAATACAGACAAGGGACGATTTAAAAAATATCTATTGCCGGACTTTGGCAATAAAGAACCGCATGAAATCATAAGGCTTGACGTTGATCGTTTGCGCGTAAAACTGTTAAAGACTTTGAAACCTCAAACCGTAAAGCACATTTTGGGATTGCTTAAGCGGATTGTCCATTTTGGCGTGGCGCGGCAATTATGCCAGAATCTAAATTTTGAAATTGAAACCGTTAAAGTGGATAATCAGAAGACAGAAGATTTAAACCCCGAACAATTAAAGAAGCTATTAAGGCAATAGAAAATTCAACGGACATTGAAGCGAAAGCCATTATGAGGCTTGCTTTATATACAGGCATGAGGCGCGGGGAAATGTTCAAGCTGAAATGGAATGACATTGATTTTCAGCGCGGCTTTATTGCCATTAAGAAACCCAAAGGGCGGTGTTAGTCAGAAAATACCCTTGAATGAACAGGCGCGGCAAGTGTTAGAGAATCACCCAAGACGGACGGCTGAAAATGTTTTTGTGAGGCCGGACGGTGAACCCTTTACGGATATACGGCGGCGCGTCAATCCGATCAAACAGGCGGCGGGCATCCCGGCAGATTTTCGCGCCTTGCATGGCTTAAGGCATACATACGCTTCAATGCTTGCTTCATCCGGCAAAGTTGATTTATATACACTGCAAAAGCTATTAACGCATAAGTCCCCGATAATGACTCAAAGATATGCTCATTTAAGAGATGAGGCATTGAAAAACGCTTCAACATTGGCCGGGCAGATCATAGAAGCGGCAACAAATACAACGTGATACAGAACACAAGGCAGAAACGGCATAAATAAAGAATAGGCCGGGAATAGGGAGCGCACCCGATAAGCGAAAGAACCCCTTTTCGCTTTCCCGGTTTAATCAGAGGGGAGCTTGTGAGAGGGAAAGCAATGGAATCTAAAACAGATGAAATATTCGATTTATGGGCGGAACGACGGACGGAACTTTTAGATAACATTGCGGGGAAAATTATAGAATACTTTTCGCATGGTGACACAAAGAGAAAATACGTTGATGATATCTTTGTAATACCAGAAGGTATGATAGGAAAAGAATCTGACGAAAAATATATTACTGAAAGATATTTTGAACATAGAAAATTAGCACTTAAAGAGTTTAAAAAAACTGGCAATGTTAATATTTTCGATGACGACACTATTGAAAATTATTATGCTGATTGCCTTGATACCGATGAAAATATAGAACTCGTGCTATATGCAATATCAGAAGAATGCGAACGTTTTTGTGCAGTTGCTTGAAAATCGAGACAAAGCAAATGATAAGAGAATTTTTTTCTTATTTGTGGATGAAGATATTGAGTACATCAGTAATATTTTTTCTTATATCGAAACGAGTGAAATTCTTAAATATCAGCAAAAAGAATCAAAATCAGGCTGTGGAATAGGTCAGAAAAATGCGAAAGACAAGCGGATAAAAATGCTTATTGAATTAATTAAGAATTCTACCGACGATTTTAATAAAGATTTGCATATTGACCAAGCGACATATTACAAAATGTTATCCAGCACTTTTAAAGGTCTTGAAGATTACCCACGATCACCAGTAACTTTAAGGACTTATAAAGAAGATATAGAGCGTGAACTTGGGAAAAAAATAAAATTAATCAGAAAGGTATCTTTATGAAACAAAAAGGTATTGTTATGTGACAACATAAGACCTTAACATTGCCGATTACTCATAGTTGATTTATCATACCCGCAAGTCACACAGCTTGCGGGTTTTTTATTTCCGTAACTGTAAATCACTTTAGGGGGTAAGCAATGAATCAAGAAAAAGTAGCAGTCAGAAAAAGACGCATTGAAGTGGCAGCGGCAAACGAACTTAATCAAAAAACCTTTTTTAAATGAATTTGAAGTTTCAGCAATAACAGGCCGGGCAGTTTCAACATTGAGAAATGATCGTTTTCTCCGGCGCGGCATTCCTTATCTGAAAGTTTCCAAGCGTTCTATCCGATACCGCACCCCAGACGTTATGAACTTCATGGAAGCAAGGCCTATTACCTTTGATGAGGTGGCGCAATGAATGAAAGAATTAAATAACATAAGGAAAAATGGAAAAACGGCCAGGGGACAAAAGGAATTAATCAAACATCTATCCGGCGAGAGGTTAACTTTAAAGCAAGCTGTTCTTGCTCAATGCTATTATTGCGCTGGTTATTTTGCAGACGGGAAAGTTGATTGCAATATGCCTCATTGTAGCCTTCACCCCTTTATGGCCTATAACGAAAACAAGACAAAGCGAACCGGGCGGCCATTGACGGCAAGCATAAGCAAAAACTGATCGAGGCGCGGCTTTGAAAATCAATTCTTTTGCTCTAGGCATCGCTAAAAAGGGGGTTTTAGCAGCATAACATTATCAAGCAGGGGTATGATAGGGTTTATGGAAAATATACAAAATTCAATAGATCGTGCGCGTCAAGCATGGGAGGCGCGGAAAATTACCGATACTCAAAAAGAAGATGATTTTGTGGCAGACGAAACAAGGCCGCTTATTCCAGATGGAAATTATCAAGTTTGTTGCATTAGGATTGATAAAGCGGCTTCTCATTTCAAATCATTAAAAATGTTTTTAAGATTTAAAATAGTTGATCCTGGCCAATACATGGGCATGGAACTTTTTATGGCAATGAATTTGATTGATACAAAAACAAATAAGCCATTCAAGAAAGTGCCGCGAGGATCAAAATACTATGAACAATGGGTTATTGCCAATAATAACATTCACCCGCGCCGTAATGACAGAATGTCATCAAAGATATTTAAAGACGGTGTTTTTGAAGCATTGTCAGAACTGTAAAACCAAAATTTGCCAGATGGAACTGAAAAGCCGGACTGTTTTCATTATTCCATAGTCGCTTACTTAAAGAGAAAATTATTATGAACATTAATAAATCATTTACTTATACTTTTACTAATTACTTTTACTCGTACCAATACCTTTACCATTTCCAGTACTAATACCAATACCCATACCAACTACCCTTAATAGAAAGGCAGTTGTGTAAAGGCTTTGCCGATTATCATTGTCAAAATGGGTTTAATAAAAAATACCCGTTTCAGGTGGATTTCATTCAGCAAGTAAATCCATCAACTCTCTCCGGTGGGTCATGCCTGCCGGGGAGAAACCCTTTAAAATAGCATAAGGCAAAAGGATTAAATCCCTTATGATTTAGGTAAATATTTTATGGGCGGCTATGGTTCGGGAAGATACTTTTCAACGAAGAAAGACAAAGTGGGCGATGGACTTTCTCTTGATGCAAACACTTTTGCTAAACGGCAGTTTTTCAAACCCGGTTTGAGATATGGGGATTTAACATGGTCGCGCGGTGAACACAAAACGGGCGCGTGTGGTTTTCATGTCAATATTAACGGTTCAAATGATTCAATCATTTTTAGTTACAGCTATAAAGACGTGCCACACCCGGACGTGCACGTTCCTTTGAAATGGTATCAACCCGGCTTTGGCGGCAGGCGTTATTTATTCCTTTGTCCCCGGTGTGACAGGCGCATGAGAACCCTTCATATTATCGACGGCGAGATTGGCTGCCGGATTTGTTACGATCTGACTTATGAAAGCTGCGTTGAAAACAATCGGTTTAATAGCCTCTATAAACGCATGGCTATCGGCTTAAAGGCTTCATGGAAAGATGTAAAACGTTATATGAATGGCCTGATACGTGCCGGGCGCAAAGAACAGAAACGTTCACGGGGACGACCTAGAAAACATTAACCTGGCGGATTCTTGCTCCGTAGTTTCTAGCCACCCTAAAAAGAGTTATCCGACCAATACGCGCGAGAGGTTAAATTGGTTTGTCATTAATATGGTATTGATATGAGCATAAAAAGTGCATTTATGCAGAATATTAATAATGGCCTGGGGATCATTCAGGGGTGGCAGGCAATCGGCCAATACATTAATCGGTCAGGAAGAACAGCGCGGCGATGGTTTGATAATTATGGAATGCCTATACGATACAGTGTTACAGGGCGGCCGTTCGCATTTAAAAATGAGCTTGATCGTTGGATGTTAAAGGTTGATGAAGCAATCAAAGAGAATTGTTCAGAGGATCGCGAAAAATACAGGCAACACGCTGCATATATGCGAAGCTTTAAAAAGAAATACTAGCTTTTCGCTTTCAATCCGCAAGCTTGGATAAATTTTGTTTGCAATATTAACTATTGCAGCGTAATTAAATAAGCAATAAAACAATAAAAGAGGTGCATTAATGAAGAATAGCAATCTTTTTTTTGCTTTTATAATCACCATATTCTTAATTATCTCAGGTTGTGCCACTGTCCCCAAAAATCAACTAATTGCAGCCGTATCAAAGGGCGATTCCATAACAGTGCGCAAACTAGCCAATGAAGGTGCTAAAATAAATGAAATTGATGGCAGCGGAATGACGCCTCTAATTCATGCCGTTTACACAGAAAACATTGAGATTGTAAAAACTTTATTCAGTCTTGGCGCAAATGTTAATCAAAGGGACTCCTCTAGAAACTCAGCTGTTTATTATGCGACATATAATTGCAATCCCAATATTGCTAATTTATTGTACCTCTCTAATAGAGCGATGGAAAAAGGTGGTATCCAAGATGTAATAAAAGTATGCAATGATTTTCAAGAAGATACAATTATTATGTCTAAAGGCCGCCCTCTGTATGACGCTTACATGAACTACCGCTATTTATATCCAAAAATTACTTATAATGGAAACAAGAAGATATCTATTACAGTTCACGATAAACGACCGTATGTTTTGTCTAAGGAGAAAGCCGCTGGATATGTTGGGCTCTGGAGAGAACGGGTCTCATGAGGCCATATGTTTATGATATAGGAACATTATCTCAAAAGCCATTGTCCAACGATTTAACCTTTTGTATTTCAGAAGCTTTAAGTGATGCAGGTTTCTCAATCATAAATAATTTTAATCAAACCGCGGACACAAAATCGTCTAAAGTGGATAAAATCATAAACGTGGATATTATTGAATGGATAACGGATACATATGATGCAACAGGTTTGTATTATAATGTAAATGTAAATATATATGATGAGAAGAATAAGCTTCTTGTAACAAAACATATCAAAGGCGAGGATAATCTCGGGGGCAAGGGGGGAATGACAACACGATTTATTTATGAATTAGTTCCAACAGCTACGGAAAGCATTCTCAGCACGGTGCTTAATGCGCCTGATGTAATGTCAGCGTTAAAGGATTCTCAGTGATAAGATATGAATTCGAGAGAGTTGCATCTTTATATTGTGGAAGGCGAGGATAAACGCGTATGCAAATAACTAATCTTCAATCACGATTGCTGAAGGTCTTATTTTGCTTTAGCATTCTGATTGTCATGGCTGGTTGTGCTTCAACAACCCCTCTAATCAAAGCCTCAAAAAAAGGTGATTCTTTGGCTGTCCAAAAGCTCCTTGATGCGGGAGCTAATATCAATGAGCCAGACAACGGCGGATATAACGCATTATTCTATGCAGTAGAATATGGGCAACTTGGCGTTGCAAAATACTTGATAAGTAAAGGTGCCAACTTAGAGTCAAAAGATCCAGAAGGCATGACACCTTTAGTTTATGCGGTCTCTTATGACCGTAATGCTGATATTATTAACCTGCTGATTAAAAGTGGAGCTGATATCAATGCGAAGAGGCCAGATGGTGAATCCGTAATAGACTTAGCCCTATCTGCAACAAAAGGAAATATTGTAGATGATATAATAAAAATTCGGAATATTAATCTATGGTCACCCGAAAGCTGGTAAAGCCAGACTGTTTTTTATCGGTATTGGGCTATGGGATTATCTCAAAGTAACCGTTGGCAAGCAGACAAAAGGACTAAATCAAAATAAGTATGTTGGATTGGCTTTTTTTGATGTGGATTCTGGAACACATTCTATTGGTGTAAAAGACTTCCACGCAACGTCTGCCCCAGAAACACAAACAACTTCAATTGACGTAATAACAGGGCAAACATATTATTTCGAAGTAACACAAGATATGAAACGTAGGGCATTGCATTATGCTGGAATAAAATTATCGAGTGTTATGATAACACCTCTGACGGAAGTTGAAGCAAAACAAAATATTAAAGAGATTCTAAAATCAAAAGAATTGAATGAAGAAAAGAAAAAACCTAATCCTCCCAGGACCACCAATTCGGTTGTTAAGGAAACCAGTCCGAACCTTCTGGATACGGTCAGAAATTAAGAGAGCTAAAGAAACTAAAAGATGAAGGTCTTCTGACGGATGAAGAATATGAGCAAAAAAGGAAGGCTATTGTTGAAGGTATGTAAGCTAAATCTGACAAAAATCATTTATAATTAGATGCCCGGACCTTACTTGACTTGACAGACACTGTCAAAACAAGTCCTGATCCATTGTTTCTTTCACCTACTACTAAATGTTTTTTATAAAATAAAATTTTACTAATTACCGATCGTAATGCAGCAAGCTACCGGTCCAACTCCTTCCTCACAGCCAGCCCCAACTTCTCCTTGATATAGGGTTTCCTTATGTAGGCACCGGCACCGAGAGCTTCGGCGGTTTTTACCCGTTCTGACTCCGAATAACCGCTGACTGAACTGCCCCCGATATATGTACCACACATGGTGAGTTAGAATTCTGTTCTTGAGGGTTCCCCAAAAACTGGTCCATTTAAATAGTTAGTTTTCTATCCTCATGCCGTTGATAGACTATCAAATAATTATTATCCGAGTTCATTTAAAACCCTATTATGAGATTATGTTCCATCTTATGCCAATCAACCATATAGGGCATTCTAGGCCAATAGCAGGCAAAGTGTTTTATGCAATGTCAAAGTAGGATATCCCGCCTGATAGAATGTTTTCTGTGTGCAAAATATTTATACGGTTCACACACTATAGTCTCTATCCCCAAAGTCAGCCTTCTCTCAAATCGTGCAATTCTAAATCCGTAGCTAGCTTGCAACATAACGACGTTCATTTCATGCCTCGCAAGCGAGCTCGCGATGTGGTTGATTGGCAAAATCAAAAGGGCCACTCATTAATTATCAGGAGGGTGTCAAGGAACAGTTTGATCACACTATTTTTAATGAGTGACCTTAGGCAATTTTCTGAAACTGTTGCAACTGGTCCTTCTTGGTTTTGCTGCCCAAGAGTTCTGAAAAATATT
>CAWJQM010000013.1:0-120668 GCA_963845095.1 uncultured delta proteobacterium
TTACCCCGTTATTACGAGTGGGTGCACCGTAATCCTCTCTTCGCCGGATTCGACATCGGCTATACGAACAACGTCGTGACGCTCTCCCAAATCGACAACTTTGTGACCGTCAATAATTTCGCCCAGATGGACCTCCGGGGGCAGGACGCGGCGGGTAACGTAGGCGGACGGCCCATTTCCAGCGCGGGCGGGCAGTTCCAGTTCACTATCGGCGCTTCTATGGCGAAAGGCGGCCGGGCCATCCTCGCGGCAACGTCCCGTGATGCGAAGGGCAAGTCCCGCTTTGTTCCTATGTTGGAACCAGGCAGTGTCGTATGTGTACCCGACTGGCTCGTCACCTATGTGTGCACGGAGTACGGTATTGTCAACATCATGGGTTGCACGGATGCCGAGAAGGCGGCGAAGATCATCTCCATCGCCCACCCGGATGACCGCGAGGCGCTGTCGAAGGCGGCCGTGGAAAAACTAGGCATCAAGCTGAACCACTGGATGTTTGCCAACGCCCCGGATCGCCGCTTCCCGACGCCGCTTGAGCTGAAGGAGCACAAATACGGATACGCAGACATTGCGTTTGCCCCGAAGGAAATCGCCAAGGTCAACGACTGATCTTAAACGATAGCACATTCATAAATAGAAAAGGCAAGGCATCTTCACCTTGCCTTTTCTTTCATTCCCATCAAGTCCTGTATGTCCAAAAAACTCCGCCCGGCAATACTGAGTGCCGGCAACATTGAGGCAGCGCCGGATAATGTACTTTGAGCATGGAACATCGGGTTCAATAGAATATAAGATGATGGTTCTGCTCAAATCATAGAATTATTAAAGCTGAATAGTTGAAAATGTTTTCCGTTTTCACCCTAAAAAAGGCTGGCCGGAAACCGTCGCTTACTCTGAATGACGCAATGAAGAAGGGAAATCATAACCCAAACCTAGCCTGACGAATACTTCTAACGATCCATAGTCGTTCGTGATATTATCACGTTTCTCTGAACTGAGTTTCGTGAAGCCCGTGAAGTCTTGGTCGAGATATCTTAACATCTGAGAGACAATCGGAACCTCGCCTGTATGCGGTTCATCCATGAAGCATATCAGGCAAAATGGTCCCTTGCCGCGGTTGTTCCATATACGTGTTGCCAGCGTAGGATTATTCACTTTCATCAAAACATAAGAGGCGGAAACTATCAGACGATTGTTCCAGCCAAGGACAAGGTCTCCTTCATCCATAAGATTCCAGGTTGATAAATTGTCTTCACTTTCCTGTGCTCCCCAAAGATAGCAGATTCCAGCAGGGTAAATGTGCCTCAAATATTCAATCCGGCTGTTCTCCTGAAGCAGCGGTAAAATGGTTTCCAGTTCGTAACCTTTTTTCGATGCGAGACTGTAACATGCTCTTGTTGTGGCATCTTCAGTCGAAAAAATAAAGACACTAGCCATCACGTCGGCCTCAAAACATTCATAACTGGTTTGCGTGGATAGGAAAATCTTTCTTAGTAATCGGAAAATTATACGATAAGAATTTATATTCAAGGATATTAACGATGTCAAGATAATTTAATCATAACGGGACACCCTTTTTTCTTGACATCAATGGTCATACAGTTTAATTATTCTTAGGGTGTTTTCTAAGGTAAATTTCTGCATCCCGTCATTGCGAGCGAACAAGGGAGCAAGCAATCTTGCTTCCGGAATCAATATTGAACATTCTTTTGTTCCGTTGTGCTTTTGAATTACCATTCGTCGGAGTTGTGCTAAATTGATCGCAGGAAGGGGAGATCCATCTACTGGTTTTTAACTGCTATAGATTGCCCTTTTATTGACGGGGGCTATGTTCGATACCCTGCAAACCTCTCTTATATTCTGGGGATTCAGCCTGATCTTCAGCGGCCTGCTCGTTTATGAAATGGCGCCCCGTGTCCAAGGCATGAATTACCTTGCCGCCGGTGCTGCTGCATATCCAGGCCTCGGGGCCATATGGGCATTAGGCCTTTCTTTATCAAAGTATCATGTAGAGTCTTGCTGTTAAGATGGATGATTCCGGTGAATATGTGTTCTAGAAACCACTGTAGGGATTAACGACGGGATCACGAAAACATCTGTGGCAGAATACCTTAGTGTCAACATGGCCGCAGCCATAACCCCAGAGGTCAAATGTACGGCATTCTATACATAAGGCTGCATGGCAGCCGTCGCAGTATATCACGGCGGGCAGTTTACCGCAGCATTTGCAAGGGGTCGTATCATTAGTAATAATTTCCATAGGGGCATTTATTACACACAGACATTCAAATCGCAATGCAAATTTACTATCTTGGCAAGCTTACTGATCGGTTAAATAATTTAGGTGAATTCGATGTACCTTGTGTACAGAAATAAATAGGAGATAAGGAGATTTTAGGTTTATGGCGAAAGAGAATGCTAAAGGAATAACGGAGGAAAAGATCAGTATATTCGAGGCCCGCAGGGAAGCCCTGAAGGCTATGGGCGGCGAAAAGATGATCAAGAAACAACACGAACTGGGCAAGATGACGGCCAGGGAGCGGTTGGCGATGTTTTATGATGAAGGAACCTTTCAGGAAGTCCAGCTGTTTGTAAAACATCGATCCACCCTGTTTGGTCTGGATAAGAAGGAAATCAATGCCGACGGCGTCATCGTTGGTTTCGGCAAAGTCAACGGCCGGACCGTATATGCGGCAGCCCAGGATTTTACCAGCGCCGGAGGAAGCCTGGGAGAGATGCATTCCAAGAAAATATGGAAGATCATGGATATGGCCCTTGATGCCAAGAAACCGTTTGTATCGATGAACGACTCCGGTGGCGCACGCATTCAGGAAGGAGTCCCGGCCCTGGAAGGTTACGGCGGAATTTTTTATCGCAATACCATTGGTTCAGGTTATATCCCCAGATAACTGCCATTATGGGACCCACTGCAGGCGGCGCTGTGTATTCCCCGGCACTGACGGACTGGGTCTTCATGGTTAAGAAAAGTTCCTACATGTATATTACCGGTCCTGATGTCATCAAGGCCGTCATCGGCGAAGAAGTAACCCATGATGATCTCGGCGGTGCGGTGGCCCATGCCACAAAGAGCGGCGTCTGTCATTTCGCCACGGAAAATGATGAGGACTGCATCAACAAGTTAAAAACGCTTCTTTCCTACCTTCCGGACAGCTGCCACAGCCCCCTTCCCATCGCCCCCTGTACGGATAGCCCCGACCGGGAATGCCCGGAACTGGATAAGATTATCCCCGACCGGGCAGCAAGGGGCTATGACATGAAGCAGGTTGTAATGGCCGTGGCGGACAACAATGAAATATTCGAACCGCACGAGTTGTGGGCAAAAAATATCCTTGTTGCCTTTATCCGGATAATGGGGCAACCGGTCGGCGTCATCGCCAACAATCCTAAATTCGGCGCCGGAGTCCTCGATGTCAATGCGTCGGACAAGGCTTCCCGTTTCATCCGTTTTTGCGATGCCTTCAACATTCCCCTCTTGACGTTCTCCGATGTCCCCGGTTATATGCCCGGAACAGTCCAGGAATGGTCAGGAATCATCAGTCATGGCGCTAAGCTTCTGCATGCCTATTCCGAGGCCACAGTGCCTAAGATCACTGTAGTTACACGCAAAGATTACGGTGGGGCTTACATCGGCATGTGCAGCAAGCAACTCGGGGCAGACTATGTCATGGCCTGGCCGTCTGCGGAAATAGCCGTCATGGGCGCCGAGGGGGCCTGCAACATTGTTTATCGCCAGGAGATTGCGAATGCGGAGGATCCCGCCGCAAAAAGAAGCGAGCTGGTTGCCGCCTATGAAGAGCAGTTTAATAATCCCTACTTTGCCGCATCCATGGGGATTATTGAGGAGATTATCTCCCCGCGGGAGACCCGAAAACGCGTCGCCGCCATTCTCGACGCTTTTAAGGACAAGACACAGGTCCGGCTGCCCAAAAAGCACAACAACATCCCGCTTTAAATCAATGACACTCGCTGAAAACAAGCGCAGCGAAGATTGAAGCGTAAGTGGAATTGATCCCGAAGAGGCGAAGCCATTCGGGATCCAGCGATTCACCATAATTTAAAGGTTGTCTTTCCCGGTTAGGAGGACAACCTTTTTTTATCAAATATTTCCTTGACATACAAGATGGCGTTTCTTATACTTCACCCAACAAAAAGGAAGGTCTTTTCAACTATCAAAAGCAACAACTCCCGGTGGTTGAACATTGCCGCCGTGGCATTCTTCTTCATGATGATCATCATGATACCCGCTTTTTCGTTCGGGGATCAATTTCCATTGGATCAAAGGGTTTTTGTGGCCGGCATTCTGGGCATCGCCGTCGGTTTGCTGGGTGCTCTGGGTTTGGCCATGAGCCTCATGATCCGTCGCTACATCCGCCCTCTGAGGAAACTTGCCGAAGAAACCAACCTGATCACCTCGGTCAATCCGTCGCACCGCATTGACATTAAAGGCGGAAAGGAAGTCCTGCGTCTTGCTCAAGTCATTAATGAAAAGGCGGAAAGCTTCGAGGAAGATCAAAAAGAGGTATGCCGCAAGATTGAGCTGGCCACGACGCAGTCCGAGGAGGAAAAGAATATTCTTGCGGCCATCATATCGGAACTACCGGAAGGGATATTGATCTGTAACGCGGAATGCCAGATTCTTTTATACAACAAGCAGGCCCGGCGTTATCTTGAAGGCGACGAGAAAAGAACTTTTCCCGACCCTGATTCCGGCCGCTCGGCAACCGGCGCCGGGAATCCCTTTATCGGCCTGGGACGGTCCGTGTTTGGTGTGATTGACAAGAACCTCATTGTCCCGGCCCTTGACGAGATAGCAGGCAAACTGGAACGCAGGGAAGCACAGGCAACGGCTCATTTTATCACGCCGGGGGCCCAAACCAGTCTGCTGCGTACGGAAGCGGTCCCGATCCTGAACCATATCGGGCATCTCACAGGATTTGTCCTGATATTCCAGGATATTGTAAAACAGATCGAAAATGGCAGCCAGCGGAGTTTTCTCACGCAGTCTCTGGAAAAGGTCGTCCGTCCTTCTCTGGCAAATATCAGGACAGCCATTGAAGCCGTCCTCGAACACCCGGATATGGACCCTTCGCAACTGGACGGCTTCAAAAATATCATCCACAAAGAATCCTTAAAATCAGGCGCCCTCCTGGATGAAACGGCTCTTGATAATTCCGGCCATACCGGCGCCGGGCGGCCCCTTATGCGGATGCTCGGCAAGGATCTGCTGGAGACGATAAAAAGAAGGGCTGAAGACAGTTTCGGTATTGCGGTGAAAATTGTCTACTCTGCCGACCCCAACTGGATCAGAGTGGATGTTTATTCCATCATTCTGGCCATTCTCTTTTTGTTAAACCGGCTGCGGAGTGAAACCGGAGCCGATAAATTTACCTGCCTGCTGGAAAGAGAGGGGATATTCGCATATCTCGATCTGATCTGGAAGGGGGAACCATTAAAGATCCAGACCCTGCGTGAATGGGAAACAGAGGCCGTCATGGTCGGGAAAGAGGGTATCCCGTCAACCCTCAGAGAGGTTATTGCGCAACATGGCGCAAAGATGTGGCCGGCGATTCTGAGGCCAACCGCCGATGATCACGGTCCGGGAATAGGGCCCCGCTCTGATCTGCCGCAGGTTAAGTCCGGACTGCGTTTGTTTTTGCCGGACGTCGAAACGACGGAACCGGATACGCTCCGCAAGATCATGGTCGTGCCGAAAAGCCGACCGACGTTCTACGATTTTGACCTTTTCAGCCAGGCCGGCCAGACGCCTGAACTGGACAACCGCCCCTTAGCGGAGCTGACTTGCACCGTTTTCGACACGGAAACTACGGGATTGTTTCCACAAGTGGGAGATGAAATCATCTCCATCGGCGCCGTGCGCATCGTCAACGGCCACTTGCTGCGCGAAGAACTCTTTGATCAACTGGTCAATCCGCAACGTGGTTACTGGCAAAAATCCATACCAATCCATGGCATTCAGCCCGAAATGCTTGATGGTCAGCCCACCATCGACAAGGTGCTTCCCCTGTTTCATCGATTTGCCGGGGACAGCATTCTGGTCGCCCACAATGCGGCCTTCGATATGAACATGCTCCGGATGAAAGAGGCCGTCTCCGGTGTGAAATTCATCAATCCCGTTCTGGACACCCTGCTGCTTTCGGCGGTGGTCCATCCGGAGCAAAAATATCATACGCTGGAGGCGATTGCCGAGCGCCTTGGCGTCAGTATCGTAGGCAGACATACCGCCCTGGGAGATGCGCTGGCCACCGGAGAGATATTCCTGAAGCTGATTCCGCTGTTGGCACAAATGGGCATACACACCCTGGGAGCGGCCCGATTGGCTTCACAGAAGACCTACTATGCCCGTTTCCGGTATTGATTAAAAAGGTATCGCTATGGCACTTCCAGCCGCTAACCTCAAATAGCAAGGAGACTGATCATGAGCAATGAAGCCTATCCACTTCTACAAAATCTCCCTCCCTTTTCTTTTCTGCCGGATGCGGAAGTGGAAAAGATCGTCGCGGAAATTGTCACGGTGAACTACCCAAAGGATGTATTTCTGCTCATTCAGGGCCGATCGAAGGTCGAGCACCTTCATATATTGAAAAAAGGCGCCGTCGAGCGGTATTATCGTGAGAGAAACAATGATTTGATGCGTGCCCGGTTGCATAAGGGCGACTTCTTCGGGGGCATCTCCATGCTTCTGCATGACAGCATCTCCGTGTGCATGTTCAGAACGACCGAAGATTCCGAATTGTTTTTGCTGCCCAAACAGATATTTCTCGATCTCTGTTCACGCTATCCTGTCTTTTCCGATTTTTTTACGGACATGCTGGGCAAGTGGATGCTCGATAAATCCTATGCCATGCCCATCGCCAAAACCATACAGCCGAAAGAAGAATTGCCGCAAATCTTCAACCAGAGCGTCGAAAACATATTTTCCAGGAAACTGGTTTCCTGCGATACCCATACCTCCATTCAGGACGCTGCAGCCATGATGGGCAGCAACCACTGCAGCTCCATCCTGGTCAAGGAAGCCCAGGGCGATGTTACGGGCATCATGACCGACCGGGATTTGAGAACTAAAGTCATCATCCAGGCGGCATGCGACATGACCGGTACGGTTTCCCAAATCATGTCCTCCCCCTTGAGCACCGTTCCGGCCGCGGCCCCGGTCTCGGATGCGCTCATGATCATGATGTTGAAAAACATCAAACATCTTCCGGTCACGGACGCCGATGGAAAGGTGATTGGAATTGTCACCAACAAGGACATCCTTGAGGCCCATGGACAGTCGCCTTTTTTTATTCTGCGCGAGATTCATGCAGCGGTGAGCCTCGAGGAGATAACGGACAAAGCAGAGCCGGCTGCCGAAATTGATTCAGAGCCTCATCAGCAGCGGCGCCAAGGCCATGAACGTGACCCGCATGGTATCCGTCATTTCGGACGCCATCCTGGACAGACTCATCGGCATGGCAATTGCTGAGCTGGGCCCGCCGCCGGTCCGGTTTACGTTCCTGATCGTGGGCAGCGAGGGCAGAAGGGAGCAGACGCTCAAAACAGACCAGGATAATGCCATCGTTTATGAAGACCCCCCGGAGGCGGCAGAAACCGTCAGGGCTTATTTCCTCCAGTTGGCTGAAAAGGTCTGCAACTGGCTGGATCAGGCGGGATATGCCTTCTGCAAAGGGGGCGTCATGGCCAAAAACCCCCAATGGTGCCAACCCCTTTCCGTCTGGAAAAAATACTTTTCCACCTGGATCGGAACCGCGGAACCGGAGGCGTTGCTGCAGTCGAGCATTTTCTTCGATTTCCGATGCGGTTACGGAGACATGGCTATAGTCGATGAACTGCGGAAGTCTTTTTCCAAAGACTGGCCGAACATCCCAACTTTTTCCGTTATCTGGCGGAAACCACGCTGGAACGCAAACCGCCGCTGGGTTTTTTCCGGACGTTTGTCGTCGAATCGAAAGGAAAACACCGCGACACGCTGGATGTAAAACATCCCATGATCACGATTGTCAACTATACCCGGCTTTATGCTCTCAAGAACGGCATTGAAGAAACCAACACACAGGAAAGGATGTATCAGCTCTTCCTCAAGAAACGCCTCTCCTGGGAGGATTATAACGATTTCGAGCAGGCCTACAGCTTTCTCATGCAGCTGAGGCTGGCCCGTCAGATAACCGCCTTGCTCCGGGAAAACGCGAAGCCCGATAATTATATCAATCCGAACAAGCTCTCACGCCTGGAGCAGACCATGCTCAAGGAAATCTTCAAGCGGATTGAAAAGTACCAGGAGAAGATGGTCTTTGACTTCTGGAAATGATCAGTAACCGACGAGATAGATAAAACTTAAAATAAAGACGAAGGAGGCCGAGACGCAGGCTACGGCCCTTTTCATGGGAAAACCGGTCAGCAGGTGGAGCACCTTTGTCATCAGATACAGAAAATAGATGAAGGCGGCAAGCATGATCAGGCCGGTGAGCGGGTTGCTGGAGAGCGACCCTCCCGCCTGCCGTAAAAAGGTTAAATGCGTGTTGGCCGCGAGCAGCAATCCGTAGGGCAGAAACGCATAGCCCACGGCGATGTAGACATCGATGAAACGGGAGGGGGCGCCTCCGAGCACCTTGCCGATGCCCCACAGGAGCAGCGTAATGCCCAACTGGGAGGCGATTACGGCCATATAGCCGAAAACGACATAAAAAGCGGCTTCGGCGGTATTAACCTGATCGGCGCCGACGACGCTCCGGTAATAAAACATCGTCAGGCCGTGAATCTGGGCGGCCGTAAATACAATCAGCGGGGAAAGCAGCAGACTCCTTTTTTCGCGGATGCTGGCGGCGATTTTCCCCTCGACGGCAATGATGTCCCATAGCCAATTCAATATCATGGTATCCCCTTTCCCTTGATCTCAATACTTATTTGCAAGAGGGGAACCGCCGCAGCGGTTCCCCTTTTTTGTTTGGTCTATAACACAAATTTTAGATATTTACCAGTTTTACATTAGAGCGAAGATGCAGAAAGCAAGCATCACCAGGCCGATGATGGCAGGGCCAGTATCGCTGGTATAACGCGTGCTGTCCTTCCGGATCGCGTGGTCCGCCCAGCCGTGCATGAATTCCACCATTCTATCCGTCTTCTCGCGTGGAATATTGGCCGCCAGAGCGGGAATCCGGTTGGTGATCATGGAAACGAAGATCGTCACGACAAAGGAAACCGGCACCGAAAAGACGCCGGGAAACGGCGTCGGCCCGTAAGGAGCTTTGGACAGAACCGGGCTCCAGGTGAAGGACGGATGGGCGAACTGCGCATTGAAGAACAGCGCGAAAAACCCTCCGACCAGCATGCCGGCAATGACGCCGTACTTGTTGCAGCCTTTCCACCATATCCCCATAATCAGCGGGGCCGTAAAGACCGAAGCGGAAAGAATGATGGCCCAGATGACGCTGGCCAGCGCGAACGTGGGCGGGTTGATGGTCACGAACATGATGATCACGCCGGAGACGAAGATCGTGGCGGGCGCCAGTATCTTCTTCTGTTTTTCCGTAAGCTCCTTGATGCCGCCGATGATGTCGTGGGCGATGCCCGTTCCGATCACCATGAGCGCCCCGGCGACTGTGGACATGCCCGCGGCGATGGCGCCGGCCAAGACCAGGGCCAGGGCCCAGTTGCCGACGAAGGCGTCAGACAGGATGAAGAGCAGCTTGTCGGCCTGAACGGCCTTGAGCGCGAGCCCCTTCGACTGCGTGTAGAGGACGCCTGCAAAACCGGCCGTGAAGGTCAGCACGTTGACGCAACCGATCATGAGTATGCCCAGAATGAATCCCATGCGTCCTTCACTGATGTTTTTCGCCGAAGAAATGCGGGACAGGTAATGGGGCACCGACATGGTGCCGAAAGTCATGGAGAACAGCACGCCGATGTACCATTTGGGGCTGGCGTCCCACAGGATCGAGAAGAACGTGGGAAAGGCCTTGAGCATGTCCGGCGTCATGTTGCCGTATCCCCACATCGGGAGCCACCAGATGCTGGCGCCCAGGGCCTTGGCAATGGCCATGACGGGGAACAACAGGAAGGCCACGCACATGAAACCCTGAAAGGCCTGGTTCCAGGTCACGCCGTACATGCCGCCGAACGTAACATAGGCGACGACGATGATCCCGCCGAGAAACAGGGCGGGTACGTAGGAAATGCCGAAGAGCAGTTCAAAAACGTGGGCAATGCCTTTCATCTGACTGACGGTATACATGATCATGATGAAGATCATGAAAATGACCGCAATCAGCCGGGCCGCGTTGCTGTCGAAGCGCGTGGAGATGTATCCGGCTGACGTATAGGTCCCAGGCGGCGGATGGGGCCGGAAAAAAGGAAGATCATGATGCCGAAGCCGATCATCCAGCCCTGCGACATGATCGCCAGCAGCGACTTGATGTTCCAGATCATGGACGTAAAGCCGATGAACGTGGCCAGGCTCAGGTATGCTGAAACAATGGCAAAGGCATTGACGACGGGGCCGACGGACGCACCGGCCATGTAATAGTCGCCGCTGCTTTTCGTGGAGCGCTGGGCCATGATGCCCACGATAATAAATAAGACGATGGACCCTAAAACACTGATCAGGCCCGGTATGTACAATCCTTCTCTTTGCATGAAATCCATGGTCACACCTCCTTTTCCGCGTTGGCCTTCTGTTCATCGATCTTGGTCAATTTCAACACAACCACATAGATGAAAGCGATAACACCGATATAGGCGACAAAGTTCTGATACCAGAAGGGAAACGGGAAGCCCCAGACATAGACTTGAAGCAGTTCCGGGAAGGGACGCATCAACAGGCAACCCATGCCACAGGCCATGCAAAGTATCGTAGCTAATAGTGACAAGAATGAATTCTTTTTTATAAATGCGATCATTGGCTTCCGTTGCACTTGACTTTTTTTGTGTCATTACTTAAACCTCCTTTTTTAAATTATGATATTAAAAAACGAAATTTAAAGCCCCCTACAAAACACCTCCTTTATTGAATTTTGTTGAGATTTAAACAATGAAAACTGCTACTTCTACCGTGGATTTTTAACTAATATAAAGAATAAGGTCAATGTTAAATATTATATATATAATATTTCATATTTTGTATATATATCAAAATGCTGAAGATCCGGACGCAGGGGAAGTAAATTTCATGGGAATAACTCCTCATCAGGTTTATATGTCCGGAGATTTAATCCCAGATTTCGCAATAGGGCATAAAGGTTTAGAGAGATTGTCATTGCGAGCAGATTGCGAAGCAATCTAAGTAATTGATTATATGAGATTGTTTCGTCACTTCGTTCCTTCCCAAGACCGTTGTTTTATTAATTACTTTTCTATCGTGTAATCCGGGTTAATAAGACACTGCTTCGGCAGGAAGAATTTAACATGTGCTTGTCCCTAAAAGCGGAACTCAAATGCCTGTCATCATCAACCTGCTGTATTTACGGCTATTATACTGTTTACAGCAATGTTGTGCAAGGAAAAAAGGAGGAACGGGTCACGGATAATATATACAATAAATGTAAGATTATATACATAATATTTAACATTGACCTTATGCTTTTTATTAGATACTAATTCCAACAAAAAGCAGTGTTAACTAAAGCTGTCAATATTAATATTGTTGAATCTCAACAAAATTGAATGAACGAGGAGGTATTTTACAATGGCTTTGAATTTCGATTTTTCAGAAGAACAAAGGATGTTGGAAGAAAGCGTACATAAGTGGGCGACAACTGGCTGGAGCCACAGATGGAACACATGTATGAAATAGACGAAATGCCCCCGACATTCTTCAAAGAAACTGGTAACCTCGGAATAAACGGTATTGTTTTCGAGGAAAAATACGGCGGATCCGCTATGGGTTATGTAGAGACCCTGCTTGCCTATGAAACGTCGCGCAGAGTGAGCAATGCCCTTTCAATGACGCTCGGAGCCAGCCAGACACTGTGCTTCGACAACTTCAGAAGGAATGCCTCTGAAGAGCATGAAAATGGAAAGTATCTGCCCAAGGTCATGCACGGGCGAGTACATTGGTTGCCTGGGAATCACGGAGCCCAATGCCGGATCCGATGCCATGAGCATGGCAACAAAGGCGGTGAAAAAAGGCGACAAGTACATAATCAACGGCAGCAAGATCATTCATCACCAACGGTCCCGTTGCGGACTTCTATGTCTTCTATGCCAAGACCGATCCCGCCACGGGCCCCCACGGCATGTCGGCTTTCTTCTTCGAGATGAGAATGAGAAAGGCAAATTCATAAAGGGCTTGACCGTAGAGAAGATCAAGAAATGGGGTATGAGAACCTCTCCCGACCGGTATTGGTGACCTTTGATGATATGGAACTTCCCGAGAGCGCCTGATCGGCGGCCTGAACAAGGGTGTCGCGATTCTGACAAGCGGTCTGTGCACCGAGAGAATCACCCGTCGCGGTTGTACCCTCGGCATCCATGAGAAGTCCTGCCTCGAGCTGAGCCTCAAGTATGCCAAGGAGAGAGTGCAGTTCGGCAAACCCATCGCCTCCTTCCAGACGATCCAGGAGAAACTGGCCAATATGTACACCGGCTACCTCTCCGGCAAGTGGATGGCCTACAGCGCCGCCGCATATTGCGACAGCCTGACAACCAAGCAGGGTGGAAGGGAACGGACCTCGACCGTATGGCGGCTGCATCGCTTCTGTACTGCGGCGAGATGGGAACCAAGATCGGCCTCGACGCGATCCAGATCTACGGCGGCTACGGCTACTGCACCGGAATACGCGATAACCAGGCACATCTGGACCAGAAACTGTGGGAAATCGGCGCCGGAACATCCGAAATCCGCAGAATGATCATCGCCAGGGAGCTGATGAGAGACGACTTCGCAAGCGGCCGGTAATTAAAATTTGCTTTAATTAAAGATGTTATCTGCAACTGTAAGGGAGATAGGGGTATAATCTGCGGACCCTATCTCCCTTTTTCAATTTATTCCGGATTACGCAATAGAAAAATAATTTATAAAACAACGGTCTTGGGAAGGAACGAAGTGACGAGCAATATCGTGCTCTCCTTATTGAACGAGGGGTTGCAACTCCTTGTTCTGTTTAGATTGCCTCTCAGGCCAAGGGCCTGCTCGCAATGACAGCTTGAAACTTGTCTTGTCATCGCGAGGAGTGTATACGACGTGGCGATCTCTCTAAACCTTTATACCCTATAGCGAAATCTGGGTTTATGGCAGGGATGTAAGATAGATTCTCAGGTTATCCTGTTTTTTCAAAGCCAATTTTTTACGCAACCGATATCTGTTAATATTGACGGAGCTTTCTGTCACATTCAAAAGCTCGGCAACCTCTTTCGATGACTTTCCTTCTTTTATCAATTCGGCAACGCGAACTTCCCTGTTTGTCAGGCTCAGATACTTCACAGACAATCTATGACTGAAAGGAGACAGGATGTTCCTAAGATTCGACTCCAGAATATTAACATACGTCATAAAACGATCATCCATTTTCGTACGCTTCAATTCCTCCACGTAAGGTATAACGAGCTCATTGATATTGAGAACCAGCGTTTCCTCAAGCTCTTTTCTGTCATCTCCCCTGCGTTTCAGAAGAACAGTAAGTGCAGTATTGAGCTCTTCCAGCTCATTGGATTTAATCTCCAATTCCCGCTCTCTTTTTACCAGAGCCTCCTCCGCCAGCTTGCGCTCCGTGATGTCACGAAGGACTTCGATGGCCCCGAGGATATTCCCCTTGTCGTCGTAAAGGGGACTCGCTTTACCCCAGATATATGCTTTTATGCCCGGCACCCAGGTCTCGACGACCAATTCGTTCTTCTGCCTGTCAAAGCCGGAAGATTTATTTTCCAAATCCTCATCCGGTTTCAGTACAAGATCTACGATGACAGGACGTCGGTCCCCATAAAACGGCAGGGCATATTCATAATTACCCTTACCCACCATATCTTTTGAGCTTACCCCGGTCATTTTCTCCATTGCCCGGTTCCAGGCAATAACCTCTCCTGCGCAATTGATGACCAGGGTTGCATCGGGAAGGAATTCGATGATATCGGCCAGACGCCTCTCCGATTCGCGCAGGGCGTCTTCCGCCAGTCTGCGTTTCGTGATGTCGCGAATGACTTCGATGGCGCCGACCAGATTCCCTTTATCATCGTAAAGGGGACTCGCTTTAGCCCACGCAAAGATACTTAAGCCCGGCGCCCATATCTCCACGACCAACTCATTCTTCTGCCTGTCAAAGGCAGAATATGTCTTTTCCAGCTCTTCATCGGGTTTCAGCACGAGATCAATGATGAAGGGACGTCGTTCCCCGTAAAACGGTAGGGCATATTCATAATTACCCTTACCCACCATATCTTTTGAGCTTACTCCGGTCATATTCTCGATGGCCCGGTTCCAGGCAATAATCTCCCCGGCGCAATTGACCACCAGAGTCGCATCGGGAAGAAATTCGATGATATCGGTCAGACGTCTCTCCGATTCGCGCAGGGCGTCCTCCGCCAGCTTGCGTGCTGTAATGTCGCGCAGGACCGCTATCGCGCCGACAATATGCCCCTTGTTATCGTAAAGAGGACTCGCTTTACCCCAGATATAAGCTTTTATGCGAGGCGCCCAGGTCTCGACGACCAATTCGTTCTTCTGCCTGTCAAAGACCGAATATGCCTTTTCCACAACCTTGTCGGGCTTTAATACGAGATCTATGATGATGGGACGTCGTTCCCCGTAAAACGGTAGGGAATATTCATAATTACCCTTACCCACCATATCATTCGCATTGACTCCGGACATCTTTTCCATCGCCCGGTTCCAGGCAATAACCTCGCCCTCGCAGTTGATCACCAGAGTTGCATCGGGAAGAAATTCGATGATATCGGACAGACGCCTCTCCGATTCGCGACGGGCATCCTCCGCAAGATTGCGCTCCGTAATGTCCAGGGAGTTGCCCAGAATTGCCTGCTTCCCATCATACAAGATCGGAGTCACCGTTTCCAGAATCCAACGTATTTGTCCTTCCCGGGTCACGATCCGAAATTCATAAGGCGCTGTTCTTTCCCCACGGAGCATGGCTCGAGCGTTTGTTTTGACAAAGTTTCTGTCTTCCGGATGAATCAAACTGTCTGCTTTTACCCCGAGTAGATCTTTGATGGTATATCCGGCAAAGGAAAAGGTATTCCAACTTCCAAACTTAAATTGACCATCTTGCGATACATAGGCCCCGGCAAAAGATTTTTCCGCCATGATGTTCAGCAATTCTTCGCGTTGCTGTAACTTTTTCATCTTCTGGTCAAGATCAGTGATCGTTTTTTCTAGGCGGGCTATCTTTCGTTTAAGTTTTTGATTTTCGGATTCTTCAGACATATGGATCTCCAGTCAAAAAAAGTACGTATTTAACTTTGCCGCTTGGATGAGATCTCGTGAGAAAGGGAATATCACTTATATACAATAATTTGCTTTTTCAGGGGGGGATTATAGGGAAATTGTAATTTTATGTCAATGAAAACTAATCGGTTTTCTTTCCTCTTAATGGTTCAATCAGTTATGAATGCAGTAAGGACGTCAGGATAGTTCTGAAGACTTCCGGCTTAACACTGATTTCACCGGTAAAAGGGCAATCCAGGACGATAATCGTGAAGAGCGTGAGGGCGATCATGGCCGCCAGCATGGAAGTCATGATTATTTGGGGGATAAAGTTTTCCGAGCCAAAAAATAGTGTAAACGAAATGGTCAGCAAACCGCCGATAATCAAAACAAAATAGAGCAGGGGATGAATAGTTGATGTGGCCTGGGAAATCCTTATTCTCCTCATCTCGCAGGCATCATTGAGCTTTTTAACGGCTTCGGCAAAAAATATTTTCTGCGTTTCATTGCCGGGTTGATAACTGCTGAACAGTCTCCATATGTTCTCCTGAGCTGCCTGTGTTTTGGGGCTTCTTTCACCTTTCATCATCAGAGGCCATTCATCGGCAATGATGGAATTAACATAATCGGCCAGACTATTTTTCAGCTCGCTGCGCAGTGCGTTTGGCAAGGGAGTAGAATCCCGATAAACGGAGGCAAGATAATTGGCTTCGCGGGCGGTATTCTTTTGCGCCTCATCAAAATCCTGCCAATTGATCACAATCAGAAAGGCAATCAATACAGCATAAATAACGCCGAGAGTGGAAAAAATGAAGCCCGCGACATCGTTATGAAGCTTTAATTTCTGCGGCCGGTGAAATTTCCGGATAATAATTAAACCGGCTATGGATAGAAGCACATAAGAGGCGACAATTAGATACCGAGAAGAACGGTCGGGATTTTTAAAAGTAAGTACATGATGAAAGGCATTACATAACTCCTTTTACAGCTGATAATATGTAGAAGGATCAAGATCAACGGTTTATCGAATACAGACGCTTAAAACTTCCATCAAATCGGTTTCTCCGGCGATAACTTTAATAACGCCGCATTGCAGCAATGTCTCCATCCCTTCATTCATGGCAATTTTACGAAGAGCGGCGATAGATTTGCGGCTGGTAATCATATGCTTGATGCTGTCGGAGGCGATCAGCAATTCAAATATTCCCATTCTGCCGCGATATCCCATGTAATTGCAGTCTTCACAGCCTTTTGCTTTGAAAAGCTTAAAGTCGTCATTATATTTTATATTAAGCGAGGCGAAGTTTTTTTCACCATAATGATAAGCCAGTTCAGCAAATTCATGTGGCGATGGATGATAAGCTTCTTTGCATTTGCTGCACAGGCGGCGCACGAGCCTTTGGGCAAGGACGCAAAGCAGGGAATCAGCGAAAGCAAAGGGATCGATACCCATATCCAGCAGGCGAACAATGGTTTCAGGAGCATTATTAGTGTGGAGCGTACTTATCACCAGATGGCCCGTTGTTGACGCTTCGACGCCCATTTTCGCCGTTTCGTAATCCCGCATTTCCCCGACCATTATTACGTCGGGATCGGCGCGCAGAAGAGATCTCATCGCCGCCGCGAAATCCAGCCCAATTTTATGATGTATTTGCAGCTGCCGTATTCCCTGCTGAGTAATTTCTACAGGATCTTCTGCCGTCCAGATTTTAACGTTGGGTTTGTTGATCAGCGCAATGGCGGCATGGGCGGTAGTTGTCTTTCCCGAACCGGTGGGTCCGACCAGAAGAATAAGGCCATAGGGTTTTGTGAGCTGAGCCTGGAAGAGTTTGCGCGTATTTGGAGGCATGCGGAGTTCGTCGATGGTCATTGTTTCCCCTCGAGTGAGAAGGCGCAAGACAACATCTTCCACGTAACCGTGCGTCGGTAATGTGGCAACCCGCAATTCTATCTCCGCTGCACCGGGCACTTTGTATTTGATCTTTCCATCCTGCGGAAGACGTTTTTCCGTGATGTCCAGATTGGCCATGATTTTGATCCGCGAAACTATTGCCGCCCTGTATTCATAGGGATATGTTTTATAGGGAATGCATTCGCCGTCAATCCGGAAGCGGATATTGACGAGTTTGTCTTTCGTATCAGGCTCTAGATGGATATCGGAAGCACGTTTGTCATATGCTTCGTTAATGGCATCATTGACAAGTTTAACAATGCTGATATCCGCCTCTGAAAAACCATTCAAACCATTTCTTTTAATTTCAATATTTGCGCCGGCAGGAGACATGTCTTCTTCCGGATCGCCGACATCATAAAAATATTCAATAAATTTCAATATGTCCTGATTGGTGGCGCAAATATATTCAACTGATTTGGTTTTCAGTATATTTTCAATCATATCGCGCTTGATGATATTTTCGGGGTTATCGACGATTACTACAATCTTTCCTCCACTGAATTTCAGAGGAACCCATAATTCCCGCCGGAGGTATTCATAGCGCAGGTTCTTCAAAAGATCTTCGGGGATCGGATAGTCCCTGTTGAAGGCAATGGAATTGACCGCGGAGGGAGCATCTGTCTTTACCTCAGTTCCAGGTTTGGAGATGAATATTTTTCGGACTGATTTTTTCTGTCAGGAGGTGCGCTTTTATTGCTCATGTCATGAATTCCAATAAAATATCGATGATTTTGAATTTGAAGTATAAGAGAATAGACCGTGAAGGTCAAGAAATAATTCGAAAAAATGAATATTAGGACTTTTCATGAGTTCATCAAAATTGTCTTTATTCATTTTTGCTTACTTGTCTAAGAGGTGGTTCCTGTAAGTATTAACATTACCTTTTTTGTAATCATCCAAGAATTACAAATACAAGTCGAGATTTTGGAAGGTCGGTCCGGATTAATGATAATGGGTTGTAACGTGCAGATTTTCGAGCCTGGTATTTTCAGGATGACGTGGTATTTGTGTCTTCCCGAAGTCAATATTTTTCAAAAATATAATTTTATGCTACATTACAACCATTAATGCTTGAGACATCAGACGATAAATATGGAGCCCAAACCTTAATGTTGCAGTATTGGGGTTTACAACCCTTCTATGAGAATAAATGAGGGAAAGAAAATGCGTGTCCGCCAATTCATTTTGATAATATTTGTCGCAATATTGCTGTCTGCATGTACGACAACTCCGAAACTTCATCTTATTAAAAGCTCTGGGGTGTCTATGGAGTTAGAGAAGCCGGCATCTTATGTTTTTTCAGCTATTTTTTCTCCGAACTCCAAATATGCTCTTTCCGCAAGTTTGGATAATATCGTCACAATCTGGGATCTTAAAACAGGAGAAAAGACCGGGATAGTAGAAGTGATGAGTGGCGAAGTACCTGGTGTTTCTAATTTGTTTATATCACGTGACGGAAGGTATTTGCTTACGGGAATGAGAGGAGGCGGTTGGGTCAAACTATGGGATGCCAGAACATGGCAGGCTATAAGAGAAATACCGGGACATTCAGTTACTGAGTATATGGAGGCATTTGCTTTTTCTCCCGACAGCAAATATGCAATTTCGGGAGGATCGTATCGAATCATAAAATGGGATGTGGAAACAGGGAAAGAACTGGGAAATACTACACATGCATCTTTTACGGATAGGAATCAGTCCTATGCCATGGCTATTTCTCCGGACTGTAATTATGCTTTCGTCAAGGGTATCGGTTACATTAGCCTCTGGGATATTATTTCAGGGAAAAGGTTGTGGATTTATGGCGCAGATACAGGAGGTCGAAGATGGACTGGCGGTAGTATGATAGCTAACACTTCTGCACAGTATTCACCCGGCGGTGAATATATCCTTTCCGGAGAGAAGGAAATTCTTAGGCTCAGAGATGCCAAATCCGGGCGGACAATAAGAACTTTTGTCGATCAAGGCACCGGTCAAATAGATGCTGTGGCATTTTCCCCTGACGGTAAATATATCCTATCAGGGTCTATGGATGGAAAGATAAGACTTTGGGATGTTCATACAGGAACACAGCTACGGCAATTTGTCGGGCACTCTGAAGAGGTGGCGTCTGTCGCTTTTTCCCCTGATGGAAAGTATGTTCTTTCGGGAGGTGACGCATCAACAAGATTCTGGGACGCTTCGACAGGTCAAGAAATCGCCACAATAATGGAATTTGACAAAAAAGAATGGCTCATAATCACACCTGAAGGTTATTACAACGCTTCTGAAAAAGGGGCGCAGTATTTGAGTGTTGTGGTAGGAAATAACAAGTATGGTGTTGATAAGTTTTATGACGTCTTTTATCGTCCTGATATTGTCGCAGCGAAGCTGAGAGGAGAAAACATACAGGATTTGATAACGATCAAAATGAGTGATGCAATAAAGACCCCTCCACCAACTGTAGAGATTTCTCCTCCCAAAGAGACGAATGTAGCCAAGGTCAAAGTTTGCTATCAGGTAAAAAGTGCCGGAGGTGGCATAGGAGAGGTAAGATTATTTCACAATGGTAAACTCATTCATTCAGACGGCTATTATAAGGAGATCACCAGATTCAACTCTGACAAGACCCAATTGGCATCATTAGACAGCAAGACCATCTATGAAGATATGCGATCCATTTCAGTCAAAAACAAGATGGATTCTGTTTCATTATCCGATAAATCTAAAGGATATCTCTTTGAAGACTGCAAAGAGATCGATACTATTGCTGGTGAGAATGAGGTTAGCGTTACCGCCTTCAACAGCAGCAACACCGTTCAGAGTTTAATGAAAACAACTAATTTTAATTCCAAAATTAAATCTGAAGATCCGCATCTTTATATAATGGCAGTTGGCATTGACCAGTACAAGGATAATACCGTTAATCTCAAATTTGCCGTAAAAGATGCAAAGGACTTAGAAGAAAAACTCAAAACTCAGTCAGCCACATTATATAAACCCCAGAACATACATTTTTCGGTCCTGACCGACAGAGAAGCAACCAAAACAAACATTGTCAGCAAAATTAATGAACTTTCCAATATAACCAAACCCCAGGATAGCTTTATCCTTTTCGTGGCTGGTCACGGAGTGCTGTTACAAAATCAATATTACATGTTAACTCACGACTTCAATGGCGAGGTGAACAACACGAGCATGATCAGCTCCAACGAGATCGTCGAAATGTCGAAAAAGATTAAATCTCTAAGTCAGTTGTTCATCTTTGACACCTGCCATGCCGGCGGAATGGACACAATAGTAAGTGGCCTTTATGATGCCCGGATGTCCGTATTAGCCAAAAAGATGGGGCTTCACATTTACGCATCGGCCAACAATAAACAAGCGGCAATGGACGGGTATAAGGGAAATGGACTTTTCACCTACACTCTTCTTGATGGTCTGAACAATAACAAGGAGGCCGACAAGAATAAAGAGGGCAAGGTTAGTATCGTCGGTCTTGGTGAATATTCCAAGAAAATGACATCAAACATTTCCAAACAGATCGGCCATGAACAGACACCGCTCATTATCAACTTTGGCAAGGATAGCCCGATATATAAATTGCAGTGAATATTTCGATCGTTAATCATCAATCGTTTTATATATTGTCAATGCTTTGTTTGTAGACGGCGATTGCAAGTGCTTCTTCCTGTAAGGGAGTGGTCGCTAATTTTGCATAGCAGACTCCCTTTCAAACGGTAATCTTTGGTTAAAATGGCAGTAATTTTCCTCTTGACTTTCCATTCTCATGGGAGCATTTGTCAACTGTAATATTTCTTATTCTGTCAGCAAACTCATCAACCTAACTCTCAACCTTCTGGAGTCCGCTATGAAAAGGAGTTCCTGGAAGTTGCCCATATTTGGCCCTCATGGAGGTTATCATACCTTTGTGGAGGCTAAATATTCAAAGATTTTCTGATGACAGTTCTCGATTCAAAAAATTAAATTTGTCACATGATCCTAGTTATATTTCCCAAAGGGGGTTTTTATGGAAACTGGAATGACGCGTAGAGATTTTTTATATGCGACCGCAGCCACAGGTGCTGTTTTGTTTGTGGGAGAGTTCCCGAATGGTGCATCTTGGGCACAGGAACCAGTTAGGATTCCAGAAGCCGAGAACATCGTCGTTACGGTTATTACGGATAACTTGGTTGACGCCACTATGCCACATTATAAGATTGCCAAGAGACTAGGGCGAGTCAATTCTCCCTTTGATAATGCCCCTCATGGAGAGCACGGTCTGGCCTATCAGATTGAAACTGTAGTCGATGGAAAATCACATTCCTGCCTTTTCGATTTTGCAGCAGATGCTCATGGGGTAATGAAAAACATGAATCTCCTGAAAATTGACCTCACAAAAATAGAAGCTCTTGGCATTAGCCACGATCATTGGGATCATCAGGCAGCCTTTCTGGAAATCATGAAAGCAAAAAAAGATCAATTCCGCGAGGGAATTCCTCTTTATGTCGGAGAGCAGTTCTTTGCAGGGACATACCAGCGGCTACCAGATGGAAAAATCGTCAGCCTTCTTGCTTTGAATAGATCGGATGTTGAAGCCCTAGGTTTTGTGAAGGTTGTAGAGATAAAAGACCCTACACAAATTATACCAGGCGCATATTTACCAGGGCGAGTCGAACAGGTAACGGATTATGAAAAGATTCCACCTGGGTTTGTGGCCAAACAAGGGAAAGAATATACTCAAGAAACATTCCGGGGGGAACAGGCAGTGATTCTGAATGCTAAAGGAAAGGGGCTTGTGGTGATTTCTGCATGTGCCCATAGAGGGATCGTGAATACGGTAAAACATGCGCAGAAAATGACCGGCATAGAAAAGGTTTATCTGGTGATGGGAGGATTTCATTTGACAAATGCAAAACCGGAGGTAATTAAAAAAACAGTCGCTGACATCAAGGCCATCAATCCGCAGTATATTGCACCCACTCACTGCACCGGTTTTGACGCCATAACAACTTTTCGTAGAGAGATGCCGGATCAGTTCATCCTCAACTCGGCAGGCACACGTTACATTATTACTTGATGAATATTGACATCTAGGTATGGCTGTTCCTAAAAGCAAAAGAGGCAGACTCAGAAAATGTTCTGCCTCTTTTGTGCATTTCAGTTCGTAATTACCAGGATAACCCCGTCTCATAAACAAAGGCTTCGTAGATAAAGGATGTGGAATTTTACTGCTAACGAAAATAAAATATCAATTATAACTCTCGCGGGATGTTCTTCCTGAAATCCTTGCCATCGCACTTTCCTATCTTGTACTAGCTTACACTCTGTAATCGTCAGCACTGAGCAGATTGCCTGATCCGCTGTCACAACTCGTCCGGGCAGATATTCCGGCAACTGGGTCTAAGCCAAAATTCTGTAAGCAATAATATGAGAAGCTGATTGACAAGTACCGTTTTTCAAATAGAATGGAAGCAAAATTCAACTGACAGAAGAAATGATTGAGCAGCTCAGAAAGGAATATTAACAGATCCCACAAAATGTAATGAGAGGGGGAATAATTCCATGACAAAACAAGCCATAAGAATCATTGCAACTCTTTCTGTTGTACTTCTCCTCCAGTCTGGCTGTACCATGGTTCGAACTAGTCAGGAAATGAGCCAGGCGATTCCGGTCGTCAAGGAAGAACTCGTTAAAACTACCCAAAGCTGGGATGGGAATGTTTTGCCAGCATACCCGCATGGTCAGCCTGAGATCACTATTCTGCGGATTAACATTCCCGCCGGAGCCCGGCTCGAAACCCACCACCATCCGGTGATCAATGCCGGGGTGCTGACACGCGGGCAACTTACGGTCGTCACGACGGACGGCAAAACGCTTTACCTCAAAGCAGGAGATCCGATCGTCGAGGTGGTGAACACGTTACACTATGGCATTAATCACGGAAGCGCTCCTGCCGAGATTATCGTCTTTTATGCAGGAATCATTGGCAACCCGATAACCATTACCGAAGAGCGATAATTTCCATTCGTCTATCTGGCCATCCGAGCAGAACACTATCTGGCATTTCCCGAAAATGGGTAAATTGCTTCCTGAAAGCTGCAATTGACTGATTTTGAAAAGTATGCAAGATTACAACTAATAATGATGGACCTGCTGTGGTTGCAACAGAAACCACGCTGTGAGAAGATGTTTTGGACAACAGGAAAAGGAGAGACGTAATGGGAGACAAGGGGGGAAAGAAAGATAAGGAAAAAGGGCAGAAACAGAACACCGAAAAACAGAAACAAAAGTCAAAAAACAAGATTGATAAGCAGCCAAAAAGAACCCCTAACAGATAGCCTGATAAGATTTCCGACTCACCCAACATCGTCACACTCCCTAGGCATAATGGCGACAGCCTATGTTTCTTCCTGATGTGCATAACAGTTCTTCCTGCTCTACACAAATCGTCAACCTCGACGAAAATGCTGAACTTCAAACGTCAATCAATGATATCCTTTTCATCCATAATTGTGATACGTAGGACGTGGGTGTTGACGGCTGATTGAATAGGGTGACTATAGATAGCATAACTATATAGGCCAATTATAGAATGTGGTCGGGAAAGTCGAGAATAAATGAGATGAATCGTCAAATTAGCACATTCTTACTATGTCTTCTTATCTTCTGTTCCGGCACACTGACAGCCGCCGAAAATAATGAGGGAACGACCATGGCAAAAGGGCAAAAAAACAAGATCTATCAGGTCATGTGGATGGGAGAAAATATCAGCGGCGAGCTGATGATCAACGGGTTCACAATTAGCCAATTCCAGGGAGGCGAGGTCACCGGCACCGCCGCTCTGAACATCTGGCTGACCGGCAGCAATGAAATCAAATCTGCAATCACCAAAAAGGACCCGCAAGCTTCGGCCAGTTTCTCCGTGGGGGTCTCCGAAATGGTCATGGGTGATGTCGCCAGCACCGGCGACCGGGAGAAAACTGATCAACATCGAACTGAACAACGCTGACCTTTCGAGCCAGGCGCCAAAGAACATAAGCGAAAAGTTCAACTCCACCATGGACTTCAGCAGCCATCTATTGTCCAAAAAGCCACCCCAGTTCAAAGAACAGGCGGTCCTGGACTATGCGATTATGCTCTACGGTCTTTTCCAGAAGAAAGATGCCAAATCGATCCTCCAGGAAATGTCGATCAAAACAGAGGATTATGCCCTAGCATATTATCAGCCGGCTGCGAATATTGTTAGGGCATTAAGCGCCGTGCTGAGAGATGATATTCTCAAGAGCAAGCTGGTAAAGATCGATCCCAAGAAACTAAGAGCAGAAAAGATCAACAATCTTTGGCACATCTATGAAGGAAAAGAGGAACTGATCAGGAGCCAATCCTCTGACGGCTCGACTTCGGAACTGCCGATCTTTATCGGTGACATTAACGGCAAACTAATGGTCGTTAGGTGAAAAGGACAATATTCACTACAAAAATTATAATATAAAGATAGTTTGATCCTGTAAAACAATAAGGAGGTTGTATGAAAAGAACAGATCAGATCACATCGGTGGCGGTAGTGGCGGTCGTGTTGTTTGCGGCCAGGTTTGCTATCTATCCAGCGGCGGCGCAGGCCAGATCGGCAGTTGCCGTGGAAGGCGCAAAGTTTGAGACAGCCAGTTCGATCAAAGACAACCTGAAAACTTATATCGGCAAGGATATTGTGATTCATCTTCGTTCAGGGAAAACCATCCAGGGATATCTCAAATCCGTTGGCGATCACCTGCTTCACGTAGAAAAGCTTTCCGGCCGGGATTTTTATGACGCCCTGGTCCGCATCGAAGACATCACTGCCATCGAAGCCAAATTCAAGGAGATGAAGTAAAGATCAGTTTCCAGTTCGCGGTTGCCAATTGACGGCGGCAGCAGCTTCATGGGAATCATTTGTTTGTAGAACGTGAGAGCATTTGCTGCTTCCTGTACTCGTCAATCCGTCCGTCTTGATATTTATTCACTCCTTCAAATAGAAATGAACAAAATTGGCAAGATAATTCAGCCAATTTTAAGTGACAAATTCTTTCAAATTCTTTATTGACGTTATCATTGCATATGTATTAAAATAATACAAAGTCAATGTTGTGCTGACTATAGATTTTCTCAGACGCAGGATTGCAGAATATCGCCGGCCTGACTTTGTCATAATTTAGGAGTATACTACTATGACAACCAGTGAAATATTGCCCACTACTGCACAAAATATTAACAAGACCATTATTTTTCGACTTTTACAAAAAATTCGTGTCGGTCAGCTGACAATATGGCTTCCCGATGGACAGGAAGTACATTTTGGCGACAGCGATTCATCTCTGTCAGCGGACATGACCATTGCCGATTACCGGTTTTTTTCTGATGTTGTTTTGCGCGGCGAAGTGGGACTGGGTGAATCTTTTATGCAGGGCATGTGGAACACCAAAGATATTGCCGGTCTGTTTCGTGTGTTCATAAAGAACCGTCACTTATTAAAAGAAGGCTATCCCGTAGCCGCCCGGCTGAGCAATCAGATAATCAGTTTACTTGATAATGCACGAAAAAATACACCGATCGGCAGCAGGAAGAATATTGAGCAGCATTACGATTTGAGCAACGAATTTTTCCAGAAATTTCTTGATCCGTCCATGCTCTATTCCTGTGGAATTTATTTTTCGGAAAAAGATTCCTGCGGAGCAGCTCAGAAAAACAAGATCGACAGCATTATCCAGAAGGCTCAAATAAAAGCAACGGATCACATTCTTGAGATTGGATGTGGCTGGTGCGGTTTTGCCATAGAGGCGGTTAAACAAACACAATGCCGTCTTACCGGTATTACTGTTTCAAAGGCTCAATATGAGTTTGCGTTAGATCGCATAAAAAGAGAAGGGCTGAAAAATAATATTGAAATCCGACTTCAGGATTACCGTGAAATCAAGGGTCTGCTATGATAAAATTGTTTCCATCGAAATGCTGGAAGCAGTCGGCCATCGGTATTTCGGCAAGTTTTTTCAATGTTGTGATCGCCTCCTTAACCCGGGCGGCCTGCTTGTGATTCAGGTCATTACAATTCCCGATCAGCGCTATAAAGAATACCGTCGGGAAAGAGACTGGATTCAGAAATATATTTTCCCGGGAGGGCTTCTGCCCTCCGTAACTGTTCTCTGTGAAGCCGCAACAAAACATTCAAGCTTTATAATGGAGAACCTGAAGGATATTGGCAGTAACTATGCCACAACACTTAAAGACTGGCGAGAAAAATATCTTAGAAATATTGAATCAATATCGGCAATGGGTTTTAATGATGTTTTCCAGAGAAAGTGGGAATACTATTTGGCTATATGTGAAGCGGGTTTTGCTGAACGGGTTCTGGGTGATATACAAGTTGTTTTTCGCAAACCAGCGTGATCAGAAATGGATCTGCCTTTTTATTTTATCCTTCCTGAAACAAAGCATCTGGTGATTTTTACTGACATACTTTGTTTTAAACGGTATTCAATACGCTCAAGATAGTCCGGCCACGTATAAGAGAATCAGATTAGATTGTCCACCTCCCTCAATGTATCCCTCCGTATGCTGAGGTTCCACCGTATATTGAGGCTATGCAAATCATTTTATGCCGCCGGGGCTGTTCTCACCTGCCAGCCTAACGACCTGTTATTAAATCATTAATCTAATTTTCTCGTTCTGGCTCGGCTGTTGGCAGGCTATTTGCTATTACAGTAGTATGACCATTCTTATCATGCTAATGACGATCATTATCTGAGAAGCGCATGGAGTTGTTACAGATGATTAAAAAAACAAATTAAAGGGAGGAAATTAACATGGGTACTACAGAAATTATCATCCTCGTTGTCGTGTTGCTCCTGGTGTTCGGCGGGGGCGGCGGTTACTGGTGGAGTAGACGAGGTTAGGTAAAAGATTGATTCATGACTATACAATTAGGGGTGAATTCTTTCAGTAGGTTTTAGAGTAAACTTCTTTACTGTAGAGCACTCCAGAATGTGGGGGATAAAACCTATTCCCCACATTCTTAATAAATAAACAGGTGGTGTTCCATGGCTTGTTCATTGATCATCCTCCTTCTGTTGTGATGACCGCTGATACCACTTTCAATACCGCTTTTCACACAGACGCGTCGAAAGGACCCAGAAGAACAAAAGGAGAAACCCATGAAAAGTTTGAAAACATTTCGCAATCAAACAGGTAAAATTGGCTACATCTTGCTGTGGCTGTTAGGCGTCCCGATCCCTATTTTGATTGTGATCTATCTGGTGCGCGGCTGCACGTGAGAGGCTAAACCCCTGAAGGTAAAAAAGTTGCTCATGGCCACACGATGATGTTGCCCTTGAAGGCCATGTGTAGTGCATAGATATCCGTACCTCTAAGAACAAATGCAGAAGGGTATCTCTGGAGAAGCTTCAGCATAGACTTCGTAAAGACCGACGTCATATGCTCCGAATAGTACCCAATGTAAAAAAGATGGTCCTGTTAGTTTTTATACCAACGGCAACTTGGAATCTTGTGTGCTCTCTAAGCCGACTGCCATAGGCATGATTAAATGCAAGCAAAATGGTCCAATTTCTTTCTACATCGATGGCAAACTGAAATTATGTATAAAAACCAGACGGTGCGATAGGGGAAAAATTGGTGACGGTTATCCTGGTTGACTAATTCGGTAACATTGGGGGACTTAACAAAAGGTGTTTAATAATTCAATTCTCCTGAAAGCAAATTCTTATCAAAAAAAGAGGTAACATGCTGGAATTATCCGACCTGAAAAAGCTGGCAGAAATTCCGACTGCCGAAAGGGCCTTCTTAAGTGTCTATCTGGCGGGACCGAACTCTGTGGACGAACTTGAGAGGAAATTTGAAAGAATACGGCGGCTGCTAAGAACGGGCGGCACCCAAAAGGATGAAAAAGAGTATTTCGACGACAACGTCCGTTCGATTACAGAGTATCTGGATCGCAGCCCGCTGAAGACCGGATCTCTCTGTATTTTTTCGTGCCAGGTCTTCGACGTATTTCGAACGATTCCTCTATCTGAACCAGTTTCCGACCTCGTACGCATAGACTCCTCACCATTCATCAGGCCACTCGCAGAATTATGCGAAGAGCATGCAACAGCAGCCGTTGTTGTCGCCGATAACAAGAAGGCCCGTATCTTCCTGGTCTCTATGGCCGAGACAGGTTCTGAAGAGGTGATTAAGGGCAATGTGAAGAATCATGTCAAGGTGGGTGGTTGGTCGCAGCAGCGGTATGAGCGGCGACGCGACAACGAACTCCACAAGTATGCCCTAGAAATAGTTGAGGCCCTCGCAAAGATCGGTAGTTCGGAGGAGATTAACCACATTCTCATGGTGGGAAGTAAGGAAACATTGCGGGCCATTCATGAGAACATGCCTCACGAGCTGCGAGACAAAGTTGTAGAAAAGGCAATCGACTTGAGTAAGGGAGACTCCTCTGTAAACAAGGACATTATGGATCTTTTTCAGGAAGAGGAGCTGGCGACTGGGTTGGAACACTGGGAAAAAATCCGTACAGAATACCTGCGAGGCGGTTTGGCTGTTATCGGTCCGGAAGATGTTCTGAGTATGGCAAAGGCTCAACGAATAGAGCACACCGTCGTTGATCGTACACTTCAACCTCCCGGGATGCGTTGTCGTGATTGCGACAACCTGAATATAGGCTTGGTTAAGTCCTGTCTGGCCTGTGGCTCCCAGTCCTTATATGAGGTAGAGGGTTTTAACGATATTCTGGATATGGTGTATCAGTCGGGAGGTACTGCTCACTTTACAGAACCCATTCAAACACTGACCGATTCGGGTGGCATAGCTGCCCATCTGAGATACTGAGAAAATGAGATAGCCGGTTTTGATATTCCATCAGCTAACGCTACGCCATACTCTGATTGCAGGGCCATTATTCCTTCGTGGTACGATTTCATGGTCCATGGATCCCGCCTCTATATGACGAGCATTTTCTTACAATAGTCTGGTTTATGTCGGCTTTATGTTGAGCAGTTGATTTATCGGCATCTGGATGCAGCCTGCTCCGTACCTGATACTGGGTCTATTTGCATAACGGCTTTGCCTGCTCTTAAAAGCACCGATTACAAACAGTAATTCTTACTCCAATCCTAAATTAAAAGTTGAGGTTTTGTAGGTGCATACGGCAAGCACTACTTCCTGTTATCAGTATGACAAGTATTATTGGATAGATACAATACTTCGATGCGTAATCAGAGATCTACCCTGTGAAAATTTTCCCGGGGAACAGGAAATAAAGGAGTCGGAGGACGGATCCCTCTCCTGTCTTCGATTGCCCTGTCATTGAGGGGGGGCTTCGATGCTCTGCTGAACGGGATCATCCCGCTGCTGCTCATCAGACGCATCCGATTTTAGCCGGAATAGTTTTTTTACCAAATACCGGATTCCTAATCCTGCTGCCAGCAGAAGGTAGATAAAGATTCAAGGCGGGCAAGCAAAAAGCTTAACTTCCTTTTGCCTATTCATCATTCTTTTTCCGTTCATGATGTAAAATATATACACTGCATGAGTAATCGTCAACCGGAAATGTCGTTCACGATGGGAAATATCTCTTGACACGAGAAAACAGCCCTTCGATACTCCGAACCGTCAGAAACAATACCATATCAATTCAATTCAATTCATCCCACGGGTTCATCATGGCGTTGCAGAATGGCTATCAAGCCACAGTATATTGTTCCCACTCACTGCACTGGTTTTGACGCCATAACAACCTTTCGTAGAGAGATGCCAGATCAGTTCATCCTCAACTCAGCAGGCACACGTTACATTATAACATGATGAATATTTCCAACTAGGTATGGCTGTTCCTAAAAGCAAAAGAGGCAGAACCTTTATGGGTCTGCCTCTTTTGCGCATTTCAAGCCGTAATTGTCACCTCAACTCCAAAGTGAAGAACCTTGACTTCGTAGGTGAAGACAATGTCCAGCAAAATCCATTTTTCTTTGGTCACTGCTACACATAATTTGGATGAAAGTTGCTATACAAATGAAGCTGTCACAGGTGATGCTTTCAATGAATAATGGGTAATTTCTTGGGACAACAAGGACGTGAATAAAGTGCGCAAGAACCGGATGAACCTTATTTCCGTTTCAATATTCCCATTGATTCCACCATCGGCATGTCTTCAAATAATCGGGAAGCCAGAGCTATCTGATAAACATTATAAGGTGCCTGACCTCCTTTGGCCGGGTCGGAAAAGATGTCATGAAAAATCAGGTAGCCGCCACCGATCAGATGCTTTGACCAAACTTGATAATCGGTGAGAACTGAGTCATAGGCGTGACTGCCGTCAATAAAGATCAAGCTCAATGCCGTCTGCCAGAAGTTTCCGATTATTTCCGAGCGGCCGATAACCGGAATCACTGTATCTTCCAGGTTGAAATCAGTTATGGTCTTGCGGAAAAGTCTTAAAGTGTCGATTTTCCCCGTCTCTCTATCCAGCAAATCAGGGTCAAAATAAGCCTCGCCGGGTTGCTGCTCTTCCGATCCGCGATGATGGTCAATGGAAAACAAGACAGATCCATTTATTTTACAGGCGCTGCCGATATAGATCGCTGATTTCCCGCAATAGCTGCCGATTTCCAGACAGGGACCTTTTTTACTGGCGGAAAGCGCCATTTGATAGAGGTGATCTGCTTCGCGTTCATCCAAAAAACCTTTTATTTCAGCAATCTTTGATTTGTTGATCTGCAAATTGGTTTTCCTCCGGAAAATTATGGTTCTTTAATAAACTTCATATATCCAAAAAGCAAGTCAGGATTTTTATCATTGGACCTAAATAAATATATTTATTTCCTTGATAATAACTATATGTAGTGGTATTGTGCTCTTCAACCCCAATATATAGCGTCAGCGATGGGGGTGTTAATTCCTTTTTTTATCTATTTTCATGGGGGCAAGATGAATACAAAAATTAAAAAGAGAGACGGCCGTTTGGTCAAATTTAATGTGGAAAAAATCACCAACGCCATCGCCAAGGCCGGCGCCGCGACAGGTGAATTTGATCTTCCGGAAGCTCGTAAACTAACTATTCAGGGTTTTAAATCTTGCCGAAAAATTATTTGATAGCCGGGTTCTTAACGTAGAAGAAATTCAGGATATCGTCGAAGAAGTTCTTTTACAATCTCCATACCGTAAAACTGCTAAGTCATACATTATTTACCGTGATCAGCATGCCCGTTTGCGTGATATCACCAACAAAATGGAAGTCGATCTTGTTGATCAGTATCTGAAAAAAGCAGATTGGAAAATAAATGAAAACAGTAATATGGATTATTCGCTCCAGGGATTGAACAATTATATTTCCTCGGAAGTCAGCAAGGTTTACTGGCTCAATGAAATTTATACTCCGGAAATTAAAAAAGCGCATAATGACGGAGATTTCCATATTCATGATTTGAGTCTGCTTTCGGTATATTGCGTCGGTTGGGATTTATACGACCTGCTTTTGCAGGGTTTCCGTGGTGTCTCGGGCAAGGTGGAAAGCAAAGCGGCCAAACATTTGCGCAGCGCTTTAGGCCAGGTGGTGAACTTCTTTTACACCTTGCAGGGAGAAGCAGCCGGGGCGCAGGCATTTTCTAATTTTGACACACTCCTGGCTCCTTTCATTCGTTATGACAAATTGAAATTTGAGGAAGTCAAACAGGCCCTGCAGGAATTTATTTTTAATATTAATGTGCCGACTCGCGTCGGCTTCCAGACGCCCTTTACCAATGTCACATTGGATGTTACTGTTCCCAAATATTACGCGGACCAGAGCGTGATTATCGGCGGCAAGCCGCAAAAAGAGACATACAAAGATTTTCAGGAAGAGATGAATATTTTTAACAAGGCTTTTCTGCAGGTTATGGCGGAAGGCGATGCGAAGGGAAGAGTATTCACCTTCCCGATTCCCACCTACAACATTACTAAAGATTTTGATTGGGATGATCCCAATATGCAGGATTTGTGGGAAATGACGGCGAAGTACGGAGTTCCCTATTTCTCCAATTTCATCAATTCGGACATGAATCCGGAAGATGCCCGGAGCATGTGCTGCCGCCTGCGCATTGACAATCGTGAACTGGAAATGAGAGGAGGAGGGTTGTTTGGCTCCAATCCGCTGACCGGCTCCATCGGCGTGATCACCATGAACATGCCGCGCATCGCTTATCTTTCCAAGTCCAAGAAAGATTTTCTGCAACGCCTGGAAAAACTGATGGAAGTGGCGAAGGAAAGTCTGGAAACAAAAAGAAAAGTTCTGGAAAAATTCACTGATGGCAATCTTTATCCCTATACCAGGTATTATTTGCGCAATGTGAAAGAGCGATTCAACGAATACTGGAAGAATCATTTCTCCACCATCGGACTTGTCGGGATGAATGAAGCCTGCTTGAATCTTTTGGGCACTGACATTGCATCTGCTGAAGGCCAGGCCTTTACGAAACAGGTTCTTGATTTCATGAGAAAAAAGCTGATCAGCTTTCAGAAGGAGACCGGGAATAATTATAATCTGGAATCGACGCCGGCGGAAGGAACTTCTTATCGCCTGGCGAAGATTGATAAAGAAAAATATAATGATATTATTTGCGCCGGCGACGGCAAAGCAAAACATGCCGAGCCTTATTATACAAATTCCACGCAGCTGCCGGTAAACTACACCGATGATGTCTTTGAGGCACTGGATTTGCAGGATGAAATTCAGGTCAAATATACCGGAGGCACGGTGTTTCATACCTTTGCGGGCGAGAGAATTGATGATCCTCAATCGGTAAAGAGGTTGGTAAAAAAAATGTGCTACAATTATCACTTGCCTTATATAACTTTCACTCCCACCTTTAGCGTCTGCCCTTCGCACGGCTATATCAAAGGCGAACAGGAAAAATGCCCGAACTGCGGCGATTATTGCGAGGTTTATTCCCGCGTGGTTGGTTATTTACGGCCGGTTAAGCAGTGGAATAAAGGCAAGCAGGAAGAGTTTAGCTCACGACAGGTATTCAGTTTTCAATAAATAAATAATTAATGATAGTAAGAAAATTTTTTCCACAATGTATTTGTCCGTCTAAAGTTTAAAGGAAAAAGCAAAATGAAAATTGGCGGTTTGCAAAAGGTATCATTGATTGATTATCCGGGATTAATATGTGCCACTATCTTTTTACAGGGCTGCAATTTTAAATGCTCATATTGCCATAATCCCGAATTGGTGGATCCAAGGTTGTTTCAGCCCTGCATTGAAGAAAACGACGTTCTGGCCTTTCTAAATACGCGAAGAGGCAAGCTCGATTCCGTGACGATTACCGGCGGCGAGCCTACTATCCAGGATGATTTAGCGCCCTTTATTAAACAAATTAAAAAAATGGGATTTGCCGTCAAACTGGATACCAACGGATCGCAGCCGCAAGTTATCAAGGCGCTTCTTGAGGAGAAACTGCTTGATTTTATTGCCATGGATATAAAAGGACCGCTGGAGAAATATGCAAGCATTGCGGGAGTGCCGGTTGCCGGTGAAAAAATAAAGGAAAGCGTAAATAGTATTCTGAAAGCTAAACTTCCGCATGAATTCCGTACGACAATTGTTCAGTCACAGCTCACCCCAAAAGATATTTTAAAAATCGCCACACTGATTTCGGGTAACAGCAAGTATGCTTTACAAAAATTTGTTCCGGTAAAAACTCTTAACAAAAAATTCCGTGAGGAAAAAAACTATCCCGATGGTGAATTAGATAAAATGAAAAAACGCCTTGAAAAAGAAATGACCTCTGTTATAGTCAGATGAAAATCCACCATAAAGGCGAGTTATGACCAGCAATGAAAACAGCAATATCGGCAGCGGCTCCTATAATGATCAGATAAACAGCTTATTGAGCAGACTGGTTGCCGACGTCCGGCAGTTCACGGAAAGCCAGCTTGGCCAGATCAAAAGACTGGCGCAGATCGGTACAGCGCTGTCGGCGGAGAAAAACCTGGATCGGCTTCTCGAAATGATTGTGGATGAAGCTCGCAAATTTACCAATGCGGATGCCGGAACACTTTATATAATGTCGGATGATGAAACGGAGCTTGATTTTGCGATTGTTCAGAATAATTCACAGGGTGTGCGCATGGGCGGCACCGGAGGGAAAATAACCTGGCCGCCTGTTAGTTTGAGAAATGCTGAAGGCAGTCCCAATCATGCCAATGTCTCTGCTCATGTGGCTATCTCCGGGAATGTTGTAAATATTGAAGACGTTTATGATGCGCAGGGTTTCAACTTTGAAGGGACAAAGAAGTTTGATCAAGGCACAGGTTATCGATCTAAATCCATGATGGTTGTGCCGTTACGTAATCATGAAAACGACATTATAGGTGTCCTGCAGCTCTTGAATGCACAGGATCCGGCGAATAAGCATGTCATAAAATTCTCTCCCGAATCCCAGGAAATGACTTTATCACTGGCGTCGCAGGCGGCTATAGCCCTTTCCAATAACCGGCTGATTCAGGATCTACAGAATTTATTGGAGTCTTTCATTAAAACAATTGCCACGGCAATAGATGAAAAATCTCCCTATACCGGCGGTCATGTTCGCCGCGTCGCCGAATTATCCATGACCATTGCCGCCAAAATCAATGAGGCGCAGGAAGGGAAATTTGCCGCTATTAAATTATCAGATGATCAACTGCGGGAGTTGCGTCTGGCTGCCTGGCTGCATGATGTAGGTAAAATTACAACTCCTGAGCATGTTGTGGATAAGGCAACTAAATTGGAAACAGTTTATGACCGGCTCAATGAAATCCGCACGCGCTTTGCGCTGCTCAAAAGAGAATATAATCTGCAATTAAACAAATTATCTTCCGAAAAAAGGAAGAGTCAAGATGATGAATATTCGCGGGAGATATCAGAAATATTTGATCAGCTGGAAGAGGAATATAAATTTGTTGCCGCATTAAACAGTGGCAATGAATTTACCAGTGATAATATGGTTGCAAGAATTAAAGAGATCGGAAAAAGACAATTGACGGTGGGAGGTGAAGTCATGCCCCTTCTTTCCGAAGATGAAATATATAATTTAAGTATAAATCGCGGAACGCTCAATAATGAGGAAAGAAATATTATTAATAACCATGCAATGGTAACTTATAAAATGCTTTCCCAGCTTCCCTTTCCGAAAAAGCTGCACAACGTTTCCATCTATGCCGCCGCCCATCATGAAAAAATCGATGGCACCGGCTATCCCATGGGGCTCAAAGGTGATGAAATAAAGCTGCAATCCCGGATCATTGCCATTGCCGATATTTTTGAAGCTCTTACCGCTAAAGACAGGCCTTATAAGAAAGGCAAAACTTTAGGCGAGGCATTAAAAATAATGGGTTTTATGGTTAAAGATCAACATATCGATGCTGATCTGTTTGACCTGTTCATGAAAGAAAAAATATACAGCGAATATGCTGTCCGCGAGTTGTCCCCTCAACAGATCGACGTCTATGCAGGCGCCGATGCAACGGTATAAAATAGATTCAACACTCACCTGTTTTTGGTATTTTCAGCAAACGCATCTTCCTGGGACGGTGCGTCCGGTGCTTGTAGTCGGCATGATATTTTCAGTTACTATTCAATATTTTTAGATGCTAAAAGATTGTGCAGCTGCTCCCTTGCGGGATAAGGGTCAAGGGGGGATAAAATAAAGGCTAAATGAGAATGCGGAATTGCCAGTTGCGCTCTTTCTTAAATCAGGGCCAGACTGTCGGCCACCGCCAGGCCCCTGCGCGTAGGCATCAGGAATCCTCGCTCTAACTTCACCAATTCGTTCTCCCGCAGCTTTTCAATGATCAATTTTTTTTCGGCAAGTAAATCCACATCATAATTGCGTTTAAAAAGCCGGAGATTAATTCCCGCGGAAGTGCGCAGGCCCAGAAACAAGGCTTCCAGCTGTAACTGTTCTCGAGTGAGTCGTTCAGAATTTTTCACGGGCATTTTACCTAGCGATATTTCTTTCAAATAGCTCCTGACGGAGGATTTGTTCCACCAGCGCTTGGAGTCGAGAAAAGAATGGGCTCCCGGACCCAGACCGAGATAAGGGGAATGACGCCAGTATTTTGAGTTATGGCTGTGATTGAAGATTTTTACTGCGGGCAAAATTGGAAACTTCATAATGGATGTACCCGGCGTCTTCCAGCAGCTCGGAAGTGGTCATAAAAAATTTTGCCTGTGTGTTTTCGTCAGGAAGAGAAAAACCGCATTGTCCATATGTTTTGTAAAGAGGAGTTTTGTTATCAAGCGAAAGCTGATAACAGGAGATGTGCTCCGGTGCGAAAGAAACCGCTTTTTGCAGAGTATTTGTCCATGATTTAATACCACTGCCCTGAACTCCATAAATCAAATCTATTCCCAGATTATCAAAACCGGCCTGGCGGGATTGCTCGATGGCAGAAATTGCTTCCAGAGAGGAATGTCTGCGTCCCAGAAATTTCAGCAGTTTGTTATCGAAGGATTGAATGCCGAGGTTCAAACGATTGACACCCAAGTTGTGCAGCCCTCTTAGATAGACCAGCGAAATATCTCCGGGGTTGGCTTCTATCGTAATTTCCGCATTCGCCGCTATGCGATAATTTTTATGGATTGCCGAGAGAATGATTGCCAGTTGCTCATAAGTCAGCAGGGAAGGGGTGCCGCCGCCCAGGTAGATCGTGTCCAATGAATGGAAATCTTTGCTGTAAAATCTGATTTCTTTCTGAAGCGCCAGCAGATATTCCGGAATAAGGTTGGTGGATTTTATCGAGTAGAAGCTGCAATAAGAGCATTTGCTCAAACAAAAGGGAACATGAATGTAAAGACCGGCTGGAATGACCTTCATTTTGTTGCCTTACTTAATAGGTGTTTAGGCTGAAGGCCGAAGACTGAAGGTCTGTTTTGTGCCTTTGGCGTTTAATATATTTATTCCTTGGTTCCCGCCTACGTAACCTGAAGGTCACAAGCGGGAATGGCCACCTGAAGGTGGCAAGCAACTATTTTTTTACCTTTAGCCTATCAGTCTTCAGCCTAGTCATTGTCCGATTTCAGTACCGCCAAAAAAGCGCTTTGCGGAATGCTCACCGAGCCGATCATTTTCATTCGTTTCTTGCCGGCCTTTTGTTTTTCCAGCAGCTTCCTTTTGCGGGTGATGTCCCCACCGTAGCACTTGGCCGTCACGTCTTTGCGGAAAGCGCTGATCGTGGTGCGGGCTATTATTTCTCCGCCGATGGCGCCCTGAATGGCAATCTTAAACATCTGACGCGGTATCTCTTCTTTGAGACGTTCGCAGGCCAGTAGTCCGCGGGAGCGGGCGCGATCACGATGGACGATCTGCGAAAGAGCGTCAACCTTTTCGCCGTTTACCAGAATGTCCATCAACACGAGATTGCTTTCCCGATAATCGATAATGTCATAATCAAAAGAACCGTATCCCTGAGTGACCGATTTGAAACGATCATAAAAATCATAAATGACTTCGGCCAGCGGCATCTCATAGGATAATTCCACACGCCCCGGGCCGGTGTAATTCATATTGGAATTAACGCCGCGTTTTTCCATGCACAGCTTCATCACAACACCCAGATAACGTTCGGGAAGCATCATGGCAGCGCGAATATAAGGCTCTTCGCCCTTGGCGATTTCTGCAGGATCGGGGTAGTGGGTAGGATTGTCCACATAGATTACCTTGTTTTCTTTGAGAGTGAAGCGATAACGCACACTCGGTACAGAAAGAATAATGGAAAGGTCGTATTCTCTTTCCAATCTCTCCTGGACGATATCAAGATGCAGCAGGCCTAAAAATCCGCAGCGGAAACCCTGTCCCAGCGCGGCGGAAGAATCTTTTTCATATATAAAAGAGGCGTCGTTGAGCTTATACTTTTCGAGCGAGTCAGCCAGATCCTGATAATCATCGGAAGCGATCGGGTAGATTGAAGCGAAGACGACTGGTTTTACCTCCTTGAAGCCGGGCAGGGGTTGCCCGCAAGGGTTATCCTGCAACGTAATAGTGTCACCCGTTCGCACATCAGCTACCGTCTTCACGCCGGCAATAATGTAACCCACTTCCCCCGCGGAGAGCTTTTCCCGCCTCGTGCGGATAAGTAAAAAATGACCTACTTCTTCCACCTTGTAGGTCGTGCCGTTGCTCATGAATCTGATAATGTCGCCGCTTTTTACGATTCCCTCAAAAACGCGGCAATGAATTATTGTGCCGCGGAAGGAATCATACTTGGCGTCAAAAATTAAAGCGGCAAGTGGATTTCCGGAATCGCCCGTGGGCGGCAGGAATGCGCTCGACAATGGCTTCCAGTATTTCCTCAATGCCGATACCTTCTTTCGCGGAGCACTTGATATGATTGTCCGGGTCGAGACCGAGTTCCGAGTCGATTTCTTCGAGGACGCGATCCACGTCGGCGGAGGGCAGATCAATTTTATTAATGATCGGAATTATCGCAAGATTGTGTTCCATTGCCAGGTAGAGATTGGCCAGAGTCTGAGCCTGAACACCCTGGGCGGCATCGATCAGCAGCAGCACGCCTTCGCAGGAAGCCAGAGACCGGGAGACTTCGTAAGAGAAAGTCCACATGTCCCGGCGTATCGATAAGATTCAAAATATACTCTTGACCATTTTTGGCTTTATAGGGCAGGGAAATGGCATTGCTTTTAATGGTGATGCCGCGTTCCCGTTCGATGTCCATATTGTCCAGCATTTGATCCTGAAAATTTCTTTCATTGCAGACACCGGTAAACTGGATCAGACGGTCGGCCAGGGTGGACTTGCCGTGATCTATATGGGCGATAATGCTGAAGTTTCTAATATTTTCCATAATTTTATTGATGCTAAAGATGAAAAAGCCCTCCATTAAACATCCGGGGGGCTCATTCATAAATGTTTCTTAACAGATTAAGAAAGCTGCTTCAAAAGAGCTTCCGATACTTCTTTGACTCCGACACGACCGTCTACGGAAATAATCTTTGTTCTTTCTTTGAAATAATTAACGGCAGCCAGGGTTCCTGTTTTGGTGTCATAGTAAATGCCATGGCGTTTATCTATTGCTGCCGCATCCTGATCATCGGCTCGCGTGGTAAGCTCTTCGCACTTGCAGATGCGGCAAACAGTCTTTCCTTCGTGTTCAAGAGGTTTGATGGCATCAATGTAAATGTTGTTAGGATGGTTATTGTCCATTTTGCAAAGCCTGCGCCCCATAATCCTTTTCTTTGCGGAATCGCGATCCAGATCAATTTCAATAACATAATCCAATTTCATTTTTTCTTTTTCCAGTGCCTTCCAGAGCGCTTCAGCCTGAACCAAATTGCGGGGGAAACCATCCAGAAGCCAGCCTTTTTGGCAATCTTCTTCTTTCAGTCTGTTTAAAATCATGGGGATGGTGATATCATCGGGCACAAGTTCGCCGCGGTCAATGTATTCTTTTGCCTTTTCTCCCAACGGTGTCTTCTTGGATATGTTTTGCCGGAAAATAACACCTGTTTCAATATGGGGTATGCCGTATTTCTTTTGCACTACTGCTCCCTGGGTTCCTTTGCCACTGCCGTTAGGTCCAAAAATGAGAATATTCACTTAAATTCGCTCCTTTCCCAAAAAAATATTTTGTATTAAGTTGCCGCATCGGTTGAGAGAGAAATGCCTATTGCCGACGCCGCGTTCCTAATAATTTATCAATATGGTTGATTTATGCACGAGGTCTTATAATGCATTGTTGGATTTTTCGCAATGATAAAAAAGAATCACATTATCTGCGCGTAAGCGGCAGACCGCCGCTTTTTTAATGGCCTCAGGAAGTGGAACAGGATGTGGATGCACAGGAGGAACAACCGGACTTTCCGCCGGCAAAAACAGACATCAATTTCTCACTTCTTTGAGAGCCGCATTTCGGACAGGCAATTTTTTTCTCATCAGCAGATGAAAAAATCAGCTCTTCAAAAATATTTTTGCATTTTTTGCATCGAAATTCAAAAATCGGCATTGTTGGTCCTTCCAGTCCTTGCTTTGAATAAAGGATAGACAGAGATTATTTTTCTGTCAAGCTGAAAAATAAAGACGAATAAAGCGATCAAGATACTCTTGGTTATAATGCTATTTCTTGGCAGCATTGATCAGCTGAATTGATTTATAAACAGCATCTGCGCGTTCCGAGCCTGGAGGAAAATAATCAAGCGATTTCTTAAAGTGGAAAAGCGCGCTCTCTTTCTTCTTAATTTTTTCGAAATATAAGCCAAAATTATAATGAGATTCGCCCAGGATATTTAACTTGCCGTAAGTCATGGCAATAAAGTAATGAATATCGATGTCGTCCATTATTTTATCTTCCAATTTTAAAAAACATTCCAGGGCATTATCGTATTTACCAAGGGCATAATAAGCTTTTCCCAACGCCAGAGTAACTTCATCATTATCAGCGTTGACGGCCTGGGCACGAAGAAGATAGTCCCTGGCCTGATCGGAATTTCCCATTTTCATATAAATCAGCCCTAATGATTTTAAAACGTCCTCATCGCGGGGAGAAAAACTTAAGGCTTTTTGATAATGGTTCAGGGCTTCCTTGATCTTGCCCATTTTATCTTCGGCAAGCCCAAGGGCATAAAGCAAATCGACATTTCCGGGGTCTTTTGCCAATGCTTTTTCCAATTGATTATGCCTGGCATTTAAATCGTCACCGTCGAGTATAAGCAGGGCTTGAGTTCTCCCGAAATTGCCGATGATGTTTTTTACTCCTTTCTGGCGATATTCCGTTAGAATAAGGCTTTCAAGATAAAATATGCGTTCGTCTGTACCCGGATGTGTCAACAGGTAAGAGGGGATGCTTTTCGATATAAACTCGTATTTCTTTATAATTTTGAGAAAGTCAACCATTGCTGACGGATAGTAGCCGGCGCCGGAAAGATATTGGATCCCCAATCGATCTGCTTCTTCTTCGTGTTCTCTGCTGTATTTCAGACTTAAGCTGGCGGCGCCGGCCATGGTAAGAGTGGCAAGTGCAGCGGCTGGCTTCACCTCCTCCTAAGAAAGCCCCGGCCAGGATAGCAGCGAGAGTGGCAATGTTAAGTTTCCGTGATTTATCAATAATACTGGAAACATGGCGGGCATTGGCATGGGCGATCTCATGAGCAATAACTCCCGCCAATTGACCTTCATTTTCCACAGCGTTAATGAGACCTTTGTTGATGTAAATATATCCTCCGGGAGTGGCAAATGCATTGATCGCAGAATTGTTGACAATAGAAAAATGAAATTCAAAAGGAACCTGCTTGTTGCCCTCAAGAATCAAATTGCCTATTTTGTTTATGTATCCGTTTAGTCGTTTGTTTTCCAGAAGCAAATTGTGCTTCACCATTTTATCGTAAAACTCCTTGCCCAGCTTCTTTTCATCGTCAATTGTGAATTCGGCAAAACAAAGACCGGCTCGTAAAAATAAAATGAACAGGATTACCACGAAAGAAATGTATTGATTTTGCATGAATTTCCACATAAGAATTTTTTCCAAAATTTATGTAATATTAAATAATACTATATTTTTTGTTCTCTTAATGCAAGAGAGCCTTTATTAAGTTATCTTCCCCCAATAAGGATTATTAAATGCACAAAGAAATGATCATAACCATCGATGGGCCGGCCGGCGCCGGTAAAAGTACGGTGAGCAAAATGCTGGCAAAAAAGATGGGCTATATTTATTTGGACACCGGTTCTTTATATCGTGCTCTAGCTTACAAAGTTTTGAAAAATAAAATAATTTTGGAAGATATGGAAGCACTAAATCATTTATGCTCAAACATTAGCATTATTTTGAAAAATTACTGAAGGTCAGATGAAAGTATACGTCGATGGGGAGGATGTCGGGGATAAAATCCGCACGGAGGAAATTGGACTGGCTGCATCAAGAATATCGGCTTATGCCGTTGTTCGTCAAAGGTTGCTTCAACTGCAAAGGGAAGCCGGTAGAAACGGCGGCATTGTGGCAGAGGGCAGAGATATGGGTTCGGTAGTGTTTCCCGATGCTGATTTTAAATTCTATCTTGATGCCGATATAAAAGAAAGAATAAAAAGAAGACATAAGGAACTTCTCGGCAAAGGCAATTCATCGGAGTTGTTAGCGATTCAAAAGGACATGGAAACCAGGGACAACCAGGATTCAAAACGTGAAATTGCCCCGTTAAAACCAACATCATCTTCCATCATCATCGATTCGACCAAATTATCATTGCAGGAAGTTGTAGAAAAGATAGTCCAGCAAATGTCGAATAAATAAGGCTCATCACCACTGCGAATCAATGAAAAGCATGCCGGAATTATCTTGCTATTTAATTTTCAGTATGTTAGGCGATAAAAATTATCAAGATTTATAAAAAACAGGGGGGTGTTGGTTTAATGGTTAACAATAACAACTTAAACTTATCAAAAGAAAAAGAAGGTGATGTTGAAAAAACCGCTGCAATTCATTCGTTTCAATCCAAAGATGAAGATGTGGGTTTCAAAGAACTCTATGAGCAGAGTCTCAATCAGATACAATACGGTGATATAGCTACCGGTAAAGTAGTGCAAATCAATGCAGATAACGTGATGGTGGATGTTGGCTGGAAAACAGAAGGTTTTATTCCGGCCAGAGAACTGAGAGATGCACAAGGAAATATCAACGTTTCTGTCGGCGATGACATAGTGGTGTTCGTTGATAAAAGGGATTCCGAAGGAAATTTGATTTTATCCAGAGAGAAAGCGGCAAAACTGAAAGTGTGGGATGATATTAAGAACGTCTGTGATAATAACATTCCTATTAAAGGTAAAGTTATTGAAAAAGTTAAAGGAGGCCTTTCCGTCGATATTGGCGTGATTGCATTTTTGCCGGGTTCGCAGATAGATACCCGCCCGATCAAAGATTTAGATCGATTTGTCGGCCAATCGTTGGATTTTCATGTATTAAAATACGATCGGAAGCGCAATAACGTAGTCTTGTCGCGCCGGTCGATTGTGGCCTCAGAAAGAGAAGCAGAAAAAAAAGATACGTTAAACAACATAAAAGAGGGAAGCGTTGTTGAAGGTGTTATAAAAAATATCACCGACTACGGTATTTTTGTTGATCTAGGCGGCATTGATGGCCTTCTGCATGTGACGGATATTTCCTGGGGACGGATTGCCAAGCCTGCGGAGACTTTCCATAAAGGCGACAAAATTAGAGTCAAGGTTCTTTCCTTTGACGGTGAGAAAGAAAAAGTTTCTTTAGGGTTGAAGCAGTTGACGGAAAATCCCTGGGAACATATTACCGAAAAGTATCCTGTCGGTGCTTTAGTCAACGGAAAAGTTGTAAACTTGACTGACTATGGTGTTTTTGTGGAATTAGAGCCGGGTGTTGAAGGCTTGGTGCATATATCCGAAATGTACTGGACAAGAGAGATCAAGCATCCGTCAAAAGTATTAAATGTTGGTGAAACGATAAATGTAGTTGTCTTGGAAGTAAATCCGGAAGCCAAACGAGTATCTTTAAGTTTGAAACAAACATCAGCCAATCCCTGGGAAAAACTTCGGGAAAAATATAAAGTCGGAACTATTGTTAAGGGGACAGTCCGGAACATAACTAATTTTGGTGTATTTATCGGGATTGAAGAAGGTATTGACGGACTAGTCCACGTTTCCGATATATCCTGGAAGCACAGGGTAACGCATCCTGCCGAACATTTTAAAAAAGGGCAGGAGGTTGAAGCGGTTGTCCTGAATGTAGACATCGAGAACGAAAAATTTTCTTTGGGAATAAAGCAGATCGAAAAGAATCCCTGGGAGGATCTGGCTCAAAAATATGCTCCGGGTAGCGTTGTAACAGGGAAAATAACTAACTTTACAGATTTTGGAATATTCGTCGAGATCGAGGAAGGGATTGAAGGTCTTGTTCATATTTCCGAAATAAGCCAAAAGCGTGTAAAGACATCTTCAGAACTCTATTCCGCAGGGGATACCGTATCAGCTTTCGTAAAGAGCATTGATACAAAATCTAAGAAAATCAGGTTGAGCATTAAAGATATGGAAGCTCCTCCTCCGGTTCCAGCGACAAATCAGTATATTAATAATACAGAAAATCTAGGTTCCAATTTAGCCCAGGCGCTGGCGGAAGTAAAAATAAGCAAAACCCAAAAAAGGTGAATAAAGCATGAGAAAACATCCGGTAATTTTTGGAATGCTTTTACTCATTGTTCTGTCACTTGTGTTTTATATATTTTTTTATGGTATAGGCGCCCGTGCGGGTAAGTCAAAAAGCTTTTCTTTAAATGATAAAATCGGTGTCGTGAGTGTTAAGGGTGTTATTACCGATTCCCGGGAAATTACCGAGCAGTTGGATGATTTTGGCAAGGATGATTCCGTAGTAGCTGTTGTTCTGCGGATTGATACGCCTGGTGGAGGCGTTGCCGCATCGCAAGAAATTTATGATGCTGTTGTGGAGCTTAAAAAACAGAAGAAAGTAGTGGCATCGATGGGATCAGTTGCCGCATCCGGCGGGCTGTTGATTGCCTGCAGTGCGGATAAAATTGTTGCTAATCCCGGCACAATTACGGGAAGCATTTCGGCGATTATGCAGTTTGCCAATGTAGAAGAACTGCTCAAGAAAGTCGGCCTGAAAGCTTCAACAGTCAAAAGTGGCAAATATAAAGATATTGGCTCGCCTTTGCGGGAAATGACTACGGAAGAAAGAAAAATTATCCAGGATTTGGTTGACGACATTTACAATCAATTTGTTGATGTGATTGTGCGTGATCGCAAGATTTCACGGGAAAAGGTTATCAGCATTGCCGATGGCAGGGTATTTTCCGGACGTCAGGCCAAAGAATACGGATTAGTTGATCATCTTGGCGACTTGGGAACCGCCGCCAAATTAGCAAGTCGATTAGCCGGAAAAGATGGCAAATACGAACTCCTGTATCCACGGAAAAAACACGGATCAGTGTTTGATTATGTATTGGAAAGCGCCGCCAACCAATTTAGCCGCTCTTTAAAAGAAAAAGTTGAGAATTGGGGCGGTGTTGGTTATTTATATGATCCATCATTATAAATAACGCTAATAATTAATTATGACAAAAAATGATTTAATTATCAAACTCCAGGAAGCGCTTAAGGTTTACTCCCGTAAAGACGCTGCTTATGCCGTGAATATAATATTTGATTCGATGGTGGAAGCATTAAAACGCGGTGAGCGCATTGAAATCAGAGGGTTTGGGAATATGACCGTCAGAGAAAGAAAGTCCCGCCTCGGCCGTAATCCTAAATCAGGCACAGCAGTAAAACTGGAAAACAGAAAAACCCCTTTTTTCAAAACAGGAAAAGAATTGCGTTTAAAGGTTGATAGCAAATGACTTATAAAACAATTATCCTCGAGAAAAAAAACGGGTACGCAATAGTAAAGCTTAACCGGCCGGAAGAAATGAATGCGATTTCCAGAGAGATGCACAGTGAACTGCTCGCCGTATTTATTGATCTGGAAAACGATCCGGAAGTCAAGGCTATAGTTATTACCGGTGGAGAATATATTTTTTCCGCAGGTATGGATATAAAAGAAATAGCTGTCATCTCCGATACGGATATTGATGCCTATTTTGAATCAGCCATGACGTATTTAGAAAAGATTTATTTATGCAAAAAACCATTGATTGCGGCAGTCGGTGGATTTGCTTTGGGCGGTGGATTTAATTTAGTGACTATTTGCGATCTGGTAGTTGCTTCGGAAAGTGCTATCTTCTGCCATCCTGAACTAAAATTTGGATTAAATCCGCTTTTCTATCCTTTAAGCCAGATTGTTGGTGTAACAAAAGCCAAGGAGATTGTTATGCTTGGTGAACCTATCGGAGCTAACGAAGCGCTGAAAATAGGTTTGGTAAATAAGGTTGCTCCTCCGGAAAGATTTATGGAGGAAGCAGAAAAAATGGCGGTAATATTGACAAAACGATCAGCCAAGGCATTGGAAGAGCTGAAAAAGATTACAGCATTTGTACCTCGCATGGATAAAATTGCTGCTCTCGAATTGGAATTTACTATTTCGGCAAATCTTTTTGCCCGTGACGAGCGGAAGCTTCACATGAGTGAAGTTCTGTTTTTAGAGAAGCTGCGTAAGAAAAAACAAAAGTAAATTATTACAGGTTATCCCAGTCATTTCCCGGTGCGGCAAAATCTTTCAGTTGGTCTCTTCTTTTTTTATGCTGAAGTTTCTTGAGGGCTTTAGCTTCAATTTGGCGGATTCTTTCCCGGGTAACGCCCATCATATCGCCGACTTCTTCCAGAGTAAATGGACCATAATTACAGGCAACCCATGTACAATTCAGGAAAGCTTCGTTTTTCAGCCGCCATTCACACGTGGTGTCAAGGCAAACTTCAGCAATTAACATTCCTTTTTTCTTGCACTTGTATGTATTAATCATAGAGTAAAGCCTTTAATGTTATTTAATTAATTTAACTTCTTATTGCTCGTTAGTTATTTTGTCAATAAAAATATGTGATTATTGGTTTCCCTGTTTCAGTAAATATTAATCATAAACCATCAATGAATACTTTAAATTGATCATTTTTCATTGATAGAGTGAAAAGAATTGATAAACTTAAAAAGCTGTTTTTTCTGGTGGTCTTCTTTCTGGTACGTACTGATGTTCAAATTCCCCGTCATTCCATTTAGCGGAGACGTACAAATTGCAATAGCAACTGCCATATTCCTTCACATCGTCCGTTCGGTAAACGCAAGGACAAAAAATATCACGATCTTTTTCCCGATCGCCTGTTGCCAGACGGCAGGGGCAAGACATGTAGCCGTACCGTTCTTTATTTATCAAGAGATCTTGGAGAATTGCCAACACCCAGTCTTTATTTTTATTAAAGAAAAAACCTTTGGGTTCCTGCGCTTTTCTAAGCATTTCATAGAGTTCAGCGGAGTTCATATCAAATACCCAGGGCTTCACGGATATCGGATTCACGGAAACCAACAATGATTTTGTTGCCAATTATAATTGTCGGAAAAGAACGTTGTGGGTTATATTTAACAATTTCTTTCAATGTGCTTTCTTTTTCTGAACCATGAAGTAAATCTACATCATTGAAATCAAAAGGAATTCCATTGTCCGACAGAAACTTCTTTGCCGCCTTACAGTGACTGCAAGTACTTAATGTGTACATTTTCACTTTATGGGACATGATTTATACCTCCTTATTGAACTTTCAATATAAGTGTTCTGAAAGACATGTCAAGCTAAGAGTTCCAGATTGAATTATAACTTGACATATTGCAGAGCAAAATATATATGAAAAAAAATCTAGATGCTCGTTAACGTTGGATCCCCACATCTGGCAGAGACTCTTCCAAATGAGGGGATTTTTTTATCGGGCAAAATTTACTGAGCATGATTATCTTAAGGAAGGTTTGTAAGAAAAATGAAGATCGATAATGTAAAAATTCGCAATATTGGCATAAGCGCTCATATTGATTCAGGTAAAACTACTCTTACCGAAAGAATTCTCTTCTATACCAAGAGGATTCATGCCATTCACGACGTCAAAGGAAAAGATGGCGTGGGGGCAACCATGGATTCGATGGAATTAGAAAAAGAACGAGGCATTACCATCGCCTCTGCTGCTACATATTGCGAATGGAATGGTTATGAGATAAATATCATTGATACTCCCGGCCATGTCGATTTCACTATAGAAGTGGAAAGATCGCTGCGGGTTTTAGATGGTGCAGTCCTTGTTTTATGCGCCGTAGGCGGTGTTCAATCCCAATCAATAACCGTTGATCTCCAAATGAAGAGATATAAAGTCCCTTGTATTGCCTTTATTAACAAATGTGATCGCAGTGGTGCCAATCCCTTCCGTGTTATCAGTCAGCTGCGAAACAAACTGGGACATAATGCGATTGCCATGCAGATTCCAATCGGATTGGAAACTGAAGCGGAAGGCGTAGTAGATTTAGTAAGTATGAAAGCGCTTTATTTTGACGGAGCTAATGGAGAAATAATCCGTAAAGAAGAAATCCCGCAAAATCTTTTAGCGGAAGCAAAAATCAAGAGGGAAGAATTGATTGAGGCGGCATCGTTATTTTCTGATGAACTCACGGATGCAATTCTTAGAAGAAAAGGAAATTACGCCTGATTTGCTTTATGCTGCGGTACGGAAAGGTACCTTGAAAAGAGAAATTACTCCCGTTTATATGGGGTCTGCTTATAAAAATAAAGCAGTTCAGCCGATGCTGGACGGAGTGAACCATCTTTTACCATGTCCCTCCGAAGTAGAAAATGTCGCTCTGGATATGGAAAACAATGAAGAACCGATGATTTTGGAAAATGATCCGGATAAACCGATTGTTGCCTTGGCTTTTAAGTTGGAAGACGGCAAATACGGTCAGCTGACATATATCCGTGTTTATCAGGGAACAGTGTCAAAAGGATCAACAATAGTTAATGTTCGGAGCGGCAAAAAAGTCAAAGTCGGTCGTGTTGTGAGGATGCATGCAGATCAGATGGAAGAAGTTGAGAATTTGCCCTCCGGGTATATCGGCGCTCTGTTCGGCATTGAATGCTCTTCCGGAGATACGTTTGTTTCTCAGGGTCTGAATCTTACTATGACCTCCATGTATGTTCCCAAACCGGTCATTTCGCTGGCCATAGTGCCTAATGACAATAAATCACAGATGGCCATGTCTAAAGCTTTAAATAGGTTTTCCAAGGAGGATCCAACATTTAAGACTTTTGTTGATCCGGAAACCAATGAAACAATAATCGAAGGAATGGGCGAACTGCATCTGGATATTTATGTTGAAAGGATGAAGCGCGAATACGGAGCCGATGTTACAACTGGTAATCCCCGTGTTGCCTATCGTGAAACTATTACGCAGCGAGCTGATTTTAATTACACTCATAAAAAGCAAACCGGCGGTTCCGGTCAGTTCGGTCGCATCGCCGGCTACATGGAACCAATAAGTGATGCCGAATTTATTTTTGAAAACAAAATTTTCGGTGGCTCAATTCCGACTCAATACATTCCTGCGTGCGAAAAGGGTTTTAAACAAAGCATGGAAAAAGGTCCCAAGTTAGAATTTCCGATCACCGGGGTGAAAGTAGTTATTAATGACGGCGCTTTTCATGCCGTGGACTCTTCGGATATGGCGTTTCAGGCGGCAGCGCGCGGAGCATTCAGGGAAGCATATCTGCGGGCGAAACCGGTTATTCATGAGCCGATTATGAAAGTTGTTGTCGAAACTCCGCCTGAATTCCAGGGACCGGTAATGGGCCTTTTAAATCAGCGCCGAGGCATGATTGTTGGCTCACAGGATGAAGGTGTAATGTGTGAAATTGAATCACAAATACCACTGGCGGAAATGTTTGGATTTTCTACCGTGCTGCGTTCAGCAACTCAGGGTAAGGCCCAGTTTACGATGGAATTTGCCCATTACAGGCAGGTTCCCCAATCAATTGCCGAGAAAATAGCTCTGGAAGTTGCGCAAAACAAGAAAACGGCTGCCTAGTAATCGAATAATGCTGAAAAATATAGTTGCGTTAAGACGTGAAGAAAATATTATCCATCTAACTTATAAGGACATCATAATGCTGAAGAAAGAAATAATATACCGTAATCCCTTGCTGAATCTCGGTTATGAACATGAAGACATATTGCCTAACGGAGGATTAGGCGCCGTCTTAGCACATGCCGGAGTGGGTAAAACAGCCCTGCTGGTTCAGGTGGCTTTAAATATGATGATAAGAGAAGAATCCGTTCTGCATGTAAGCCTGCAGGATGCCGTAAGCAAGGTGGATGTCTGGTATCGAGAACTGTTTCATAATATTGCCGCAAATTTCAATGAAGCGGAGATAAAAGATTACTGGGATATAATTCAGGCATATCGTTTTATCATGACATTCAGGGTGGAAAGTTTCAGTGTCCCTACGCTGGAAGAACGCTTGACTGATTTGATGCAACAAAATATTTTCAAGCCGCATACAGTAATCATTGACGGATTAAAATTTGATGAAGCCGGTCGGGGACAGCTTGCGCTTTTAAAGGAGCTGGCGAATAAGTATGCGATGAGAATATGGTTTACCGTCCATGCTCATCGCCATGAAGCTCCGGCGGCAAACGGTCTGCCTGTTTCTTTCTTGCATGTTGCCGATCTCTTCAATGTAATTGTCCAGTTAGAAGCAAAGGGTGATGAAGTCTATATCAAAGCCCTGAAAGGCCAGTCACCAGAGGCAAAACAAGATTCATTGCTGTTAGATCCGGCCACGATGCTGATTAAAAGCGGCAAATGATGCCAGCTTGTATTCGTTCATCTGCCTTTATTTAGGCTTCAGTCGTCAGTTAGATGAAGTCAATGACGTGCTGCCTACCTATCTCCTGGATCTTGGCGACCATCTATCAGGCCTCTGCGTTTTTATTTTCTGCATGCCGACACAGATCCTTCTATTTAATGAATATTCAATCGATATCAAATACTTGAACTTCTTTGTTCTTCAAAACATGTGCGAACAAATCCCTTAAGCAAGAGCGACATCTTTAATTATAAATAATTTTTTCTTGACATTACATTTACGTCGTGGTTAGGTGAAGGAAAGTTGGTTGGCTGTTCAATCAAATAGATGGATGTTAAGTCAAACTGATTTTTGCCTATGTCTATAGACCTGCCGGCAATAGGCGCAATTCGGAGTAAGGGGTTGTGATGAAAAATAACCTATTGCTTGTCAGTCCACGACAAACTATTAATGTTATCCTAATGAACGCTGATATGTTCTTTTAAACAAAGAAACACTGGCATGTATGCTGCTAAAAGGATGTCTACATACGCACACTACCTGTTCGGATGGCAAACTAACTCCGCAAGAGCTAGCCAATGCTTACGAATCTCGCGGGTATGACTTTATAGCTTTTACCGATCATGACTACCTTTTGAAGCCTAACTACCGTGAGCTGTATGCGCAGGTTAAAACTAAGATGATTGTTTTCCACGGCATTGAGATTACCGTTTTTGTCAAGGGTTATGTTCATGTAGGGAAAATAGAAGGGGTTGAGGAAACGCTGCATGTTTTTAACCATGTCAGTGAATATGACATCACCCCGGACCAAGTGTTGGAAAGACTGGTCGAACTGGAAAAAATGTATCCACTGGATGCAGTAGAAATTACAACAAAAGGATTTCGTGACACAGCATTTGAATCACTGGACATAAAGTATCCCATAATAGCTTCTGATGATGCTCATACGCTGCTGGGGGTGGGGAGGGCATGGATAGAACTGGATGCACAGCGGGAAAAAGATTCAATTCTGAGAGCGATTAAGAAGGGAAAGTTTTGGAACTGTTATGTGTAAAAGGTCAATTACATATGACAGATATAAATAGTATTTTAGATACAATGATACGAGAGAAAAGATCAGGGAAAAACTAAGAACAATAAATTCAAGCCAGAAGGTTTATTGTGATCCTTTATCTTTTCGGCACTAAAAGGAGGATTGGCAATGGGTAAAAGAATGGCAATCTGCGCCGTGGCGCAGATTAAAAACGATGCCGAATACTGGCATCTTCGGTTCCAGAACATGTTGCTCGAATGCTTCGAGTCAATCATGGACCAGACCAAGGTTACCTTCGATATGGAGAAGGGCATCCGAACGGTCATTACCTGCTCAGATGATGTGTTTGACGCGCGAACGATATCAAACAACGGCATGACGGATGTTGTGGGTGCTCACTTCCGTGGGGAAGAAAAAATGGCGCAGGAGAGCATCAACGGGCTGGGCTACGCGATGTCCTGCATTCTCAGTGGTCATGATGACGTCATACTGTTCATGGGCCACTGCAAGGAATCACAGGGAGAAAGCAGGCGGATGATATCCAACCTCGCCTTTGATCCCTTCTATACCAGGCCGCTCGGTATGGACTTTCACAATGTGGATGCCTTGCAGGCGCGGGCCTATATGGAAAAATCGAAAGTAACCGACGAGCACCTGGCAAAAATAGTCGTGCGGTCACGGAAGAACGCACAAAAGAACCCCTATGCGCGGGAGAATAAGCTTGTTGATCTGCAGGAAGTTTTGAATTCGCCGATGTATGCCGATCCCCTGCGCGAGCTGCACATATATCCGGTTACCGACTGGGCATATGGAATGCTTCTCTGTTGTGAAGAGCGCGTGAAAGAGTTCACCGATAAACCGGTGTGGGTCACAGGTTACGGGAGCTGCATGGACAGATACTTCCTTGGTGATAAGGACCTTACCTCTAATTTTGCACTGAAGAACGCCTCCAAAAGGGCTTACGAAAAAGCCGGCATTAAAGATCCTACAAAAGACATTTCGGTGTTTGAACTATCCGACCATGCCGCCTACCAGCTTCCCATGTGGGCGGAGGGTGTCGGCATTGCCGGGGAAGGCCAGGGCGGAAAGTGGATTGACGATGGCGGTATGGACAAATTCAACGTGAATTTGTCAGGGGGACAGCTCAATGGTAACCCGCTTCTCCTGGGAGGCGCGGCCAGGGCAATTGAATGCTACTACCAGCTGAGCGGTCAGGCAGGCGATCGCCAGGTCAGGGGCGCCAAAAGGGCTTTAGCCCAGGCGGCAACCGGCGGGGCCGGGCAGCACCAGGCCGTAATAGTAATGGAAGCGTAGGGAGGCTGAAATATGGCACATAGAAAGAAAAACAGAAATGTTGGAATAATAGGTATTGGACAGACGAAGCATTCCAGTCATCGGGAAGATGTCAACCAGCCGGAACTGATTCATGAAGCTGTCAGTTTGGCACTGAAGGATGCGAACCTGACCATGAAGGACATCGATTGTGTTGTTCACGGCAACATGGAGCTCTTCGAAATGGTGCACCAGCCGGACCTCTGGCATGTGATTGGTACCGGAGCTTACGGAAAGGACAGCATCCGGATAACAACTGGAGGAACTGTCGGTGCTACTCTCTCCTGCGCGTCGGACAATCTTGTGGCCTCGGGGATGTATGATATCGTAATGGCTATCGGCTTTGAGAAACTCCAGGAGGGAAACACGACAGGCGGTATCACGAATATGGCCGACCCCCTCTGGTTCCGCAAGATTCAGGCCGGTGCTCTTACCGGCTCGAGCGCTTATGATGTCGAGCGGGAATTCGGTCTGGAGAGGGCCAACAGGGCATCGCTGACATACCGCATCATTATGGACAAGCACGCGGGCTTGAATCCCAACGCCCACCGCTCCTTTGGTCTGGACTTCAGCCAGATCGATGATCTGATCAGAACATCGCCGAAGCTTGTCGGTGAGCTCAAGCTGATCGAAATGTGTTCCCAGTCCGATGGGGCGTGCTGCGTCATTTTTGCCTGCGAGAAAAAGGCGAAGGAACTGGCCCAGAAGCCGGTCTGGATACGAGACCATATCACAACCCACAAGGAAGAGACATTCACTATATTCGGATATGACCGGAAGTATCCGGTTATGAAGACGCATAAATTTGCGGCGGAGCAGCTCTTTAAGCGGAATGACATCAAGAATCCCCTGGACTATTTCGACGTGTTCGAAATGTATGATCCGGCCTCATGGTGGGCAATTGACTGGATTCGGGATTTCTTCGCCCTCAAAGGCGATGAGCACCTGAAACTCGTCGAAGACAAGGAGATAATGATCGGCGGCAAAATACCCATCAACCCGTCGGGCGGCGTTATCGGATCGAATCCGATTGGCGCAACCGCGCTAATCAGGGTGGCCGAAGCGGCATTACAGGTGCGCGGCAATGCCGGTCCGCACCAAATCCCAACTCCGGTCAATCATGCTCTAGCTTCAGGGTTCGGTGGTACTATGTGGACAGTGATGACGATGCTCGAGAAGGAACTTAACTGGTAGGAGGACAATTATGGCAGAGTACTGGGGAGTAAAAGTAGAAGATATATTCAATTCCATGCAGGAGCGTTTCCGTCCCGAAGGTGCCAAGGACCTGGACACGGTTTTTGGATATGACATCAAGGACGAGGGGAAATGGAAGCTCACTGTAAAAAACAATGAAATGAAGATTGAAAAAACCGACGACCTGTCAGGCAGTGCTGCGATCATGCAGGCCGACGGTGAGACCTTCGTCGGGGTAAATACCGGCAATGTCGATGCGACGAACGCCTTCATGGGTGGCAAGGTTAAGGTCGAAGGGGATATGGCTGCATTCGGCAAGACCGGAAAGCTGTTCCGTAAATTTGTCATTGCCAAGAAGGAAATGACGACAAAGGATTATCTTGCAGACATGTTCGCGACGGTTGTTCCGCGTTTTAAGGCTAATGAAGCCGAAGGACTGGATGCATCGTTTGCCTTTGATCTGGGCGGCCCGGATGGAGGCAAGTGGACAGTATTCATCAAGGACAAAGTCTGTACACTTACGACGACAATCGAGGGGAAACCGACGGTGACCCTCGAGTTTAATGATGCCAAGGACTATGTGGATTTCATTTTGGGCAAGATCGACTCGCAAAGCATCCTGGCGGCAGGAAAAGCTGCCGCCAAAGGCGACCTTAACATGATGGCTTCGAAGTGGCCGGTTCTTTTTGAAAAATATAAAGATCCGATGGCTAGCAATGTTCCGCAGCAGGAACTCATAGTGCTCAAAAAGATCATATCGTTAAACGAGAAGTTTTCCACCGGTCCCGTTATGGGGAAATTTCTTAAAGGGCTGAAGGAAAAAAAGATATATGCCAATAAATGTCCTACCTGCGGACGCATGCAAGTCCCGCCGCGCGAAGTTTGCGCTGATTGCAGAGTGCGTGTGAATGAAATCAAGGAAGTGGGACCAAAAGGCGAAGTGCGCTATATGGATATCGTCTATTACGCTATGCCCGACCCGTTGACGGGTCAAGTTAGGGAGACTCCTTACGGGTCGATCAATATCCTCCTGGACGGATGCAAAGCAAATGAGACCATGCCGCACTTTATACGAAAAGATCAGATTGAAAAGATCCAGATGGGCTGGAACGAGAAGAAAGGAACCCGCGTTCGCCCTGTCTGGGAGGAAAACCGGATTGGCGATATTTGGGACATCAAGTACTTCGAGATAGATGAGTGAGGAGGAGGTATATGACAACAAGGCAAATGAAAGGTTTTGAAGACAGCTATGTAGTTGAAGGTAAAATGGCGCTCCCTTATACTTACTTTGCCGGAAAGGTTGGCAGCAAGTTCATTACAACCATCCGGGATGAAAAAAAAATAATGGGAGTAAAATGTCCTACCTGCAACGTGGTATACCTACCGCCGCGGCAAGTGTGCGATACGGACTTTACCGACATACGGAATAATTGGGTGGACGTGGGCACTTCCGGCATGGTGACAAACTTTACGGTAGTACGGTACGACGATAAGCACCTGCCTCGCAAAGCACCGTTCGTATTGGCGCTGATCAAGCTGGAAGGTGCTGACACGCCCTTCATGCACATTCTTGATGAGTGCAAAATAGAAGATGTGAAAATCGGCATGAAGGTTGAAGCCGTATTCGCCAAAGAAACAACAAACACGATCCTGGACATAGATCATTTTAAACCCGCTGCCGAGAAAGCGTCCGTTCATGAGCGTAATGCCGGCAGGAAAAAGTGGGTTGCTGAATACAAACCTGAAACACCAGAAAGACAGAAAGGGGGTAAACCAGATATGTCTAAACCGGTAATTATTGCAGCGGCATTAACCGGAGCTGCAACAATGAGAAACCAGAATCCTTCAGTTCCCTACACCCCGGCCGAATTTGCCGCAGAGGCATACAAGTGCTGGAAGGCAGGCGCGGCCATGGTGCATGTGCATGCCCGGGAGGATGGCGGAATGCCTACTCACGACCATGACCGGATCAGGGCGACCTATAACGCGATAAAGGACAAATGTCCGGAGCTGATCGTGAATCTGAGTTCCGCGGTGGGTATGGGAAAGACACCAGAGCAACGGATATCGCAGATCATCGCTGTCAAGCCGGAGATGGCATCTCTGAATACCAACACGATGAACTTCTGTATCGTCGACCGCAAGACCGGAAAAATATTCATCGAATATGTTTTCGAAAATACTTTCACTATGCTGCAGGAATTCGGCAAGGCTATGGAAGAGAACGGTGTAAAGCCCGAAATCGAATGCTACGATATGGGCGGACTCGACAATACTTTGCTGATTGCCAAGCAGGGGATCTTCTCAGACCCGATGAATTTTAATTTCGTCTGGGGCGTCGCCGGAGGACAGTCATTCAGGGCGGATAGTTTCATTGCCATGATGAACGCGCTTCCCCCGAACGCAAATTTCACAACCTGCGGGGTGGGCCCTGAAGAGTTCCCGTGTATCATGCAATCCTGCCTGCTGGGCGGGCACATGAGAGTTGGTCTCGAAGATAATATAAAGATGCCCAACGGTGAACTGGCGAAAGGCAGCTATGAGCTTGTAGAAGTAGCGGTAAATATAGCAGATTGTCTCGGGAGACCGATCGCAACAACCGACGAAGCACGCGAGATAATGGGAATAAGGAAGAAGTAATAATTAAAATAATCTTCCCCTGTAATCCCATTCAAGCAGGTTGGGGGAAGATTATAAAAATCATCAACAGTATTTATAAGTCATGAGGTTGAGAATAGAATCGGAATAAGAAGCCAATAAAGTTGTTCCAGTGTCACGTATTAACGTTAAACAGGGAGACTCAAATGGACATAAATGAAAAAACCATAAATGATGTTTTCTGTAACCGCGTAAAGAAGTACGGAGACCGGTTGGCAATCGAGAAAAAAGTCGGCGGCAAGTGGGTCGGTGCAACATGGAATGAATATTATGAGCGATCCCGTTCGACGGGGCTTGGTCTTTATTCCCTGGGCCTGAGAAAAGGTCAGATGGTCTCGATCCTATCCGAGAACAGGCTGGAATGGCTCTACACGGATATGGGTGGACTGGGCATCGGCGCAGTTGTGATCCCGATATACCCGACACTAGTATCCGAAGAAATTGAGTATATCCTCAACAACTCAGAGTCAAAAGTCATTGTTGTGGAGAACAAAACTCAGCTCAAAAAAGTGATCGCTATAGTGAACAACTGCCCCGCCCTCGAGAAGATAGTCGTAATGGAAGAGGATGATGCGGCAGGCGACGCTAAGGTAATGAGCTTTAATGCCCTTATGGAATTAGGGCGCAAAAAGGATAAAGAAAACCAGGGGCTTTTTGAAAAGCTGGCCAGGGAATTGCAGGGTGATGATCTGGCTACAATCGTTTACACATCGGGCACTACCGGCCTGCCCAAAGGTGCCATGATCTCGCACGGCAACGTCTTCTGGGTTGTACAGTCCCTCGATGCGATTAAGCCCCACTTTGCGTCCGACAAGGACTGTACCGTACCGTTCCTGCCTCTTTCCCACGTGTTTGAAAGAATCGCGGGACACTTCTATGGTATGTACTGCGGTATCACTGCCTCCTATGCGGAGAGCATAGATACGCTGCTGGCTGATTTTGAAGAGAAGCGGCCAACGATGATACTAGCCGTACCGCGGGTGTGCGAAAAAGTTTACCAGAAGATCATTGCCCAGGTCAAGGAACAGTCACCATTTAAACAAAAGGTGTTTTATTGGGGGCAGAAAGTGGGGAAGCGCATCAGTGAGCTGCGCGAGAAACATAAAACAATACCTTTCTGGTTGCAGCTGAAATACAAGATTGCCTATGCCGCTATATTCAAAAAACTTCAGGATAAATTAGGAGGAAGAGTTACATGGATGACGGCGTCAGGAGCTCCAACTGCCGAAGAAATTATCCGGTTTTTTAACGCCGCAGGAATAACGGTTATACAGGGATATGGTATGACTGAATGTACTGCACCGGCTACAATGCAGTCTATGGCTGATTACAGAATAGGAACAACCGGCAAGCCGATACCTGGCATGGACATTAAAATTGCCGAAGACGGAGAGGTGTTATTAAAAGGCGGTAATGTCATCAAGGGATACTGGAAACTGCCGGTGGAAACAGCCGAGGCCTTCACACAGGATGGTTATTTCATGTCCGGAGACATCGGAATGTTTGATGATCAAGGGAATCTCCTTATTACAGACCGGAAAAAGGATCTCATAATAACATCCGGTGGCAAAAACATTGCACCGCAGAAAATCGAGAATATGTTCAAATCGGATCCTCTGTTTACCCAGTTTATCGTCATCGGCGAAAGAAAAAAATATCTCACCGGCTTGTGCAACATCAATCCCGATGAAGCTGTGCGGCTGGCTAAGGAAGCAGACATTCCTTTCAATAGCCCGGCAGAGCTTCTGGAAGCCCCGCAGTTTCTCGATATTGTGCAGAAGCATGTAGACAAGAGCAACGCACATTTGGCGAAGTATGAATCAATAAAGAACATCAGGATTGTCAAGAGCGATTTTTCCCAGGAAGGCGGCGAACTCACACCTTCCCTCAAACTCAAGCGCAAGGTGGTGCTCCAGAAATACAAAGACCTTATTGACGATATGTATGGGAAAGATGATGTTGACGAGCTTTACGCAAAAAAAGGATAATGTAAATAAGTTGAGCGATATCAGTGAGGAGATAAATTATGACCGATCAATTTCAAGGCATACAGCCGATGGTTTACCAAAGCAAGATCAATGTCCCTTATTCGTGGTGGGCCGGCGACACTGCCACCAGGTTTTTTGTTGCGTTAAGGGACGAAAAGAAAATAACGGCTACTCAATGCGGTGCCTGCGGGAAAGTTTTCCTGCCTCCGCGAAAAGTATGCCCCTCATGCTTCACCGAGAATACAAAATGGGTGAACATTTCAGATGAAGGAACACTGATTTCCTTTTCTGTGGCACGGCGTCAGTTAGCCGCTATTCCCCATGACCGGAAGATTCCGGTCATCTGGGGCTTGATAAAGCTGGACGGCGCTGACACCGCAATGCTGCATTATCTCGACGAAGTAAAGCCGGAAGAAGTTGTAATCGGCATGCGCGTGAAGGCAGTATTCTCGGAGACGCGGAAGGGCACCATCCGCGACATTTCGCATTTCAAACCGGTAAAAAGATAGGAGCGCAGATATGGACAGAGCAGCAATAATCGGTGTCGGGATGACAAAGATTGAAAAGAGCAAAGTCGGAGAAACTTTTGCCGACATGGCCTGGGAAGCGGTCAATCTGGCGCTGACCGATGCGGGTATGAACATAGATGAAATCGACAACGTGGTGACCACATCCAATGATTTCTGGGATGGCAGGACCATTTCCTGCATGGCGGTGGGCGATGCCAGCGGCGCGGCGGACAAAAATGTTATCCTGTGTCGAAGGCGACGGCACATTCGGCGCATTTTACGGCCTGACCCGGAGTCTCTGTCCGGAGCCTACGGCACCACCCTGGTCACGGCCCACGCAAAGGTTCCGAGAGCGTATCGAGCCTGATCACCAATGCCGCATTTGACCCGATTTATGAAAGGGGCCTGGGCATGGACATGATCACGGCCTGCGCCATGCAGGCCAGTGCCTATATGCACCGGACCGGTACGACAGCGGAGCAGATGGCCGGGGTTTCGGTGAAAAACCATGGCAATGCCCTGAAGAACCCGATTGCACAGCTTCCCATGAAGATCACCGTGGAGGATGTGCTGCAATCCGAGATGATCGCGGACCCGCTGCACAAACTGGACTGCTCGCCGGTATCCGATGCCTGCTGCGCCATCATCATCGCCAGTGAATCAAGTGGCGGCGTAAATTCCGGCAAAACCGGTATGGATAAAAGGCGTATCGTTCTGCGCCGATGTTTCTTCTTGGAGACCGCGATCTGTCCCGGGCCGGATCCCTGACCGGCGGCGCAAAATGCTTACAAGATGGCAGGCATAAAGGACCCGGAAAAGGAAATCGACGTGGCTGAAGTCTACGATGCCTTTACCTATCAGGAACTGATGTGGCTGGAGGCAATGGGGCTTTGCGAAGACGGCGAGGCCGGGAAACTGCTTGAAAAAGGAGATTTCAACCTCGACGGCACGGCTGCCGGTCAATCCTTCCGGCGGTCTTCTGTCCGGACATCCGGTGATTGCCGCGGGGCTGATACGAATGGCCGAGGTCGTCAAACAAATTCGGGGAGAGGCCGGCGGCCTATCAGGTCGGCAGGCGCAAAGAGGCTGTGGCGCAAGGGGTCAACGGCCTCTGCGGCCAGTCCCACTGTGTGTGGGTTCTGGATAAGGACAAATAGGAGGAAGATCATGGGAAAAAAGAGTAGCCATAGTAGGAACCGGCCAGACACATCACAAGAGCCACGGCCGGATGTCAACGGCCAGGAACTGATCAAGGAGGCGGTGCTGCGGCCCTGGCCGATGCCGGACTCAAGATTCAGGATATCGACGCCATGGTGATCGGCAACATGGATCATTTCGAAGGCATCAATTATGTGGACTGCTGGAGCGTTGACGGCTCCGGCGGCGTCATGAAACCCATCATCAAACTGACCACCGGCGGTACCACCGGCAGTACCCTGGCCATCGGCGGATATCATCTGGCGGCGTCCGGCCTGTTTGAAAAAGTGCTGATCATCGGATGGGAGAAGAACTCGGAGTCCGATACGACCGGGCGCCATTACCACGGCATTCGACGCTGTCTGGGACAGGCTCGTCTTTGCAGGCGCCATTTCGGGCCTTGCCGCGGAAGCCAGGCGCTACATGGCCAGATTATGGCGCCACCGAACAGGGACGCCGCCAGGGTCTCCGTCCGGGACCGGAGGCATGCCTGCAACAATCCGTATGCCCAGCTTCGAAAGGAGGTGACACTGGAAGAAGTGCTGGCCTCGCCCATGCTGGCCGATCCCATCCATCTTCTGGATGTCTGCCCCGGACCGACGGGGCCTGTGCAGTCATCATGGCAAGTGAGGATTGCGGAGAAAATAACTGCAACACCGGACTGGATCTGGGCAACCGCCAACCGGCACAAATACACCTACCTGGGGGATGGAACTGGGGAGAGCTGGACAGCATGGCCGAGAGCGTCCAAGGAGCTTTTCTCCAAGGCCGGAATCAGAGAACCCCGAAAAGAAATCGACGTCATCGAATTGTATCAGCCGTATTCCTTTGCCGGCATCATCTGGATCGAGGATATGGGGATGGTCGCCAAGGGGAAGGGCGCGGAGTATATCTGGAGCGGGGCACACCGACATGGGCGGAGAACTTCCCATCAATCCCTCGGGCGGCGTGATCGCCTGCAACCCCATCGGCGCCACCGGTCTTATCCGGTGCGCCGAAGCAGCACTTCAGGTCATGGGCAAGGCGGAAGGCCGGCAGGTTCCGGATGTCAACTTTGCCGTCAGTACGGGCTTTGGCGGATGCATGTGGACGGACATGATGCTTCATGGCAAGTAAAAAACCCAAGTGAGTAACAAGGAGAAAAATCATGGCTGAAAAAGAACACATAATTATAGAATCAGGTGATGCAGTGCAGCCCTTCCATTATTCAGTGGGAATGCACGGGAGCAAGTTTTTCAAGGAGCTGCGGGACAACAGGCGATTTCATGGGCATCAGGTGCCCCAAGTGCAAGAAGGTATATATCCCGCCCCGCGGGGTCTGCGGGAAATGCTTTGTCGAGATGAACGACTGGGTAGAAGTTGGTCCCAAAGGAACTATTGGAACTTTTACCATTCTCCGTTTCGCCTTCATCGATCCGGAAACGGGCGGGCAGAAGCCGATACCCTACGGTTACGGTTTCATCAAGTTCGATGGCGCTGACACGCTGTTTCAGCATTACATCAGCGTTGAGGACGAGGGAAAGATAAAGATCGGAGCAAGAGTAGAACCGGTTTTTTCTCCAGATCGTAAGGGCAGCATACGGGACATCGAGTACTTTAAAGTAATAGATTAATGGCGATTAAGGAGTCACTGACGGTTGAAATAAATCCGGCTAGAAGGATATTAAAAGTACCGGGGGCGCTGTGCGGCGGAATCAGTACCGGCACCGATAAAATTCGCAGCGGTTACGGCAACGGCGACTGCCTTTACTTTGACTTTGAGCACCTGGTCTTTGCCGCAGCCGACGGTTCGGAACGTTTTCCCTGGGCGTCGCGGGACCTCTTAAACCGGCTAGCGGAATCACTGGCGAAGTCCGGTTCGCCGAATACGGTTCCGGGCTGGAAGAAGCTGATTAATGATGAGATTTATTCGATTCAGAAATATCAGCACAAAACGACTTTCAGCTGTGTTGCCATAGTCCCTGAAGCGGAAAGTGTTTCCCTGATAATCTCGCATGGCGGTGACAGTGTGGTGACGGTGATGAACTGCATAACCGGCGCTATCTGCCAACAGACAGGGCGGGATATGAAGTTTGCCGGGAGGAGTAAGGATATTGCTGATGTGACGGAATATACTACTTCCGATCGTGACTGCCGGGTACTCATTTCCACAGACGGTTTTAATGATGTGTGGAGATTCTGCCTGCGCCACTCGCTTCTCGGCGGCACAAGCGATGTGTTCAAGAGGTATCCGGTAGATAAGATATGTGAACTGATTTCCGGTATACTTGCCGAGAATGAGGGCAGGTTTGAATATGATGATATCGGATTTATAATTATTGATCCATTCCGGGTGCAGAAAAAAGAGGTAAAAGCGGTGCTCATGGGCGGGACCACGGCATATGAAGAAACACAGTTCCAGGAAAAATGTGCCTCGGAATCAAGCGATTACTGGGTGACGGACGAAAAATGGAGCGATGTTACGGGTGAGTTTTCCGGTGCGGGGATAAAGATACTCGGCCAGGAAAAGTGAAAGAAACCTCCGGGAGCGTTATCCAAAGCCTCAAGCAAGAGTAGCCCCTGGTTTTTAATAATTAATAGATGGAAAACATTAGCAATTATGAATGAAAGAAACAAAAGCGATATTATAAATCTGAGGCGCAACCAGTTGACTAAGGCGGCTTATAAGGTTGTCGGACAGAAAGGCTACTACGATTTTACGATACGAGATATTGCCCGCGAAGCGGGCATGTCCACAGGCTTGGTTCATTATTATTTTAAGAACAAGGAGGAACTGCTGCTCCACCTATTGAAAGAGATCAACAAGAACATCCTGGGCAGCCTCAACCGATCCATCAGCAAAGCCGAAGATCCAAAGGAAAAACTCAATATTTTCATGAAACAGGCATTTGACCTGGTTACCAGTGAGAAGGATTATTCCTACCTCGTCATCGATTTCTGGTCACAGGTCAATAAAAATGACCGTATGAAGCGAGCGAACGTCAAACTTTTCAAGAGTTACCGCGATGAGGTTGCAGCCATTCTCGCCGAAGGAGTCGAAAAGGGCATTTTCGTGAAAATGGAGGTTGTATATGCGGCAACGGTAATAATTTCCATGATTCAAGGCCTGATTATACAGTATGTTTTGGACAACAACGCCTTTCCCTACGAGGATTATACGAGGAAAGTGATGGGTCAAATTACCGATTCGGTTTCGCATAAATAGAATCTACTGATTTCGGTCTGCGAAAAAGCAGAATGCAAGAATAGAATTGAAAAGGAGGAAGTAATGGAATTCGGTTTAACAGAAGAACAAACAATGTTTAAAGACACTGTGTATCGATTTGCCAAAACCCAGATTGTTCCGCTGGTCGAGGAGGCTGACCTAAAATCGGAATTTTCGCTGGAAGTCTGGAAGAAGCTAGCCGAGATGGGCCTGCTGGGCTTGCCTTTTCCTGTTGAGCTGGGTGGTTCCGGCGCTGATGTGGTCACATGCTGTCTTTCCGCCGAAGCGCTGGGTCACGCCGGTGTCGATCAGGGGCATCTGCTGGCGCTGGGCGCACATACCTATCTCTGTACAGATACCATCTTCAAGCACGGTTCAGAAGCGCAATTGAAGAAGTATATACCAAAACTCTCCAGCGGGGAGTGGATAGGCTGTATGGGGCTGACAGAACCGGGAGCCGGTTCAGACGCGGCTTCGATGTCGACCACGGCAGTTAAGAAAGGAGATAAGTGGATCCTTAACGGGACCAAAACCTTTATTACCAATGCCCCGGTATGCGACGTGTGCGTAGTATACGCCACAGTGGACAAGAAACTGAAGCACAACGGTATATCCGCGTTTATAATTGATAGAGGTTTCCCGGGATTTACTACGGGAAAGCCTTTCCATAAAATGGGTGTACGCGCCTCCGCAACTTCGGAAGTCATTATGGACAACTGCGAAGTGCCGGAGGAGAACCTGCTGGGTGAAGTCGGCAAAGCATTCGCTTATACGCATGAGACACTTTCCTGGGACCGCAGCGCGCTTTTGGCCCCCTTCGTTGGCGGTATGCAGTTTGCCATTGAGGAGTGCACAAGGTATTCCCAGGAGCGGGTGCAGTTCGACAAGCCGATCAATCAGTTTCAGGCCATCCAGCAAAAGCTGGCTGATATGAAAATAACAATGGAAGCTGCCAAGATGGCGGTCTACCGCGTTGCTCACGACAAGGATTCGGGCAAGCCCTTGAACCATATGCACACGTCCATCGCGAAAGCGCTGGTGGGAGACTGGGGCCTCAAGACGGCAAGCGAAGCAGTCCAGATATTCGGCGGGTATGGTTTCATCCATGAATATCCGATCGAGCGGTTTCTCCGGGACGCGAAACTCGGGCAGATCGGCGGCGGCACCTCTGAAGTCCAGCGGCTGATCATTTCCCGGATATTGAGCTATTTCTAAGAAATAACCCGCAAACAGTCTATGCATACATTTGACAGGAGAAGGAAAAATGAATTACGATTTAACGGCGGAACAGCTATCAATAAAAGTAAATTTTGAAAAATTTTGTAAGAAGGAAATCGAACCTCGTGCTCATATGCTGGACACGGCTTCTCACGAAGAAGTCAATAAAGAGATCAAAGTGAACATAAAGATGCTGGCGGACCTGGGCTACCTCGGCATGGGTCATGAAGAAAAGTATGGCGGCAGCAATCTTGACCTGTTCAGCCAGACAGTTGCCGGTGAAGAAGTTGCGAAGGCCTGCGCCTCAACATATCTCTCCGCCGGCGCTTCCTGCGGACTCTTCGGCGTGCCGCTGAAGCTGTTTGGTACAGACGAGCAAAAGGCAAAATATCTTCCCGGCATCATTAAGGGGGAAATCATCGGCTGCTTCGGCCTCACCGAACCGGAAGCCGGAAGCGATGCGGCTTCTATGAAGACTGCGGCGGTAAAGAAAGGCGACAAGTGGATTATTAACGGAACGAAGACTTTTATTACCAATGCAACCATAGCCGACGTTGCCCTTGTATTTGCGTATAACGACCGCGAAAAAGGCCCCGGCGCCGGAGTAACCTGCTTCCTCATCGATAAGGACACGAAGGGATTTTCTGTCAGCAAGCCTTTTGACAAAATGGGCTTCCGCGGATCACCAACTGCGGAATTGATACTCGAAGACTGTGAAGTGCCGGAAAGCGCCGTTCTTGGTCAGGTAGGCTGGGGCTTTATCCAGGCGATGCAGACGTTGGAGTACGGCAGAATCGGGATGGCGACCGTCTGCCTGGGAATTGCCGCAAAATGTCTGGAGCATGCGAATAAATATTCCAAGGAAAGAAAAACATTTGGCAAACCCATCAACCGTAATCAGATGATTTCGTTTAAGCTTGCCGATATGATGATTATGTCCGACATATCCCGCCTGCTGATTTACCAGGCCTGCTGGGCGAAAGAAACAAACAATCCGGAATCGGCGATTCTGGCCTCCGTGGCCAAAGTGTGGGCATCGGAGTCCGCCACCCAGATATCCAGCTTAGCGGTGCAGGTGCACGGAGGCTATGGTTATATCAAGGAATATGCAGTCGAGCGTCTTTACCGCGACGCACGATTGGGCGAGATCGGCGAGGGGGCATCGGAAATTCAGCGCATCCTCATCGCTAAAGACCTTATTCGCAAGTATGGAAAATAAGGAGAGGTATTTATGCCTATAGATAAAAAATTCATCGGGAAATCTTATCCGTCCTATACTTACGATGTATGTAAAGAAAAAATCAAAGAATATGCGAAGGCTGTCAAAACCTTTGATCCCCATTATGTGGATGAAATGTTTGCGAAGAAATCGCAATACGGCGTCATCATAGCGCCGCCGACATTCGCTGTTGTATTCGGCGCATACGTGATCGAACCAATATTCCTGGATGCGGAACTGGCGCTGAACATGGCCATGCTTGTCCATGGCGAGCAGGATATGGAATTTTTTGAAGTGGTCAAAGCCGGTGATTCCATAAATATCAGCGGAGTAATCAGCGATATTCAGAACAAGGAGAAGGTGGACACCATATCGGTGGCAGTGACGTCGAAAAACCAATACGGCAGGCTGGTGTGCCGGGCGGTATATACCTTTGTGGTGCGGAAATAGGAGGGAATCTATGCCAATAACTAATGGACAGACATTTCAGGACAGCGAAGTTGTAGATAAATACAGACCATTGTATTATGCAGGAGCTTCGGGCGATTTCAATCCTATCCATATTGATCCGGAATTCGGGAAAATGGTCGGACTTGGCGGTGCAATACTCCAGGGCCTTTGCACTCTGGCCTTCGCAACACGGAGCATTACCAATCTGATCGGCGATCCCGGCAAACTCAGGAAACTGAAATGCCGTTTCAGCGCTCCGGTAATGATAGAGGATACCATAACCATGCAGGGAACAGTCTCGGACATAAAAGACGGCCTGGGGTATATTGATCTGAAAGTGACCAAGCAGACAGGAGCTGAAGTGCTGCAAAAAGTTGAAGCCGTCGTGGAAGTATAAAAATCGTCAATCATTGGGGCAGATGAAAATTTGCCCCGATTATCTTGTCTCTTTCACCATCCATTATTCGTAATTCCATTTTGTGATTTGGCTGTTGAACCGTGGTATCCCGTCGCTCAAAATGCCCTGCAACTGCGGCTCGAATACCAATCCTAAATCAAAGATGATATCGCGACGGCTAGGAGGAAGCGACGAGGCGTATTGTATATACGTCGAGGAAGCCGACGACGACGCCAACAAAGATAGCGCTTTGAGTTAGGTTCGGTATAAGGTTCATTACGCGACAGTCGAAAACTCGCCTTCGGCTCAAACAGTTCGACTGTCTGATGCTCCATTTCGCCAAGAGCCACAACGTTTCGGGCATATTCGCTCACAGCATACCCCGGTTCAACGGCTTCTTTGAGAAACATTTCTAAAAAAAACATTTGAAGCAAATTCAATTTGCTAGTATATTTAAACTATTGATTTATGAGAACAAATATGGAGGTCACACTGTATGCCCAGAGTCGAACTAAATATCCAGGCGCCGGATTTTACGCTGAACGATTTTAACGGCAAGAGCGTGTCGCTGATCGATTATGCCGGCAAAAAAAATGTCCTGGTGGTTTTTAACCGGGGATTTTTCTGACCTTTCTGCCGCAAGCACATGGCGCAGTTGCGCCAGGATCATCAACGATTTGTAAAACTGGATACGGAAATAATCGTTGTCGGGCCGGAGAAGGCCGAAGCTTTCCGCGATTATTGGGCAAAAGAAGATTTACCATTTACCGGTCTGCCTGATCCTGAACATCGGGTTTTGAAGTTGTACGGGCAGGAGGTCAAACTGTTTAAACTGGGCCGGCTTCCCGCGCAGATGCTGATTGATAAATCCGGGAAAGTGCGCTTTGTGCACTATGGCCATTCGATGTCGGACATCCCGGAGAACCAGGAAATAATTGATCTGATTAAAACACAAATATCTTAAGGGAGCAAATATATGCAATTTACTTTCGCCCACAATAATTTCAATGTATTTAATTTGGAGAAAAGTCTGGCCTTCTATAAAGAGGCTTTGCAATTGACCGAAGTGCGGCGCTATGAGCCGCCGGACGGAAGCTTCATCCTCGTATTCTTAAGCGACGGCAAAATGCCGCATCAGTTGGAGCTGACCTGGCTCAAAGACAGGAAAGAACCATACAATCTGGGTGACAATGAATTTCATCTGGCTTTTAAGGTGGATGATTTTGCCGCCGCCCATGCCCTGCATGAGAAAATGGGTTGTATCTGCTTTGAAAACCAAGCCATGGGAATCTACTTCATTCATGATCCGGACGATTATTGGCTGGAAATCATTCCGCAAAAGAGATAAGTATCGAAAATAGGTTATATTCTGTCAAAGGAGACAAAATTATGAAAACAGAAACAGGTGTTTACAAAATAACTCTGTTGGTGATTACAGCAATCATATTATGCTTTGCCTGTTTGGCAACAGCTCAGGAATTAAGCCCGATCAAACTTCTTCCGCCCAATATCAAAGGCGGAAAATCCCTGATGCAGTCGCTGCAGGAGCGCAAAACATCCCGGTCATTCGATACCAGGAAACTGCCGGTTGAAGTGCTCTCCAATCTTCTCTGGGCTGCCTGCGGTATCAACCGGCCGGATAAGGGCAGACGCACGGCGCCTTCCGCTGTCAATTGGCAGGAAATTGCCGTCTATGTTGCCTTAGAGGAAGGCCTCTATTTATATAATGAGAAAGCTCATGTTCTGGAACCGGTGCTTAAAGTCGATTTGCGCAAGAACACGACCACTCTGCTTCAGCCTTCCAGAAGTTCTGTGGCCGGAGCGCCGCTGCAATTGATCTATGTGACTGATTATTCGAAGATGAGTGCCTTTACAAGCGACGAAGACAAAAAATTCTATTCTGCTGCCGATACAGGGTTCATTTCCCAAAACGTTTACCTCTATTGTGCGTCTGAAGGACTGGCGACGGGTGTTCGTGCGATGGTTGATAAGGACGCTCTGGCCAAAGATATGAATCTGCGCAGCAATCAGAAAGTTATTATGGTTCAGGCGGTTGGTTATCCGCAATAAAAAAGGAAAAGAATATTAATTTAATGCCGCAAGAAAGAGCAGAGTTAAAAGAAACGGTTTTTGCTGAAAGCAGCCGGTACTTTGCGGCATTAATGAATGATATCGACCATGCTTTAACGCAAATTGATTTCGAAACATATATTTTTGATTTGGACCTCCTGGGCAGCGAAATTGCGGAAAAACTGGCGGCAGCAGCCAGACGGGGAGTTGCAGTAAGACTGATGATTGACGGCGCCGGATCGTCGATATCCAGCGGCAAACTGGCAAAGCAGCTGAATAGTTCCGGGGCTCAAGTACGCATATATCATCCTCTTCCCTGGAATGTCGGCCAGTGGGAGTGGGCTGCACCTGGTATTCCCTGGCTGGTTAAACTTCAGCGCCTGCTGGAAAGAATGCATAGCCGCAATCATCGTAAAATCTGCATGATTGATCAGCGTATTACCTGGGTAGGCAGCTTTAATGTTTCGCAGCGTCATCTTCCTTATGAGCAAGGCGGAGAGAATTGGCGCGATACGGCGTTGCGGTTGGAAGGTCTGGGCATAGAACATTTGCAGCATGCCTTTAATGCCACCTGGGCCGATGACCGGTCTTTGATTCCCCGGCAAATATTTCATCCGGCAAATATCCGTTTAAACAACATCCACCGGCGCAAACTTCGACGCGACTTATTGCAGCGAATTGCTTCGTCCGGTTCACGCATCTGGATAACCAATGCCTACTTTGTACCTATTGGTTCAATTCTTCGATATCTGAAAAAAGCGGCACGACGAGGCGTGGACGTGCGGATACTGCTGCCCGGGAACTCCGATGTATTTTTCATGCCGTGGGCATCAGCGGTGTTTTATGCTTCTTTAATGAAAGCAGGCGTTCGAATATTTGAATATACGGGCGGTGTTCTCCACGCGAAAGTTATGATGCTGGATGACTGGATGACAGTTGGTTCCAGTAATATTGACTATCTGAGCTTTTTTCGGAATTTGGAAGCGGAAGTAGTAGCTTCTTTACCAGTTACAAGAAAAGATCTGGAGGATCTTTTTCTCCAGGATCTGACCCATGCGGTAGAGATTACGCTCAATAATCAAACGCAACGCCCCTGGTGGAAAAAGCTGGCAGGGCATCTTCTGATGTATATTAAGCGCTGGCTATGAGTTGTGCCGAAGACAGAAGGTGGAATACGGGCTTTATTTATTTACCTGCCCAGACAATCCGATTTTCCCTTCCCCCGTCCCTCCGTCGCTTCTTTTTTCAATATCCCGTTTTCAAAGGTAAGTTTATAAATGAAGTCATTATCACCGCAATTGTAGTGCCAGACTTCCAATTTCTTGCCGCATTTCTTATGTTTCTTGATCTTGCCGGATTTGTCAGCTGCCGTGTATTCCTGGCTGTTTTCACAGGAGGTTTCTTTGGAGGTTGGTTTACCGCAGGTAACCTGAACCAGCGTCCTGCTGTCGCCGGTGCCGACCAGGCCGGAACCACAACGAAATGCCCAGGTATTATCAGCGTAGAAAAAAGAAAAAAATACCGCAGCAAATAAAATGATGGCCATGCTTCTCTTCATGATTATCCTCCTTTAATCAAAATCAAGTATTCATACTTATAAAGGTCATAAACAAATTGCTGGATGATTTCCTGTTCGTCTGTGAAAGGAGTCACCAGGCGCAGAGCGGTAAGCACGCGATCACTGCAGTTAAGAGGCAAAAAATCGACAAACTGGCCTCGAATAACTGTGTAATTATGCGCCTGGGCGAGTTTCTCCAGCTGCGAAAATTTGATGGTATACTCATCATGATTCTTGAGAGGTATTCTTTCCGGCGTGCCGGTCAGGGGAAAATGAATATAAGGTTGGATGGACGAAGGCAGAGTTGCCTCACAGCTATGTTCACTTAAATAGATATACTGCACTCCGGCCAGACAGAGATTGTCCAAAACTTCCAATGCGCCAATGTTAATATTTTCCTTGTCGGGTAAGATCAGGCAATGCTGTTCTCGAAAATAATTAATCTTATCGAGATAATGGCGAGTCGGGGAATTATTTGATGAATCTTCCGTTGGCTGGGCGACCAGCGTAGGAAAATCACCGATATTTTCATTGAGTATCACCAGATCATAGCATTGCAATTCACTGATTTTCATACTGAGAATATTCCGATTAACAAATTCTACGTTCCAACCGTCTAAAGATTTTTTCTGCTTTTCCAGCAGATAGGGAGAAATGTCCAGCATGGTTGCTTTCAGGGATGGCTCCAGGGTAAGAAAATCATGCATCAGATAGCCAAAACCGCCGCCGACTTCCAGGATAGTATTCAGCTTACTGAACGGGAAATACTTATTCAGGAAATGAAAAAGATGAAAACCGAAAGAACTGTTCATCCGCAGTGCTTTCCGGCAGGGGCTTTCATCAGACTGCAGGGCATTGCAAACGGTCAATTCCCAGCTCAGAGAATCCTTGTCATGCAGGTAATATTCATCCGTCGTGTTTAAATAATACATCATATTTATACTGAAAAATAGTTTATTGGTATTACGGAATTTGTGATATTCAGATTAGTAATTTAAAATTGGGGAAAAAGCAACTCAGAATATGACGGTCATCTGTAGATGGCAGTGGTAAAAAGGCACTAATACTAATCAGGCAGGCGATAAAAAATGTCACAATATGCGGTAGCGCTCGTTGAGCTTTTGCGCAACAGCTATCCCGATCTTTCCGGTTGGACAGTCATCTGTGCGAGCGAGAAGGCAGTTGACCCGGTACTGCATCTTATCCACAGCGAGCTTGGCGGTATACTGCCCAGAATAGAAGGACTTCCATCATATATAACTAAAAAAGTCGGAGACAGTTTTAATCTTAAGCCATTGCCCGATGATGAGCGCTTGCTTTACTTTATCCAGTTTATTGCTGCAATATTTCCTCAGGAGGCATATCCGTCGCGTCGCGCGGCATTCCTTCTGCCTCTTCTGGGCAGACTGGCGGCATATAACATCAACAGGGATACGATTTATGGCGCGGAGCGTTTTACCGATGATGAATGGCTTAGGCTAGAAGAATATCTGGAGATCGCGCAGGCTTTCCGCAAGTGGCTTTCCCGAAAGAAATCTCTTCATGCCGGAACTGGAAGCAGCGAGGTTAGATATGATTACCCCCGGCGAAAAAGAGATCTTTATTGGACTGCCCGAAATTACACCGGTCATTGACCGGTTCTACAGAAAGATAAGAAAGGAAAGATTATTTCTCGACAAGCCGCTTTACGGAAGGGAACTTGCCGCTCCCGGCAATCTTCCCTTTGAGTCGGCGAAAAATCTTGTGGGGTCATTCGGCAGCGGGGTTGAACCTTCCGATGGCGCAGGTATTGAATTGGTTAAGCTGGCCGGGCTTCATGCCGTTGTTGACCTGGTGACGCAGGAAGTCTCCGGTTTCCTCAAAGCACGGTCGGGAAAAGACCAGCTGATGATATTCCTGCTTGATGAGTCGCTCACAGCAATGCTCTGGAACAGATCGCTGCGCCAGTTCGCCAATGAGGTCAATCTTGCTGTCTGGTTGCCATTTGCGACAACTTCAGCCGGAAGAAGACTTTTATTCGAAGTAAAAAAGAGTGAACAGTCGGGACTATTACCGGATTTTAAGAAATATGCCATAAACTGTGCGGTGGAATTATCCAAGAATAGAGAAAATTACATCCGTGAGGAATGTGAAGCGCTGGAAACAGCCATAGCTTTGTCTACACTAATGGATGATTGGAAAGAAAGACTGGGAGGCAATCTGTCCGATGCCGCAAAAATGCTCATCGATGCCAAAAAATTCCGCGTTAAGGGAGACAGGTCGGCGGCGGTGCAGGTTGTCGGTTTCGGCCATGGTTCGGGAGAGAGATTCAGCAGGGGATTGATCCTGCCGCTGGATGCCGGAATAATGCCGTCGCAGCCTTTTGAAGGTCCTTTCATCAATCCGGTGCATGTTCCGCAGATGCGAAAAAGCGTCTTTGAATACGAGGACCTTCTTTTCCGGCAAATTCTAGCGCAGGGCGATAAAATTAAAATAGCGGCAGTGGACGACAAAATAAGGGAACGGACGCCAAGTTACTATCTGAGCCTGCTGGCGCAGGAATTCGGCAGACCGGTTACGACAATAGCATTTAAAGAATATTTATCGGAAAAGCCAGGCAGTCAAAAGCCGGCAATAGCAATCGACGATAATCTGCGCAGCAGGCTGAAAGAATTTAAATATTCTTTTTCGAGTCTTGAAAAGATCCTGGCCTGCCCGTTTTTGTTCTACCAGCAATATATCCTGGGCGTTGAACCTCCTTCATTTATGGATGATGATGAGAAGATAAACATGCAGATGGGAAATTTTATCCATAAATTTCTGCAACAGCTCTCCACTGCAGGAAAGGAGATGCTCGATAAATGGGAGGTGCTTTTCGATGAACTGTGGGAAAGCAATGAAAACGCGGAAATAAGAGATATTAGCGGGATAAATATCTACATGCTGAACGCCAAGATATTATTGCGGGAAATATATAAAGACGAATTGGCGGCAGGGCAGCGATTAGTTTTTGCCGACAACGCCTTATCGTGTGAGGAAAAATTCAACGGGACGATCGCCGGATGCTACAAAATAACCGGTCGTTCCGACAGACTGGTAAAGAGATCAGGACGCGCCGAGGTCATTGATTTCAAGTATTCAAAAAAGACCGCCAGGTTCAATCTTCCGGTAAGAAACAGTATTTTAGAGCGCCTTAAAGAAAAAGGTATTCTGCATCCTGCGGCACAGCTCATGATCTATCAGCACTTTATTAAAGGAGTAGACAGTGCCTTTTTTTATTTTCTGAAAGAATCATCAACGGATCGGGTGATGGTACTTCCGGAGGACCTGAGTGTTCAGGCGGATGATCTGCTGTCTGCGATCAAGGAATGCCTGGACGCAATAATCGGCGGAAGTGAACTTGCAACCAATTATGAATCAGCGGAGTGTGAATACTGCCTGTTCCAGGCTTTATGTGGAAGAGAAGATTTTTATAAGGCCGCAAGGGAGAAGATTTGATGCAAAGTATTCTTCTGAAAGCCTCAGCCGGTTCGGGAAAGACAACAAACCTCACCAGGGAAGTATATGAAAGGATATCTTCCCGGGCTAAATTCATCTCTGCGCTGACTTTTACCCGCGCTGCTACTGTAGAGATGCGTTCCCGGATCATGGAAGAGATAACATCCAAAAAAGATATGCCCCTGCTGGACAGGCTCGGCCTGATTATGGAGGCGGGCAGGGTAGGGTATTCCACCATTGATTCATTTTTTTACAGACTATTTGCCGCCTCCGGTTCTGCGCCCAAGATGGCTGACGAGAAGGCACAGATAGAAATATCCTCCGAGATCGAAAGCCTTTTTCGTGACAATGTAATGCGCAGCGGCAAAGGAGATAAGCTGATCATAGCCGCCAGGATATTGAGAACAGACATAGACACACTCTGGGGATCTCTTGCCGATGAACAGACTGTCGATCGATGTCTGCTGGATAAGGACAGGCTGGAAGACCTTGATGCCCTGATGAAAGAGAACGGCATATTAAGGAATAGTCTGGAAGCATTGAGTAAAAAGGCAAATGAGTTGTCGGGCTCGATCCCGGCCGGAAACGTTCAAAAATTGGTTATAAATGCTTTATCCGATTATGACAGTTTTATTTCCAAAACGGCTGCCTCTCATTCCGATCTGAAAAATTACACAAGCCTTGGCAAGAATATAGCGTGGGATGAAAGCCCCTACTCGGATCTAAACAGTATTTTCCAGGATTATCGAAAGACTGCCGAGAAGTTGTCCCTGAACAAGGCAATTCTCCGGCAGCTGGTGGTTGCTTTTCTTTGTGAGACATATCTTGCTGCTGCAGAATCTGTGAAAAAAGAAAAGGGATTGATTTATTTCTCCGATGTGCGGAAATCCCTGCTTGCCCTGGACGGACTCTATTCGAACGAAAGACCGAAACTGATGAGCAACTATTTCTCCCTCGGGCTGGACAGAACCGATCATCTGCTGATTGACGAATTCCAGGATACCTCGATCGGTGATATTGCCATACTGCTCCCCCTCATTGACGAGATTTTGTCCGGTCCCGGGGAGCGCGGCGAAAGGTCATTCTTTGCCGTGGGTGACTGGAAACAAATGATCTACGGATGGCGTGGCGCTAATCGGCAGGCCCTCGAAAAGGCAATCGGCGGTTATATCGAAAGCGGTGTAATAACTGAACGCTCATTGGAATACAATTACCGCAGCACGCCGCTGCTGATCTCTTTTTTTAACCAGCTTGTTGAAAGTTTATTTCCCGGAAAAGAACGAACGGAAAAGCAGAAACCGCCGGATAAATATCAAGGATATGAAGGTGTGACGGAGGTAAGCCTTGTTCAGCTCAAAAAAGACGGTAATTCGGAAGCCTTTTTCTATCCAAAAATCCTTGAAGTGTTGAAGCAGAAGAAGTCAGAGTACGGCTGTCCATGGGGAGATATGGCGGTGCTGACTGCCACCAACAACCACGTCCAGAAAATTGCATCTGAACTTCACAAAGACGGTATTGCTGTTTCAGAGGTCAAGGGCAGACAGCTTCTTTCGACTTCCGCCGGTGTCGCGGTAATGCTTTTCATTGCCGGTGTACTCTCCGAGGAAGGTGATACCCACTTCGCTAAAGCGGTGGCGCAGTCGCCTTTGTGGAAGAAATTATTCGAAAATATTGATGATTATCGGGCAGAGATGGCGCGGAGATTTCCCCGGCCATTCGGGATAATGGCTGTCAGCCACGCTATCGAACTTTTACGCGGGAAAATACCGGCAGCAATCCTGGATATCTGGCAGGATGAGGCAGAAGAATTCTTTAGTCAGGGCGGCGCTGACGCAGATGGATTCCTTTTGCGGATGTTCAATATCAGGTTTAGCGTGAAAGTGCCGGAGGCCGAGAACAGGGATAACATTAAAGTTGATACCATCCACGGAACAAAAGGCCTTCAGTTCAAGCACGTTTTTATTTTCTGGAACGAGGATGAAAGAGAGTCGCCATTCATTCTTCCTTCGGAGAAATGCCATCTGCAATTTTCCAGCAGGGAAATCAATTTGTGGACGGCAAGCGAAACCGTCCTGGCCACAGAAATACTGGAAAATCATGAAAATAATATCCAGCGGCAGCGCGATGAGAGAGCCAATGTTTTCTATGTGGCCGCGACCAGGGCGATACAAACACTGACTGTATTTCTCCCCGCAAACAAAGGAGAGAAATACAAACCCGTTCATCAGGCGGTGCTTGATACATTTGCGCAGTTTGCACCGAATGAGTTTAAAAAGGAGATTAGCTCCCGATCCACCCCTGCAAAAGAGGCTGAAAACATGGCAATATTTAATGTGCCGGAAAAGAATAATAATGAACCTGATAAATATGGCGAGCTTGACCCGACGCTTATATCTGCTTACATCAAGACTGGCATCATGCGAGGGGAACGACTGCACCGCTGGCTGGCGAAAGTTATGGATCAATCTCAGCTGCCACCGCCAGGTGAACTGGGTGACGAGGAATATGAGGCGGCGATCAAATTTGTCGCCAGAAGCGATGTCGCCAGTATCATGTTCAGGAAAGGTCAGCTCTATATCGAGCAGCAGATCTCCGACAAAAACAATTTTGGCATAGTAGACAGGATGATCGTGTCGAATAATCTTATAACAATTATTGATTACAAATCAGGTTCAATGCGCGGGCTCAAGCAAAAATACGATGAACAACGTAAACGCTACAGAAAGATCATGGAGTCGCTCTATCCGCAAAGGCCGGTAGAATACCATATTTTAACAATAGATATTTAAAAGATCATAATAATCAGGGGCAGCCGCTGCCGGAAAAATATCCAAACAGAGTTAAATCACTTAATAGGCAATAATATCAAGCATATAAGTCTGATTTGGTTTTGGCAAAATGTTCCTTGATTTACTGTTATAAGTCTTGACAATTATGGGGCAATCCATTAGCTTACGACCTTAAATTTGACCGGGAAGAGAACTTCGGGAAAATATCGCGGGACCTTAAAGAGGGAAAAATAATGATTGGTGTACTTATAACAACGCACGGTAGTTTAGGCACTGAGCTGATTAAAGCGGCAGAGCTGATCAAGGGCCCGCTCACAGGAGTGTTGCATATTTCAACCGATCAAACCAAAGGTGTTGAAGATTTGAAAAAAGAGATCGGCAATGCCATCAAGAAGCTGGATAAAGGCAAAGGGGTTTTAATTCTTACGGATCTTTTCGGCGGGACGCCGTCCAATATTTCGCTGTCTTTTCTGAAAGAAGGAAAGGTGGAAGTAGTCACAGGGGTTAATTTGCCAATGATGATGAAGATATATGACAAAAAAGATGACATGACTTTGAACGAATATGCCTGCATGATTAAAGAATATGGTAGAAAGAATATATCTGTGGCGAGCGAAATATTAAGCAAAAAAGCAGTCGGGTGAAAAATTGACAGATACTGGCTATGACATAGCTTTGGTCCGCATTGACAACAGGCTGGTACACGGTCAAATTCTGGAAGCATGGGTGCCGTTCATTAAGGCAAAATGCATAATAGTTGTAAGTGACAGTGCCGCCTGTGATTTTTATTGTGAAACCGTAATCCGGATGGCCGTACCCAGCGCAATCGAAGTGTTAATTCTAACCGTCGAAGATTTCGCTAAAACATATACCTTCAGCCGGAATGCCGGGAAGAAGACAATTGTTTTATTTTCCTCAGTTGCGGATGCTTACAGGGCTTACAAACTGGGCTTTCACTTTGATAATCTGAACATCGGCAATATCTATAACGAAGAATACAAATTGTGCCATGGTACGTCGGTTTTCTTGTGCGATGACGAAATAAAAGATCTTCTGAAGCTTTTGGAAAATGAAGGAGTGGCGATAGTAATAAGACGCATTCCACGGGAACGGGCTGTAAATATACAAGACGTATTTAAAGATTATTGCGCAATAACACCATAAAAAAGTGGTATTTAATTGCTGACGAAAATAATTTTGATATCTTTTTGCGGCGGCCTGTTTTGTCTTGATCGGATTTTCATTCAAGCTATGATTTCCCGACCGGTTGTTGTCGCCCCGTTTATCGGCTTGCTTTGTAATGATCTTTACGCCGGTTTGATTATTGGCGTTTTAGTGGAAATATTCTGGATTGACCGCATTCCCGTCGGGACATATATCCCTCCTAACGATTCCATAGTTGCTGTTTTAGCAACATCAATCGCCGTCCTGGCAGGTCAAAGCTCAGGAGGAACAAGCCCCCAGCTCATTGCTCTGGCGATACTGCTTACATTGCCTTTGGGAGTAATTGCCAAGAAAATGGATACTTATATCATTACATCCAATAATGTTCTGTCTGATCTTGCCCTCGAAGACGCTAAGGCAGGCAATTTTAAAGCCATTGAACGGAAAAATTATGCCGGCTTATTTAAAGCATTTCTGATCACGGTGTGTTATCTATTTGTTGCACAATGCCTGCTGGTTCCGGCGGTCAGCTGGCTCTACCCCAAGCTGAATGCGCAGATATTAAATACACTTTTTCTGCTTTACTATTTTCTGCCTTTGTTGGGTATTGCCGTGGCAATTAATACTATCAAGCTGCGCGGCGCTGTTCCGGTCTTTTGTGCAATATTAATAATTCTGGTTTTTGCCTGGGAATTCTTTCATGCTTTCTGAGACTGATACTATCGCAGTGGCCGTCGACTTGATGGGAAATAGAGATTTGCCGGAAATTATGGCAATTGAAAAGGACTCATTCGTTTCACCCTGGTCGGAGAGAATGTTCCTCGATGAACTCAAACTGAAGCATTCCCAGTGCCTGGTTGCTCGCTTATCTCAGGGCAAAAACAGTATTATCGGCGGTTATCTCATATTCTGGATAGTTGCCGATGAAGCTCATTTGCATAATCTTGCCGTCAAAAAAGAATTTCGCCGGCAGGGTCTGGCTCATGGATTTATGAATGTGATGAAAGAAATAGCCCGTCACGCAGGGGCAAAAGCTCAGACGCTGGAAGTTCGGGAATCGAATACAGAAGCAATAAAGCTTTACCGGAAATGCGGTTTTGTAGTAAAAGGAAAAAGGCCGCTTTATTATACGGATACTCAGGAAGATGCATTGATAATGTGGGCGGATGTGGAAAACAGGCTGAAGGCTGAAGGTTAAAGGCTCAAGGTTATAGGATAGAGGCAAGGGATAAAGGCTCGGCGTTAGAATGGCGAAAAATATTTTTATCGGTGAAATCATCAAAAATGAAGAAATCCGGCCGGATTACTTCCTGATGAAAGTGCGGCTGCCGCAATCCTTTGACGAACCTTTGCCGGGTCAGTTCGTCATGATTCGCATCGCCGGGCTTGCCGAACCGTTTCTAGGCCGGCCCATCAGCATCTATTCTTATCATCTGCGCAAATCATCCGGTGAAATAGAACTTCTCTACCGCGTTGTGGGCAAAGGAACGCAAATACTGGCGGGTTTAATTTCCGGGTCTCAGTTGGAAGTTCATGGCCCGTTGGGCGGCAGTTATTCACTTTTACCGGAAAAAGAAAATATCGTTCTTCTCGCCGGAGGCATTGGCGTGGCGCCTTTATCACTGCTGGCGCAATATTTATGCAAAAACGCATCCGTTGCGACATCTCGCCTGAGCTTTTACCTGGGCGCTCAAACGGCAAAAGAAATTGTCGGCCTGGATAAACTGAGCAAGCTTTGCTACAAAATTAAAATCTGCACTGATGACGGGTCACGGGGGCGCAAATTACTTGTTACTCAAGCATTCCAGGAAGATATCCCCAAATATGACCCCGCCGCCACCGCTGTTTATGCCTGTGGACCGAGGGGGATGATCAAAGCACTGGCCGGTATGTTAGGCCAGGGCAAATTCTTTTGCCAGGTTTCGCTGGAAGAAAGAATGGCCTGCGGGACGGGCGCCTGTATGGGCTGTGCTGTAGCTGTCAAAGGTAAGGCAGGTGATATTGTCTATAAACGGGTATGTTCGGATGGGCCGGTGTTCAATCTCGAAGATATTATCTGGGAGTAGCGGGATTACATGAAAACAAGATCATTGCCGCAGATGACGGTACAAATAGGCCGACTGCAACTGAAAAACCCGGTGATGACGGCATCCGGCACATTCGGTTATGGAGAAGAATACGCTGATTATGTGGATTTGAACCTTTTGGGTGCCATTGTTGTGAAGGGTTTATCACTTCTGCCGCGCCCCGGCAATCCACCGCCGCGGATTATGGAAACTGCCGGCGGCATGCTCAATGCCATCGGTTTGCAGAATATCGGAGTTGATACTTTTATCGAAGAAAAGCTGCCTTATTTAAGACAGCATGACGTGGCGGTAATTGCCAATATTTATGGTGAATCTTACACCGAATATCAAAAAGTAGCGAAAAAGTTAAGCGCTGCAAAAGGCGTACACGCCCTGGAGGTCAATATTTCCTGCCCTAATGTGCAGAAGGGGGGTTTAGCTTTTGGTACCGATCCCAAAGTTGCCGCCAGAGTGACCCGTAAAGTTAAGCAGGAAACAGATTTACCGGTCATCATCAAACTTACTCCGAATGTTACGGATATAGCCGCTATTGCTGCAGCCGTCGAGGAAGCGGGAGCGGATGCCGTATCCCTAATCAACACTTTAACCGGAATGTCTGTGAATTTGAAAGACTCAACGCCGCATTTGAAAAACATTACCGGCGGGCTTTCCGGCCCGGCGATCAAACCGGTTGCGCTGCGGATGGTCTGGCAGGTGGTAAAGCGAGTATCAATTCCCGTTATCGGCATTGGCGGAATTATGAACGCAGGCGACGCTCTGGAGTTTCTGATGGTCGGGGCCAAAGCCGTGCAGGTGGGCACTGCTAATTTCATCAATCCTCGCGCCACAACACAAATACTGGCAGGCATGCAGGACTACCTGCAAAACAACAATATTAACGATATTAATAAAGTGATCGGTACTTTTAAAGAAGGAGGCTCTTCATGTTGAGGATAATATTCGCGGTCATCTGGATTACTTTCATTTTTCCCGGCCATCTTTATGCCGCCCAATCGACGATAACGGAAGCCGAAGGCTACTCGTGCGCGGGGGACGATAAATCCAGAAAACAAACGGAGCTCGCCGCAATGTCCGAGGCCAAACGCGTTGCCGTGGAATATGCGGTTTCATATGTTAAAAGTGAAACCAGGATTAAAGATTATCAGGTGGAAAAAGATATCGTGCAGGCCTATTCCAACGCAACGGTGAAAGTGATCGAGAGCAAAGAGAGCAAATGGTATAAAGACGAACGTTCCGGCGATTGCTTTCGGGTAAAAATTAAAGCGGAGGTAATTCCCGATGAAAAGGCCATGACCAGCTTAGCTTCCAATCAGTCCGCGGCTGATGATCCTGCTTTGCCGCTCAGCATTAATGTCTGGACGGATAAAAAACAATATAAAAATAAGGAACAGATAAAAATATTCTTGAAGGGCAACAGACCTTTTTATGCCCGGGTGCTGTATGTGAATGTCAAAGGTGAATCTATCCAGCTTTTGCCCAACCCGACGCGCAGTGATAATTATTTTAACGGCGGCGTGATCTATGAAATCCCTTCCGGCAACGACCGTTTTGAACTGGAAGTTAATCCTCCTTTTGGCGAAGAGAAAATTCTCGTTTACGCCAGTTCTACGGAATTGGGTAACATTAATATTCAGGCCGCAGGCTCCGTTTATGAAGTAAAAACCGATTCCAAGGATGTCGGCGTTAAAACCCGCGGTATTCAGCTCAAAGAAAAGACGGGGGGAGCTAAGCCGGCGGAGTCTTTTTTTGAAAGCAAGGTCACCATAAAGACGCTGCCATGAGAATGAAGACCGAAGAAATAATTCGCGGCATTTATCTAATCGGCGGCCCGAATTTTACACTCTCCGATGATGCCGCAATTTATCTGCTCGATTTTTCAGGCGAGCTTGTATTAATTGATGCCGGGGCAGGGCGCAGCACAGCGCAAATTATTCAAAATATTGAAGCCCTGGGATTCAATCCCGGTCAGATATCCCATCTGATATTAACACACTGCCACATTGACCATATCGGCTCCGCGCCTTTTTTCCAGAAGAATTACCATACAAAAATTGTTATCCATGAATTGGATGCACCGGCAGTCGAGACCGGTGATTCCATCCGCACGGCGGCCAACTGGTACGAAACCAGTTTCCCGCCGATGAAAGTAGACAGTAAACTCAAGGGCGGGCGGGAAGTATTGCAATTCGGTGCAGAGCAACTACATTGCATGCATACACCCGGGCATACACCGGGTTCGATTTCCGTATATCTGGATCGTGACGGCAGGAGAGTGTTGTTCGGTCAGGATATTCACGGCCCTTTCCATAAAGCTTTCGGTTCGGATATCGAAGATTGGAAAAAATCAATGCGGTCGCTGCTTGCTCTTAACGCCGACATTCTTTGCGAAGGACATTTCGGCATTTTTCAGCCCAAAGAAAGAGTCCGCGAGTATATTGAGCGGTATCTGGAAGACTACGAGTAACAACATCGTAAAAAAGTCCATATGCTGCGTTGCGCTGCATCCCTCGGCGTTGCGACGTACGCAAAAAGTACGCCTCACTTCTCGGGCTTTGCGCGCCTTGCCTCTGGAACTTTTTAACGAGTTGTCGAAAAGAAAGCAGAGAGACAAAGATTGTATTCAAGTAGTGCTTGATTTGAAATCTGATTAATAGCCAAAGGATTTATAACACCCATAATGATCTACCTTGCGCCAATCCAGGGGACAACCGACAGGATTTATCGCAACCTGTTTCCTCTCTATTTTAAGGGAGTTGACATAGCGATTGCACCTTTTATTTCCTCCTCAAAGAAAATGAAACCGGAGAATAACCTGCTGCGGGAATTATATCCTGAAAAAAATACGGGCATTCCCACAATACCGCAGATAATGAGCTCCATCCCGGATGACTTCATCAAACTTGCCAACATGCTATATGATATCGGGCACAGCCGGGTAAACTGGAATATCGGTTGTCCGTTTCGCATGGTTGTAAAGAAAGGACGGGGGGCGGGCATGCTTTGCTATCCGGACCGGGTTGAATCTTTTCTTGACCAGGCGATACCTGCTTTAAAGCCGCAGTTGTCGATAAAGCTTCGCCTGGGGTTGACATATCCTGATGAGGTATTGCAGCTTATTCCCATTTTCAACCGCTTCACGCTCGAGGAACTGATCATCCATCCGCGGACCGGCGATCAAATGTATGAAGGCGAAGTGAATCTGGAGATGTTTGAGCAGTGCCGCAGTCTTTCCCGGCATAGGATTGTCTATAACGGCGACATCGAGTCTGTGGAACAACTGGAGACGCTTGCTCAGCGGTTCGGATCAATAGACCGGTGGATGATCGGCCGGGGTCTGCTGGCCAACCCGTTTCTGGCGGAAGAAATTAAATTGCGCACAGTGAAGTCTTATCAGGAAAAAGTCAAAATTATGAGGGCTTTCCATGACCACTTATTTGCAGAATATTCCAAACTTCTGTCCGGGCCGGCGCATATTACCAATAAGATGAAAGAAATATGGACGTATTTCGGCGGTTTTTTTGTGGGAAGAGAAAAAATACGCAAGCAAATAAATAAAACACATCACCGGGATGGCTATCTTGCCGTTGTCAACAAAGTTTTTGATGAGCTTGTCTGATCAAATTCTTTATGCGCTGATTTTCGCGATCATCTGCGCTGCGAATGTTTTAGCATCGGCAATGTCATTGGCATCGGGATGACTTATTGCACTTCCGGCCTCTTGGGCCCAAGCCTGGTGTTGCGGGCTTTTCATCAGCATATCGATTATTTTTTCGTTCACCATGCCGCGGCAGCCGAAATTTCCCACCACAGTCTGTTTTGCCGCCAGTCCCAGGGCATGTTCAAAAGCCTGTTTGGGAAGAAGTCCACCGCGGAGCGAACCATGTGTTGAGAAAAATGCGATCTTCTGGCCTGCGGGAACTTTTGCAATAAATTTCATTGCTTCCTTGGGTACGCTGTGTGCCTGCACCGGAAATCCGCAAAAAATAATATCGTAACCGGATGTATTTTCTACATCCTGGACTTTTTTCAGTTCTTTATCAAAATAAATTGCCTCAGCTATCGCCTCAGCAACCTTTTTCGTGTTGCCTGTTTCTGAGTAATAGGCTACCAACGCTTTCATAAATCAACCTCCGCAGCGAATTTATTGGATTTTGTATACCTTATTGTGCTGACGTGTGCAATCGCAAAATACAGCCTGGATAATGTTGCAAAATTCTTGCTTTTTCCCCGATTTATTTATTGCTTAAATTCATTGACCGATCTGAGCTTTTTTGTTTTAATATTATCGGTGACTATTTAAATAATTTCTGTAGGAGGTCATTCATGCCTGATTATGACGTGGTTGTAATAGGCGCCGGCAACGGAGGTCTCACGGCAGCCGCCGGGCTCGCGAAAAGAGGACATAAGACTCTGCTGCTCGAAAGGCACAATGTTCCGGGCGGATGCGCGACAAGTTTTATTCGGGGCAGATTTGAATTCGAGGTTGCCCTGCACCAGCTTAGCGGTATGGGCTTCCCCGAATTTCCGGGGCCTTTGCGGGGAGTGCTCGCCGATCTGGGCGTTGTCGACAAAATTGACTTTATCCAGCAGAAAAACCTTTACCGTGTTGTCGTTCCCGGGAAAATGGACATCAACCTGAAGGCCGAAAGAGCCGCGGCCCAGGAGACGCTGATAGAAAAATATCCGGCCGAAAAGGAAGGGATAATCAAGTTCTTCGACCTTCTTTATGCCTTCTGCCTGGAAGCAGTAAACGTACTGTATATGAACGATCCCGAGGCAGGCCCGGCTAAATATCCACTTTTTTTCCAGCTGGCCCTGAAGGACACTCAAGGCATTCTGGACGAATACCTCAAGGATCAGGGCCTGCAGAACGCCTTAGCCATCTACTGGAGCTATGCAGGGCTGCCGCCGAGCAGGCTGAGCTTCATGGAATTTGCCATGACCCTGTGGGCCTATCTCGAATTCAAGCCCTGGCATATGAAAGGAGGCTCGCAGGCGATGTCCAACGCGATTTGCGACGCCTTCATCAATTTTGGCGGAGACGTCAGGTTTAACTGTGCGGCCAGGAAAATCAGTGTCGTGGGCGGCAAAATTCAATCAGTGATCACCGAAGACGGAGACGAGATATCGACAAAATATGTGGTTTCCAACGCCGGCCCGATAACAACCTTAATCGATATGATCGGCGCGGAAAACTGCCCGGCGGATGAACTCAAAACGCTCAATGCGAGGACGGTGGGCCTTTCGGCCTTCACCGTTTACATGGGATTTGACTGCGATCCCGCCGAGATGGGAATCGATAAAGCGACCAACTTCATCTGCTCCACCACCGATGCTGACCGCGCCTACAGCTTTATGAAAACGCTGGAGGGGGCCGAGTATTCGCTGCTGACGTGCTATGACGTTGACGATCCGGACTTCTCCCCCCGGGGCGCCTGTCAGGCCTCGCTGGTTACCCTTCAGTATATGCAGCCGTGGCTGAGTGTGCCCCCGGAAAAATATTACGACACGAAATACCGCTTTGCCGACAAATTGATTGATCTTGCCGCCAAGGTCTTTCCCGACCTCCGGAAACATCTGGAGGAGGCCGAGCCGGCAACGCCGCTCACCCATATGCGGTATCTCGGACATCCGGGCGGTTCGATCTATGGATCGGAGCACTTCACCAGGGAAACCGGCATGTTTTTACAATCAAAGTCAAGTATTCAGGGTTTATATTTCACCGGCGCCTGGAACGGTTCCGGTGGTTTTCAGCCCACTCTTCAATCGGGTGCTTCTGCGGCCCGACAGGTTTCACGACTTCTTAAAATGTAATAGGGGGGTATATGGCGAAAAAGGATATCTACAAAAAAATCTCCGGCTATAATGAAATAATTCAAGAAAACGCCGTTCTGGAAAAATACGGTTTTAACTATGAGGCGAAAAAAGGCGAGGTTCGCAGCATGATCGATGCGTTGCATCCGCAAAGGCTGAACCTGACTGTTTCGGAAGTCAATCAGGAGACGGCCAGCGCAAAATCAATTAAACTTGTCAGCGAAAACGGATGTCTGCCCCCCTTTCAGGCCGGGCAGTATATCAATCTCTTTGTGGAAACTGGCGGCATCAGAACAAGCAGACCCTACAGCATCGCATCATCTCCCACTCAGATCGGCCATTATGAAATCATGGTCCGCAAGGTGGAAGACGGGTTTGTCTCTAATTACCTGCTCGATGAGTTGAAGCCCGGGAATAAATTAAGCAGCTCAGCGCCATCCGGGAGTTTTCATTACAATCCTCTGTTTCATGGCGACAAACTGGCCTTCATTGCGGGCGGCAGTGGCATAACCCCTTTTATGAGCATGATCAGGGAGCTGGCCGACAAAAACCTGGGTCGCAGGCTGCACCTGTTTTACGGAAGCAGGGTTGAAGATGATGTCATCTACAGGGCGGAACTCGACAGGATTGCAACTCTCCACAGGAACTTCACCTGGGACCTCGTCTTATCCGAACCGGCGCCTTCTTTCAAAGGACTTAAGGGATTTATTGATGCCGGTCTGATCAAAGAAAGGCTGGGAGATCTGGACTGGACATTCTTCGTCTGCGGTCCGGAGGCCATGTATAATTTCTGTACCCCGGAGTTGGAAAAACTTTCGATACCGGCACGAAAGACCAGGGTCGAGGTAATGGGCGCGCCGAAGGATATAACAGCACACCCCGGTTGGCCGGAAAACGTGCAAGCCGGGAAAGTTTTTAAGCTGTCGATCAAAGGGAAAAAGACCATCGCAGCACCGGCGACAGAGCCGCTCATGATCTCACTGGAAAGGGAGGGGATCGTGATTCCCGCCCTGTGCCGCTCGGGAGAATGCAGTCTCTGCAGAACCAAGCTGCTTTCCGGGAAGGTTTATCAGCCCAACGGCGTAAAGCTGAGAAAATCCGACCGGGTATTCGGATATATCCATCCGTGCCTGGCATATCCGCTAAGCGACACGGAAATACTGCTTTAGATAAAGGCTAAAGCGGAATCAGTCAGGGCAAAGGAATAACACGGGTGAACTGCGCCTTGTTATTTTATCCGGAAATTATTCATATATAATAAACCGCAAAATCCGGCGCACAGCAGACCGCCCACGGACCAGGCGCCGATGCCGATGGCGCCGGGAACCAGATAGACGGCGGCAGCGCCGCAGGCCGGACCGACAAACAAACCCACCCCGATCATGGCTTCATGAAGGCCGGCGTTGGAACCCTGGTTTTCTTTGACATTCATGGAATAGTAGAGGGATGAGTAATATATCAGCCCGATCGACAGGCCGAAACCGATTTGCGCAACCAGAAGCAAGCCCAATGATGGTGTCAGGAGAATTCCGAAAAAGCAGACGATCATCAGCAAATACGAGCCGGCCAGCCAGGGAAAACGGTAGTGCCAGCCTGTCCAGCGCCAAAAGGCCGCAAATGCCGCCAGCCTCGCAAACATCCAGAGGGAGCAGGCAATCCCCGCCATGCCCGTGGAAAGGCCAAGCTTTTCCGCAAGGGAGGGAATCAAGGGGATGACCGTGTTGATGGCCACATAAGAAAACGGGTTGGCAAACCAGGCCATTGTCAGGAATCGTTTGGCGATTTGCGGATTGACAGTAAGGGTTAGAGGCACCTCCCGGCTTTGATATTTATTTTCCTTTTTCAGCAGCCAGGCGGCGCAGGGCAGCAGGGCAAGCTCAATGACCATAAGCCCCAGGGGTAACCAGAACAAGCTGAGCATGCCCAGTTTCTCCAGCAGCATGCCTGTCGTGAAGTATGCTACGGCAGCGCCGCCGGCCCAGGTGACATTATAAATTCCGACCAGCTTCGGCAAAGAAGCACCGGGCTGCTGGCAGATTTGAGCTTCCAGAGCCGGCCAGATCAAACATATTCCTGTTGTCCACAAACAATACACGATGACCTGAGCTGCCGGCGTAGTCAAGAACATACCCAGAGCCAGGGATGAAATGACAACACAGATTCCGAGATAAAGTATCCGAATGCAGCCATAGCGCTGGGCCAGTCTGCCGCCCTGCCATGCAGCGATAATATAGACAAGGCCGCCTGCAGCCGCCGTCAGCAGATTCTCCGCGGCTCCGAAGCCGAATGTGCGCTGCAGGTAAAAAAAGAGAAAATTGGAATAGTAGACGGCAGCGTAGCAATTAATTAATTCGATGAGATAAAATATAATTTTTGCCGGACTGATCATCATTATTCCAAAAGCCTGGATTCCATAACGGTTGTAGCTGTTTCGATCAAAGTATCGGGGTAGATAACCGGAATATCAATCCGCACTTTCAGCGTGCCGGATTGTGCTACAGGAACTTTATTGACCAGCGTGTAGTCGAATTCCGACCAGAAATATTTTATGGGGAAATCCAGCGCCGCCGCACCACCGACCGTCCGCACAATGTCAAGCGTATCAACGGCACAATAGATTTCTCCCTGGAAGTGCCTGGAGGTCATTTTTTTGGGGATAACTTCTATCCGGTAGCATTCCCTTTTGTTGATTATTTTCGTATCAACGATTTTGAACAGGTAATGATCATTCCCGTTTTTGTCAAAGGCAAGGTAACCCGGCTTCGTTTCCCAGGAGCGGTACCCGGACGGATCCGTTTCCTTGCCGTCTTTTTTCAACGACAACGGCTTAACTTCCGGTTTTTCATAGAAATAGTCTTTTCTGCGCAGCACAACTTCTGCCGTACTTTTCAGAACACTGGTCTTAGGATCGTATTCCCGAAGAACATTCCTGCTGGAAGATTCCACTCCCCGGTATTTTGTATAAATGGGTATGTATTTGCTGAAAATACCGGTCAGAATGCGCTGAGATTCTTCGGCGGAAATAGCCGCGGCGTAACCCCGGCCGCTATCCAGAGGAAAAAAGACCAGGCATATCCAGACTAGGGCAAAATAGATTTTATTCATTATTCGAGCAACCTTAGCGGGCGCGGCAAACTTACTGCTGCTTTTTCTTCAGGTTGCGGAAATCCGGTTTTCGCTTTTCCAGAAATGCCATCATGGCCTCAATACTGGCCGGACCGCCAGCCAGCCGGTCCATGGATTCCTGCTCCACCTTCAATGCATTTTCGATACCTGTTTTATGCGCCATCTTGAGGCACTTTTTCGTTTCCATGAGGGAACTCAAAGGCAATTGCGCGATCTGGGCGGCTTTTGCCATCGCGTTAGGTAAAAGCTCATCATCCTTGAACTTACGGGAGGCGATGCCGAGCTCGAGGGCCTTATCGGCGTCAATCCATTCGGTGGTAAAAAGGAGTTCCGCCGCGCGCTGCGGTCCAATGATAGCCTGCAGCATATAACTGCTGGCGAACTCAGGCGCCATGCCCAGACTGTTGAAAGGCAGTCGCATGCGCAGACTTTCCCCGACATAGAGCACATCGGTATGGAACAGAATGGTCGCACCGCCGCCGACGGCAACACCTTTGGCTGCGGCAAGCAGCGGTTTATCAAAGTCCACGACGGCACGTTCCGTAATTCTATAACTGTGCGCCGCACCGGAAACGCCGTAATCCTTCAAATCCTGGCCCGCCGAGAAATCACTGCCCGCACCGGTGATGACGACCACAGTAACGTCATCATTCTTTCTGGCTGCATCCAGCTCTGCGGCCAACGACGTCCACAGTTCCATGTTGAAGGAGTTTTTCTTCTCGTGCCGGTTCAATGTCAATAACAGGATGCCGTCTTTTAAATCCTTTAAAACAGTATTGCTCATGATGATACCTCTTTTCTTTATTTTTTTAAGGAGCTTTTGCTCCGGTAGTTTTGCCAATTGCAGCAGGGTTGCACCCCCTTTGTAAAAGGGGGTGAGGGGGATTTGCAGTTCTTAGTAAATCCACCCCAGCCCTCCTTTGACAAAGTAGGGAGCCTCTCGCCAGTGCGAGAATTTAAGTCCCCCTTTGAAAAAGGGGGTGAGGGGGATTTGTAGTTCTTAGTAAATCCACCCCAGCCCTCCTTTGACAAAGGAGGGAGCCTCTGGCTATTGCCAGAATCCACCCCGACCCTCCTTTATGAAAGGAGGGAATGCCGGCTGCTGCACGATCCAGGCTAACCTTCCTCTAGAACAGGAGGGCTGGCGATCTGTTAATTTCACCGGTTCAGGTTCGTATGTATTATCCTGGCGCCATCAAAACCGTTGAATTTTGTTGAAGAGGCAATGCTGTATGCGCCGATATTTTCTGTCAGCAGATAATCGCCGATTTCCAGATTTTTCGGAAGTTGCACAGATTGCGATATCTTATCGAAACTGTCGCAGGTCTGTCCGACCACCGCACATACCTCTTTAGGGCCGTTCTTGAAGGCCGTGAAATTGGGTAGCCAATGATCAAAAATCACACCGGAAAAGGTGTGATAAACGCCGTCGTTGATATAATAGAAAATCTTCCCGTCTCTGCGGGATTTGCCGATGATTTCGGTGATCAGTGTTGCCGCGGTTGCCGCGAGAAATCTTCCCGGTTCCGCTAAAATTTCGATATCTGCGGGGAAGAGTCTCTGGCATTCGGAATTAATAAGGTTGGCCAGCTTTTCAAATTCGGGAACCTGCGAATCATAGGGCACGGGAAACCCTCCGCCGATGTCGATAAATTTCAGGTGGTATCCCTTTTTCCGGGCATCATGGAGTATTTCCGCCGTGATGGCCAGCGCCGCCGTATAATTGTCGAAATTGGTGCACTGGCTTCCCACATGAAAACTCAATCCTTCGATCACGAGTCCCTCATCGTGGGCCTGACGGATAAGCGAGTCGGCATCTCCGGGTTCCGCTCCGAATTTCGAACTCATCTCCACCTGCGATCCTGTGTCCGGCACCTTCAGTCTCAGTATCAGGCCGGCTGTATCGCAGCAGGTCTTTATTTTCTTCAATTCATCGCTGTTGTCGAAGGTGACAAGGGGGCGGTATCTTTTTATCTTGCGCAGCGTTTCCTTGTCTTTGATGGTGTTGGAAAAAATTATTTTATCCCAGATGAAAAATTCCTGATCTTTTTCTTCGAAATGCTTGATATATTCATAAATCTGCATGAATTCATTGTAGGAAGCAACATCAAAACTTGATCCTTCCAGGAACAGTGTTTGGATGATTTCCTGATGGTTATTGGCCTTAACGGCATAATAGCATTGCACCCGCGGCAGATTTTTCTTGAAAGTCCGGTAATTATGCCTCAGCTTGTTGTGATCCAGGATAAACAGCGGAGTTCCGTGCTGCTCGATCAGTTTGGCAACCTGTTTCTTCATTTTCATAGTTCATTCTACTCCCGGAGCTTTTTCATCAGTTTTGTCAGCTGATCGACCTCTTTATTGTTTTCCAGATAAGAGGCAACAAGTTTTTTGTGCAGTTCCGGGCCGCGGGGATAAAGCCTTTTGAGCTTTTTGGGTTTGGTCGTATGCCGGACATAAGCGACCAGCAGCGGCAGGGCCACCGTGACGTCGAGATAGGCCGTGACGGTTTCATCCAGTTTAGTCGGATCGATCTTGCCCCAGCTGGCCGCCTCGCTGGGCGGAGCCCCCGATAACCCTCCCGTGTCCGGTCGGGCATCGGTGATATTGATGTCGTAATCCTGCCCCACTTCCGGGATCATGAGCACTTCCTGAATCTGCGGCTCCGTCTGGAGCATAAAGTTTTTCGGGCTGCCGCCGCCGATAAGGATAACGCCGGTTTTTCCCTTCTCGTAGCGCTTGGCATTCAGGATAATGGCGGTGGAATCATTGACATCGATGCTGGGATTGATTTTCAATTTGAACTTATCCTGCAGTCCGGCGCTTTGGGCCAAAAGCTCCAGACCGGCGACGTTCATGCCGATAGTGGAATCACCGGGAGAGGATGTGAAAACGGGAATCCCGTTCCGATAGGCAGCGGCAACAATACTTACTTCGCCCAATTTGTTTTTCTTTTCATATTCATTCATTACCTTGCCGAGATGATGATAAAATTCCCGGGTGCCCATTTCTTTCTGAAACTCCGGCCGGAGAAGTATTATTCTCAACCGGCGATCGGTTTCCATCAATACATCTTCATAATCGAACAGGATATCGTAGATTCTGGTCACGCCTTTATCGCGCAAATCGACATCATCGACGAGATGGGAGCCCCGATGCATCGGCAGATTGAAGGCAAAATGCAGATCATGGTACATGTTCGCGCCGGTGGCGGTTATCCAGTCCACAAAACCGTGATTCATCAGCGGGATGATCGCCGAAGGCCCCAGACCGGCCGGCGTCAGCGCCCCGGCGAGACTCAACCCCACAGTGACATCACTTTGGGAATATTTATCTTTGAGCAGCTGACAGGCGGCTCTTAATCTGCCGCCATTGTAGGCATCCATATTGTCAATTAATTGTACGATGCCCGTCTTTGCTGAGATGGGTTCAGGCAGAATCCTTTTGCCGCCCAGATATTTTAATTTGCCGGGGCATTGTGCGTTTATCTTTTTCATCTTTTTACCTCTCCAGACATTTTATTGATTGCTGCTGCCATGGTATCATTCCAGCGCCGACTGATATCCGTTGATACTCGTGGTATTTTATTCTTTTCGGCTTTATTCTATAGACTTTATCGATTGTCAACACAAAAGAGATTGCAACAGTAATTTATTGCCGGAGTTCCGCTCTTCCCTTAAACCCATGATTCCCTATAACTTTTCAAATATGCTAAATGGGATCAAGCATGTTTTACTGAGGGAAGATGCTAATTAATTTTATAAATGCAATTTCCGCTCCTCAAAAGGCTGATTAACTGCAACGTTAACCTTCTTGTCAGGTATGAAAATTCTATCAACAAAAAGTATTTTTTATAAAATAGTATTTCCTGCCGTCTGGTTTGGTTTTCTAGCCTTTTTCTTAAATCTAAAATCTAAAAGAATTTGCCATTATAACGTTATGGTGCAATAGATCCACAGTAACAAGGGAGGTGATATGATGAGAAAATCAGCACTGCGGGCTACTGTATATTTGGACCCGGAATTACACAAAGCGTTGAGATTAAAGGCGGTTGAAACATCGCAGTCCTTATCAAAGCTGGTTAATGATGCCATCAAGGAATCCCTGGCGGAAGACGTTGAAGATATTGAAGCTTTTGAAGAAAGAGCAAAAGAACCGCTAATCAGCTATGCAGCAATGATCAAGAGGCTGAAAAAAGATGGCCGAATATAAAATTTATTTTAAAGAATCTGTGGAAAAAGATTTCCGCGCAATACCAAAAGAATATTTACAGAAGAGACTCCTTCGCATAGATGAGCTGGCCAGAAACCCGAGGCCGCGGGGCCATGAAAAACTTACTGGGCAAGAAAAATATCGTATCCGTCAAGGTGAATATAGGACCGTTTATTCTATTCAAGATAAAGAGCTTACCATTTGGGTAGTCAAAGTAGCGCATCGAAAAGATGTTTACCGCTGAGTGTTATAAGTTTTATAGACCCTGCTCTTTGTGTTTCTTGGCCAGGTCGGCGTAGACAGCCGGTCCGAGAATGGTCCACGCTGTCTGCTTCTCGCTTGTTTGTCCCTGAATAATCCCGGGAACACCCGCCACAAAAGATCTGTCCGGAATTTTCATCCCCTGTGTAAGCAGACATCCGGCTCCAATAATGCAGTAATCGCCGATTTCCACATCATGGAGTATGGTCGCATTCATTCCGATCAGAGTATTATTGCCGATTTTATGGCCATTAACAACAGCACCATGGCCGATCAGGCAATTATCACCGATCATGGAATTGCCCGGGAATTTATTCGGAGAACCGGCATGAATAACACAGCCGTCTTCAACAGCGGTGTTAGCGCCTATTTTAATACCGGCAATATCACCACGGAGAACTGTATTTGGCCAGATGCTGGAATTTTCGCCAATCTCGACATCTCCTTCCACATAAGCAGCCTCGCTCACCCACGCACTTGGCGCAATTTGGGGTGTTTTCCCGTTGAAGCTTCGAATCATTCGTATCTCCTTGAATTATTATATTAATCAACACTTTTAATTTATGGTTATATTTTAATCTCTTTGCCGACTTTCAGTTCCACCGATCGTTTTCCCAACTGTTCCTTGAACTTGCCCAATGCCCAGTCGGAACTGTCATGAGGCGACAGTGCAACGATTTCCGCCTTTGATTCTTTAATACGTTCAATCCCGGCCAATACGTCTGATTCATTTAACCCTCTCCACGGGGGCGCATCGGTGGCGACGAGATACTGAACATCCACCGGCCCCATCATAATCCGCCCGCCATGCACAGGGTAATGCAGTCCGCCGATAATCGCGTAAATTGGTTCCTTAAAAAGCCTGCGGGTCCTCTCCAGTATCTTCTCAATACCCTGGTGACCGCAGCCGACGATAAGGACTATGCCTTTACCCTCAACATTAATGGCAAGGCTCTGTTCATACATTTTACCTGCTGCAAAAAGATGACGGGGGATGGCACCGATACTGCCGATACCCGGTTTAAGGATGAACGGATCTGAATTTTTGATGATTTTTCCGACCGGAGTCATTGCGGATTGCTTCATGTCTTCGGGCGTATATGCGGTGATTTTGGACAGATCAAGCTTGCCCTGAGAGAGGCTGAACGTATGCTGCTTCGCTTCCGTCGCACCACCTACGTGGTCAAGGTGCAGATGGCTGATAAACAACAAGTCGATGTCATTTAGTTTCAACCCGAGTTTTTCCATGTTTTGCAGCAGGGGAGAAGGGTGTGCTCCATCCTGATTATAACCGACATCCAAAAGAATAGTAGTATTGTCAGCCTTTATTAAATACGAAACACCGGATTCTGTTTTCAGGCCGGGTTCCGCCGCAAAATAATCAATGACCGGAAGAATGGACAGGTTTTTAACCGAACCGAAATTTTCAAAGGCCTTGACCCGTGTATTTCTATATTCCTGCTCTGCCAGCACTTTTCCTTTATCAACGTCATTGGTCTTAATAATAATAAAGCCGGCCAGAGCAATGACGATCACCAGCAATATCCCGCCAATAATTTTCAAAAAAGTCTTCATTGCGGTCCTCCTTTAGGAAAAATATTTATAATGAGCCCGGGATTTTATTTTACCCTTGGCACTAAATATATAGTGCTGATTAAATAAAATCCAGCAATTATGATTTTTTCGTGTTGGTTTATTTCAGTTTCGTTTTCAAAACAGGAGATTTTGATGCAGCTTGTATTTCCTCCTTTTTAAAGGAGGGCTGGGGTGGATTCTTGCGTTAGCTAGAGGCTCCCTCCTTTTTAAAGGAGGGCTGGGGTGGATTTTGATCGTCAACAATTTTGGGCAGCAGGAAACCAAGAATAACCATTCCAATATTGGCAAATCCCAGGTAAACCAGCGTCTGCGAGGCGTTATGATCCAGGCGCACGTAAAGCTCGCCCACAATACTGGGCACAGTGCCGCCCAGACACCAGGCCCAGCCCATCAGGATCGCTGAGACTATGCTGACATTTTCCCGTGCGGCGATCCTTTGACCGAAGGCCACACCCAGCGGGTTTACTGATCCCGAAACCGCCCCGCAAACAAGGCAGAGCACAATAAAAGCCGGCAGCGGCAGAGTCAGGCGGACGACGACATGGTAGCTGATAGCTGAGAGAATTATCGCTGCAATCAGCGTCCGGCGACGTCCGATACGGTCAGCCAGGTGCCCCATCGGCACCATGAAAATCGTTGCTCCCAGCACCAGTATAGCGAAAGCTCCCCCCTGACCGACCCAGGCCGGATACCCTTTCTCATGGGCGAATTCCGGCAGGAGAAAAAACAGTCCGCTGTTCACACCGGCCAATATAGCCAGAATCAGGAACAGTACCAGGATAGACCCCGCCACCGGCCGCAGAGATTTAATGGAGGCAATAACGGATACTCTTTGCGCGTTTAGAGGCTCAGTCGGCCGGCACCATTTCCAGATGATAATCCAGAGAATTATCACTGGTATAAAAAATATTTCGGTATGATGTCCGAGGGCGTTGTAAGCGGTGCGAAACCCGATCTGGCTGAGACCAAAGCCGATGCTGCCGACGGCAATGAACACGGCTAGGAACGTCGAGCCGCGCCGGGCGGAGAAATTACCCGCCAGGCCTGCTCCTGCCGGGTGAAACATATCCTGGCCGAGACGGCCGGCAGCAAGGATTATAAACACGACAAGATAAAAGCCGCTTAAGCCGAAGAGTTCAGGCAGATGGCTGTCCAGGGCTGCCCGATAATCAACCAGCGGGCCGAGAAACAAGGCCAGTGAAGTAAGCAGCGTGCCCAGCAGGACAACACGCCGCGGTCCGAAGCGGTCGGCGATCGAACCGAACAGAGGCTGCAATGCCGTCCCGCTCATGGCGATGATCGTGGCGATCCATCCGGCTTTAGCAACATCCAAACCGGCCAGCGTCTTGTAAACCGGCCAGACGCTCATACCCATGAAATCAACCATAATATGCCCCAGAACAACGGCGATGAAAGTGCCTACTGCGCGGCGTGATATTTCGGTATCCGGTGTTCCGCCCTGGGTAATTGTCGGTGATTGCATGAGGTCTGGTTGTCCTTTTTTGAAGTCGCCCGAATAGTACATCTTCAGAAAAACAATGCAAGAGAAAAAGCAGGATGAAGGCCAAAGCCCATGAGACGAACTTTCTGCTCAGGGGTAAAAGATTAATGCATAGGCGATTGTCACTACAGGCCGGTAGAGAAAAAGATTTTTGCGGATAAAACTGGTGTTTTTTTCCAGGTCATCAAAGGAATTGCACACGTAAGTAACCACCAGACTTCTGCCCCGGGCGAATTCCGGGTGCTCTTTACCGGCATAGCAAAAATTGTTTTTGTCGTAGCGGGGACTCGTCCGGTCAACTTCAGGAATTTGGGCGATCAGCACCTTAGGTTCGGCCCATGGACCCTCCAGAGAGGCCGACGTTTGATATAGCATCTGGTCACCATTGTTTCTCAGGGACATGTAAACGGCGATCCATTTCCCGTCATCTTGATGGTATCTCACGCTCAGCTCCGAAACGGCGGCATTCAACACAACCTTTACCGAAGCGGGATCAAGCTTTTTTTCCCACTGACCATTTTTGGTGAAATACTCAATAGCGCCGGTGGGATTAACCAGTTTGTCTGCGGGAATACGGGCCAGAATATTGCCCAGAATGCTCATTCCATCCTCTGTCGAGCTGTAGAGCGGATAAAAATATACATAGCCACTGTAAACTACCGATGTGGTTGCGAAGGCCTTGATACCATCAGGAATTACCGGCGTCAGGTCTATCTCATCAATAACCCACTGGTGCGGATCCGCCCCCGTCGAAATTTTTAATCCGTGCAAACTTGTGTCCGGTAATCTCGAATTTGAAGGGTCCGCTGATTTCGGGATTGGCCTTCACTGATATGAGCGGGACGTAGAGTTTATGATCAACAATAAAGGGATCCTGCGGCCACAGCCATTCCTGATCACCAAAAAATGAAACGAATTGCCCGTTTTTCTTTTTTATAAAATAGCGGATTTGAAATTCAGCATCAGCCGTGCAGGTGGAGACGGCCAGCGTTGTTCCCCAAACAACCTTCATATCAGTGCGATCCTGTCTTCCCTGCTGATCCGAAACGAAGGTGTCTCCAAAAAGCCACAGGGTGCGCCGGTCATCCAGTCGGATGGAATAAGCTCCATCCCCTCCATACCAACCGTCTTTGTCGGGAAAACTGGGCAGGCATATTGCTGATGCTGGTCGCAGCGAATAGGTCTTCTCCGGAACAGATGAACACGCTAAGATCAGCAGGAAAGGCAGCAGCAGGGAAAGGCAGAGAGTCTTGTATATTGTCTTTCCAATTACCGGGACTTTTCTCACTCTTTCTCCTTTTTTATAATCGGTTACCGAAAATCTCATGATCGAAACGCTAAACTATCACTTCAACTTCAAGATCCTGATACTTGATTTAATTAACCTATTTAAAGACACACATTTCATAAAGAAAGTATAGGAAACATGTTGCTGTCTGTCAAGCTAAGTTGACTCCATAGTTTAAATTGTATTGGAAATTTCCTGGATAAGCGAGTCTAACTTTTTCGGCGAGACAGGGTAGGGCGTCTTTAACTCCTGGGCAAAAAGCGATACCTTGTACTCTTCAATCATCCAGAATAATTCTTCAATTCTTTTCTTCTTTTCATCGGAGATGTTGTGCACAGATAAATATAATCGATGTAATTCCTGGATTCCGGCTTGCATACCCTCAGGGGCAGAAACACGAGAGACGTTTTCTTGGGCAGAGGAAATAATTTGCCCAAGCCGCTGTGAATAAACAGCAATGTTCTCGATTTTTTTCCGGGCGGCGGCGAGATTAAGGCTGCCGCGCTCGGCACGCCAGGCCAGCGCCTTCAGATAGCGGGGCAGTTCTTTCATCCGCTCGAACGAATAAAACTCCGGGAAATTCAGGGGAACTAAGCGCAGAAGCTCATCTTGAGTGTCTTTGAGGAAAGTCAGCAATGGTTTGTTGCCGGTATTTTTCTGCGCAAGTCTCTGCAAAAGGGAATGTGTCTCACTAAAGGCTTCCAACACAGGATCAATGGAGGCCAGCAGCTGCTGACCGGAGGGCAGGATTTGGGAATCAACAATTGCGGCATGCTGGAAAAACTCTTCCGGCGAGCGCCACGGCCGGCCCAACAAATTCATTTTAACTCTTTGCAGCAGCGATTGCTCGAGGAGTTTGGGATTGCCGATTTTTGCCGCCCATAATTTTGATAAACCGGTGAGAGTAATATTTTTTTTGAGCTGTTTTAATTTGTCGGTCAAAATGAATGCCGTAAAGGGCGGCAACACCCCGGAGATGATGGACTTCACTTTCTTTTTGATCGGAAAAGAGCCGCAGATTAATCGCGCCGTCTGCTGCTTGCAGCGCGGGATAGGCGTAACCAACCAGACCATGCTGATTGGTCAGGGGAATCTTTTCCGGCAGTGTTCCGAAGTTCCAGCTCTGAAGATCCTCCTTTTCCCACCGCGGGCGGATTTTTTCCAGGGCATCGATATTAACCGAGTCGGCCAGCTCTTCTTGCAGCGAGACCAGATCGCGGCTCACTTTAACTTCGGCGCCTTTTTCATCGATAACGCTGTACAGGACATTCAAATGCTCCGGCAGCTTTTCCATGTTCCAGGCTTCCTGCGGGACAGTAATCTGATATTTATCCTGGATAAAACGGCTTAAAGCGTGGGGCAGAGGTATTGGGGAATAGGCTGTCTCGCTGATGAAATGACCGGCAATCTGAGAGGGGGCGGGCAACTTCTGCCGTAAGCCTTTCGGTAAAGACTTCAGCAAATGTAAAGTTTTTTCCTGCGATAAACTGGGGAGATAGCGCTCTACATTTTCCGCTGCCGCCTTCGAGATCAGTCCCAGCGGGATTTTCATTGTTACGCCGTCATTTATTTTGCCGGGCGCAAAATTGTAGGAACAGGCAAAGGCCGCATCACCGATTTTGATTTTATCCGGGTATTTGGCTATTTCCTCTTCATCCGGTTTGACAGCGATGAAGTCTTCGGCACGAAAGCGCAGGAAATCGTCGCTGCCTCTTTCCCGGATCAGTTTTAACAGGGAACGGATATCGGAAATAATCGGAAGTCTTTGCTCGTAGAGGCCGGCAATCGCATGCTCATCGATGACGAGTCCGCGTTTGCGCAATTTTTCTTCGGTGATCAGGGCTTTTTCCCACAGGTTTAAATTATGTTCCAGGAAGGGAATTTTGCGGCTGACTTCGCCGGTAACCAGGGCTTCCCGAATGAAGATTGAGCGGGCTTCCTCCGGGTTGATTCTTTCGTAGGCGACCGCCCTTTTTTCGACAATGGTCAGGCCGAAAAGCGTTACCTTTTCCAGGGCGACAACCTGACCGCGGTTTTTCTCCCAATGCGCTGCGGCATAAGAATAGCGGCAATTATTCCGGCCCACTTCTTCGAGCCATTCGCTTTTAATGTTGGCCACGGTGCGGGCAAACAAACGGGAGGTTTGCGTAATTTCCGCGGCGACAATCCAGCTGCCGGCGCGGTTAAAAAGGCCGGAGCCCGGATAAATCATTACCTCCCGGCTTTTCGCGGCCAGGTAGAAGTTTTTCTCCTTCTTCAGGGCGATATGGGATAAATAACCGCTGAGGATGCATTTATGAATTTTATCATAAAGAATCTGGTCGATTTCTATCTTGACGTGTTTCTTTGTTTTTGCCGGAATGTTGTCTCCGGAAATAATGCTGATTATCTGCTGATAGATGTCCCGCCACTCAATCATCCTTTTATAGGAAAGAAAATGCTCATGGCAGAATTTGCGCAGCTTGTTTTGGGTCTGCAATCTTTCCCAGATATCGTGATAATGATTCCAGATGTTCAGATAAGTCAGAAAATCCGATTCGGGATGCTGAAAAAGGGCATGCGCTTTGGCGGCCTGGTCGGCTTTCTCATAGGGGCGCTCGCGGGGGTCCTGGATGCTCAAAGCCGCAGCGATTATGGCGACTTCATTGGCGCATCCTTCCTTTTGCGCTGCAATCAAGATGCGGGAAATGCGCGGATCGAGCGGCAGTGCCGCCATAGACTTGCCGATGGCGGTCAGCCTGTAAGAACCGGTCTCCTCTTCAGCGGAAATCTTTTCAATTGCCCCCAAATCGTCCAGAATATCCAGGCCGTCCCGGATGCTTTTGGGTTGAGGGCGATCAATAAAGGGAAAGCTGTGCACCGAGCCCAGGTTGAGCGAAAGCATCCGCAAAACAACGCCGGCCAGATTGGAGCGCATTATTTCCGGCGCGGTGTAAAGCTGGCGCTCAGAATATTCCTCGGCGGAGTAAAGGCGAATACAAATGCCGTTTTGCACTCGTCCGCAACGGCCTTTGCGCTGTTCGGCGCTGCTGCGGGAAATCGGTTTTATCGGCAGGCCGGTTGTCTGGCTGCGGGGATTATATTCCAACTGGCGGGCCAGCCCCGAATCAATCACATATTTAATGCCGGGGATGGTCAGAGAAGTTTCGGCAATATTCGTGGCCACGATTATTTTCTGCCGGTCGATCTTGTCAAACACAAGTTTTTGCCGGCTGCCCGAGAGCCGCGCATACAAAGGCAGGACCAGCCCGGAGCATCTTTTGGATAAACGTTCGCAGGTTTCCCGGATATCCTGCTCGGTAGGCAGGAAAATCAGGATGTCATCATAGCGTCTTTCCTGCTGCAATCTTTCCACGCAGGCAATAGCCTCATCGACATAAGTCGCTTCGCCTTTTTCTTCAGCCACAGGATCGATCGGTTGATAGCGGACTTCTACGGGGAACATCCGGCCGGAAACTTCGATCACCGGCGCCTGCGAGAAGGCCTCGGAGAATTTAGCCGTGTCAATAGTCGCCGAGGTGATGATGAGTTTTAAATCAGTGCGCTTATCCAGCAGTGTCCGCAAAAATCCCAGGATAAAATCAATGTTGAGGCTTCGTTCATGGGCTTCATCAACAATAATCGTGTCGTAAGAAAGCAGGAGCGGGTCGCTGACCGTTTCCGCCAGCAGAATTCCGTCCGTCATTACTTTGATGAGCGGTTCGGCCGATGCCTTTTCTTCAAACCGTATTTTATAGGCAATCGATTTACCGCAGGGCTCGCCAACTTCTTCGGCAATGCGCTGGGCCATGCTGGTGGCGGCAATCCGTCTGGGCTGCGTAAGCCCGATCATCCCGCGCATGCCGCGGCCTGCCGCCAGGCACATTTTGGGGATTTGCGTTGTCTTGCCGGAGCCGGTTTCCCCGGTGATGATTACGACCCTGCTTTTCTCGATTGCCGCAATAATTTCATTTTTCTTTGCCGCTATAGGCAAATCCTGGGGAAAACGCAGAAGCGGAATGCTCTGGGCCCGTCGATCATAACGCTGCAGCGAAGAATTCACTTTTTTCTGCAGCGAAAGTAATTTTTTAAAGGAGACGGCAGCCCCGTCGACGGTTCTTTTTTGTTCGATGGCGGCCAGAGCCCGGCTGATAGAATATTGATCCACCGCCATAGTCTTGGGGATATTATTTTTTATCCGTGAAATGAACTGACTGATGGAAGGCAAACAAACTCCCCCTGAAATATCTAATCCCAGATTACCAAATTGAAAAAACAGTTTTAAAAACCAGCAATAAACACAAGAAACCAGTCATTGCGAACCCCGCTGCAGCGGGATGAAGCAATCTCATAAGGGCATTAATATTAAAGAGATTGCCGCCCAGCCATTAGCCGGGCACGCTGTCGCTTTACCTCTCAAAGAGACATAAATACGTTTAGCAAAGTTCTCCTACTAAATTCAGCGCCGCCATCCTAAATCCAGATCCATGTCTTTTGGTGCTTCCAGTTCGATTTTGTTTTCAATGGTTACTTTCTGCCGGGCGGGCACCTCGACAACCCAGACAAATTTAGCGTGATCTTTTTCCACCGGCTCCGGATTCTGCCTGAAGGTCAGGCGGATTCTTTCATCGCGGGGCTGCGGCACCGGCTCTTCAATCCTTAATTTGATATTGCTGCCGCCGGTATTCCTGGCTTCGATTGACCATTGCCAGAGCTGCGTCTGTTTGTTCTGGAAAACCGTTTTGGCGCCGGCTTTGTCGGTCAGGGTGGAGCTTACCACCGAAATCAAAGGGACTTGTTCCGAAATAGAGTGATCCTTCTGATCCGGCAAAGGCAAAATTCCGCTTACCTAAGACCGCACCGTCAATCAGCAATAAGGCCTCGCCGGAAGGTATTTCCACGGGAGTGGCCAGTTTGATCTGAGCGCGGACGAAAGCCTGCTGGCCCAGGCTCGGGCGGGCCAGAAAAAGGAACTCGGCCGGCCAGTTCTCTTCCTTAATTTTGATCCGCTGCCGACTGCCGGCAGGAATGTCTTTCTTGCCGACAGACCAAACCGAGTAAGTGGTTTTAACAGACTCCACGGCAGAATCCTGAACTTTCCTCAGGAGCGGCCGCTTTTTGCTCCATTGACCTAGCTGCCAGCATATTTTCACTCTGCACTGCTTTGGAAAGACGACGGGGTCGCTGCTTGATTATCCAGTCCGGCAAATCGGGAGGTATTACAGTCAGGGCAGGCTGCAGAGTGGCTAAATTTATTTGCACCTGTTTCCAATCCATGCCGGAAGACTGCCATAATTGCGCCTCCCAGGAAAAGGCGACTTTGTTTTCGGCGGGCAGTGCTTCGATCCGGTAAAGCGGCAGCCAGCCGCAGCCACCCAGATTGTAATTATAGGAAAGAACGATTTCCGTGGGGCTGAGAATGGAGAAGGTCAGCGTTGCTTCCCAGGCTGTTTCTTTGCTGCCGGCGGCCCGATTCAGGCTGTCCTGGAGTTCTTTGAGCTGCTTATCAATCTTCTCCACCTCGGTTTCGATGCCGAACTTCTCCTGGCTGGACTTTCTGACATTTCTGCCGATAGCCGCGGCTAAAGTATCGGCCTCGGCAACATTCTTGGTCTTGGCTTTTGTTTGCATCTGCCAGAACTGCAGTTGCACCTCCAGCGCCTGCAATTTCGCCTGAAGGTCTTTGCGGTCGCCCTTCAACTTACTTATTTGTTTGCGCAGCTCGGCAATGCGGGCTTCATCCTGGCGGGTGATTGCTTTTACCTGGATATCATCGATTTTAATCCGGCTGTTGGCAGGCAGTGCTACAAGAAGCGATTCCGGATCGGCCTGCGGCGGCAGAGTTAAAACGGCGCGGCATTTATCATTATTGGGGCATTGCGGAATAACCTTTGCCGTCTCCATTACTTTGGCCGTATTGGGGAAAAAGGTAACTTCCTTAACGGCGGCATGGGCGGCAAAAGAAAAAGACAAAACAATGGCTATTGATGCCCACAATGAAAAATAATTTGTTTTAAGATTCATAATTTTCACAAGCTCCTTCAGCTTTGAAAGCTTTTTTTGATATTGACGGCAATTTCTCTTACTTTTTGCATGATTTCATTTTCATCAATTGTTAAGAGCTGCCGGTTTTCCATAACAACCCGGCCATTAATTATTGTTGTATCGACATCAGCACCGCCGGCGGCATAAACAAGATGCGAATATTCGTTATAAAGAGGAGTCAGGTGCGGCTTGTTCAATCCGATAATAATGATATCGGCTTTTTTGCCGACTTCCAGCGAGCCGATGATATTTTCCATTCCCAGAGCCATGGCGCCTTCTATTGTTGCCATCCGCACAACAGTCCGGGCATCCATGACTGTCGGATCAAGCCTCGCCGCTTTGTGCAGCAGGGCGGCGGTGGACATATCCTTAAACATGTCCAGAGTGTTATTGCTGGCGCATCCGTCAGTGCCCAAACCGACCGTAATGCCGGCTTTGAGCATGTCCGGCACAGGCGCTATCCCGCTGGCCAGTTTCATGTTGCTGACGGGATTGTGCGAAACTTTGCAGCCGTATTCGGCAAAAAGGCGCAGATCATCTTCGGACAAGCAGACACAGTGAAAAGCAATCAGCCGCTCGTGGAGATAGTTTATTTCTTTTAAAAATGAAACAGCTCCTTTGCCCAATTTTTGCTGCAGCTGGTTTTTTTCCGCCTGATTTTCCAGTAAATGAATGCCCAGCGGCACGGAATAATCGTCAGCCAGTTTACCGGCAGCCGTAAGCAGGGCAGGGGAACAGGTGTATAAAGCATGAGGTTCCACGATAATGTTAACCAGGGGATCGTTCTGCCATTTTTCGATCAGCATCCGGGTGTAATCCAGACCTTCAGCAGGAGATTTAACATTCGGCGAAGGAAAATCAAAAAGAACTTCACCCACCAGGCAGCGGAGCCCGGCCTGTTTTGCCGCCCGGGCCGTTTCATCTTCAAAAATATACATATCGCAGAAAGTAGTGGTGCCCGATTTAATCATTTCGGCGGCGGCGAGAAGCGTTCCCCAGTAAGCCAGTTCCTTGTTGACATTTTTCGCTTCAGCCGGAAAAATATAATTATTCAGCCAATCCATCAGTTCCAGATCATCGGCCATGCCGCGGAAACAGGTCATGGCGGCATGAGTGTGGCAGTTAACAAAACCGGGCATAACCAGGGAATTTTCGGCATTAATAGTTTTTTTTGCTTGATACTTTTTTGCTAATTCTGCAGCCGGACCGATGTCAATTATATCACTGCCCTTGATGGCGATGGCCGATCGATCCGGTGCGGCATTGGTGGAGTTAAGGAGGAGTGTCCTGCCGCCGGTAATAAGGATGTCAGTTTCCTGCATGGAAGAGATGCCTTTCTTTTTGGTTGATTTTGCTTAACATACAAGCCGTCATATCTTCAAGAAGCAAATCAATTTATCAAATTCTTGACAGCAATCACTAAAAATAATATAAGCCGGAGCGTTTCCTCAACATTCAATCTTTGCCTGGGTGGCGGAATTGGTAGACGCAAGGGACTTAAAATCCCTCGGTCCTTGAGGCTGTGCGGGTTCAATTCCCGCCCCAGGCACCAATAAATCAAGGGGTTAGATAAATTGTCTAATCCCTTTCTTTTTTCCGTTGCTACCCTATTGCTATCTTTTGGTATGATTTTTCGTGATCTCTGGTGAGGTTTGAACAATGCTAAATATCAATGAGGAAATGCTGTAAGTGCAATGCAATAAGCACCGTAAGTTGTTCCGTTGTATGTATAATATTTGTTATCGCTACTGCCAAACTCAAGATATTCATACCAATATTATCTCTTTGTTCCCTTTAATTCTTTGATCAGATCCGGGTCAACACCCTGTGAGAAAGGACAACTGGCCATGCAAATTCCACAACCAGTTTCCATCTGCATCCATGTCTCCATACATTTTGTGTCATTGTGTTTCCATTGTAATATTCCATTAAATAACTCCGGTTCTTTAAAACTAATAGCTTTTGCAGGACAATCGTGTGCACATTTAAGACAGACTTGACAAAATTCGACTATACCGAAATCAATAGGCCCATCTTCTATTAAAGATAGGTTGGTTAGCACAGCACCTATTTTAAGCCGATTGCCGTATTTCTTGCTGATTACACAGTTGCATCGCCCAATCTGGCCGATGCCGGCGGCAGCAGCAAGTGGTGTCATTGGAGAATAATACTCAAAGAAATTATCTGTCTGTGCCTCATATCCTAAGGACTTAATGTATAATGCCAATTCTGCAGTTACGGTAGCGCACTTTGCATTACCCAGCATTGCGGCCTTCCATACATCTGATTCCGGCGCCCTGTTAATCATTTCTTTATTCAATTCTGATGCCACAACAATTGCATATTGATATGATAGATTAATTCGATTCCCATAATTCACACCCATTCCATACATATCTCCTCTATGAGAATAGTGATGCTGTTTTGCAACTTTCGCGATACCTACTGCATCTGCTCCATAAATTAATGCCAGTTCCTTAATAATACGAGTGAGTTTCTTTGAATCATTTTTTACCTTATGCTTAGAAACCTTTTGTTTATAGGCAGCATTGTTCGCCGCCCTGGCCGTTATCAAAGCGGGCTTGCTTATTGTATTATAGTCACTGATTATCTCATCATCTGTCATACTGGCAAACATAATAGGCATATCTGATGCGTCCATTTGTATTTTTTTAAGTTTCAGTGACGAAACGACATTCATAAGCTTCTGCAACATTGCCATTATTTTCTGTGTAATCTTTAGCTTTGCAGGTTCAACACCAAATATTTTTGCCATCATATTTATAGAAGATTTTCTGACACTATCGTCTATTTCCTGAAGTTCAGGATGCTTAGAGTAATAATCATTATATTTCCTGAGTTCCTTTGATCAGGCCAATCCGGGAAAACATAGTATCTCTTTCGTCAAATTGCTTCATGATTATTACTGCCCTTAAATATCACCTTCCCGTGGTTGAACCGGCCATGTAACAATCTTTCATACTATCCATGAGGTCTTTTTTTCAGTATCAGCAAGAGAATTTAGGCCGAAATCATCGATAATAAAGAGATCAACTATTGTCAACCTTTGGAGATATTTTATATTAATCAAATTTTATATTTCATGTGGTTATTGCACCGGATAATTACATGCAGATAACTTTATCACTACATTAATCAGAGCTAATATAGCCTTCGTAAGAGTCGTTTTTATTAATAATTATAAAACCATATCCACTGGGAGGAAATTGTACGTATTGGCATGATTTATTGAAACCAAATATTCGTCCCTCTCCATTGCGATAATGCAACAGCACTTTATATGTTTCACCTATTTTGTCAATAGTCATTGAAAATTGACCACTATCGGCGCACAACTGAGTAAACAATATATATTTTATGCCCATTTGTGACTGAAGGTAAGTTGCCTGTCCTGGTGATTATGCCTCGCGATATCGGCCACTTCAGATTCAAAACAGATCATTGAATATTCGGAATAACGATCCGAATATTTAATGTATGGCGCGGCGGCCTGTGGCGGATAAATGCTTGAGGTTGCTTTTGACAGTGGTGGAAATGGCGGGGTATTTAAATTAGGGCAACAGATGCAGCATTCATATTATTTTGTTGTCTTATTATCTGTAAAGATTCGTTGGAGTTTGCTGTTAAAGTCGCTTTCGCGGTAAATTTTAAACCACCGGTTAACGATTGCTCCCGCGTATGTCTTGACAAACAAATTTCTCCATATTTTTTTTACATCTCCCCAGGCATTCGCCAGCGGGACGGTGAAAACTGCATGCAATGTCCAAACATTACGCATTTGTTTTCTTGCTTTTTGTTTTTCCAGCAAATTACGCATAAACCGCCGGACATAAAACTCCACAATCTGAATGGGAAATCCAATGGTGGCAATGTACGCCCAGTTGAGCCAATTGCCGTAATTTAAATTCCTTCTTATGAATCCGCCCAGATACATTTTCTTCATCAGCAGGGTGGGCATGTTTTGCAGATCAAATGCATCCAGCCCGTCCGGTCGGGGATCGTAGCAAAGAAAAAGTCCATCATATTTATCCCAGCCAACCAGCGAAAGAGGAAGGAGGCGGCCTTCGCTCTCCAGCCTTGCTCGGAGTTCGGAACCGGGAAGCGGGACTGCATTCAGCACCTGGATGGTGTCTATGCCTGATTTTTTAAAAAACTCTTTGTAAAATTCAGCCCGCTGTTTGATGGTGTAAAAAGAGCTTCGCGGCGCGTTCTTGTTTAATGGATAGCCGAAAATGAACATGCCGTGCAGATAAAAATAGTCGGATAGTTTTTTGGAACGGGCAATTAATTTTTCCGCCGTTACGCCCTTGCGCATCGCGAGCAGTTCTTCGTTGATCGGACTTTCGTAACCGATGGCCAGCATGGAAACACCGGCATAGCGCATGGCCTCAATCAATTCGTCGTTTTCCGCAACTTCGGAACGCACCTGAACAATGAGATTAAGTTTCTTCAGGAACTGCCTTTTATAATCACCGATCTTTCTGCACAGAGCAATAGCATCGGCGGGATTCTGCGCGAAATTATCATCGGTAAAAAAGAATTTATTGTAACCCAGGTCAGTATATTTAATCAGCTGCCGCAGGGTTGTATCAGCCGAAGTGCATTTATATTTTCCATATCTCTTGTTGACGACACAGAATTCGCAATTCCAGTTGCAGCCGCGTCCACGGTTGAGTGGAATATAACTCCATTTTTTTTTCAGGAATTTGATTAAAGTCAGGTCGGGATCGATTAATTCATTAAGATCATTAATCGGCGTGCGTTTGCCGGTAAAAACATACGCTCCGGTGTCGTCCAGAAAACTGATGCCTTTTACTTGAGCCAATCCGGTTCGGTTCAACAAAACGCTGCTGTCGGATATTAATACTTCCAGCAATTCCAGGATGGTTTCTTCGCCTTCACCATGAACGACAATATCAACGCCTGATCGGAGCGCTTCCTGCGGCAAAGCATCCACATGGCTGCCGCCGGCAATGGTTATGGCTCCATAGTCTTTGTATTGTGCGGCTACTGCATATAAGCGGGGGATCGAATTACTCATACCGCCATAAAACAAAGCCAGTCGGGCGGGTTGCTTTGCCTGTAAAAAAGCATGGTCCGGCTGCCCCATTAAATCCTGCGGCCCGTTATAATTATTTTCATCAATCGCATAAACTTCTTTCAAACGGGGATGATGATTGATCTGGCTCAAAACAGACAGGATACCCACCGGAGGCATTTTTATCTTGGCGTATATATTTTGCTGTGAATGCTTCGGATATTGCGGAATGATACCGATAATGGTCAATTCTCTTTTCATGATTAAAAACCCTTATGTTAAACATTAATCAGAAAAGGTTGGCTGGCTGGTGAACGTTTTGTGAGAACTTCACTCTTTAGAAACAAAATAATTCCGGAAATTGGAAAAGTCAATAAAATAAATTGAAGCAAAATGGCAGTCAGTATGAGTAATTGAACAATAAATCTGAATATTTATTAAAGGATATTCAAAGACTTCAAACGCATCTGTCCATAGGCATGAAAAGTTGACGCACGATGGACATTTATTTTGACCCGCCCATATGTAAGATTTTGCATGAATAATATTCATAAAAAAGCCACTTCCGATGGATCATTCTGATGTGCTGATTTACAGTCGATCTTTCCTGTCGATCCTGTCGATCTTTCCTTGACGTTCAAGATTACTCTTTGTATACTTTCCACTCAAAAAGGAATTGTTCCCGATAATTTTCAAAATATTAGGCAGTAAACGTTTACGGTTGGAGACACGTTCAGTATTCCGGCCCGGCATGGGTCTTAAACGGAAGGACTATATTTCAACTATCGGTTAAACATTGAGATTTGTCCTTATCCGGTCTTTCTAAGAGCGCGAAAACAACAAAAGGTGTCCTGAAAAAACTGTTTTGATCACATTTCCATTTGTTCTAAATGGTCAAATAAATTTAAGGAGGATTCCATGGAGATTGCGCAACATACTGCACTGATTACAGGGGGCGCTTCCGGCCTGGGGGCGGCGGCGGTAAGGCAAATTGTCAAGGATGGAGGGAATGCAGTCATCTTCGATGTCCAGCAGGACAAGGGTAAAGCGCTGGCTGCCGAGTTGGGCAAGAGCGTCCTCTTTTGCATGACGGATGTTACCAAAGAAGAAAGCGTGAATGACAGCATCGCCAAAGCAAAAGATCAATTTGGCGGCATTCATTTCTGTGTTAATGCCGCCGGAACCGGCTGGGTCGAACGAACCGTCTCTAAAAACGGACCCCATTCCCTGCCCATTTTTGAACAGATACTTCGCCTCAATCTTCTGGGCACTTTCAACGTAGCCAGCAAAGCCGCCTTTGCCATGAGCACAAATGAAGCGAATAAAAATGGTGAAAGAGGGGTAATCGTTAATGTATCCAGCACGGCGGCCTTTGACGGCCAGATTGGGCAGGTCGCCTACGCCGCCTCCAAAAGCGCTGTTGTGGGCATGACGCTGCCCATGGCCCGGGATCTTTCCGGTCTGGGGATTCGTGTCGTCACTGTCGCTCCGGGACTTTTCAATACACCGCTTTTGGCCATGCTGCCCAAGGAGGCTCTACAGGCCCTGAACAATTCGGTGCCTTTTCCCAAAAGAATCGGTGAGCCGGAGGAATTCGGCCTGCTCATACAGCAGATAATTTTGAATCCTTATTTAAACGGCGAGGTCATCCGACTGGACGGGGCGCTCCGCATGGCACCTAAATAAAGGTTCATGGGTAAACGACAGACGATCTGTAAAAAAAGCAGCAACAACCAGTTTATTCATAACGAATTACCGGAGGAACTAATGAAAGAAAAAGTATATATCATCGGAGTGGGCATGACTCCGATCGTCAAAACAGCGGGATCATATGAATCCATGTGCGAGGAGGCTATCCGGGAAGCCATGGAGGATGCAGGTCTCAGTTACGAGGGTGATAAAAACACCATCGGGGGCATCTGGTACGGAAGCTGCGCTCAAGGCATGCTGACCAGTCAACACTGCGTTCGCGGCCAGGTGGTGCTCCGCCGCCTCAAATTTGAAAAGATGCCCGTCGTCAATGTAGAAAACGCCTGCGCAACGGCGACCACGGCTTTCAACCAGGCGGTCAATCATATCCTGGCCGGTGTATCGGATGTAGGTTTGGCCATCGGCATCGAAAAGATGCTTCCCGATCTGACGACTCTGGATAAATTTCCCGAAATTAAGGCGGCGATTCCCTTCATGGGCCTGGCCTCATTCTGGATGGGATGTGAGCAGGACCGTAAAGACCAGTACATCGAGCATTGGCGTCATGATAAATCGGAGCTGTTGGGCATACCTCTTGAGGAGACGACGGTTGGAGGCGATCGAAGCCCTTTCATGGATTACTATGCCGTTAAGGCCCTGCAGGGTATGAAGAAATATGGTTATACCCAGGAGCAGCTGGCCAGGATTTGCGCTAAAACCCATCATCACAGCACCATGAACCCCAAGGCCCAGTACCGGAAAGATATGACCTGGGAAGAAGTCATGGCGGATAAACTCGTCACCTATCCCCTGACCCGTTCCATGTGCGCCCCCACAGGCGAAGGCTGCGCCGCCGCTATCGTCTGCTCAGAAAAATATATAAAGGAACATCCCGCTATCAAAGATCCACTGCTTATCCGGGCTGCGATTCTGGTTTCCGGCAGGGACCGTGATATTTATGATCAGGACATTTCCGGACGAGGGGCGGAACTCGCTTTTCGCCAGTCCGGCTTAACACCCAAAGACATCGATCTTCTCGAAGTTCATGATGCAACCACCTATGGTGAAATCTATCAGACCTCACAGGCGGGGTTTTGTAAACCGGAGCACGCCGGGGAATACTGCTCTTCCGGAGCCACATCCCTGGGAGGCGAGCTTCCTACAAATGTGAGCGGCGGACTGATTTCCCGGGGTCATCCCGTCGGCTGTACCGGTATTGCCCAGATTTACGAACTGGCCACACAACTGCGGGGGCGTGCAGGACAGCGTCAGGTGAAAGGCGCAAAGATCGGGATGCACATCAACGGCGGCGGGGTCATCGGTGCGGAGGAGGCTTCTCTGGGCATTGATATCCTGGAAAAGGCATAGGGGTGAATAGATAGTTGGTAAGCCGTATTTCCGGAACCGTTATTTTTCTTATTTGCCCAATTTACGCAACATTTCAACCGGAAATAATTATACAATGAAGGAATACCAGCTCAGCACATGGTAAAATATCAGGGTCGTTCACTTGAAGGAAGACACATGAACCGCCCGGACAAATTGGCCTGTTTCCAAAGATAGACGGGAAATCTATACCATTGCGACAACATGGAGGAACTATGAGAACCAAAGTTGCAGCAGCTCTGATTATGATCAGCCTGGCGCTCTGGGGACTTGCGACTCCCGCGGCGGCCCAAGGTAACATAATGGAGACAAGGCCTACTTTTGTGGCCCCAACGCCCGGGCTCTATGTAAACGGATGGCCGCCGTTCACAGTCTCCTATCCCCAGGATTGGGAGGAACAGCCCTTAATGCCGGGCGTCTTGTACCATGTTGCGGCACCGGGATCATCCCATTCTCCGGCGCTGGTGATAAACGCCTTTCCCAATCCTGCGGATATAGATGGTTCGTCCGGTATGCTCGCGGGGATTTTGGGCAGGATTGGCAAGGACGTCAAGATACTCTACGACAGGCCAGCCAATTTGCAGGATGGAACGCCGGCGCAGGAAGCGGAGATCGAATGGGTCTGGCCCAACGGTCCCAGGACCAACACCTTTCTTCTGGCGACAAAAAGAGACAGTATGTGGATATGGGTCAGCCTTTACAACGACCAGGGGGTGACCGGGGATAATTTGAAAAAAATCGCCTATTCCCTGAAGGTGCAGCAAGGGAAACAGGAACCTGTGAAACTGCCTGCCGATGTGCAGGCGTTTATCGACGAATCATTGAAAGCCTTGATTGGCGGCGACATAGACAAGATCATGAGCCATGTATCGGATCGATATCTCAACAACGGGATGAAAAAGGCGGGCTTGAAACAATTCTATCTTTACTCTCCCTATTCGCCTCTTAAGGCAGGTATTGAGTCAGGGAAAACAACAATCACTATATTTGAGCCACAGGGGAATAAGGCGTATCTGACGGGATTCCCTGCTGGAAGGCTCAAGAGCGGTGCCCCTTGGCCCGAAACCCCGCTGGGTGATAGACAGATAATCAAAGAAAACGGTCACTGGAAGTGGTACGGTAACCAGAAGTAGTCAACCCTGGAAAGAATACTCTGGCCCAAATGTCGATCCGTATCAGCAAGCTTGAATGGAGGCAACAATGAAGAACGTGACCAGACGCGAGTTCATCAAGTCGGTTGCCGCCGGAGGCGCGGCTTTCGGAGTAGGAAGCACCTTAGCTTCGGTCGCGTTTCCACGTTTGTTATATGCTCTGGAAAGACCGGTCGTGAGCGTTGTGGCCATCAAGAACGATAAAGTCGATTACGCGGTACAGAAGGCGATAGACTTGCTCGGGGGTGTTAGGACACTGACAGCGGGAAAAGAGCGGGTCATGCTCAAGCCCAACCTCGTTAGTTTCGCAACTACCGATGTGACAAAACCATCGGTTGTCAAAGCCCTGGCCCGATTGATGAAAGATGCGGGCAAAGACGTATCCATCGGTGAGGGATCGGCAGCATCCTATCAGAATATGCGTCCTGAGGTTAGGGGAGGTGTCTGTCGGACTACGGACAGGGCAATGTTGGATACCCTTCAGCAGAGCGTTTTTGACGCGCTGGAGTATACGGAACTTGCCAGTGACCTCAAAGTTCCCCTAATCAATCTCCATACCGGCGAGATGATAACGGTCAAGACACCCGACGGCTTTGTCTTCAAGGAGATCAGCATCCACCACACTCTGGCTGAGACCGACCTCCTCTGTTCTGTACCGATGATGAAAACACATGGCCTGGCGACAGTGACGCTGGGGATGAAGAACCTCATTGGCGTCTACCCCGGCCAGGTCTACGGGACTGTTCGCTCTGCCGTCCATGCCGAAGCTGCAAAGATCGAAAAGTCGGGAACGGCGTCAGCCGTAGTGGACATGGTCAGGGCCAATAAGTTGGGCCTCGTCGTCATTGATGCCTCCATGGCCATGGAGGGGCAGGGACCGTCGGCAAGCATGGGAGGGCATCTGGTGAAGATGGATCTCATTATTGCCGGCACGAACCCATTGGCAGCGGACATGGTCGGAGCCTCGGTTATGGGTTTTGCGCCCGAGGAGATCTCTACCTTCGTCTGGGCCTGGAAGGCGGGTATGACACCGGGCAGCCTTGATGAAATTGAGATAAGAGGGGAGAGGCTCATCGATGTCCGCCGGAAGTTCATGAGACCGGTGGTAATACCTTATTCGGAAATGCAAGGGTACGGGCCTCCGTGCTAGAGGTTGTCTCCCACCCCACAAAAATTTTGAACCAGAAACAGAACGCAGAGGAAACAACAATAGTAAACAGCGAAATATCTGCCGGTGCCAAAAGGTTGGCAGCCATGACCAAGATGGATCCACTGGTTTTGCAAGCGGTAAAAAGAAACGGGTGAATAAAAGTTGCGCCGTTGATAGGACATCAGTTAAAAGGTATTTGTGATTATCATATTAACTCATCAACCTGATCCTTAACCTGTTTGCATCCACCAGGAAAAGCAGTTCTTATTCATCAAGCATAAAGGAGATAAAGATATGAAATCGAAAACCGGGTTTAAGAAATTGTCTTTATTTTGTGCAGGTATTTTCTTGTTGTTTGCTTTGTCGGCCTGCGGAGGCGGTTCGGCCGTAAAGTCTGATGCGCCCGCGCCTGCGAACACGGAAACACCTTTGGAGAAGAAATATAAAAAGATAGTGTTTAAGAAGTTTCATGTTGATCCGGCGATTGAAGCAGATTATCCCGGCGTCGTTGCACAGTGTGAAAATACCGCTATCGCAGGCATAAAATCAAAGAATGTCTTTGGTTCTGTGGAAACGGAAAATGCGGGGACAACATATACTGATGCTCTCATCGTCAAAACGAGGATTACCAGCCTTAGAATCGTGAGCGGTTCTGCTCGCTTTTGGTTTGGGGCGGCGGCAGGCGGATCTGAAATGAGTTTGCTGATAGAATTAATAGATGCCTCCACCGGAAAAGTATTGCGGGAAAAGGCACTCTCCACCGCCAACAATCCCTTTGCTGCAACAATGACTGGCGGGGGTACAGATCGATCCTTATCGTCCGATTTAGGCAATATAATGGCTGAATATATCAGTTTGATCCAACCCAAAATTGACAAAAATAGCGACAATTCACCTCCGGCTTCCCGCAATGATGAAATAGATCAAAAAGCACCCCCGGCAGCGCAAAATGATAAAATTAGTGGAAATTCACCATCAGCAGCGCCAGTGGTGAAGACGCTGGTTGTCATCAAATCGGCAAAGATAAGATCTGAACCCAACACTAAAAGTAAGACGCTTATAACATTAAAAAAAGGGACACAGGTCGATTATCTGGGTGAATCCGGCAAGTGGTTGAATGTGAAATTATCCACCGGTGTAACGGGGTGGGTATCCAGCAGCTTTGTCGCAGAGTTGCGGTAAATCACTTTACGCTCGGAGTAAAGACGGATAACTTATTGCAATCCACGGACATGATCTTTCGTGATCTGAAGTGCTGTGCATTGCAGCATCTCGTTTTAAAAGTAATGACTTCTTCATATTCATATGGATTTTGATGAAGAAGATGATCAAACCTGATTTCGTTTAGTTGGGAGCTAGGTGGATGAAAACTCGATTGGTTGTGCAGGTTAGTGCGTTAGGTTTCCTGGTAGCAGCGGTGATGTTTTTTTCTCTGGCCATAATTTGGTGGTTATTTGACTTTATTGATCCGATCGAGGCGATACTGACAGGGCAAGTGGTTCCCGGGACAGACCTCTTTCAGCGATACTTGAAAATTCTTCCGTTATATTTTGCCCTGGACAACATACTCGTTCTGGGATGGATCACCGGATGGGTAGGCATAATGCTGCTGGTTCGCAAGCAGAATCATTTTTACGGAAACATTGTCTCGGTTTTAGGAATAGCCGGTCCCATTCTGGATTTTTTCGAAAACGAAATTTCGCGGGCCTTGATCGGCGTTTGCGTGCAATCCGGCCAGGCGCCAATAGATTGGGTTGTCGGTTGGCGCGTCATTCGGGAGCTTAGCTTTCTCATTCCTTATGCTGCGGCGGCTTTGGTGGGAGTAGGGCTGTGGAGTTCAAGGACATTGGATCGCGTGACGACCTGTATCGGAACGATAGGGGTTGTGATAGCTATCCTGGGTGAATATTTTTTCCCTGTTGCAGCAATGGCGTGGTGGCCGGTTTGGTACATTAATCTTGGTATGTTATTGTGGCGGCGGAGAATGGATTTCCCCCTGGAAGAGGCAGCTGATGAGGTTACTAAACCAAATTGTCGTAATATATCGTAATAATGTGAGATATTGTTAAAAAGATTGGTTTGCCATATTATTAAAGGCGATAATATTTCTATTTATCCCCTTTAAAAATCCTCTTGATGTTGCGGCCCAGGTCTTTGAAAATATCGCCGGTCTTTTTCCCGGTGTCCTTAAACCAATCTCTGATGGAATGTCCGGTCTTCTTTACTTCCTGGCCGGCGTCTTTTGTATCTTTTTTAAATTTTTCTACTTCTTCCTTACTGGTTTCCCTGAGATTCCTGCTCAGTTCCTTAAAGTCCTGAGTTACCTTTTTAGAACCTTCCTGGATGCTCTGTCCGACCGTTTTAGTTCCTTCCTGGGAATCTTTATCGGCCCAACCCGGCCCAGCAAGCCAAAGCAAAATCATTACGGCAACCATGACAATGCGCATATCAAGCTCCTTTTTCCTATGTCCGTAATATACCATAAAATCCAATTGAGCTGAAATATTCTTATTCGATCCTTTAAAGCAGGCTTCCCATTTGTTGATAGCAAGAGATGTCATTAATATAGCAAATAAGTCGGAGAGTATGTCATTTCAATGAGTATAAGTGTGACGGTATCATTTAATTAATGAGGTGATATGATGGAAGCAATAAAAAAACCCTACCTGCAAAAATAGCATGGTTGAAGACCGATGGGTCACTAGTTATTCTAATACGCGGGGGGGATATCTTCCCCCCGTACCCTTGTGAGTTGAATAAGAAACAATGAGGATTAAAGAGAAGCCCAAACTCCATATAGCCTGGGCTATTAGGCAACCCAGGTGAAAGTCCTGAAGTTTTATGATTGAGAAGCAATTCCTGATGTTATGGGTTTTACCAACGCAGAGGGTCCCATTCCTATACCGGACCAAGGAGGTTAAGACGTCGTGAAGCAACATGGAATTACCTCGTCTCTGACGGAGGAGCTCAAAGTCACTATTTGCCACACTGCGGGCTGGGAGTTCTTGTTAAATCCACCTGAGGCGGCACACGCGCCGGCGAAAGCGAAGAATTGCCTATATATCACTATTCTTCTCTTTGTGTGTCTCGCCATTGCTTTTCCGCTTCCCACGCATTCACAGGAGGAAATCGAGGAAATCGAAGAAATCGAAGAAATCAAGGAAGTCGGCCCCCGTCTCAGCGAGGCTGAGGCACGCCGAATCCTCTCAAAGGAGCTCACGCCGAGCGCCACGCATCAGCAGCAGGTAGATTACTACATGCACCGCGAGCGGGCGGCCTTCACGGTGGGGCATGCCGCGAGTCGCCTCGATGCCCTGAGGCGGCTCGTATCGCTAACTGGTGCGCCAGACAAGGTTTCGCCCTATGTCAATTATCTGTGGCGCGAGTTGCGGAATCACGGCAACCAGACGGAAGCGCTGGAGTTGGGAGAGTTTCTCTTGCAACACCCCTCCGTGACACCCCTGCAGCGTATTACCTTCGCCGTTCAGCTCGGCATCGACCATGTCAGCCTTGGTAACCGCGAACGTTCCGCAGCCTTGTTGAAGCAGGCGGAGGCCGAAGGTAAGGAACTTCGCGACACGCGTCGCCCGCACGCGGTTGCCTATACGGCGATCTACACCGAACGCCTGCGGGCAGTGGTGCTCCAGTTTCAGGACGATCCCGAGGGAGCGCTAGCTGCCGCACGACGGGCGATCGAAGCAAGCAACGCCGAGGTAGCGCGGGCCCGATCCCTTGCAGGTTCCTCACAGACTGACATGGAATACGACTCTGCCATCCGGCTGCGTAACACCGTGATGGGCACTGCGATCAGGATCTATTTCGCGCAGGGCCGTAACGAGGAAGCCGAAGGGCTCGCACGTCTCGGGCTGCGACTCGCAGCCGAAGAGCGCACCGGAGGGAGTACCGTGGGCTACTGGTATTCCTGTCTAGCGCAGGCCCTGCTCGGCAAGCGCCAGTTCGACGAGACCGTCGCCGCCGCGAATGAAGCCTTGGCAGTCTTTCGTGGCAGCGCAGCAGTCAAGAGCTCGCAGAGCATTGTCTACGCGCAGACTCTCCTCCTGCAGGCCTTTTTTGGACTGGAGCGTTGGGAGGATGCCGACCGACTCGCCGCCGAGATGCGTGCTGCAACCGCGCTCGATCCGTCGGCCCGCAGGATGGCCGACAACCCGATCCTGCAGGCCTTCCTGCACCTGAAAAACAGCAGACTCGCTCAGGCTCGTGAACGGATTGACGGCGCAGCCCGATACCGCCAGCGCTGGTTCGGAGAAAGACACCCGCTCACCATAGAGGCACGCGCAGTGCGCGCCCTTGTACTTCAGGCGCAGGGTGATGTCCGCGCTGCCCTGGAGGACTATCGGGCCGTGTTCGCCTACGTATTTGCGCCCGAGCGTACCTTCGGCGATGCCCAGCCGGCCGGAGTTCGCGGTTTCTACTTGCCACAGGCCATGCGCGGTTTTCTGGACCTGGTGCGCGAAAGATACACCAAGGAAGGAGACAAGCTCGATAAAGAACTAGTAGACCTCGCCCTCCGGGTGGCGGACCGGCTGCAACTGAGCACAGTTCAACGAGCGCTCATCGACAGTGCGGCCCGGGTGCGCGCATCGACGCCGGAACTCGGAGACCTTGTCCGCCGGGAGCAGGAAAAGCGAATGAGAGCCCGGGAAACGTTCAAGCTACTCAACCAGGCTATGGAAGCACATCAGCGCCTCCTGCAAGAAGCGAAGGCAAGACAGGAGGCGGGCAAAGCTGCGAAAGCTACAAAAGAGGATGAGAAGAAGCTTGCCCAGGAAGCGGCCGCGGAACGTGAACGCGCCGGGGCGCGTCTGGCTGCGTTGAAGCAAATGAGCGAACAGATTGACGCGATCGAAAGAGAGCGCGGCAAGATGCAGAGTGAGATCGGAAGGCGCTTTCCGGAATACCAGGCTTTGGTGAACCCAAAGCCGCCCAGTCTCCGTGAGCTCGCCGGGCTGCTGACTAAGGGTGAGGCTTTCGTGAGTGTGTATCCCACCGAGCACGACACTTTCGTATGGGGTCTATCTGCCGGTGGTAGTCCAGCATTCCACGTTGCTGCAATCGGGTTGCCGAAGATCCGCGACCTGGTTTCGCGGATGCGGACGACCCTGGATCTTGGGGGCAGCCCTGATCCTGCCGGCATTGCCTTCGATGCCGCATCCAGCCACAGGCTGTTCCAGGATCTGCTCGCACCAGTGTGGGCTACCCTGGGTACACCACGCGTCGTCACGATCGCTACGGCGAGTGAACTGGCGCAGCTGCCCTTCGCTGCCCTGATGATTAGGCCGCCTGAGAACCCCTTCGAAATCGCGAAGGCGGGGTGGCTCGTGCGCGAGACTGCCCTCAATCAGATCTCCACGGTCGCTGCGTTCCGAGCGCTTCGGGAGACCCGTCGGCCGGCCAAGCCGCAGTGGGCGTTCTTCGGGTTCGGCGACCCCCTGTTCAAGAGCGGTTCCGCGCCGGCAGCGGTCGGCAAGGTGCGCACAATCTGGAATCCGGGTCGCGGCCTGCAGATGGTTGAACAGGTCTTTGATTACGGAATGCTGCCCCCATTGCCCGAGACCCGGGAAGAGATTCTCTCCATAGCGAAGGCCCTCGGGGCAGACCCTGAAAGGGACGTCCGGTTCGGGGCCGAGGCCACCCGGAAGGAGGCCCTCAGCACGGACCTGTTCACCCGGAGAGTGATCTCCTTCGCGACGCACGGGTTGAAGCCGGGCGATCTGCCCGGGCTTTCCCGTCCTGCACTAGCCATGGCAGCCGGCACACCCGGAGAGTCGCCATTGCTCCAACTCGACGACGTCCTCACGATCAAACTCAACGCCGACTGGGTTGTGCTTTCGGCCTGCAACACCGCCTCGTCCGATGGCAGGACACAGGAGGCTTTTTCTGGTCTTGTCCGGGCCTTCTTCTTTTCCGGGGCGCGTTCCGCCCTCGCCACACACTGGGCCGTAGAGAGCCTTTCGGCGCAGCAACTGGTTACACGGACATTCACTCATCAGGGGGCAAATAGGGATGCCTCCCGCGCCGAGAGCCTTCGCCATGCGCAGCTTGAACTCATCGACGGTAAGGCTGGTGCCCTTTACGCGCATCCTTTCTATTGGGCCCCTTTCTCCCTCTATGGCGACCCTTCCCAGTGAAAAAAATGGGGACAGTTGTACAATGCTCTTATAACAGGCCTTAAAATCCAATTAAGCTTAAATAT